>NZ_SJOU01000021.1 GCF_012027725.1 Olsenella sp. SW781 | reverse complement strand
ACGCCTGTCCCCTGCGCACGGCCGCGGCGCGAGCCAAATAAACCTGACGCCAGTGGCACGCTAGTCGTGGAAGGTGTCGACCTCGACGAACTTGGTGGAGCCGGGCAGGAACGTGAGCGGTATGTCCGAGAGCGCGCCGGAGCGGTTCTTGGCGATGATGAAGGTGGTCTCGTTCATGGCAGGACGATCCTCGCGTGCGGCCTCGTCCTCGTTCATCGAGCGGTCGAGAAGGGCGACCACGTCGGCGTCCTGCTCGATGGAGCCGGACTCGCGCAGGTCGGAGAGCTGCGGGCGCTTGCCGGTTCGGTTCTCGACGGTACGGTTGAGCTGCGAGAGCGCTACGACGGGCACGCCGAGGTCCTTGGCCATGATCTTGATGCCACGGCTCATCTCAGAGACCTCGGTGGCACGGCTGTCCGCGCGGTGGCCGCCCGAGGGCGGGGAGATGAGCTGCAGATAGTCGATGATCACCAGCCCGAGCGGCTTTCCGCGGAGGATGCGGCGCGCCTTGGCGCGAATCTCGGTCACCGTGGTTCCGGGCGTGTCGTCAATCATGATGTCGAGCTGGGAGAGGTCGTTGGTCGCCTGGAGGATCTGGGGCCACTGCTCGTTTCTGATCCGAGCGGAGCGAATCTCCTGCAGTCCCACGCGCGCGTTGGCTGCGAGAAGGCGCTGCGCGATCTCGACCTTGGACATCTCGAGTGAGAACATGGCGACGCTCGCACCATTGAACGCAGCGTTGGTCATGAGGTTCAGTGCGAAGGACGTCTTTCCCACGCCCGGGCGTGCGCCGATGACGATCATCTGGCCGGGACGCAGGCCGAGCAGGCACTCGTCGATGCGCGGGAACCCCGTGAGGACGCCGAGCGGCTTGTCGTGGTTGGCGGCGTTCTGTCCGAGCTCCTCGTAGAGGTCGGCCATGATCTCCTCGAGGGACTGCTCGTTCTTGTGCACGTCGCGGTTGGTGACGTCGAGCAGCATCTTCTCGGCGCGGTCGACGACCTCCTTGGTGTCCTCGGGGGCGTCGTAGGCGAGCGCCGTGATCTGCGCCGAAGCACTGATCATCTTGCGCAGCGTGGTGTCGCGATGGAGCATCTCGACGTGTCGCCGCCATCCGACGAGCGCGAGCGAGTTGTTGCCAAGACCCAGGAGAAAGCTTCTGCCGCCCACGCGCTCGAGCTCGCCGGAGCTCTTGAGGTAGTCGGCGAGGGAGATGGTGTCGATGGGCATGTTCTTGTCGAACATCTCGCGCATGGCCGTGAACACCGTGCGGTTGGAGGGGAAGTAGAAGTCGTCCGGGTCGAGCTCGATCAGGCACTCCTGGAGCGCCTCGGAGGAGACCATCATGGCCGAGAGGACCGACGCCTCGGCCTCGGGGTCCTGCGGCATGACGGCATCCTGGCTTGCCCTCATGCGCGTGGGGTTGACGTCGTACTCGCTCTGGGCCACAGGTCCTCCTCGTGTGACGGTTCCGGGGTCCCATTATCTCATTCCCGCGCGGGCCGGGAGCAGGGTGTGCAAAGAGATTGACCGCGACGCGGTAGAAAGACACTCTTCGTCCGCTGTCAAGGGGTCATTTTTCCTCTCGGGACCCCTTGGGGGCGTATGTCGAGAAGAGAGGGCACCTGAACGGGCCTTTCTTCCTTTTCGACGTTTTCAACAAATTTCTTTCCTGCGTAAACGACGAGTTTTCAACAAGATTCTCTGCCTTTAGAGAAACCCTAAACAGCTGTTCGGCTGCTCTGACGTCTGGTTTTCACATCCCCATACCAGTGAAAAACCGCAGGTAGAATACCTATCAGATGATGATTGATATAAAAGCGCCCCGGAGTCGCAGTGACGTCCGGGGCGCTTCCTTACACTTTTCTGACCTGCGGATATTGTAGAAATCCCCAGTTCAGAAGTGAGCGTCGAAAAGTTATTACTCCTCGACCTCGGTGGTCTCGACCTCGGCGACCTCAACGGTCTCCTCAGCCTCGGCCGCCGGCTCCTCCTCGGTCACGCCGACAAGGACGTTGACCGTCGCGGTGATCTCGCGGTAGAGGTTGACCTCGACGGCGTGCTTGCCGGAGGTCTTGATGTTGTTCCCGCGGCCGACGCGCTTGCGGTCGACCTCGATGCCGAGCTGGGCCTGGATGGCGTCGGCGATCTGGGACGGGGTGACGGAGCCGAAGAGCTGGCCCTCGTCGCCGATCTTGGCGTCGACGGTCACCGACTTGCCATCGAGAGCGGCCTTGGTGGCCTCGGCAGAGGCGATACGCTCGGCCTCGCGCTTCTCGATGTTGTGACGGCGCTCCTCAAGCTGCTTGATGTTGCCCGGGGTGGCAGGCTGGGCGATCTTGTTGGGGAACAGGTAGTTCTCCGCAAAGCCCTGAGCGACGTCGACGATGTCGCCCTCGCCGCCCTTGCCCCGAAGCTCACCCAAGAGGATGACTTTCATGGGATACTCCTTCGGTCAGCCGGTCTGACCCGGCTTCTTGTCCTGCGCTGCCGTGTCGTCAGGGACCACGCCACGCTGGAGGTGGCGGAAGTTGGCCCAGACGTCGACGACGCCGACAACGGTCAAAACAACGAACTGCACTTCGAGATAGAGCGCGGCCGCCCAGACGAGGAACCTCGCAAACGCGCCGAGGTCCCGCCCCCTCAGGAGCCAGGCGACAACGGCGGCCCCCTGCACCGCAAACGCGATCCTCAGAGCCATGGCCAGGTTGGCCGAGACCACGAGGACGAGCTGCGGGACCGTGGGCACCGTCAGCGCAACCGCCAGCCCGGCGACCGCCACGACGAGCGCCGCGACGATCCAGAGAGGCAGGTCGTATCCGGCGAGGCCCTCCCAGGACCGCTCGGGCGCGACTCGCCTGAGCGCAAGATGCGCGCCGGCGAGCGCCGCCAGGAACTCCCCGGCCGACACGACCACGTAGGCCGTCGGCCAAAGGACCCCCGCGACCGCGGAAACGGCCTGGACCTGCGCGGAGCTCGTTGGTGACGCCTCGGTGAAGGCGTCCCGGTAGAACTCGATCAGCTCCGCCATGGTCTGGGAGAGCGTGGTGCCGTTCATCAGCGCGAACGCTGAATCTGCCCCGATATGGGCCGCAAACAGCGCGGCCACGACGAGGCATCCGGCACCCGGGGTGAGACGACCCCTGAGGCAGACGAGCGCGACGATGAGCCCGGCGAGACACGCGATGACGGACCCGACGCCCTGAGCGAGCCCGACGGGAAGGCCCAAGGCGAGCGCCGACGCGAGCGAGATGCCCGTGCCGAGCGCCGTCAGTCGCATGCCCCCTCGTGCGTGGGCCACACACAGCCCGTACCCCACGAGGATGGGCGCGGCGAGCGACATCGTGGAGGATGCCACCGCGCCGCCGACGGCACAGGTCAGAAGGACGAGAGGGAGGGGCACCGAGTCTCGGCTGCCCTTCTCGTCATTCTGCGAGCCAAAGGGGACGATGCCGCCCCCAGACCGCATGGGACCCGCAGACGGGGCCTCTCCCGCGCCGTCGGGCGTGGGCGGAACACCGTTATCGGGCCATGCACTCATCGTGCGCGCGCTCTTCTCACGTGCGAGCGGCGCTAGCCGCGGTTACGGCCGCCGCGGCTGGAAACCACGGGGACGGTGTAGGGGAGAAGCGCCATCTCGCGGGCGCGCTTGATCGCCAGCGCGATGTCGTGCTGATGCTGCGTGCAGGCGCCAGTGACGCGGCGCGGCTTGATCTTGCCGCGGTCGGTCATGTACTTGCGGAGGAGCTGCACATCCTTGTAGTCGATGTACTCGGTCTCCTCCTTGCAGAACTGGCAGTACTTGCGACGCGGCTGGCGCTGAAAATCCTGCTTCTGCTGAGCCATGTCTAGTTGCCTTTCTGTTGGCGGCTCGAGGCCGCCGGGTGATTAGAACGGGATGTCCTCGTCGTAGACGTCGGTCTCCGGCGGGGTCTGGACGGGCGCCTGCTGCATCTGCGGCTGGGGCGCGTAGCCGCCCTGCGGGGCGGCGGGCACCGGCGCGGAGGCAACGGGCGCGGCGTATGCGGGGGCCTGCTGGAAGGCGGGGGCGCCGGCGTTCTGCTGGTAGCCACCACCCTGCTGGTTCCTCGAGCTCAGAAACTCGACCTCGTCAACGACGACCTCGAGCTTGCTGCGACGCTGACCGTCCTTGGTCTCCCAGGAGCTGTAACGAAGCTTGCCCTCGACGGCAACCTTCGTGCCCTTGGAGAGGAAGCGGGAGAGCGGTTCGGCACGGGCGCCGAAGACCACGCAGTCGACGAAGTTGGGGTAGTCCTCCCACTCGCCGGTCTGCTGGTTGCGGCGACGGTCGTTAACGGCGACGCCGAAGGAAAGAATCTGCGAGCCGCTGGCCGTAGCCCTGAGCTCGGGGTCCCTCGTGAGGTTGCCCGAGATGTTGACTCTGTTGATGCTCATGGTCTCACTTCCTCCCACCTGCGGGCATCATGCCCGCGCTTCCTTGCCTAGTCCTTGTCGACGCGGCGCACGACCATGTGGCGCTTGACGGCGTCGTTGATGCGCAGAACTCGGTCGAGCTCGGCGATGTGCTCGGGATCAGCGTGGAAGTTGATGAGGGTGTAGTCACCCTCAGTGAGATCGTCGACCTCAAAGGCGAGCTTGCGCTTGCCCCAGTCCTCGACGCTGTCGACCTTGCCAGTCTCGCCGAGAGCAACCTCGATGCGCTTCATGACGCCGGCGCGGGTCTCCTCGTTGCACGTGGGGTCGACAAAGTAGAGCAGTTCATAAGCCTTCATTCGATTCACCTCCTCTGGGCTAGTGGCCCCGGGACATGAAGGCTCGCCCGGGGCAGGAAAGGTTCGGCGAAGCATCATACCACAGAAGGTTCTTCTCGCTGTATCCCCTCCACAACATCCCTGCATATAGCGTACTGACGCGCACGTACCGAAAGGTGTCACGACGCATACGCCCCGCTGGCGCACGCTCCATAAAAGACACGCTCACCGGGGCCGTGGGCTTCGGTGAGCGTTTGTGCGGGCCTCGCGGTAATCACAGCATCTCCACGAGGCTCGAGATGGCTATGAAAGAGGGGCCTACTTGGGGTCCTCCGCATCGAACGGCGTCACGTCTTCCTCATGGCTCTCGGTCGAGGGTACCTCCGCCGGTTCCTGCGGCTCAGAGGGGGCCGGCGCAGGGCTCGGAGCAGCCTGCGGCTCTACGGGAGACGCCGCGCCGACGGGCTGCTGCGGGACGTCATACTGCCAGCTTCCCGCCTGCGGCGCGACGTCACGCGGGTCGCTCACGAACGGCGGGAGAGGGTCCTCGTCCCTGCCCCAGGCCGCGACGTTGAACTGGCGCATCCACAGCGCGACGGCGTTCACGCACACGAGGGAGAGAATGGTGCCGATGAAGCTGCACACGAGGATGAGCACGATGAGGGTCGGGCCGATCGAAGAGAGCATGGAGAAGACGGCCTGAATCGCGATGCGAGCCTGCATGCCGCTTGAGAGCACCGAGGAGTACTCGAGGTACTCGATCATGGTAATGAGGTTGGGGATGATGCCGAACAGCGCGGGGAGAAGGACGATGGTCGTGATGACGCCCAGAAGCACCCCGCCGAGAATCTCGATGCCCACGATGCGCGCAAGGCCGGCGGGGTCGTGGGAGATCATCTTCCAGATGGTCGGGACCCGCAGGCCGGGCACGATCTTCTGGTAGATGGTGGCACGCATGGCCGCGACGACGGCAATGACGGCAAAGCAGGCGCTCACGAGGGCCCACACGAGCTCGAGCAGGTCACCGATCACGGGAACCTGCAGCAGGATGCCCGAGACGATGGAGAATCCCGCGTACCACACGAAGCACACGACGAACACGCGCCAGCCGCTCGAGATGCACTCGCCGATGCGCACGCCCCTCTGCTTGGGAGCGGCATTGACGCCCCATGCGGTGAGCCGCGCCCACTCATAGATGTAGCCCGCGACGCCGAGGATGCCAGCGATGGGGACGAGCAGGGCGACCGTCATGAGAAGAACCGGCTTGATCCACCCGCGGTCCCTCGTAAGAAGCGCCCAGGACCGCGCGAAGTAGCGGTCACGCCTGAAGCCCGCAAGCTCGGATTCGTCAACCATGGTTCCCCTTTCACCGGGTGGTGGAGTCGTTTGCATGTTCCCTGTAGCGTACCCTAAACGTGCGGGTGACTGACGTTCTTCTCTCCCGCCTCCGCGGGATATGAAAAAAGCCGGTCGTGATGACCGGCTCTCTCTGCAATGGCGGAGGAGGAGGGATTCGAACCCTCGTACCCCCGAAGGGGTAAACGGTTTTCGAGACCGCCGCATTCAACCACTCTGCCACCCCTCCGAAGGGTGACGTGGCGCCCGAAGGCGCCACGGTAAGTTCTGGCGGAGAGTCAGGGATTTGAACCCTGGAGACGCTTTAGGCGCCTACACGATTTCCAATCGTGCTCCTTCGGCCACTCGGACAACTCTCCATGAGATGGTGCAGCGGTCAGTATAGCGTAAGACGACGCGCGGGAAAAGACTTTTCTTGATGAAAAGGGACTGTCCCTTTTCATCAGGGTGCGTAACAATGTACGAGCGCCACCCGCACCTGACCGCGAGGAGTCACCGTGCCAGACATCTTCTCTACCTACAGCCCCGAGATCGCCGCCGTCTCGCTGCCGACGTGGGTCGACCTCGCGTCCGTCGTCGTGGGATCTGCCGGTGGGGTCATGGTGGCCCGTGCGCGGCATCTCGACGCCGTCGGCTTTGTGGGCCTCGCACTGCTGTGCGGCCTCGGCGGGGGACTCATCCGCGACGTGATGATGCAGGTGGGAAGAATCTACATGCTCACCTCGCCCTTCGCCATTCCCGTGAGCGTTGCCACGGGCCTCGTGGCGTTTCTCTTCCCCCAGCCGCTCGACCGCGCGAGCAACCTGCTCGAGTGGCTCGACATCATGGCCGTCGCGCTCTTTGCGCTCGTGGGCACCGACAAGGCCATCGTCCATGGGTTCTACCCGGCGTCATGCGTCCTCATGGGCATCATGACCGGCGTAGGGGGAGGCATGCTGCGCGACGTCTTCCTCGGCGAGGTGCCCCGAATCTTCCAGAAGTCGAACCTCTACGCCGTGTGCGCGCTCGCGGGCGGCGTGGTGTACTACGTCGCCGTCGTGTGCTGCTCCGTCAACAAGCTCTGGGGGTCGATCCTCTGCCTTGCCGTCACCATTGGCCTCAGGCGCTGGTCGCTGCACTTCAACGTGCAGACTCCAGCAGACGTCGACCTCGGGCCGCACGTGGCTGCGCCCATGAAGCGCGCCGCCCGAATCGTCCGCGTCACGCGCTGGCGCCGCCACCGGTAAAAGGGGACGGGTTTTTCCTCTCAGAGAATTCGGGACAGGCCGGGGGGCACGCTGAACCGTGCCCCCCGGCCTGTCCCGAATTCTCTGAGAGGAAAAACCCGTCCCCTACTTCTTCACCTTGCCGTTGCGGACGGCCCACTTGCGGCGCTCGATCTCTGAGAGCAGGCGCTTGCGCATGCGGACGCTCTTGGGCGTGACCTCCACGAGCTCGTCATCCATGATGTACTCGAGCGCCTCCTCGAGCGTGAACGTGCGCGGCGGCGTGAGCTGCACGGCGATGTCAGCGGTGGAGGAGCGCTGGTTGCCCAGGCTCTTGGTGCGCGCGATGTTGACGACCATGTCGCCGGGCTTGGACCGCTCGCCCACGAGCATGCCCTCGTAGCACTCGTCGCCGGGGCCCACGAAGAGCGCGCCGCGCTCCTGGAGCGTGCCGAGCGCGTAGGCCACGGCCTTCTCGGTGCTCATGGAGATCATGGCGCCGTTCTGCCGCACGCCGATCTCGCCGGCGTAGGGACCGTACTCGAGGAACGTGTGATAGAAGACGGCCTCGCCGTGCGTGACGTTCAGGATGCGGTTCTTGAGTCCCATGATGCCGCGGGTGGGGATCTTGAACTCGAGGTGCGTCTGGGTAGTCCCGGCATCCATCGTGGTCATGGTGCCTCCGGCGTTGCCGAAGACCTCGATGACCTTGCCGGAGTACTCGCCCGGGCACTCTACGACGGCCTGCTCGACGGGCTCGGTCATCTGCCCGTTGGCATCCTTCTTGAAGAGCACGCGCGGACGTCCCACCTGAAACTCAAAGCCCTCGCGGCGCATGGTCTCCATGAGGACGGAGAGGTGAAGGATGCCGCGGCCGGCCACCTCGACGCCGGTCTTGTCGGGAAGCTCCTCGATGCGCATGGTCACGTTGTTCTCGCGCTCCTGCATGAGGCGCTCCTTGAGCTGACGACCGCCCACGATGTCGCCCTCACGGCCGACGAGCGGGGAGGTGGAGGGCTCGAAGACGACGGAGAGCGTCGGCGGGTCGATCTCGATGGGCTCCAGCTCGACGGGGTTCTCGGGATCGGTGTAGACGTCGCCGATGTCGGTGGAGTCGATGCCCACGACGGCGGCGATGTCGCCGGCCTGGGCCTCGGAGCACTCCTTGCGGCCGAGGTAGTCGAACGTGAAGAGCTGCTTGACCTGGCTCATGGCACGGGAGCCGTCGTTCTTTACCACGAGGATCTTGTCACCGTCGTGGATGGTGCCGGAGTAGATGCGGCCGATGCCGATGCGGCCCACGTACTCAGAGTGGTCGATGGTCACGCACTGCATGGCGAGGGGGCCGTCGATGTCCACGTCGGGGGCGGGGAGCTCGTCGACGATCATGTCGAGCATCGGGAACATGTCCATGTTGTCGTCGGCGGGGTCGAGGCGGGCGAAGCCGTTCACCGCGGAGGCGTAGACCACGTGCTCCATCGCAAACTCGAGCTGCTCGTCGGTGGCTCCCAGGTCCGCCATGAGGTCGAGCGAGGTGTTGACGGCCTTCTCGGGATCGGCCGCGGGCTTGTCGATCTTGTTCACCACGATCATCACGGCGAGCCCCGCGTCGATGGCGTGACGAAGGACGAAGCGCGTCTGCGGCATGGGCCCCTCGGCGGCGTCCACCAGCAGCAGCGCACCGTCGGCCATGCGCAGGACGCGCTCCACCTCGCCGCCGAAGTCGGCGTGGCCCGGGGTGTCGATGACGTTGATCTTCACGCCCTTGTACTCGATGGAGATGTTCTTCGCCAGGATGGTGATGCCGCGCTCGCGCTCCTGGTCATTGGAGTCGAGCACGCGCTCCTGGACCTGCTGGTTCTCGCGGAAGGCGTCGGTTGCCTTGAGCATCTGGTCCACGAGCGTGGTCTTGCCGTGGTCGACGTGGGCGATGATGGCGATGTTCCTGATGTTCTCCTGGCGCATGGGTCCCCTCATCCAACGAAGCTGGACAGAGCCGTCCGTATCGGTCGGCGGTTGGTTTTTCTCGACATACGGTACTTTACAGCAGCGGGGGCAGCTCTCCGGCCGGCGCGGGGTCGGTCCACGTGAAACCATCACCGGACCCCTTCCCATCGATGAGCGAGAAGGCCGAGTAGCTGCGATAGCCACGTTCGCCAAACTCGAGTATGACCGCATCGGCGTAGGACCCGTCATCATCCTCGATGGCACCCTCGTAGGCGAGCGCGTAGCGCACGGCGTCCTCCAGCTCGCGCACCTTGCCGCGTGCCCCCTCGAGGCATGCCTCGGGGCCGTCATCGACGAACTCGAAGCTCAGGACCTCTCCCGACGAGTCCTGAACGGCGAGAAGAACCTCGAACGCCTCGCCCGCGGCGAGAAGGTCGAGGGCGTCGCCCATCAGTGTGCTTGCCAGCTCGTCGGTCTGGGGTGATACCCCCTCACGCAGGTTGTCGGCTTTTCCCATGACTCCCCTCACATCGTCTTTCCTGCTGCGATGATACCTGACAAAGGCGAGGGGGTCGTCTGTCATGAAGAGCATGGCGGGCGGCCCCGCAACCTTTGCCAGCCACCGTGCAATTATCGGGATAGTGCGAAACTTTCGGCCACCCACCTGCAATCAGGGGGATAGTGGAAAGCGATTTTGGCACCCAGAGCCATTCCGGACCCATATGTGCTGACCGTCAACTGGGCTTTTGTCGGCACGCCACGAAAGGGGACCACGAAAAGGCTTCGCACTATCCCCCTGATTGCAGGCGAACGGCCACTTCTTTCGCACTATCGCCACTTTTGCACGGCGTCATGGGTGCGGGACGAGAGGCCCATGAGCGGGAACGTCGCCTCTTTACAGACAAAGGCCGGACCCGAAGGTCCGGCCCTGACGTTCTGGTGGAGACGATGGGGTTCGAACCCACGGCCTCAGGCTTGCAAAGCCCGCGCTCTCCCAGCTGAGCTACGTCCCCGTCTGGGTCGACGCACTGCGTCGGAATATAATAATCGCCCCAGCGGCGACTCGGCTAACGCTGGGGCGACTATTGTCAGGAAGTGGTGGGCCTGACAAGGTTCGAACTTGTGACCTCCCGGTTATCAGCCGGACGCTCTGACCAACTGAGCTACAGGCCCAACGCGAGAAGATATACTACACGGGCATTCCCTCGCGGTCAACGACTTTTTTGACTTTTTCTTTCCAATCTCTTGCGAACAGCTGACGGGCCTCACAATTGGGTAGGATATGCGGTCGAGAGAAAGGAAGCACGTGCCGCTACAGAGGATGGATATAGAGAGCCTCGTCGTGGGTGGGGGACCGCTCGCATCGCTCGTCGTTCTCCGGTCCCAGGGGTCAGGAGAGGACGGCACGGCCGCTCAGCTGCCGATTCAGATCGGTTCCTTCGAGGCGAGCGCCATCAGCATGGGCGTGGCGCCTCGTGAGAGCGGACGTCCCATGACCCATGACCTTCTCAAGTCGACCATATCGGCGCTCGGGGCGTCCTGCGTCTCCGTCCGCATCAGCGACGTCAAGGGGACGACGTTCTACGCACAGGTCGAGCTCATGCGCGAGGACGGCAGGCAGGTCCTCGTTGACGCTCGTCCCTCGGATGCCATCGCGCTCGCCGTGCGCGAGGAGGTTCCCGTCTTCGCCGAGGAGTCCGTCCTCCAGACGGCGTCTCTGCCCGACTTCAGAGGCGTCGAGAGAGACGAGCGGGAGCGGGAGCTGGCACAGTTCCACGACTTCGTCGAGACGCTCTCCCCGGAGGACTTTACCGTCACCCACGAGGAGCCGGACGGAGAGTAGCCGACGCATAGCCGTGCGAAGGGGACAGGCACTTCTGCACACTAAAACGTGTGTAGAAGTGCCTGTCCCCTTCGCACGTTAAAAGGCGCCCCGCAGGCATGGACCTGCGGGGCGCGCCGTTTCTTACTCCTCGTCGTCGAGGAGCGTGTCATCCAACTGCTCCTCGCCGCCGATGTCGACTGACTCGGGCTCGTCTGCGTCGCGCGCACCTGCGGCCACGAGGTCGAGCATGCCCTGGTTCTCGTCGTGCTTGGGGGCCTTCTTCTTGTGCGCCACCATGCGCGCCACCGCGCTCACGCGGTCACCCTCGACGAGGTTCATGACCTTGACACCCTGCGTGGAGCGTCCGAGCTTGGAGATGTCCTTCACCTTGACCCGGATGATCACGCCCTCCTCGGACACGATCATGAGCTCGTGCTGCGGGCCCACGACGCGGCACGCGGAGAGGTTGCCCTTCTTTGCGGTCATCGCGATCGTGTAGACGCCCTGGCCACCGCGCTTGTGCTCGGGGTACTCGGAGACGGGCGTGCGCTTGCCGTAGCCCTTCTCGGTGATGACGAACAGGTCGCCGTTCCCGTTGGTGATCTCCATGCCGAGCATCTTGGCGTCGCCCTTGAGGGTGATGCCGCGGACGCCAGAGGTGTCGCGGCCCATCGGGCGGACGTCAGACTCGGGGAAGAGAATTGCCTTGCCGTCCGTGGAGACGAGCATCACCTTGTCGCCCGGCCTCACGCGGCGGACGTTCACGAGCTCGTCGCCGGCCTTGAGGTTGATGGCGATGATGCCGTCGCGGCGGGTGCGGTCATACGCGCTCATGGCCGTCTTCTTGACCACGCCGTTCCTCGTGGCGAACATCAGGTACTCGTCCTCGGGGAAGGTGCGGCACGTGATGACCGCCATCGCGTGCTCCCCCTCGGCGAAGGGCACGAGGTTGACCATCGCGGTGCCGCGCGCGTTCCTCTGCGCGATGGGCAGCTCATGGACCTTGAGGCGGTACACCTTGCCCTTGTTGGAGAAGAACAGCACGTAGTCATGGGTGGACGCAACGAAGAGGTCCTCGACGAAGTCCTCGTCCTTGAGGTTCACGCCCTGTACGCCCTTGCCGCCGCGCTTCTGGGAGCGGTACGTGGCGACGGGCGTGCGCTTGACGTAGCCCGCGTGGGTGACGGTGACGACCATGTCCTCGTCGGCGATGAGGTCCTCGACGTTGAGCTCCTTGGTGCCCTCGACGGAGATCTCGGTGCGGCGCTTGTCGGAGAACTTGCGGCCCACCTCGCGCATCTCGTCCTTGATGACCGCGAGGATCTTGTCGGGGTTGGCGAGAAGGTCCTCGTAGTACGCGATCGCGCGGCGCAGGCCCGCGAGCTCCTCCTCGATCTGGTCGCGCGAGAGACCGGTGAGGCGGCGCAGGCGCATCTCGAGGATGGCCGTGGTCTGCTCGGGCGTGAAGCCGAAGCGCTCGATGAGGCGCTGGCTCGCCTCGGTGTCGGTGCGCGAGGAGCGGATGATGTGGATGACCTCGTCGATGTGGTCGAGGGCCATGAGGTAGCCCTCGAGGATGTGCGCCCGCGCCTGGGCCTTCTTGAGGTCGAAGCGCGTGCGGCGGGTCACCACGTCGACCTGGTGGTCGATGTAGTGCTGCAACATCTCTCGCAAGGAGAGACACTTGGGCACGCCATTCACGAGCGCCAGGTTGATCACGCCGAAGGTGGTTTGGAGCTGCGTGTACTTGTACAGGTTGTTGAGGACGACCTGCGGGATGACGTCCTTCTTGAGCTCGATGACGAGGCGGATGCCCTTCTGGTTGGACTCGTCGCGCATGTCGGAGATGCCCTCGATGCGCTTCTCGTTGACGAGCTGGGCGATCTTCTCCTGGAGGGTCCCCTTGTTCACCTGATAGGGGATCTCGGTGAAGACGAGGCGGTTGCGCCCGGTCTTGGTGGACTCGACGTGCGCCTTTGCGCGCACGGTGATCGAGCCGCGGCCGGTCTCGTAGGCCTCGCGGATGCCGTCCACGCCCATGATGACGGCGCCCGTGGGGAAGTCGGGGCCCGGCATCACGGTCATGAGGTCGTCGACCGTGGCATCGGGGTTGTCGATGAGCATGCACGTGGCCTCGACCGCCTCGCCGAGGTTGTGCGGCGGGATGTTGGTGGCCATGCCGACGGCGATGCCCGACGAGCCGTTCACGAGCAGGTTGGGGAAGCGCGCAGGCAGGACCTGGGGCTCGGCGAGGGACTCGTCGTAGTTGGGCTGCCAGTCGACGGTGTCCTTCTGGAGGTCTCGGAGGAGCTCCATCGCGGGCTTGGCGAGTCGGCTCTCGGTGTAGCGCATGGCCGCGGCGGAGTCTCCGTCGATGTTGCCGAAGTTGCCGTGGCCGTCAATCAGCGGCGTGCGCATGGAGAACCACTGGGCGAGACGAACCATCGTGTCGTAGACGGCGGAGTCTCCGTGCGGGTGGTACTTGCCGATGACCTCGCCGACCGTCCAGGCCGACTTCTTGTGCGGGCGGTTGGGGAAGATGCCCGACTCGTTCATGGCGTAGAGGATGCGGCGGTGGACGGGCTTCAGGCCGTCGCGCACGTCGGGGAGGGCGCGCGCGGTGATGACGGACATCGAGTACTCGATGAAGCTCTGGCGCATCTCGTGGCCGAACTCGGAGATCTGGAGGGCCCCGCCGTGCTCGTCGGTCTCGCCGGAGTCCTCACCGCGCCCTGCCTGGCCGAACTCCTCCTCGAGCTCGCCGTCGTCCTCGTCCTCGGCGTCCTCAGACTCCTCGTCGGGGTCGTAGACGTCCTCGCCCTCGTCGGAGGCCTGCGCTCGGTCGAGCAGGCGCCTCAGGTCCTCGGGGAGGTCGCCCGGGGTCTCGGGCGTGTTGTTCATGTCGTCTGCCACGTGGGGCCTTTCTCTGGTGTGCAAAAGGGACAGTCACTTTTGCACAAGTTCTTGGTGTGCAAAAGTGACTGTCCCTTTTGCACACCCCGTCGGGAGGTGACTACGCGTCGAGGAATCGGGCGTCGTGCGCGTGGCGCTCGATGTAGTCGCGGCGGTACTCGACCTGGCTGCCCATGAGCTCGCGGACCGCGCGCTCGGCGGCGGAGGCGTCCTCGATGGTCACGCGCTGCAGGATGCGGGTGCGCGGGTCCATCGTGGTGGAGGCCAGCTGCTTGGGGTCCATCTCGCCCAGGCCCTTGTAGCGCTGGACGGTGTAGGCCTTCTTGCGCTTCTTGGCCTTGCCGTTGGAGGACTCGTCCTCTTCCTCCTCGTCGTAGGAGAAGCCGAGCTCGCGAATCGTGCGCTTGAGGATCTCCTCCTCCGGCTCGCGGCCGTTGGGGTAGACGTAGTGGATCTTCTTGCGGACCTTGATGCCGAAGATCGGCGGGCACGCCACGTACACGTAGCCGGCGTCGATGAGCGGCCGCATGTACTTGTAGAAGAAGGTGAGCAGCAGGATGCGGATGTGCGCGCCGTCGACGTCAGCGTCCGTCATGATGATGATCTTGTGGTAGCGCGCCTTGGAGATGTCGAAGTCGCCGCCCTCCCCGCCGGCGCCGGTCACGCCCGTGCCGATGGCGGTGATGAGGGACTGGATGGTGTCGGAGGAGAACGCGCGGTGGTCTCCCACGCGCTCGACGTTCAAGATCTTGCCTCGCAGGGGCAGGATCGCCTGGATGTCTCGGCGACGGCCGTCCTTGGCCGAGCCGCCTGCCGAGTCGCCCTCCACGATGAAGAGCTCGGTGACCTCGGCGTCGCGCACGGAGCAGTCCGCGAGCTTGCCGGGCAGGTGCGCCGTCTCGAGTAGGGACTTGCGACGCGTGGCCTCGCGCGCCTTGCGCGCGGCCGTACGGGCCTTGGACGCCTGCATCGCCTTGTTCACGATGGTGCGACCCTGCTTGGGGTGCTCCTCGAGATACTCCGCGAGGCCATCGGCCACGACCTTCATCACGAGCGGGCGCATGAAGGAGCTTCCGAGCTTGGCCTTGGTCTGCCCCTCGAACTGCGGGTCGCCGAGCTTGACGGAGATGATCGCCGCCAGGCCCTCGCGGATGTCGTCGCCGGTGAGGTTGGCGTCCTTCTCCTTGAGGATGTTCTGCTTGCGGGCGTAGTCGTTGATGACGCGCGTGAGCGCCGTGCGGAATCCCTCGAGGTGCATGCCGCCCTCGGGGGTGTAGATGTTGTTGGCGAAGCTCATGACGGTCTCGGAGTAGGAGGTGTTCCACTGGATGGCCACCTCGACCTCGCCGGCCTTGGCCGGGTCGGTTCCCTCGTCGGTCTTGCCGGCGAGGTAGATGGGCTTCTTGAGGCCGTCGGCGACCTCCTTGCCCTCGTTCAGGAACTTCACGAAGTCCACGATGCCGCCGGCGTAGCAGAACTCCTCCACGCGCGGGGTGAGCTCTCGCTCGTCCGTGAGCGTGATCTTGAGGTTGCGGTTGAGGAACGCCATCTCCTGCAGGCGGTCGTGCAGGGTGTCGAAGTCGTAGACCGTGGTCTCGAAGATCTCCTCGTCGGGCCAGAAGGTGGTCGTGGTGCCCGTGGCCTTGGAGGTCCCGACCTTCTCCATCTTGCGGACGGTCTTGCCGCGCGCGAACTCCATCTCGTAGATGCCGCCGTCGCGCTTGACCTGGACGACGAGGCGCTTGGAGAGTGCGTTCACGACGGAGATGCCCACGCCGTGCAGGCCGCCGGAGACCTTGTAGGCGTTGTTGTCGAACTTGCCGCCCGCGTGGAGGATCGTCATGACGACCTCGAGCGTCGGGATCTTCTTCACGGGGTGCTTGCCCACGGGGATGCCGCGGCCGTTGTCCACGACGGTAATGGAGTTGTCCGCGTGGATGGTCACGGAGATCTTGGTGCAGAACCCGGCGAGCGCCTCGTCGACGGAGTTGTCAACGACCTCGTAGACGAGGTGGTGCAGGCCGCTCGCGCTCGTCGAGCCGATGTACATGCCCGGGCGCTTGCGCACCGCCTCGAGGCCCTCGAGGATCTTGATCTCCCCAGCGCCGTATTCGTTCTCGTTCTTCTTCGCCACGCGACCGTCCTTCCAAGAAGCGTCACATTAGTTAAAACCCTGTGTGATATCGGGCCAGACGAATCAATGATACCGCTTCAGAGGACGCTGAGAGGCCCTGTGAGGGCACATTCATGATTTCCGCTCTATTTGTCGCGCTGGAGCCGATACGAGGCGCTCATCGCCCGAGAGACGCTTTCACGCAGCGTTGAGGGCAGCCCGGCGCAGGCACGCTCTATCTCCGCCGCCTCCTCGCGCGACAGGGGCGGCGGAGGGGTGGCGGCGCCCTTTCCCCGCGTGACGGCGGGGCGGGCGGGCGCGCCGCCCTCCGACCTGTCGCGTGGCGCATACTTGCTCAGGCGGAACTCGACCTTCGAGAACGCGAGCCCGGCGTTGGCGAGGCGTGCCAGGTAGACCTCGCTGTTCGCCGAGAAGTCCGTGGCGCGGGACCGGGAGTCCACGTAGACCACGAGCACCGGGCCATTCTCCCCCCGACGCGGCTCGCGCACGAAGGTCCCCGTGGTGTGCGCCCGCTCGATGTCGCCGTTGACGGCATGCCACGCGCGCGTGACGCGCCATGACGCGTCCGCACGCTCGTCGAGCATCGAGGAGAGTATCCCGGAGAGGCCGGCGGGCGCCGCCTCGCGGCGCGCGCGCTCGGCGCTCAGCTCATCGGCCACCGAAGCTCACCACCTCGGACGCGTCGAGGAGCTCTGGCGAGAAGTACCCGAGGTTCGTCGTGGTGATGACGGTCTGGATGCCCCGCTGCGCGAAGCGCACGACGGCGTTCCTGCGCCGCTCGTCGAGCTCGCTCATCACGTCGTCGAGCAGCAGCAGCGGCCGCGACCCCACGATCTCGGCCGCGAGCTCGACCTCGGCCATCTTGAGCGCGAGCGCCACGCAGCGCTGCTGTCCCTGCGAGCCGAAGGAGCGCGCGTCCCGGCCGTCGATGGAGAAGGTGACGTCGTCTCGGTGGGGCCCCACGCAGGTCTGCTGCCGGCGGAGGTCCTCCCGTCGGCGCGCGGCGAGCGCGGCCGCGAAGACGTCGCGGATCTCGTCGCGCGTCATCCCGAAGACCTCGTCCCCGAGGGTGCTCTCGTACGAGCAGGTCAGCTCCTCCCCGCCCGAGACCTCCCCGTAGATGGCGCTGACTTTCTCGGCAAGCCGCGAGAAGAGCCTGAGGCGCGCCTCGAGGAGCGTGGCGCCGCCGAGCGAGACCGAGGCGTCCCATGCCTCGAGCAGGTTCTCGTCCGGGAACTCCTCGCGCAGGAGGCGGTTTCGCTGCTCGACGGAGCGCGTGTAGGCGGCGAGCACGTTGGCGTAGCCCCTGTTGGCCTGCCTCCCGAAGCCGTCGAGCTCGTCGCGCCTCCCCGAGGCGCCGCGCTTCACGAGGCCGAGGTCGTCCGGCGAGAAGAGCACCGACATCAGCGCAGACGGCATGTCGGACGCCTGGCAGCGCTTGCCGTTGAGCGAGAAGGACCTCCTCCCCGCCACCACGTCGCAGCGGGCGTCCAGCACGCGGCCGTCCCCCTCGAGGCGCGCGTCGACCCGCGCCGAGTCCGCGCCCTCGCGCACGAGGTCGCGCGGGCGCGGCCGGCGGAAGGACGCCCCCGCCGTGAGCAGCTGCAGCGCCTCGACGGTGTTGGTCTTTCCGGCGGCGTTGGGTCCCACGAGGATGGTCGTCGTGGGGGCGGGCCTCAGCGAGAGCCGCTCGAAGGAGCGGAAGTCCGCGAGCGAGAGGCTGGTGACGAGAAGCCCCATGCGCCCTAGAGCCTCACGGGCATGAGCAGGTAGAGGTAGTTCACCTTCCCGTTGCACTTGAAGATGCCGGGCTGCACGGAGCCCTGCAGCTCGAGGCGCATCTCGTCGGAGCCGGAGACCGCGTTCACGCAGTCGAACACGTAGTGGTAGTTGAGCGCGATGGACAGGCTCTGGCCCTCGACCTCGACCGGCAGAAGCTCGGAGGACTCTCCCTGCTCGGGAGAGCTCGCCGAGAGGCGCATGAGGCCCGCGTCGGCATCGATGTCAAAGCGCACGGCGGCGTTCTGCAGCGCGATCACGGAGACGCGCTTGAGGGCGGCCGAGAACTCGGCCACGTCGAGCGTCACGGCGGTGCCGCAGGTGGGCGGGAGGAGCTGCTTGTAGTCCGGGAAGTTTCCCTCGATCCTGCGCGCCACGAAGGTCGTGTTGCCAAAGGTGAAGATCACCTGGCTCTCCGTGGTGCCGATCTGGATGGTCTCGTCCGACGAGGGCATCGTGAGGACGTCGTGGAACACGGTGCCGCCCACGATGGCGCGGAAGGCCTCCCCCGCGGGGGACTCCACGGAGGAGTCGCAGACCGCGAGTCGGAAGGAGTCCGTCGCGACGAGCCGGATGGTGTTGTCCTCGACCGTGAGCAGGATGCCCTGGAGGATGGGGCGCGAGGTCTCGCGCGAGGTCACCTTGTAGACCTTGTCCACCATCCGGGAGAGCAGCTCGCCGGGCAGCTCGATCGTGCGGTCGGGCGCGAGGTCGGGGAACGCGGGCCAGTCGGACGGGTTGAGGGTGTTGAGGCGGAAGGTGGACTTGTCGCACGAGACGGTGATCGTGCGGTCGGAGCCCTCGAAGGTCACGGCCGAGTCAGAGAGCGTCTTCACAATGTTGGTGATGACCTTGCCGGAGACGACCGTCTCTCCCGGTTCCTCGACGTTCGCGGGAATGAGGTGGCGGATGGAGATCGTGAGGTTGTTGGTCTGGAACTCGAGCGTGCCGTCCTGGGCGCGGACGTAGATGCCCGAGAGGATCGGAAGCGTGGAGTTGGTCCCCATGCCCTTGGCCACCACGGTGAGGGCCTTCATGAGGGAGGACTGGCTGACGGTGAACTTCATGTGCGGCCCTTTCTAATAGTTCTTAGATAAGTACTTAAGGACAGTAGTAGTAATAAGGTCTGTCGAAAAGTAAATAACAGCGAGAAGAACGAGGTCAAAGGTATTGTTGCGACGTAGCGCGAAGCCCCTCCACACTCGACACGTTTCGACATCCCCCCTCTGTTGAAAACTCCTTCTACATTCTCCGCGGGTTTTTCTCGATGTTCCCACAAGCTTGCGACAGGATTGTCGACATTCGGCGCGAGGTCACGAGTTGCCGGTTATGGAGTCTCTGATCTGCATCAGTCGGTCGTAGAAGACCTTGTCGTCGCGCTTCGCCTCGTCCACCACGCTGATGCTGTGCATGATCGTGGCGTGGCTCCTGCCGCCGAAGTGCTTGCCGATGTCGGCCAGCGTGCGGTCGCAGAGCTCGCGCGAGAGCCAGATGGCAACGTGGCGTGCCTCCATGAGGCCCTTGTGGCGCTTGTTGCCCACGAGGCTCGCGTGGTCGATGTCGTAGTACTTCTCGACGGCCTTCTGGACGTCCTCGATGGAGACGGAGCGCATGGCGCTCGGCCAGCACTCCTTGGCGAGCGCGCCGATCTCGTCCCGGCTGATCTGGGTGCCTCGCCCCTCGGCCGCGGTGGCGGCGAAGAGGCATCGCTGGCAGAAGCCCTCGATGACGCGGATGTTGGTGCCGGCGAGCTCGGCCATGTAGCGCATCGCGTCTCCCGGCACGGTCCCCGAGAGCGCGGGCACGTTCTCGCGCTCCGCGTCCTCGCGCATGCGCTCGCAGAAGGTCTCGATGAGGCGGAGCTTGAGCTCGTAGCTCGGCACCTGCACGGGAGTGGTGAACCCCGAGCCGAGGCGGCTCGTCACGCGCTCGTCGAAGCCGTCCTTGCCCATGCCGAGCTGCGCCGGCGTGCGGTCGGCGGCGAGCACGATCTGCTTGCCGTTCCCGATGAGCTCGTTGAACGTGTCGAAGAAGAACCCGACGGTCCCCGCCTTGCCCGCCATCTTCTGGATGTCGTCGATGATGAGGACGTCGATGTCGGCGTAGTTCTGACGCAGCACGGCCGCGGCCGAGCGCTCCGAGTGGCGCATTGCCTCGGTGTAGTCGGTGATGAAGGAGGAGGCGTCGCGATAGACGCACAGGCGCGACGGGTCGTTCCTCGCGATGTAGTTCTGGATGGCCCGGAGCAGGTGAGTCTTGCCGAGCCCGCTCTTGCCGTAGATGAACAGAGGGTTGTACGTGCTGTTCATGCCATTGGCGACCTGCAGGGCCGCCTGGTAGGCTATGTCGTTCTCTTCTCCCCGGACGAAGCGCTCGAAGGTGAGCTTGGAGGTCGCGCCCGCTATGTCCTCGACGAGCGGGTTGCGCTCGCGGCGGCGGCGGTTCTCCTCCTCGCGCGCCTCCTGGGCGCGCCGCTCGTCCCAGGTGTCCTCCGCGATGCTACGCGGCGTCGGGCGCTCCTCGGGCCCGCGCGCGGGTCCCTCGACGTCCGCCATCCAGGCGCGGGCCTCCTCGCGCGACATGCTCGACGCCGGCGCCTGCGCGGGCGCGGCCGCCTGGGCGGGGGCGAAGGAGATCTCGAGCCTCATGGGCTCGAAGGCCGCCTGCGTGAGGCACTCCTCCACGACCCCGGCGTTCTTCGAGACCGTCTTGAGGACGAGCCTCATGGGCGTCGTCACGTGGAGCGTGCCGTCGGCCATGGACTCGGGGCGGCAGTTCCTGAGCATGGCGAGCACCGACTCGGGCACGCGCTGCTGCGCGGCGAGAAGGTCGAGCGCGTCCTGCCAGAGGGCCTCGGCGTCAGATTCGAGGGATAGTTCCATGGTTCCACAATCCTTGGATGTTGAAAAACGGTGCCATCCAGTATAGCGATTGTTGATAACCACGCGTCAGCGATGTGCCACCGGCGCCATGTGCCACTGGCGTCAGGTTTATTTGGCGCGCGTGAGCCGCGCGCCAAATAAACCTGACGCCAGTGGCACATGGCGCCGGTGGCACGCCGGTCAGGCGCCGAGCATGCGGCCGAACTCGGTGGGCTGGTACTTCTGGCCGACCTTCATGACCGCTCCCTGCGCCGCGAGCGCCGCGAGCGCGCGGGACCACGTCGCCGCCGAAGACCCGTATGCCTGGACGAGGTCCGTCGGGCCCGCCGCGCCGCGCTCGAGGACGAGCGCGAGCGCCTGCCTTCCCCGGTCGTCGAGGCTCACGTCCGCCGCGGCCGCCCACGCGGGCTGCGGCGGGGCCGACTGAGGCGCCCGCTGCCAGCCCGGCTGCTGCCAGCCCTGCTGCTGGTAGGCGGTCTGGTAGCCCGGGTAACCCGCCGGCTGCTGGGGCCACGGCGCGCCCTGTTGCCACGGCTGCGGCCACGCGGGCTGAACGGTCGCCGCCCCGGGATACGGCGGCGCCGGAGCTGCCGCGACGGGCCAGCCCTGCTGGGCGCCGAGGGGCTCGTCCTTCTCGCCCCCCGCATTCGAGAGCCCCCGCGCGTCGTGTGCCGGGCGGGTCGATATGGTCACCACGGTGCCTCCCGAGATGTTGTCCTCGATCTCGAGGCTGCCCCCCTTGTCCTCCATGTACTGCTGAGCGTACGGCAGGCCCGACCCCACCCCGCGAATGTAACGTCGCATGTCCTCGGTCGCCGAGGTGGTTCCGAACTCGAGCGCGAGCGACTTCTCCTTGATGCCTGGCCCCTGGTCCGAGAAGCGAATCGTGTTCCCCCCGTCGAGGATGGTGATGGTGGGCGCCTGGAAGTAGGCGTGGATGAAGTTCTCCACGATCTCGCGAATGACCATGAAGGGGATGGTGCCCCCCTGCTCGTGCGAGAGACGGTTGACCGTCGCGGTGATCTCCTCGAGATAGGCGCGGACGTCCTTGGGCTCCACGACGACGACGCGCGGGGCAGCGGAGGGGTCGTCATAGACGGCAATGCGCGCAGGGTGCTGCACGACGAGCCCGTCGGGCGCCCCTCCCGCGTCGCCGACGTCGCCATCCTCCACGAAGGGGAAGAAGTCCCGTGCCACCGCGCTCCCCTTTCGACAGGCGATTGACATTTGTAGAAAACTTTTCACTGAGAATTCGATATGAGAGAAAGTTTTCTACAGTCGATAATAACCTGTTGAAAACTGGGAGAACCCTCGTGAAACGACGTGAAAAATCATAGCACGCAGAGACCACTTTTCACGTATATGCAAAGTTGGATTCAAATGGATGAAAAAGCCGAGAGAGCTTTTGTCAAGAGTGCGAGGAGATTTTGCGCGCAGAAAATTGACAGGTCAGCGGCAAGACCCTTACAATCTCTGAGCTTATTGCTCTATTGGAAGTTCATACCCACAACCGGGAGGAATAGCTATGAAGCGTACGTATCAGCCGAACAAGCGCAAGCGCGCCACCACCCACGGGTTCCGCGCCCGCATGGCCACCAAGGGCGGCCGCGCCGTCCTGGCCCGTCGTCGCGCCAAGGGTCGCAAGCGCCTCACCGTCTAGCAAGGGCCGATGAAGACCATCAAGTCCAAGAGAGATTTTGAGAGGGTCTTCTCGCGTGGGAGGCGGTTCAACGACCAGCTCCTGCGAATTCGCGTGGCAGCGTGCGACGAGGGCGCACCCGCTGGGGTCGCCTTCGTCGCCGCGAAGAGACTTGGCAATGCCGTCTTCAGGAACAGGTGCAAGCGCGTCCTCCGCGAGGCGGCGCGCCTGTGCGGGCTTCCGGGAGACGGCTGCGACGTTCTCCTCTTCGCCACGTCGCGGACTCATGACAGCTCGCCGGAACAGGTTGCTTCCTCCTTGGGGAAGCTGCTCAAGAGGGCGGGGCTCTAGATGGCCGTCGGTGCCCGTGCGGCGCTTGCGGCCATTCGCTTCTATCAGAGCCACATCTCGCCTCTTTTGGGTGCGCGGTGCATCTACGTGCCGACCTGCTCCGAGTATGCGCGCCAGGCCATAGTCCGCTATGGTCTCCCCAAGGGGGGATGGCTCGCGCTTCGCAGGATTGCTCGGTGTCACCCCTTGCACGCCGGAGGTTACGATCCCGTCCCCTAAGGGCGGAGCGGAGGAACCATGTGGGATTGGTTTATTAACTTTCTGACTGCGGTGCTCGCGGGCATCGAGGGCTTTGTCGGCGACTGGGGCCTCGCGGTCATCATCCTGACCGTCATCATCCGCCTGATCCTGACGCCGCTCATGGCACACTCGACCAAGTCGACGGCGCGCATGCAGGTGATGCAGCCCAAGCTCCAGGAGATACAGGAGCGCTACGCGGACAACCCCGAGCGCCAGGCCGAGGAGATGCGCAAGATCTACGCCGACATGAAGTTCAACCCGCTCGGCGGCTGCCTGCCCATCTTCCTGCAGATGCCGGTCTTCTTTGGCCTCTTCACCGTTGCCAAGCAGGTCCCGGTCGATGCGAGCTTCTTTGGCATCCTGCCCTCCATCTCGCTCTCCGTGTCCCAGGTCATCGAGGCGAGCGGCTGGGTCGCCGCCGCCCCCTACATCCTCTTCGATGTGCTCTTTGGCGTGCTGACCTTCGTCCCGATGGTGATTAACGTCAGCACCCAGGCCGAGGCGCAGCGCAGCCAGACGATGACGATGGGTGCCGTCATGGCGGTCATGATGCTCTTCTTTGGCTGGAGCGTCCCCGCTGCCGTCCTTCTCTATTACGTGACCTCCTCGCTCTGGCAGGTCGTCCAGCAGAAGGTCATCACGCAGCGCGTCATGGAGAAGGCCAAGGCCGAGGCCGAGGCTGAGGCGGCGAGCCGCCCCATTGAGGTCGACGTTGTCCGCAAGGAGAAGAAGGCTCGTCCTCATAAGAAGGGCTAGACTACTTTTTAACTTTGAATATACCGATATTTTGATTTAAAAAGTATTTGGAGGTTACCATGGAGGAAGAGGTCTTCGAGACCACGGATGAGGCTGCTGGGGAGGTTGTATCCCTAGACGAGTTCTCCTCCATCCGCGAGCGCTATGAGTCCGGTGAGGCTCTGAGCGATGCTGAGATGGACAAGATTGCTGACCTTGCCGTCTCATATCTCAAGGGCATCCTTGGCCTCTTCGGTGAGACCTCGTCCTCCATCGATGAGTATGACGGCGAGGATGGCGAGCTGATTCTCGACGTCAACGGTGGAGACCTTGCCGTCCTCATTGGGCGTCACGGCCGTACGCTCGATGCCCTTCAGACGGTCCTCACCTCCCTCCTGAGCAGTCGCATCAAGTTCTACTATCCTGTCGTCGTGGATATCGAGGGATATAAGAGCCGTCGTCGCAACAAGCTCGAGGACATCGCTCGATCTGCTGCCGAGCGTGCCAAGCGCCGTCATGGCAAGGTGTCCCTCGCTCCGATGAACGCCTACGAGCGCCGTCTGGTCCATCTTGCCCTACGTGAGGATGAGGGGGTCGTCACACACTCTGAGGGTGAGGAGCCTGACCGTCACGTCGTTGTGACTGCTGTCTAGATCAGTTTCATAGGCGTATTGTTTGAGGGAGGATGTGTTGAGCATCCTCCCTCTTTCTGTGACAATTCCTTTTGATACGTGAGTTTTTGTCAGGAAGGCATTATGGATATCGACCTATCACAAGCGCTTGTGACACAGCTTCTGTCTGAGCTCTCAGACTATGGCATCAGCTGTAATACTCGTCAGGCCTCGCTGCTCATTCATCATCTTCTCCTTGTCATCGAGAAGAACAAGGTGATGAATCTGACGCGAATCACCGATCCTGAGAATGCGATCACCCTTCACGTTGTCGACTCCCTTCTTCCCCTTGCTTCTCGTATGTCATTGCTTGCTCCTGAATCACGTTACGTTGATATCGGAACCGGGGCAGGGTTTCCAGGCATTCCCCTTGGAATCATGACGGGTGCCAAGGGAACGCTGATTGACTCAGTTGGAAAGAAGGTCTCTGCTGTCAATGAGTTCGCAGGATGTCTCGGCCTCTCTAACGTGAGAGCCCTTCATATCCGTGCAGAGGATCTTGCACGTGAGGACGAACACTACAATGCGGTCTTTGCCAGAGCCGTCGCACAGTCAAACGTTCTTGTTGAGTACGCTTCCCCTCTTCTTTCCCATGGCGGGTATTGCGTCCTTGAGAAGGCCAACATATCCGATGATGAGCTCGTTGCTGCCAGAAGAGCCGCACATATATGTGCGCTTTCTCTTGTTTCACGTGAAACGTTTGAGCTTCCTCGTGGTTTGGGTCACAGAGAAATCCTTGTCTTTGAGAAAATAGGTCGTCCGAAAGTAAAATTGCCACGGCGAACGGGAGAGGCAAAAATGAAGCCCCTTGGTATTTGAGAATCAATCTGAGTTTAGCTGATACCCTCTGTTTCACGTGAAACAGAGGGTATTTCAATATGAATGAGAAAGAGGGGTTTCACGTGAAACCAGAAGAGGTAGAGATTGTCACAGTTTCACGTGAAACCATACCGTATAGTAAGTGACAGGAACGAGAAGTACCTTATCGGAGGATAGAAATGAACTATAAAGATGCTAAAAGAGGTCTTCCGCAACGCGATAGTAAGGTTCTTGCGGTAATTAACCAAAAAGGTGGAGTTGGAAAATCGACAACCGTTGTAAATCTCTCCGCCTGCCTCGGTGAGGGAAAGAAGAAGGTGCTCGTTATCGATTTTGACCCACAGGGAAACTCAACAAGTGGGTTTGGTGTCGAAAAGGACGAGCTTGAACATGATATCTACGATGTGATTCTCCATGATGAGCCTATTGAGAACGTCATCCAGGAGACATGTCAGAGCAATGTATTCATTGTTCCTGCGACGATTCAGCTTGCAACAGCAGAGATTGAGCTCGTATCTGCTATGGCACGTGAGTCGATACTGAAGGACGCAATTTCAGCGGTACGAGATGAATTTGACTATGTGTTTATAGACTGTCCTCCCTCTTTGGGGCTGCTAACGATAAATGCCTTGGTTGCTGCAGATGCACTCATTATTCCAATTCAATGCGAGTACTACGCATTGGAGGGCGTTGCAAAGCTACTTGAGTCAATGCAGATGGTGAAGCGTCGCATGAACCCGAATCTTGAAATATTCGGCGTGGTCATGACCATGTTTGACTCAAGAACCACGCTTTCCAAGCAGGTCGTTGATGAAGTACAGGCCTATTTCGGCAAAAAGGTCTTTAAGACGGTCATTCCGCGTAACGTAAAACTCTCGGAAGCACCAAGTCACGGTCTCCCCGTCTCACTATACGCTCGTGTGAGCAAGGGTGCCTTGGCCTATTCAAAGTTGGCACGGGAGGTGGTTGCACGTGGCTAAGAAAAGCGGGCTCGGAAGAGGACTGGGGCTGCTTGTTGGCGAGGCAGATGCAGAGACCGCCGGAATGCGTCCTGACTCAACTCTTCCAATCAGTGAAATTAAACCGAACAAGGGACAGCCGAGAAAGACGTTTCGTCCTGAAGAGCTTGCAGAGCTCGCGGACTCAATCAAGCAGAATGGCATCCTTCAACCCCTTCTTGTGAGGAAAAAGGGATCAGAGTACGAGATTGTTGCAGGTGAGCGGCGGTATCAGGCAGCCAAGACAGCGGGACTAACCGAGATCCCGGTTGTCATTCGTAACATTTCAGACGATGACGTCTTCAAGCTCGCTCTCATCGAGAACCTTCAACGCTCTGACCTGAGCCCCCTTGAGGAGGCACAGGGATATCGTCAGCTCATAAAGGAAAAGGGGCTCACGCAGGAGGAGCTTGCAAAGCTTCTCTCGAAGTCTCGTTCGGCGATTACTAACACGCTGCGACTGCTTGATCTTCCCAAGGAGGTGCAGGAACTCGTTGAGGAAGGAAAGCTGACAGCGGGACATGCCAGAGCGATTCTTGCCGTTCCAAGTGAGGAGGGTCGCATACAGCTTGCCCAAAAGGTCGTTGCAGAGCGTTTGTCGGTACGGCAGACAGAAAGTCTCGCTCCACTGTTTTCTGTCAGCAAGACGGATGAGCCGGTTCGCCGAGCGCCAATACCTCAGTCGTTCAAGCGTGCCGCTCGCCAGATGAGGCTGGCATTGGATACCAACGTCAAGGTGAAGAACGTCCGCGGCAAGAACAAGATTGAGATTGAGTTCTCCTCGGAGGACCAGCTCGCCCACATCGTTGATCTTCTCGCCGGGCCCGGGTCGTGGTCGTAGATGAAGCAGATGAGAAATGCGATTGTCCTTATTGGACTCGCCGGCGTTGCAGGGTGGCTCGCATATAGGTATCTGCTCTCTGACGAGGCAAAAAAGGGAATGAACGATGCTGCGCGAGAGGTAAAGAGCGCATATCAACGCATCAGCGACGTGGTCAAAGAGGCTCAGGGGACGTATGTGAAAGAGGACCTACCCAATAGGAAGCAGACAGAGGCTCAATGGAAGGCCTTAGGCTTCTAATACAGAACATATGTTCTCATTTTGAGAATAACTAAGGGGCTCCTGGAGAATCAGGAGCCCCATCTTGTTCGAACCGAGTTGCTATCTACGAGAGATGCGCTGCTTGAGCTGCCCACAGGCTGCATCGATGTCGGAGCCGCGCGAGTTGCGGATGGTGGCCTCCACGCCAACGTTGGCCAGCCTGCGGACGAAGTCCTGCGCACGAAGCTCCGTCGAGGGCCGGAACTTGGACCCCTCGACCTCATTGAGCTGAATGAGGTTCACGTGTGCGAGCGTTCCCTCGCAGAAGTCGCACAATGCCTGAAGCTCGCTCTCCGTGTCGTTGACGCCCCCAATCAGGGCGTATTCATACGTGGGCCGCCGCCCGGTCTTGTTGACGTACTCGCCCATGACGTTATAGAGGTTGATAAGTGAGTACTTCCTCACGCCCGGCATGAGGGCGTTTCTCGTGCGCTGGACGGCGGAGTGCAGCGAGATGGCGAGCGTGAACTGCTCGGGCTCGTTGGCAAAACGCATGATCTGGGGGATGACGCCACAGGTCGAGACCGTGAGGTGCCGCGCTCCGATGCCCGCGCCCTCGGGGTCGTTGAGCTTCCGCAGCGCGCCGAGGGAGGCATCGTAGTTCATGAAGGGCTCTCCCTGGCCCATGAGCACAACGCTCGTGACGCGGTCGTTGAAGTCGTCGCGGACGTGCATGACCTGCTCATAGATTTCCGATGCGGTGAGGGAGCGCGTGAGCCCCGCGGCGCCCGTGGCGCAGAAGGCGCAGCCCATGGCGCAGCCAGCCTGCGTGGAGGCACAGACGGCGAGCCTGCCGCGGGAGGGCATGCCCACGCACTCGACAGACACGCCATCGGGGTATCTGAGCAGGTACTTCCTGCTGCCGTCCACCGACACCTGCCGCGCAACCTCCTCGACGCCCCCGAGCGTGAGGCGACGTGCGAGCTCCTCTCTCAGGGATTTGGGGAGGTTGGTCATGTCATCAAAGGACTGGGCGTTCTTCGACCAGACCCACTCCTCGACCTGCTTGGCGCGAAAGGCGGGCTGACCGAGCCCGGAGAGGATCTCGGCAAGCTCACCGTGCGTGAGCGTATGGAGGTCACGCCGCTCCGTGTCCGTGTCAAGCGGTCGGTTCTTCTCGTCAGCCGTCGGCATTTCTGGCCCCTCGCGTTCGTCGTGTCACATCACTGGAGTATTCTCATGGGGGAGAAACTCCACCTGAGAGTCTAGCGTACGGGCCGCGCCCGCCGGAGGAGCTTTGATGGACAGACAGGAACTGCTGAACAAGAAGGTCGTCGTCATCTGCGGGGGGTGGTCGGACGAGCGGGATATCTCCATCCTCTCGGCCAACGAGTGCCACGACGCGCTGCTGGAGGCGGGGTTTGGGACGGTCGACGTCATCGACCTCGCGAGCAGGGACTTTGTTCCGCGACTCATGAGCGGCGGATATGACGTGGCCTTCGTTGCGATGCACGGCTCCTATGGCGAGGACGGCTGCGTCCAGGGCCTCCTCGAGGTGCTCCATATGCCCTACACCTTCTCGGGCGTCGCGGCGAGCGCCGTGGCGTCTGAGAAGCAGCTCTCCAAGGCCGTCTACGAGGCGGCGAAGATCCGCGCGCCCCGAGGCGTGGACCTCGCCGCGGGAACGGTCCTCACAGACGACCAGGTGGACTCGCTCGTTGAAGAGCTCGGCCTGCCCCTCTTCGTGAAGCCCGCGGCAAACGGTTCCTCCTTCGGCATCACTCGCGTGACGGAGCGCGCGGGCGTCAACGACGCCATCGCGCGGGCGTCGGAGGGCGGTGGGCGCGTGCTCATCGAGGAGTGCGTCGAGGGGACGGAGATCACCGTTCCGGTCATCGGAAACGACGACCCCCGCGCGCTCCCCATCGTCGAGATCGTGACGGGGGCCGAGTTCTACGACCTCAAGGTCAAGTACGAGCCCTCGTCCATGCACCACGTCATCCCGGCCCGCCTGAATCCGGGCGTATATGCGAAGGCCCAGGACCTCGCCGTCCGGGCGCACAAAGCCCTCGGATGCCGGGGCTGCTCTCGCAGCGACTTCATCGTGACCGCCGAGGGCGAGCCCGTGATCCTTGAGACCAACACGATTCCCGGCATGACGGCCGAGAGCCTGCTCCCAGACTCCGCCCGCCACGGCGGCATCGAGTTTCCCGAGCTGTGTACGAAGTTCGTCGAGTACGCGCTCGAGCGCGGGGAGGATCGCGACTAGCCGATGATACAACACGCCGGCGCCGCCCTTGCGGACATCATCCTCCCCGGGACGCCCGATGACGTGCGACGGCGCTACCTGAGCCTCGCCGCGCGCGCAGAGGGCAGGGGCTTCGGCCCGCTCGAGGAGGACATCGTGGTGCTCGACACCGAGACCACGGGTCTCTCGTTCAAGGACTGTGAGCTCATCGAGATATCCGCCGCCCGTCTCTCCGGGCGCGAGGTGGTGTCTCGCTATGAGACGTTCGTGCACCCCACAGGACCCATTCCAGCGGAGATCTCCAAGCTCACGGGCATCACCAACCGTGACGTCACGGACGCGCCGAGCGCCCGCGACGCCGTGGCCGGCCTTGCGGAGTTCGTTGCCGGCTCGCCCGTGCTCGCGCACAACGCGACCTTCGACCGCACCTTCATCGAGGCGGTCCCAGGAGGAGTCGAGGTGTCCGACACCTGGATAGACACCCTCTCGCTCTCGCGCATCGCGCTGCCGAGACTCTCCACGCACCGCCTTGCGGACATGGCAGAGGCCTTCGGGTGCGCGGGGGTGACCCACCGGGCCGGAGATGACGTCGACGCCCTCTCGGGGATGTGGCGGATCCTGCTGCTTGCCCTGAGCGACCTGCCCGACGGCCTTCTTGCCCATCTCGCCGCCATGCACGAGGAGGTCACGTGGCCCATGAGGCCCGTGCTCTCCTACCTGGCGTCGGAGGGTGACGTGTCACCGCGGCCCTTCTCGCTCAAGGAGGCCCGCGCCGCGCTCGTCCGCGAGGCGCGCGGGGAGTCCCGTCCCGACGCGACCGAGCTCGACGCGCTTGTGGTGCCGGGTCCCGACGAGGTCGCGGCCGAGTTCGGACCCGCCGGCGTGGTCTCGCGCATGTACGAGCGCATGGAGCGACGCCCGGAGCAGGTCGCCATGGCGCGCGAGGTGGCGACGGCCCTCGCCACCTCGACGCACCGTGCGATCGAGGCGGGGACGGGCGTGGGGAAGTCCATCGCGTACCTGCTCCCCGAGGCGCTCTTCGCCAAGAGGAACAACATTACCGTCGGCGTGGCGACCAAGACCAACGCGCTCACCGACCAACTGGTCTCCCACGAGCTCCCCGCCCTCGCCGCGGCCCTCCCCGGAGGGCTCTCCTACGCGAGCCTCAAGGGATATGACCACTATCCCTGTCTGCACCGCCTTGACCGTGCGGCGAGGGAGGACCTGCCGCTGGCGGCGGTCCCCCACGACGGGAGGTCCGACAACGCGGTGGCGTGCGACATGCTCACGGCCATCGCGGTCACCTACGCGTATGCCTGCCAGTCCCCCGACGGCGACCTCGACGCCCTCGGCATCAGGTGGCGCTACGTCCCTTGCCCGATGCTCACCACGACGCCCGGAGAGTGCCTGCGCGGCAGGTGCCCGTACTTTCCCAACGAGTGCCCGCTCCACGGCGCGCGCCGGCGCGCCGCGGCCGCCGACGTGGTGGTGACGAACCACTCGCTGCTGCTGAGAAACGTTACGGCGGAGGGGAAGATCCTCCCGCCGATCAGGAACTGGGTGGTCGACGAGGCACATGGCTTCGAGTCCGAAGCACGCCGACAGTGGGCCGTGGAGGTGTCGGGAGAGGAGGCCCGCGCGGCCTTCGAGCTGCTCGGCGGCACGGGCTCCGGCGTCATCCACAACCTGATGGTCCAAGCTATGACGCTCGAGGGGTCCACGCTGTTCGTGGGCCTTCTCACCAAGGCCTCGGCGACCCTCGCCCGCGCCTCCGTGAGCGTGGCCGACCTCTTCGTCGCGGTCCACGGCCTCGCCGGCGTGGCGCGCGGAGACGGCGGGTACGACGCCGTCACGCTGTGGATCGGCGAGGACGTGCGGGGAACGCAGGAGTGGCGCGAGGTCGCCGACGCCGGGCAGCGAGCCGTCGACGCGCTCTCGGAGGCGGTGAAGCAGCTCGCCGAGGCCTCAGAGGCGCTGGGCGAGGAGGCCCCGGCCGCCGCCGCGGACCTCGGCGAGTCCACGCGGTTCCTCCGCGACCTCCTCTTTGGCATCACGCTCATCTGCGAGGGGACGGACGAGTCCTATGTGTACTCGGCCCAGCTCTCGCGCTCCAAGCGCCGCATCGCGTCCGAGCGGCTCGTGGCCGAGAAGCTCGACGTGGGCGCCGATCTCGCCGGCAGGTGGCTGCCCGAGATGCAGAGCGTCATCTTCACCTCGGCGACGATCGCCGTCGGAGACGACTTCTCCCACTTCGACCACGCCGTGGGCCTCGACCTCCTTGGGGAGGGGAGCCATCGCGACGTTCGGCTTGACTCGAGCTTCGACTTCGACGGCCACATGTCCGTCGTGCTGGCGCGCGACCTGCCCGCCCCCAACGACCGTGCCTACCTGCCCGCCCTCGAGGACCTTCTCTTTGACGTGCACGTGGCCATGGGCGGCTCGGTCCTCACGCTCTTCACCAACCGGCGTGACATGGAGCGCGTCTACGAGTCCCTGAGGCCGCGCCTCGCCGCCGCGGGGCTCGAGGTCGTCTGCCAGAGCAAGGGAGCGTCACCGCGGCGCCTGCGCCAGCGCTTCACGGAGGAGACCTCGCTCTCGCTCATGGCCCTGCGCTCGTTCTGGGAGGGGTTCGACGCCACGGGCGATACCCTGCGCTGCGTGGTCATCCCCAAGCTGCCCTTCGCGAGCCCCAACGACCCCCTCGTGCGCGAGCGCGACCTTCGCGAGGACCGCGCCTGGTGGAAGTACTCCCTGCCGGATGCCGTCATCTCGGTCAAGCAGGCCGCTGGACGCCTGATCCGCTCGTCGACGGACACGGGGGTCCTCGTCCTCGCTGACTCGCGCATCGTGAGCAAGGGCTATGGCCGGCTCTTCGTGAGCTCGCTGCCGTCGAGGAACGTGACGCGGCTCGAGAGCTCCAACGTGGGGCGCTACCTCTCGCTCTGGCGTGCGAGCCACTAGATAGGGGCGGCGGGCGCCGTCACTCGAGGAGGCCGCGCGCGTACTCCCGCACGAGGCGGGCGACCTCGGGGTCCGTGGTCCGGGCGGCGTCCCCGCAGGCGGCGATCATGCGCGGGAGCCACATGCCGCCGTAGTAGTCGATCCGAGCGCTTACGGAGCCGTCCTCCCCGGTGCCCGTCACGCGCAGGCCGTGCCAGGGAAGCAGGTCGAGGTAGTGCGAGTCGTCGAAGGTGACGTCGACCTCGCGGCCCGCGCCCTTCTCGCATCCCTTAGGCGCGGCGACCCTCGGCCCCCGCTCGACCTCCTCCATGCGGTCGAGCCTGAAGGTCCGCTCGCCCCCTCGGTCCAGGTCGTGCGCGTCGAGGTACCAGGAGTCGCCCTCGGCCCTGATGGCGCGCGGCACGCAGCTGCGACGGCGCGCCCGCGCGTCCCCCGCACCTCGATACAGGAAGGACAGCGAGGCGCGCTCGAGGATGGCCCGCGCGCACGACTCGACCTTCTCAGACTCGGTGCCGCTCCGCGACCCGATGACCCTCCGCACGAGGTCCTCCCGCACGGGCTCGGAGCCGAGGGCCGCCTCGAGGCGCCCCCGCAGGGGGTCGTCCGGCCCCACGCCCAGGCGCTCGAGCGCGGCCGATAGCGCGACCGCCTCTCCCCGGGTGAGGCGCAGTCGCCTCCCGCGCATCCCTCCGGAGAAGGTGAGCGTCGCCTCGCCGTCATCCTCCAGGGTGAGGGGGAGGCCTATCCCGCCCGACGCGGAGGAGGTCCCAACGAGCCCTATGAGCTTCTCGGCGCGCTCGACCGTCGTTCCCAGACGGGACGCCACCGCCTCGGCGGAGAGCGCGTCGCCCGCCTCGGAGAGGCTGGAGACGAGGGCAACGAGCTCTCTCGCCTCGTCGACCGCTCCGGTCCTGCCGGAGGATGACCTACGAGGCATCGACGACCACCCCCTCGAGCACGCCCCGCCACGCCGCGACCAGCTCGGCCGGGCCGATGGGTACGACGCCCTCCGCAACGGACCAGCTGGCCGCGTCTGCGATGCTGCTCACCTCTACCTCCCAGATCGTGCGACCGCCCAGCGAGAAGAACGTCCCGTTGCCGCCCGCCGCCCGCCGCACGTCCTTCTCGCGGTCGGCCGGGACCTCGAGGCGTGCCACGGCCGTCGTCTCGCCCATCTGGAACGGGAGCCTCCTCCAGTCGTCAACCGAGAAGTCGGGGGGTATCGAGACGGGCACGTCGGCGACGGCGCAGGCCCGGTCGACCCGGTCGACGCGATAGGTCCTCGTCCCGCCCTCGACGACGGACCCGTCGTCCCGCAGCCTCCCGGCGACGAGATAGAGCTCCCCGCGCAGCCCGAAGAACGCATAGGGCGCAACGAGGCGCTCGGACTTCCTCCCGCGTGCGTCACGGTAGGAGATGCGCGCCGCGCACCCCTCCGTGAGGGCGTCCCTGAGCGCGGCGAGGGGCCGGGCGTCATCCCGCCGCGTCGCGCTCAGCGGCGACGGCTCGGCGAAGGCGCGCGTCAGCTTGGCGAGCGCGAAGCGGAGCTCTCCGGCGAGCGGGAAGGAGGGGTCCTCAATGAGGGGCTGACACGCTATCTCAAGAACGGCCGCCTCCATGGCCCCGATCTCAGCCCCGTCAGGGTACGAGGACTCCTCGTCGACCGACCACGATGACTCCTCGCCGGGGTTTGGCCGCTCGAGGACGACCACCCCGCATGCGGCGAGGACCGTTCGGTCGCGCGACCACGCGCGGCGGAAGCTATCTGCGGAAAGGCCGGGATAGAAGTCCCGCGCGACGTCCGATGAGGGGATGGGGGCGCCCGCGTTCATGAAGGCGAGCGCGAGCGAGCAGATCCTCCTCGCCCGTTCGTCGTCCTTCGTGATCTTCATGCCACACACCCCTCATCCCGCTCCCGCTTGCCGAGCGCACCTGTGCGCCGCCCGGCGTATCTGCGTCTTTTTAACGAAAGAAAAGCATAAGACGTATACTGTCTTGATTGTATGCACCCGGATGAGCACGTCTTTCGAGACTCTTCAAAAGGACGCCCAGTATGGCTATGACTCACGACTACTTGGATTACCTCAACCAGAGGGTCGGCATCGCCCCTGCGAACAGCCAGGAGGAGCTTCAGGCAGCCGAGACCATTGCGAGCCTCATGGGCCAGCATGACGTCGAGCCCGTCATCGAGGAGTTTGACGTTCCCTCCGTCTCCGGACTGGTTCCCGCGATCATATCCATCGCGATGTTCCTCGGAGCGCTCGTCTCGGGCTTCGGCGTGGGGGCTCTCACCCTCATCGGCTTCCTGCTTGCCGCCGTGCCCGCCGTGCTGGCCCTGCTGAGGGCGTTCGGAAGGGAGCCCTCCCTGGCGATCGGCCCGAGCGCCAGGAGCCAGAACGTCATCGCCGTGCACCGGGCGACCGGCCCGCTCGTGATCAAGGGGAGCCGTCCCATCGTGGTCGTGGCGCACTATGACACCCCTCACGAGAACTTCCTCTACTCCACGGCCATCGCTCCCTACCTCCCGCTCATCTCCCGCGTCTCGGCGCCCTGCTCGTATGCCGTCGCCGCGTGCGCGTTCGTTCAGCTGCTGGGATTCATCCCCGCCCCCGCCCGCATCGTGTTCTGGGTGCTGGGCATCCTCGCGTCGCTTCCCGCCGTCCTTCTCGCCGTCGGGGCGATCTATGAGCGCGTCTCCCCGTGCACCCTCGGGGCGAACGACAACAAGGCCTCCGTCGCGTCCCTCCTGGGCGTGATGGAGAACGTCCGCCCGAGCGGGCTCGTCCCCACCCCGCGTCCCGTCGTTGAGCCGGAGCCCCAGGTTCCCGAGGAGGAGCCGGCACCCGCGGCCCCTGCCCATGTCGCTCCCGAGCCCCAGGCCGCTTCGGCTCCGGAAGAGCCCGCGCCTGCCGCCGCCCCTGAGCCGGCAGCGGCCCCCGCGCCGGCCGCGCCGACCGAGAAGGTCGTCGGCGTCCGCCACGGCGCCGAGGTTCTGCGCGAGCTCGGCATCCTCCCGGAGGGCTGCGAGATCGAGTATGACCTGCCCCCCGTAGCGGCA
>NZ_SJOU01000020.1 GCF_012027725.1 Olsenella sp. SW781 | reverse complement strand
GAGAATGTGTATAAGAGACAGGCCCCGGCGCGGCGCAAGGGCCGCGTCGGCCGCGCGCTGTCCCTCTTCGGCCAGGCCTTCGGCACCCTCTTCGGCGGAGGTGACGAGTGAGCGAGGAGCTCGAGCTCGTCTGCGAGCGCATGACCTATGGCCCGGACGCCGTCGCCCATGACGGCGGCGGGCGGGCCGTCTTCGTCTCCGGGGCGGTCGCGGGCGACCGCGTCCGCGCCGTGGTGGACCGCGAGGAGGACCGCTGGGCCCATGCCCGCGCGACCGAGGTCTTGGAGGCCTCCCCCGACCGCGTCACGCCCGCATGCCCGTACGCGGGCGCCTGCGGGGGCTGCCCGTGGGCGGCGCTCTCGCGCGACGCGCAGGCTGCGGCCAAGCGCGCCTGCGTCGTCGACGCGCTCTCGCGCGTGGGGCGCATGGGCGACGCGCGCGCCGAGGAGCTCGTCGCCCCGCTCGAGTCCGCGGGCGACCCCTGGGGGTATCGCAACAAGGTCGAGCTCGCCGTCTCCCGGGATCGCGGTCGCGTCGCGCTCGGAATGCACGCCGCGTGCGGCGAGGGGGTCGTGCGGGTCAAGGGCTGCATGCTGCTCGACAAGGCGCACGCCGGTGCCGTCAAGTCCGTCGCCGGCGCGCTCTCCTACCTCTCCAACAGCCATGGGCTCGACCTCGAGCGCGTGGGCATCCGCGTCTCGCGGCGCACGCGCGACGTCGAGGTCGCCCTCTGGGACCGTCCCGGGGCCTTCCCACGCGCCCAGGCGGCAAAGGTGCTCGAGGACGCCCTCAGGCCCACCTCCGTGGTGCGCGTCATGCAGAAGGGCCCCGCCAAGGCGCGCCGCATCGCGGGCGTGGAGTGCCTCTCCGGCGCCGGCTCGTGGGGGGAGCTCGTCGGGGACGAGCGCATGCGCGTCTCCGCCCCGTCCTTCTTCCAGGTGAACACGCGCGGCGCCGAGCGGCTCGTCGAGCTCGTCATGGCCGCCCTCGACCCGCGTGATGACGAGGAGGCCATGGACCTCTACTGCGGCGCCGGCACCTTCACGCTCCCGCTCGCCCGGAGGGCCGGCTTCGTCTCCGCCGTGGAGTCCTACGGGCCGGCGGTACGCGACCTGCGGCGCAACCTCGAGACCGCGGGGCTGGACAACGTCGACCCGATCGGGGGGGACGCGGGCAGGGAGTTCCCGGACACGGATGCCGACGTGATCGTGGTCGACCCTCCTCGCGCGGGCCTCTCCGCGGACGTGGTGCGCCGGCTCTCCGAGCAGCCCGCCCGGGCCATAGCCTACGTCTCCTGCGACCCGGCGACCCTGGCTCGCGACCTCGCGCGCTTTGGCGAGGCCGGGACCTTCTCGCCCGTTCGCGTGACGCCGGTGGACCTCTTCCCCCAGACGTATCACGTGGAGACGGTGACGCTGCTCGAGCGCACGTGAGGCGCGCCCGGCAAGCGGCATGACGCGGCTGCTTAACACTACCTATCTGGTAGGAATAAAGCGCAGCTCATGACCGTTAGCCGTCATTTCTGCCCCCGGACGACAAACAGTTGCGCGCGCGGCGCGAAACGTGTAAAAACAGAATGAACCTGGGCGAGGGGCCCAGGCCCAGGCTAGAGAGAGGAATCAACATGAAGGCTACGGTCAACGAGGATTGCATCGGCTGCGGGCTCTGCGAGGGCACCTGCCCCGACGTCTTCTCCATCTCTGACGACGGCGTCGCCGTCGCCATCGAGGAGGACGTCCCCGAGGACGCCGAGGACGCCGCCCAGGAGGCTGCTGACAACTGCCCCGTCTCCGCCATCGTCGTGGAGTAGGCAGCTGCGTCAGGCGCTGCCGGCGGGGGCCCTCGGGCCCCCGCTTTTTTGTTTTACGGCCCCTTCCGCGTTTGCTCGTGCAAACGCGAGGGCGGCCCTACAATGGGACACGCAACGTGACACGGACAGGAGGTCGTGCGTGATACTCGCCTCACAATCCCCGCGCCGCCGCGAGCTGCTGGCGGACGCGGGCTTCGAGCTCACCATCATCCCCGCCCAGATCGACGAGTCCCGCCTGCCGGACGAGACCCCCGTCGAGCTGGTGGGCCGGCTCGCCGCCGAGAAGGCCGAGGCGGTCCGGGCGAGCCTGGGAGCGGGGGGTCGGGACGACCTGCTCGTCGCGGCGGACACCATCGTGTGGATGGGCGACGAGGCCCTGGGGAAGCCCTCGGACGCCTCCGACGCGGCGGCCATGCTACGCGAGCTCTCGGGCCGCACGCACCACGTCTCGACGGGCGTCTGCGCGATGAGGCTCGCCCCGGGCGGAGAGCCCATAGCGGAGACGCGCTTCGTCGAGACGACGGACGTCACGTTCTGGGAGCTCACCGAGGATGAGGTCGCAGCCTACGTCGCCACGGGCGAGCCGCTCGACAAGGCGGGCGCCTACGGCATCCAGGGGGCCGGGCGAATGCTCGTGAGACGGGTCGACGGGGACTACCCCAACGTCGTCGGGCTGCCCGTCGCCCGCCTGGTGCGCGAGCTCGGCAGGCTCATGTCAGACGGGGCGGACCCCGTCGCGGAATCCATCAGGTTGGGAGGGCCCCATGCCTAGCATCACGCAGATCCCGGGCGTCTTCGCCGCCCACGCAACCAACGAGGCGGCAGGGACCGGGTGCACCGTCATCGTCTGCCCGAAGGGCGCCACGGGTGGCATCGACGTGCGCGGCGGGGCCCCCGCAACGCGCGAGACGGACCTCCTCCGCCCCGAGGAGACCGTCGACGTGCTCCATGCCGTCGTGCTCTCCGGGGGAAGCGCATTCGGGCTTGCGGCGGCATGCGGCGTCGCGGACGAGCTCGAGCGACGCGGAATCGGGCTCGACGTGGGGGTGGCGCGCGTGCCCATCGTGTCCGGGGCGTGCCTGTTCGACCTCGCCTGCGGGGACTCGAGCGTGCGGCCCACATCCGATGACGGGCGTGCCGCATGCGTTCGCGCCCTCGACTGCCCCGGAGCCCCACTCGCACGCGGCAACGTCGGGGCCGGAGCCGGGTGCACCGTCGGAAAGCTCGCCGGGCCCGACCGCGCCATGAAGGGCGGCCTCGGGGAGGACGTCGAGCGTGCGGGCGAGCTCGTCTGCGGCGCCGTTTCCGCCGTCAACGCCTGCGGCGACGTTCGCGACCCCGACTCGGGGGAGACGATCGCCGGGATGCGCGGGGAGACGGGCGGGCTGGCGAGGACCCTCGACGTTCTTCTCGGCGGCTCGGCGAGCATGCCGCTCGAGCGGACCAACACCACGATCTCCTGCGTGGTCACCAATGCCCGGCTCACCAAGGCACAGGCCACCAAGGTCGCCCAGATGGCGGCCGACGCCTACGCCCACGCCATCTCCCCCACCCACACGACCAACGACGGCGACACCGTCTTCGTCATGGCCACGGGCGCGGTGGAGGCACCCGTGGACGTGGTGGGCTCGCTCGCCACGCGCGCGCTCGGGCGCGCCATCGCCGACGGCGCGCGCCAGGCCGAGACCGCCTACGGCTACCCCGCCGCCCGCGACCTCTAGGCGCGCCCTCGCACCGCCTTCCGACCCCGGCGCTCCGCTCCCCCGCCCGGGCGCCGCATGCCGTCGTGCTCATTTCTGGATTTGAGTACGGGCTCGCGCTCAGTTCCGCATCTGAGCGCCACGTCAGGCCCCGCTTACGCTCAGTTCCGCATCTGAGTGCCGAACCGGCAGCGCCGCCGCGCTCAATTCCGGATTTGAGCGCGGGCCGATGCTCAGTTCCGGATTTGAGTACGGGCCCGCACTCAGTTCGGCATCTGAGTACGAGCTGATGCGCAATTCCGCATCTGAGCGCCGCAAAGGAGCCGCAGCGTGTCCGGCTTCGCAAGAGCCTGGACCGGCGCCGCAAACCCGCCCAAGACACCACACGGCAAAATGCCGCTGCGACGTGAGGCGGCATCGGCCGACGCCCGAACGCCCGCCCTTCTCGCCCGGCGGCTTCTGCGAAGCACCGATCTGGGGAGAAGGGCGGGCGTTTGGCCAGGCGACGGAGAGCCTAGTTGAACTTCACGAGCTTCTGGGCCGCCTTGTAACCGGCGAGCGTGAGCGAGCGGCCCACGGTGCCGGGGAGGTTGGTCGCCATGCCCACGATGCCGTGGCGCGCGCGGCGGTACATGCGCTTGTCGTAGGCCTTGAGCTCGTCCCAAAGCGACTGCAGCGCGTCCATGGCGTCCTCGCGGTCGCTCTTCTTGGAGAAGACGGAGCAGATGGCCATGATGATCGTGAAGTAATTCATCATGTAGCTGCGCAGCTTCGCCGAGGAGATGTCGTCGTAGACGTGATAGGCGTGCATCATGATGCGGGCGACGCGCCAGTAGTGGTCCACGCGGCTCGTGAGCACCTTGTCGTTCACGGACTGGTCCTCGCGCCCGATGAAGTAGCGATAGACGTCGGCGTCGAGGTAGTAGATGCTGCGGCACTTGGGGAACGGCACGTAGGCGTAGATGTTGTCCACGTAGAAGGTGTGCGGCGGCATCTGGAGGTTGGCCTCGCGCAGGGTGTCAACGCGGTAGGTGAGCGCGTGCATGAGCAGGTACTGCCACATCATGAAGTGGCCCATGTCGTTCCAGGTGAAGACCTTCCCGCGCGGCAGCACGTGATGGTAGTCAACGACGTTCTGCGTGTCGTCCTCGACGTGCTCGTAGACGTAGTTGGTGATCACGAGGTCGACGTGGTCGCCGAGGCTGATGAAGCGACGGAGCTGCTCGAGCAGGGCCATGACGGCCTCCCCGTCGACCCAGTCGTCGGAGTCGATGTTCTTGAAGTAGACGCCGTCGGCGTTGGCGACGGCCTTCATGACGGCGACGCCGTGGCCGCCGTTCTCCTGGTGGACCGCCTTGATGAGGGACGGGTAGCGCGCCGCCCACTCGTCGGCCTTCGCGGGGGTCTCGTCCTTGGTCGACCCGTCATCGACGATGACGATCTGGACGTCCTCGGCATACCCCGTGCCCTCGAGGATCGACTCGATGCAGTGGTCCATGTACGCGGCCGAGTTGTAGCAGGGGATGCCAAAGGTGATGGTCTTGTTCATCGGGGCCCTTCGGGTCATGGGAGGCGGGCCCTTTTCGGCCCGCCGCAGGTACATCACGGGAGCGGGCCCCGAGGGGCCCGCCATCCGCGCTAGCTGTGCTGGGAGACCAGCTCGTCGGAGAGCTCGAGCGCCGACGCCACGACGCCGTCCATGTCGTAGTAGCGGTACTCGGCGAGCCTGCCCACGCAGTGGAAGTTCACCACGCCGGCGACGCGCTCGCGATAGCGGCGATAGAGCTCGCGGTTGGCGTCCTCGAGGATGGCGTAGTAGGGGGTCTCCCCCGAGCCGGGCGTGTACGCCTTGGAGTACTCCTTCATGATGGTGGTCTTGCCGGGCAGGACCTGGCCGGTCATGTTCTTGAACTCGGTGATGCGGGTGAAGTCCTCGCTCGTGGTGTAGTTGACGGTGCCGACGGGCTGGAACTGGTCCTGGTCGAGCGTCTCGAAGACCATGTCGAGCGTGCGGTACGGCAGCGCGCCGAGGTCGAGGTCGAAGAGCTCGTCGAGCGGGCCGGTGTAGATGACCTCGCCGCCATAGGGCTTGCCGCACACGGAGACGCTCATGTCGGACACCTTGAGGATGTCGCGGGCGTCGACGCCGAGGAAGACCGAGATGAGGTCATGCTCGAGCATGTGCTCGAAGAGCACGGTGTAGCCCTCCGCCGGCATGCCCTGGAAGGGGGCGCCCGGGAAGTAGCGGTCGTCGTCGCCCACGAAGACGGGGACGCGCCCGGTGATGGACGGGTCGATCTGGTCGGGCGTCTGGCCCCACTGCTTCATCGTGTAGTAGAGGAAGACATTCTCGAAGACGTAGTCGGCGACCTCGACGAGCTCGGGGTCGTTCTTCTCGCGAAGCTCCATGATGGGGACCTTCTTGTTCTCGCCGAAGGTCGCAACGAGCTTCTGGTAGAGCCGCTCGCCCTTCTCCTCGCCGAAGGCGAGCTTGAGGGAGCGGTGGTTGAAGGGGACCGGCATGAGTGTGCCGTGGATGTTGGCGAGCACCTTGTGCTGGTAGTCGGTCCACTCGGTGAAGCGCGAGAGGAACTGGTTCACGCGCTCGCTCATGGTGTGGTAGATGTGCGGGCCGTACTTGTGCACGAGGACGCCCGCCTCGTCGTAGTAGTCGTACGCGTTGCCGGCGATGTGGTCGCGACGCTCGAGGATGGCGACCTTGAAGCCGCAGGACTCAGCGAGGCGGCGCGCACACACGGCGCCGGCGTATCCCGCGCCGACGACGATGGCGTCATAGCTGTCCGGATTGAACCCAGCGGGCAGACCGTTTTCGATACCCATACACGTCCTCTCAGCCGTCAGATACTCGCGTGCCGCCGCTGCGGCGGGGCGAGCGCGCTCCGCTCGCCCAATCGTGCGATAGATTCTAGCACCTCGTCCCTATAATGGTCTCGTGCCCGCGCCCTCCCCGCCGATTCTCACACAATCGAGGGGCGAGCGCGCTAGAATGTGAGCGTTTCGCGGCTATCGAAGGGAAGAACATGAGCGACTTTCTCACACGGATGAAGACCGCCGCCAAGGCGGACAAGAAGACCATCGTCCTGCCCGAGGGCGAGGACCCGCGCACCCTCGAGGCGGCCCGCAAGATCGTCGAGGAGGGCCTCGCCGACCTCGTCATCCTGGGCGACCCCGCGACGATCGACGTCGAGGGCGTGACCGTCATCGACCCGAAGAGCCCCACCGCCCCCAAGCACGAGGCCTACGCCCAGAAGTTCGCCGAGCTGCGCGCCAAGAAGGGCGTGACCATCGAGCAGGCCCGCGCGCAGATGATGGACGCCACCTACTACGGCACGATGATGGTCAAGATGGGCGACGCCGACGGCCTGGTCTCCGGCGCCTGCCACTCCACCGCCAACACGCTTCGCCCGGCCCTGCAGATTCTGAAGACGGCCCCGGGCACCAAGCTCGTCTCCGCCTTCATGGTCATGTGCACCAAGACCCCCGAGTTCGGCGCTGACGGCACGCTCGTCTTCGCCGACTGCGGCCTCAACATCGACCCGACCTCCGACGAGCTCTCCGAGATCGCCATCGCCTCCGCGAACTCCTTCAAGACCTTCATGGGCGACGTCGAGCCCAAGGTGGCCATGCTCTCCTACTCCACGATGGGATCGGCCGGCGGCGACACTGCCAAGAAGGTCCAGGAGGCCACGGCCTTCGCCAAGGAGAAGGCGCCCGAGCTCGCCGTTGACGGCGACCTGCAGCTCGACGCCGCCATCGTGCCCTCCGTGGCCCAGCTCAAGGCCCCCGAGAGCACCGTAGCCGGCCACGCCAACGTGCTCGTCTTCCCCAACCTCGAGACCGGCAACATCGGCTACAAGCTCGTGCAGCGCTTCGGCCAGGCGGACGCCTACGGCCCCATCCTGCAGGGCATCGCCAAGCCGGTGAACGACCTGTCCCGCGGCTGCTCCGCCGACGACATCGTGGGCGTCGTCGCCATCACCGCCGTCCAGGCGCAGATGGCCGAGTAGCGCTCGCGGCGCACGGCGATAAGGACCGGCGATAAGGACCGGCGAGAAGAACGTGGGGCCCGGCGGCTGATGCCTCCGGGCCCCTTTCCGTGCCGATTCGGGCCTCAGCCCCGCCCCAGCAGCTCGTCGCGCGCGTACGCCCGGCCGGGCCCCTCCTCGAGGTCCGCGCGGATGGTCCAGGGCTCTCCGCCCCCAAGGCGCTCCCCGTACGCGCAGCTCACGCCGTTCTCGAGCGCGAGCTTGACGAGACGCCGGTCAATGGTGAGAAGCGTTCCGCCCGTCCTTCTTGCCAGCACGAGGTAGAACATGTCATAGCTCGAATGGCGCAGGCGGACCGACTCGGAAAGCACCTCTGGGCAGAGGTCTTCCATGGGAACGAACTCGTCAACCAGTCGAAGCGCCCGCGCCAGATTATCCTGCATGTCACCCGCGGCCATCTTGCCGCCGCGAACGTGCTTCTGGAAGACATGGATAATCTCTGCGATATAGAGCTGCGGCGCGAGCGCTCGCTCCCCCTCATACATCAGCTGCTCAAACTTCTTTCCCTCAGGCCAGCCGAGGGAAAGCGCGCATCCGGCGCTAGCATCCAAGATGAGCAAGGCGCTCCTCCCTCCCGTCGCGGATTATCTCCACGACGCTCGGAAAGTCGTCGGGCATCTCCACCTTGGGAAGCGCGCGTATCTCGGCGAAGAGCGCCTCGCGCCTTGCGATGCGCGCCTGACGCTCCTCTTCCTCCGTGAGCGCACGCTCGCGCGCGGCGCCCCCCGGAACCAGCCGCAGGTGCTCCTCGATGGCGACGGTCGCCTCCTGGGCGAGGCTCCGGTGCTCGCGCTCCGCGCGCCACTTGAGCGCGTCGTAGGTCCCCTGCGGGAGGTCCCTGATCTGCAGTGCGGGCATCTCAGCTCCTTTCATCATGTGATATGCATGCATAGTACATCATCCACACGACGAAAAAGGCGCCGCCCACCCCGGACGGGACGGGCGGCGCCATCTCGGTCCCAGGCGGGACCGACGCGCATCGAAGGGGGGCTACTTCCCCATGATGGGCTTGGGGCCGGCGGCGCGGACCTCGGGCGCCATCGTGGTGAGGCGCTTCTCGGCGTTGTCGACGAACATCTGGGCGAGCTTCTCGGCCATCTCGTCGTAGGCCGCGCGGTCCTCCCAGGTGTTGCGGGCGTTGAGGAGCTCGGAGGGCACCCCCGGGCAGGTGGTGGGCACGTCGAGGTTGAAGCGCTCGTCGTGGACGAACTCGCAGTCGTCGATGATGCCGGACTGGGCGGCCTCGACCATCTTGCGGGTGTAGGCGAGCTTCATGCGCTTGCCGGTGCCGTAGGGGCCGCCGGTCCAGCCGGTGTTGATGAGGTAGACGCGCACGCCGCCCTTATCGATCTTCTCGCCGAGCATCTGGGCGTAGACGTTGGGGTCGAGCGGCATGAACGGCTCGCCGAAGAGCGAGGAGAACGTGGGCTGGGGCTCCTTGATGCCGCGCTCGGTGCCGGCGACCTTGGAGGTGAAGCCGGTCATGAAGTGGTACATGGCCGCGTTGCGGTCGAGCTTGGCGATCGGGGGCAGCACGCCGAAGGCGTCGGCGGTGAGGAAGATCACGACGTCGGGGGTGCGCTTGGCGCGGCCCTTCTTGACGGCGCCGGGGACGAACTCGACCGGGTAGGCCACGCGGCCGTTCTCGGTGAGGGAGGTGTCGAAGTAGTCGGCCTCGCGGGTGTCGGGGTCGATGACGACGTTCTCGCACATGGAGCCGAAGCGGATGGCGTTCCAGATCTGCGGCTCGGTCTCGGGCGTGATGTCGATGGTCTTGGCGTAGCAGCCGCCCTCGATGTTGAACACCTTGTCCTCGGCCCAGCCGTGCTCGTCGTCGCCGATGAGCAGGCGGTCGTCGGCCGCGGAGAGGGTGGTCTTGCCGGTGCCGGAGAGGCCGAAGAAGACCGTGGTGCCGTGGGAGCGCGGGTTCATGTTGCAGGAGCAGTGCATGGTGAGCACGTTGTCCTCGACGGGCAGCAGGTAGTTCATGACCGAGAAAATCGACTTCTTGATCTCGCCGGAGTACTGGGTGCCCACGACGAGGATCGTGCGCTCCTGGAAGTTGATGAGGACCGCGGCCTCGGAGTGGGTGCCGTAGACCTCGGGGTCGAGCTTGAGCGTGGGGGCGGCCATCACGACGAAGTCCGCCTCGCCGAAGTCGCGCAGCTCGCTCTGCGTGGGGCGCACGAGCATCTGGTGCACGAAGAGCGCCTGGCTCGCGAGCTCGCAGATGGCGCAGATCTTGCGGGAGTAGCGGCGGTCGGCGCCGGCGAGGCCGTGCACCACGAAGAGGCGGCGCTCGGAGAGGTGGCCGATGACCTCGGCCTTGATCTTGTTGTAGTTCTCGACGGAGAACGGCACGTTGACGCTGCCCCACGCGATCTTGTCGTGCACGTCGGGCGTGTCGACGATGAAGCGGTCCTTGGGCGAGCGGCCCGTGTACTGGCCGGTGATGACGGAGAGCGAGCCGGTTCCCGTGAGCTCGCCCTCGCCGCGCTCGACCGCGGTCTCGATGAGGACGGCGGGAGACGCGTCGATGACGGTCTTCTCCTCCGTGTGCGCGATGCCGTATCGCAGAAGCTCCTCGATGATCATGCGTACCTCCTTGGAAAAAGCGGTCCCCGACCGCCCCTTTGACGCAACGGCGCGGCCATCCGCCCGGAACGCGGATGGGCTCAGCAGGTGCTATTATGCCACATCACCCCGCTAGCGGCGCCAACCGCCCCATTCGGCAAGATTCGCGCAACAATTCAGTCAGGAACGGATAAGGTTTTGAGAGATAGGGAACGAAGGGAGAAGAACATGGGCGCCATCACCACCATCTCTGACGGCCACGTCACCGCGAGCGTCGACGCGACGGGGGCCCAGCTCATGAGCCTGCGCACGGACGCGGGAGAGTACCTCTGGCAGGGCGACGAGCGGTTCTGGCCGCGCCGCGCCCCCGTGCTCTTCCCCATCGTCGGCTGCCTGCGCGACAACCGCGCGACGAGCGCCCAGGGCGAGGTCCGCCTCCAGCGCCACGGCATCGCCCGCCTCTACGACCACGCCGTCGTCGCCCAGACCCCGTCGAGCGTGACCTACGAGCTCGCCTCCACCGACGAGACGCGCGCGGCCTATCCCTTCGACTTCCGCCTCAACATGACCTACGCCGTCAAGGACGGGACGCTCTCCCAGACCTTCGCGGTCACCAACGCCGGCGACGTGCCCCTACCCTTCACGCTGGGCGGCCACCCCGCCTTCAACGTCCCCGCCCCCGGATGCGAGGGCGAGTCCTTCTCCGACTACGAGCTCGTGTTCCCCGAGGCCTGGACCGCCGAGGTCCCCACGATCGACGCCGCCGGACTGCACGACTTCTCCAAGACGCACGAGCTCTTCCGCGACTCCGACCGCCTGCGGCTCTCCCACGACCTCATAGCGAGGCTCCTGACCCTGGTCTTCGTCGAGGTCCCGGGGCGCGGCGTGAGGCTCGTCGGCCCCTCCGGGCACGGCGTCGAGGTCTCCTTCGACGGCTTCGACTACCTCGGCGTGTGGACCTCCTCGCCCGAGGCGCCGTTCGTCGCCATCGAGCCCTGGGTCGGCTGCGCGACGGCCTACGACGAGTCCGACGTCTTCGAGAAGAAGCGCGGCACCATCACGCTCGAGCCCGGGCAGTCGTGCGAGAAGACCTTCTCCATGAGGCCCTTCTAGTGACGGGCGCCATCCGACGTGCGACCGAGGGGGACCTCGGCGCGGTGATGGGCGTCTATGACGCCGCGCGCGCCTTCATGCGCTCGACAGGGAACCTCACCCAGTGGGTCGGGGGCTATCCCTCCCGCGCGCACGCCGAGCGCGACCTCGCGGGCGGCTGGCTCTGGGTGCTCGACGAGGGCAGGGGGGCCGTCGCCTGCATGAGCGTGCTTCCCGGGCCCGACCGCACCTATGCCGCGATCGCCGGCGAGCCCTGGCTGAACGACGATCCCTACTGGGTCATGCACCGGCTCGCCTGCGCCGAGCAGGGACGAGGCCTCGGCTCGCACATGCTCTCGTGGCTCTGCGAGCGCCACGACAACGTCCGCGCGGACACCCACGAGGACAACGTCCCCATGCAGCGCGCCCTCGAGAGGCGCGGCTTCGTGCGGCGCGGCACCATCATCTGCGACGACGGCACGCCGAGGATCGCCTACCACTTCGTTCGATAGCGCGGGCGCGAGTCCGCGCAACCCACCTGCGCCGTCCGGCAATCCGTGCGTAGCGGCATTCCGGTCGGCGCGTTCTTATCGCGTCGGGCCCCGCCGGGACACAACGGGCATGCGCGTGAGCGCAGTGTCGCCGAGCATGCCCCGGCGCACGAAACGAGTACTCCTTGGCTTAAATCCGTGCGCAGCGACATGCTCGGCGAATCCGTGCGCAGGGGCGTTCTCGCGGCATGCGAGACGCCGCGAGAACGCCGGGCGATAAGGACCGTCGAGAGGGCCTAGCGGCAGGCCTCCACGAACGAGCGCCAGAGCGCGAAGTCCGTCGACAGGGTCCGCCAGGTGTACTCGGGGTGCCACTGCACGCCCACGCAGAAGCGCCTGCCCGGGACCTCGATGCCCTCCGGGACGCCGTCGGTCGCGCGAGCCACGAGCCTCACGCCCTCGCCCAGCCGCTCGACGCAGCAGTGGTGGGCGGAGTTGACCTGGGCGTGCGTGACGCCGCCGAGGGCGCGCGACAGCAGCGACCCCTCCTCGACGTCGACGGGGTGGCAGACGCCGTTCAGGATGCCGGCATGGCGCCACTGGGCCATGCCCTCGGGCGCCCCGAGGCTCGGCACGTCCATGCAGAGCGTCCCGCCGAGCGCGACGTTCAGGAGCTGCGTGCCCCGGCAGGTCGTGAGCAGCGGCAGGTCCGCCGCGAGGGCACGCCGGACGAGCGGGAACTCGAACGCGTCGCGCTGCTCGCAGAGCAGGGCCGGGTCGTAGTCCATGTCGCTCCCCCACCGGCGCGGGTTGACGTCGGGGCCGCCGGGCACGGCGACGCCGTCGGCGAGCTCGAGGTACGAGTCGATGACCCCCTCGTCGTCCGTGAGCGACATGACGAGCGGGAGGCCCCCTGCGGCGAGGATGGCGTCGACGAAGCAGTCGGCGATGGCCTCCTGGGGGGCGATGCGCTCCGACCCCGCGACGGACTCGGGGACCCATCGGGGCGCAACGAGCACGACCGGTCTTCTCGCCATGCCTAGTGCCCCTTGATCGAGTCGAGGAAGTCACGGGCGCGCTGGGTCCTGGGATGGTCGAAGAACTCGTCGGGCGAGCCCTCCTCCACGATCTGGCCGTCCGCCATGAAGACCACGCGGTCGGCGACGCGGCGGGCGAAGCTCATCTCGTGCGTCACCACGACCATCGTCATGCCACCGCGCGCGAGCTCGACCATGACGTCGAGGACCTCGTTGATCATCTCGGGGTCGAGCGCGCTCGTGGGCTCGTCGAACATCATGGCCTTGGGGCGCATCGCGAGCGAGCGCGCGATGGCCGCGCGCTGCTGCTGGCCGCCCGAGAGCTGCGCGGGCACCTTGTGCGCCTGCTCGCCGACGCCCACGCGCTCGAGGAGCTCCATCGCGTACCTCTCGGCCTCCTCCTTGCCCTGTCCCAGGACCTCGCGCGGACCGAGCGTCACGTTGTCGAGGATCGTCATGTGGGCGAAGAGGTTGAACTGCTGGAAGACCATGCCGAGCTCCGCGCGCATGCGCGCGAGCTCGCGCCCCTCCTGCGGGAGCGGCTCTCCCTCGATGAGTATCTCGCCGGAGTCGATCGTCTCGAGCCGGTTGATGGTGCGGCACAGGGTCGACTTGCCGGAGCCGGAGGGCCCGATCACGACGAGCACCTCGCCCCTGGCCACGGTCAGGCTCACGTCGCGCAGGACATGGAGGTCTCCGTAGTGCTTGTCCACATGGCGAAGCTCTATCACCGGCACGTTCTTCTCGGCAGCGCTGTCTTGGCTCATGATGCTTGTCCGTTCCTAGCGAATGATCTTGACGCCCGTGCGACGGGCAACGTACACGGACGCCTTGTTGATGGCGAAGTTGATGAGGACGTAGATGACGGCGACGACCAGGTACATGGAGAGCAGCGCGTCGTAGTTGGTGATGAGCACGCGCGCGTTCTGCATGAGGTCGGGATAGCTCACCACGTATGCCACCGTCGTGTCCTTGACCACGACGACGAGCTGGGCGATGAGCGAGGGGATGACGTAGCGGACCGCCTGGGGCAGCACGATCTTCCGCATGGTCTTGGCCGGGCTGAGCCCGATCGAGAGGGCCGCCTCCACCTGGCCCTTGGGCACGGCGTTCACGCCCGCGCGAAAGACCTCGGCGAGCACGCCCGAGGCGGCGAGCGCCACCGGGAGCGTGAGCATCCAGAAGGCGGGCATCTGGATGCCGTACTGCGGGACCACGAGGAAGAAGAAGTAGATCAGAAGCAGGCTCGGCACGCCGCGGAAGAAGTCCGTGACCACGCGACAGAGGGCCGCAAGCGGGGCGATGCCGCTCGTGTGGCCGAGCATGAGCGCAAGGCCCAGGACGAGCGCTATGGCACCCGCCGTGAGCGCGACCTCGACGGTGCCCACGAAGCCCTGCAGCAGGAACCGCCACGTGGGCCACTCGAGCAGGAACGACCAGTAGCGCGGCGCGAGCTGTCCCGTCACGTAGAACTGGCGGACCACAAGAGCCGCGAGCAGGGCGAGAAGGACGGCGGAGACCGCGGTGCCGATTGCGATGCGGCGCCTGGCGCGCGGACCGGGCGCCTCGTAGAGCGCGGCGCGCACGCTCGGAGCGGTCTTGGTGCGCGTGCTCATCGGAGTATCCTCACCCTCTTGTCGATGCGGTTGCCCACGAACGAGATCGCGAACGCCGTGAGCACGTAGCCGAGCGCCGAGATCAGGAAGGCGAGGATGCCGCCCGTCGCGCGCGTGTTGACGTAGGAGACCACGCCGGTGAGCTCCTGGGGGGAGAGCGGCACCTGGGAGCCGAGCGCGGTCGTGAGCATGACGGCGATGAGGAGGTTCGTCATGGGCAGCACCGTGGTCCGCAGCGCCTGCGGGATCACGATGTGGCGCAGGATCTGCGTGAACGTGAGCCCGACGGAGCGCGCGGCCTCGATCTGGCCGACGCCGATCGTGTTGATGCCGCTCATGAAGTTCTCCGAGCCGAAGGCCGAGCCGAGCAGCACCACGGTCACGATGACGCAGGTCCGCCAGTCGAGGACCACGCGCAGCTGCGGCAGGGCGTAGGCGATGAGGATGAGCAGCGCCACGCCGGGGATGTTGCGGAACACCTGGACGTAGAGCTCGCCGAGCCCGCGGAGGGGCGCGACGGGGCTCACCCGCGCGACCGTCACGAGCACGGCGAGCACCATGACGAAGATGAACGAGACCGCCGTCATCGACCACGTGGCGAGAAGCCCGTCCAGGTAGTTCTGGCCATATGTCCCAAGAAGCTCAGTGAGCCCCATCACACCTCCTCATATGCCTAAAAGGGGACTGTCCCCTTTTTGGTCATTTCTACGCGCCGATGGCGGGCGGCTCCGGGGCCGCGTCGATGCCCGCGCGGTCGCCGATGCAGATCTGCCAGAGCTGCTCCCATACGCCGTCGTCCTCGACCTGCTTGAGCCAGGCGTTGACGAACTCGACGCCGTCAGAGTCGAGCGGCAGTCCGATGCCGTACGGGTCGACGGGACCGAAGGGGTCGCCGGCAAGGCGATAGCGGCCGGGGTTGCGCGTCATCGAGCCCATCTGCATCGCCGTGTCGATCACGTAGGCGTCGACGCGACCCTGGGAGAGCGCCGTGCGGGCCTCCTCGTCGGTCTTGAACTCCTGGACGTTGGCCTCGGGCGCGTACTCCTCCAGGATGCTCGGGCCCGTGGAGCCGGACTGGGCGGCGACGTTCTTGCCCGCGAGGTCCTCGACGGAGTTGATGTCGTCGTTGTCCGCCATCACGAGGATGGACTGCTGGGTGCTGTAGTAGGGGCCGGCGAAGGAGATGATCTCCTTGCGGGCGTCGGTGATGGAGTAGGTTGCAAAGACGACGTCGACCTGGTCGTTCTGGAGGACCGACTCACGCGTGTCGGAGGTGACCTGGGTGATCTCCTGCTTGGACTCGTCGCCGAGGATGTAGCGCGTGAGCAGCTGGGACAGACCGGCGTCGAAGCCGCGCGTCTTGCCGTCCTGCTCGTTCAGGGACGAGAAGAGCAGCGACGTCTGGACGCCGCCGACGCGCAGGGTGCCGGCGTCGCGGACCTTCGTCGCCCACTCGGAGGCGGCGATGTCCTCGTCAGTGGCGACGGCGCCCTCCGCGAGCAGCGCGTCGTACGCCTCGGCGTCGAGCTTCGCCTCCTCAGCCTGCTCGTCGGCGGAGCCGCCGGACGGGGCGGGGGCCTCCCCCGAGTCGCAGGCCGCGAGTCCAAGGGTGGCAAGCGCCGCGGCGCCGAGGCCGAGTGCCTGGCGGCGGCTCATCATCAGGTGATTGAGGGCCATGGTGTATTCCTTTCGGGACGTAGGCCGTTCATAATCCCAAATTGTACCCTCCCGACTAGGATTTCAGACACCACGCCACGCCCTGAAATGCAACGATAACCTGTGACCGCGACGGGCGTGCGCCGGGGCATGCCCGGCAGCCACGGGAGCCTCACCGCGAGGCAAGCTCTCGGCACCCGAGCATGCCGTGGCGCACGGTCTCGCCGAGCATGCCCCCGCGCACGGAATCGGGCCCGTTCTACGCGTATCCGTGCACAGGGGCATGCTCGGCGGACTTCCGAACGCCGCAAAGCCCCGCTGCCCAAACCCCGCCGCGCGAACAGAAGAAGGGCCCGACCAGGCGGCCGGGCCCTTCGTGGCGCGTTCTGGGGCACGCCGGGCGTGATTAGCCCAGCAGCTCCTCGACGTCGAGGGCGATCATGTACTCCTCGTTGGTGGGAACCACCATGACGGTGATCGCGGAGTCGGGCGTGGAGATCACGCGGGGCTCGTCGGAGCGGATCGCGTTCTTCTCGTCGTCGATCTTGACGCCCATCCAGGCGAGGCGGTTCGCGACGCCGGCGCGCATCTCGGGCGCGTTCTCGCCGATGCCGGCGGTGAAGGCCATGGTGTCCACGCCCTCCATGGAGGCCGCCATCTCGGCGAAGAGCTGGGCCGTGCGGTAGTAGAACATGTCGAGCGCCATCTGGCACTTCTCGTCGCCGTTGGCGGCGCCGGCCTCGATGTCACGGGAGTCGGAGGAGACCTCGGAGACGGCGAGCAGGCCGGACTTCTTGTTCATCATCGTGTCGATCTCGTCGATCGAGTAGCCGCCGACGCGGTTGAGGTAGAAGACCGTGGCGGGGTCGAGCGTGCCGCAGCGGGTGCCCATGATGAGGCCGTCGAGCGGGGTGAGGCCCATGGTGGTGTCCATGCACTTGCCGTCCTCGATGGCGCACAGGGACGCGCCGGAGCCGAGGTGGCAGCTCACGAGCTTGTGGGTCTTGTCGCCCATGACCTGGTTGACGGTGCGCCAGATGAAGCGGTGGCTCGTGCCGTGGGCGCCGTACTTGCGGACGTGGTACTTGTCCACCACGTCGCGCGGCAGGGCGTAGCGCCAGGCGCGCTCGGGCATGTGATAGTGGAACGCGGTGTCCGGGACGATGACGTTACCGAGCTCCGGGAACATGTCGCGGCAGATCTCGATGACGTCGGCCTCGGCGTAGTTGTGAAGCGGCGCGAGCGGGGCGACCTCGCGGACCTGGGCGAGCGTCTCGTCGGTCACGACGGCGGACTCGGGGAAGTACCAGCCGCCCTGGACCACGCGGTGGCCGATGCCGCCGATCGGCTTGTCCACGGTCTTGAGGATGTCGAAGACGTACTTGATGGCCGTCTTGTGGTCGGGAAGCGCGACCTCGAGCTTCTGCTTCTCGCCGCCCATCTCCTCGTGGCCGACGAACGAGCCGTCGATGCCGATGCGCTCGCAGTTGCCCTTCGCGTAGACCTCGCGCGTGTCGACGTCAAGAAGCTGATACTTGAGCGACGAGCTGCCGGCGTTGATGACAAGGACGTTCATGACTCTCCTCTCGCGGGGACTCCCCCACCCTCTTGCTGACGAGTAACACTCCCATGATACGCCCCCGCGGCGGCGCTCAGGGCGTTCCGCGGAACAAAATCACGCGGGAATCAGGCCCTCGCCGAGGGGCTTGCCGCCCAGGACGTGCATGTGGAGGTGCATCACGGTCTGGCCGGCCGCGGCGCCCGTGTTCATGATGCAGCGGAAGCCCGACTCGGCGACGCCGGTCCTCTCGGCGACCGCCTTGACGGCACGCTCCATCGAGGCGAGCGTCTCCGCGGGGACGTCGTCGACGAAGTTCTCGTGATGCGCCTTGGGGACCACGAGCACGTGGACGGGGGCCTGTGGGCTGAGGTCCCTGAACGCGACAACGCGCTCGTCCTCGTATAGGAACTCGCTCGGGATCTCCCCGTTGGCGATCTTGCAGAAGATGCAGTCGGACATGGTGCCTCCCATCGGTTCGCGTGAGCTACTCGTTAATATACGCCGTGCTCGGGGCCGAAGAGGTGTCGGTCACCGGGGCGTTCTCGTCGGTGGCGTCGAGAAGGACGCGTACCTTCTGCTCCGCGCCGGAGAGCCGCTCGCGCAGGCTCCTCAGGAGCTCCACGCCGCGGCCGTAGCGCTCGAGCGACTCCTCGAGCTCGAGGTCACCGGACTCGAGCGCGCGCACGATCTGCTCGAGCTCGACGGAGGCCTCCTTGAACGTCATCTCGTCGATGGGGCGATAGGTTGCATCAGCCATGGTCTCACACCTTTCCGGGCACACGCCCAGCTAGTCGTTGACGGCGGTGACCGTCGCGTCGAAGGAACCCGTGCCGAGAAGGACGCGCACGTCGTCGCCGCGCGAGAGCGAGGAGGCGTCCTTCACCACGTGCCCCGCGCCGTCGCGCGCGATGGCGTAGCCGCGGGCGAGGACGGAGAGCGGCGAGAGCGCGTCGAGCGAGGCGGCGAGCCGCGCGAGCGTCGACTCCGCGGGGCGGAGCAGGCGCGGGGCGAGCTCGAGGAGCCGCGCCGCGGCGCGCTCGGTCGTCTCGCGATCGCGCGCGAGGGCGCGCGGGATGGCATCGTGGAGCCGCTGCTCGGTCTGCATGAGGTCCGCCTCCCGGTCGCGGACCGGGGAGAGCGGGTCGGTGAGGCAGCGCCGGGCGCCCAGAGCCTCCACCGACATGCGCCGGCGGGAGAGCCCGGCGTCCATCGCGCCCGACATGAGGCGCGCGAGCGCGTCCACGCGCTGCGCGCGGAAATCGAGCGCGGCCGACATCGCCCGGCCGAGGCGCACCTGGCGCTGGAGCATCTGGCGCTCCACCTCGTCGATGGCCGGGGCGACGGACTCGGCGGCGGCCGTCGGCGTCGAGGCGCGCCGGTCGGCCACCATGTCGGCGATCGTGGTGTCCGGCTCGTGCCCGATGCCCGTCACCACGGGGACCGGGCACGCCGCGACGGCGCGCGCGACCGTCTCGTCGTTGAAGCACATGAGGTCCTCGAACGAGCCGCCCCCGCGCACGAGCAGGATGGCGTCGGGGCGGGCGGAGGCGGCCGTGGCGAGCGCGCGGACGATGGTCGCCGGCGCCTCGGAGCCCTGGACCGAGCACCCCACGACGTCGATCTCCACGAGGGGGTTGCGCCGCGCGAGCGTGCGCTTGACGTCCTCGATGACGCTTCCGGAGAGGGACGTGACCACGCAGACGCGCGAGCAGAACACCGGGACGCGGCGCTTGCGCTCCTGGGCCATGAGCCCCTCGCGCTCGAGGCGCCGCGCGAGCTCGGCCACCTGCTGGCGGAGCAGCCCCTCGCCCGCCGCCTCGACCCTGCTCGCGACGAAGGAGAGCTTGCCGGAGGCCTTGTAGACGTCGAACTTGCCCGTGAGCTGCACGGTGAGCCCGTCGCGCAGCTGGAAGCCCATCTTCGCCGCGGTGCCGCGCCACACGATGACGCTCATGGCGGCGCCCTCGTCCTTCACCTCGAAGTAGCAGTGCCCCGAGCGGGCGTTGGGGCCCCGGAAGCCCGAGACCTCTCCCGAGACGACGAGGGTCGGCCAGGCGGAGACGGCGCCCTTGGCCAGGGCGACGGCGTCGGACACCGAGATGGGCGCCGAGGAGGCGCGCGCCTCGTCCGACATCACTCCTCCCCCCTTCCGCCGTAGCGGCCGAGAAGGTAGAGCAGCTGCATGATGGAGGTGAGCGCCGCGGCCACGTACGTGAGCGCGGCGGCCGTGAGGACCTTGCGCGCGCCCTCCTCGTCGAGCCCGGCGCCGTTGAGCGAGAGATAGGCGACCGCGCGGCGCGAGGCGTCGATCTCCACGGGAAGCGTGACGAGCTGGAACACGACGGAGACGGCGAAGAGCAGGATGGCGAGCTGGACGAGGTTGAGGGCGTTGAGCATCACGCCGAGCACGAGGACGAGGACCCATCCCTGCTGGGCGATGTTGACCGCCGGGACGAGGGCGGAGCGCAGGCGATAGAGCCCGAAGCCCTGGGCGGCCTGGATGGCGTGGCCCGCCTCGTGGCACGCCACGGCGACCGAGGCCACCGAGGCGCCGCGGTAGTTGTCGTCGGAGAGGTGCAGCCGGTTGTCACGCGGGTCGTAGTGGTCGGTCAGCGAGCCCGCGACGCGCGTGATCCCCACCTCGCCGGCGCCGCCGTCGGCGAGCATGCGCCGCGCGACGTTCGCCCCCGTCCCGCCGACGTTGGCGGGCACCTTCGACCACTTGCTATAGGTGCTCCTGATGTAGGCCTGCGCGATGCCGCCGATGACGAGCGCGACGAGCGCGATGAGGTAGTAGCCCAAATCGATGCCGTAGAAGCCATAGTAGAGGGGCATGTGCGGTCTCCAATCGCTTGACTGAGGACCATTCTACCCGGCCGGGCGGACATTAATGCCTCGCGGGGGCGCCCTTCTCGCCGGTGCTAGAGCAGCTCGATGCGCCCCTCCTTGACGGTGAGGCCGACCTCCCCCGCGAGCAGGCGGTCGAGCGTGCGCCCCGCGAGCTCCCAGCGCCAGGAGCGCGAGAGGCGCGAGCGCTCGCGGTCCGAGACGAAGTCGAGCAGGTCGTCACGGGTGGCGATGAGCTGCGTGGCGACGCCGCTGCGCTCGGAGACGAGCCGCAGGACGGCGTACATGAGGTCGATGACGCTCTCCGTCTCGGCGGACGGGCGGGCGTGGCGCGTGACCTTGGGGCACTCGTCCGCCGGGCACGCGAGCCCCCTCCCGACGGCCGCGACGAGCCTCGCCCCCTCGCGCTCGCCGAGCTGGTCGGTCCCCCGGATGCGCCTCAGGCGCTCGAGCGAGGTCGGCGTGCGCTTGCAGACCTCGACGGCAACCTCGTCGGAGATGACCCACTTGCGGGGGACGTCCCGCCGCGCGGCCACCTCCTCGCGCCACGCGCACACCTCGCGGGCGACGGCAAGCTGCCGGCGCGTCAGCGAGCCCGAGCGACGAAGGCGCAGGAAGGCCTCGCGCGGGTCCCGCCGGACGCGGGCCGGGTCCGCGAGCTCGGCCATCTCCGGCTCGACCCACGAGAGGCGGTCGAGCTCGATGAGGCGCGACATCATCGTCTCGTAGATCCCCGGGAGGTAGCGCACGTCGTCCTCGGCGTACGCGAGCTGCTCGGGGTCGAGCGGGCGGCGCGACCAGTCGGTGAGCGACTCGGCCTTGGGAAGGTGGACGCCGCAGTAGGCGTCCACGAGCGAGCCGTAGCTCACCTGCTGCCGCATGCCGAGGAACGCGGCGGCGACCTGCGTGTCGAAGACCGGGGCGCACGTGCAGCCGAGGCCGTCGAGAAGGACCTCGATGTCCTGGCTGCAGGCGTGGAAGACCTTGGTGACCGACGGGTCCTCCAGGAGCGCCCTCAGCGGGGCGAGGTCGTCTATGAGGATGGGGTCGACGGCGGCTATCTCGTCGCCAGCGGCGACCTGGACGAGGCAGAGCCTGGGGTAGTAGGTCTTCTCGCGCAGGAACTCGGTGTCAACGGCGAGGACCCTGGATGATGAGGCGCGCTCGCAGAAGTCGGCAAGCTCGGAAGGGGTCGATACGTACACGGCGCTCGATTCTGTGTCATGCGAGGTTTGGGTACCATAGGAAGTGCCGTGCGCCCCCCGCGGGCGGCGGCGCGTTCCATGATACCCAATAGCCCCCGCGTCCCGGGGAGGAGACCGATGCGCACCCTCATCATCCACAACCCGAAGTCCGGCTTCGGGTCGGACGCCGTCTTCCAGTTCGAGCGCGCGCTCGTGCGGGCGGGCGACGAATGCGTCCTCAGGGTCCTCGAGGAGGACTTCGAGGCGAGCGAGACCTGCCGCGACGCCGAGCGCTTCGACGTGGTCGTGGCGTCGGGCGGCGACGGCACCGTCGCGGCCCTCCTCCACGCCCTCGCCGGGACGGACGTCCCGGTCTGCGTCTTCCCCTCCGGGACCGCCAACCTGCTCGCCGCCAACATCGGCAACGCCCCCGAGCCCTCGGCGCTCGCCCGGGCCTGCCGCAAGGGGAAGACGGCCACCGTCGACCTCGGGGAGATCTCCTGGGAGGACGAGCGCGGCGCGCGCGGAACGCGCGGCTTCGCCCTCATGTCGGGGACGGGCTTCGACGCGCAGCTCATGCAGGCCGCCCTCCCCAACAAGGCGATCATGGGCCAGGCGGCCTACTTCGCGGCCGCGCTCTCCAACCCCCGCCCGACGGTCGAGCGCTTCCGCATCACCGTGGACGGCGAAGTGCGCGAGCGCGAGGGGATCACCTGCCTCGTCGCCAACAACGCCATGATCCAGGGGGACATCGAGCTCATCCCCGACTGCCGGATGGACGACGGCCTGCTCGACGTGATCGTGGCGGAGACCTCCGACGCCGCCCAGCTCCTGAAGCCCCTCGCCTTCGGGCTCATGGACCGCACCGGGAAGGTGATGGGCCGCCCGCACCTCGAGAGCTTCCGCGGGAGGGAGATTCGCGTCGAGGTCGACCGTCCCGTCGCGCTCGAGGTCGACGGCGACGTGATTCCGGGCCTCGTGACCTCCTACGACGCGCGCGTGCTCCCCGGCGCGGCGCGCATCGTCGTCGACGCGATGGGGCCCTACGCGAGCGGGGACGACGGCCCGAGCCGCTTCGGCGGCTCCGACGTCATCGCCTACCCCGACGCGTAGCGCCGTCGAAGGGCGGCCCTAGCCCAGGCCGAGGGCGGCGAGCGCCGCGTAGGCGACCATGCCGGTGACCGCACACCAGATGAGCGAGCCCGTCCTTCTCGCCACGAGCGCGACGACGGCCGCCGCGAGCAGCGGCGCCGCCCGGAGCGGGGCGGTCGGGTCGAAGAGGTCGTTTGCCACGAGCGCCGCGAACGCGGCGGGCGGGATGAGCGCGAGCGCCTCCGCGGCGCGCGGCGAGAGCGGCCGCCCCTTCAGCGCGAGGAGCGGGAGGCAGCGGCAGGCGAGCATCACGACGAGCACGCACCCGTAGAAGACGAGGAAGTCCGAGCCGCTCACCGCACGCCCCTCCCCCGCGCGCAGGCGTCGGCGGCGAGCCCGGCAGCGACGCCCGCGATCGCCCCGAAGAAGACGGAGAGCGACCCCGCCCCGAGAAGCTTGAGCGCCACGACGGCCGCCGCCGCGACGAGGGCCGCGGCAGCCGTGCGCGGGGCCCATCGCTGCCCCACGAGCAGGCAGACGAAGATGGACGTCATGGCGAACGACATGACGGCGACGGGGATGGCGAGCGCCGGCCCCACGGCGGCGCCGAGCGCGTTCGCGGCGGCCCAGGACAGCATGCTCATCAGGTTGACGAGCGTCGCCCGCGCAGGCGTCCACGCGTCGTCGGAGACGAAGCGCTCGAGGTTGACGCCGAAGCTCTCGTCGGTCACGGTGGCGGCGAAGAGCGCGGCGAGGGGCCGCGGGGCGGACGAGACGTGCGGGGCGAGCGCGGCGGCGTAGAGGGTCTGCCGGGCGCTCAGAAGCGAGACGCTCGCCACCATCGCGGCGACGGGGGTCCCCGCCAGCGCGAGCGACGACATCATGAACTGCCCCGCTCCCGAGTAGAAGGTCGCCGAGACCGCGAATGCCCAGAGGGGCGAGACGCCGACCTCCGCCTCCATGACGCCGCAGGGGATGCCGATGGTGAGGTAGCCCAGCATGACGGGGAGCGCCGCGCTCGCGGCGGCGCGCAGGTCGGAGCGGCCCATCCGGGAGGGCCTCAGCGGAGGTCCGCGGGGAAGCGCACGCCGGCCTGGCGGCGGACCTCGTCCATCACGGCGAGCGACTCGAGCGTCACGCGCTCGAAGCGCTCCCGCGCCGCGAGCGCCGCCGCGTCGCCGCGAGCCGCGGCCACGAAGTCGGCGAGCTCGCAGACCATGTCGTTCTCGGGCACCTCGACCTCGACGGGTGCCATCTCGGCCTGCTCGACGCGGAAGACCTGGCCCGAGGCGGCGCACTCGTGGAGCCACAGGCGCTCGGGCCCGGAGGTGGGCTCCCAGACGAGCGTGCCGCGCTCGCCCTCGACCTGGGAGGGCAGCATGCCGTCGCTCGCCTTCCCGTACGAGAGACTCACGACCTTGTCCGCGTACCCGAGGATGACCTCCCCCGCGAGGTCGATCGTCGAGCAGGGGTCCCCCTCGGGGCGGCCTGGGGCCGGGGCCGTGACGGAGAGCGCGCGCACCTCGTCGGGCCGCCCGAAGAGCGCGATCGCGGGCTCGACGCAGTAGACGCCGATGTCCATGAGGGCGCCCGCCGAGAGCGCGGGGTCGAAGATGTTGACGCGCTCGCCGGCGAGCAGGCGCGGCATGCGCGATGAGACCTTCGAGAAGCGCAGGGACGCGAGCCGCACGGGGCCGAGCCCCTCGGAGACGATGCGCTCTATGACGCCGAAGCTGGGGGTGTGGAGGTTGCGCGTCGCCTCGAGCGCCACCACGCCGGCGGAGCGGGCGGCGTCGAAGACCTCGCGGGCCTCGCGCTCGTTCGACGCGAGCGACTTCTCGACGAGCACGTGCTTGCCCCCGGCGATGAGCCTGAGCGCCTGTCCCGCGTGCAGCGCGTTGGGGCTCGCGACATAGACGGCGTCGACCTCGGCGCTTTCGGCGAGCGCGTCAAGGTCGTCGAAGAAGAGGCGCGCGCCGCGCGGCCCGCCGAAGGAGCGGGCACGGTCGAGGTCGCGCGAGTACGAGCCGACGAGCGCGGCGCCGTCGTACGCGGCGAGCGCGTCGCAGAAGCGCGCGCAGATGCCGCTCGTCCCTATCGTTGCAATGCGGAGGTCGCCCACGTCGCTCCCCTTCCGTCGCGCGTCCCGCGGTACGCAGACGATTGTACACTCCGGCCGCGCGCCCGGGTTTCTCGCGCCCCGTGCCGCCCGAGGACTGCTAAGGTCTTGTCTCGGACACAGGACAAGGAGGGCACAGATGTACTCGTTCGAGGGTCGCGTCCGCTACAGCGAGTGCGACGACACGGGGCGCCTCTCGCTCGTCTCGCTCATGAACTACTTCCAGGACTGCTCGACCTTCCAGTCCGAGAGCCTGGGGCTCGGGATCACGCGCCTCGCCGAGGAGCGCCTCGCGTGGGTGCTCGCCCTCTGGAGGATCGAGATCGACGAGCTCCCGCCCTTCGGAGCCCCGGTCGAGGTCTCCACATGGTGCTACGAGATGACGCGCGCCCACGCCAGGAGGAACTTCGAGCTGCGCTCCGCGGACGGCCGCTCGCTCGCGCGGGCCGACTCGCAGTGGCTCGTGTTCGACGTCGATCGCGGGCGCGCGACGCGCGTCCCCGCCGACCAGCTCGTCTACGCCTCGCCCGAGCGCCCGCTCGAGATGGGGCCGCTCGACCGGCGTCTCCGCGTCGAGGGCGAGGGCACGCCCTGCGCGCCGATCGTCGTGGGCGCGCGCAGCATCGACACCAACCATCACGTCAACAACGCCCAGTACGTGCTCTTTGCCGAGGACGCCCTCGTCGGGCTCGGCAGGCGCGTCCGCCCGAGGGCGCTCTCGGTGCTCTACCGCGCGCAGGCGCACCTCGGGGACGTCGTCACGCCCGTTGCCCACGAGCGCGCCGACGGCTGGGACGTTGACCTCACCGACGAGGCGGGCGCGAGCTACGCGCTCGTCAGGTTCCAGGAACGCTAGGAGGACCGATGGACGACAAGAACGTTGTGCGCGTCGCGGCGGGCATCATCCACCGCGACGGCCGAATCCTCGCCGCGCACCGCTCGGACGGGGCGCTGCCCGGGGGCTGGGAGCTCCCCGGCGGCAAGATCGAGCCGGGCGAGAGCGCGGTCGAGGCGCTCAAGCGCGAGGTCGAGGAGGAGCTCGGCTGCCCGGTGCGCGCGGCGTGGCCCTACGACACCGTGGAGTACGACTACCCGGACTTCCACCTCTCGATGGACTGCCTCGTCTGCACGCTCGAGGAGGGCTCGGAGCCGGTCGTTGCCGACGCGTCCCACGACGAGCTGCGCTGGCTCGCGCGCGGCGAGCTGCTCGACGTCGAGTGGCTCCCCGCCGACGTGGCGCTCGCGGGCTCGCTTACGTACTACTGGGACGAGGCCCTCTCTGACCAGATGCTCTGACGCCAGGTCGAGGCTGCCCGCAAGGGCTGCTATGATGGGGCGATACGACGAGAGGAGCACCGTGAACGAACACACCGACGAGACGGGGCTCGTGCCCGAGACGCCCGTCATCGAGAGCGCGAGCGGGACCACGGACCCCCGCAACTCCGAGTCCGGCCCAACCGCCTACGTCGTGTTCGGCGTGGTCGTCGGCCTGCTCGTCCTTCTCGCCATGAGCGTCTCGAGCTGCACCGCGGCCCTGGGCTCCATCGCGGGCAGCTCGTACCTGTGGGAGGACGAGGGGTACGGCGACGCCTGGGACGAGGGCTACGGGACCGAGTGGCCCTGGGCCGAGGAGGACTACGGCGTGACCCTCGAGAGCCCCTACGACGCCTAGCGGACGGCCGGCAGGACGCAGACCCGCGAGACGGGACGGAAGGGAGCGCCATGAGCAAGGCAGACGAGATCTTCATCTCCATGTGCTCGGACATCATCGAGCACGGCACCACCACCGAGGGCCAGAGGGTCCGTCCGCGCTGGGAGGACGGCTCGCCCGCCTACACGATCAAGCGCTTTGGCGTGTGCAACCGCTACGACCTGCGCGAGGAGTTCCCCGCGCTCACCCTGCGGCGCACGGCGCTCAAGTCCGCGATGGACGAGGTGCTCTGGATCTACCAGCGCAAGTCCAACAACATCCATGACCTCAAGCCCCACATCTGGGACGAGTGGGCGGACGAGACGGGCTCGATCGGCAAGGCGTACGGGTACCAAGTAGGCGTGAGGTCCCACTACCCCGACGGCGACTTCGACCAGATGGACCGCGTCCTCAAGGACCTGCGCGAGAACCCCTACTCGCGGCGCATCATGACGAACCTCTACACCTTCGCCGACCTCTCGGAGATGAACCTCTACCCCTGCGCCTACAACGCCATCTACAACGTGACGCAGGAGCCTGGCGATGACCGGCCCACGCTGAACATGGTGCTCGTCCAGCGCAGCCAGGACGTGCTCGCGGCCAACAACTGGAACGTCTGCCAGTACGCGATCCTGCTCATGATGGTGGCCCAGGTCTCGGGCATGAACGCCGGCGAGCTCGTCCACATGATCGCCGACGCCCACATCTACGACCGCCACGTCGACATCGTGCGCGAGCTCATCTCGCGGCCCACGTACCCGGCGCCCACCGTGCGCCTCAACCCTGACGTCACGGACTTCTACGACTTCACCACCGACGACCTGATCGTCAAGAACTACGAGCACGGCCCGCAGGTAAAGAACATCCCCATCGCGGTCTGACCGTCCGGCGAGAAGGTCTGGGGTATTGCCCCGTGCTCAAACAGCTTCGGCGCAAAGGGCGCGCCTGCAGAACTGCGCGCGGGACAATACCCCAGACCTTCTCGCCTACTCGTTCCGGCTCGATGGGCTCGGCGCTTTGTCCCGCCGCGAGTTCTTGCCGCGCTTTCTGCGGCAAGCTGTCTGAGCGCCGGGGCAATGCGCCGAGCCCCACCCGTGCAGAAAGGTATGAAAGATGACGTGCAAGCTGAGTGCGATCGTTGCGGTGTGCGATGACTGGGGCATTGGGCTCGACGGTGGGATGGTCGTGGAGAACCGCGAGGACATGAGGCACTTCGTGGCCTGCACGACGGGACACCCCGTCATCATGGGCCGGCGCACGCTCGAGAGCTTCCCCGGGGGGCGCCCGCTCAAGAACCGACGCAACGTGGTGCTCACGCGCGATGCGTCCTTCTCGCCCGAGGGCGTCGAGGTCGTGCACTCCGCCGAGGAGGCGCTTGACGCCGTCGCCGACGAGGACGAGGCGTGGGTCATCGGTGGCGGGCAGGTGTACGGGCTGCTCCTCCCGCATTGCGCCGAGGCCGTCGTGACGCGCAATCACTGCGTCCGGCCCAGCGACACGTTCTTCCCCGACCTCGACGCGCACCCCGACTGGGAGCTCGCCGAGGTGCGCGACGGCGGCGTCACGCCCGACGGCGTCCCGTTCGACTTCGCGACCTACCGAAGGCTCTGATTGTCGGTGATTTTTGACCGACCGGCCCTGTAGTGGTCGTTTCGGGGGCTAGGGAGCCCCAGCTAAAGAGCGGTTCGCTTGTGCGGCTACTCGCACGCCTCCTCAAAAATCACCGACAATCGTCAGGACTGCTGCGCTGCGAGCCCGGAAAGGACGTCCGAGCCGCCGTAGAGGGCGGAGAAGAAGGCGGCGTCACCGGCGACCTGTGGGATCCAGGCGCCCTCATCGTCTCTCACGCAGCTCACCTGCACCGTGGTCGTGACGGGGCCCTCGTTGGCGTCCAGGTGCGCATAGACGCTGTCGACGAGGTGCGAGAAGAGCGACGCGCGGCCACCCTGCGCATAGGCCGCCTCGGCGTCGGCGGTCTGCGAGAAGGCGGAGAAGTCAGAGCCCGCCGCCGAGACGGCGGACGAGAGGCTCGCGTTGGTGAGCGTGACGCCGACCGTCGCCGTCCCGGCCGCCGAGTCCGCCTGGGCCTCCCCCACCTCATACGTCAGGTTCCCAAGGCAGTGGCGGCGCCACTCGTCCGCGTCGACGCCAAAGCGACCGAGGGCCTCCATCGTTGCGGCGTCGCCATAGTCGTCCGCCGGCCAGGCGGCGTCCTCGGGCTCCTCGCCCTCCTCGTTCGGGACCGGCACGACATAGGATGCCATGAGCTCGGCGACCGCGTCCTGCGCCCGCTCCGCGTCCGACTTGAAGGCGCCGAGCGACGCGGCGACGCAGACCCCGGCCACCACTAGAACGACGAGAGCAATGCCAGCCAGGACGAGTCGCTTGTTCCGCATGGGGCTCCTTCCACGTCAATTTCCGCATATCAGCTTAGCCCAAGCCGGCAGGGCGCGTCGAGGCGGCGGACCGATTTGTGGCGGAGGCCGGAAATCCCGGACGTCGCCCCCGCCACAGAGAAGGGCCCGCCAGCCGGAGCTGACGGGCCCGAAGCGGTGCGTGGGACGAGCCGCTAGTCGATGTCGAGCGCGGCGTCGACCTGGCTGCGGAGGAACTCCTCGGCGTCCTTGCGGCCGCGGGAGAGCTCGGCGGCGGCCATGACGGGCACCCAGTAGTGCACCTTCTGCTTGGCGACGTCGGCCTTCTTGGAGAACACGTCGAGGTACTTCTCGGCGTGACCGGCGTGATACATCTTGAAGAGGATGTAGGTCATCGCCGCGTCGGCCTCGGGCAGGCCGCGGGTGACGTGGGTCCAGTCGCAGGCGTAGAGCGTGCCGTCCTCGGTCACGATGACGTTGGAGGGGTTGAAGTCGCAGTGGCAGATGGCACGGCCGGAGCCCATGCGGTCGGCACGCATCTGGAGGTCGTAGCGCACGGACGGGTCGAGCTCCTTGACCTTGCCCACCATGCCGGCGATCTTGGTCTTCTGATCCTTGAGGAGCTCAGGGGCGGGCGTGCTCTGGATCTCGATCTGGAAGTCCACGAACTGCTCGAGGAGCTTGTCGTACTCGTCGGTGCCCTCGGCGGCGTCCATGAGGGAGCGCATGGTCACGCCCTCGACGTACTCGGTGGCCAGGGCCCAGGAGCCGTCAGCGACCTGGGAGACCTCGAGGATCTTGGGGACGCGCACGCCGGCTTCGATGACGCGGGCGATGTTGAGCGCCTCGTTGAAGATGTCGGAGGCCGGCTTCTCGGCCTTGAACACCTTGATAATGCGGTCGCCATCGAGGTAGACGGCCTTGTTGTGGCGCTCGACGATGACCTGCTTGCTGTCAGAAAGTTCCATTGCTGCCTCCTTCAGGGCAACGAGAAGAACCGGCTGGGACTAGTCCTCGTAGGAGCTGGGCTCACGGCCATAGAAGGCGTCGAGGTAGAGCTCCTTGATCTCGGACACGAGCGGGTAGCGCGGGTTGGCGCCGGTGCACTGGTCGTTGAAGGCGTTCTCGGACATCTCGTCGATCGTGGCGAGGAAGTCCTCCTCGGTCACGCCGAAGCCGGCGATGGTCGTCGGGACGCCGACGTGGGCCTTGAGCTCCTCGATGCGGGCGATGAAGTTCTCGAAGACCTCCTTGTCGTCCTTGCCCTGGATGCCGCAGAAGCGACCGGCCTCGGCGTAGCGCGCGAGGGTCTTGGGGTGGTCGTACTGCGGGAAGGTGCCCATCTTCACCGGACGCTCGGCGGCGTTGTAGCGCATGACGCGGGTGAGGATGACGGCGTTGGCCAGGCCGTGGGCGATGTGGTGGTAGGCACCGAGCTTGTGGGCCATGGAGTGGTTCACGCCGAGGAAGGCGTTGGCGAAGGCCATGCCGGCGAGGCAGGACGCGTTGGCCATGTGGTCGCGGGCCTCGACGTCGGTGCCGTCGTCATAGGCGCGCTCGAGGTAGTTGAGCACAAGCTTCATGGCGCGCAGCGCGAGGCCGTCGGTGTAGTCGGACGCCATGATGGAGACGTAGGCCTCGAGGGCGTGCGTGAGGACGTCGACGCCGGAGGCGGCGGTCAGGCCCTTGGGCTGGGTCATCATGTTGTCGGTGTCGACGATGGCCATGTTGGGCAGGAGCTGGTAGTCGGCGATCGGCCACTTGGTGCCGGTGTTGGCGTCGGTGATGATCGAGAACGGCGTCACCTCGGAGCCGGTGCCGGAGGAGGTGGGGATGGCCACGAAGAAGGCCTTCTCGCCCATCTCGGGGAAGGTGTAGATGCGCTTGCGGATGTCCATGAAGTCCATGGCCATGTCCTCGAACTTGGCCTCGGGGTGCTCGTACATCATCCACATGATCTTGCCGGCGTCCATCGCGGAGCCGCCGCCGATGGCGATGATGCAGTCGGGCTCGAAGGCCTTGACCTGCTCGAGGCCGCGCTCGCAGTCCTGGAGCTTGGGGTCAGGGGAGATGGACCAGAAGCTGGAGTAGACGATGCCCTGCTCGTCAAGGGACTCCTCGATCTTCTTGGTGAAGCCGCTCTTGTAGAGGAAGGAGTCGGTGACGATGAAGGCGCGCTTCTTGCCGTAGACCTCGGAGAGCTCGCGCAGGGCCACGGGCATGCAGCCCTTCTTGAAGAAGACCTTCTCGGGGACACGGAACCACAGCATGTTCTCACGCCTCTCTGCGACGGACTTGATGTTGAGCAGGTGCTGGGGGCCGACGTTGCCGGAGACGGAGTTGCCGCCCCAGGAGCCGCAGCCGAGCGTCAGAGACGGGGCCATCTTGAAGTTGTAGATGTCGCCGATGCCGCCCTGGGCAGCCGGGGTGTTGATGAGGATGCGGCACGTCTTCATGCGCTTGGCGTGCTCGGCCATCTTCTCGGTCTCGCGCGTGTCGATAAAGAGCGAGCTCGTGTGGCCGTAGCCGCCGTCGGCGATGAGGCGCTCGGCCTTGGAGAGGGCGTCCTCCCAGTCGGAGGCGCGGTACATGCCGAGAATGGTGGTCAGCTTCTCGTGGGCCCAGGGCTCGGAGGGCTCGACGGACTCGACCTCGCCGATGAGGACCTTGGTGCTCTCGGGCACGGTCACGCCGGCGGCCGCGGCGATCTTCGGGGCGGGCTGGCCGACCATCTTGGCGTTGACGCCGCCGTTGACGATGACGGTGTTGCCGACCTTGGCGATCTCGTCACCCTGGAGGAAGTAGCAGCCGCGCTTCTGGAACTCGGCCTTCACGGCGTCGTAGATGCCGTCGAGGACGATCACGTTCTGCTCGGTGGCGCAGATCATGCCGTTGTCGAAGGTCTTGGAGTGGATGATCGAGTTCACGGAGAGCTCGACGTCGGCGGTGTCGTCGATGATGGCGGGGTTGTTGCCCGGGCCGACGCCGAGGGCGGGCTTGCCGGAGGAGTACGCGGCGTTGACCATGCCCGGGCCGCCGGTGGCGAGGATGATGTCGGCGGAGCGCATGAGCTCGCTCGTCATGTCGAGGGACGGCACGTCGATCCAGTCGATGATGCCCTTGGGGCAGCCGGCGGCCTCGGCGGCGTCGCGCACGATGCGGGCGGCCTCGGCGGTGCAGGCCTTGGCGCGCGGGTGCGGCGAGATGAGGATGGCGTTGCGCGTCTTCAGGCAGATGAGCGTCTTGAAGATGGCCGTGGAGGTGGGGTTGGTCGTCGGGATGACGGCCGCCACGAGGCCGATGGGCTCGGCGATCTGCTTGTAGCCGAAGGCCTTGTCGTCGGAGATGACGTCGCAGGTCTTCATGTCCTTGTACTTGTTGTAGATGTACTCGGAGGCGTAGTGGTTCTTGATGACCTTGTCCTCCATGATGCCGTAGCCGGTCTCCTCGACGGCCATCTTGGCCAGCGGGATGCGGGCCTTGTTGGCCGCCATGGCGGCGGCGTAGAAGATCTTGTCCACCTGCTCCTGGGTGAACTTAGCGAACTCGGCCTGCGCGGCACGCATCTCCTTGATGCGGGCTTGCAGCGCCTCGACGCTGTCAATCGTGGTCGTAACGTTGTCTGCCATGCGTTCCTCCTATTCCATCGGACCGCACGGGCTTCCAGTAACCCGCACGATCGTACAGAAGACAAGATAGCGCTGCTAGAAATCAAGGTCACTCAGAATATCCTGAAGAGTATATCACGGGCGCGACGAGACCTTACGTCACAGGTTGGCCTCGCCGCGCCCTCCTGCCCCCGCCGCCGCTACCTGCGGCCGGAGAGGACGCCCACGACCCAGTCGACGTCGTCGGTGGTCTTCATCTTCTCGAGCACCGACTCGTCCTCGAGGATGCGGCAGATGTTGGCGAGCACCTCGAGGTGCTCCTCCCCCTTGCCGGCGATGCCGAAGACGAGGTAGGCCTTCTCCCCGTCGAAGTCGACGCCGTCGGGGTACTGCTGCAGCACCACGCCGGTCTTCTCGACGGCCTCCTTGGCGTCGTTGGTGCCGTGCGGGATGGCGATGCCCATGCCGATGTACACGCTCGTGAGGCGGTCTCGCTCCACCATGGCGTCGACGTAGGGCTCGCTCACGCAGCCGCGCTGGACGAGCAGGGCGCCGGAGTCGCGGATGCACTGCTCGCGACCCACCGAGGGGACGCCGAGGCGCACGTCGGCGCGCTCGATGGCCAGGCTCGGGCGCTCCTCCTCGGCGGGCGCGCTCGCCGGGGCCGGGGTGGGCTCGATGAGCTCGGCGGCATGGCTGAGCTGCGTGAGCGACGTGTAGAGCGCGTCGAGCGCGGGGTCGTCGAGGAAGTTGTCGATCGTCACAATCTGGGCCTGCGGCGCGCTCTTGCGGGCGCGCTCGGAGAGGACGCGCTGGCAGACGACAATATTGGCGTCGGAGGGCACGGTGTCGACGCTCGAGTGCTCGACCGTGAGGTCGGGGCGCTCGGCTTTGACGCGGTTGCGGAAGCGCGTCGCGCCCATGGCGGAGGAGCCCATGCCGGCGTCGCAGGCGAAGACGATCTTGCCGCCCTGCGTGTCGGAGATGACGGCGGCCTCCGCGGAGCCCTTCATGTCACGCATCTGCTGGCTCGCCTGGTCGAGGTCGGCGGTCGCCATGGTGCGGACGAGCGGCGTCGCGATGGCGAAGGAGACGCCGGCGGCGATGACGACGCCGATGATGTTGGTGAGCATGAGGTCCGAGGGCGTCATCGAGAGGAACGCGATGATCGACCCCGGGGACGCCGCGGAGGTGAGGCCCGCGCCGGTGAAGCTGAACCACGCGATCGCGCACATGTTGCCCACGATGGGGGCGATGATGACCTTGGGGTTCATGAGCACGTACGGGAAGTAGATCTCGTGGATGCCGCCGAAGAAGTGGATGATCACCGCGCCCGGGGCGGACTGGCGGGTCTTGGCGTCCTTGCAGAAGAGGCAGTACGCGAGAAGGACGCCCAGGCCGGGGCCGGGGTTGGCCTCGAGCATGTACATGATCGAGCGGCCGGTCTCCTCCGCCTGCGCGATGCCGATGGGCGTGAAGATGCCGTGGTTGATCGCGTTGTTGAGGAAGAGCACCTTGGCGGGCTCGATGAAGATCGCGAGCAGCGGCATGAGACCGTACTGCATGAGGATCTGCACGCCGCCCATGAGGACCGCTAGGATCGCGGTCATGATCGGCCCGATGGCGATGTAGCCGAGCATGGACAGGAACATGCCGATGAGGCCGACGGAGAAGTTGTCGATCAGCATCTCGAAGCCCGCCGGCGTCCTGTCCTCCATGAACCGGTCGAACATCTTGATGACCCAGCCGGCGAACGGGCCCATGACCATGGCGCCCATGAGCATGGTGGTATCGGGGGCGCCGGCGATGCAGCCGATGACCGCGATGGCGCCCGTGATGCGGCCGCGGTCCCCGCCGGTGAGGTACCCGCCCTGGGCCGCGATGAGCACGGGGATCAGGTAGCTGAGCATGGGGCTGGCGATGCTCGCGAACCCCTCGTTGGGCAGCCAGCCGGTCTCGATGAACAGTGCCGTCAGAAATCCCCAGGCGATGAACGCACCGATGTTGGGCATGACCATGCCGCTGAGGAACTTGCCGAACCGAGAGAGACCCTCGCGTACTGACATCGGTCCCTCCTTCCTTGAGGCCCGTCGCAACGGGCCGACGCGTTGAACAGGGTGGGCTCGCGCCCATGACTTTTGTTTCAACGACTCAGATTCTAGACTTTCATTTCGATAATGTGCTGAGATTCGCCTTAGCACCGACTAATGGTAGAAAATGAGCGATAAACGGCTGTTAGAACGAAATTCTCACTTTTGTATTGACAACAGAGTGTAGGGTCCTATGCTGTTAATTGACTTTTGTTTCGACAGTTCTTGTAATCATCGCAACAAAAAAGGAGAGGAGAGCCGCATGATCTACACCGTCACGCTCAACCCCGCGCTCGACAAGACGGCGACGGTCCCGAGGTTCGCCCTGGACGCGGTGAACCGCATCACCGACCTGCGCGAGGACCCGGGCGGAAAGGGCATCAACGTATCGAAGGTCATCGCCAAGCTCGGCGGGGGGAGCCGCGCGCTCGCGCTTCTCGGCGGCTCGGTCGGCGACAAGATCTCGTCCCTGCTCGCCGAGGAGGGCATCGACGTCTGGGCCTTCGCGGCCTCGGGCGAGACCCGCACCAATCTCAAGGTCGTCGACCCCGAGCTCGACACGCACACCGACATCAACGAGCCGGGACCCGAGGCGACGGTCGCCCAGCTCGACGCGATGCTCGAGGAGCTCGCGGGGGCCGTCGAGAAGGGCGACATCGTGGTGCTCTCGGGGAGCCTACCCAAGGGGGCGCCGGTCGGGACCTACGGAGCCTGGGCGCGAGCCTGCTCCAGGGCCGGGGCGAAGGTCTTCCTCGACGCGGACGGGGCGGCCCTCTCCAAGGGCCTCGAGGCACGCCCCTACCTCGCCAAGCCCAACGACGCCGAGCTCTCCCGGATCTGCGGGCGGACGCTCGGGGACGAGGGCGAGATAGCCGCCGAGGCCCGCGCGCTCGTCGAGGGCGGCGTGGGGCGCGTCGTCGTCTCCATGGGCGGGGCGGGCGCCGTCATCGCCGACGCCGAGCACGTCCTTCTCGCCCGCTCGCCCAAGGTCCCCGTGGGGTCGACGGTCGGCGCCGGGGACTCCGTGGTCGCGGCGCTCGCCTACGCGGAGGAGCGCGGGATGGGCCTCGAGGACACCGCCCGCCTCGCGATGGCCACGGGCGCGGCCAACGTCATGCAGTCGGGGACCCAGGCCGCCGAGCGCGAGCTCGTCGACTCGCTCCTGGGCAAGGTGACGATCAAGCCCCTATAGGGGCACGGCATGCCAAATGAACCTGACACCAATGTCACGAGAGAGAAAGGTTGCATCATGAAGGCTAAGGCAGTGCGTCTCCACGCGGCAAACGACCTGCGCATGGACGAGTTCGAGCTCCCCCAGATCAAGGACGACGAGGTTCTGGTGAAGGTGGTCTCCGACAGCATCTGCATGTCCACCTACAAGTGCGCCACCCTGGGCGTCAACCACAAGCGCGTCCACGAGGACGTGGCCGAGCACCCCGCGATCATGGGCCACGAGTTCGCCGGCGACATCGTCGAGGTGGGCGCCAAGTGGGCAGACCGCTTCAAGCCCGGCATGAAGTTCACGATCCAGCCCGCCCTCAACTACAAGGGCACCATGTGGAGCCCGGGCTACTCCTACGAGTTCTGCGGCGGCGACGCCACCTACTGCATCCTGCCCGCCGAGGTCATGGAGTGCGACTGCCTGCTCGAGTACACGGGCGAGGCCTACTACCAGGCGTCGCTCGCCGAGCCGATGAGCTGCTCGATCGGCGCCTTCCACGCCGCGTACCACACGCAGATGGGCGTGTACACGCACGAGATGGGCATCCGCGAGGGAGGCAAGCTCGCCATCGTGGCGGGTGCGGGCCCCATGGGCCTGGGCGCGCTCACCTACGCCCTGCACTGCGACCGTCGCCCGGCGCTCGTGTGCGTGGCCGACATCAACCAGGACCGCCTGGACCGCGCCGCCGAGCTCTTCCCGCCCGCGGAGGTCAAGGCCGAGACGGGCATCGACCTCGTCTTCATCAACAACGGGGCGTACGAGGACCAGGTCGCGGCGCTGCTCGAGGTCTCCGGCGGCACGGGCTTTGACGACGTGCTCTGCTACGCCCCGGTGGCCCCCGTCGTGACGCTCTCCGACGCCATCCTCGGCCGCGACGGCTGCCTCAACTTCTTCGCCGGCCCCACCGACAAGAACTTCAAGGCCGAGATGAACTTCTACGAGGTGCACTACGGCTCCCATCACGTGATGGGCACGACGGGCGGCAACACCGACGACATGGTCGAGTCGCTCGAGCTCACCGCAGCCGGGCGCGTGGACCCCTCCGTCATGGTGACCCACGTGGGCGGCCTTGACGCCGCGGCCGAGACGACGCTCAACCTGCCCAAGATCCCCGGCGGCAAGAAGCTCATCTACACGCACGTCAGCATGCCTCTGACGGCGCTCGAGGACCTGCGCGCCGCCGCCGAGAAGGACGAGCGCTTCGCGGGCCTCGCCGACATCGTGGAGGCCAACCGCGGCCTCTGGTGCCCCGCGGCCGAGCGCTACCTGCTCGAGCACTGGGCCGAGTAGCACGCCGCGCCACTGGCGTCAGGTTTATTTGGCATGCCAAATAAACCTGACGCCAGTGGCATGCCCCGCTCGCTCGCGCTACCATGCCAAGCAGGGAACCATGCGGTGAAAGCGAGTCCAGCCATGAGCTCATCGATGAAGGAGCGGCGCGACGGGATCGTGCTCTTCGTGAACTCCGAGGGCAGCGTGACGTTCGGCCAGATCAAGAAGGCGTTTCCCGGCGTCTCCGAGATGACGCTGCGCACGGACCTCAAGGCGCTCGACGAGGCGCGCCTCATCGTGCGCACCCATGGCGGGGCGCGCTCGGTGGAGTACGTGGTGGGGACCGACGACCTCCTGCTCAACCGCAGCACGAGAAACGTCGAGGAGAAGGCCGCGATCGCGCGCAAGGCCAAGGGGCTCGTCCGCCCGGACAGCACGATCTTCCTCGACTCGGGGTCCACCACCACGGCGCTCGCCCGCGAGCTCGACGACGTGCGCACGCTCGCGTTCACCAACAGCCTCACCTGCGCCGCCGAGCTCGCCCGCCTCGAGCGCGTCCGCACCATCATGGTCGGCGGCAGCCTCAACCGCTACAGCATGAGCCTCAACGGGAGCAAGACCGTCGAGGACGTGGGGTCGCTGAGCTTTGACCTGCTGTTCCTGGGCGTGACGTCCTTCCAGTCCGCGACCGGGTTCGCCTGCGGGTCCGACGACGAGGCCGCCCTCAAGCGCGCGCTCATCGCGCATGCCGAGAAGACCGTGGTGCTGATGGACTCCTCCAAGCTCGGGCAGCGGAGCACCTTCAAGATCTGCGACCTTGCCGACGTCGACTACGTCGTCTCCGACGGCAACCTCACCGAGCACTTCAAGAAGTACTGCGAGGAGGCCGAGGTCACGGTCCTATAGCAGGGCGGGGGCATGCCACTGGCGTCAGGCTTATTTGGCACGTCTGATTGACGTGCCAAATAAGCCTGACGCCAGTGGCATGCCCCCGCCCCCTTGCCTTACCCGAGGGAGAGCTCAAGCTCCATCACCTGGTCGCGCGCATCGCGCTCGTCGGCCTCCCAGAGGCGCCACTCCCCCGCCGCACGGTACGCCACGTAGGGCCCGAAGCCGCCGACGAGCGTGTTCGCTGCCCGCGGAAAGTCGGGGTCGGTCTTGAGCCCCGGGTAGCGCACTGCCTCCACGCGCGGGTGGCAGACGAGGTAGTTGGCCACGACCTGCGCGGCGTCGGAAAGGACCCTCCAGCGCTCCCGCCCCATCTGGGACGAGAGCGTCTGGAGGGTCGCTAGATCGAGGTTCTTCTCGCCCACCGCGGCGCGCGCCTAGCGGCGCTCGGCGATCTCGGCCGTGACGTCGGCGATGAAATCATCGAGCGAGCGGGAGACGGTCTCGTTGGAGCGGTCGCGGACGGAGACGGTGCCGGCCTCGACCTCCTTCTCGCCGAGGATGAGCATGTAGGGCGGGCGGTCGACGTTGCGCGCCTCGCGGATCTTGTAGCCGATCTTCTCGTCGCGCTCGTCGAGGACGGCGCGGATGCCTGCGGCCTCGAGCTTCTCGGTGACCGAGCGCGCGTAGTCGCGGCTCTTCTCGGAGACCGGCAGGACCTTCACCTGGCACGGAGCGAGCCACGTGGGGAACTTGCCGGCGAAGTGCTCGATCAGGATGCCGATGAAGCGCTCGATGGAGCCGAACGCCACGCGGTGCAGCATGATCGGCCGCTTCTTGGAGCCGTCGGCGTCCGTGTACTCGAGGTCGAAGTTGATGGGCATCTGGAAGTCCAGCTGGACCGTGCCGCACTGCCAGGTGCGGCCGAGCGAGTCCTCCAGGTGGAAGTCGATCTTGGGGCCGTAGAAGGCGCCGTCGCCCTCGTTGACCACGTAGTCCTTGCCGAGCTTCTCGAGCGCGTGGCGCAGCGCGGCCTCGGCGCGCTCCCAGTCCTCGTCGGAGCCCATGGAGTCCTCGGGGCGCGTGGAGAGCTCGAGGTGGTAGGTGAAGCCGAACTTCTCGTACACGGAGTCGATGAGGTTCACCACGCCCACGATCTCGTCGGTGAGCTGGTCGGGGCGCACGAAGAGGTGGGCGTCGTCCTGGTTGAAGCAGCGCACGCGGAAGAGGCCGTGCAGGGCGCCGCGCATCTCGTGACGGTGCACGAGGCCGATCTCGCCGGCGCGAATGGGCAGCTCGCGATAGCTGTGCGGCTTGGAGGCGTAGACGAGCACGCCGCCCGGGCAGTTCATCGGCTTGATGCAGTACTCCTCGTCGTCGATGATCGTGGAGTACATGTTGTCCTTGTAGTGGTCCCAGTGGCCGGAGGTCTTCCAGAGCTCCTTGTTCATGATCATGGGCGTGGAGATCTCCACGTAGCCGGCGGCGCGGTGGATCTCGCGCCAGTAGCTGAGGAGCTCGTTCTTGAGGATCATGCCGTTGGGCAGGAAGAACGGGAAGCCGGGGGCCTCGTCGCGCATCATGAAGATGTCCATCTCGCGGCCGATCTTGCGGTGGTCGCGCTTCTTGGCCTCCTCGAGCAGGCGCAGGTGCTCGTCGAGCTCGTCCTTCGTGGCGAACGCGGTGCCGTTGACGCGGATGAGCATCTTGTTGTCCTTGTCGCCCTTCCAGTAGGCGCCCGAGACGCCCGTGAGTTTGAAGGCCTTGAGCGCCTTGGTGTAGGTGAGGTGCGGGCCCACGCACATGTCGATGTACTCGCCCTGCTGGTAGAAGGTGATGCGCGCGTCCTCGGGCAAATCGCCGATGTGCTCGACCTTGTACTTCTCGCCGCGCTCCTCCATGAGGGCGATGGCCTCGGCGCGCGGGAGCTCGAAGACGGTGAACTTGAGGTTCTCCTTCACGATATTCTTCATCTCGGCCTCGATGGCCGGGAAGTCCTCCTCGGAGATCTTCTGGCCCTCGGGCAGGTCGATGTCGTAGTAGAAGCCGTTGTCGGTGGCCGGGCCGTAGGCAAAGTCCGCCTCGGGGTACAGGCGCTTGATGGCCTGGGCCATGATGTGGGCGGCGCTGTGGCGGACGACGTGGGTGACCTCGTCGGCGGGGCACTCGTCGATGTGGCCGTCGTTATACAGGACCTTCATGGGAAACCTCTCTCTGGATGGTCTGCGAACATGAAAATCGCCCGTACGCCGCCGTCCTGGCAGCGTCGAGCGATATGCGGCGCCTGTCCGGGGCCTGCCGGCCCGGGGAAGGGACAGACGCCTAGATAGTCTGCGTTCGAGCGCTATGTGCAAAGATGCGCTGCATCTGGGACACGCCTTTCGTCATTGCCTGACCATAGGTTTACCACAAGTGGGCCGAGTCTATGCACGGGGAAACAGATTCGCAGCATCTGCGCGCACGCGGCGGGAGCTGAGCCGTCCGCTGCGGGCCGAGTGGCCGGGGGCTGGCGCCTAGACACGTCCGACGGTGCCGGCGGT
>NZ_SJOU01000002.1 GCF_012027725.1 Olsenella sp. SW781 | reverse complement strand
TGAGCTCCTTTCTAGAGGCCGCCTCCCAGTCTGGCAGGCAGACCTTTAGAAACCGTGAGCCAAATCTAAAGAAACCTTGAGGGTGAGACAAAGGGGACGGGTTCATTTGTCTCATGTACCCCAATGAGACAAATGAACCCGTCCCCTTTGTCTCACGCGAGCTTGAAGCCCATGCCCCAGACGGTCTTGACGTAGTCGTCCGTATCCGTCTCACGCAGCTTCGCGCGAATGTTTGAGACATGAACCGCCACCGTGGAGTCGTCGCCGGCAAAGGGCTCGCCCCATGCAAGCTCGAAGAGCTCCGATTTTGAGAACACGCGGTTGGGTCGGCGGACAAGCGCCTCCAGAATGTTGAACTCGATCTTGGTGAGCGAGACCGCGCCGCCCTTCTCGCCGGGCTCTCCCGGTGCAACCACAAGCGTGCGGGCCTCCGGGTCGAGCGCCCAACGGCGCCAGCGCAGAGCCTCTCCCGCAGGAGCAGCGTCACCGCGGTGGCGCAGCTGGACCTCCACGCGCGCGGCGAGCTCGTCGAGGTCGAAGGGCTTGGTGAGGTAGTCGTCCGCGCCAAGGCGCAGCAGGTCAACCCTGTCGGCCGCCGTCGTTCGCGCGGAGATCACAATCACGGGTGTCGACGCGCCCTGCCCTCGGATGAGCCCCACGAGCTCCTCGCCCGTCGCGCCGGGCAGCATGAGGTCGCTGATGACAAGGTCAAACGCCGCGTCCTTCTCGCCCAGCAGAAGGCGCGCCTCGGAGCCGGAGAACGCCTGTGTCACCGCATGACCGTCGCGCGCCAGACGCGTTGCCACGACGTCGTTGATCGCCGCGTCATCCTCTATGACCAGCACCCGCGCCACGGCAACCGCCTTTCCGCCACAATCTAAACCTCTGAAATGGTAGCGCATGCGCAGTGATTCAAAAGGGGTCTGTCCCCTTTTGAATCATCAGGCACGTGTAAACAACGCCCGCAGCCCGTTAAAAGCCAAGTAAAGTCCCGTCAGCGCTGTGCAAGAACTCCCCCACCGCACGCAAAAAGCCCGCGAGCGAGCCATATCGTGAGCCGCGGTTTGAGTCCTGCGGCATGGGGCCGCGGACACCTCAAAGATGAGGGGAGCTCTTGTGAAGAACAGCGTCACCAACGCGCACGCCATGTCGCGCAGGTCGTTCCTCGGCATGCTCGGTCTCGCAGGCATCGCCTGCAGCGCCGGCCTGGGCCTCACCGGCTGCGAGGACAGCGCCGCCCCCGCCGCGGAGGCCGTGGACTACAACTCCATGTCCCTGGACGACATCATCGCCCAGGCCAAGGAGGAGGGCCAGATCAACTCCGTGGGCATGCCGGACACCTGGGCCAACTGGGTCGGCACCTGGGACGACATCGAGGAGAAGTACGGCATCACGCAGGCCGACCAGGACATGTCCTCCGCCGAGGAGATCGCTATGTTCAAGCAGGAGGGCACCGACGGCACCAAGGACATCGGCGACGTGGGCCAGCAGTGGGGCCCCACGGCCGAGGCCGAGGGCGTGACCCTCAAGTACAAGACCAGCTACTGGGACGAGATTCCCGACTGGGCCAAGGACGACGACGGCGACTGGGTCGTGGGCTACTACGGCACCATGTCCATCATCTCCAACGACGACCAGGTACCCAACCCGCCCACGACGCTCGCCGAGCTCGCTGAAGGCGACTACAAGGTCTCCATCGGCGACATCACCGCGGCCGCTGCCGCCCAGCACGCGGTTCTCGCCATCGCCGTTGCCCTTGGCGGCGGCCTCGACAACATGCAGCCCGCCTACGACTTCATCACCAAGATCGCCGAGGCCGGCCGCCTGGACGTCTCCGACGTCTCCGTCGCCCGCCTGGAGAGCGGCGAGGTGGCCGTCGGCCTCAACTGGGACTACAACTCCCTCAACTACCGCGCGCAGATCCTGCAGAACAACCCCGACGCCAAGTTCACGGTGAGCATCCCCACCGACGGCTCCGTGCAGTCCGGCTACGCAACCATCATCAACGCCAACGCGCCTCACCCCGCAGCGGCCTGCCTCGCCCGCGAGTACATCCTCTCCGACGAGGGCCAGGTCAACCTCGCCCGTGGCTACGCCACGCCCATCCGCAGCTCCGTCGAGCTCCCGGAGGACGTCAAGGCTCTGCGCCTCCCGGACGAGCAGTACGGCGACCAGGTCCAGTCCATCGACTACGACAAGTGGACCGACGTCACCAACGAGCTCGTGACCTGGTACCAGGAGAACATCATCCCCATCCTGGGCTAGTCGCCAAAAGGCGCCGCTCGCCCACAAACCGCAGACGGCGCACCGGGCGGCCTCAGGGCCGCCCTCTTCTTAGCGGTCCTTCTCGCCACGCCTGGCGAGAAGGACGAGCAGCCAAACCCAACAGCAAGCGACAACGTCAAAGGAGGTACCGTGGCAGACATGTCACAGGCGAGCGCCACGCTCACCGTCAGCGAGGCCACCCTAGGCGCGGCAAGAGAGCCCGCCCGGGCCGCCTCCGCCTCGAAGAAGCCCCACAAGAGCAAGAAGTGGATAGGCTACGCCGCCTTTATCCCCTTCTTGCTCGTCATCATCGGATACGAGCTTCTACCGCTCGGTCAGCTCGTCCTGGACAGCCTCGTTGGCAAGGAGTCGGGCACGCTCGGCCTGGAGAACTTCGTCAAGGTCTTCACCACCCCGCTCTACCAGCAGTCGATCATCAACAGCGTCTGGATCAGCGCCGTCTCTGCCATCGTGGGCATCATCGTCTCGTTCCTCGCGGCTCGATTTGCCTACGAGTCGAGCCCGCGCGTGCGCAACGCCTTCACGATGGTCCTCAACATGATGTCCAACTTCTCCGGTGTTCCTCTCGCCTTTGCCTTCATGATCCTCATGGGTAACTCGGGAGTGCTGACCATCCTCGGCGAGCGCTGGGGCATCCCCTTTCTCGCGGACTTTGACCTCTACACCGGCGAGGGGCTCATGGTCCTCTACATCTACTTCCAGATCCCCCTCGCCACGCTCCTGCTCCTTCCCGCGTTCAGCGGAATCCGCAAGGAGTGGCGCGAGGCCGCGACGATCCTTCAGGCCACGCCGTTTGACTACTGGTTCAGGATCGTCATCCCCAACCTCATGCCCTCTATTCTCGGCACGCTCTCGGTGCTCTTCTCCAACGCGCTCGCCGCGTACGCCACGGCCTTTGCCGTCGTCATGAACAACTACGCGCTGCTGCCGCTGCAGATCACGTCCAAGTTCAAGGGCGACGTCCAGATTGACACGGCCACCGGCGGCGCGCTTGCCGTCGTGCTCATCATCCTGATGGTGGTCTGCACCCTCGTAAACAACTACTTCACCAAGCGTGCGTCGAAGGGTCGTGAGGTCATATGAGTTCCAAGGCTAAGGCCGCAAGCGCCGCACCGGCCCAGAAGACGCCGCTCGCCGCGCGCATCTTCCTGGGCGCCTGCGCGCTCTACCTTCTTGTCCCGTTTCTCACCACGCTCGTCTACTCCCTCTTCGTCGAGTGGACCGACGTCCTTCCCTCCGGCTTCACGCTGCGCAACTACGCCGAACTCTTCACCAACTCGACGTTCTGGCTCTCCATCGGGCGCACGCTGGTGCTGTGCCTCGTGAGCGTAGCCATCACCATCGTCCTTCTCCTTCTGGCGATGTACGTCGTGGTGGCGGTGAACCGCAGGCTCGGGCGCTTCATGCAGTTTGTCTGCATGATCCCCTACGCGCTCCAGGGCGTCATCCTCTCCATCGGCATCATCTCGCTCTACACCGGCACTGGCACGATTCTCTCCAACCGCATGTTCATGCTGTTTGGCGCCTACACGATCCTCGTGCTCCCCTACATCTACCAGGGCATCAGAAACGCGCTCAACGCGATCGACGCCAACATGCTCATCCAGGCGGCCGAGATGCTCGGCTGCGGGCGCTTTCGCGCCTACGTGCAGGTGGTCCTGCCCAACATCGTCTCGGGCATCCTCGTCTCGAGCCTGCTCGCGGAGAGCATCGTGTTTGGCGACTTTGTCCTCGCCAACAACATCGCCGGCACCAACTACCAGAACATCCAGGTGTTCCTTCAGGCCAACATGGCGCGCTCGAGCGGCCTCTCCAGCGCCATCGTGGTCATCATCTTCGTCGTTGTCGCCGCGGTCACCGCAATCGTCCTCAAGCTCCAGCGGAGCTCACAGAACAGGTAAGGAGTAGCCAAGATGGCCTACATTGAATTCAAGGGCGTGGTCAAGCGCTTTGGCGACAACACGGTCCTGGACCACATCGACTTTGGCGTCGAGAAGGGCGACCTCGTCACGCTGCTCGGCCCCTCGGGCTGCGGCAAGTCCACGCTGCTGCGCTGCCTCTCCGGCCTGGAGAGCGTCACCGAGGGCAGGATCGTCCTCGACGGGCGCGACATCACGGACGTCCCTGCCAGCAAGCGCAACATCGGCATGGTCTTCCAGCAGTACAGCCTCTTCCCCAACATGACGGTCGAGCAGAACGTGGCGTTTGGCCTTAGGATGAAGAAGGTCCCAGCCGAGAAGATCCAGCAGAAGGTCGCGGACGCCATCGCCATGGTCGAGCTCACCGGCAAGGAGAAGGCCTATCCCGCGAGCCTCTCCGGTGGCCAGCAGCAGCGCGCCGCGCTGGCGCGCTCCATCGTGACCGAGCCCTCCGTTCTCCTTCTTGACGAGCCGCTCTCGGCGATCGACGCCAAGCTGCGCAAGGCGCTGCAGTCCCGCATCCGCGAGATCAACCAGGAGCTGGGACTCACCTCGATCTTTGTCACGCACGACCAGGACGAGGCCATGGTCATGTCCGACGTGATCCAGCTCTTCCACGACGGGCGCATCGAGCAGGCTGGAAGCCCGGTTGACGTCTACACCAAGCCGGTCTCCGAGTTTGCCGCAAGCTTCATCGGAAGCTACAACCAGCTCGACGCCGCCGTGTTCTCCGAGGTCACCGGTGCCATGGTGCCCGCCGGCCACGTCGTTGCCATCCGTCCCGAGACCATCGGGATCCAGAAGGAGGCGCCCGCTCACACCGATGGTGCCTACGTCGTACGCGGCACCGTCCAGGACAGCACCCCGCGCGGGAACGTCCTGCGCTACACGGTCAAGACCGGTCCGGCGTGCCTTCGAGTCGACGTGCTCTTCCGCAGCTTCCACATGTTCGACAAGGGTGACGAGGTCTACCTCGTGCTCCCCGAGCACGACTGCCTCGCCATCCCGGAGAGCAACGCGGCCTAGAGGACAGAGGCGCGGCTATTCCGTCAGGTTCTTCTCGTCTGTCCTTCTCGCCCACCCCTGGCCCGTGCGCCCCCTCCCTCCCTGGCGCACGGGCCCCCCATAGACTAAGGAGCATCATGGCGTTTTGCGACCAGACCTGCCTTTCCGAGGGACTTCCCCGCTTCAAGGGCAACCTCCACAGCCACACCACCAACTCCGACGGCTGTCTCGCTCCCGAGCAGTCCGTAGCCGCCTTCAGGGCGCATGGCTACTCGTTTCTCTGCCTCTCCGAGCACGACCTCTACACCGACCTCTCGGGAGAGTTTGACTGCGAGGACTTCATCATCCTGCCCGGGCTTGAGGCGTCGGCATACCTCTACGCGGACGAGAGCGAGGGCGTCAGGCTGCGCTGCCACCACATGCACGGCATCCTGGGCACGAGCGAGATGGTTGCCTCCGCACCCGAGCGCTTTTGCCACATGGAGCGTCTTGAGCCCATCCGCCGTCACGGCACCTGGGACGGCGCCGCGGTTGCGGAGGAGCTTGCCGAGCGACTAAGGCGCCGTGGCTGCATCATCACCTACAACCATCCAATTTGGAGTCGCGTGGAGGCGGACGACTTCTGCGACGCCGAGGGGTTCTTTGCGCTCGAGGTATTCAACTACAACACGGTGAACGAGTCGGGCAACGGGTATGACGTCACCTACTGGGACACGATGCTGCGACGGGGACGACGAGTGCTCGGCTTTGCCTCGGATGACAATCACAACGAGGGGAAGTTCGACGACGCCTTTGGCGGCTGGGTCGTGGTATGCGCTCCCGCGCTCTCGCGCGACGCAATCGTACGCGCGCTTCTTGCCGGCGACTACTACTCGAGTTCCGGGCCCGACATCATCAACTGGGGCGTGAGCGATGGTCGCGCGTGGGTTGACTGCAGCCCGTGCGAGCGCGTGAACCTCATCGCCGGCGGACCGGTGGGCGCCGGCGAGACCGTGATCGCACCAGAGGGGGCTCCCCTCACGCATGCCGAGTTTGCCCTACGCGGAACCGAGACCTACCTGCGGATTGAGTGCGTCGACGAGCGCAGTCGGACAGCCTGGTCAAACCCCATCTTTGCCGACTAGCCGGGTGGGTTGGACAGACTCTCGCGACGGCGCGTCCGCATACCGGCTGAGCCTCACGGCTTTTGTCATGGGCTATTACTGCAGCGGCATGGACTCCCAGGTGCCGTCGGCGCGCGGCACATCCAGCGAGCGATAGCCAACGTCCCACGCGTGCGCGTACGCCTTGCGGATGCCGTCGCACATGTCGGTGGGAACGTGCGCGTCGGAGCCAACGGTAATGGGAACGCCGGCCTGACAGAAGCGCTCAAGCAGGCCGCGCGAGGGGTAGTAGTCCCCCACCCCCTTGCGCCATCCCGCCGTGGAGAGCTCCACGCGCCTGCCGGTGTCTCGCGCGCAGGCCACCATCTCGTTCCAGAGCGGGGCGAGGTCAATCGTAGCGGCAAACCCCTCGTTGCGCATGCGCTCGGGCAGATCCGGGTGCGCCATGGTCGCAAAGGGCAGGGGGCTCTCGCAGGCACGGCACCAGGCGTCAACGTAGCGACGCCAGACCTCGTCCGCTCCCAGCTCGTTCCAGATTGTCATGTTTGACGTGTCGTCGATCCACGCGCCATCGTCGACGGTGCCCAGCCAGTGAACGCTGCCCAGGAGCACCTGCGCGCCGGCGCTCCAGCGAGCGACGTTGTCCTCGCAGCCGGGGTACCAGTCCGCCTCAAAGCCCAGAATCATCTCGAGCTCGGGATGGGCGTCGCGCGCCATCTCCCACTCACGTCGATACGCAGCGAGGTCTCCCTCCACGACCTGCACCTGACCCACCGGGTCCATCGGCCCCGACGGAAGCGTGAGGTGATCGGTCGACACGAGGACGGAGCAACCCGCCGCCACGGCGGCGCGGGCGTTCTCCTCGAACGTGCCGACGCCGTCAGAGTGGCGTGTGTGCGTATGGCAATCGACAATCGAGCCTGGCTTGAGCGGTTCTGCCATGACCGTCCTCCGTCTGTATTCCCCCTGCCGGAAAATAAGGGAATTTGGTTTCCTTAAAGAAAATCGCCAACTGCGGTTTCTTTGACCAAGAGGGCATTTTAAACAAACCAAATTCCCTTAATTTTAGCCCATGCCGGTTAGAGCTCCGTAAGGGCGGGCAAATCGGCCCAAGAATAGGGCCGCCGGGCAGGAAACCCGGCGGCCCAAATGATTCAAAAGGGGTCTGTCCCCTTTTGAATCATGTCCCCTTTTGAATCACCTACAGGTCCTGGAGGGCGTTGACGGAGAGCGGACCCTCGCGCAGCGCCGCGATGGCCTGCACCAGCGCAACCGCGCCGGACATGGTAGTGGCCATGTCGATGCCGCGGCTCACGGCCTCGCCGCGCATCTTGGTGCCGTCGCCGCGGGAGCTGTGGCCCTTGGGCGTGTTGATGAGGAAGGAGATCTTGCCGTCCGCCATGAGGTCGAGGATGTTGGGCGAGCCCTCGGAGATGGGCTTCACGACCTCGCACGGGATGCCCGCGGCACGCAGCGTCTTGGCGGTGCCGCGCGTGGCGAGCAGGTCGTACCCAAGGTTGCGCAGCGACAGCGCGACAGGCGCCACGGAGCGCTTGTCGCGGTCACAGACCGAAATGAAGACGTTGCCGGACTGCGGCACGTCGTACTCGATGGCCTCGCGCGTCTTGGCGTACGCCTTGGGGAAGGTGACGTCGAGACCCATGACCTCGCCGGTGGACTTCATCTCGGGGCCAAGCGTGACGTCGGCGCCCGGGAAGCGGCTCCACGGCATGACGGCCTCCTTGACCGCGTAGTAGCCGAGGTCGCGTCCCTCCTCGGGAAGCCCGAGGTCGGCGATCTTCTCGCCGCTCATGATGCGCGCGGCGCACTTGGCCAGCGGCACGCCGGTGGCCTTGGACGAGAAGGGCACGGTGCGGCTCGCGCGCGGGTTGAGCTCGATCACGAAGACCTGCTCGTCGCGGACGGCGTACTGCACGTTAAGAAGGCCCTGGATGTGGCAGGAGAGCGCCAGGCGACGCGTGGTCTCGCGTACCTTCTCCACCAGGCGATCGGAGAGCGAGAAGGGCGGGAAGCAGCAGGCCGAGTCGCCGGAGTGGATGCCGCACTCCTCGATGTGCTCGAGGACCGCGCCCACGTAGCACTGCTCGGTGTCGCAGAGGGCGTCCACGTCGAGCTCGATGGCGTCCTCGAGGAAGGCGTCGAGGTAGACGGGGTGGTCCGGGGAGACCTTGGTGGCCTCCTCCATGTAGCTCACGAGGTCGTCGTCATCGTAGACAATACCCATGCCGCGGCCGCCGAGCACGTAGCTCGGGCGGACGAGCAGCGGGTAGCCCACGCGGCGCGCCACGGCCTTGGCCTCGTCCACGGTCTCGGCCGTGCTCGAGGGCGGGTAGGCGATCTCGAGGCGGTCGAGCAGGCTCGCGAAGCGGTCGCGGTCCTCGGCGAGGTCGATGGCCTCGGGCTGGGTGCCCATGATGGGGACGCCAGCGGCCTTGAGGCGCTTGGCGAGGTTGATCGGGGTCTGGCCGCCGAGCGTGACGATCACGCCCACGGGCTTCTCGACCTCGATGACGTTCATGACGTCCTCGAAGGTGAGCGGCTCGAAGTAGAGGCGGTCGGAGGTGTCGTAGTCCGTGGAGACGGTCTCGGGGTTGCAGTTGACCATGACGGTCTCGTAGCCCTTGGCCGCCAGCGCGTAGGCCGCGTGGACGCAGCAGTAGTCGAACTCGATGCCCTGGCCGATGCGGTTGGGGCCGGCGGAGAGGATGACCACGCGGGGCTTCTCGGCCTCGTGGAACTCGGTCACGCCGCCCTTCTCGTAGGTGAGGTAGTGGTAGCTCGTGCGGGCCGCGAACTCGCCGGCGCAGGTGTCGACGGTCTTGATGCACGGGCGCACGCCGAGAACCTCGCGCACGGCGCGCACGGTGTCCTCGCGCTGGTTGGTGAGGTAGGCGAGCTGCGCGTCGGAGAAGCCCAGCTGCTTGGCGGCCATCATCGTGTCCGCATCGAGGCCGGCAAGGCCCTTCTCGGCGATGACGCCCTCGGCGGTCACGATGTCCTTGATGCGGTTGAGGAACCAGTGGTCGATCTTGGTGAGGTCAAAGACGCGCTCGACGGTCCAGCCGCGGCGCAGCGCCTCGGTCACGTAAAGGATGCGGTCCGGCGTGGGCGTGGCCACGCGGTGCTCGAACTCCTCCTCGGAGAGACCCTCGAAGCTGTCGCTGCCGTCCGCGCCGAGGCCGGCGTGCCCCTGCTCGAGGGAGCGCATGGCCTTCTGCATGGCCTCCTCGAAGGTGGCGCCGATGGACATGACCTCGCCCACGGCCTTCATGCGCGTGGTGAGCGTGTCGTCGGTGCCCTTGAACTTCTCGAAGGCGAAGCGCGGGACCTTGACCACGCAGTAGTCGATCGACGGCTCGAAGCAGGCCGGCGTCTCGCGCGTGATGTCGTTCTCGATCTCGTCGAGCGTGTAGCCCACGGAGAGAAGGGCCGCCATCTTGGCGATCGGGAAGCCGGTTGCCTTGGAGGCAAGGGCGGAGGAGCGGGAGACGCGCGGGTTCATCTCGATGACGATGACGCGGCCGTCATTGGGGTTCACGGCAAACTGCACGTTGGAGCCGCCGCAGGCCACGCCCACGCGCTCGAGGATGGCGAGCGAGTAGTCGCGCAGGCGCTGGAGCTCGAAGTCGTTGAGCGTCTGGCACGGGGCCACGGTGATGGAGTCGCCGGTGTGGACGCCCATGGGGTCGAGGTTCTCGATGGAGCAGATGACGACGCCGTTGCCCGCGGAGTCGCGCATCACCTCCATCTCGATCTCCTTCCAGCCCTCGACGGACTGCTCGACAAGCACCTCGCTCTCGGGCGAGAGGGCGAGGCCCTGCTCCGCGATGTGCACGAGGTCGTCGTGGTCGTAGGCCATGCCACCACCGGCGCCGCCGAGCGTGAAGGCCGGGCGCAGGACCACGGGGTAGCCGAGCTCGTCTGCGATCTTCTCGCACTCCTCGACGGTGTGCGCGATGCCGGACTTGGCGACCTCGAGGCCGATGTCGCGCATGGCGTTGGCAAAGAGCTCGCGGTCCTCGCCGGTCTCGATGGAGTCGACGTCGCAGCCGATGACCTCGACGCCGTACTTCTCGAGGATGCCCGCCTTGCCGAGGGCCACGGCGCAGTTGAGGCCCGTCTGACCGCCCATGTTGGGCAGCAGCGCGTCCGGGCGCTCCTTCTCGATGACCTTGGTCACGGACTCGACGGTGATCGGCTCGATGTAGGTGCGGTCGGCGGTCTCCGGGTCGGTCATGATGGTGGCCGGGTTGGAGTTCACGAGGACGACCTCGTAGCCCTCCGAGCGCAGGGCCTTGCAGGCCTGGGTGCCGGAGTAGTCGAACTCGCAGGCCTGGCCGATGACGATGGGGCCGGAGCCGATGATAAGGATCTTCTTGATGTCGGTGCGCTTGGGCATCTAGAAGCGCCTCCCCTCGCGGACGTCGATGGCGAGGTAGTCGTCCTCGCCGCGCATGAGCTTGGCAAACGCCGAGAAGGCGTACGTGGAGTCGTTGGGGCCGGGCTTGGCCTCGGGGTGGTACTGCATGGAGAAGGCCGGGATGTCCAGGAACTGGATGCCCTCGGGCGTGCCGTCGTTGAGGTTGACGTGCGTGAGGCGCACGCGGCCGTACTTCTCGGTCATGACGACGGGCGCCACGTGGCGGCGGGACCAGAAGCGCAGGTCCTCGTCGGCGGGGTGCTCGGTCACGCCGTCGGAGAGCTCGGGCACGAGCGGGCCGAAGGACGAGAAGACCGGGCCGTAGTTGTGGTTCTGCGCGGTGATCTCCACCTTGCCGGTGAGCAGGTTCATCACGGGCTCGTTGCCGCCGTGGTGGCCGTACGGGAGCTTCTCGATCTGGGCGCCGGCCGCCATGGAGATGACCTGGTTGCCGAGGCAGATGCCAAAGACCGGGAGCTTGCCGAGGCACGCGCGCACGGCGTCGACCACGGGCGGAACGCTGACCGGGTCTCCGGGGCCGTTGGAGAAGAACACGCCGTCGGGGCTCATCTCGAGGACCTTCTCGGCGGGCGTGTCCCACGGCACGACGGTGACCTCGCAGCCGGCGGCGGAGAGGCGCTTGCCGATGCCCTTCTTCTCACCGCAGTCGTAGGCCACGACGTGCAGGCGCGGCTGGCCGTCGGCGTCCTGGCCGGGCACGACGTAGGGCTCCTTCGTGGAGACGTCGGCCACGTAGTTGTGGTCGGCGATGGCCGGCGACGCCTTGACGCGCGCGACGAGGCTTTCGGGGTCGAGGTCCGTGGTGGAGATGGCCGCCCTCATGGCGCCGCCCTCGCGGATGGCGATGGTGAGCGCGCGCGTGTCCACGTCCTCGATGGCCACGACGCCGTTCTGCGCGAGGAAGTTCGGGAAGGTCTCCACGGACTGCCAGTTGCTCGGCGTGTAGCACATGTCGTGGACCACGAGGCCGGCCAGGTGGAGCGGGTCGCCCTGCATGTCCTTCTCGTTGATGCCGTAGTTGCCGATCTGGGGGTACGTGAGCGTGACGATCTGGCCCGCGTAGGACGGGTCGCTCACGATCTCCTGGTAGCCGACCATCGAGGTATTGAACACGATCTCGCCGAAGGTCTCCCCCTCGGCGCCGGCAGAGCGCCCAAAGAAGTACATCCCGTTCTCGAGCGCGAGAAGCGCCTTAGGATGCCTGCCGTCGTCAACCAGTAGGTTCACAGCAACACCGCCCTTTCGTCGTGCGCCCAGGGGCAAACTCGCAGCTACAAAAAACGGAGCACCCGCCGCGGGGCGGAGACTCCGAATAAGGCAGCTGCGATTAGGTTGTGGACGCCTTTTCGGTCTCTCGTACCGTCTTAAAGGTCATGGGACAGTATAGCCGGAAACGCGTTCACCGTGTTGCGACATAACGCATTCGCAAAAAACGCGAGTTACGGTTTGGGGACGGGTTATTTCTCCCAGAGACTTTGGGACAGGCCGAGCCCGGCCTGTCCCAAAGTCTCTGGGAGAAATAACCCGTCCCCAAATGCTAGCCGTCCAGCGCCGCGAGCGCCTCCGGGAAGGGGGCGAGGCTGCGGCGCAGGATGCCGTGCATGTGGGCGATGGCGACGCCGTAGTTGGTGAGCGGGACGCCCTGCGCCGCGGCTCGGGCCTGACGGCGCCGCATTTCGCGGGCGGTGAGCGTGCAGCCCCCGCAGTGGACGACGGCGGCGTAGGGCGAGAGGTCGTCGGGGAAGTCCGCGCCGCTCGTGAAGGAGAGCCCCAGCTCGGCGCCGGTGTGCGCGGCAAGCCACGCGGGCATCTTGACGGTCCCGATGTCCTCGCACTGGCGGTGGTGCGTGCAGCCCTCGCTTATGAGGACGCGGTCGCCGTCGCGCAGGCGGTCGAGGGCGGCCGCGCCCGCGACGGCGAGCGCGAGGTCGGCCTTGTAGCGCAGCATGAGTATCGAGAACGACGTGAGCGGCACCGCATCGGGCACGACGCGCGCGACGGGCCCGAACGCCTGGGAGTCCGTGACCACCAGGGCCGGAGGGGCGGCGAGCGAGGCGAGAGCGCGCGTGAGCTCCGTCTCTCGGCAGACCACCGGCACGCATCCGGCGTCGAGGAGGTCGCGGATGGTCATCTGCTGCGGCAGGATGAGGCGGCCCCCGGGCGCGGACGCGTCGATCGGGCAGACGAGGACCACGACGCTCCCCGGGCGCACGAGGTCCGCGACGATGCGCCGCCCGCGCCCCTCGGGCCGGGCCAGGCGCGCGAGGCGCTCCTTGAGCTCGTCGACCCCCTCTCCCGTCAGGGCGCTCACGCCGACCGCGCGTCCCGCGAGGCCGGGGTCCTTCTCGCCGAGCGCGAGAAGTCCGGCCCGGGCGGAGGCGCGGTCGCACTTGTTCCAGGCGACGACGTATGCCATCTGGCGAGCCTCGAACTGCCGCACGAGCTCGCGGTCCGCGGGGGCGAGCCCGCGCTCCCCGTCCACCACGAGCACCGCCGCGTCGCAGCTCGCGAGCGTTCGCAGCGAGCGCTCCACGCGCTTGGCGCCGAGCGCGCCCTCGTCGTCGATGCCCGGGGTGTCCACGATCACCACGGGGCCCAGCGGCAGGAGCTCCATGGCCTTCCTGACCGGGTCCGTGGTGGTGCCGCGGACGTCGGAGACCACGGAGAGCTCCTGGCCCGTGACGGCGTTCACCACGCTCGACTTCCCCGCGTTGCGCACCCCGAAGAAGGCGATGTGCGCGCGCTCGCCCGACGGCGTCTCGTTAAGCCCCATCTCTCCTCCATTTGGGGACGGGTTTTTTCTCTCAGAGATTTTGGGACAGGTCCCGACGGGCCGCTCGCGGGACCTGTCCCAAAATCTCTGAGAGAAAAAACCCGTCCCCTTCTGCTAGAAGCGGAAGTCGCGGCGGTTGGATGCGCGGATGTCGGCCACGTGCTCGGCCGCGAGCGAGCGCGTGCGCTCGTTGGGGATGCGCCCCAGCTCGCGCTCGATGAGCGGCCAGCCCACCTCCGCCGTGGCGGGCGAGGCGTAGTCCACGAGGTACTCCGCGAGCGTCATGAGCGCGTTTGGATGGCAGCAGTTGAGGATCTGGCCGCTCTTGCACAGGCTCATGAAGCGGTCCCCCGTGCGCCCCTCGCGATAGCACGCCGTACAGAACGAGGGGATGTGGTCGAGCTGCATGAGCCAGCGGACCACCTCGTCGAGCGAGCGCTGGTCAGAGACGTCGAACTGCTCGGAGTCGTGCGGGCGCACCTCCTCGTCGTAGCCGCCCACGCTCGTGCGCGAGCCCCCGGAGATCTGGGAGATGCCGAGCTCGAGCGCCCGCCCGCGCACGGCCTCGTTCTCTCGCGTGGAGATGATCATGCCCGTGTAGGGCACGGCGATGCGGATGCACGCGATGATCTTGGCGAAGGTGTCGTCGTCGATGCCGTTGTCGAACTGGTCCGGGTCGATGTCGTCGGCGCGCTTGAGGCGCGGCACGGAGATGGTGTGCGGCCCCACGCCGTGCACGGCCTCGAGATGCTCGGCGTGCATGAGCAGGCCCGCGAACTCGTAGCGGTACTTCTCGAGGCCGAAGAGCACGCCCAGGCCCACGTCGTCGATGCCGCCGTCCATGGCGCGGTCCATGGCCTCGGTGTGGTAGTCGTAGTCGTGCTTGGGCCCCGTGGGGTGCAGCTCGAGGTAGCTCTTCTTGTCGTAGGTCTCCTGGAAGAGGATGTAGGTCCCGATGCCCGCGTCCTTGAGCATGCGGTACTCCTCCACCGTGGTGGCGGCGATGTTCACGTTCACGCGGCGGATGGCGCCGTTCTTGTGCTTGATCGAGTAGATCGTCTGAATGCTCTCGAGGATGTACTCGATGGGGTTCATCCGCGGGTCCTCGCCCGCCTCGATCGCCAGTCGCTTGTGACCCATGTCCTGCAGGGCGATCACCTCGCGGCGGACCTCCTCCTGCGTGAGCTTCTTGCGCGCGATGTGCTTGTTCCTGGCGTGGTACGGACAGTACGTGCAGCCGTTCACGCAGTAGTTGGAGAGGTAGAGCGGGGCAAAGAGCACGATGCGGTTGCCGTAGTAGGCGAGCTTGATCTCTCGCGCCAGCTGGAAGATCTTCTCGTTGAGCTCCGGGACCTCGCAGGCGAGAAGGACGCTCGCCTCGCGGTGCGTGAGGCCCGCGCAGTGGCAGCCGTTGCCCAGGAGGCGCGGCCGGGCCTTCTCGAGCAGGGACTCGATCAGCGGCACGTCGCGCGCGTGCGCGGCGGCGTAGTCGAGGGTCTCGCGAATCTCCTCGTCGTTGATGAAGTCCTCGGCAGAGCGGGACCTCGGGTCATACTTCGCCATATGTTCCTCCCCTTCGCGGTCAGGACCCGGAACCCCCGGGCCTTCCCCCTCAGCGTTTCGCGCAGCGGGCTTGGCGAGAAGCCCGCGCGTCCTGACGCGCGGGACCCCTCCCGCGCTAGCGACGCCTCGCGTCGCCCCGGTCGACCACCACGCGGCAGCCGACCGACTCCATGCGCCGCCTCAGCTCGGCCAGCCCCTCGGCCGCCTCGCTCCCGGCGTGCGCCTTATTATCGTAGAGCTCGTACTTCTCGCGCGCGTCCATCGGCGAAAGGTTGGGCATGGCCACGTTGGCGCCGGCGAGCATGCCTCGCTCACGACCGCGCGGGTCGAGCGTGGCGAGCGCCGTCGTCGCAGGCAGGAGCAGGCGCGGATCGATCAGCCTCAGGAGCGACAGCAGGTAGCACGTGAGGGCGACCGAGCCCGCCGGCTCCTCGGCGAACGGCGTCGCGTGATGCGGCACGAAGGGCCCGATGCCGCACATCTCCGGGCGAAGCTCCTCGACGAGCTTGAGGTCCTCCGCGAGCGTTGTGGGCGTCTGGCCGGGCGAGCCCACCATGAAGCCGCAGCCCACCTGGTAGCCGATCTCCCGCAGGTCGCGCAGGCACGCGAGGCGGCGCTCGAGCGTGAGCTCCGCCGGGTGCAGGCGCGCGTAGTGGGCGGCGTCGGCCGTCTCGTGCCGCAGGAGGTAGCGGTCCGCCCCCGCGTCATGGAGCGCCTGGTAGCTCTCCCGGCTCCGCTCGCCCAGCGAGAGCGTCACGGCGCAGTCGGGGTGCGCGGCCTTGATGTGGGAGACCACGTCGCACACGACGGCGTCCGTGAGCGCCGGGTCCTCGCCGCCCTGGAGGACGAAGGTCCTGAAGCCCAGGTCGTAGCCCGCGTCGCAGCAGGCAAGGATCACCTCGGGAGCAAGGCGATAGCGCGCGGCGGAGCGGTTTGACCTCCGCAGCCCGCAGTAGCGGCAGTCGTTCCTACAGTGGCTGCTGACTTCGATGAGCCCGCGGATGAAGACCTCGTCGCCGTAGACCTCTCGGCGGGCCGCCACGGCACGCTCCGCCGCGTAGGCCGCGAGCGCGGGCGAGAAGGACCTCACGAGCTCCTCGTACTTCTCGACCGGAAGCGCGTGCTCGGCGGCCAGGCGGTCTACGAGCTCGCGGCCGCGCGAGCCCGCTCCGTCAGTCATCAGCGCCGCGCTCCTCGGCGATCACGTTGGAGTAGAGCGTCTTCACGCTCACGCCCGGGAGCGCCCCCACCTTGCCGGCGAGCGACGAGGTGACGTCCTGGGGAGCGTCGAGCGCCACGGAGATCACGCTCACCCCGCGCTCGCGGTACGGCACCCCCATGCGCCCGAAGATGTGGTCCCGATACTCGTGCAGCAGCTCGTTCAGGGCCTCGACGGACCTCGGGTCCTCGACGATGACCCCCATGATGGCGACGCGCGTCATCCCACTCCCTCCCATGTGCAAAAGGGACAGTCACTTTTGCACATCATACCTTCAAATCCCCGCCGGCACTCATGAGTGCCGGCACGCCGCGGGTCTCGAGCCCGCACTTCTCGACAGACGCCGAGAAGGAGCCGACGCTCCTCGCCATCGCCCGCCGGCAACGTGAGCCCTCATGATGAAAGGGGACGGTCCCCTCTCATCATGCGCACGAGGGCGACGGCCGAGAAGAGCGTCGACCACGCCATGAGGAAGACCGCCCCGAAGAGCCACCCGTGCACGGTGTCCACAAGGGACGACTCGTCGACCACGGTGTTGCTCCAGAGCACCGACGTCAGGCAGAGCGCGATGAAGAAGTAGCTTGCGGCAACGAGGCCCAGCGTCCGCGCCGAGGGGAGGGAGCCCACGGCGGCAACCACGGGCAGCACGAGCGCGGGCGCGCCAACGAGGGCGATAAGAACCATAGGTCCGCCTTTCCACGTCGCGGGAGCCGACGGCACCACTCTAGCCCATCGCCGTGACATGACGTCCGTCGACAGCGGGCATGCCCAATGCGCCGCAGGTCGCAGCCCTGGCAAAGCCGTTTGTCACGCCGCTCGCCGGCCCATCTGCGCCTCGTGCGTAGCACATGGATACACTGGCATCAGGGAGGGCCGCATGGACGAGAGCCAGACATCCGCGCAGCAGATCATCGGGGCGCGCATCCGCGAGCGCCGCGAGGCGGCGGGGATCTCCCAGGCCGAGCTGGCGCGCCGCGTCTACGTCTCACGCCAGACGGTCGGGAACTGGGAGGCCGGGCGTACCCTGGCGGACGTGCAGAGCCTCGTCCTTCTCGCCCAGGTCTTTGAAACCACGGTGGACGACCTGATCGGCGAGAGGGGGTCGCGCGCCGTAAGGCCCGCCGCCGAGGATCGGCACACGCTCGCGCGGCTTCTCGCGTCGGCGGGGACCCTGCTGGCGCTCGGCCTCCTGATCGTGATGGTGGCCTACCTGCTCAGTCCGCTGCGCGGTAGCAGCCCCGAGGCGGACGTGCTGAGAATCGCCCTGCTCGTCATCGCCCTTGCGTGCGAGCTGGTCCTCGGCTTTCGAGCGCTACCGCGCCTCCGCTCCTTCATGCGCAGCCACGGCCTCGAAAACGCGATAGCCGCCGCGGCATACCTCGAGGGGCGCGACCCAACCGAGCCGCCCCCGGGCGACTTCCTCTTTCGCTGGCTCATCCCCTACTGGAAGGTGTGGCTCGTCGCCCTTGTCGCCGCCGCATTTCTCGCCGCCGCGCTCTACCTTGGTGCCCTTGCCTAAAACCCGGCGGGAGCGACCCTGTACGCGTAAGGCCCCTCCTGTTCTCCAAGCAAGAGCTCAGCGAAGCACGCTCTTGCGTGAGAACCGGAGGGGCCTCCCCCAGCGCGTATCAGGTCAGGCTACTAGCACACGCCCTGGGCCATCATGGCCTCGGCGACCTTGAGGAAGCCGGCGATGTTGGCGCCCATGACGAAGTTGCCCTCGTGGCCGTACTCGCGGGCGGTGTCGTCCACGTTGTGGAACATGCCGCGCATGAGGCTCTCGAGCTTGCCGTCGACCTCCTCGAAGGTCCAGGAGAGGTGCTCGGCGTTCTGGCTCATCTCAAGGCCGGAGACGAGCACGCCGCCGGCGTTGGCCGCCTTGCCGGGCATGAAGGCGACGCCGTTCTCCATGAGGTAGGTGGTGGCGTCTGGCGTGGTGGGCATGTTCGCGCCCTCGCCCACGACCTTGCAGCCGTTGGCCACGAGCGCCTGGGCGTCCTCGAGGTGCAGGGTGTTCTCGCGGGCGCAGGGCAGCGCGATGTCGCAGGGGAGCTGCCAGACGCCGCGGCCGTCGCCCTCGTGCCAGACCGCGTTCGGGCGCTCGTCGACGTACATCGCGAGGGAGACGCCCTGGTCGTGGCCGGAGCGCTTCTTGTTGTAGATGTGCTCGAGCACCTGGTAGTCGATGCCCTCGGCGTCCTCGACCCAGCCCTTGGTGTCGGAGCAGGCGATGACGGTGCCGCCGAGCTGGGCGACCTTCTGGATGGCGTAGATGGCCACGTTGCCGGAGCCGTGGACGACGACCTTCTTGCCCTCGAAGGAGTCGCCGGCGCTCTTGAGGTACTCGTCGACGAAGTAGACCAGGCCGTAGCCGGTGGCCTCGGTGCGGGCGAGCGAGCCGCCGAAGGTGAGGCCCTTGCCCGTGAGGACGCCGGTCCACTCGTTCTTGAGGCGCTTGTACTGGCCGAACATGTAGGCCACCTCGCGGCCGCCAACGCCCAGGTCACCGGCGGGGACGTCGGTGTTGGGGCCGATGTGGCGGAAGAGCTCGGTCATGAAGGACTGGCAGAAGGCCATGACCTCGCGGTTGGACTTGCCCTTGGGATCGAAGTCGGCGCCGCCCTTGCCGCCGCCCATGGGCAGCGTGGTCAGGCTGTTCTTGAAGATCTGCTCGAAGCCGAGGAACTTGAGCATGCCCACGGTGACGGTGGGGTTGAAGCGCAGGCCGCCCTTGTAGGGGCCGATGGCGGAGTTGAACTCGACGCGATAGCCGCGGTTGACCTGGACCTTCCCCTCGTCGTCGACCCACGGCACGCGGAACATGATCACGCGCTCCGGTTCGACGATGCGCTCGAGAAGCGCGTTCTCCTCGTACTCGGGGTGGGCGTCGAGGGCGGGCTGCAGGGTCTCGAGGACCTCCTTGGCCGCCTGGATGAACTCGAGCTGCTCGGGGTAGCGGGCCTCGAGCTCGGCGATGACTCTCTCGGAATACGTCATGGGATTCTCCCCTCTCCTGCGGCCGCGGCCGCGACGAAAGTTCCGGAAGAGAGGATACGTTGACGAAACGTGGCGGCACAAATCTGCACGAGAAGTGTAACGGCATCGAACCTCGCGCGTAATCTCCCGTACACACGAAACACAGGCGCAATCCACACGTCCTCTACCCGAAAAGGGGACGGGTTATTACTCTCAGAGAGATGGGGACAGGCCTGGAATGATCCACGTCCCAGGCCTGTCCCGTTTTCTCTGAGAGAAATAACCCGTCCCCAATTTACAGAAAAGCCCGGGCGCTGGCCCGGGCTCGTCAAGTTCTGGAGCGGGTGACGGGAATCGAACCCGCGTCATCAGCTTGGAAGGCTGAGGTTCTACCATTGAACCACACCCGCGTTGCGTGGTCGGGGCGACTGGATTCGAACCAGCGACCCTCTGCTCCCAAAGCAGATGCGCTACCAAGCTGCGCCACGCCCCGGTCGCAAGTGCCCAGTATAGGCGAGTGCCTCCGTTCGGGCAATCTGCAAATTAGGGATAGTCCCCAATCCACACATCCCACGACCCGACGCTCGCCGTCCTTCTCGCCCGCTTGACAGCGTCAAGGCATAGGCCGCGCACGGCGGCGTCTGGCGTACAATCGGGGCGAGAAGAACCTCGAGAAGGACGTCTTATGGCACAATCCCCGCTCGGACGCACGCTGCTTATTGCCAACCCCGCCGCCCACAGCGGCAAGGGCGCCGCCGGTGCCGACTTTGCCCGCCACTTCCTGGGAAGCTATTCCACCGCCACGCGCGGCTACGAGGTGCGCCTCACCCAGGGGCCCGGCGACGCCGTGGGGATCGCCGCCGGCGCCGTTGGCTTTGACACGGTGCTCGCGCTTGGCGGCGACGGCGTCATCCACGAGGTTGTGAACGGCCTCATGAGGCTGCCCGCGTCGGCACGGCCGCAGCTCGGCGTCATACCCCTTGGCTCGGGAAACGACTATGCCCGCACGCTCGGCATGGTGAAAAACGACGTCGAGGGGGCGTTTGCCCAACTCGTACGCGGCACGGTGCGTGAGCTTGAGGTCGGGCGCGTCAACGGCGTCCACTTCATGCAGACGCTCTCGTTCGGCCTCGACGCGGCAATCGCGCTGGACACCACTGACCGTCGCGCGGCCAACACCTCGCAGGAGGGCGAGGCGCTCTTCATCACCTCGGGGCTCAAGATCCTCTCCCGGGCGAAGGGCGGCTTCCCCTGCACGGCGAGCTTCGACGACGAGAGGCCCGTCGACCTCAAGACGCTCATCTTCGCCGTGCAGGTGGGGCCCACCTATGGCGGCGGCTTCAGGATCTGCCCGGACGCCGACCCCGGAGACGGCCTTCTCGACGTCTGCTACAACGTCAAGAAGCCGCTGCTCCCCCACCTGCTGGCGCTCTTCGGGCTGGCGCGGAGCGGACGCCACGCGCGGTCGAGCGTCGTGAGCCTGCGCCACATCCGCCACGCCGTGCTCGACTTCGCCGAGGAGCCGCCCTGCCAGGTCGACGGCGAACGCCTCCAAGGCACCCACTTTGAGATCGACGTCATCCCCCGCGCCCTCCACGTTGTCTGCTAATTGGGGACGTGTTTTTTCTCTCAGAGAAAATGGGACAGGCCAGGGGCGAGCGCGGACGTCACGCGCGAGCATCGTTCGACCGCGATGCCCGCACCGCCCGACCCTGGCGCTATCCGTTTCTCGAGAGCAGCAGACTCCTCTCTATGGCATACCTGCCGACCCCCGTCAGACGCTCAAGCTGCCTGACAGAGAGCCCGGCCTCGCTCATCAGCGAGAGCGCGCCGTCCCTCTCGGCCCCATCCAGCGCCCTGACGTCCGCGAGCTCGAGGGGATAGATCGCGGCGCGCGCCACATCGGCCGCGTCCTCCTCCGGAACGCGCGTCCCCGGCATGAAGCAGTACCCGGTCGGACGATGCTCGAGACTGAATAGCTCAAACTGCTCGACCCCTCCAAGCAGGTCGAGGACCACCTCGGCGCTGACTATTCGCGGCTGCCCGACATACTCGCGGTAGCTGCTCCACGGGTATTCTCCGGGAGCCCCGCAGAGCCCCGCCTTGACGGGATTGTCGTGGATGTAGCGGACGGCCGCGAGCAGCTGGGCATCGCCCTCGACGGGAACGCTCCCGAACCGTCCGCCGAACACCGACCCAACATGGCCGGCACGTCTGTTGAACCGACCCGCGTAGCTGGTCGTCAGCGCATGAACCGCCTCGCTCAGGCGTCCCTCGGCGTCGATCAGGAGCAGGTGGACGTGGTTGGACATGAGGCACCACGCGACTATCGCAATGCCGCGCGCGGACATCGTCCCGGCCAGCGCCTCCAGAAAGGCGCGGCGGTCCGCGTCATCCTCAAAGATGACCTGTCGCCCGTTTCCCCGCAGCATCACATGGTAGAAGCCTGACTCTGAGACCCTCCTGGCGCACCTCGGCATGTTGCCTCCCATCCTCGACAGGCAATAACCATAGCAGCTGAAAGGGGTAATCAACAATATCAATGGATTGGAATAATTCTGTAAGTCTCAAAAATAAACTAGCGAGAAGAACCGTGTAAGCGCGGAGCACGCAAGCGGTCACCTAACGGAAAGCAAGCCATCATGGGCGGCGTCCCGCTTTCTCTGGGGAAATAACCCGTCCCCATTTACAGAAAGGACGGTGCCGCGCCTAGCGACACCGTCCAATAACCTGTCCCAGAAACTCTGAGAGAAATAACCCGTCCCCTTTTAGCGGGCGGCGGCCTGGAGCATGGCCTTGACCTCGGCGGCGGTCTTGAGCTTCATGACCTTCTCGGTGAGGGCATCGGCGTCCGCCTTCGTCCACTCGGAGATGATGCGGCGCGTGCGCAGGATCGACGGCGCGCTCACGGAGAACTCGTTCAGGCCGAAGGAGAGCAGCACCGGGATGAGCAGCGGGTCTGCCGCGGCCTCGCCGCACATGCCGACCATGATGCCGGCCTTGCGGCCCTCCTCGATGATGCGCTTGAGCGAGCGCAGCACGGCGGGCTGGTAGACGTCGTAGAGGTAGCCCACGCGGTCGTTGCCGCGGTCGGCGCACATGGTGTAGCCGATGAGGTCGTTGGTGCCGATGGAGAAGAAGTCGCACTCGGCGGCGAGGTCGTCGGCGATCAGCGACGCGGCGGGCGTCTCGATCATGGTGCCGACCTCGATGTCCTTGTTATAGGACACGCCGCGGGCGTCGAGCTCGGCCTTGCACTCCTCGACGAGGGCCTTGACCTGGCGAATCTCGTCGATGTTGGTGACGAGCGGGATCATGATCTTGATGTCGCCGAAGGCGGAGGCGCGCAGCAGAGCCGTGAGCTGCACCTTGTACTGGTCGGGGTTGTTGAGGCAGTAGCGCACCGCACGGTACCCCATGAAGGGGTTCTCCTCCTTCTGGAGGTTCATGTACGGAATCTCCTTGTCGCCGCCCACGTCGAGCGTGCGGATGATGACCGGCTGGTCCTTCATGCGCAGGGCGACCTTCTGGTACGCGGCGAACTGCTCATCCTCGCTCGGGAGCTCCTTGGCGTCCATGAAGAGGAACTCGGAGCGGAAGAGGCCCACGCCCTCGCAGTCGTGCTCGGATGCGACGTTGGCGTCGTCCGGGTTGCCGATGTTGGCGACGAGAAGGACCTTCTCGCCGTCGCCGGTGACGGTCTCCTTGCCGCGGTAGGCCTCGAGCGCGAGCTTCTCCTCGGCGTACTGCTTGGCCTTGGCGCGATAGTGCGCGAGGTCGTTGTCGCCCGGGTTCACGAGGACGCGGCCGCGCGAGCCGTCGACGATGACCATGTCGCCGCTCTTGATGTTCTTGGTGACGTCGGCCACGGAAAGGACGGCCGGAATCTCAAGCGCGCGGGCGATGATGGCGGAGTGGGACGTGCGGCCGCCGGTCTCGGTGACGATGGCGGCGACGTTGTCCTTGTCGATGTCCGCGGTCATGGACGGCGTGAGCTCGTGCACCACGACGACGGAGTTCTCGGGCAGCGTGGAGAGGTCGACGACCTCCTTGCCCAGAAGGTCGGCGAGAAGCCCGGTCTTGACGTCGGCGACGTCGGCCGCGCGCTCGCGGAAGAGCTCGTCCTCCATGTTGGCGAACATGTTGTAGTACATGTCATAGGCCTCGGAGACGGCCTGCTCGGCGCACATGCCGCTCTCGATGGAGCCGTTGACCATGTCCTTGATGCCGTCGTCCTCGGCAAACTCGATGTGGGCGCCCATGATGGCGGCGGCCTCCTCGCCCACCGTCACCTTCATGCGCTCGATCTGGGCGTTGGTCTGCTCGATGAACTTGGCGACGGCGGCGGCGTAGCGCTGCTTCTCGTCACCGGCGTCCTCGGGCTTGTGCGGCGTGAAGCTCAGGTCGGGCTCCACGGCGACGCGCGCGACGCCGATGCCGATGCCATCCGATGCGTTGACTCCCTCGTACATCTCTTCCCCCTACTTCCTGGCCGCCGACGCGGCCATGTCCCAGTATGACCACGTCCCTTGCGGGACGGGAACACCAAGGAGCGGGCCGACGGGGCCCGCGCGCGAGAGGCTACTTCTCGGCCTTCTCCGCCTTCTCGGCCGCCTCGAGCGCGGCCTCGCGGGCCTTGTTGGCCTCCATGTCGCGCGCGATGGAGCCGGGAATGGCGCGGCCCATCTTCTTGTAGAGCGCGCCGACGACGCGGTCGATCGTCGAGCGCTTGGCGATGCCCTTGCTCGCCGCCGTCGCGGTGCCGCAGGCGGAGGCGAAGATGAGCGCGGTCTCGTAGTCCACGCCGCGCGTGACCTGGGCGAGGAAGCCGCCGACCATGGAGTCGCCGGCGCCGGTGGCGTTGACCAGGCGGATCTTGGCGGTCGGGACGACGTGCTCGGCGCCGTTCTCGTCGAGCAGCAGCGAGCCGTGGCCGCCACAGGAGATGATGACGTTGCGCGCGCCGGCCTCCTGGAGCTTGTGGGCGTACGGCATGCACTCCTCGGGCTCCTCGATCTCCGCGCCGAAGATGCGGCCGACCTCGTGGTTGTTGGGCTTGATGAGGAACGGGTGCGCCTCGAGGGACTCCATCAGGAGCTGGCCGGGGGCGTCCACGACGAACTGGATGCCGCGCCCGCCGAGGCGGCGCATGATCTGCATGTACATGTCCTCGGGCAGGGAATTGGGAATCGAGCCCGTCAGGACGAGCGTGTCGTCGGAGCCGACGATGTCCATGCGCTCAAGCAGCTCGTTGACCTTCTTCTCGGGGATCTTGGGGCCCATGCCGTTGACCATCGTCATGACGATGCCGTTGAGCTTGACGTTGATGCGCGTGTAGCCGCGGTCGAGGATGACGAAGTTGCTCGCGATGCCCTTCTCCTGCAGGCGCCTGAGGAGGTAGTCTCCGGTGAAGCCGGCGGCGATGCCCATCGCGATGCTGGGGACGTCGAGCTCGTTGAGCAGGGTCGAGATGTTGATGCCGTTGCCGCCGCAGTGCAGCTCCTCGTTCGAGGACCTGTTGGTAAAGCCCATGTCCAGCGTCAGCGGGTGCATGACGTAGTCAAGGGCGGGGTTCAACGTCATTGTGTAAATCAACGCGCGCTCCTTCCAACGGGCAGACTCACGGACTCAAGTATGCCGCATAACACCCTCGCAACAAACCGGGAATCGCCTATACGGCGTAAGGATTTCCGCCAAAGGGCCGTCCCGGCCCCCGCGAGCGCGCCTGGGACGGGGAACCATCTCATATATCAGTAGCTGCTGCGGACGCGCCGACCGAGGTGGAGGGGCCGGCGAGAAGAACGGGCCGGGCCCCACAGGGGGTGGCCCGGCCCGAGGCAGTCATGGTGCGCCCTGAGGGATTCGAACCCCCGACCTTCGGATTAGAAGTCCGCGGCTCTATCCAACTGAGCTAAGGGCGCGCGTCGCGGCATGCCGCGTGGTCATTCTATAGCAACCCGTACGCCCGCGCCGCGAGAATGCCGGTCACGGTCTTGGCGTCGTCGATGAAGCCGCGACGAATGGCCTCCACGGCGTCCTCGACGCCCACCCACAGGACGTTCAGGAACTCGCCCGCGTCGGGCGCCGCCTCCCCCTGCGTGAGGCCGTGGGCGAAGTACACCGAGGTGTGCTCGTTCGTGAAGCCGGGGGCGCCGTAGGACTCCGCGAGGAGCTCCAGGCGGTCGGCCACGAGGCCCGTCTCCTCGGTGAGCTCGCGGGCGGCGCAGACGTCGCGCGGCTCGCCCGGGTCGACCTTGCCGGCGGGGATCTCGAGCGTCATGCGCCCCAGCGCCACGCGATACTGGCGCACCAGGCACACGCGCCCGTCGCGCACCGCAACCACGCCGGCGCCGCCGTGATGGCGCACCACCTCGCGCCAGTCGAGGGAGCCGTCGGAGAGCGCCACCCGCAGGTGCTCCACGGAGAAGATGCGCCCCTCCCACTCGACGTCCTTCTCGACCACCCGCTCGAGCAGGGCGTCGTCAGGCTCGAGCGCGGCCTCGATGACGTCAGGTCCCTCGGACATGCCCCCTCACTCCCCCGCGGCGGAGAAGCACCCCGTCGCGTAGTCGACGTCGTACCCGGCCACGGCGTTGTAGACCTCGACCTCGAGGTCAAGCTCGCCGTCCGAGCTGCGCACGTCCACGATGACGCTCCTCGGCAGGAGCTCGTCGCCCTCGTAGACGGGCGTCGCGGAGTAGTAGACGGTCCCGTCGTTGTGGCGCAGCCAGTCGCGCGCGAGGCCCTCGGTGTAGGCCATGCCGCCGTTCTGGCCCGTGTTGTCGCCGACGTTCTGCGTGCGCGTGCCCGTGACCAGATTGTAGTCCGCGTCGTCCCCTCCGAGGGACTTGGCGAGCAGGTGGCTGCGGTTGAAGATCGCGCCGTGGTAGGTGGAGCCGTCGGGGTTCACGATGTCCACCTCGCGGTTGTGCCCCCACCCGGCGGGGTGTATCTCGTGGATGTCCTCGCGCTCGCGGTCCGTGCCCTCGCGCGACATCTCGGGCGTGACGAGCGCGACCACGCGGCCCGTGCGCCCGAGCGAGTCGAGCCCCTCGTAGCGGGTCTCCCCCGGCTCCAGGTCCACGTCGACGACGGCCGTCCCGACCACGCGGTAGTAGTCCGGGCTCTCGTCGGGGTCCCACTCGGTGTAGCCGGCCTGCCGCTCGGATATGCGCGTCGGCTCCTGCGCCGCCTGCAGCCCGGGGACGCCCGGGAGCGCGCCCGCTGCGCCGAGCGCCAGGAGCGCGACGAAGAGTACCGCAACGATGAGCGCGGGCCTGCTCTGGGGGCGCCGCGCGCCGTCCGTCCTTCTTGCCATGTGCCTTCCCTCCCCTTTCCTGCACAGGCAGGATACCATGCCGCCCGGACGGAATCGGGGGCCCGCCGCGGCTTGCGGCGTGGTTGAGGGGGCGCCTCGCGAGCATGCCCCCGCGCACGGAACCTCTCGCGCGGGGCCAGCGGTCCGTGCATGGGGGCATGCTCGGGCGGCCCCAGCCCGCCCCGACCGCGACGCAGCAAAACGGCCGGGCACCCGAAGGCACCCGGCCGAATCTATCGTGGTGGATCGTCAGGGGTTCGAACCCTGGACCTTGGGATTAAGAGTCCCCTGCTCTACCAGCTGAGCTAACGATCCAAAAGTGGTGGATCGTCAGGGGTTCGAACCCTGGACCTTGGGATTAAGAGTCCCCTGCTCTACCAGCTGAGCTAACGATCCGTATTCGATTAAATGGGGTGGGCGAAGGGTCTCGAACCCTCGACCTACGGAGCCACAGTCCGTCGCTCTGCCAACTGAGCTACACCCACCATTTTTGGCCACCTCTTCAAGCAGCTCGACTATTATGCAAAACCCCGCGGCCCGATGCAAGGACTTTTTTGAGGAGTCCACATCTTCACATCACAAGGACGAGAAGAACGAGCGCCAGCAGGGCGAGAAGAACGAGCGAGCACCCGCAGCCGCCGCGGCCGCCCCCTCCCCCTCCGCGCACGAGCGTATCCACGCCGTAGTGCGTGAACGCGCGCTCCGGCGTGGACCAGCGGCCGTCCCGGTTGAGGTCGAAGGGGTTTCCCGCCATGTCTAGTCGATGAGCCCCTCCCAGGTGAGCAGCGTCTCGTTGCGGAGGAACCGCCGGAACGGGCTGAGGTCGCCCTCGAGGTGGAAGACGTCGAGCCCGGCGTGGTACGCCCCGTGGTCCTGCGCGCGGATCACGATGGGCGGCATCCCCATGGCGAGGAGCACCCCGTTCATGAGCAGCCGCGCGGTACGGCCGTTGCCGTCCGCGAAGGGGTGAATCTCCGAGAGGCGCGCGTGAAGGTAGGCGGCGATGGTGAGGTGACGCCCTCCCGCCTCGAGCTCCGTGTTGACGTCGTCGGCGAGGACGCCCACCGCGTGCGGCACCTCGACCGCGGGGATGCCGACGCTCGCCGGGCCGCCGACGTAGTTCTCCAGCTTGAAGGTGCCCGGGCGCTCGCCCGCGAGCAGGAGCTTCTCCTTGTACGTCCCCATGGTCACGAGCCCCTGGGCCTCCTGGATGAGCTCCTCGCTGAGGCATGGGTCCTCCGCGAGCCTGACGCGGGCGAGGTCCCAGGAGATCTTGAGGTTGCGCGTCTCCACGAGCACCTGGACGTCGCCGGTGTAGTCCCTGACGGCGTCGCCCTTGATGATCTGGCTCACCGTGGCAAACGCGAGCTCCTCGTTCTCGATCTTCTCGGAGTTGTAGACGTAGTCGGCGACGAAGTCGCCGAGAAGCCTCTCGCGGCGCTCGTCGGGCAGCGCGACCCACTTCTCGACCAGCGCGTCGTAGCGTTCCTTCAGCAGGTTTGCCATGGTGCACCTCCCCGTACGGAGCCGTTGGTAGCATTCTAGCGAGCGCAGGGGGCGAGAAGGGCGCTCGACTCTGCCAGAGGCCGCGCCCCCTCGGCGGAGGGCGCCGTGCGAAGGGGACAGGCACTTTTGCACGCCAGAAAAGCGTGCAAAAGTGCCTGTCCCCTTTGCACGGTCCCCTTTGCGCGCAGCTCAGTCCTCGACCTCGATCTCCCCCACGATGCGGCGAATGCGTGCCGGCAGCGTGTCGTAGCGCTGTCCGTAGATCTCGAGCAGCCTCTCCACGCGCCTTCGGTCCACCGGCGCGCGCCGGCTCTCGCGCAGCAGTGCCTCAGCCTCGCTGGCGAGCTCCTCCTCCGCGAGGCTTCCCCACGCGGCCCAGTCGGGCATGCCGTCCGTCATCGAGCGCTCCGTTCTTCTCGCCTGGCGCTGGTTAGTAAGAACCGATCATAGCAACCCGAGGCATTCTCGAACCCCTATCAGCGGCGAACCCGAGAGCAAGATTCGAGGTCGACGAGATGACCTCCCCAAAGTGAGCGAGCCCCCCGAGAAGCCGGACCGACCGTCCACCCCCAGAGCCGTTCGCCGCAGTCCGAACTCGCCCTGTCGCACGCGCCGACAGAGGGGCTGCGCCAGATTATACTGTGGGGCACGGTCGGAAGCGACGGCTCTCGCTGGCCCGGCACGCTGTCGCCCGACGTGGAAAAGCGTGCAAAAGTGACTGTCCCTTTTGCACATGGCGAAAGGACACCCATGGACGTCAGCAACGACGAGCTCGTGGCGCTTCTTGGCGCGCTCTCCAACGCGAAGGCGCCGTCCGGCTTCGAGGACGAGACGCTCGCCGTGGCGCGCGCGTTCTGCGACACCTGGGCGAGCTTCGAGGAGAACACGCTGCGCGACGGCCTCATCACGCCGCGCAACTTCACCGGAGAGAAGCCCGTCCTCATGCTGGACGCCCACGGTGACGAGGTGGGCGGCATGGTCAAGGCGGTGCTCTCCAACGGCACGATGAGCTTCGTCGAGCTGGGCCGCTTCACGCCGGGCGCGCTTGCCGGGCAGGGGGTGCGGGTGCGCGCGACCGACGGCTCGTGGGTGCGAGGCGTGGTGGGCGTGAAGCCGCCGCACTTCCTGAGCGAGGCCGAGCGCGAGTCGGGGAAGACCGCCCTCATCCTCGACGTGGGCGCGCGCTCGCGCGAGGAGGCGGTCGAGGCCTTCCGCATGGGCATGGGCGAGCCGATCGTGCCGGACACGGCGCTCTCCTACGACGCGGCGCGCGGGGTGGCCTTTGGCAAGGCATTCGACTGCCGTGCGGGCCTCTGCGCGATGCTGCTCGCCCTGCGCGAGCTCTCCCGTCGCGACGACCTCCCCGTCGACGTGGTGGCCTCGATCTCCGCGCAGGAGGAGGTCGGCGAGCGCGGGGTGGCCGCGGCGGCGCGGCGCCTCTCGCCCGCCGCGGCGTTCCTCTTCGAGGGCTGCCCCGCGGACGACACGTTCTGCCCGCCCGACGAGGTGCAGGCCGCGCTGGGCCGGGGCCCGATGTTTCGCTACTTCGACCGCTGCATGATCACGCACCCGCGCTACCAGCGCTTCGTTCTTGGCGTGGCGTCCGAGGCGGGTCTTCCCGCGCAGACCTCCGTGCGCGAGGGCGGCGGCACCGACGGCGGGCCCGTGCACCAGCTCGACGTCCCCTGCGTGGTGGCGGGCGTGCCGTGTCGCTACGTGCACGCCGGGACGGCGATCTGCCGCGTCGACGACGTACGCGCCGCAGCCGAGGTGGCCGTCGCCGTGGCGGAGCGCCTCACGTCCGAGGTGCTGGCGGGGTTCTAGCGGGCGGTCCTTCTTGCCGCGCGTTCTTCTCGCTGCGCGCCCTTCTCGCTGCGCGCCCTTCTCGCCCCGCGCCCCAGCACTCCCTTCCTTAGGTGAGCACAAATCTTGAACCAATGCTGCTCACCTAAGGGGCCTGGGCCCCAGGAACCTGGGGAAACGCGACTCACCTAAGCAAAGAGGGGGTCGACGGTTAGATCTATTTGCTCACCTAAGCCGAAGGGGCGACAGGGGGGGCGGAGGTGGCAGGGGCAACAGGAACGACAGGGGCACCGGGGAGCCAACGGAGCCGGCGACGGGCAGCGCGGGCCTACAGCACGCCGTCCAGGTCGCCGCGGTCGCGGGCCATCTCCAGCAGGCGCCTGAACACCTGGCTGCCGTGCACGCCGTCGTGCTCGAACTCGTTGGTCACCCAGGCGTGACTCGCGCCCACGCGCGAGAGCGTGTCCAGCTGCAGGCCCGCGTCCACGTAGAGGTCGTCGTGGTAGACGGCGGCCTGGAGCGGCGTCTCGTTGGCGAGAAGGACCTCCGGGTCGTAGAGCCGCCCGAACGAGGTCTCCCCCATGAGGACGCCCATCGCGCCCGCGAAGGGGCGAAGCTCCGGCATCTCCTCGAACATCCACGGGAAGCACGCCTCTCCGGCGAGCATGAGCGGGCGGGCGTCGGGCGAGAACTCCGGGCGCTCCCGCAGGGCGCGCTCCGCGGCCCACGCGACCGGCCGCTCGAGCTCGCCGTCCGCGTAGATGAGCTCCTGGAGCACCCAGTAGAGCGGGTTCGCCACGACGTTGGTCGCGGACCAGACGCCCGCGAGGAACGCCGGCGACACCTCCACGCGCGCAACATCGCCGCCCGCCGCGTCAAGCGCGGCCCCCGCCGTGCCGTCACCTGCGGAGAAGGCGAGGTCGAGCAGGTTGTGAAGCCGCTCGTGGCCCGGCTTCATCCCAAGCCCCTGGCCGAGCGACTGGAGGCGCCTGACCGTGAGCGGAGAGCCGTCGGGCAGCGTCAGGCCGCCCGCCGAGGCGCGCTCGGCGAGCAGCGCGAGCCGTCCCTCGTCCTGCGGATAGCGCTCGTAGAGGAGCCGCGTCTTGGCCGCCATGCGCGGGAAGGTGTGCGCATATACCTCGTCCGCGCTCGCGGGAACGTGCGGGACGCCCCCGCAGACGAAGCTCGCCCGCGCCGCGCCGGGGAAGGCCGAGAGGTACGCGAGCGTGAGGAATCCGCCGTAGCTCTGGCCGAGCATCACCCAGCGCGCGCCGCCGAGCTCGTGCACCCGCAGGTGCTCGAGGTCACGCACGATCGAGTCCGCGAGAAAGCAGCGCAGGAACGCAGCCTGCGCGCGGGCGTCGCCCTCGCGCGCGACGACGGAGCCGTCAACGCGCCCGGAGCGGCCGGTGCCGCGCTGGTCGGGAAGGACCACGCGGAAGTGGCGGACGGCCTCCTCGACCCAGCCGTCGCTCGTCGGCGAGGTGAGCCTCGGGCACGCCCCGCCGGGCCCGCCCTGGAGGAACACGAGGTACGGGAGGTCGCGCCCCGCGTTCTCGGGCGAGCAGAGCACGCGGTAGAAGAGGCTGGTCGAGCGGCCGGGGAAGCGACGGCCCGACCAGTCGAGCGGGACGTCGCAGGAGCGGTCCTCCACGACGAGCCCGGGCAGGTGATAGCTTGCGAGAAGCGCCATGGCGAGACCTCCCTCAGGGGCGCGCACGCGCGGCGCGCCCGTGCGGCGGGGCGAGAAGGACGCGCCGCGAAACCCGCCCGTCCTTCTCGCCCCGCGCGCTATTCTCCCCTGCTAGACCAGGTACTCCGCGATCTGCACGGCGTTGGTGGCAGCGCCCTTGCGGATCTGGTCGCCGCAGCACCAGAAGGTGAGCGCCGAGACGCCCTCGGGCGCGGAGAGGTCGCGGCGGATGCGGCCGACGTAGATGAGGTCCTGGTCGGAGGTCTCGAGCGGCATGGGGTAGCGGCTCGCGGCGGGGTCGTCCACCACGCGCACGCCCGGCGCCGCCTCGAGCGCGGCGCGCGCCTCCTCCACGGAGATGGGCCGCTCGAACTCCGCCGTGATGGACTCGGAGTGCGAGCGCACCACCGGCACGCGCACGCACGTGCAGTTCACGCGCAGCGAGGGCAGGTGCATGATCTTGCGGCCCTCGTTGAGCATCTTGAGCTCCTCGGAGGTGTAGCCCTCGTCCTTGAAGCCGCCGATCTGCGGGATGAGGTTCTCGGCCAGCTGGTACTGGAAGGGGGCCGTCTCCCCCACCGGCTCGCCGGCGGCCACGCAGCCGATCTCGCGCACGAGCTCGTCGAGGCCGGGCTTGCCAGCGCCCGAGGCCGCCTGGTAGGTGGAGACGACGAGGCGCGTCACGCCCGCGAGCTGGTGAAGCGGCCACACGGGCACGAGGCCGATGATCGTGGCGCAGTTGGGGTTGGCGATGATGCCGTGGTGGCTCGCGATGTCCGCGGCGTTGATCTCCGGCACGACGAGCGGCACGTCGGCGTCCATGCGGAAGGCGTGCGAGTTGTCAACGCACACGGCGCCGCGGCGAACGGCCTCGGGCATGAGCGCGCGGGCGGTGGCGTCGTCGGCCGCACCGAGGACGATGTCCACGCCCTCGAAGGCGTCCGGCTCGGCGAGCGCCACCGGCACGTCCTCGCCGGCAAAGCGCACGGTCTTGCCCGCGTCGACGGAGCGCTGGCTCGCGAGCGGCACGAGCCTGCCCACGGGGAAGTTGCGCTCCTCCAGGCACTGGAGCATCTGCTGGCCCACCACGCCGGTGGCGCCCAGGATGGCAACGGTCTTCTCGCTCATGGCGGTTCCTTTCTACTGTGGGCCGTGCAAACGTGCAAAGGGGACAGTCACTTTTGCACGGTGTCCGCGTGCAAAAGTGACTGTCCCCTTTGCACGTTTGCACGGTCCCCTTTGCACGCTAGCTGGTGGTGACCATCTCGTCGCGGACGAAGCGGTCGTAGATCACCTGGACGGCACGGTCGAAGTCCTCGTTGTTGACGCCCATGATGATGGAGATCTCCTGCGAGCTCTGCGTGATCATGCGGATGTTCACGCCCGCCTCGCCGAGCGCGCCGAAGATCTTGCCGGAGGTGCCGGAGCGCTTGGACATGTTGCGGCCCACGACGGAGAGCAGCGCGAGCTTGTCCACCATCGTGATGTCGTCCGGCTCGAGCTCGCGGCGGATGTCGGTCACGATGGAGTAGATCGAGTCCTTGACGTCGGCGCCGTTCACCACCACGGAGAACGAGTCGACGCCCGTGGGGATGTGCTCCACCGAGATGCCGTAGCGCTCGAAGATCGAGAGCGCCCGGCGTACGAAGCCCACCTCGCCGGACATGTGCGCCTTCTTCACGTGCACGGAGATGAAGTCGCGTTTGCCCGCGATGCCGGTGATGAGGTGCTCGTCCTCGCCGATGCGCGCCTTCTCGCGGATGATGGTCCCCTCGTCCTGCGGGCGGTTGGTGTTCTTGATCTGGATGGGGATGTTCACCTCGCGCACCGGGAAGATGGCCTCCTCCTGCAGGACCGAGGCGCCCATGTAGGAGAGCTCGCGCATCTCGTCGAAGGTGATGCGGCGGATGGAGCGCGGGTGGTCGACGATGCGCGGGTCGGCGGAGAGGAAGCCCGAGACGTCGGTCCAGTTCTCGTAGAGGCCGGCGTCGATGCAGCGCGCGAGGATGGCGCCCGTGATGTCGCCGCCGCCGCGCTGGAAGAGCTTGATCTGGCCGTCCACCGTGGCGCCGTAGAAGCCGGGCAGCACGAAGCAGCCCTTGCGCACCATGACGTCCTTGAGGCGGGCGGCCGTGCGCTCCATGTCCACGTTGCCGTCGTGGTGGAAGACCACGACGTCGGCAGCGTCGACGAAGGGCAGGCCCAGGTACTCGGCCATGAGGTGCGCCGTGAACCACTCGCCGCGCGCCACGATGTACTCGGGCGAGTGCTTCTTGATGTTCTTGGCGAAGGTCTGGAACTTCTCGTGCACCGGCCACTTGAGGCCCAGCTCGTCGGCTATCTCGACGAAGCGCTGCTCGATGTCGGCGAGAAGCGCGGTGCAGTCCACGTGGTACTGGATGTGCGCGTTCACCAGCAGCAGGAGGTCGGTGATCTTGTTGTCGCCGGAGAAGCGCTTCCCGGCGGCGGAGACCACCACGAAGCGGCGGTCGGGGTCGGCCTCGACGATGGCCTTGACCTTGCGGAACTGCTCGGCGGACGCGACGGAGGAGCCGCCGAACTTGGCGATCTTGATCATGCTGAGAAACCTGCCTTCCTAGGCACCCTGGCAAGCTGCCCGGACGCCCTTGTCACAATCCCCGTCAGGCGAGGGCGGCCATGAACGTGGTGGGGTCGACCTCGAGCGCGGCGTCGAGAAGGGCGCGGGCGCCCGCGGCGGTGACGTCGCGGACGACCACGGCGCCCGGCGCGAAGGGCTCCGCGCCGGGGATCGCAGCGTCGGTGCGGAATACGTGGTCGGAGCGGAGCAGCTCCGGGTCCCACGCGAGGCCGCGCGAGAAGTCGTAGGCGGGCCGGCGAACGCCGCGCACGCAGTCGAGCACGTCCTGGACGATGGCGTTGCCCGTGGGGAGGCTGCCGGCGCCCTGGCCGTAGAAGCGCAGCTCGCCCACCGTGGTGGCGTCGAGGGTCACCAGGTTGAAGTTCGAGGGGACGCTCGCCTCGAGCGAGTCGAGCGGCACGGCGACCGGCTCCACCGCCGCGGCGTAGCGCCCGTCGCGGCAGACGCCGCGCCCGAGGAGCTTGGCCGTGCGGCCGCACCCGGCCAGGAGGTCGAGGTCCGACTTCCTGAGGTTGCGGATGCCCGTCACCGGGAGGTCCTTCTCGCACGCCACGTCAAAGGCCACGGAGGCCGAGATGATGGTCTTGTTGGCCACGTCGACGCCGTCGATGTCGGCGGAGGGGTCGCGCTCGGCGTAGCCGAGGCGCTGCGCCTCGGCAAGCACCTCGGAGAAGTCCGCGCCCTCGCGGCGCATGGCGTCCACGATGTAGTTGGTCGTCCCGTTCATGATGCCCGAGAATGACGTGACCTCGTCGATGCGACGGACCTTCTCGACGCTCGCGATCCAGGGGATGCCGCCTCCGACGGACGCCTCGATGTAGAGGCCCGCCCCCGAGGCCGCCGACGCCGCGGCGAACTCCGCGAAGTGCGCCGCCACGACGGCCTTGTTGGAGGTCACGACGTGCTTGCCCGCCTCGAGCGCCGCCATGATGTAGGTGCGGGCGGGCTCGACGCCGCCCATGCACTCCACCACGAGCCCGATCTCGGGGTCGGACACGATGTCGTCATAGCTGGAGGTCATCCTGGGATCGGTGAGGCGGTCGGGCAGCTCGAGGATGCGCGCGACCTCCACGTCGGGCACGCGCTCGGAGATGATCTGGTCTACGCCGCGGCCGACCGTGCCAAAGCCGAGGAGGGCGATCTTCATGCGTCTCGTCCAATCTTTCGAATGTGTATCCAACGCGCGGCGGGAGCGCGCCCCGCGGCTATGATACTTGCAAGCAAGGCACGGGTACCTCGGACGCAAGGAGCCACAGTGACCCCGTTCTACCACAGCACGCGCTCGGACGCGCAATCCGTAACAAGCAAGCAAGCTATCCTCGCGGGCATCGCGCCCGACGGCGGCCTCTACGTCTCCGACGCGCTCGGCGAGAAGGGCGTGGGCCTGGACGTCGTCTGCGGCCAGGGCTTCCGCGAGACCGCGCGCCTCGTCCTGGGGACGCTCCTGCCGGACTACACGGCCGACGAGCTCGCGGGGTGCGTCGAGGCCGCCTACGGCGCGCAGTGGGACGCGCCCGGCGTCTGCCCCGTCACGCCGCTCGGCGCGGACTGGCTGCTCGAGCTCTATCACGGGCCCACCCGCGCCTTCAAGGACGTCGCCCTCCAGATGCTGCCGCAGCTCATGCGCGTCGCGCGCGCGGACGACGGGCGCAAGATCATGGTGGTCACCGCCACCTCGGGAGACACCGGCAAGGCCGCGCTCGACGGCTTCGCGGGCGTCGACGGCACGGGCGTGACGGTCTTCTACCCGCACGGCAAGGTGTCCGACATCCAGCGCCTCCAGATGGTGACGCAGCTCGGGGGCAACGTCGCCGTGTGCGCCGTGCGCGGCACCTTCGACGACTGCCAGGGCGAGGTCAAGCGCATCTTCGCCGACCGCGAGCTGGCGGCACGCCTCGCCGAGGGCGACGTCGTGCTCTCGAGCGCCAACTCCATCAACGTTGGCCGCCTGGCGCCGCAGGTCACCTACTACTTCGACTCCTACGCGCAGCTCGTGCGCGCGGGAGCCGTCCGCATGGGCGACGAGGTCACGTTCTGCGTGCCCACCGGCAACTTCGGCGACGTCCTCGCCGGCTACTACGCCAGGCGCCTCGGCCTGCCCGTGCGCCGCCTCATCGTGGCGTCCAACGCCAACGACGTCCTCACGGACTTCCTCACCACCGGCACCTACGACCGCCGCCGCGAGTTCCACAAGACCATCTCGCCCTCGATGGACATCCTCGTGTCGTCCAACCTGGAGCGCCTGCTGTACTTCGCCTCCGACGGGGACTGCGAGCTCGTGTCCTCCCTCATGGGCGACCTCGCCGAGAGGGGCGTCTACACCGTGCCCGACCGCGTCATGGACGAGATCCGCTCCGTGTTCTCCTGCGGCCGCGCCGACGACGCCGACACACGCGAGACGATCCGCTCGACCTGGGGCGAGCTCGGCGTCCTCATTGACCCGCACACCGCCGTGGCGAAGCACGTGCTCGACGCCACGCCCGCCGACGGCTCGGCGCGCGTCTGCCTCTCCACGGCGAGCCCATACAAGTTCTGCGCGGACGTCCTCTCCGCCCTCGGCGAGGTCACCGACGGCATGAACGGCTTCGCCTGCATGGACGCCCTCGAGCGCCTCACGGGCACCGTCGCGCCCGGCCAGCTCTCCGGCCTGCGCGCGGACGCCGTCCTGCACGATGACGTCTGCGACCGCGAGCGCATGGGCGCCTTCGTCGAGTCCGCCTGCGCCCGGGTGTTCCTGTGATCGGTGCCGACGGCCGCGAGCGGCCCATGGTCATCGTCCGCGTGCCCGCCACCTCGGCCAACGTGGGCGTGGGCTTCGACTGCCTCGGCCTCGCGCTCGACCTCACGGCGACCTTTCTCATGACGCCGGCCGAGCGGCTCGAGGTCGTGGGGTGCGAGGAGCGCTTCCGCGGCGAGGACAACCTCGTCTGGCAGAGCTACCTCGACGCCTGCGGGCGGCTCGGCACGGACGCCGTGCCCCTGCACATAACGATCCTCTCGCCGATCCCGCTCTCGGGCGGCCTCGGCTCCAGCTCCGCCTGCGTGATCGCCGGCGTCGGCGCGGCGATGGCGCTCTCGGGCGAGGGCTTCTCGCGTGAGAGGGCCCTCGAGCTCGCCGTCGCCATGGAGGGCCACCCCGACAACGTGGCGCCGGCGCTCCTCGGCGGGCTGGTGAGCTCCTTCGTCGACGGCGACGTGACCACCTCGACCAGAATGGACGTTGCCGGCAACCTGCGCTTCGTCGCCGTTGCTCCCCCATACGAGGTTCGCACCGCCGACGCGCGCCGCGTCCTGCCCGAGGAGGTCTCCCGCGAGACGGCCGTCTGGCAGATGGGCCGCTGCGTCGCCGTGGTGCGGGCCCTCGAGCTCGGCGACGCCGACCTGCTCGCCGCCGCCTGCCACGACCGCCTGCACGAGCCGTACCGGGCGAGGCTGATCCCCGACTACGAGACCCTGCGCACAGCGGCCCGCGAGGCCGGGGCCTGCGCCTTCTTCATCTCCGGCTCGGGGTCCACGATGATCGCCGTCGCCGACGGAGACGCCGCGGCGGCGAAGGTGGCCTCCGCGCTTGCCGAGGCCTGCCCCGGCTACTGGCTGCAGACCCTTCCCGCCAACACCCTCGGCACCACCGTCGAGGTCCACTAGCGCACGGCGAGAAGGGCGTGCGACTCGACGCGCCGTTCTTCTCGCCGGTCCTTATCGCCGTCCTTCTCGCCGGTCCTTCTCACCGGCTCTTCTCGCCAGCCCTTATCGCCCGCTGCGGCGCCCCGCAGCCTTGCTGCCGCCCGCCTCCCCGCCCCGCATCGCTTAGGTGAGCAAATTCCCTCAACCATCCTGCATGGATTTCTTAGGTGAGTCGAAGATGGGCAGGTGATTCACCATCTCGCTCCTTAGGTGAGTCGCGACCGTTCGAATTATTTGCTCACCTAAGCGAGTGGGAATCCGAGCGGGAATCCGAGTGGAGGTCGTCCGCGCTCACCTAAGCAAGCGTGGGTCGTCCGGTCGGCGCCGTCACGGCTCGACCCAACGCCCGAGGAGGTCCCGGCGAAGCTGCAGGCGCTGCGTCATTGCCTCCCTGCCGCCGAGGACGAACGCCACGCCGAGCCGCTCCGCGAGCATCCTCGCGAGCTCGTTCATGAGGTCGATCTTCGAGAGCTGGTACTTCTCGAGAATGAGCACCTCGTAGCCGAGGTGGTTCAGGATGTTGCCCTTGCGTGCGTCGGAGAGCTTGGTCGCCCGCTGCTTGTGGACAAGCTCGCCGCGATACTCGACCATCGTTCGTCGGTCCGCCCACGTGAGGTCGCAGACGTATCCCTCGACCCCGTACGTCGCCGCGTCCGACGCGGACAGCGGGGTCAGCACGTTGAGGCGCGGCCTCTGCAGCCCGTACCCTCCGCGGGCAAGCGGTAGCGAGAAAAGCAGTGACGACCTCACCTCGCCCGGCGATGCGGCGCGCTCAACCGCCAGGTCGACAAGGGAGAGCAGGCGCCCCGTCCCATGCGGCATCCTCAGCCCCTCCCGTGACCTGAGATCGCGCGCCGCCCTGACCCAGTCCCTGATTCCGGTGGCCGTGACGAGCGGCGGGCCGTGGCGAAGGCCCGTCTCCGAGGCGTCGTCGATGACGAAGAACCCCATGAGCTCGCTGATGAGCTCGAGCATGGCGACGTCATCCAGGCGGTCCGCAAGCTGCAGGAGCGTGAGCGGCACGCCGGTGACGAGCAGGCCCGTCTCCGGGTCCCTGCAGATGGACCCCTCCGGATACGGGCCCGACAGCAGGTGGCAGGCCACGCCATGATGCCGCTCGCGCCCGCCGCGCGACGAGACGACGCAGTCCAGGGTCGGGCGCGCCGTGCCGAGCGCCCCTCTCGCGGGAAGGACGAGACGGCCCGCGAGGTGGGTCGGCATCAGGCTGGTCGAAACGGCGGTCGGGAGCGCGTCAAGACGGACGCGCGGCTCCCGGTCAAAGATGAGGCGCACGAGCAGATCGTCGGGATTCTGGGCGTCGACCCTCCTTCGCGCCCGGCGCCAGAGCTCGACGGCGCTGCCATACCCCAGACACAGCTCCCTGTTCTCCATGCTCCCCTCCCTATGCCATGTTTTCCTTATAGGGTATAAAACTTTAGATTCTGTTGTCTATATCTTTTTTATCCTCGCCACCTCCCTGCCGCTTAGGTGAGCAAATACTTCGAACGGTCACGACTCACCTAAGGAGAGGGGGCGCTGAACAACTGGCACTTTGTGACTCACCTAAGAAATCCGTGCAGGCTAGTTGAAAGTTTTTGCTCACCTAAGCTGTCGGGGGGCGTGGGGCGGCGAGAAGGACGGCGGAGGGGGCGAGAAGGACGGCGGCGAGGCGAGAAGGACGGGCGAGAAGGACCGCGGCACGAGAAAGGCGGCGGACCCGGGAGGGTGGTCCGCCGCCAGAGACGAGGGCGGCAGAAGGCCGCCGCCCAGGTACCCGATGTTGTCAGCCGCCGAGGTAGGCCTTTCGGACGTCGTCGTCGACGAGCAGCTCGGCGCCGGTTCCAGTCTTCTTGATCGTGCCGATCTCCAGGACGTACGCGCGGTCGGCAACGGAGAGCGCCATGTTGGCGTTCTGCTCGACGAGCAGGATCGTGGTCCCGGCCTCGTTCAGCTGCTTGACGATGTCGAAGATCTCCTGCACGAGAATCGGCGCGAGACCCATGGAGGGCTCGTCGAGCATGAGCAGGCGCGGCTTGCTCATGAGCGCGCGACCCATGGCGAGCATCTGCTGCTCGCCGCCGGAGAGCGTGCCGGCCACCTGCCCGCGGCGCTCCTTCAGGCGCGGGAAGTGCTCGTAGACCTTCTCGAGCGTCTCCTTGTTCTCCGCGTCCGTGCGCGTGTAGCCGCCCATCTCGAGGTTCTCGGCGACCGTCATCTGCGTGAAGACGCGACGCCCCTCGGGGCACAGCGCCAGCCCGCGCTCGACGATCTTGTGCGCGCGCATGCCGAGGAGGGTCTCCCCCTCGAAGTCCACGGATCCCGAGTCGGGCTTGATGAGGCCCGCCACGGTGTTGAGCGTGGTGGACTTGCCGGCCCCGTTGGCGCCGATGAGGGTCACGATCTCACCTTCATTGATTTCGAAGGAGATGCCGCGGACCGCCTTGATCGCGCCGTAGGAGACGTGCAGGTCCTTGACGGAGAGAAGGGCCATCTACTTCACCTCCTGCTTGCCGAGATAGGCCTCGATGACGCGCGGGTCGTTCTGGATCTGCTCGGGGGTGCCCTTGGCGATGATCTTGCCGTAGTCGAGCACGCCCACGACCTCGCACACGCCCATGACGAGGCTCATGTCATGCTCGATCAGGAGGATGGCGATCTGGAACTCGTCGCGGATCTTGAGGATGTTCTCCATCAGCTCCTCGGTCTCGGCGGGGTTCATGCCCGCCGCGGGCTCGTCGAGGAGCAGGACCTTCGGACCGGTGGCGAGGGCGCGGAGGATCTCCAGGCGGCGCTGGGCACCGTACGGGAGGTTGCCGGCCTGGGTGTCGGCATACTTCCTCATGTCGAAGATGTCGAGCAGCTCGAGGGCCTTCTCGCGGTACTCGGCCTCCTGGCGCCAGTGGCCGGGCAGGCGGAGCATGTCCGTGATGAGGTTCGTCCTCATGGCGTTGCCGTAGCCCACGAGCACGTTCTGCTCCACCGTCATCTGCGAGAAGAGCCTGATGTTCTGGAACGTGCGGGCCACGCCCATGCGGTTGACCTCGGCGACGGACTTGCTCGCGGTGTCGTAGCCGTCAACGAGGACGGTGCCGCGCGTAGGCTTGTAGACGCTCGTGAGCAGGTTGAAGATCGTGGTCTTGCCGGCGCCGTTGGGGCCGATCAGGCCGGAGATCTCCGTGCGGCCCATGGCGATGTTGAAGTCGTCCACGGCGGTGAGGCCGCCGAAGTCGATGCCGAGGTGCTCGGCCTGGAGCACGGGGATGGAGCCGAGGTCGCGCTCGGGGATGAGGTTGGGCGTCTCCATCTGCACGAGGACGGGACGGCGCTTCTTCTTGTCGCTAGGCATCGCGGCTCGCCTCCTTTCCGTCGTCGGCGCCCGCGGGCGCGGCGCCCTTCCTCGACCACGGGAAGTCGCGGTTCATGACGCGCTCGATGATGCGGGAGAGCGAGAAGTCGTACGAGCCGAGCAGGCCCTGCGGCCTAAAGATCATCACGAGGATCAGCACGATGGCGTAGGCGATCATGCGGTACTCGGAGAACGCGCGCAGCGCCTCGGGCAGGATCGTGAGGACGGTGGCGGAGAGCGCGGAGCCGAGCATGGAGCCCATGCCGCCGAGGACCACCATGACGAGGATCTCGATCGACTTCATGAAGCCGAAGACCGCCGGCTGCAGGACGCCGACGCACCCCGCGTAGAGGCCTCCCGCCACGCCCGCGAAGAACGCGGAGGCGACGAAGGCGAGCGTCTTGTAGTAGGTGGTGTTGACGCCCGTGGCCTCGGCCGCGATCTCGTTGTCGCGGATGGCGAGGATCGCGCGGCCGTGGCGGGACTTCATCATCGTGTGGATGAGGAAGCACACCACCGCCACGCAGCCGAAGACGAGCAGGAAGCTCGTGTAGCTGGGGATGCCGGTGAGCCCGGCGGCGCCGCCCGTGAGCTCGAAGCCGAGCACGCTGTCGATGTTGAGCATCACGACGCGGATGATCTCGGCGAAGGCGAGCGTGATGATGGCGAGGTAGTCGCCCTTAAGGCGCAGGGCGGGAATGCCGATGATGATGCCCGCCACCGCGGCGCACAGACCACCCACGACGAGGCCGCCCAGGACGAGCAGGACCGTCATCGGCGAGCCGGTCACGAAGTCACGCGCCCCGATGCCGAGGACCTCGCTCATGCGGATGATGAAGATCGAGCAGCCGTAGGCGCCCATCGACATGAAGCCGGCGTGTCCCAGCGGGAGCTGGCCGAGGTAGCCGGTGGCGATGTTGAGCGAGACGGCCAGGATGATGTAGATGCCCACCTGCTCGAGCACCGTGGACTGATAGCGGTTGATGGCGCCGCCGTCGATCATGAGCTCGCCCAGGACGAGAATGACGAGCACCAGGACGGCGTTGATCGCGTACCTCACGGGCATCGACAGGCTGCGGCGCCTGCCGGCGGCCGGCTGCGGGCCGCCCGTCGAGATGATGGGGCGCTTCTCGGTCATGACCTCTTCCTCCATGCGTGCACCCCCTTAGACCTTCTCGTTCATCGTGCGGCCGAAGATGCCGGTGGGCCGCACCACGAGGACGATGATGAGCAGCAGGAACACCACGGCGTCCTTCCAGACGGAGAGGCCGAGCGCGGTGACGACGACCTCGGCAAAGCCGACGAGCAGCCCGCCCACGACGGCGCCCGGGATCGAGCCGATGCCGCCCAGGACCGCCGCCACGAAGGCCTTGGTGCCGAGCATCATGCCCATGGTGGGGCTGGCCTGCGTGTAGGCCATCGCGTAGAGCACGGCCCCGATGCCGGCGAGCGCCGAGCCCACGGCAAAGGTGAAGGAGATCGTGGAGTTGACGTTGATGCCCATGAGGCGCGCCGCCCCCATGTCCTCGGACACGGCGCGCATGGCCTTGCCGAGCTTGGTCTTCTGCACCACGAGGGTGAGCGCGACCGTGGCCACGATGGTGACGATGACTGTGAGCACCGAGGGGAACGAGAGCGCGAGGCCGCCCACCTGGATGGTCTGCAGGTCGGTGTAGGCGGGGACCACCTTGGCGTCGGCGCCGAAGACGAGCTGCGCGCCGTTCTCCAGGAAGTACGAGACGCCGATGGCGGTGATGAGGATCGAGAGCCTCGGCGCGTTTCTCAGCGGGGCGTAGGCGACCTTGTCGATGAGCACGCCCATGAGCGTGCACGCGGCCACGGAGAGTATGACGGCGAGGACGGGGTTGAGCCCCAGCTGGGCCATGACCAGCCACGACACGTACGCGCCGACCATGATGATGTCGCCGTGGGCGAAGTTGAGCAGCAGGATGATGCCGTACACCATCGTGTAGCCCAGGGCGACGAGCGCGTAGATGCTGCCGAGCTGCAGGCCGTTGAGCACCTGCGTAATGAACAAGGCGAGCTCCTCTCATGAGGGGCGCGGCAGGGCCGCGCGAGCAAAGCGGGGCACCGGGCACGGCTTGCCCGGTGCCCCGTAAGGGGCGAGAAGGACGAGGGGCCGCTAGGCCTCGAGGACCTGGAAGGTCTCCTCGGTGCCGTCCTCGGCGAAGGTGATGATGAGCGAGGACTTGACCGGGTCGCCGGTGCCCTCGTAGGAGATGGAGCCCGTGACGCCATCGACGGTGCCGGCCGCGATGCCGTCGATCACGGCCTGCTTGTACTCGTCGGTGCCGGCCTCGAGCCCGGCCTCTTCGGCGGCGGTGAGGCCCGCGGCGAGGACCATCGCGGCGTCGTAGCCGAGCGCGCAGAAGTTGGTGGGAGCCTCGCCGTACTCGGCCTCGTAGTCGGAGACGAACTTCGTGGCCGTCTCGGACTCGTTGGAGGAGCTGAAGGCGCAGCAGTAGTAGCAGTCGTGGAGGTTGGCGGCGTCGGCGTAGTTCTCGGAGCCGCCGTAGATGCCCGACCAGCCGTCGACGCCCAGGAAGACCTTGTCATAGCCCTGGCCGCGGGCCTGGTTCACGATCATGCCGTCGTCCTGGTAGTAGTTGGGGACGAGGATGGCGTCGGGGCTGGTGGCGATGATGTTGGTGAGCTGCGCCTTGAAGTCGACGTCGCCCTCGGCGTAGGACTGCTGGGTGGTGATGGTGATGCCCAGGGCCTCGGCCTCCTCGCAGAAGGCGGCGTTGACGCCCTCGGAGTAGTCGGAGCCGGAGAGGTAGAGCGTGGCGACGTTCTTGTAGCCCTGCTCCGAGGCGAAGTGGGCCATGACGCGGCCCTGCTCGGGGTCGGTCACGCAGGCGCGGAAGTAGTTGGAGCCGTAGGTGACGACGTCGGCGGCCGTGGCGGACGGGGTCACGCAGGGCATGTTGTCGGCCACGGAGGCCTGGGCCACGGCGATGGTGGGGCCGGTGAGGACGGAGCCGACGATGCCCGTCACGCCGTCCTCCTGGACGAGGCGATTGTAGGCGTTGACGGCCTCGGTGGCGTCGCCCTTGGTGTCGTAGACGACGGCCTCGATCTGCTTGCCGTTGACGCCGCCGTCGGCGTTGAGCTGCTTGAAGTAGAGCTGCGCGCCGTTCAGGCACGCGAGGCCGTAGGACGAGTTGTCGCCGGTGTGCGGGCCCATGACGCCCACCTTGATGCCGGATGCGCCGGAGGACTCCCCGCCCCCGTTGCCGCCGCAGCCCACGAGCCCGAGGCCCAGGGCGAGCGCAGCCGAGCCGGTCACGAACTGGCGCCTGGAAACGTTCTCAAACATGTCTTTCTCCTCCCGTCGCTTCTTACGTAAAGCGTGCTGCTACCGTACGCCCGCCCCAAGCGAGGCAACAGCGATGTGGAGGAATTGTTAACCGAGCTGTGACGCTGCTAACAGCATCGAAACAATCACCGCGCCCGCAGCCTCGCGGCCAGGCGCGAGAGCGCCCAGGAGAGCGCGACGCCCGCCGTGACGCCCGCAAGGTCGATGCAGACGTCGACCGGGTTTCCCGAGCGTCCGGGGACGAAGAGCTGTATCGACTCGTCGATGACGGGCACAAGGGCGACGAGCAGGCCCGCGGGCAGCGCGGGCCTGCCGGACTCGGCGCGCCGCGCGACGAGGAGCCCGCGGACGATCACGCCGAGGACCGCATACTCGGAGAAGTGGGCGCACTTGCGGACGGCGAGCGACATGGCGTCGGCGTCCACCACCCCGACCGCCTCGAAGAGCGGCCTCAGCAGTCCCACGACGAGGCCGCTCTCGGCCGAGGACTGAGGGCCCTGGACGAGCGAGTGCCCCCAGATGAGGGCTATCCACAGAACGAGCGCGGCGGCCCATGAGAGGCTGGGCCGCCGCGCCGAGTCGCCATGCGCGCGCATCATGCCTCGATTGCCACCGTGCTCGAGAAGTGCCGCGGCGTATGGGCGGGGCGGGCGGACGCGGACCCCGCGAGGTGCGCCGAGCGCTGCGTCCCCCCTTCGATGACCTGCAGGAACCGCCTGGAGGTGCGGCGGACGGCATTGGAGGAGTTCTTGGAGAACTCGTCGTTGATGAGGTAGTCGACGTAGGACTCCGTGTCCACGACCTCGGGATGGCCGGCAGGCGGGCGGAAGGGGATGAACGCGGTGTCAGGCTCGAGGTTGTCGGGCTCGTCGAGCGTGTCGAACCCGCCCACCGGATCGATGAACTCGATGGGGTCGCGCTGCGGGAGCTCTGCGGCGACCAGCTCGTCGAGCGAGCGCAGGGCCGCGGCCCAGTCGTCGTCCTCGGTGAGCTCCTCGACCGTGCGGCGCTCGGGATACGCCCCCTCGTCGACGAAGGCAACGCGCCCGGAGATGCCCTCACGGGACGCGCCCGTCGGCGGGACGTCGAAGCCGTAGGAGAGGCCCGCGTCAAGCCTGCGGCCCATGCCGGAGAAGTCGGCGGGGATGGCGAGCGGGTCGTCCTCGGCGGCTATCGAGAAGGACGAGGGGATGGCGTCGGCGCCGACGGAGGCCGTCCACCAGCTCGTGCCCACGTCCCCCACCGTCCCGTCAGCGCGTTCGATGACGGGGACGCCCGCCATCCTGCCCGCGTCCATGCGCGCCCTGAGCGTCGCGGCGACGCCCTCGGCGCGTCGCGCCATGCGCTCGCGGAAGCTCAGGCGGCTGACGTAGTTCTCGGCGACGTCCTCGTAGTCGCGAGCGGCGTGGCTCGGCCCGCGGCGCTCGGGCGCGGGCTCCGCGGCGGCCCGCGTGACGACGGGAAGCGGCTTTTCGATGGGCGCCGAATCGGCAGGCGCGCTCCCGGCAACCGGCTCCCCCTCGACCGGGCGCATGTGGCGCGGGCGATACGCGGGTGCCTCGTCGGGCACCCCGACGGAGGCGGAGGTCTGCTCGGGAGGTGCCGTCACCGCGCGTCTCGCCGCGGCGCGTCGGGACAGCCCACGCACGAGCGCCGCCACGCCGAGCACGCCGCCCACGGCGACGACGCCGCTCGCGAAGCCGGCGACAAAAGACACCCCCGGGGAGGAAAGGACCTCGCCGACCACGTCCTCAAGCGAAAGGGCCGTCGCGGGCGCCGGCAGCGCCAGCGCGAGCGACCCGCCTATCCCAGCAAGGACGGCCGGATTCCTTCCCACTCTCATGCTCTCCCGCTCCTCCCAGAGACGGAAGACGAGACGAACTTCAAACCACGGTTCCCCACCAACGAATACGAGGTGGGAGGTGGCGTCTACGGTTTGGGCTTCGTTTCATCTTCGTGTTACCGCGACGACGCGCATGCGCGCTTTCATGAGACTATACCCATTCGCCAACGTAACACGCAAGGGGTTTCGACCTACAGATTAGGTCCCCTCCCCCAATTGGCGCGTTTTTCGCCGCGGGAGGCCCCACAAACCCGACGTCCTTCTCGGCAGATTCGACGGACGAAGCAGGCGCGCGCCCCGAGCGAACGGGGCGCGCGCCTGAGAGGATCGATGGGGAGGGACGGCCCCGTCCTAGGCGATGTAGCCGGTCTGGTTGGCCTTCTTGGCACTCTTGATCAGGAACTCCTCGTTGGAGTCGGTCTCCTTGAGGCCGCGCACGAGCGCGTTGGCGGCGCGCTCCACGTTGTTCATGTTGGCGAGAACGCGACGGATGCCCCAGACGAACGGCTGGTAGGCAGGGTCGATCAGCAGGTCCTCGTTACGCGTGCCGGACGCCACCGGGTCGATGGCCGGGAAGATGCGCTTGTCGGCGAGGTCGCGGTCGAGCTTGAGCTCCATGTTGCCCGTGCCCTTGAACTCCTCGAAGATGACCTCGTCCATCTTGGAGCCGGTGTCCACGAGCGCGGAGGCGATGATGGTGAGCGACCCGCCGTTCTCGATGTTGCGCGCGGCGCCGAGGAACTTCTTGGGCGGGTAGAGCGCGGCGGAGTCGACGCCGCCGGAGAGGATGCGGCCGCTCGCGGGCTGCGCGAGGTTGTAGGCGCGCGCGAGGCGGGTGATGGAGTCGAGCACCACCACGACGTCCTCCCCCATCTCGACGAGACGCTTTGCGTGCTCGATCACGAGCTCCGAGACGTGCGTGTGGTTCTCGGCCGGCATGTCGAAGGTGGAGGCCACGACCTCGCCCCTGATGGAGCGCTCCATGTCCGTGACCTCCTCGGGGCGCTCGTCCACGAGCAGGCAGAAGAGGTGCACCTCGGGATTGTTGGCGGCGATGGACTGGCAGATCTTCTTGAGGACCGTGGTCTTGCCCGCCTTGGGCGGGGAGACGATGAGGCCGCGCTGGCCCTTGCCGATGGGCGAGACCAGGTCGATGGCGCGGCCGGTGATGGAGTCCTTGCCGCACTCCATGACCAGGCGCTCGTTGGGATAGACCGGGGTGAGGTCGCGGAATCGGGGGCGCGCCTTGAGGTTCTCTGGCGCGCGGCCGTTCACCGCGGAGACGCGGATGAGGGGCGGGTACTTGCTGTTGGAGCGGCCGGGGCCGACGGTGCCCGACACGCGGTCGCCGGCGCGCAGGCCGAGCGAGCGAATCATCTGCTGGTGGACGAACGCGTCGTCGTCGCCCTCCATGTAGTTGCCGGTGCGGATCCAGCCGTAGCCCTCGTTGCCGATCTCGAGGATGCCCTCGACGGGGCGGAAGCCCTCCGCACGGGCGGCGGCCTCGTAGATGGCCTCCACGAGCGCCGGCTTGCGCACGCCCACGTAGTCGATCTCGAGCTCCGCGGCCTTGGCGCGCAGCTCGGCGACCTTCATCTCGGCAAGCTCCTCGCGGGTGAGCGAGGGCTCGGCGGTCTCCTGCTGGCGGCGGTTGCGACGGCGGCCCTGGCCGTTCTGGCGACGGCCCTGGCCGGCGAAGCCGCCCGAGGGGCCCTGGCCGGCACCGCCGCCGGAGGCCTCGCGGTCGCCCTTGTGGCGACGCTTGCGCCCCTGGCGCGGGGCCTGCTCGGCGGCCTCCTGCTGCGGCTGCTCGCCCTGGGCGGCGTCCTTTCCGGAAGCGCCCTCGTCGAGGGTCTGCGCGGGCATGGGGGTGGGCTCGGAGCTCGCGCGCGTCGCCGCCTCCGTCGCGCGGGTCATCTCGTCGGGCTGGGGGTCGGCAGGGGACGGCTGCTGCGGGCTCGCGGGCTGCTCGGGCGCCTCCGCCGCCTTGTCGGCCTTGCGGGGCCTCCCGCGGCGGCGCTTGGGGGCCGGGGCGGCCTCGTCGGCCTGCTGGGCGGGAGCGTCCGCCCCATCGGTCGCCTGCGCGACCGGCGCCTCCGGCTCGGCGGCCTGCTCCGCCTTGCGTGGCCTGCCGCGGCGGCGCTTGGGGGCGACGGGCTCGCCTGCGGCCTCGGCCTCCTCGCGCGCCTTTGCCTCCGCGGCCCGCGCGGCCTCCATCTCCGCCTTGGTGCGGCGGCGCCGACGTGGCTTCGCCGGCGTCGTCTCAGGCGCGGCGGTCACGGAATCGGCCTGGTCAGGCACGGAAACAGGCGTCTCGGCGTCCGACATATAACTACCTCTCTTGTTGCGACCCCACATGCGCCACGGCACGGGCGTCAGAAATGGCCCGGGTGCGATGTGCGCTCTCATATGGGTTCGGGGAACGCATCCCCATAAAACGGATGAAGGCGGCCGCGCACCTACCGTGCGGGACCGCCTTCAGACTATAGCACGTATCAGACGATGGCGCAGCAAAAACGTTGCATTACGCCACGTCGTCATCGGCGTCGGCCGCCTTGCGGCTGCCGCGGAGCTTGCGGCGCACGACGACGCCCTCGATGGTCTCGACGAGCGCCTCCGCCGCGCGGACGCCCTCCTCGGTGAGGCTCACGCTCGTGGTGTGCGCGCCCGCCGAGTCGTGGGAGCGCGTCGCGAGGCCGCGCTCGACGAGCGAGGAGACCGACATCGAGACCGTGGGCTGCAGAAGGCCGAGCGCGTCGACGATCTGCATGATGGTGAGCGAGTCGCTCTCGGAGGCATAGAGGCCAAGCAGCACGAGGTCACCGGCCTTGCAGAAGAGCGAGCCCATGGCGTCGACGTACTTCCTGATGCGCTCCGCCGACGTCCGGGAGAGGGCGCGGCCCGTGGGGATCTGCGCGCGGGTGAGGTCGGAGAGCTCCTCCACGCGGGCGCGGCCGCGCTCGGAGATGGAGCAGACGACGTTCCTGCGGTCCTCGGCGCCCTCGGCGCGCTCGATGAGGCCGAGCGCCGCGAGGTGGTTCGTGCGATGGGTCATCGTGGGCCTGAGCGCACCCTGGTACTCGGCGATCGCAGAGGTCTTCATCGGCTCGTCGGCGATCTCGAGCCGGCAGAGGATCGCGAACTCCTCGAAGGTGAGGCGCTCATCCGAGGCGCCCGCCTGCCTGACGATGTTGTACGCCCTTCTGACGGACATGAATTCCTTGAGGTCCACGGCCCCGCCTCTCACACACCTTCGCTAGCACGAAGGACTTCCTGCAAAGCAGCTGAGAAAAACTGCTTCCTTGATAGGAGGCAGTATACATAATTTTGAGAGCATTAACCATTGTTAATGCTCTCAAGCAATAAAAATCCTAGATAACAATTCGATTATTCGCAATCCTTACACAAATGGGACGGGCCCCGGCGCCGCTGTGACGCCGGGGCCCGGGGCACGAGGCCTAAGGCGAGCGAGGCCCTACATGCTCTGCGGGGCGTTGACGCCGACGAGCGTCAGGACGAGCGCGAGGACGCGGCGCGTGGCGTCGCACGCGGCGAGGCGCGCGTGCGAGAGCTCCTCGTCCATCGGCCTCCCCTTGCCCGGGAGCACCTGGCAGGCGGCGTAGAACGAGTGGAACTCGCCGGCGAGCTCCTCGGCGTAGTGCGTGAGGCGGAACGGCGCGCGGTCGCGCGCGCAGCTCTCGACGAGGCTCGGAAGCTCGCCTATCTTGCGCGCAAGGGCGGCCTCGGAGGCGTCCGAGAGAAGGCCCAGGTCGTAGGACTCCCCCACCGCGCGGCGCGCGACCTCGTCCATCCCGAGCTCGGCCGCCTCCTCGACGGAGACGCCCGCGCCGCGGCGCAGGATCGAGCAGATGCGCGCATGGGCGTACTGCACGTAGTAGACCGGGTTGGTGTTGTCCTGGCGCTTCACGCGCTCGATGTCGAAGTCGATCATCTGGTTGGACGACTTGGAGATGAGCGTGTAGCGCGTGGCATCGGCCCCCACCTCGGCGAGAAGCTCGTCGAAGGTGACCATCGTGCCCTTGCGCTTGGACATGCGCACGGGGCTGCCGTCGCGCAGCAGGTTCACGAGCTGGCCCAGGAGCACCTCGAACTGCGTGGGATAGCCGAGCGCCTCGCAGGCGGACTGCACGCGCTGGATGTAGCCGTGGTGGTCGGCTCCCCAGATGTCGATCACGTGGTCGACGCGCTGGAACTTGTTCCAGTGATAGGCCACGTCGGAGGCGAAGTAGGTGTACTCGCCGTTGGTCTTGATGAGCACGCGGTCCTTGTCGTCGCCGAAGGTCGTGGAGCGGAACCACAGGGCGCCCGCCTCGTCGCGGTAGAGGTGGCCCATCTCGTCCAGCGCGGCCAGCGCGCGGTCGACGGCCGAGGTGCCGTCCTCGCCCTTCACGTAGAGGCTGCGCTCGGAGAACCAGACGTCGAAGTCGCAGCGCGCCTCGTGGCAGGTGCCGCGGATGGAGTCGAGCATCCAGAGGTAGGCGCGCTCGCGGAACTCCGCCATGCGCTCGCCCTCCGAGGTCGCGAGCCACCTGTCGCCGTCCTCGGTCACAAAGCGCGCGGCGATGTCGACGATGTAGTCGCCGCCGTAGGCGTTGCCGCCCAGGGCCTCGTTGAAGGCGTCGGTGAGCGGGTGGGTCTCGGGGTGCTCGTCGCCCTCGTCGGCCACGAAGGCCTCGCGATCTGCCAGAAGGACCTCGCGGGCGCCGTCGAGGGAGACGCCGCGCTCCCCCATCACGGAGAGCAGCTGCTGGTAGCGCATCGAGATGGAGTGCCCGAAGACGTCCATCTGCGAGCCGTGGTCGTTGACGTAGTACTCGCGCTCCACGTCGTAGCCCACGTGCTCCAGCACGCGGCAGAGCGAGTCGCCGATGGCGACCCAGCGGCCGTGGCCGATGTGGAGCGGGCCCACGGGGTTCGCGGAGACGAACTCCACCTGGACCTTGGTCCCCGCCCCCATGCTGGAGCGCGCGTAGTCGGCGCCCTGCTCGCGCACGGTGCGGAACACCTCGTTTGCCGAGGCGGTGGCGAGGTAGAAGTTGATGAAGCCGGGGCCGGCGACCTCCACGCGGTCGACGGAGGGATCCTCGGGAAGGTGGGAGACGATGGCGTCCGCGATCTGGCGCGGCGCGCGGCGGGCGAGCTTGGCGGAGCGCATGGCCACCGTCGAGCTCCAGTCGCCGTTTGAGGGGTCGGCCGGCCGCTCGAAGCCAAGGTCGCCGACCTCGAACTCAGGCAGGTCGCCGGCCTCCTGCGCGGCGGCGATGGCGGCTCGTACGAGCTCCTCGATCTTCTCGGGCATGGATTCTCCTCTTGCTTGCATCGTGGCCGCGGTCGCCGAAGGCGGCGTCGGGGCGGCAACTCGGTTGCGCGGGTAACTGTGTGATTGTAGCAAAGCGCCCGCCCACGCGGGCCGGATGGACGCCCGGCACGCGCACCCCGTGGGAGCTTCCATCATTTATTACATGGAAAAGAAGGGGGCAACGGGGCTCGATGACCCGATTTTGGACGCCGGAGCCCCGTTGCCCCCTTCTTTTCCATGTAATAAATATTTGAATCTTGAGGAGACGGCGAGAAGGACGGTCGACGGGAGGAGATGGGGAGAAGGGCGCTGGGCGAGAAGGACGGCACGGCACGGGAAGGCCCCGACGCTCGCGCGGAGACGTCGGGGCCACGTCCTTCTCGGTTCTTCTCGTCTGCCTACGCCGTGGGGCGCCCGGACTCCGCGCGCTCCTCGAGGGCGAGACGGCTGCGCAGGTCGGCGAGGCCGAGCTCCAGGCCCACGGGATAGGTCTGCGGGTTGAGGAAGCGGGCGACCGCCGGGTCGAGCCGCATGAGGGCCTCGCGGCAGCGCTCGCGCGCGACCTCGATGCCCTCGGGCTCGCCGACGCGCCTGCCGTGCTCGACGAGCTTGACGAGCAGCTCCTCGGGCTCGCCCGAGAGGCGGTGCGTCAGGTACGGGTCGAGGACGTCGACCATCTCGCGCGGCGTCCCCTCACGCGCCACGTCGTCGACGACGAGCATGTCGGCCGTGGGACGGCCGGCCTGGTCGTAGTAGCGCAGGACGTGCTGGACGCCCGGGACGGTGCGCTTGTAGGACTGCTCGGAGAGCTTGATCACGGGCGTCCACGGCTCGCCCTTCTGGCGGCGGACGGCGGAGAGCTTGTAGACGCCTCCGAGCGAGGGCTGCGGGTCGCACGTGGCGAGCTTGGTCCCCACGCCGAAGGAGTCGATCGGGGCGCCCTGGGCGAAGAGCGACTGGATGGTGTACTCGTCGAGGTCGTTGGAGACCGAGATCTTGACGTAGTGCAGGCCGGCCTCGTCGAAGGCGGCGCGAGCCTCCTTGGAGAGGCGCGCGAGGTCTCCGGAGTCCAGACGCACCGCGGAGAGCCGCTCGCCGGCCGCCTCCATCTCCTTGGCAACGGTGATGGCGTTCCTGATGCCCTGGTGCACGTCATAGGTGTCGAGCAGGAGCACGCAGTTCTTGGGGCTCGACTTGGCGAAGGCGCGGAAGGCCTCGAGCTCGCTCGGGAACGCCATGACCCAGGAGTGGGCGTGCGTGCCGAAGACGGGGATGCCGTAGATCTTGCCCGCAAGGACGTTCGAAGTTGACGAGGCGCCGGCGATGTAGGACGCGCGCGCCACGGCGAGGCCGCCGTCAGGGCCCTGGGCGCGGCGCAGGCCGAAGTCGGAGACGGGGTGGCCCTCCGCCGCGCGCACCACGCGGGCGGTCTTGGTGGCCACGAGCGTCTGGAAGTTCACGAGGTTGAGCAGCGCCGTCTCGATGAGCTGGCAGTCGATGACCGGGCCCTCCACCCGCACCATGGGCTCGCGCCCAAAGGCGACCTGCCCCTCGGGGACGGCGTGGATCGTGAGGTCGAGGCGATGGTCGCGCAGGTACTCGAGAAACGCGGGCTTGAACATGGGGCCGCCGCCGGGCGCCTGGATGCCGGCGAGGTAGGCGATGTCGTCGTCCTCGAAGACGAAGTTCTCCACGAGGTCGGCGATCTGGCCGGTGCCGCAGCACACGGCGTAGCCGCCGTCGAAGGGGCAGTCGCGGAAGAAGGCGTTGAAGCAGGCCTCCCCGTCGGCGAGCCCCGCCTCCCAGAAGCCCTGGGCCATCGTGAGCTCGTAGAGGTCCGTGTTGAGGCAGACGTCGGTGGGCTTGGTGCGGTCGGTGAGAGACATGGCTCCTCCTATCCGAGGACCGTGGCGGCGAGCCAGACGATGGCGACGCCCACCACGGCGAGAATGACGACCTTCTGGCCGAGCGGCATCCTGAGGTCATCGTCGTCGGGCTCCATGAGGGCGCGGCCGCGCTCCACGGAGGCCCTCATGGCCTCGTCCTCGGCCTTCTGCCTGCGCAGGCGCTCGAGCTCGGCGCGCTCGGCGGCCGCGCGCTCGGCCTGCTCGCGCGCGGCCTTCTCGGCCCTGAGCTCCTCGAGCTCCGCGCGCTCCTCGTCGGTGAGACCGGTCCTGTCCGCCATGCGACCTCCGTCAGTCGTGCCCCTGCAGTGACAACAGTTTATACCCCAGGAGCTCCGCCCGCCGCGCCGAGCTCGGGACCCTCCACGCCCGTGGCGTCGAAGGCGGGCACGAAGCTCTCCGAGACCGTCCCGCCCTCCTGCCACCAGATCCTCTCGAAGCCCAGGTCGTCGGCATGGCAGAGCACGAGCTCGTACTCCTCGTCGGTGACGCCGCGCGCCAGCGCGCCGCCCGCGCGGCGGCACGCCTCGTTGGGCGTGTACTGGTTCATCACGGAGAGGTCCACGTCGTTGCCCGCGATGTCCCAGACGCGGTCGAGCACGGCGCAGGAGTCGTCGACGTGCTCCGGGAGCACGAGGTGGCGGACGATCACGCCGCGCCGCATGGCGCCGTCGGGCGCGCAGGAGCGGCCGCCCGCCGCGCGCACGGCGTCGACCATGACGGCGAGCGAGGCCGCGGCGAGCTCGGGATAGTCCCGGGCGCGGGAGAGCTCGGCCGCAAGCGCGGGGCTCGCGTACTTGAAGTCGGTGAGCCAGACGTCGACGACGTCCGCGAGGGCGCGGACTACCTCCGGCAGCTCGTAGCCGGACGTGTTGCAGACCACCGGCACCTCGAGCCCGGCGCCCCGCGCGAGAAGGACCGCCTCGCGGACGTGCGGGGCAAAGTGAAGCGGGGTCACGAGGTTGACGTTGAGCGCGCCCTGCGCCTGGAGCTCGAGCATCATCTCCGCGAGGCGCGACGCCGTCACGGGCAGGCCAAAGCCGCCGCTCGAGATCTCGTGGTTCTGGCAGAAGACGCAGCGGAGCGGGCAGCCCGAGAAGAAGATGGCGCCGGAGCCCGCCTCGCCGGAGATGGGCGGCTCCTCCCAGAAGTGCAGGGCGCTTCTCGCCACCGTCAGGGTCGAGGTCATGCCGCACATCCCGGGACGGCCCTCCGAGCGCGCGGCGCCGCAGCGCCTCGGGCAGAGCTCGCAGCGGTCATAGGCCGCGGCGTCGAGCTCCGGGGCGACGTCCTTCTCGCCCGCCACGCTAGTCGTCCCCCCTGCGCCGGCGGAGGTTCCTCTTCTCCTCCTCGAAGGCGGCATCCCCCGGCGCGACGAGCTCGTCCGCCCCGGTCTTGGGGTTGTAGTGATGCAGCAGGACCGGCTCGAAGAGGTGGAGGTGGCGGGCGAAGGCCATCGAGACCACCAGCAGCACGCAGAAGATGGCGATGCGCGGCACGGTCTCGACCTGCGTCATCACGAGTGACCCCACGCACATGAGCCCCGTCCACCCGTACATGAGCAGCACGGCCTGGCGCTGGTCGAAGCCCTCGTCGATGAGGCGGTGGTGGATGTGCCCGCGGTCCGCGTGGCCGATGCCCGTGTGCCCGCGTAGGCGCCGCACGATGGCGGAGAACGTGTCGATGATGGGCACGGCCGCGATCACGAGCGGCACGATGATGGTGGTGAGGCCCGCGAAGCGCGTGACGGAGAGCAGGGACACCGTCCCGAGGGCGAAGCCGAGCGTGAGGGCGCCCGAGTCGCCCATGAAGATGGACGCCGGGTGGAAGTTGAAGCGGAGGAAGCCGAGCGACGAGCCCGCCACGGCAACGGAGAGCGCGGCGGCGTCGAGCCGTCCCGCCCAGACGGAGAGCACGAACATGGTGAAGCTCGCGATGGCCGAGATGCCGGCGGCGAGGCCGTCGAGGCCGTCGATGAGGTTGATGATGTTGGTGTAGGCCACGAGGTAGACCACGGTCACCGGGTAGGCGAGCCACCCCAGGTGGACGAACCCGCCGGGAACGAAGGGGTTGGAGATGTCCCCGATGACGAGGCCGCCCGCCACGGCGATGACGGCGGCGAGCGCCTGGCCGAAGAGCTTCTGGCGCGGCGAGAGCGAGAAGCGGTCGTCGAGCAGGCCGGTGAAGAAGATGACGAGAAACGCGAGGACGAGCAGCCAGTAGTTGACCTCGAGGCGCGGAGACGGCACGAGCACCACGGGCCATCCCCAGAAGGTGGTCCCCAGGTACTGGACGACGAAGGCGGCGACGATGCCGAGGAAGATGGCGACGCCCCCCATGCGCGGGATGGGCTTCTTGTTGATCCTGCGGGCGTTGGGGTAGTCAACGGCGCCGCACCACACGGCGATTCGGCGCGCGAGCGGCGTCGATGCGAGCGAGACGAGGAAGGATGCCGCGAGTAGGCACAGATATGGCATCAGGTCTGAATCCACCTCGTCCCCTCCCCGGCACGCGGTCCCAGCAGCTGCCCTGCCATGATAGCGGAAACGGGTCGCATATGAGCTGAAGGGGAGCTTGAGCTGCGGCATAACCGCGCGACGCACACGTTCTCCCTAACTGTTGCCGAGAAGAAGCCCCATGTCAAGACTGGTATCCCCCGCAAGAACCCCTATAGTAGGTGGTGTCGTCCCCCTGCGGTCAAACTGGGTGAACCGACAAGCGTTACGAGGGAGTCCGATATCTCGTGTTCAGTACGGGTATTCCCCGTTGATGGGAAAGCCGGAACGCGCGATGGGGACACCCACCTTCTGAGAGGTGGGTTCATTATTCGCCGCAGGGGGCGTCTTTGTGCCGAGGCGACGTCCTTCTCGCCCGGCGGCGGCGCGGCAAGGCAGGAGCCCCCTGAGGGGCAATTCCCGATTGGCGCTTGACATCGTCGGTGCGCCCTGCCACAATAGCCAACGCGCAATGCGCCTGGGGACGTAGCTCAGCTGGGAGAGCGCTGCCTTCGCAAGGCAGAGGCCGGGGGTTCGAATCCCCTCGTCTCCACCAGGAAACGTCAGGCGGGTGCCCGGTACGGGTGCCCGCCTTTTTTGTGCGACGTCACGAGCGAGCATGCCCCGGCGCACGAACCGGACCCTCTGGCGAGAAGAACCGTGCGCCCGGGCATGCTCGAGCGCAGGGCGATCGAGAAGGGCGCGCTACTCCCCGTACTCGCCGCGCAGCGAGTACCAGCCGCACGACTCCCCCACCATGAGGGGCACGTCGAAGAGCTCGCTCATGACTCCGCTCGTGAGAAGCTCGGCCTTGGGGCCGTCCGCGAAGACCTCGGCGTCCTTGATGAGAAGCACGCGCCCGATCGCGGGGATGATGTCCTCGGGGTAGTGCGTCACGAGCACCACCGAGCGCCCCTCCGCCGCGAGCGTCCCCATGGTCTTGCGCACGTGGTACATGCCCTCGGGGTCGAGGCCCGTGCACGGCTCGTCGAAGATGAGGACCTGGGGGTCGCGCACGAGCTCGCGCGCCACGAGCACGCGACGCACCTGCCCGGTGGAGAGCGTCATCACGTCGCGCTGCGCGAGCTCGGCGATGCCGAGCCGCTCGAGGGCGTCGGTGGCGAGCGCGCGGTCCTTCTCGCCCACCTCGCCGCGCAGCGGCACGCCGAGCGTGCCGAAGAGGCCGCCGGTGACGATGTCGATCACGGGAAGGTGCACGCGCACCTGGTCGTGCATCGTGGAGCTCACGATGCCCAGGGTGCGCTTGATGTCGGCAAGCTGCGGGCGCTCCTGTCCGCGAAAGCGCACGGGAGGCTCGTCTCGCCACAGGGGAAAGACCTCGCGCGTGAGTAGCTGTATGAAGGTCGACTTGCCGGCGCCGTTGGGGCCAAGAAGCGCCACGTGCTCGCCCTCCGCGAGGGAGAAGTCCCCCACGTGCAGGATGGTCTTTCCACCCCGTACCACGCTCGCGTCGTGAATCTGGAAGAGAGGCGCGGCGAGGTCCTTCTCGTCCGCGACGCCTGTCTCGTTGGTTTCCATTGTGTGCCCCCTTTCGGCGTGCCGGCCCAAGCTCGCACCGGCGAGGACTACTATAGGCAGACAAAAACGTCCCCGGCGCGCCAGACCGCGCGCCGTCACCAACTAGCAAAGGAGCCCGCCATGGCAGAGATGCTTACGCTGGAGGCATTTGAGGAGGCGTCCGAGAAGGTCCGCGAGGTCACGCTCGAGACCAAGCTCGTGGAGAGCCCGCACTTCTCCGCGAGCACGGGCAACCGCGTGTGGCTCAAGCCCGAGAACCTCCAGCGCACCGGCGCCTACAAGGTACGTGGCGCGTACTACAAGATCTCCACGCTCTCGCCCGAGGAGCTGGGTCGCGGAATCATCACGGCAAGCGCCGGCAACCACGCGCAGGGCGTGGCCTTTGCCGCCACGCGCGCCGGGGCCCGCTCCGTCGTGGTGATGCCCGAGACCACGCCGCTCATCAAGGTTGAGCGCACCAAGCACTACGGCGCCGAGGTGGTGCTGCACGGCGACGTCTACGACGAGGCGTGCGATCATGCCCTCGAGCTGGCGGAGCGCGAGGGCTACACCTTCATCCACCCGTTCAACGACCCGTGCGTCTCCACCGGCCAGGGAACCATTGCCATGGAGGTCGTGCAGGAGCTGCCGCTCGTTGACACGATCCTCGTGCCGGTGGGCGGGGGCGGCCTGGCATGCGGCGTGGCGACCTTCGCCAAGCTCTACAACCCCAAGATCCGCGTGATCGGCGTGGAGCCGGCCGGCGCGCCGTCGCTGACCGCCGCCCTGGAGGCCGGACATCCCGTGCGCCTGCCCTCCGCCAACACCATCGCCGACGGCACCGCGGTGCTCGAGGTGGGCGACAAGGTCTTCCCGTACCTTCGCGACAACCTCGACGACGTCATGACCGTACCGGACGACGAGCTCGTGGTGGCCTTCCTTGACATGGTCGAGAACCACAAGATGATCGTGGAGAACTCCGGCCTTCTCACCGTGGCGGCGCTCAAGCACCTGCCCGCAGAGAACAAGCGCGTGGTCTCCATCCTCTCCGGCGGTAACATGGACGTCATCACGATGAGCTCGGTGGTGCAGCACGGCCTCATCATGCGCGACCGCATCTTCACCGTGAGCGTGCTGCTGCCCGACCGCCCGGGCATGCTCGTGCGCGTGGCGCAGGTCATCGCCGAGCAGAACGGCAACGTCATCAAGCTCGAGCACAACCAGTTCGTCTCCACCAACCGTAACGCCGCCGTTGAGCTGCGCGTCACGATCGAGGCCTTCGGCACCGACCACAAGCACCAGATCGTGGGGGCCCTCGAGGCCGCCGGCCTCACCCCCGCCCTCGTCCAGACCTCGCTGTGAGACAAAGGGGACAGGTTATTCTGTCTCATTCGATGTTTTATTTCAAGCGGGCATGCGGGGCACGCCCCGTCCGCTCATGCCCGGGCGACGATGTTCCTCCCGACCCCCGTCAGGCGCTCCACCTGACGGACTGATAGCCCTGCCGCACGCAGGTCTCTCAGAAGCTGGTTGCGGCGCCCGACAGGCAGGGCCTTCACCTCGGCGAGGGCGGTGCCCCCGAGAACCTGCTCCGCTACGTCACGAGCCTCCGACTCGTCGAGACGCTTGCCCGAAGGCGGCCGATACGCCCGCGGGCCCCGCTCCGCGGCGAACTCGACGAAGTTCTTCTCGCCTCCCAGCATTTCGAGGACGACCGAGGTGTCTACGGTCAGCCCGCAGGCGGAGCCCGGCGTTGCATACGCGCGGTAGCTGCTCCAGGGATACTCTTCTGCCCTGCAGACGCCGGCCTTCTCGGGATTGTTGTGAACATAGCGAACCGCCTCGAGAAGGTAGGCGTCGCTCTCAATGGGCGAGCTCATGAAGCGCTCGCGAAAGAGGTGGCCCACGCGCCCCGACCGGTCGTTGTAGTGTCGAGCGTACGCGGTCTCCAGGCGGTGCATCGCAGCGCTGAGCCCGTCGGCATCGTCCCTCAGCACAAGATGCACGTAATTCTCCATGAGGCACCACGCTATGACGGAAATGCCGGCCTCGGCAAAACACCGTTCGGCAAGACGGAGAAATGTCCGCCTGTCGGCATCGTCCTCGAATATCGCCTGCCTACCGTCCCCCTTGACCACCACGTGATAGTAGCCCGAACAAGACACCCGCCTCGGTACCCGCACTGCGCCCCCCTCCCCCAAAGGTGGCATTCCTGATACCCCATACGGCAGGGCGATAGTCACGGGACAATGAGACAAATGAACCTGTCCCCTTTGTCTCACCGCTCGCGGGCGAAACATGACCGTCCACGGGCGATTACTCGTCGGAAACACGCGCCGCGTAGAGTGCACCCTACGAGTAAATGCGACGACAGGGCCAGTACGGGCCGCATCCGTCCCACAGCGAGCGGGCAGCGTGAGAACCCGCGCCGGACGGCCCCGAAGACTCCCTCGAGCAGCTCGCGAGAACCTCCGCGCGGACGCCGGGCCAACCCCGACGCCTCGCCGAGAAGTACCGCGCGCCGGCGGCCACCGTGACGGCTTCGAGGCCACGCCTCGCATTTCTCGCCAGACGCAAAGACGCGCGAGATGAAAGCGAGGAGGAACGTGGAACTGAGAAGCGACGCGATTAAGCGGGGCCTGGCGCGCGCACCGCACCGGAGCCTGCTTAAGGCCGACGGTCTCACCGACGAGGAGCTCGACCGGCCGCTCGTGGCCGTGGTCTCCGCCCAGAACGAGGTCATCCCGGGACATCTTCACCTCCAGCAGATCGCCGACGCCGTCAAGGCGGGCGTTCGCATGGCGGGCGGCACCCCGCTGCAGGTCAACACCATCGGCGTGTGCGACGGCATCGCCATGAACCACGAGGGCATGCACTACAGCCTCACCAGCCGCGAGGTCATCGCGGACAGCGTGGAGTGCGCGGTCCAGGGCCACCAGTTCGACGCGATGGTCCTCATCCCCAGCTGCGACAAGATCGTCCCCGGCATGCTCATCGCCGCGGCGCGCCTCGACATCCCGACGATGCTCGTCTCCGGCGGCCCCATGCTCGCCGGCCGCGGGCGCGACGGCAGCCAGACCGACCTCAACTCCCTCTTCGACGCCGTGGGCCAGGTCACCGCTGGCACCATGACCGAGGAGGAGTGCCACTGGCTCGAGGGCACGGCCTGCCCCACCTGCGGCAGCTGCTCCGGCATGTTCACCGCCAACTCCATCTGCTGCCTCGCCGAGGCCCTCGGCATCGCGCTTCCCGGCAACGGCACCGTGCCCGCCGTCTACTCGGAGCGCATCCGCCTCGCCAAGCAGGCCGGCATGAAGGTCATGGAGCTGGTCGAGAAGAACGTGACGGCCCGCCAGATCATCACCTCCGCCGCCATCCACAACGGCATGGTGCTCGACATGGCCTTCGGCGGCTCCACCAACACGATGCTCCACCTCACGGCCATCGCCCAGGCCGCCGGCTGCCCCGTCACGATGGACGACTGGGACCGCGCCAGCGCCGAGACGCCCAACATCGTGCGCATCGCGCCGGCAGGCCCGCTCCACATCCAGGACCTCAACGACGTGGGCGGCGTCTCCGCCATCATCGGCGAGCTCGGCCGCACGGGGCACCTCGCGATGGACGCCCTCACCTGCCACGGCACCATGGCCGAGTGGGTGGCGGCCTGCCCGCCCGTTGACGGCGAGGTCGTCCGCAGCGTGGACGACGCCTACTCCCCCGACGGCGGCCTCAAGGTCATGCGCGGCAACCTCGCCCCTGACTGCGGCGTCGTCAAGAAGAGCGCCGTGGACCCGGGCATGTGGCGGCACAGCGGCCCCGCGCGCGTCTTCGACTCCGAGGAGGAGGCCTGCAAGGCCATCTTCGGCGGGGCGATAAACCCGGGCGACGTGGTGGTCATCCGATACGAGGGCCCCTCGGGCGGCCCCGGCATGCGCGAGATGCTCACCCCCACCTCCGCCATCTGCGGCATGGGCCTCGCGAGCTCCGTGGCCCTCATCACCGACGGGCGCTTCTCCGGCGCCTCCAAGGGCCCGTGCATCGGCCACGTCTCCCCCGAGGCTGCCGCCGGCGGCCCGATCGCGCTCGTCGAGGAGGGCGACGTCATCGACATCGACATCCAGGCGGGCACGCTCGAGCTGCGCGTCCCCGAGGAGGTTCTCGCCGAGCGACGCGCCGCGTGGCAGCCGCCCGCGCCCAAGTACACCACGGGAGTCCTCTCCCGTTACGCAAAGCTGGTCACGAGCGCAGACAAGGGGGCCTACCTCTCATGATCACCACCGAGGAGAAGATCGCCCGGCGGCAGCGCGCCATCGAGGGGCGCCCGTTCGGGCCCGGAAGCAAGACGAAGCACGAGGGCAAGACCATGACCGGGGCGCAGGCCATCATCGCCAGCCTCGAGGCCGAGGGCGTGGACACCATCTTCGGCTACCCCGGCGGCCAGGCCATCAAGATCTACGACGCCCTCTACGACTCCAAGAAGATCCACCACGTGCTCGCCCGCCACGAGCAGGGCGCCACGCACATGGCGGACGGCTACGCCCGCGCCACGGGCAAGGTGGGCGTGGTGCTCGTCACCTCCGGCCCCGGCGCCACCAACACCGTCACGGGCATCGCCACCGCCTACATGGACTCCGTCCCGCTCGTCGTCATCACGGGCCAGGTCACGCGCGGCGTCATCGGCACGGACGCCTTCCAGGAGTCCGACATCGTGGGCATCACCATGCCCATCGTCAAGCACAGCTTCCTGCTGCAGTCCACCGACGAGCTCACCAAGACCTTCCGCGAGGCCTTCTACATCGCCTCGACCGGACGGCCGGGCCCCGTCCTCATTGACATCCCGAGCGACCTCTCCGGCTCCGAGATGGTCTTCCACTACCCGGACACCGTGAGCATCCCGAGCTACCGCCCCACCTACAAGGGCAACGCCAAGCAGGTCAAGCAGGCCGCCGAGCTCATCTGCGGCGCCAAGCGCCCCCTCATCATGGCCGGCGGCGGCATCGTGGCGTCGCATGCCTGCCCCGAGCTCGTCGAGCTCGCCGAGCGCATGCAGATCCCCGTGGTCACCACCCTCATGGGCAAGGCGGCCATCCCCTGCTCCAACCCGCTCAACCTCGGCCCCGTGGGCATGCACGGCTCCAAGTACGCCAACATGGCCGTCACCGAGTCCGACCTCATCATCGCCTGCGGCGCGCGCTTCTCGGACCGCGTGACCGGCAAGGTCTCCGAGTTCGCGCCGCACGCCAAGATCATCCACATCGACATCGACCCCGCCGAGATCGGCAAGATCATCAACCCCAACGTCCCCATCGTCGGCGACGTCAAGGTGGTCCTCGCCGCCGTGAACGAGCGCCTGGAGAAGATGGGCGCGCAGCCCGCGTGCGAGGCATGGCGCGACGAGGTCTTCAGCTGGCGCGAGCGCTGGCCGTTCTACACCCCGGACTTCGCCGACTACGAGGGCAAGATCGCGCCCGAGGTCCTTCTCGAGACGCTCTCCGACAAGCTCGACCCGCACGCCTCCATCGTGACCACGGAGGTGGGCCAGCACCAGATGTGGGCGCTTCAGAACATCCACCGCGAGCACGCGCGCACCTTCATCTCCTCCGGCGGCCTCGGCACGATGGGCTTTGGCTTCCCCGCCGCCATCGGCGCCAAGATCGGCTGCCCCGACGAGGAGGTCGTCTGCATCGCGGGCGACGGCTCCTTCCAGATGAACAGCCAGGAGATGGCCACGGCGAAGATCAACAACGTGCCGGTCAAGGTCCTCATCATCGACAACCGCGCGCTCGGCATGGTCCACCAGTGGCAGCACCTCTTCTACAACGACCGCTTCTCGTTCACCGAACTCGCCGACAACCCCGACTTCGTCAAGCTCGCCGACGCCTACGGCTGGCGCGCCCGCCGCATCGAGAAGCCCGAGGAGATCGACGCCGCCCTCGACGAGATGCTCGCCTCCGACGAGCCCTACCTGCTCGACGTGATGATCCCCGCCCAGCAGACCGTCTACCCGATGGTCGCGCCCGGCGCCCCGATCGACGACATCATCGGCGCCCTTGACGTCACGCTCGGCGGCGTGCGCGTCAGCGAGAAGGGCTTCGGCGAGGCGGGCCGCCCGCGCGTCAAGCCGTCCCACGAAGGAGTTGATGAGTGATGAACTACCTGCTTTCCGTTCTCGTTGAGAACAAGCCGGGCGTGCTCTCCCGCGTGACGGGCCTCATCAGCCGCCGCGGCTTCAACATCGAGTCGCTCACCGTGGCCCCCACCGAGGACGAGAGCCTCTCGCGCATGACCATCATCGTGGAGGCGGACGAGGTCGGCTTCGAGCAGATCACCAAGCAGCTGCACAAGCTCGTCTCGGTCTACAAGATCTCCGACCTCACCTACGAGGAGGCCGTCGAGCGCGAGCTCGTGCTCTTCAAGGTCCAGGCAGCTCCCGAGCGCCGTCACGAGGTCATCGAGATCGCCAACGTCTTCCGCGCCAAGGTGGTGGACGTGGGCAGGAACACGCTCACGATCGAGGCCACCGGCACCGCGAGCAAGCTCGACGCGATGGAGGACCTCTTCCGCAGCTACGGCATCAAGCAGCTCACGCGCACCGGCAAGATAGCGATGTCCCGCGGCGCGCAGTAGGCAAGGTGTCACATGAGACAATGGGGACAGGTTCATTTGTCTCATCTCACATAGGAACGTACCGTCACGAGAACGTGCGTGATGAGACAAATGAACCTGTCCCCATTGTCTCATCACAGCAAAGGAGAAGAACATGGCCGTCGACATCTATTACGAGAAGGACGTGGACCCGAGCGTCATCCAGGGCAAGAAGGTCGCCATCATCGGCTACGGCTCCCAGGGCCACGCCCACGCGCTGAACCTCCTGGACTCCGGCGTTGACGTCCGCGTTGGCCTGCGCGAGGGCTCCAAGTCCGCCCAGGCCGCCCAGGAGGCCGGCCTCAAGGTCATGAGCATGGACGACGCGGCGGAGGAGGCCGACGTCATCATGATGCTCGTCCCCGACGAGACCCAGCCCAAGGTCTACGAGGAGCACGTCGCGCCGCACCTCAAGGCCGGCGACACCCTCGCCTTTGCCCACGGCTTCAACATCCACTACGGCTACATCAAGGCCCCCGAGGACGTCAACGTCATCATGTGCGCCCCCAAGGGCCCGGGCCACATCGTGCGCCGCCAGTACACCGAGGGCTCCGGCGTGCCCGACCTCGCCTGCGTCTACCAGGACGCCACCGGCGACGCCTGGGACATCGTCCTCTCCTACTGCTGGGGCGTCGGCGGCGCCCGCTCCGGCATCATCAAAGCCACCTTCAAGGAGGAGACCGAGGAGGACCTCTTCGGTGAGCAGGCGGTGCTCTGCGGCGGCCTCGTCGAGCTCGTGAAGGCCGGCTTCGAGACCCTGACCGAGGCGGGCTACCCCGAGGAGCTGGCCTACTTCGAGGTCTACCACGAGATGAAGATGATCGTCGACCTCATGTACGAGTCCGGCATCCACTTCATGAACTACTCGATCTCCAACACCGCCGAGTACGGCGAGTACTACGCCGGCCCGCAGGTCATCAACGCTGAGTCCCGCGAGGCCATGAAGCGCATCCTCGCCCGCATCCAGGACGGCTCCTTCGCGCAGGAGTTCGTCGACGACTGCAACAACGACCACAAGTGGCTGCTCGAGAAGCGTGAGGAGATCAACTCCCACCCGATCGAGAAGACCGGCGAGAAGATCCGCTCCATGTTCAGCTGGATCAAGAAGGACTAGGCGAGAAGAACGTTCTTCTCGGCACGTCACGGGGCCGTCGCCACGATTGGCGACGGCCCCTTTTGTCCTCCCCCTGCCGGCACTCATGAGTGCCGGCCCGACGACCGGTTGGAGCCGGCACTTCTCGATAAAGTCCGAGAAGAAGCCGACACTCCTGCCCATCGCCAGCGGGTTCGGCCGACACTCCTTGCCGGCACTCATGAGTGCCGGCAGGCGCCCCCCGTAACGATATCCGCCGCAGTCGTGCGTGGCGCGTTTCACCGACACAGAAACAGGGGCGGCGCCCCATTGCGCCGCCCCGCCTCATTACGTATTAGGGTGGAATCACCTGTCTCAGGAGTTGGTGGGCTGACAAGGCAATTCAATGCTTGGACCCGCTCCAGACGCTTCTTTCAACGACCCAAATCCGATGCTGATGTCGGAGAATGTCGGCGAGTGCGCTCGCCCGGTGTCTAACGGGTCTCGGTCACGCGGAAGGCGGGTCCAAACCCTGCTATATCTTCTGTGTTCACTGGACTCGCCTCCTCTGACGGTCGCTTTGTGGGTAGCGACGATGTTCTTTGTTACTGCTCTTCTTCCCTTCATGCGGCGGCTTACTCAGTCGTGACGGAGTCATCCGCGGACGGTCGCGTTTTGCCGGCGGATGGCACCCTCCCCACGTCGCGGGCCAGCAGGTCGGTGAGCTCGCGGCTGCTGTGCACCCCGAGCAGCTCGTAGCCCTGCGCGCGATAGGCGTTCACGGTCCCGCGCGCCACATGGAGCGACTCGCAGATCTCGGGCGCGCTGCGCCCGAGCGCGATCTGCGTGAGCACATGGGCCTGAAGCTCCCCCGCCCCGCGACCGCGCAGGTAGAGCACGCAGCGCTCCTCGTCGAGGGTCGTGGTCACGCGCTCGCGCGGCCAGAGGAGGTACGGCGCCAGCGCCGCCACCGCGCAGGCATTGCCGATGATGCCGAGCGCGTTGAGGCTGATGGATCCGCCGGGCATCTGAATCTCGAGCCCGTACCCTCCGCCGCCGGCGAGCAGCCCGAAGAGGGCGAGCGCAAGAAGGACAAGACCGAGTCGCATCGTGACCCAGCGCGGGCGAACGCGCATGCCGCGCAGACGCGCGTAGGCGAGAAGCACGAGCCAGGGGAACGCTAGGGCGACGGGGACACGGAGGAGCCCAAGCGCCTGGTCCATGGAGCTGCCGCTCGAAAGCGTCACGCGGGCGAGGAGCCGCACGACGAGACCGACGCAGAGCGTCATGACCATGAGCGCGGGCGCGCCAGGAGACGTCACGTCAAAGGCCGCGGGCGCGGCGGCTGCGCCCCGCACGGCCGGGCGCAGCTCGTCGAGCGAGGTCACGCCGAGCTTCTCGCACGCGCGCGAGCGATATGTCATCACGGTGGACGAGCTCAGTCCCAGCGCTGCCGCCACCTGCGCGACGGTGCTGCCCGTGGCGAGCGCCTCGGCAATCGCGCGCTCGCGCTCGCTGAGGGCGTCTGCGCCGCGGATCCCGTCGAGCAGGGAGGCCGGGGCCGCGGAGGACACCGCGGCACGAAGCACCCACACGGGGAGCGCCATGCCCCAGAGGGCCCACGACCCCCAGCGCAGGATGCGCTCGGCCCAGCCGAGGGCGCGCACGAGGCCGCCCATCTCCCAGGGGAACCACAGGTAGTACGCCGCCGCAGCGGCCAGGTACGCGAGAAGGACCACGATGCCCGCGCCCGTCAGAGCGCGCCTCCGCCGCCCCAGGCGGTCGCGAAGCGCCCACGCAAGCGCGGCCGTCACGACGGAAAGGGGGATGGCCGACGTCCAGAAGAAGTAGCTCAGCGGCATCGCAGAGTCATCCCGGCCGGGAGACAGCTGCGCGTTGTACTGATACGACTGAAGCAGCGCCGGCAGCAGCAGGAGCGCCAGCCCCCATGCCACCCACAGCACCGTCCGAACCGCCGTCCGTGATCGCTCGCCCATGGGACCCCCTTCTTCAGTCCTTCTCGTCTGACCGCAAAATCGTAGGCCCCGAGCAGGTCGGATGTCATGTCGTAAAGGTTATGCGGGTGGCACGACACGAACCAATCAGCCAAAAAAGCGCCCCGGGCGAGAAACCCGGGGCGCGCATGATACGAGGGGACGGTCCCCCTGTCTCATCTACTCCGCGTCAGCGAGGGCCTTCTTGGCAACCTCGGCGATGTCGGCGAAGGTCTGCTCGTCGCTGTAGGCAATCTCAGCGAGGACCTTGCGGTCGAGCTCGACGCCGGCGAGCTTGAGGCCGTGCATCAGCTTGCTGTAGGACAGGCCATTGATGCGGGCGGCGGCGTTGATGCGCTGAATCCACAGGGCGCGGAACTCGCGCTTCTTGTTGCGACGATCGCGGTAGGCGTACTGGCCGGAGTGCTGGGCCTGCTCCTTCATGCCACGGAAGGTGCGGGAGCGGACTCCGTAGTAGCCCTTGGTGCGCTCGACGAGCGTCTGACGCTTCTTACGGCCGGCGACGGCGCGCTTGACTCGTGCCATATCTGATCAACTCCTTGGTGAGACTGAATCGAGGACGCTCGCGCGCCTAGTTGGAACCCATGCGCTGGGAGACGGTCTTGACGTCCGCGGGGGAGATGACGGTCTCCTGGCGGAAGCCACGGATGCGCTTGGGCGACTTCTTGGTCAGGATGTGGCTCTTGAACGCCTTGGCGCGCATGATCTTGCCAGAGCCGGTGCGGCGGAAGCGCTTGGCCGTACCCTTGTGCGTCTTCATCTTGGGCATGCTAGTTCTCCTTCTCCGTGGTGACATCGCCGTCCCCATCAGCCTTCTTCTCGAAGGCGCCCTTGATCGGGACGATCGTCATGTGCATGTTGCGACCCTCCATGAGAGGCTTCTGCTCGACCGTTGCCACGTCCTTCAGGTCCTCGGCGAGGCGATCGAGCACCATGCGACCCTGCTCGGGGTGGGCCATCTCACGACCGCGGAACATGATCGTGATCTTGACGCGGGCGCCCTTCTTGAGGAAGCGGATGACGTGACCCTTCTTGGTCTCGTAGTCGCCCACATCGATCTTGGGGCGGAACTTCATCTCCTTGACCTCGACCCTAGCCTGGTTCTTGCGGGCGGCCTTGGCCTTGCGGTCCTGCTCGTACTTGAACTTGCGGTAGTCGAGCATCTTGCAGACCGGGGGCTCCGCGTTCGGCGCGATCTCGACGAGGTCGAGACCCTGGTCGCGAGCAATGCGCAGAGCGTCGCGCACGCCGAACAGACCAAGCTGCGAGCCGTCGATGCCAATCAGGCGGCACGTGCGGGAAGTGATCTCCTCATTGATGCGAGGACCGTCGTTCCTGGCTATCGTTCACACCTTCCTCTCGTTGCGGCTCCCGCCGCATAGAAAAAACTCCCGACGCCATGCAGCATCCGGGAGACGACACACGTCCCCGAGGGGACGAGAAAGCTACGTTGTCTGACCAGACAGCTGCCCGCAGGCGCCGTGTAGGTGGGGACCGAAGTCCCGCTTCGCAAAAAGCACACTAGAGGAGAATAGCACGCACGAGGTCACGAGGCAACGGGTTTTTCTCGCCAGACAACCTCCACAATAAGGATTTGGGGACGGGTTATTCCCGGCAGACGAAACGGGACAGGCCTCCCACGCGGCCTGTCCCGTTTCCTTTGCCGGGAATAACCCGTCCCCAAATCGACTAGAGCTTGAGGGAGGCGGACTGCACGTAGGTGCGGGCCTGGTACTCGCGATCGAGGTCATAGAGGCCCTTGGGGTCGCAGCCGAAGAGCTTCATGTTGGTGATCATGTCGCGGGCGTTGGTCTCCTCCTCGCCCTGCTCCTCCACGAACCAGTCGAGGAACTTCATCGTGCGGACGTCGTGCTCGGCGTGCGCGACCTCGTAGCAGTGGTGGATGAGGCTCGTGACGTACTCCTCGTGCTCGAGGCCCGCCTCGAGGGGCGCGAGGTCGTTGTCGAAGGTCTTGTCCGGCCTGGCGATGGCCTCCATCGTGGGCTTGAAGTCGTTGTCGAGCAGGTAGCGGCGGATGGCCAGCGCGTGGTCCATCTCCTCCTTGGCCTGGATCTCGTACCAGTTGGCAAAGCCCTTGAGGCCGCGGTCGTCATAGTAGTCGGCGAAGGTGAGGTAGAGGTAGCTGGAGTACAGCTCCTTGTTGATCTGCTCGTTCAGAACCGTGGTGACCTCGTTGGAAAGCGCCATGGGAGTTCCTCTCTCTCGTGGGATGTTCGACTACGCTGACTATATACCCCGCTGGCGACAAAAACGCGCGGTCTGGTATAGTTCTTCTCGCATGCGACATGCGCCCTCAAGCCCGAGTGGCGGAATTGGCAGACGCGACGGTCTCAAAAACCGTTGGGGAAACTCGTGCGGGTTCGAGCCCCGCCTCGGGCACCTTCCTCGCCCACCCCCTCACATGGATGCCCTGCCCAGACGCGGGCGCCCTATGAACAGGTATGGTGCCCTCCCGCATGGTGCCCTCCCGCATGGTGCCCTCCCGCATGGCGCCCTCCCACTTAGGTGAGCACATTATTTGAACCATCGCCGCTCACCTAAGGAGATGTTCCTCTCACAAGCTGCGCAAACGCGACTCACCTAGGAAAACCATGCAAGACAGTTGCGGAAATTTGCTCACCTAAGAGTGCGGGGGCAGGAAGGAACGCCGAGACGGGGCCACGCCCGCGGCGCTCCTACATCAGGAACGGGTTCTGGGCGAGCTCGCGGGCCATCGTCGTGGCCGGGCCGTGACCGCAGAGCAGCGTGGTCGCGGGCGGAATCTCCAGCGCCATCCGATGCAGCGACGCCATGATCTGCCCCTCGTCACCGCCCGCCAAGTCCGTACGACCGTGACTGCCGGGAAAGAGCGTATCACCCACGAAGGCCACGCCCTCGGCCGTGCCGCCGCCCACGAGCACCACGCCGCCCGGCGTGTGGCCCGGCGTCTCCATGACGGTGAACGTGGCGGTCCCCACGGAGAGGACGTCGCCCTCGGCAAGAAGGACGTTCGGCTCCGGGGCGTTCTCGTCGTAGCTCCTGCCGACCTCGCTCATCTCGCCGGCGCGGGCCGCAAGCTTGGCGTCCGCCGCGTGGATGGCGAAGGGGGCGCCCGTCGCGCGGACGAGGGCGGCCACGCCGCCGACGTGGTCGCCGTGGCCGTGCGTGGCAGCCACGCAGGTCACACGGACGTCGCTCAGGTGCTCGGCCACGGCCGCGCCGGATCCTCCGGGGTCCACCACGAGGCACTCCCCCGCGCTCACGTACGCGTAGCAGTTGGTCTGCAGCGGGGTCACCACGAACTGCCGCAGCTCGTCGTTCTTCTCGGCCATCTCGGCCCTCCTTCACAGGGTGAGACAAAGGGGACGGCGAGACAAGGGGGACGCGTGAGACAAAGGGGACGGGTTCTTTTGTCTCATGTACTCCAATGAGACAAAAGAACCCGTCCCCTTTGTCTCACCGCCCCCTTCGTCTCACCCGCTACTTCACGCGCTGCTTCATCTGGTTGGCGCCCTCGCCGGGCATGATGCGACGGGCGTCGTAGACCGAGGGGACGCGGCTCACGGCGGCGAGAAGGACGTCGAGCAGGCTCGCGTCGGAGATCGCCACGAGGAAGCGCAGCCGCGCCACGCCCTGCGCCGTGGTCTGCGTCGCAGCGGAGAGGATGTTCGCCCCGGCGTCGCCCACGGCGACGGTGATGTCCCTGAGCAGGCCCATGCGGTCCGTGGCCTCCACGACGATCTCCACGCGGAACTCGGTGGCGCCCGAGGTGTCCCAGGCGACCTCGATCATCCGCTCGGGGTTGCGCTTGAGGTCGGCCACGTTGGGGCAGTTCGCGCGATGGACGGAGACGCCGCGGCCGCGCGTGATGAAGCCCACGATCTCGTCTCCCGCCACGGGGTTGCAGCAGTGGGCGAGGTGCACGAGGAGGTCGGCGTCGCCCTTGACCACCACGCCGCAGTTGCTCTTGCGGCGCTTGCCGCGCGTGGCCTGCGTGAGCGCATAGGACTTCATGACCGGCGCGCCCGAGGACATGGCCCGCTCGTGGGCGGCGTGGCGCTCCGCCTCGGCGGCGGCAGCGGCCAGCTGCTCGGGCGAGCCCTCCTCGAGGATCTCCTCGATGCGGTTGGCCGCCTGCTTGACCGAGACCTTGCCGGTGTGGACGCAGGCGAAGAGGTCCTCCGGGCTCCTCAGCTCGAAGTGCTCGCAGACGCGCTCGATGGCCTTGACCGTGCGGCGCGTGGAGATGCCGTAGCCGCGCTTGCGCAGCTCGTGGGCGAGCTCCGTCCTGCCCTGCTCGGCGTCGTCGTTCTTGGTCTGGGTGGAGAAGTACTTGCGGATCTTGGCGCGGCTCGACGGCATGGCCACGAGCTGCATCCAGTCGCGCGACGGCTTGGCGTTCTTGTTGGTGAGGATCTCCACGCGGTCGCCCATGTTGAGCTTGTAGGAGAGCGGCACCACCGAGCCGTTTACCTTGGCGCCCACGCAGTGGTTGCCCACCTCGGTGTGGACGGCGTAGGCGAAGTCGAGCGGCGTGGCGTCACGCCTCAGGCTCATGACCTCGCCCTTGGGCGTGAAGACGAAGATCTCGTGCTCGAAGAGGTCCACGCGCAGGTTGTCGAGGAACTCGTGCGGGTCGTCGATGTCGTCCTCGGCGGCCCAGTCGAGGGTCTTGCGGATCCAGTTGATCGTGGAGTCTATGGCGCGGTCCTCGGCGCTCATGCGGCCGCGCGAGTTGCCCTCCTTCTTGTAGAGCCAGTGGGCGGCGATGCCGTACTCGGAGGCCTCGTGCATCTCCACGGTGCGGATCTGGATCTCTATGGGCTTTCCGTCGGGGCCCACGACCGTGGTGTGCAGGCTCTGGTAGAGGTTCGCCTTGGGCGTGGCGATGTAGTCCTTGAAGCGGCCGGGCATCGGGTTCCACAGGGAGTGCACCGCGCCGAGCGCCGAGTAGCAGTCCCCCACCGTCTGGGTGATCACGCGCAGGGCGATGAGGTCGTAGATGTCCGCGAACTCGCGGCCCTTGCGGGTCATCTTCTGGTAGATGCTCCAAAGGTGCTTCGGCCGTCCCGTGATCTGGTAATTCCTGAGGCCGGCCGCCTTGAGCTCGTCGTCGAGCGTCTTGATGGCGGCCTCGGTGTCGTCCTCGCGCTGCGCGCGGCTGTCCTGGACCATGCGGGCCACGCGCTGGTACTCCTCCGGCTCGAGCCAGAAGAACGCCAGGTCCTCGAGCTCCCACTTCACCGACGAGATGCCGAGCCGGTCGGCGAGCGGGGCGTAGACGTCCATGGTCTCGCGCGCCTTGAACTGGCGGCGGTCGGGCGGCAGGGCCGCGAGCGTGCGCATGTTGTGCAGGCGGTCGGCGAGCTTGATGATGACCACGCGGATGTCGCGGCTCATGGCGAGGAACATCTTGCGGAGGTTCCAGGCCTGCTTCTCGTCCATCGAGGAGACCTGGATGGAGGTGAGCTTTGTCACGCCGTCCACGAGGTCGGCGACGGTCGCCCCAAAGAGCTCGGCGAGCTCGTCCTTGGTCGCGGGGGTGTCCTCGACCGTGTCGTGGAGCAGCGCGGCACAGATGGTGTCCTCGTCCATGCGCAGGTCGTGCGCCAGGATGAGCGCCACCTCGACGGGGTGGTTGATGTAGGGCTCGCCGGAGCGGCGGCGCTGGTCGCGGTGGTACTCGGCGGCGAAGCGATAGGCCCGCTCGACCTTCTCGCTCCCCTCCTCGTCGAGATACGCCGCGCACGCCGCCTGGAGCAGCCGATAGTTCGCCGCGTCGGGAACCCCCCTCTTGGGGTCTCGCGCCGCCGTGGGGGCGGCCGTGTACTCGTTAGCGCTCATGGCTCCCCTCCTTCCCCTCACACGATGATACCGAAGTCGGGCGTGATGGGCCGGCTCACGCGGGCGAGAAGCTCGTCCGGGGTCGCCTCGAGCGCCCAGGAGCAGAACTCGGAGAAGGCGCGCTGGGCGCGCTGCCCCTCCGCGTAGCACGCGGACTGGGAGAGCTCCATGCGCGCCGGAGAGGAGGCCATGGAGACCCGGCGGGCGTCGCCCCAGCCCGTGACGGAGGCGAAGCCGAGCTCCGAGAAGACCGCGAGCCCGGAGGCGACCTCCGAGGCGTCGAGCGCGACGCGCGGCTCGAGCGCGCACGCCTCGCGGGCGATGCCCTCGTCGTCGAGGGCGATGGGGCCGCAGGAGCGATAGAGCGACGAGAGGGCGCGGTAGAGCGCCACGAGCTGCGGGCGCGCCGGCGCGGCCGCCGAGAGGATGCGCTCGCCGGCGTAGACGTCGCGCGAGCCGAAGAGCACGTGCACCGTGGCGGGCGCGCCGTCTCGCCCGGCCCGGCCGCTCATCTGGTTGAACTCGACCTCGCCGAGCGGCAGGCCGAAGAGCACCACGTGGCGGACGCCCGGGAGGTTGACCCCCTCGCCGAAGGCGCTCGTGGAGACGATGCACGCCAGGTCGTCGGCGCGGAACGCCCGCTCGACGCGGCCGCGGGCGTCGCGGGAGAGGCCGGCGTGGTAGAAGGCCACGCGGTGGGCGAGCTCGGGCACGCGGTGGCGCAGGGCGCGCACGAGCGACACCGCCTGGTCCCGCGAGCTCACGTAGACGATGGTCTTCTCGCCGAGCGCCACGATCGAGGCGAGGGCCGCGTCGCGGTCCCTGAGCTCGCGGCAGTCGTCGATCGCGAGGTTGGTCCGGGACGCATCGTCGACCACCACGTCGGCGCGGCCTATGGAGAGCAGCTCGCAGACGCGCGACGCCACGTCCGGCGCCGCCGTGGCCGTCACGGCGAGCGCCACGGGACGGCCGAGCTCCTCGAGGACCGCGGGCAGCTCGAGGTAGGCGTCGCGGTCTCCGGGCTTGGCGAGCCCGGCGTGATGCGCCTCGTCCACGACGACGAAGCCGACGCGCCGCGACTCGGCGAAGGAGGCGCGGTGGATGGCGAGAAACTCGGGCGTGGTCAGCACGACGTCGACGGAGCCCGACGCGAGCCCGGCGAGCACGCGGGCGCGCTCGGCCGCGGGCGTCTCCCCGGTGAGCACCTCCACCGAGACGCCGTCCGCCGCAAGGCCCTCTCGCAGGTGGAAGGCCTGGTCGGCGACAAGCGCGCGGAGCGGGTAGACGAAGACGCTCGCCCTGCCGCGCGAGATGGCCTCGCGCGCGGCGTGGAGGTGGAACACGAGCGACTTGCCCCGCCCCGTCGCCATGACGGCGAGGCAGGAGCGGCCGGCCGAGAGCCGGTCGAGCGCGGCGCGCTGCGCGGGGAGCAGCGGCGCGTCGCCGATGAGCGAGCGACGGAGGGCCCCCGTGAGGTCCTCGTAGGAGAGGCGCGCGAGCTCCGCGCGACGGCCCGCCGCGGGGGTCACGGCGTCGTCGCCCGGCGCCGGGGGCGCCTCGAGCACGCCGTCGGGGACCGCGGGCCGGGAGGGGGCGTCGGGCAGGCGGTACAGGATGTCCCTCACCATGAGCTTGGGCTTGGTCCTGCCCTGCCAGGTCTCGTTGACCGCCTCGTAGACGAGGTCGACGACGCCCTCCCAGGAGCTGGCGCGCTCGGCGTCGGGCGCGCGGAACATGATCGCCGGGACGCAGCCCGCGCCGTCGGTGGCCACGAAGCGCACGTGGGCGCCGTCGGCCCCGACGCGGGCGCGGTTCCTCATGCTCACCCCCACGGAGGCGAAAAGCGGCTTCTTGTTGCCCTGGCCGAAGGGCTGGAGGAGCTCGAGCGAGGCGATGCTCTCGACGGAGAGCTCCCCGAGCCGCACGATGGCCGTGACCTCGCCCGTGTCCTCGAACTGCTCGTCGGGGAGCTCCCCGAGCGCGCGGCACAGACGCTCGCGGAACTCGTCGACGCGGGACGCCTCGCAGGTCACGCCCACCGCGCCGGCGTGCCCCCCGAAGCGCACAAGCACGTCGGAGCACTGCTCGACGGCATGGAAGAGGTCCACGGAGCCCACGGAGCGCCCCGATCCCCGCGCGACGCCGTCCGTCACGGAGAAGACGATGGCGGGGACGTGATAGCGGTTGACGAGGCGCGATGCCACGATGCCCTTGACGCCCTCGTGCCAGCCCTCCCCCGCCACGACGACGGCCCGGCCGCCGCGATAGGTGCGCTCCGCCTCGGCGAACGCCTCCTCGGAGAGGGCGGACTCGGTCTCCTTGCGCTCGGCGTTTATCGCCTCGAGCCTCCCGGCGAGGATCGTCGCCTCGGAGACGTCGTCGGTGAGGAGCAGCTCGAGCGCCACGTCGGTGGAGCCCATGCGCCCCGCCGCGTTGAGGCGCGGGATGACGGAGAACGGCAGGCCGTCCGCCGTGACCTGCGCGAGGTCGACGCCCGCCGTGGCCGCGAGGGCCACGAGGCCGGGGCGCGAGGTCTCCCGCATGCGCGCGATCCCCTCCGCCACGAGCGCGCGGTTCTCGCCCGAGAGCGGCATCATGTCCGAGAGCGTGCCGAGCGCGGCGACGTCGATGAACTCGAGCCAGAGGTCGGGGGCCCCGCGACGGCGCCCGAGCTCGCAGACGAGCTTGAGGGCGACGCCGGCGCCCGCGAGGTCGCGCGAGGGGCAGCCCTCGTCGAGCTTGGGGTCGGTGACGGGGACGCCCTCGGGGACGAGGTCGGCGGGCTCGTGGTGGTCGGTCACCACCACGTCGATCCCCTCGCTCACGAGCCACGCGACCTCGCGGGCGGCGGCGATGCCGTTGTCGACGGTCACCACGAGGTCCGGGTCGCACGCCGCGCGCACCCGGGCGAGCGCCTCGCGGGAGAGGCCGTACCCCTCGCCGAAGCGGTGCGGGATGAAGGGGTGGACGTCCGCGCCGAGGCGACGGAGCGCGAGCGTGAGCAGGCAGGTCGAGCTCATGCCGTCGACGTCGAAGTCCCCGAAGACCGCGATCGCCTCGTGGGCGTCGAGCGCGCGCTCGACGCGCGAGACCGCGGCGTCCATCCCCGGGATGAGCAGCGGGTCCGCCCAGTCCCGCTCGAGCGAGGGCGTGAGGAACGCGCGCGCCTCGTCGACGTCGGTCACGCCGCGCGCCGCGAGGACGCGGGCCACGAGCGCGCTGACGCCGAGGCCGTCCGAGAGCGCGCGCTCGGCGGCCGGGTCATGGGCGAGCACCGCCCAGCGGCGGGTGTTGGCGAGGCCGGACATCTAGCGGTCGCCCTCGTCGCGCGGCGCCACGCCCCAGGCGTCGGGGTTCGCGCGCATGGCGCGGGAGCAGGCCCTCGTGAGCGGCAGGCAGACCAGCAGCAGCGCGAGCGCGCCGGCGACGGCCGCGACGGGCCAGGCGAGGCCCGCGGGGTTGGAGGCGAGCCCGCCCTCGGGGACGAGGAGGAAGAGCGCGATGCCGCCCGCCACGAACGCCACCGCGATGACGCCGAGCTCCCGCGCGAGGCGGCGCAGCGCGACGCGCCCGGCGTCGCGCGGGTCGGTGCCGCCGCGCACGCACGAGCGGACGCGCCAGAGGACGCGAAGCAGCTCGAGGAAGGCCGCGCACACGACGATGGCGGCCACGACGTAGGCCGTGACGGTGGGCACGAAGAGCCCGGCGCGGGAGAGCGCGGCGAGGCCGCCCACCTCGAGCACGGCGACGCTGACCAGGCCGGCGTACGCGACGAGGCCGAGCAGGCGCATGGTCGCGAGCAGCGCCACGAGCACAACGAGCGCCACGACGCCCGCGACGACGAGCGCCCGGAGGAGGCCGGCGCCGGAGACGGACGCGGCGAGCGGCGCGACGGTCCCCTCGCCGAGCTCGGCCGGCAGCACGCCGGTCCTGACCGCGGCCTGCATGCCCGCGGCGTCCGTGAGGGAGAGGTCCGCGGAGACGGTGACCACGCCGTCGGTGATGGGGTCGCTCACCCCGGCCGCCGCGACCACGGTGCCGTCGAAGACGACCGCGACCTGCCCACCCACGGGGGCGAGCTCGGACGTCACCTCGGCGAAGGCCTCGGCGCCCTCGGAGGTGAAGGTGATCTGCATGCCGTAGAGGTCGGAGGAGGCGGAGAGCCTCACCGGTTGGACGGAGGCGATGGAGGAGTTGTCGAGAAACGCCTCGTAGCTGCCCTCGGCGAGCGCCACACCGGATGCGCCCGCCTGCACCCGCGCAAGCGCGTCGGCGTCCGAGATGGCGTCGAGGCGGACGAGCTCGACCCTGCCCGGCCTCGTGGCGACCTCGACGGCGTCGGCGGCATCCTGCCCGGCGGGGACCTCGACGGTCACGCCCTCCCCCGAGCCGACGCGCGCGCCGCGCACGCCGAGCGCGGAGAGCCGCGACCTGACCGCGGCGGCGGTCGCCGCGGAGTCCGCGCCGCCATCGGCGAGCGGGTACGAGTAGGACGTCCCCCCGGCGAAGTCGACGCCCCAGCCGAGGACCTCGGCGGGGGGCAGGGCGAGAAGGACGGAGGCGACGAGAAGGACGACGGCCACCGCCAGTGCGGCAATCTGCGACCGCGCGTCGGAGGGGACCCCACGGCCCGCCTGCCCGGCCTTGCTCCTCGGCGCGGGGCCCGCCGCCGCTCCCCAGCGGCTGACGCCCGTGGCGCCCTTCCCGTTCTTCTCGTCTCTCATGGCATGCCTCTTCGGTTGGGTGGCGCTTCAGCGCCCTGTCAATCCGAACAATCATACCGCAACGGGCGGGGCGCCCCGAAAGCCGGCCGGCCGGGCGAGGGGCCTCCCTGCGCCTACCAGTCCCGCGCCGCCGGGGACGCCATCCAGTCCTCGACGAAGGCGGCGTAGGTGCCCGCCACGATGGCCTCGCGCGCGCGGCGCATGAGGTCGAGCAGGTAGTAGATGTTGTGCTGGGAGATGAGGATCGAGCCGAGCATCTCCTTCTGGCGCACGAGGTGGTGCAGGTAGGCGCGCGAGAAGCCCCCGGTGCAGGTGGGGCAGGGGCACGCCGGGTCGAGCGGGCCGTGGTCGTGGGTGAAGCGGGCGTGCCGGAAGTTCAGGCGGCCCTCGCTCGAGAACGCGGAGCCGGTGCGCGCCGTGCGCGTGGGCAGCACGCAGTCGAACATGTCCACGCCGCAGGCGACGCCGCGCACGAGCGTGGTGGGGTTGCCGACGCCCATGAGGTAGCGCGGCTTGCTGCGCGGCATGTGCTCGGAGACGAGCGGCGCGAGGGACTCGAACATCGTGTCGTGGTCCTCCCCCACCGAGTAGCCGCCGATGCCGTAGCCGGGGAAGTCGCCGATCTCCTCGAGGTGGCGCAGGGAGCGCAGGCGCAGGTCGAGGTGCATGCCGCCCTGGACGATGCCGAAGAGCGCCTGGTCGGGTCGGGTGTGCGCCGCGTAGCAGCGCTCGGCCCACAGGCTCGAGAGCTCGACGGAGCGCTCCACCTTGGAGCGCGGCGCCGGGTAGCCCACGCACTGGTCGAGCTGCATCACGATGTCGGCGCCGAGCTTCTGGGCGATCGCCATGTTCTCCTCGGGCGACCACTCGACCCAGCGGCCGTCGTAGTCCACCGCCCGGAAGCGCACGCCGTCGCGCGAGAGCCTGAAGAACTCCTCGTGGGAGAAGACCTGGAAGCCGCCGGAGTCCGTGAGGATGGGATGGTGCCAGCCCATGAAGTCGTGAAGGCCGCCCATCTCGGCCACGAGGTCGGCGCCCGGGCGCATGGAGAGGTGATAGGTGTTGGCGAGCAGGATCTTGGTGCCCAGCTGCTCGAGCGTCGAAGGAGGCAGGCCCTTCACCGTTGCCTTGGTCCCCACCGGCATGAAGATCGGCGTGGGGACGTCGCCGTGGGGCGTATGCAGGACGCCCGCGCGCGCGTGCGTCGCCGGGTCCTCGGCGAGGACTTCGTACTTGAACAGGCTCGTATCCACGGCTTCCTCCGCTCGCGTGGGGAGGTCGCCGAGAAGAACCGTGTGACCCGGCGCTCGGACAGCTTCGCCGCAAAGGGCGCGGCTGCAGAACTCGCGGCGGGCCACACGGTTCTTCTCGACGACCTCGCAGTCGCAACTTGGCGTGCCCATCCTACACAAAAGGACCCGGCGTCGCAGTGACGCCGGGTCGAACCATCGAGAAAAGGTGATGAGGTGTCGCTGATTGACTACTCGCCGAAACCGGAGTCGATGAGGGCGATCAGGGCGTCCAGGGCCTCCTGCTCGTCGGCACCGTCGCAGGCAACCTCGACCTTGGTGCCGGTGCCGAGGCCGGCGGCCAGGATCATCATGATGGACTTGGCGTTGACAGGAGCGGAGTCCTTGTCGACGTTCTTGATGGTGACGTTGCACTGGTACTTCTTGGCCTCGGTCACGAAGACGGACGCGGGACGGGCGTGAAGGCCGGTGGCGTTGATGATGCTCGTCTGCTTAGAAACCATGTTGCGGACTCCCTTTCCAAATACTCCAGAACAATCGGGGACGTCTGCATCCCCCCTGAGAAACACATAGCACATCCTAGCAAACAAGGAACGAGTTGGCGCCAAACTTCTGGCCAAGGGTGCAATCTCTGGGGATAAGCGGAATCAGGGCAGGCGGCGGGCGGTCGTGCGAGACAATGTTGATGACGGCGTCGCCGTCACACGAGACAGCGCGCCGCGAGCGCTCGCGGCTGAGAGGAGCGGACCCATGGCACACGAACCCGAGGAGCTGAAGAACGCCAAGGAGACGGACGCGCCGTCGACCGACCAAGCCACCGCCCCCGAGGCGGGCGAGGCCGAGGCGCGCGGCTCGTCGCGGGCGCTTGACGCAGCGCTCGGGGCGGCGCGCGGCGCCGCGGGGACGGCCGCCACGACCTTCATGAACGGCCTCTCCGCCGTCAAGGACGTCCGCGAGGCGGCGAGGCGGCACGGGTCCGCTCGCGCGCGGCTCCGCGAGCTGCGCGAGACGCTCGAGGCCGACGAGGCGGAGCTCTCCCACCGCGAGGAGGTCGAGTCCGGCTACGGGGACATCATCCGCGAGCAGGGCGCGATCGTGTCGGAGACCAACGAGACGCTCGTGGCCGAGCAGGGCAAGGTCGAGCGGCTCGAGGAGGAGGCGAAGGCGCTCGAGGAACGGCTCGCGGGCATGAGGCGCGACCACGAGCAGGAGCTGCGGCCCTACAAGCGGCTCGCCGACTCGGCACGGGAGCGCCACGACGAGGCGAGTCGCGTCGTGGCCGAGGCCAAGCGCGCCGTGAAGACCGCAGAGGGGCAGCTGAAGAGCGCGACCGACCGCAGGGAGCAGGGCATCGCCGCGGCGAACCGCGCGGTGGACAGCTCCCAGGCGCGTCTGCGCAAGGTGCAGGAGGAGCTCAGGCGCGCGCAGGAGGCCGACCCCTCCTCCAACGCCGTGACCCAGCTCAAGAACGAGATCGTGACCGAGCTCGCCCACGTTGAGGCCGCCCGGTCCGACGTCAGCGCCACCACGCACGACGCCCAGGAGGCGGTCGACGCGGCGAGCACGCACCTCTGGACCCAGAAGCAGTCCCTCGAGAGCGCCCAGCGCGAGGCGGACGACGCCCGCAGGGAGTACGAGGAGAAGAAGGGCGAGTACGACGAGCTCCAGGCCAAGGCCAAGGCCGAGGAGAAGGCGCTCGAGGAGCAGATCTCCGCCGCGCGCGACGGCGCCGAGGAGGCCAAGGCCGCCTACGACGAGGCGGCGGAGCGGCATGACGGCGCACAGGCCCTCATCGACGAGGCGGAGGAGATCCACGCGACGCCCGAGGTGACCGCCGAGCTCCGCGAGAGCATCGAGGGCCTCCGCGCCCAGATCGCCGACCAGGAGGCCGTCGTCGAGGGACTCTCGGAGGCCGAGCGCGGCCTGAGGGCGCGCACGCGCCGCGAGCGCGTCGCGTTCGGCGCCGTCATCGTCGCCGTCGCGGTCATCCTGGTCCTGATCGTCGTCCTTATCGTTCTGTAGCGAGGCCCCGGGGCGCCCTACTCGATGAGCATCGCGTCGCCGAAGGAGAGGAAGCGGTAGCGCTCCTCGATGGCGGCGTCGTAGGCGGCCATGATCTGGTCGCGCGTGGCGAAGGCCGAGACGAGCATCATGAGCGTCGAGCGCGGCACGTGGAAGTTCGTGATCATCGCGTCCACCACGTGGAAGTCCGACCCCGGCATGAGGTAGAGGTTCGTGGTGGCGTTCTCGCGCGCCACGACGTCGCCCGTTCCGGCGGCACCCTCGAAGCGGCGCGCGGCCACGGGCGGCTCGCTCGGCGCGGCGCCCTCCTCCCAGGCGCTCTCCAGCGAGCGGACCGAGGTGGTCCCCACGGCGATCACGCGACGGCCCGCGGCCTTGGTGGCGTGCACGGCGTCGACGACCTCCTGGGGCACGTGATAGCGCTCGGTGTGCATGACGTGCTGCGTGGGGTCGTCCTCGGTGACCAGGCGGAAGGTGTCGATGCCCACCTCGAGCTCCACCGTCGCCCAGCCCACGCCCTTCTCGCGAATCCGCTCGATGAGCTCGGGCGTGAAGTGGAGGCCGGCCGTGGGCGCGGCGGCGGAGTGCTCCTCGCTCATGGCGTAGACGGTCTGGTACTTCTCGGGGTCGCCCTCGTACTGGGTGATGTAGGGAGGCAGCGGCACGTGGCCGGCGGCGTGGATCGCCTCGTCCAGCGTGCGCGGCGTGCCGTCGTCCTTCTCGCCCGCCGGCGAGAAGCGCACGAGACGGCCGCCCTTGCTGCCCTCGACGAAGTCGACGATCTCCCCGGTGAGCACGACCGGCGCCGACTCCGGGGCGTGCAGGCCGCCGGCGCGGTACTCGATCACGATGCCCGGCTGGCGCAGGCGCTTGCCGGGGTTGACCAGGCACTCCCAGACGCCGCCGAGCGGGTCCACGTCCTCGCGGCGCTTGAGCAGCAGCGTCTCGCAGACGCCGCCCGTGCCGCGCTTGCGGCCCACGAGGCGCGCCGGCATGACGCGCGTGCGGTTTGCCACGAGCAGGTCGCCGGGCTCGAGGTAGTCGAGGATGTCCGTGAAGCGACGGTGCTCGACGGAGCCGTCCTCGCGGTGCAGCACGAGCAGGCGGCAGGAGTCGCGCGGCTCGGCCGGAGCCTGGGCGATGAGCTCGTCGGGAAGCGGGTAGTCGAAGTCGTCGGTGCGCATGGGTTCCTCCTTGGTCCAGCGCACTACGATAGCACGCGCAGGGCGCCCGGCGTGAGGGCCCGCCACCGCAATCCTGGGCGAGCCGGGCGGGGCGCTCTCAATATGGTGCGGGCACTCCCGGAGGGCACTCGATGCGCCCGAGGCGTCTACCTGCAAATTTGGAGAGCGCACTCGCGAGTGCCCCCAACGAGTGCGGCCTGCATGGGGAACGCCGCTAGTGCCAGAGGCCCTTGCGGTTGAAGATCCAGGCGGCGACGAGGCAGCCGGCCACGGCGAGCAGGAGCGGGAACGCCCAGTTGTCGAGCAGCGGGACGCCCTCGAAGGGCAGCCCCACGTTCATGCCGTAGAAGCCGAAGACGATGTTCGGGATCGCCATGACGATCGTGATGACCGAGAGCACCTTCATCACGATGTTGAGGTTGTTGGAGATGATGCTCGCGAAGGCGTCCATCGTGCCGGAGAGGGTGCCCGAGTAGATGTTGGCCATCTCGATGGCCTGGTGCACCTCGACGAGCACGTCCTCGAGCAGGTCCTGGTCGTCCTCGTAGAGCGGGATGATGCGGCCCTGCGCGATCTTGTTGAGCGTGACCTCGTCGGACTTGAGCGACGTGGAGAAGTACACGAGCGACTTCTCGAGGTTGAGCATCTGGATGAGCTCCTCGTTTCGCACGGAGGCGTGCAGGCGGGCCTCCGTGCTGGAGGAGAGGCGGTCGATGCGGCGCAGGTAGACGAGGTAGAGCTGTGAGATGTGCAGCAGCATCTGCAGCAGGAAGCGCGTGCGGTAGCGCGTGTCCACGTTGCGGACGCGACCGCCCTTGAGGTCGTCCACGACCTCGTTCTCGCTGATCGAGATGGTCACGAACATGCCCTTCTCGGGCAGGAAGATCATCGTGAGGGGCATGGTGTCGTACGTGAGCGGGAGCGAGGTGCGCGCCGCGGTGCCGTCCTCGTCCACGACCGGGTAGTCCACGATGACGAAGATCTGGCGCGCGTCCTCATCGTAGTCGATGCGCGAGGTCTCCTCCTCGTCGAGGGCGGAGCGCACGAACTCCGGCAGGACGCCGATCTCGCGCTCAAGCCAGGCGCGCTCCTCCTCAGAGGGCGCCACGGCGTTGATCCAGCACCCCGGACACGGGGCCTCCGCTCTCGTAATGGTTCCGTTTGCGCCGGTCATCAGGCACTCGATCATTTTTCCACCGTCCTTCTCGCGAATCGGGTCCGTCGGGCCCTATCACGGTAGCCCAATCGGGCGCGAGGGGCGGGGCGGGGCGGGCGCCCTTGTCAAATCCTTACACGCGCGGCCGTCGACGAGGCGTCTGATTCTCTCGCGGCCCCGGCCCGGCGTGCAAAAGTGACTGTCCCCTTTGCACGCCTTGGCGCGCTTTCGGGCGTCGCGGGCCTCGTGGCGCTCGATGGCGGCCTCGGCGGCGGAGAAGCGGCAGCCGCAGTAGTTCTGGCGATACATTCCCAGCTCGCGGGACTCGCGCGTGGCCTCGGGGTAGAGGGGGCGGAAGTCGCGCCACACGGGGATGAGCCCGTAGCGCGGGGCCGTCGCGCGCAGGATCTCCCCGCAGGCGTCGAAGAGCTGGTACGGGGAGACCACGAGCGTCGTGGACACGTACGCAAAGCCCCGGTCGCGCCCCACGCGGCACGCCTCGGCGAGCCGCAGCGCGTAGCACGCCCGGCAGCGGCGCTCGCGGTCGAAGCCGGCGGGCGCGGCGGCGCGCTCCCAGGCGGCGCGGTCGTCCCCCGCCACGATGACGTCCACGTGGGCGACCTCCTCCGCCCAGGCGCGCAGCGTGTCCAGGCGGCGGCGCCACTCGGAGACGGGCTGGATGTTGGGGTTAGTCCAGCAGATCGTGGGCTCGAAGCCCTCCTCACGCAGCAGCTTCACCGGCTCGAGCGAGCAGGGGCCGCAGCAGGCGTGCAGCAGCAGCGGCACGCGCTCCCCCGCCGCGCCCGCTCCTCCGATTGTCGGTGATTTTTGCAGTGACCCCACGACACCCCTCCCCCGCGCGCTCGAAAAGGCCTGCTCAAAAAATGCCATCAAGGAGATAGTACTTGAGGCGCGCCGCGAAAATCACCGACAATCGCGGCTCAGCCCTCGGCGAGCAGGTCCAGGCCGACGTCCGTGTCACGGACGTGCGTGCACCCGGGCTCGCGCAGGGCAGCGGCGGCCATGATGAGGTCCCCGGCGCAGCCGGAGAGGTGAGCGCCCGCGAGGAGGACGGCGAGCGCCGGGCGGCCCGCGCAGAGCGCCGCCACCGCAAGCGCGCCGGTGACCAGGATCGCCGGGGCGAGCAGGACCGCCACCATGCGCCCACGGGACGTCACGGCACCGTCGGTCTTGGTGTAGAGGAAGGCGTCCTGGAAGCCGAAGCTCACGCGGCAGCCCGGACAGAGCAGCCTGAAGCCCGCGGCATGCACGAGCTCGTGGACCGGGAGCGCCACGAGCGTGCCCACGGCGAGCGCAACCCACCACCACACATCGACCCGCTCGTCGCCACGCACCGCGGCAACGGCCACGGCGAGCGCGATCGCCGCCACGACGAACGCGAGCGAGAGGCGCCCGACGCGTCGCTGCAGCCCCTCGTCCCCCAGGATGTCTATGCGCTCCACGAGTCTCATGGCACCCATTCTAGACGAGCCCGCGCGCCCGGGGACGGCATTGCCTAAAAGGGGCCTGGCCCCTTTTAGGCAAGGACGAGCCCGCGCGTCCGGGGACGGCACCCGTGCGCCCGAGCGTGAGAAGTGCGAGAATGGGATGCTGCAACCGAGCAATAAGGAGCGCCCATGCCCGAGACCAGCTCACGCCCGAGCTTCCCCCGCCGCGCCGTCATCACCGGCGGCATGCCCTACGGCAACAAGAACCTGCACTTCGGCCACATCGGCGGCGTCTTTGTGCCCGCCGACTTCTTCGCGCGGTTCCTCCGCGACCGCATCGGGCCCGAGAACGTGCTCTTCGTCTCCGGCACCGACTGCTACGGCTCCCCGATCGCGGAGGGCTTCCGCAAGAAGGTGGAGAACGAGGGCTACGAGGGCACGATCGAGGACTACGTCCGCGCCAACCACGACGCGCAGAAGGCCGCCCTTGACGCCTACGGCATCTCGCTCGACCTCTTCGCCGGCTCCGGCCTGGAGCCCGCGCGCGAGGTCCACGCCCGCCTCACCGACGAGCTGATCCGCCGCCTCCACGAGCGCGGCTACCTCCACCGTCGCACCACGCGCCAGTTCTACGACGTCGAGGCCGGGACCTTCCTCAACGGCCGCCAGGTGCAGGGCCGCTGCCCCGTGCGCGGCTGCAAGTCCGAGAAGGCCTACGCCGACGAGTGCGACCTCGGCCACCAGTTCGACCCCGAGGAGCTCATCGCCCCCGTCTCGCAGCTCACCGGCACCACGCCCGAGCTGCGCCCGGTCGACAACTGGTACTTCGACCTGCCCGCCTTCCGCGAGGAGCTCGAGCGCCTCATGGACGAGTGGGACGTCGACCCGCAGGTGCGCGCCGTGGTCACCAAGACCGTGCGCGAGAGCCTCGTCGACCCCGTTATCTATATCCAGACCAAGTTCCGCGAGGCCTACGACGCCGTCGCCGCGGAGCTCCCCGAGCACGTGCTCGCGGAGGCCGAGAAGGGCCAGCAGTCCTTCTCGCTCACCTTCTCCGGCTGGGAGGCGCGCGACGAGGCGCGCGAGAAGCTCGACGCCGCCGGCGTGCGCTTCCGCACGGGCAAGTGCCTGCTGCCGCTGCGCATCACCGGCAACATCGAGTGGGGCGTGCCCGCGCCTGACCTCGAGGGCAGCTCCGGGCTCACCGTGTGGGTGTGGCCCGAGAGCCTGTGGGCGCCCATCTCCTTCACGCAGACGGCGCTCGGCCTCGCCGAGGACGGCCGCTACTCCAGCCGCGACTGGCGCGACTGGTGGTGCTCCGAGGACGCGCGCGTCTACCAGTTCATCGGGCAGGACAACATCTACTTCTACTGCGTGGCGCAGCCGGCGCTCTGGGAGGCGCTCGGCTGGGGCCTCACGCAGGACGTCCCCGTTGCCAACTACCACATCCTGTTCATGAACAAGAAGGCCTCGAGCTCCGGCAAGATCACCCCGCCCATGGCCGCCGAGCTGCTGGAGCACTACACCCCCGAGCAGCTGCGCGCGCACTGGCTGTCCCTCGGCCTCGACCAGAAGGCCGTCTCCTTCAACCCCAAGGCGTTCGACACCTCCGTCAGCCACAAGGACAAGAAGACGGGCGAGGACGTGCTCGTGCGCGATGACCCGCGCGTGGTGGACCCCGCCCTCAAGGAGAGCGCCTTCCTCACCAACATCTTCAACCGCCTGGCGCGCTCGTGCTTCTACGGCGCCGCCAACGTCTGCGACGCGCACCTGCCCTCCGCGACGCCGTCGGCCGAGGCCGTTGAGGCCGCACGCGAGGCCGTGCTCGAGTTTGAGCGCCGCGCCTACGAGTTCGACGCCCATGGCGCGCTGGCGGTGGCCGAGGAGTTCTGCCGCGCGGCCAACAAGCGATGGGACGAGGCGTCCAAGGCCGCAAAGGGCGACGATGCCGCCTACGAGGCCGCACTCGCCGACGCCTTCGTCGCGCTGCGCACGACGGCGCTGCTCATGCACCCGGCCGTGCCCGCTGGCTGCGAGAGGATCTGCGAGCACATGGGCTTCTCGCCCGAGCTGTTCTTCTCGTGGGGGCACGCCCTCGAGGGACCGGTCGAGCTGGCGGCCTCGCTCGGGGAGGCGCCCGCGGAGCACAAGATCGTGCCGCTGCCGCCGCGCTTCGACTTCTTCGAGAAGCACCCGTCGCAGGTCAAGGGAAAGTAACGAGAAGAACGGGTGGTCTGCCGCCCCGTCCGCGCATAGCGTCGCGACGCCCCCGCAGCCTCATCCTGCGGGGGCGTCGCGACGCTCTTCTCACCAGTTCTGTCGCAAAGGCCCCGCAGCGGCGCTCCGCGGGGCCGTCGCGACGCTCTTCTCGCCAGTTCTGTCGCAAATCCCCCGCACGCCGGTCCTGCGGGGCCGTCGCGACATTTGGCACGGGAGGAACGTCGCGAATCCCCCGCAACTCAACTCCGCGGGGCCGTCGCGACGTTCTTCGCGGACGGGGCGTCGCCAATCCCCCGCACGCCGGTCCTGCGGGGCCGTCGCGACGCTTTCCGCCGAGCCGCGGCAGGGCGGGCGCAGCAGGCAGGCTATCATGTTCGAAGGCCAACAGGAGAAGGAGCCCCCATGCCCGTCGAGTTTCCGCCGGTACACGTCCCGCGTCCGTACGCACTCCCGCAGACCGCGCTCGCGGCGCGCGTCGAGTGCCCGATGCCCGACGGCGCCACGATCGTGGCCTGGACCTATGCGCCCGAGGGCGCGGCGGACACGCCGGGCACGCCCTTTGGCATCGACCTCGCCGTGCCGCCCGTCCTCATGCTGCATGGCAACGGCGAGGAGCACGGCATCTTCGGCCCCGTGATCGACGCCGTCTGCGCAACCGGCCGCTCCGTCGTGGCGCTCGACTCCCGCGCGCAGGGCGCGAGCACGCGTGGCACGGCGCGGCCGCTCACCTACGAGCTCATGGCGGCCGACGCCATCGAGGCCTGCGCTCGGCTGGGCGTGGGGCAGGCCCACGTGCTCGGCTTCTCCGACGGCGGCATCCTGGGGCTTCTCCTCGCGCGCGACTGGGGCGACCACGTCCTCAGCCTCACCGCGCTCGGGGCCAACCTCACCCCGGCGGGCCTGCCCAAGGAGGACACCGACTGGATGGCCTTCGCCGCGGCCGAGAACCGCCGCTGGGCCGAGGAGGGCTTCGAGGGCGCCGCGCTCGAGGACGGCACGCCGGTGCCCTCCCCCGCCGAGTCCGCGCAAATCGCCGAGCTCCTGCATCTCATGGTTGAGAACCCCCAGATAGACGCAGCCTCGCTCGCCTCCGTGAGCTGCCCCGTCACCGTGATGGTCGGGGAGTTCGACGAGATCCTCCCCGAGGAGACGGACCGCATCGTGGCGGCGATCCCCGGCGCCCGCAAGGTCGTGGAGCCCGGCATTGACCACAACCTGCCCAAGATGGCGCCCGCCGCCGTGGCGCGCGAGCTTCTGGCCACGGTCGGGAAGAACGACGTGAGACACCCCCGTCGCCCGATCGAGATGCCCGCCGGCCTCGCCGTCTGCCGCATCCCCATCTCCGGGCTCTGGGCGGAGAAGCTCGACGAGCTCTACCGGCGCGTGGACGCCGAGCCCGGGACCTCGGGCTGGGTTCAGGACGTGTGGCCGCCCGTCGGGATGGCGGCGGAGCTGCTGGCCGCCGGCGTGTACTGGGGCACCTTCGACTCCACGGCCGTCCGCGACGGCAGGCCCGCGGACGACGCCGCCCTTCTCGGCGCCGTGGCCGTGAACCACGACGCGGACATGGGGGACGGCAACGCCCCCGGGCACGGCTCCGGCCTCGGCGGCCCCTCCTGGGAGAGGCAAGCCGAGAAGGACGTGGCGTGCTGGCACCTCCTCGCGGCAGACCCCGCCGCCCGCGGCCGCCACGTGGCCGACGCCCTTCTCGCCGCCGGCGTGCGCGGCGCGCGGGAGATCGGCGCCCGCGCGGTGCGCCTCAACACGAGCGTGGCCAACGTGCCCGCAAACGCGCTCTACGCCAGCCGCGGGTTCATGCGGCACCGCCCGCTCTGGCTCCCCTACCCGGGGCTGCCCCTGCCCGGATGGACCAACCTCTGGGAGCTGGAGCTGTAGCGCGTCCGGGGGGCGCCCCGTCCCACGCGGCCCTGGCGCCTCCATATCAAATCTGGCCGCGGATTTCTGGCACTTTGGGGCCCGTTTTGAGCCCGGAAAGTGCCGGAAATCCGCGGCCAGATTTGATATCCCCTCCCCAGCGGGAGCGCGTGGCGAGAAGGACGCGCCTACTGCCTGGGGAACGTCACCGTGATCGTGGTGCCCTTGCCGACCGTGCTGTCGAGCCGGATGTCCGCACCGTGGTAGGTGGCGGCGTGCTTGACGATGGCCAGGCCCAGGCCCGTTCCGCCCATGTCGCGGCTCCGCCCCTTGTCCACGCGGTAGAAGCGCTCGAAAACCTTGTCCTGCGCCTCGGGCGGGATGCCGATCCCGGTGTCGCTCACGCGCAGGCAGGGGCGGCCACCCTGCGGCAGCACCCACACGAAGACGCGCCCGCCCGGGTGGTTGTAGCGGATGGCGTTCTCGATGAGGTTGCTCACGAGCTCGTCGAGCAGGCGGGCGTTGCCCATGATGGGCGTGGAGACGCCGGAGAGCGAGATCGTGACCTCGTACTTGCGCTGCGCCCTGCCCCGCATGCGCTCCACCGCGTCGGACGCGACGGAGAGGAGGTCCACGCGCTCGGCGGCGCCGAAGAGCTCGCGGTCGCCCGAGCGCTCCGACTCGTCGAGGCGGGAGAGCGTGAGGATGTCGCTCACCAGGAGCGACAGGCGGTGCGCGTCCTTGTAGATGCGGCCGGCGAAGCCCTGGACATCCTCGGGCCGGGCGATGCCGTCGCGGATGAGCTCGGCCGCGCCCTGGATGGAGGCGATGGGCGTCTTGAGCTCGTGCGTCACGTTGGCCGTGAAGTCCCGCCGCATGTCGGCGGCGTCCTGGATGGCGTTCATGCGCTGAACGAGCTCCTTGTGCTGCTCGTTGAGGCGGCTCACGAGCGGGTCGAGCTCCTCGTAGGGCGCCACGCCGTCGCCGGAGGCCGGGTCGATCTCGAGGATCGGACGCACGAAGCGCCGGGAGAGGCGGCGTGAGACCACCCAGCTCGCCCCCACGAGCAGGACGGCAAGCCCGCAGAGCATCGCCAGGTCCTGGAAGAGGAAGGCGACGACCCCGGCGCGGTCCACGGACAGTCGGACCACCTCGCCGGACTCGAGCCGCACGGCCTCGTAGAGGCTCATGTACCCGACGGTGTCGCTCGAGCGCTCGGAGGAGCCCGCGCCCTCGGCGAGCGCGGCGGCCACCTCGGGACGCTCGGCGTGGTTGGGCAGGGCGGCGGCGTCGGCGCCCGAGTCGTAGGTGACGGTCCCGTCAGGGCTGACGAGGGTCACGCGGATGTCCCCCATGTCCAGCTCGCCGAGGACGGTCGTGTCGTCCTCGGCGAGGTCCAGCAGCGAGGCGATGGTGCGGCACTCGCTCGCGAGCTGCTCGTGCTCGTCGGAGAGGAAGGCGGACTGATAGATGAGGGAGGCCGCCGCGGTAACCGCGACGGCCACGAGGGCGCACGCCACGACGAGCGCCACGAACATGCGATGCGAGAGCGAACCCTTTGCCCCGGGCTCCCGAGTCATGGCACCCCTCCTCAGATCATGACGAACGACCCGGACACCTCTGTCAGGTTATCACCCGCGGGCGCGGTAGCCCACGCCGCGGACGGTCTCGATGAGATCCGAGGCGTCGCCGAGCTTGGCGCGGATCTGCTGCACGTGGACGTCCACGGTGCGGGAGCCGCCGTCGAAGTCCCAGCCCCAGACGCGCTGGAGGAGCGTCTCGCGGGAGAACACCACGCCGGGCGAGCGCATGAGGAACTCCAGCAGGTCGAACTCGCGCATGGTGAGCTGCACCTCCTGGCCGTCGACCGTCACCTCGCGGCGGTCGGGCCAGAGGGTGACGCCGCCGATCGAGAGCGCGGCGGGCTCCTCCCGCACCGCCTGCTCGCGGGCGGCGCGTCTCAGGAGGGCGCGCGTGCGGCTCACCATCTCCATCATGCCGAAGGGCTTGGAGAGGTAGTCGTCGGCACCGGAGTCGAGCGCCTTCACGGTATCGAGCTCGGTGTCCTTGGCGGTGAGCATCATGACGGGCACGTGGGAGAGGCCCGGGGTCCGGCGCAGGCGCGCCAGGATCTGGAGGCCGTCGGTGTCGGGCAGCATGATGTCGAGAAGGACGGCGTCGGGCGTGCGCTCGGCGCAGGCGCGGCGGAACTCGGCGTCGTCGGCGCAGCCGCGCGCCTCGATGCCGCCCTGGCCCAGCGCATAGACCGTGAGCTCACGGATGTTCTTGTCGTCCTCGACGTAGTAGACCACGCTGCCCGCCTTCCCCATCGCGTCCTCGACTCTCGATTCTACTGCTCCGCGGGAGCCTGCTGCTGGCTCGCCTTCTCGGCGACGGTGTGCTCCCCCGTCACGCGGAAGACGGCCCAGGCGGCGATGCGCTTGGCGAGGTCTCCCATGCGCTCGAAGTACTTGGCCACCATGAGCAGCTCGGGCAGGTACTGGGCGGAGGACTTGCCGTCGCGGATGAGGCCCACGAGCTTCTCCTCCGCCTCGGCGTAGAGGTCGTTCACGGCCGTGTCGGCCTCCATGACCTGCTGGGCCTTCTCCACGTCGGAGGTGCAGAAGGCGTCGACGGCCTTGTCCACCATGTTGGCGGCGTAGGCGGAGAGCGTCGTGAACTCCTTCTCGAGCTTCTTCGCGGCCTTGGCGGGGATGTCCTCGGCCAGGAAGACCGCGTCGCGCGTCATGGAGTCGATGTGCGAGAGGTCGCTCACCATGCGGAAGGATCCCGAGACGAAGCGCAGGTCGACGCCGATGAGCGGCTGCTGGAGCAGCATGATGTCGAGGCAGGTGTTCTCGATCGCGGAGCGCAGGCGGTCCTCCGCCTTGCGGCCCTCCATGACGCCCTCCGCGGCGCCCCTGTCCCCCGTCACGGCGAGACCGGCGGCGCGGACGTCCGCCACGGTCTTCTCGCTGAAGCGGCGGATGAGGACCTCGACCTCGTTGAGCTGGTCGGTGAACTTGGTGCGGGTGCTGATGACCATTAGCTGAACCTCCCTGAGAGATACTCTTGCGTGCGCTGCTCCCTGGGGTTGCCGAAGAGCTCGCGCGTGGGGCCCTCCTCGATGAGCTCGCCCAGATAGAAGAAGGCGGTCTTGTCGGCCACGCGGGCGGCCTGCTGCATGTTGTGGGTGACGACGACCACGGTGTGGTCGGTGGCGAGCTCGCTCATGAGCTGCTCGACCATGCTCGTGGAGATGGGGTCGAGGGCGGAGGTGGGCTCGTCCATGAGCAGGATGTCCGGGTCGGTGGCGAGGGCGCGGGCGATGCAGAGGCGCTGCTGCTGGCCGCCGGATAGGCCCAGGCCGCTCTTGTTGAGGTCGTCCTTGACCTCGTCCCAGAGGGCGGCGCGCGTGAGGCAGCGCTCGCAGATCTCGTCGCCCTCGGACTTGGAGATGCGGCGCTGGCGCCTGGGGCCGTAGAGGATGTTCTCGCGGATGCTCATGGGGAACGGGTTGGGGTGCTGGAAAACCATGCCCACGTAGACGCGCAGGGCGTTGGAGTCCATCTGGAAGATGTCCTGGCCGCCGAACTCGATCGTGCCCTCGGTGCGCACGGACTCGACGAAGTCGCACATGCGGTTGAAGGTGCGCAGCAGCGTGGACTTGCCGCAGCCGGAGGGGCCGATGAAGGCCGTGGCGCGGTTCTTGGGAATCTCGAGGTTGACGCCCTTGAGCGCCTGGAAGTCGCCGTACCAGAGGTTGAAGTCGCGGACGCTGATGGCCGTCTCCGCGCCCTCGATGCCGCGCTGGGCGTTCTGGGTGTTATCCGTGTCCATGATGCCTCCCATCAGCCGAAGCGGCCCGTAAGGTAGTCGACCAGGCGCTGGTCGTGCGGATCGGAGAAGATCTGCTGCGTGGTGCCCGTCTCCACCATGTCGCCCACGTAGAAGAAGGCGGTGCGGTCGGAGACGCGCGTGGCCTGCTCCATGTTGTGCGTGACGATGATCTCGCAGATGCCGCTCGAGGCGATGTCGCGGATGGTCTCCTCGATGGCGAAGGTGGAGATGGGGTCGAGCGCCGAGCAGGGCTCGTCGAAGAGGACCACGTCGGGCTTCATCGCGAGCGTGCGCGCGATGCAGAGGCGCTGCTGCTGGCCGCCGGAGAGGGCGTGGGCGGACTGGCGCAGCTTGTCCTTGACCTCGTCCCAGAGCGCCGCCTGCCGAAGCGACGTCTCCACGAGCTCGTCCTCCTCGGCCTTGGTCCTCACGCGGCCGTGCTTCTTGGGCGCGAAGAGGATGTTCTCGCGGATGGACTTGCGGAAGGGCGTGGGCTGCTGGAAGACCATGCCGATGGACTTGCGCAGCTCGAAAAGGTTCTCCTTGGGCGTGTTGATGTCATGCCCGTGATAGAGGATCTCGCCGCCGATCGAGCACTTGGGGATCTCTCGGTTCATGAGGTTGAGGCAGCGCAGGAACGTGGACTTGCCGCAGCCTGAGGGGCCGATGAGGGCGGTGACCTGGCCGGACTCAAAGGTGAGCGAGGTCTTGTGGAGCGCCTCGTGCGTGAGGTCGTAGGTGACGGTCACGTCCTTGGTGCGCAGCAGCGGCACGTTCTTCTCGCCTGTCGGGGCTGCCGGGGTGATGGTGTCGGTCATTCTGCGGTCAGCCTCCTCGAGAGGAGCTTGCCGAGCAGGCGGGCAAGCAGGTTGAACAGGAGCACGCAGGCGAGAAGGACCGTCGCGGTGCCCCAGACGATCTCCGTGGAGCCGGCCGTGGGCTCGGAGGTGAGTCGCCAGATGTAGACGGCGAGCGAGCAGGCCGGGCGGAAGATGTTGAACGGGCAGGTGGGGCTCACGAAGTTGAACGGGTTCGCGAAGTTCAGGCGCGCCGGGGCGGAGCCCGCGGTGAAGATGAGCGCGGCGGCCTCGCCGAACACGCGGCCGGCGGAGAGCACGATGCCGGTCACGATGGCGGGCATGGCGGCGGGGAGAAGGACGTTGATCGTGGTCTCCCAGCGCGTGAGCCCCATGGCGAGCGCGGCGTCACGCTGGCTGCGCGGAACGTCCTCGAGCGCCTGCTGGATGGTGCGCACCAGGATGGGGATGTTGAACATCGTGAGCGCGCACGCGCCGGCGAGGATGGAGATCTTCCAGCCGAGCGTCACCACGAAGAAGAGGGAGCCGAACATGCCCACCACGATCGAGGGAAGCGAGGAGAGCGTCTCGATGGCCGTCTTGGCCGCCGAGGTGACCCAGTTGTCCGGCGCGTACTCGACGAGGAAGATGGCCGCGCCGAGCGAGATGGGGACCGAGATCACGAGCGTGACGAGCAGCAGGTAGAACGAGTCCCACAGCTGGTAGACGATGCCGGGGAGCACGTCGTCGTTGTAGGGGTTGGTGAGGAACCCCGGCGTGAGCGCGCGCCCGGCGCCGCGGACGAGGATGTAGGCGATGATCGCCACGACGAGCAGCATGACCAGGCCCACGATGACGGTGAGGACGCCGGTCGCGACCTTGTCCTGGGAGTTGATGCGCTTGACGTGGGCGTCCAGGGAGAGCGCGCGGCTGTTCTCGCTAGCCATTGGCCTTCGCCCCCTTCCGGCCGATGAGGTGGATGATCAGGATGAAGACGAGCGACATGGCCAGAAGGATCAGGCCGAGCGACCACAGCGCGTGGTAGTAGACCGAGCCGGAGGTCGCGTTGGAGAGGCCGGCGGTGAGCGCTGCCGTGAGCGTGGAGGCCGGGTCGAGAAGGCCGGTGGGCATGGAGCGCTCCACGCCGCCGATGACCATCTGGACGGCGAGGGTCTCGCCGAAGGCGCGGGTCATGCCCAGGATGACGGCCGTCATGAGCGAGGGCGTGGCGCTCTTGAGGACCACGTGCCAGACCGTCTGCCAGCGGGTGCAGCCGAGGGCGTAGGAGCCCTCGCGGTACTGGTTGGGCACGGCGCGCAGCGCGTCCATGGAGAGCGTGGTGATCGTCGGCAGGATCATGATGGCGAGCACGAGCGAGCCGGAGAGGATGCCCGCACCGGTGGGCGCCGCCTCGCCGAAGACGGCCTTGATGAGCGAGTTGATCACGTAGAGGCCGAGCACACCGTAGACGACCGACGGGATGCCCACGAGAAGCTCGATGAACGGCTGGAAGACGCGGCGGCCGAAGCCGGGGGCCACCTCGACGACGAAGATCGCGGAGCCGATGGCGATGGGCAGGGCGAAGACGGTCGAGAGCAGCGTGACGGCGAAGGAGCCCACGATCATCGGGAGGGCGCCGTAGCGCTCCTGCTCGGGGATCCAGTTCTGGCCGAAGAAGAAGTCAATCGGGTTGATGCCGTCGACGAAGAACGTGGTGAGACCCTGCTGGGCGACCATGAAGATCAGCGTGACGACGACGAGGGCCACGAGCGCGACGCAGAAGCCCGTGATCCCCAGTCCGATGTTCTCGAGCCTCCGCTTGGGCATGAGGTTTGCCATATGGAGGAGCCTTTCTCATAGCGCGGCGGCATCCCACAGGGGGATGCCGCCGAAGGGAGGGAGAATCCGTGCTAAGCGGCGGTGATGTTGCCGTCGGCGTCCTTCTTGACCTGCATGTCGGTCATGGGGATGAAGCCCTCCTCCACGACCGTGGCCGCGAAGTCCTCGGACATCATGAACTCGATGAAGGCCTTGGTCACGGCAGCCGTGGACTCGTCCTCGTCCTCGCGGGTGTACATGTGCTCGTACGCCCAGATGGTGAAGTCGCCGGACTCGACGTTGGCCTGCGTGGGCTCGACGCCGTCGACGGTGAGGGCCTTGACGCCGTCGTTCTCCATGTAGTTGAAGGCCACGTAGGAGATGGAGCCGGCGGTGGCGGCAACCTGCTCCACGACGGTGCCCGAGGAGTCTACCTCGGCGACCGGACGGAAGCTGTCCGGGGCGACCTCGCCGCCGAGGACGGCGGCCTCGAAGGTGGCGCGGGTGCCGGAGCCGGCCTCGCGCTGGATGACCTGGATGGTGCCGGCGGTGCCGCCCACCTCGGACCAGTCGGTGATCTGGCCGAGGAAGATGCCCTTGAGCTGGTCGAGCGTGAGGTCGTCGACGTCGACCTCGGCGTTCACGATCGGGCCCATGCCCACGATGCAGACCTGGTTGTCGACGAGGCCCTCGCACTGCTCGGGCTCGAGCTTCTCCTCGGCGTAGACGTCGGAGCGGCCGATCTGGACCGAGCCCTCGGCGATCTGGGAGAGTCCCTGGCCGGAGCCGCCGGCGGAGATGGCGATGGAGACGTCGGGGTTGGCCTCGCAGAAGGCGTCGGAGGCCTTCTCCACGAGCGGCTGGAACGAGGTCGCGCCGGAGCAGGAGATGGAGCCGACGAGCGCGGCCTCGCCGGAGGCGTCGCCCTCGGGGGCGGCGTCACCGGACCCACCGCAGCCGACGAGGCCGAGGCCGGCCACGGCGGCGACGGCGCCGGAGAGGCCGAGGAACTGACGACGAGAGATATCAGACATGGTTCTCCTTCCCAAGGATGTGGGCCCGGGGTCCCCGACCCCCGGCCGTGTCAAGTGCATCCTAGGGCGGCGCGCTTTTCTCCCCGCCCTGATCGGCCATCTCTTACGGGGGGCTGACGGCGGCTTACATTTGACTTACAAACGTTGGAGCGTTTGTAAGCTCGCGCCAAGACGAGCTTACAAATGGCCCCAAGCTTGGGTTTTCCCGTTGGCGCGCCTTACAAACGGCGCCGACCGTGCAAAAGTGCCTGTCCCCTTTGCACGCCGAGTGTAAAGGGGACAGGCACTTTTGCACGGTTTGAAGGTACCGTGCGAATATTCTCACGGTACCTTGAAATGTTCTGTGGCGCGTCGCACAATTGCTCTCTGTGTCGAAAGGAGTCATATGAAGAAAAAGAAGGAAGGGCAGGGGCTCACCGGCCGCGAGGTCATAGGCACCCTCAAGGGGAGCATCCGCGAGTTCAAGGGGGCCTCGATCGCCACGCCGATCATCGTCTCCGGCGAGGTCGTGATGGAGGTCGCCATCCCCTTCGTGACCGCCCAGCTCATCAACTCAATCCAGGCGGGGGCCACCCTGGGGGAGATGCTCCCCTACGCGGGCGTCCTCGTGGCGATGGCGCTCGCGTCCCTCTGCTTTGGCATCGGCGCCGGCGTCACCTGCAGCCAGGCGAGCTGCGGCCTGGCCATGAACCTGCGCCACGACGTCTTTGCCGCGGTGCAGCGCTTCAGCTTCGCCAACATCGACCAGTTCTCGTCGAGCTCGCTCGTGACGCGCCTCACCACGGACATCACCAACGTGCAGCTCGCCTACATGATGGTCATCCGCACCGCCATCCGCTGCCCGTTCCTGCTTCTGGCGGGCATCGTCATGGCGTTCATCATGGCGGGACCCCTGGCGCTCGTCTTCGTGATCATCGTGCCGATCCTGGGCTTCGGCCTCTACAAGGTCGTGCGCACCGTGCACCCGATCTTCCGCTCGGTCTTCCACAAGTACGACGCCCTCAACGAGTCCATCGAGGAGAACGTCACCGGCATGCGCGACGTCAAGAGCTACGTTCGCCAGGACTATGAGAAGGAGAAGTTCGGCCGCGCCGCCCAGGACGTCTGCGCGGACTTCACCCGCGCCGAGAAGATCCTCGCGCTCAACACGCCGATGATGAACTTCGCCGTGTACACCGTCTTCGCCGTGACCCTGCAGTTCGGCAGCTACCTCATCATCTCGAGCCAGGGCAGCCTGCTGAACGTCGGCCAGCTCTCGGCGCTCACCACCTACGGCTTCATGATCCTCATGGCCCTCATGATGGTCTCGATGGTCTTCGCCATGATCACGATGGCCCAGGAGAGCGCCGAGCGCATCTGCGAGGTGCTGCGCACCGAGCCCACGATCAAGAACCCCGCCCACCCCGAGACCGAGATGCGCGACGGCTCGATCGACTTCGACAACGTGACCTTCAAGTACTCCGAGAAGGCCGAGCACCGCGCCCTCGCGGAGATCGACCTGCACATCAAGAGCGGCGAGACCATCGGCGTCATGGGCGGCACGGGCTCCGCAAAGACGTCGCTCGTGAACCTCATCAGCCGCCTCTACGACGTCACCGAGGGCTCCGTCAAGGTGGGCGGCGTGGACGTGCGCGACTACGACCTCGAGTTCCTGCGCAACAACGTGGCCGTGGTCCTGCAGAAGAACGTGCTCTTCTCGGGCACCATCAAGGAGAACCTGCGCTGGGGCAACCCGGACGCCACCTACGACGAGCTCGTCGAGGTCTGCAAGCTCGCCCAGGCCGACGAGTTCATCCAGCAGCTGCCCAAGAAGTACGACTACTACATCGAGCAGGGCGGCACCAACGTCTCCGGCGGCCAGAAGCAGCGCCTGTGCATCGCGCGCGCCCTGCTGAAGCACCCCAAGGTGCTGATCCTCGATGACTCCACCTCCGCCGTGGACACCAAGACCGACGCGCTCATCCGCGAGGGCCTCAAGTCCTACCTGCCCGAGGCCACCAAGATCATCATCGCCCAGCGCGTGAGCTCGGTGCAGGACGCCGACCGCATCCTCGTGCTCGACAACGGCCACGTTGCCGGCCTCGGCACGCACGAGGAGCTGCTCGAGAGCTGCCCGTTCTACCGCGACACCTACCTCGCGCAGAACCGCACGAGCCAGGAGGGCGCTGGCGAGAAGGACGGGGCGCCCGCCGTGCCCGCCACGCCCACGAAGGGAGGTGAGGCGGATGGCCGCTAACAACAACTCCGCCGAGAACATCCTCAAGAACGTGACCGGCTCCAACCAGCCCACCGAGCCCGAGCGCGAGCCGGAGCGCCAGAACGTCGCCGGCCGCCAGGTCGCCCGACCGCAGAGGCGCGGGGGCCGCGGCAGGACGCTCGGCCGCCTCATCAAGATGCTCTTCTCGTTCTATCCCAGGATGCTCCCGCTCGTGATCCTGTGCATCGTGGTTTCGGCCGTGCTCTCGGCCCTGCCCGCCACGTTCATGCAGCGCACGCTCGAGATCGTGACCGCCCACTGGGAGGGCGGCGACTGGGAGGCCGTCGCCGGCCAGATCGGCTCGCTCGTGCTCACGCTCGTGGGCATCTACGTGGTGTCGCTCGTGCTCAGCTTCACCTGGACCCGCGCGATGGCCATCATCACGCAGGGCTCGCTCGAGAAGTTCCGCGAGCGGCTCTTCGGCCACATGCAGGACCTGCCGATCAGCTACTTCGACCAGCACCAGCGCGGCGACATCATGAGCCACTACACCAACGACATCGACGCCCTGCGCCAGATGATCGGCCAGTCGCTGCCCAACATCACGCTCACCTTCGTCACCCTCATCTCGGTCTTCTCGGTGATGATCTACTACAGCGCGTGGATGGCCGCGGTCATCGTGGCGGGCGTCCTGTTCATGTCGTACATGACCAAGGTGCTGGGCTCTCGCTCCGCGCGCAACTTCGTGGCGCAGCAGAAGGAGATCGGCGTCGTGGAGGGCCACGTCGAGGAGGTCATGAACGGCCAGCGCGTGGTCAAGGTCTTCTGCCACGAGGACGCCGCCCAGGACGACTTCGACGTGCTCAACCGCAGGCTCTTCGAGGCGAGCCGCGCCGCCAACATGTACACCAACACGCTCGGCCCCATCCTCATGAACCTCGGCAACCTGATCTACGTCATCGTGGCGCTCGTGGGCGGCGTGTTCATCGAGACCGGCGTGCCCAACCTCTCCATCTCGGGCCTGCCCTTCTCGATTGCCGTCACGGCGCCGTTCCTCAACATGACCAAGCAGTTCGCCGGCCAGATCGGCCAGATCTCCCAGCAGATCAACTCCGTGGTCATGGGCCTCGCGGGCGCCGAGCGCATCTTCGAGCTCATGGACGAGCCCGTGGAGCAGGACGAGGGCTACGTGGAGCTCGTGGCCTGCACCATCGACCGCGAGGGCAACGTCACCGAGTGCGACCGCCGCTCCGAGAACTGGGCCGGCCAGTGGGCGTGGCGCCACCCGCACGGCGACGGGTCGCTCACCTACACCCCGCTCGCGGGCGACGTGCGCCTCTTCGACGTCGACTTCGCCTACCGCAAGGGCCACACCGTCCTGCACGACGTGAGCGTGTGGGCGAAGCCCGGCCAGAAGGTCGCCTTCGTCGGCGCCACCGGAGCGGGCAAGACCACGATCACGAACCTCATCAACCGCTTCTACGACATCGAGGACGGCAAGATCCGCTACGACGGGATCAACATCAACAAGATCAAGAAGAGCGACCTGCGCCGTTCCCTGGGCGTGGTGCTCCAGGACGTGAACCTCTTCACGGGCACCGTCATGGACAACATCCGCTTCGGACGGCTCGACGCCACCGACGAGGAGTGCATGGCCGCGGCGCGCCTCGTGGGCGCCGACGGCTTCATCAAGCGCCTTCCGGACGGCTACAACACGATGCTCACGGACAACGGCTCCAACCTGTCCCAGGGCCAGCGGCAGCTCCTCTCCATCGCCCGCTGCGCCGTGGCGGACCCGCCCGTCATGATCCTCGACGAGGCCACGTCCTCCATCGACACGCACACCGAGGCCATCGTCCAGCGCGGCATGGACGCGCTCATGACCGGGCGCACGACGTTCGTCATCGCGCACCGCCTCTCGACGGTGCAGAACTCCGACGCGATCATCGTCCTGGACCACGGCCGCATCATCGAGCGCGGCAGCCACGACGAGCTCATCGCCAAGAGGGGCACGTACTACCAGCTCTACACCGGAGCCTTCGAGCTCGAGTAGCGAGAAGGACCTCGCACGGGTCGGCCGGCCCCGGCATCCCTCGAGAAGCGCGCTGCGCGGAGCTTCTCCTCGGGATGCCGGGGCCGGCCGTCTTCGGTTCTCGCTGCGACCGTCCTGATATCTGATGCGACGTTGGGTCGCATCGCTCGGTACCGTGAGATTTTTCGCATGGTACCTTGACTTCCCCGCGCGAGGGTCTCAGAGTGTGGTCTGGAACGTTTTCAGATTCGGGAAGGAAGGAGGCTGCCGTGTGTGAGAAGGGGGACGACGAGCGGCCGGAGAGCGAGGCGCTGCACATCATGCGCAACCTCGGGTACTTTGGCTACTACCTCCACGTGCACTGGGGCGGCAGGAACGGGAAGCAGCACATCCTCGTGGAGCTTCTCGCCCACGAGGGGAGGATGACGCAGCGCGACCTCCAGGAGGCGTCGTGCATCACGTCCGCCTCGCTCTCCGAGGTCATCGCCAAGCTCGAGGCCGAGGGCCTCGTCGAGCGAGAGCGCTCGGAGACCGACCGCCGCCAGCTCACGGTGACGCTCACCGGGCCGGGGACGGAGCGGGCGCGCGAGGTGCTGCGCACGCGCGAGGAGTTCGAGAGGCTCGCCTTCGACTGCCTCTCCCCCGAGGAGACCGCGCAGCTCGCCAGCACGCTCGACCGCGTGGCCGCCCGCTGGATGGAGATCGAGGCCGAGAAGAGGGGTGACGACCGATGAGCCTGCTGCCGAAGAAGCCCGTCATGGACCAGGAGTTCGTCAAGACCGCCGCGCACGTGAACTACGCGACGGTGGGCCGCAAGCTCACCGAGAGCGTGCGCGAGTACAAGACCGCGGCCGTCGTCACGCCGCTGCTCGTCCTCGGGGAGGTCGTCTTCGAGGTCATGATCCCGCTCTACACGGCCGACCTCATCGACGCCATCAAGTCCGGCGCCGACCTGAGCCAGATCCTCTCCACGGGAGGCGTGCTCGCGCTCATGGCGCTCGTCTCGCTCGCCTTCGGCGCCGCGGCCGGCCTCACGTGCGCGAAGGCCTCGACCGGCTTTGCGAAGAACCTCCGCAAGGACATGTTCTACAACATCCAGACCTTCTCGTTCGCCGTGATCGACCGCTTCTCGAGCTCGTCGCTCGTGACGCGCATCACCACCGACGTCATGAACGTCCAGATGGCCTACATGATGCTCATCCGCACCGCCATCCGCTCGCCGTTCATGCTCGTGCTCGCGTTCATCGCGGCCTACAGCATGGCCGGGTGGCTCGCCCTCGTCTTCGTGGTCATCATCCCGGTGCTGGCGGTCGCCCTGCTCACCGTGATCCGCAAGGTCGTGCCCGTGTTCCGGCGCATCTTCCGCAAGTACGACGCCCTGAACGAGCGCGCCGAGGAGAACCTCGCCGGCATCCGCGTGGTCAAGTCCTACGTCCGCGAGGACTACGAGAAGGAGAAGTACGACCGCGCCGCGACCGAGGTCCAGAACGACTTCACCTACGCGGAGCGCATCCTCGCCCTCAACGCGCCGATCATGAACTTCTGCATCTACACGGTCATGGTCTTCGTGATCTACGCCGGCTCCTTCGCCATCGTCTCCACGCGCGGCGAGCTGCTCGACGTTGGACAGTTCTCATCGCTCATCACCTACGGCTTCATGATGCTCATGCAGCTCATGATGCTGTCGATGATTTTCGCCCAGGTCGTCATGAGCGAGGAGAACGCGCGCCGCATCTACGAGGTCCTCGACGCCAAGACCACCATCGACCAGCCCGCCGACCCCGTGACCGAGGTCGCCGACGGATCGATCGACTTCGACGGCGTCGGGTTCTCCTATCGCGGCGACAAGGACCACGAGGCCCTTCGCAACATCGACCTCCACATCAGGAGCGGCGAGGTCGTCGGCGTCATCGGGTCGACGGGCTCCGCCAAGTCGACCCTCGTCCAGCTCATCCCGCGCCTCTATGACGTCACGGAGGGGTCCGTCCGCGTGGGCGGGCGCGACGTGCGCGACTACGACCTCGAAACGCTGCGCGACGCCGTCGCCATGGTGCTCCAGAAGAACGTGCTCTTCTCGGGCACCATCGCCGAGAACCTGCGCTGGGGCAACGAGCACGCCACCGACGAGGAGGTCCTCGAGGCGGCGCGCCTCGCCCAGGCGGACGAGTTCGTCCAGACCTTCCCCAACAAGTACGACACCTACATCGAGCAGGGCGGCACCAACGTCTCGGGCGGCCAGAAGCAGCGCCTGTGCATCGCGCGCGCACTCCTCAAGCGCCCCAAGATCCTCATCCTCGACGACTCCACCTCGGCCGTCGACACCAAGACCGACCGGCTCATCCGCGAGGGGTTCCGCAACTACCTGCCCGAGACCACCAAGATCATCATCGCCCAGCGCACCTCGAGCGTCGAGGACGCCGACCGCATCGTGGTCATGGACTCCGGCACCATCGACGACATCGGCACCCACGAGGAGCTCCTGCGCCGGAACGCCATCTACCGGGAGGTCTACCTCTCCCAGAACAAGCAGAGCCACGACGAGCGCGAGCTCGGCGAGCTGGAGGTGAGCGCCGATGAGTAGGAACATGCACCGCGGGCGGGCCCCCAAGTCCATGGGCAGGACCGCCCTCAGGGTCCTCAGGATGCTGCGCGGCTTCTACCCGGTCATGCTGCCGGCCGTCGCGTGCTGCATCCTCGTCCAGTGCGTCGTCCAGGCGATGCCGAACGTCTTCATGGAGCGGGCGCTCACCGTCGTGGGGCAGACCTGGGAGTCCGGCGACTGGGCCACGGCGCAGCCGCAGATCTTCACCAACGCCGCCATCCTCGCCGTGCTCTACTTTGCGAGCCTCATCTGCAACGCCGTGTGGCAGCAGTGCATGGCCATCATCACCCAGGGCTCGCTCAAGAAGTTCCGCTGCCTCATGTTCGACCACATGCAGGACCTGCCTATCAGGTACTTCGACACGCACCAGCACGGCGACGTCATGAGCTACTACACCAACGACATCGACGCCATGCGCCAGATGATCGCCCAGTCGCTCCCCCAGCTCTTCCTCACGATGCTCATGCTCTGCTCCGTCGGCTGCATCATGCTCTGGTACAGTCTGCCGCTCACGCTCGTCGTGGTGGGCGGCGCGGTCATCATGGCGCTTCTCGGCAAGACGCTCGCGAGCCGCTCGGCGAGGAACTTCCTGCGCACGCAGCGTGCCGTGGCGGCCGTGGAGGGCCTCGTCGAGGAGGTCATGAACGGCGAGAAGGTCGTCAAGGTGTTCTCCCACGAGCGCCAGATCGAGCGCGCGTTCGACGAGCTCAACGACGAGTACCAGGACGCCGCCTGCACGGCCAACTCCTACGCGAACACGCTCATGCCCATCCTCATGAACGCCGGCAACCTGCTCTACGTGATCGTCGCCGTGGCCATCGGCGTCTTCCTGGTGCTCGGCATCCCCAACCCCGCCATCTCGGGGCTGCCGCTCACCATCGCCGTGGGCGTGCCCTTCCTCAACATGACCAAGCAGTTCGCCAACCAGATCGGCCAGATATCCAACCAGGTGAACTCCGTGGTCATGGGCCTCGCGGGGGCCGAGCGCATCTTCGAGCTCATCGACGAGGAGCCCGAGCAGGACGAGGGCTACGTCGAGCTCGTGGCCTGCACGATCGACCAGGACGGCACCGTGCGCGAGTGCCAGCGCCGCGACGGGCACTGGGCCGGCCAGTGGGCGTGGAAGCACCCGCACCAGGCCGACGGCACCGTCACCTACACCCCGCTCGCGGGCGACGTGCGCCTCTTCGGCGTCGACTTTGCCTACGAGCCGGGCCACACGGTCCTGCACGACGTCTCGCTCTACGCCAAGCCCGGCCAGAAGGTCGCCTTCGTCGGCGCCACGGGCGCGGGAAAGACCACGATCACCAACCTTCTCAACCGCTTCTACGACATCGAGGACGGCAAGATCCGCTACGACGGGATCAACATCAACAAGATCAAGAAGCCGGACCTCAGGCGCTCGCTCGGCGTGGTACTCCAGGACGTGAACCTCTTCACGGGCACCGTCATGGACAACATCCGCTACGGCCGGCTCGACGCCACCGACGAGGAGTGCATCGCCGCCGCGCGCCTGGCCGGGGCCGACGACTTCGTAAGGCGCCTGCCGGACGGCTACGAGACCATGCTCACGGACAACGGCACCAACCTGTCCCAGGGCCAGCGACAGCTCCTCTCCATCGCGCGCGCCGCGGTCGCGGACCCGCCGGTCATGGTGCTCGACGAGGCCACGAGCTCGATCGACACGCGCACCGAGGCCATCGTCCAGCGCGGCATGGACGCGCTCATGACCGGGCGCACGACGTTCGTCATCGCGCACCGGCTCTCCACCGTGCGCAACTCCGACGTCATCATCGTGCTCGACCACGGCCGCATCATCGAGCGCGGCACGCACGACGAGCTCATCGCCAAGAAGGGGACCTACTACCAGCTCTACACCGGGGCCTTCGAGCTCGAGTAGCGAGAAGGACCTCGCGGGGGTCGGCCTGCCCCGGCATCCCTTCGAGAAGTGCGCTGCGCGGAACTTCTCTTCGGGATGCCGGGGCAGGCCGCTCTCGGTTCTCGCTACAACCCCCTTGCGTCAGCCGCCTTCGTCAGGAGCGGAAGAAGAGGGCATGGGAGTCGCCGGCGGCGCGGCGCCGGCGGAACTCGGCGACGACGGCCATGCGCTCCGCCGTCGAGGCGGCGAGCGGCTCCGGGAGCGCGTCCGTGGCGAACCACCCCACCTCCAGGCTCTCGTCGTCGGCCACGCGCGGCGCGGAGCTGCCGCCCGGGGTGACGCGGCAGGTGAACGTGAGGTCCAGGTACTGCGTCCTGTCGCCGTTGGCATAGGTGGTGACGTGGTCGGCGGCGCGCACGCTCACGAGCTCGAGCGGATCCACGTCCACCCCGGTCTCCTCGGCGACCTCGCGCACGACGGTGTCCGCCGGCTCCTCGCCCGGCTCGTTGATGCCGTAGACGAGCGCCCACTCACCCGTGTCGGCCCGGCGGCCCAGAAGGACGCGGCCGTCGGCATCCTCGACGTAGGCGGTCACGCCGACGAGCCACAGCAGGTCGTGGCCGATCTTCTCCCGCAGGCGCAGGATGAACTCGGGCGTCGCCATGGGACGCCTAGTCGCGCTTCCCGGGCAGGCGCCTGTCCGGGAACTCGATGCGGACCTTGCCGCCCTTCGCGAAGAACAGCACCGCGAGCCCCACGAGCACGATCGGCAGCAGGCTCAGGGCGCCGAGGACGACGTTCACCACGAAGGACACGATAAGCGATATGACCGCCGCCGCGAGCAGGATCGCGGCGATCCTGATGAGGGTCTGTGACATGGGGCCTCCCGTCCGGTTCACTGAGACGAGTATAGCGGCGCCGACGACGCGAAACTCGCAGGTTCTTCTCGCTTGACGCCGACGTTGCGTCGCCGTCTACCCTGAGGTCACAGGAAAGGAGACCCTCATGAACGCACAAGGCTACACCGTCGGCGAGCTCGCGGACCTCGCCGGGGTCACGGTATTCACCCTGCGCCACTACGACCAGCTCGGCCTGCTCCACCCGTCGCGCGACGCGCACAGCAGGTATCGCCACTACGGGCCCAAGGACGTCGACCGCCTGCAGGAGATCCTGCTGTTCCGCCGCATGGGCGCGCCGCTCTCCGACATCGCCCCCCTGCTCAAGGGCAACCGCGAGGCGCGCCGCGCCGCGCTCGCCCAGCAGCTCGAGGCGCTTCGCGCCGAGCACGAGGAGACCGACCGCCTCATCGCCACGGTCGAGCGCTCGATCGAGGCCCTCGACGGCAAGGCGAAGATGACCGACGAGGAGAAGTTCGAGGGCCTGCGCCACACGGCGTAGCCCCTCCCGCCACGCGCGGCGCGGCGCCTCACAGCTCCGCCCGGCTCCCCACGTGAAGGTAGCGCACCCGCCCGCCGAGCCCGTCTCGCAGGATGGCGAAGGCGTCGGTGCCGGTGCAGTGGAACGTGGAGTAGCTCGCCCCGCGCGCGGCGAGCTCCGCCGCGAGCGCGCGCGTGAGGGCCTCGTCCTCGACGGTGCCGCCGCTCGGGTCCATGAGGTGGAAGCCCGCGACGACTGCGTCGAGCGGCGCTCCGGCGATTGCCTCCGCCTCGTCCATGAGGTTCAGGATGCCCCCGTGCGAGCAGCCCGAGACCAGCGTGCGGCGCCCCTCCTCCTCGACCAGAAGGCTCTGCTCGTGCAGGAACCGGTCGGGCTCGAGCGCGCCGGCGCGCCGCTCCATGAGGCGGGCGTTCGAGCGCGCGACGGGGTGGGAGCGCAGCCGCGTGGTGAACAGCGTGATGCCACCGCCCAGGGCGTGGCGCTCCCCCACCGTGCGCACGCGAGGGTCCGCCGCAAGGGCGGGGTCGAGCCCGATGGCATGATGGCGCCCCGGCGTCCCCGACGCGTGCTCCTCGAAAGCGTGCTCGCGCACGAAGACCGGTACCTTGCGCCCCGCCGCCGAGCATGCCCCGAGAAACGCCCCGAGCCCGCCTCCGTGGTCGTAGTGGCCATGGCTCACCACCGCGAAGTCGGCCTCGGTCACGTCCACGCCGAGCGCGCGGGCGTTGGCGAGAAACCCGTCGTCCGGCCCCATGTCGAAGAGCGCGCGCCGGCCGTCCGCAAGCTCGAGCCAGAGCGAGAGGCCGTGGCGCGCCCGCAGGCGGCTCGAGGGCGTCGAGTTCTCCATCAGCACCGTCACGCGCATCGCATGCCCCCCTCCGCGGCCCCGCAGGCCTCACGTCTGCGGGCTTCTCCCCCTCGCTCGCCGAGGCCTCGGCCGGCCGCGCGCCGAGGGGGTATAACCACCTCAAGCGTAACGCTACGTCACGAGGGAGGTAACCATGTACTTCAGAAACATCCTGGTCCCCTATGACGAGTCCGAGCACGCCAAGAGCGCCCTGCACATCGCGCTCGGCCTGGCGGGGCCCTACCCGGAGGCGCGGGTGAGCGTGCTGACCGTCATCGCCTCGGCGGCCCTGCCCAACCCCACGCTGCTCGGGGACGGCGGGATCGGCACCCCCTACGCCATCGCGGACCCGGCGACCTACGAGCGGCTCATGGACTCCGTCGTCAAGAACGCCTGCGCGGACGCCCAGGAGATCATCGACCAGTCGCTTGACGGCGCCGAGTGCAAGGTCGTGGCGGACGCGGTCATCTCCAACTCCCCCGTCGAGGGCATCGCGGAGTACGTGAAGAGCCACGACATCGACCTCGTGGTCATGGGACGGCGCGGCCTCGGCGCCCTGCGCGGCATGATCGGCAGCGTGAGCTTTGGCGTGCTGCGCTCCGTCGACGTGCCGGTCCTCACCGTGAAGTAGCGTGACGGGGGGAGGCGGCGGCACCGTCCCCGCGCCATCCCCGTCGCGTCCGCCCAGACAGAGCCAGCCGACGTTCTTCTCCCCTCCCGGGGCATAAGGCGTCGGCTGACTCTGTCTGGGTGAGATGGGGGGCGTCAGCCCCGGCGCCCGTCCGGGCCCGCGAGAAGCTCGAAGTGGCTCCTGCGGGTCACGATGAGCCCGTCGCGCTGCATGCGCGAGAGCTCGGCGGAGAGGGCGCTTCGGTCCACCCCGAGGTAGTTCGCGAGCTCCTGGCGGGAGAACGGGATGACGAAGGAGCGCGACCCGCGCTCGACCGCCTGCTCGGAGAGATAGGAGAGGACGCGCTCCCTGATGGTGCGCGGGGCGATGTGCATCATGCGCCGCGAGAGCGCGACGTTCTTCTCGGCGGAGACGCGCAGGAGGTTGCCGATGACGCGGTGATGTCGGGGGCAGGCGCGCTCGCAGGTCGTGAGCAGGGACGAGGTCCGCAGCAACAGGACCGTCGCGTCCTCGGCGGCCACGATGTCCACCAGGGTCTCGCCGCCCGGGATCGCCGAGTACGCCTCGGCGAATATCTGCCCGGGGCCGAGGTGCGCGAAGATGGCCCGCTCGCCCCAGTAGTAGTTCGCCTCGACGTTCACGCTGCCCTCGAGCACGACCCCCAGACGCGTGACCACGTCCCCCGCGCGATAGACGCGCTCTCCCCGCCCCAGCCTCAGCTCGCGCGCATCCAGGCAGGGGAGCATCCCCTCTATGTCCCCAGGGTCCAAGCCCTCGAAGAGCACGGAGTGTGAAAGCGCGGTGTAGTCCATGGGAGCCTCCCTCTATGTTGTAGAAACAACATACGCCTCCCCACGCGAGCGGTAAACCTTGTCAGGAAGAGGCCGTCCGCCGGATGGCCGTCCCGAGGGCAAGGAGGCCCAGATGGCTACGACAGGAAACGAGATGTTCTGCTTCCAGTGCGAGCAGACCGCGGGCTGCAGCGGGTGCACCGGGAGGGCAGGCGTGTGCGGCAAGCCCGCCGACGTCGCCCGCCTGCAGGACGAGCTCACGGGGGCGCTCGTGGGCCTCGCGCGCGTCGCGGGTGAGGAGGATGCCCCCGCCGGGGTCTCGAGGCTCGTCCTCGAGGGGCTCTTCACCACCGTCACCAACGTGAGCTTCAACGCCCAGACGGTGCGCGAGCTCACGGCGCGGGTGCGCGGCGCGCGCGAGGCCCTCTCCCCCGCCCGCGACGCGGGTGAATACGACCTCGACCTCATCTGGAACGACCCCGACGAGGACGTGCGCTCGCTCAAGTCGCTCGTGCTCTTTGGCCTCCGCGGCATGGCCGCCTATGCCTACCACGCCATGGTGCTCGGATACACGAGCGACGAGCTCGACCGCTTCTTCCTCAGGGCGCTGCGCTCGCTCGGCGAGCGGCTTGGCCAGGACGAGCTGCTGCCCCTCGTGCTCGAGGTCGGCGAGAAGAACTACGCGTGCATGGAGCTCCTCGACCGCGCCAACACGCAGACGTATGGCGTCCCCGAGCCCACCGAGGTCTCGATGCGCATCGAGCGCGGCCCCTTCATCGTGGTCTCCGGACACGACCTCTTTGACCTGCACACCCTCCTGGAGCAGACCGCGGGCACCGGCGTCTCCGTCTACACCCACGGCGAGATGCTGCCCGCCCACGGCTACCCCGAGCTCAGGAAGTACCCCCACCTCAAGGGCAACTTCGGAACCGCGTGGCAGAACCAGCAGCGGGAGTTCGACGGCATCCCGGGCGCCGTCCTCTTCACCACCAACTGCCTCATGCCGCCCCGCCCGAGCTACGCCGACCGCGTCTTCACCACCGAGGTGGTCTCCTACCCCGGGCTCGTGCACGTCGGCGAGGACAAGGACTTCTCGCCGGTCATCGAGCGGGCGCTCGAGCTCGGTGGGTACCCCGAGGACGTGCAGATGACCGGCATCAACGGCGGCACCACGCTCACCACGGGCTTCGGGCACGGCGCGGTGCTCTCCGTGGCGGACAAGGTGGTCGACGCGGTGAGGTCCGGCCAGATCAGCCGCTTCTACCTCGTGGGCGGATGCGACGGCGCCAAGCCGGGGCGCAACTACTACACCGAGCTCGTGGAGCGGACCCCCGCCGACAGCGTGGTGCTCACGCTCGCCTGCGGCAAGTACCGCTTCAACGACCTCGACCTCGGCACGGTCGCCGGGCTGCCGCGCCTCATGGACATGGGGCAGTGCAACGATGCCTTCAGCGCCGTGACCGTGGCGCTGGCGCTGGCCGACGCCTTCGGGTGCGACGTCAACGAGCTGCCGCTCACCATCATCCTCTCCTGGTACGAGCAGAAGGCCGTGTGCGTCCTTCTCACCCTGCTCTACCTGGGCATCAGAAACATCAAGCTCGGGCCCACGCTGCCCGCCTTCGTCTCGCCCAACGTGCTCGCCTACCTGGTCGAGCACTTCGGGATCGCCCCGATCTCCACGCCGGAGGAGGACCTCTAGCCCTGTGAGGGGGGGGCGGGGCGCCACCACTCCGCCCCCTTCATCAATCGACCGAGCAAGGGAGGGGCAGGACATGTTCGAGCTGAGGTGCAGGCGCGTCTACGGCGGCCCGGAGGCAGGCGACGGGGCGCGCGTGCTCGTTGACCGGCTCTGGCCGCGCGGGCTGCGCCGCGAGGCCGCGGCGCTCGACGCGTGGGAGAGGGGCGTCGCCCCCTCGGCGGAGCTCCGCAGGTGGTTCGGGCACGATCCGAGCCGCTTCGAGGAGTTCTCCGCGCGCTACCGCGCCGAGCTCGACGCGAGCGAGGCCGCGTCCGACTTCTCCGAGAGATGCCGCGCCCTGCTCGCTCGCGGGCCGGTCACGCTGCTCTACGCGGCCCGCGACGAGCGCTGCAACCACGCCGTCGTGCTCGCCGGCTGGCTGCGCGAGCGACTCACGGCGTGACGGGGGCGCCGGCGCGGCGCCGCCCCCGCGCCATCCCCGCCACGTTCGCCCAGACAGAGCCAGCCGACGTTCTTCTCCCCTCCCGGGGCGTAATACGTCGGCTGGCTCTATCTGGGTGAGATGGGGGGCGTCAGCCCCGGCGCCCGTCAGAGCGGCTGGGCGGGGGCCGTCACACGCCGGCCTCGAGGAGGGCGCCGGCGCGGCGCGTCACCTCCTCGAGCGGGACGCTGCGGTCCGAGAGCAGCCACCAGCGGTACAGCGAGAGCAGACCTCCGACGCCGAACGCGAGCAGCATCTCCAGCTCCGTGTCCGAGAGCTCGTCGCGCACGAGGCCGCGCGCCGCGATCTGGCGGGCGAGCGGGCGCGCGAGGCGGTCGAAGAGCAGCTCGGTCGGCACGTGCTCGCAGTAGCGCTGCCGGAGCGCGGCATTCTTGCCCAGGTGCACGGAGAGCGCGTCGAAGAAGGCGGACAGCGGGCGGACGTCCTCGCCCGCCCCCACGCGCCCGCGCATCGTCTCCTCCACCTCGTCGAGCAGCTCCGACACCGCCTCCTCGACGACGGCGTCGAGGATCCCGTCGACGCCGCCGAAGTGCTGGTAGACGGTCTTCCTGTCGACGTCCGCCTCGCGCGCCACGGCGCTCACGGAGATCTGCTCGAAGGGCGTCGTCATGATCAGCCGGTCGAAGGCGCCCATCATGGCTCGGCGGCTCCGGCGCACGCGCCGGTCCACGGCCCGACCGTTCTTCTCGCCCCGTGAGGAATCCCCCATTGTCCGCCCCTCTGTGGAATAGTGGCCAACTCGCTCCCCTTCATGGAAGAGACATACCTAGTATTCCACAGTTGTGGATTTATTCCTAGATGGGTATAAACAGCACCGTTCGGTTCCAGAAACCGTAGGGATCGCATCGGAAGGACCAAGGATGTCGCTTACCCAGACGGCGGAGCGCGCGGCGCTCTACAAGCTCATCGACTACGTGGACGAGGACCCGGAGGCCCGCATCCCCAAGATCATGGACACGATCGACCGCTACACGCCCAAGGACGTCTTCCCCACGCAGCGGGCGGCCTTCAGGAACGCCATCGACGGGCGCAGCAACTGGTACGAGCTCATCCTCAAGGCGTTCCGGCTCAACCCCGAGGTGCGGACGCGCCTGCTCAAGGCCCTCATCGTGGACGCCAACATCCTCGCCTGGCCCGTCCAGGAGAAGGCACGCGAGAAGTACGAGTGCAACATCCCGTGGGCGATCCTCCTGGACCCCACGAGCGCCTGCAACCTGCGCTGCACCGGCTGCTGGGCGGCGGAGTACGGCCATGCGCTCAACCTCTCCTACGAGGACATCTGCTCGATCATCGACCAGGGCCGCGAGCTGGGCTGCCACATCTACATCTACACGGGCGGCGAGCCGCTCGTGCGCAAGGACGACCTCATCCGCATCTGCGAGAGGTACCCTGACTGCGCCTTCCTCTGCTTCACCAACGCCACCCTCATCGACGAGGCCTTCTGCCAGGACATGATCCGCGTGGCCAACTTCGTGCCCGCCATCTCCGCCGAGGGCAACGAGCACACCACCGACTTCCGGCGCGGCGACGGGACCTACGCTAAGATCGAGCGCGCGATGGACCTCCTGCGCGAGCACGGGCTGCCCTTCGGCATCTCGGCATGCTGGACGCGCGCCAACGCCGACGCCATCGCCACCGAGGAGAACATGGACTGGATGATCGAGAAGGGCGCGCTCTTCTGCTGGTACTTCCACTTCATGCCCGTGGGTCGCGCCGCCTCCGCGGACCTCATGCCCACGCCCGAGCAGCGCGAGCGGATGTACCGCTTCGTGCGCGAGATGCGCGACAAGAAGCCGCTCTTCACGATGGACTTCCAGAACGACGGCGAGTTCGTGGGCGGCTGCATCGCCGGCGGGCGGCGCTACCTGCACATCAACGCCGCGGGCGACGTGGAGCCGTGCGTCTTCATCCACTACTCCAACGCCAACATCCACGACGTGAGCCTGCTCGACGCGCTGCGCTCCCCGCTCTTCATGAAGTACTACGAGGGCCAGCCGTTCAACACCAACCACCTTCGTCCCTGCCCCATGCTCGAGAACCCCGACGACCTGCCGCTCATGGTGGCGCAGACGGGCGCCCACTCGACGGACCTCGTGGAGCAGGAGACGCCCGAGCAGCTGCGCGAGAAGACCGAGGCGGCCGCGGCGGCCTGGGCGCCGGTGGCCGAGCGGCTCTGGGCCGACGAGGCCGACCCCATGCACGAGACGAGGAAGCGGTGGAACGAGGGCCAGGCCACGACGGACGTCTCGCGACTCGGGCGCCTCGGCCGGGACCTCACCCGACAGCCGGAGCCCAGGCTGTAGCCTCCCGCGATAGGGGACGAGACGGGGGTGGAGGGGCCGACGCCCGCTCCACCCCCGTCTCGATTCCTATCGCCCGAGCGCCTTGGCGCCGGGACGCCAGCGGGCGGGGCAGACCTGGTCGCCGTGCTCCGCCACGAACTTGGCCGCCTGGAGGAGCCGCAGGAGCTCCTCCGCGTTGCGGCCGATGCCGCTTGCAGTGACCTCGTAGACCTGGATCCTGCCCTCGGGGTCCACGATGAAGGCGCCGCGATCGGCGATGCCGGCCGGCTCGTTGAGGACCTCGAAGTCGCGCGCGAGCACGTGCGCCGGGTCAGCGAGCATGGGATAGGTCACCCTGCCCACGAGCTCTGACGCCTCGTGCCACGCCTTGTGGACGTAGTGGGTGTCGCAGCTGACGGAGTAGAGCTCGCAGCCCTCCGCCCTGAAGGCCTCGTAGCTCTCCTCGAGGTCCACGAGCTCGGTCGGGCACAGGAGCGAGAAGTCGGCCGGGTAGAAGAGGAAGAGGCTCCACCTCCCCAGCACGTCCGCCCTGGTCACGGTGCGGAACTCGCCGTTCTGGTACGCCTTGACGCTGAAGTCGGAGATCTCCTTGCTGATGAGGGACATGGTCGGCTCCTTTGCCGGTAGTGGTTGGTCCCCCTCCGGGGGTTGGGGATTTGTTACCCACTCACTGGCATTTATAGTCGGAAAAGGGGACGGGTTATTTCTCTCAGGGATTTCGGGACAGGCCACGAAGTGTGCCGCGGCGCCCGTCCCAGAATCCCTGAGAGAAATAACCCGTCCCCTTTTTTGCGGATGCGCCCGGAGAGGCCGGGCCGCCTACGCCTCCCCCTCGCGCGGCGTCACGAGCCAGGCGCCGAGCGCCATGAGCGAAAGCGCGAGGAGAAACGCCGGCCCGGGCATGGTCTGGAACAGCGCGAGCGAGAGCGCCGCGCCGATGAACGGGTTCACCGCATAGTAGGCGCTCGTTCGGGCGGCGCCCAGGCCGCGCTGCGCGTACACATAGAAGAAGATCGAGAGCCCGTAGGCCACGAAGCCCAGGAGCAGGGCGGCGGCCGCGTCGGGCGCCGAGGGCGGCGCGTCGCCGGCGAGAAGCGCCACGGCCAGCGCGCCCGCGCCCGACCCCAGCCCCTTCACAACGACCACCTGCGCCGGGTCCCTCTCGGAGAGCCGGCTCGTGCAGTTGTTCTCCACGCCCCAGCAAAGGCACGCGCCGAGCACCATCAGCGAGCCCGCGGAGAAGCTCAGCGCGCCCGCGCCCTCCAGGCTGAGAAGCGCGCACGACAGCGTGATGACCGCGATGCCCGCCCACGTGCGCGGCGCCACCCGCTCGCGGAAGGCGAGAAACGCGATCACCGCCGTCGCCACGATCTCGAAGTTGTTGAGGAGCGCCACGTTCTCCGGAGCGGCGTGCGCGAGGCCCGCCATGAGCAGGATCGGCGCCACCACGTCCAGCAGCACCATCGCCACGACGTAGGGGGCGTCAGCACGCTCGAGGGGCCGCTCGTCCGACGGGCCGCGTCGCACGGCCGCCCGCACGGCCGCGAGCGCCGCCATGCCCACGCCCGCGCCAAGGTAGAGCAGCGCGGCCATCATGTTGGGCGCCACGTCGGCGAGAAGGACCTTGGAGCACGGCGTGGAGAGCGCGTAGAGGCAGGCCGCCAGGAGCGCAGCTGCGACGAAGCGCGCCGGACGGGCGGCCTTCGGGGCGTCCCTCTCCCCCACGGCTACCTCTCCCCCATGAGCTCGTCAAGCCACTCCAGGGCGAGGTCGAGCCAGCGGGCAAGGTGGGGCAGGGCGTCGCCGGCATAGTGCGAGGTCTGCTTCGTGGCGAGCGAGAGACCGTGGCGGCCCTCGTGGAAGACGTGGCACTCGTGGTCCACCCCGTGCGCGGCGAGGGCCCCCGCAAGGAGATAGGCATTGCGCACCGGGACCGTCTCGTCCACCGACGTGTGCCAGAGGAAGGTGGGCGGCGTGGCTTCGCTCACCAGGTCTTGGGCGTGCCGAAGGGGCGAGCCCTCCCCGCAGATGCGCGCGGCGTAGGCGGGGTCGGACGGCCAGCCGGCCTCCAGGTCGACGACCGGGTAGCAGAGCACCTGCCAGGCGACGCGCGCCTCTGCGGCAGAGACCCCCGCGCGAGCGAGAAACGCGTCGTCTCGCGCGAGCGCCGCGTAGGTGGCGCAGAGGTGCGCGCCGGCGGAGCAGCCGACGAGCCCGATGCGCGCCTCGTCCACGTGCCAGCCGTCGGCACGAGAGCGCACGAGCGCCAGCGCGCGGGCGAGGTCCGTCTGCGGCGCGGGCAAAAGCGGGGCCGCCTCAGTGGCGTCGATCACCGTGTAGTCGAGGACGAAGGCCTGGTAGCCTCGGGCAAGGAGCGCCAAGGCAATCGGCTCGCCCTCGCGGTCGGAGCAAAACGCGTAGCCGCCGCCCGGACAGACCAGTGCGGCCGGCCTCCGGCGCACGGCCTGGTCCTCTATGTTGTCCTGCACGTAGGCCGTGAGCGTGGCGGCCTTCGCCCCGTAGCCGGACCCGGGCAGCACAATCCTCTCGACACGCATGGCACCCTCCCGCCGTCAGCTTTCCAGACAAGTCTATAAAAAGGGGACGGGTTATTTCTCTCAGGGATTCCGGGACAGGCCCCGGGGCCTGTCCCGGAATCCCTGAGAGAAATAACCCGTCCCCTTTTTACGTATCATGGGTGAGTCGCCCTCACCGTGAACGGAGTCTCGTATGGCAGCCTGTTCCATCTCGCGCAGGGGCGCGGTTGGACTCGCGCTTCTCGCCACCGCCTCGCTCGCCCTCCCCGGGTGCTCGCCGACGGGCGAGAGGGATGACGCCGAGCTCGGCCTCGCCGCGCTCGGCGAGCCGACGCCCGTGCCCCTCTCCCGTGCCACGCAGTTCTCGCTTGACGCCTACGAGGGCGGCTACCGGCTCGCAACCCTCGCCAGCGGCGATCGCCTCCTCATCGCGCCCGAGGGGGCCGAGGCGCCAAGCGGCCTCCCCGGGGACGTTGCCGTGGCCCAGCGGCCACTCGAGAACGTCTACCTTGCCTCCACCGGCATGATCTGCCTCGTTGACGCCATCGGCGCGCTCGATGCGATCGGCGTGTCGTCCGTGCGTCCCGAGGACTCCCCCACCCAGGCGTTCGCGGAGCGCCTGGAGAGCGGCGAGATCTCCTACGGCGGCATCTACCGCGCGCCGGACTACGAGCTCATCTCGGCCGCAGGCTGCCCGCTCGCCATCGAGAACACCAACATCGACCACGTGCCCGAGGTCCGCGCTAAGCTGGAGGAGCTGGGCGTGACCGTCCTCATGGAGCAGTCGAGCCGCGAGGAGGACATGCTCGGACGCCTCGAGTGGGTCCGTCTCATGGGCGCCCTCTTCGACCGCGAGGATGAGGCGGCAGAGGTCTTCGACGACGTGGCGGCGCGCGTGGAGGAGGCCTCCGCCGAGGGTCCGCTTGGAAGAGCCGTTGCCTTCTTCTACCTGAACGAGGACGGTGCCGCCGTGACGCGCCGCGACGGCGACTACTTTGCCCAGATGATCGAGGCCGCGGGAGGAGAGTACGTGAGCTTCGCCGAGGAGGGCGCCACCGACTCCTCCCCCACCACCGTCACCGTTGAGATGGAGCGCTTCTACGAGGGCGCGCGCGGCGCCGACGTCATCATCTACAACGGCACCATTGACGACGGCGTGGACACCCTCGAGGCACTTGTCGAGAAGAACGCGCTGCTCGCTGACTTTGCCGCCGTGCGCAGCGGCGACGTCTGGACCTGCGACGCCAACCTCTACCAGCAGATCACCAGCATGGCGGACATCATCTCGGACCTGCGCGCCGCCCTCAGCGGCTCGGGCGAGCCCGCCGCCTTCTTCTGGAGGCTGAGCTAGCGTGGCGCGCGCGACAGGCGACAGGGACGGGCGGATGCGACGGGCGATGACGTTCGACCTCGTCGTCCTTCTCGCCCTGTGCGCGCTCCTCGTGGCGAGCCTCTGCCTGGGGAGCGTGGAGACCTCGCCTGCGGAGGTGGCGCGCATCCTTCTGGCCGGCCCGGGAGACACCTCCACGGCGGCGCAGGTCATCTGGCAGATCCGCCTGCCGCGCGTCGTCGAGGCGGTGCTTCTGGGCGGGGCGCTCTCGCTCTCCGGATTCCTGCTGCAGACGTTCTTTGCCAACCCCATCGCCGACCCCTTCGTGCTCGGCGTCTCCTCGGGCGCCAAGCTCGTGGTGGCCGTGGTCATGATCGTGGTGCTCGGCGCGGGCCAGGTCATGAGCCCGGCGGCGTCCGTGGGCGCGGCGTTTCTCGGCTCGCTCGTCACGATGGGCTTCGTGCTGCTCATCTCGCGACGCGTGCGCTCCCAAAGCATGCTCATCGTGGCCGGCGTGATGGTGGGATACATCTGCTCGGCCGCCACCAACTTCCTCGTGGCCTTTGCGGACGACCAGGCCATCGTGAACCTGGACAACTGGTCGCGCGGGAGCTTCTCGGGCGCCACGTGGCCTGACATGGGCATCATCGCCGTTGCGGTGGTCGCCATGGGCGCCGCGGTCTTTGCGCTCTCCAAGCCGCTCGGAGCCTACCAGCTCGGCGAGCCCTACGCGCAGAGCGTGGGCGTGAACGTGGGCGGCCTGCGCATGCTCATCGTACTGGTGTCGAGCCTGCTCTCGGCCTGCGTGGCGGCCTTCGCGGGACCGGTCTCGTTCGTGGGCATCGCCGCGCCGCACCTTGCCCGGCGCGGCGTGGGGTCGTCGCGGCCGCTCCTCGTGACGCCGGCGTGCTTCCTCATGGGGGCGGCCTTCTGCTGCGGGTGCGACCTCATCGCGCGCACGCTCTTCTCGCCGGTCGAGCTCTCCGTGAGCGCCGTCACCGCCGTCTTTGGCGCGCCCATCGTGATCGCCCTCATGCTCCGAACAAAAAGGGGACGGGTTTTTTCTCTCAGAGAAAAAGGGACAGGCTTGCCCGAAGACGCGACGCGAAAGGGCGGCAGCCCCGCCGCCGAGAAGAGCGACCCTGCCCGGGAACCGTCTCAGGACCCGTCCGCAGTCGTGGCGCGGGCGAACGACAACCTGTCCCACTTTCTCAGGGAGAAAAAACCCGTCCCCCTTTCACTGGAGCTGCGGGGGCTTGAGGTGGGGCACGGGAAGCGGGCGCTGGTGCGGGACGTCTGCCTTGCCGTGAGGCCCGGGCAGGTGGTGGCGCTGATCGGCCCCAACGGGTCGGGCAAGACCACGATCCTGCGCACCGTCGCGGGGCAGCTCCGCGCGCTCGGCGGCGTCGTGGAGCTCTTCGGGCGGGCGCTGGGCGACGTCCCCGCGGCAGAGCGCGCCCGCGCCATGTCCGTCATGCTCACGGGCCGCCCGCAGACGGAGCTCCTCACCTGCCGCGACGTGGTGGAGGCGGGCCGCTACCCGTTCACCGGCCGACTCGGGGTGCTGAGCGAGAAGGACCGCGAGGCCGTCACCGCCGCGATGTCCGCGACGGGCGTGCTCGACATCGCGGAGCGCGACTTCGCCCATGTGAGCGACGGCCAGCGGCAGCGCGTCCTTCTCGCCCGCGCGCTCTGCCAGGAGCCGCGCGTGCTGCTGCTCGACGAGCCAACGTCGTACCTCGACGTCCGCTCCCAGCTGGAGGTGCTGCAGCTCCTGCGCCGGGAGGCGCGCGAGCGCGGCATCGCCGTGGTGGCGTCGCTGCACGAGATCGACCTCGCTCAGAAGGCCGCCGACCACGTGATCTGCATCCGGGACGGGCGCGTCATGTGCCAGGGCGCGCCTGACGAGGTATTCACCGCCGAGCGCATCTCCGAGCTCTACGACCTCGCGCCGGGCGCCTACGACCCGATGTTCGGCAGCGTCGAGCTCGTGCGGCCGGAGGGCGAGCCCGAGGTCTTCGTCATCGCCGGGGGCGGCACGGGGGCGGCGTGCTTCCGGCGGCTCGCACGCGAGGGCACGCCGTTTGCCGCGGGCGTGCTGCACGAGCACGATGCCGACGGCCTGCTCGCCGCGCAGCTTGCGACGCGCGTCATCTACGAGCGCGACTTCGAGCCCGTGAGCGCGGAGGCGGTGGAGCGCGCCCGCGAGGTCCTTCTCGCCTGCCGCGAGGTCATCTGCTGCGTGGACGAGTTCGGCACGATGAACGCCCGCAACGCCGAGCTCCTCGACGCCGCCCGCTCAGCCGGCCTCTGCAAGCGGTGAGACGGGGGCTGCGAGACAGGGGGGACGGCGAGACAAGGGGGACAGGTTCGTTTGTCTCGTTCAATTTCGAATGAGACAAACGAACCTGTCCCCCTTGTCTCGCCGTCCCCCTTGTCTCACTGCTCGCAGAAGGAGTCCACGAGGGCCTGGTTCTGGGCGAGAAGGACCTCGAGGGCGCGACGCGCCTCGTCGGAGAGCCCCCTCGTGGGAAACTCGCGCGCCATCGCCACGTTGACGCGGGCGTCGCAGATGTCCCCGAGCTCGTCCTGCACGCCCTTCATGCGCGCCCCCTCGGCGACGGCGTCGGGCCCCAGCAGGCCCGCGAAGCTCTCCCCGACGTAGCGCACGCGCTTCGCGCGCTTGCGCAGGGTGTGCACGGCGTCGGCGTCCGCCCGGTCGACGCGCGCGTAGCGCTCGTCGACGCTGCGGACCAGATCGTCGAACGTCGCGCGCACGTCCGCCCGCGTCACGCCCGCCTCGCGAGCGCCCCGCCGCCAGGGCAGCTTCTCCATCGCCTTTCTCACGCGTCGCAGCGCACGGCGCGCGTGACGCCCGCGCATGACGTCGACGACGTGGTTGCGCTCGAGCTCGCGCAGCTCGCCGATCTTCTCGTCGAGCTCGCCGTACGGGACGTCGAGCGCGCGGACCTGCCTCAGCAGCACGTCGTACTCGCGCAGGCGCGAGGTCTCTATCACCACGGAGCGCAGGTCGTCCTGGAGCAGCCGGTGCCGGCGGCGCCTGAGGAACGGCGAGGAGAACGCGAGCAGGCTGCGCAGGGTGCGGATGGAGATGCGCAGGCGGTGGATGGTCTCGACGTCGTCCGGGTCGGCGAGAAACGCCTCGAGCCGGCGCTCCACCGTCCGCTCGCCCTCGCGCAGCACGCGTGCGAGCTCCTTGCGCACGTCCCCCATCGCCTGCCTCCCGTGCCAGTCACGCCAATCACGTCAGGTTCGTTTGGCGTGCCATTTTAACCGGGTTCGTTTGGCATGCCAAACGAACCTGACGTGATTGGCGTGACTGGCGGGCTTAGCTGGCGCGAACGGCGTCGAGGGACTGCATCCAGGCGATGTAGACGCTCGGGTAGTGGCCGTAGAGCACCTGCATGGGGTTCACGTCGGCGAGAAGGTCGTGCGCGAGGGAGAAGACCCCGCCCGCGCTCGCCAGATCGTCGTCCGTGGGAATCTCGCGCCCCAGGTCCTCCACGAGCTTGTCCACGTGCTCGCGGTCCTCGGGCACGTACGGGCACTCCACGCCCGTGTTTGCCTCGAAGACCCGGCACATCCCCTCGTACTTCTCGTCAAAGCCCTCGTCACCGTAGCCGGGAAGCCAGAGGTCGTGCCCAAAGCGCGTATAGCCCCAGGACTCCAGCGGCAGGCGCGGCACCATGTCGCTGGGGTTCATGATGTTGAAGATGTTGTCGTAGAGGGCGTCACGCGCGGTATCGAAGGTCGTGACCTCGGGCGTGGCAAAGGTGTAGCAGTAGATGCTCTCGAGCGGCGCCAGCACGCGCAGACCCTGCGACATCTCGTCGGCGTATGCGGCGGCGATGTTGGCCGTGGCCGCCCCGCGCGAGTGCCCGGTGAAGAGCAGGCAGATGTCGTCGGTACCGCCGAGGCCTGCCTCCTCGGTGATACGCGCGGCGAGCGCGTCCACGATCTCGCGCGCGGCCTGGGCAAAGCCCTCGTGCGTGATCTCGTCCATGTCGTAGGCGGCGGCGTCGCCCATGTTGAGGTCGCTCAGCCACTCGGAGCCGTAGCTCCCGCGGATGGACACGAGGAAAAGGGTCTTCTCGGCGCCGCCCTCGCCCGTCACGCGCTTGGTGGCAACCGAGTAGGCGACCACGTCGTCCGTGCCGGTGATGAAGTCCACGACCTCGTCGAAGATCTCGCTGCGGTACTGATACGACGCCGTGGAGATCTCCTCGAAGCCCAGCGCCGCGAGCGCGGCCTCCATGTAGGCCGGCGAGTCCGAGCCCGCCTGGTAGTACGCGGACTCGGAGTTGGACACGGCGGAGAGCACGGAGCACGTGGTGGCCAACTCGTGGTTGTACTCGGTGGGATCCTGGAAGAACCACTCGTCGTCCCAGGACACCTCCGTGGAGATGGTCTCCGTGCCCGTGGCCATGCTCGTGAAGTCGATGCGCGTCGAGAAGGACCCCGTGCGCCCGGTAGAGCCCTCCAGCGCCGCGAACTCGCTCGGGGCCTGGACCACGCCCAGGCCCTCCTCCCTCTGCACGAGGCGCCGCTGCACCGCCAGGCCGAGCGCGATGACGGCGACGGCCAGGACCGCCAGCAGGGCGAGAAGGACGCGCCGCCCCCAGCGCGGCCTCGCCGGGACCTCGCCCGGCGCCATCATGCCTCCGGGCCCGCCGAGGCGTCAGCCACGGCGCGCGCCGCGCCGTCCACGCGCGCGGAGTCGTCCGGCGTGATGGTCATGGACTCGAAGCGGTGCGCCATGTAGTCGTTGTCGTAGTGCTCGGCGTAGAACTGCTCGACGGGTGTGGTCTGCGGGATGCCGGAGAGGCGCTCGAACCAGCAGTCCAGCGCCTCGAGCGTCATGACGCCGTTCACGAGCATGAGGACGGCGCAGAGCGTGGTGAAGGAGTAGCGGACCTTCCACGGGATGAGGTTGATGAGCCTGAGCATCCACGGGAGGCAGAGCTTGATCCACACGAAGCCGAGGGCGCCCCACATGCACATGAAGAGCGTCGAGGTGCGTCCGCCAAAGATGGCCGCGATCGGGTCGGGGAAGAGCCCGAAGATCGTGGAGCCCGAGTAGTCCCAGGCCACGGCGCCGAAGCCCATCTCCATGAACCAAGCCGTCGCGGCCTCGAAGAGACCCCCGATCACGGCGGAGACGACGAAGATGATAATCGGGTTGGCCCTGTAGAAGCGGTTGAGCGCCACCGTCATGAGCACGGCGCCAAAGCCGTAGATGGGCGAGAAGGGCCCGAAGAGCAGGCCGGCGCGGTCCTGAACCTCGCCGGGCACCACGATGACGAAGTGGTACACGGTCTCGATGATGAGCCCGAGGAAGCAGCAGATCACGAAGACCCAGAACAGGTTGAAGAAGTTGAGCTCGATGTAGCCCTTACCCTCGAGGTCGCGCCCGAGCATGTCCTCCTCGGCGGCCTCGCGGTCGACCATGTCGCGCACGCGGCGCTTGAGCTCGCGCTCCTGCCTGAGCGAGGGGTCAACGGTGACGGAAATGGCGACCAGAATGAGCAGCTGGATGGCATCGGAGATGAGCGTGGTGTCGATGCCCTGCAGCATGATCTTGAGCAGGACCTGGATGACCGAGGTGCCTATGAGCACGTGCGACCAGCGCACCGCGTTGCGGCGCTGGCTCTTGCGCAGCGAGTGCCCAAAGACGACGAGCGCGACCGCGTTACCGATGGTGACGAGATAGCTGATGGCGAGAAGGACCACGGGCAGCGTGGGGTCGGTGCCCACGATGATCATGGACGGGTCAGTCTGGAGCGACCACCCCATGAGCGCGGCGAAGACGACGACCGCGAACGCGGTGAACACGCCGAGAACGGTACAGAGAATTCCGTAGAGCCTCATCACGAGGGGGATTCTCCGCTCGGCATCGCCGTGCTCGGGAGCGACCCCCGGCGTTGTGGGCTGCGCTGGCGCGGGCTGCTGTTCTAAGGTCATGCGGGCTCCTTGACACCACGTCGTCAGACAACCATATAGGATACAACGCTAGCCGAACCGTAGGGATGGTTAGCTCACTCCGAGAATCGCCCGCAACTTTCAATCTACGGTTGATATCGGAAAGGGCGCCCCCGTCCTCGAGAGTCACCCCGAGCGCGCGGATAGACTGGGAAGGACGCCGGGTACCGTCGAAGGAGATCAATGAACATCAGGCAGCTCGTGTTCTTCTGCGGCGCGGCGCGCACGGGGAACTTCTCCGTCGTCGCGCGGGAGGAGGGCGTCTCGGTCCAGGCTGTCTCCAAGTCGATTCACGAGCTTGAGGACGAGCTCGGCGGGCAGCTGTTTGTCCGAGCGGGCCGTGGGATGCGCCTCACGCCCCTCGGGAACGCGCTGCTCGAGCCGGCACGAAGGGCGGTTGAGAGCTTCGAGTCCGTGGGGCAGATCGCCGACTCCCTGAGCAGAGGGCCGGCGCCGAGAAGCGACCTCAGGCTTGCCCTCGTCACGCCGCCCTTCTCGAAGCACGAGTTCATCTGCGGCATCGTGGCGCGCCTCATGACGCACTCCCTCGGAATCGAGACGCGCCTCTCCGTCCGGACGGGGGCCGCCGCGCTGGCAGACCTCAGGGCAGGGAGCCTCGACGCCCTCTTCACCATCGGTCGCCTGAGCGCCCCGGGGTGCACCTGCGCCCAGATCGGGACGGTCACGCCGGGCGTCTTTCTGGGCCGGAGGCACCCCCTGCGCGGCAGGGGCCGCCTGACCTTTGCCGACCTCGCCCCCTACCCCGTGCTCTGGAATGACGAGATAGACGGCTTCAACGAGACGGTGCTGGTCACCTGTCGCCAGCATGGGCTCGCCTCCCCTCTGGAGCACGTCAGCACCAACGAGGGGGTCGTCGACCACCTGGAAAGCCGCAACGGGTACATCATGGGCGTCAACCTCAAGGCGCTCAGCATCCTGCCCTTTGCGGCGATGCATGACCTGAACCCGGCCGAGGCGCCCGCCATCCCGGTGTGCCTCGCGCTGCTCGAGGGGCCCCGCCGAGCGGAGGTGGAGCGCCTCGACCAGTTCTGCCGGAACGAGTTCTCCCTTCTGAAGAGGCTTCTGAGCTCCGGGGGCACCGTCGCCGGATACTAGCGAGGCAGGGGCGGTGAGACAGGGGGGACAGGTTCATTTGTCTCATTAGAGTTCTAATGAGACAAATGAACCTGTCCCCCCTGTCTCACCGCCCCCCTGTCTCACCGCCCCTTCGCCTACGCGGCCGAGGGAGCCCCCTCACCCGCGCGGTCGAGAGCCTTCCTGAAGCCCTTGGACATGCCGGAGAGCTTCTCGTAGACGTCGACCTGCGGCGTGTCCGCGCGGCCGGCCTCGATGTAGCGGCGCATGACGGAGACGAGGATGTAGGGCTTCACGAAGGCCCCGTGGATGCCGCTCCAGAGCACGAGGGCGATGACGGCGCAGAGCACGACGAGCGAGGTGCCGGCGGGCACGGCGGTGCCGTCCTCGAGCGTGGCGGTGGCGTCAATCTGGGAGAGGACGGTCGTGAGCGGCTCGATCGATCCCAGGACGAGGTACGCGACGCCGAAGAACGCACCGCCGATGAGCGCGAGCGAGACGACGGTGATGGCGATCACCTTGGCGGAGTTCCTCATGAGGGTCTTCCAGTTCTGGAAGTAGATCACGGCGCCGTCGCACGTGCTCTTGAACGCGGACTGCTCGCCGTGGAGGAAGACCCAGCCAAGGCTGCAGTAGTTGAGGTACTCGAGCACCACGCTGACGACCGCGGAGATGATGCCGGCGATGACGGAGGCGGGGCCCGTGCTGTTCTCGCCGTCGATCCCGCGCGCGAGCGCGTTCATGCCGGAGGAGACCTCGCTGGTGATGGCCTTGGTGATCGACCACAGTCCGTAGTAGACGCTCGCCGTGGCGAAGCGGTCCTTCACGGCGCGCTTGCCCGCCTCATAGGTGTCCTCGGGGAGCTCGCCGGTGGCGACGCCCTCGGTGATCATGGCGACCTGCCCGGCCGTGAGCAGGTAGCCGCCGTAGTGCGCGACGACGTAGAAGACGATGAGCGCCACGATGAACGCGACGCCCGTCGCGGCGAGCTGCGCCATCTCGTCCAGGCCGGCCATGCCCGTGGTGACGAAGGCGACGAGCGGCAGGGCGGCCAGCAGAACGAGGCACAGCACGGTCCGCACGAGGCGCATGACGGAGAACTTCAGCGTGCGGCGGTAGATCTCGGAGTTCTTCATGACGTTCCCTTCAGGTGTTCGCGGATGCCCGGACAGGCGCGGGCGGCACCCCATTCCGGGCAACAAAACCGAGTCATGGTATCAGCCAGCGGTGCGCCGCCAGACGAGAAACGCGAATGTCATCCGCTGGTGGAACATGCCGTGCCAAAATGGGAGGCACGTCACCTCGGGCACGTCTGGAGGGCACCATGACCAACATCGCGATCGTCACCGGAGCGTCGTCCGGGCTCGGCGCCGAGCTCGTGCGCCTGCTCGCCGAGGGCTACTTCGGCCCGCTCGACCAGATCTGGGCCGTCTCGCGCCGCGCGGAGCGCACCTCCCCGCGCGTGCGCCCGTTCGCGCTCGACCTCACGGACCCCGCGTCGTTCGACGTGCTTGAGCGGGCGCTCGCCGAGACCCCCGGCGGCCGCGTCGCCCTTCTCGTCAACAATGCCGGCTTCGGCACGTTCGGCGACTTCGCGGCCATGCCCGCGCCGGACAACGCCGCCATGGCGCGCCTGCTCGTGCTCGCGCCCGTGGAGCTCACGTACCGCGCGCTGCCGTACATGGCCGCCGGCTCGCGCATCCTCAACGTATCGAGCGTGGCGGCCTTCATGCCGCAGCCGGGGCTTGCCACCTACTCCGCCGCGAAGCGCTTTGTGCTGGACCTCTCCCGGGCGCTCGACGCGGAGCTCGGGCCCGTGGGCATCCACGTGACGTCGCTCTGCCCCAAGTTCATGCGCACGGGCTTTCTCGACCACGCCGGCGCGGGGGACGTCGCCGCGCGCATGGCGGGCCTCACCGGCTTCGAGGACGTGCGCCGCGTGGCCAGGCGCGGCCTCGAAGCCGCGCGGGCGGGGCGGGCGCTCTGCATCCCCTCGGCGGACATGCGCGCCTTCTACGTCGCCGCCAAGCTGCTCCCCTACCCGCTGCTGATGGGGGCCGAGCGGGCCCTCATGGGCCTCGGGGCCGCGCGCGGGAAGAGGGGGTGAGCCATGGGCGAGAAGGACCTGGGCGAGAGGGGCGGACGCACGGTGCGCTGGGGGATCGTCGGCGCGGGCAGGATAGCGCACCGGTTCGCCCGGAGCCTCGCGCACGAGGGGCGCTCCGAGCTCGTTGCCATCAGCTGCCGCTCCGCCGGGAGGGCGGAGGCCTTCGCCCTCGAGCATGGCGTCCCCGAGGGCGGCGCCCTCTCGGACGAGGCGCTCGGCGGGGTCGCGGGCGCGGCGCACGCCGCACTTCTCGCCCGCCCTGACGTCGATGCCGTCTACCTCGCGCTCCCCCACTCGATGCACCTCGCGTGGGCGCTTGCCGCCCTGCGCGCCGGCAAGGCCGTGCTCTGCGAGAAGCCGGCCTGCGTGGACGCGGCGGAGGCGCGCGAGCTCGTCCGCGCGGCGCGCGAGACGGGGACCCTCCTCATGGAGGCCATGAAGACGCGCTTCTCGCCCCTCTACCGGCACGTGCGCGAGCTCGTCGCACGGGGCGGCATCGGCGAGGTCCGCCGCGTCGAGGCGTTCCTCGAGAACGACATGGGCGACCGCATCGCCCGCGGGGGCGACTACCTCTCCGACGCCCGCGGCGGGGGCATCCTGCTGGACTCGGGCGTCTACTGCGCCTCCTGGGTGGACGACTACCTGGGCGGCCCCTTCGAGGTCGTGGCCGCGCGGGCCCGCTGGGACCACGGCCACGACTGCTTCGTCGACGCGGAGCTCGCGCGCGGCGCGCTCACGGCCCGGCTCGTCACCGCCGCCGACACGGCGGGACCCCGGACGGCCCGGGTCGTCGGGACGAGGGGCGTCATCACCGTGGAGGACATGCACCGCCCGCAGCGCGCCCGGCTGGAGCGCGCCGAGGCCGAGGCCGCCGACATCGAGCTCCCCTACCCCGTCGACGACTTCTACGACGAGATCGAGCACTTCGTCGGCCTCGTGCTCTCCGGGCGCAGCGAGTCGGACGTCATGCCCCTCTCGGCGACGCTGCGCTGCGCCGAGCTACTCGACGCCGTGGGGGACGCCGCCGGGGCGGCCGGGGCCCGGCGCCCTCAACCGCCGGCGCACGCCTGACGGCCGCAGCTCGTCCCCGGGTGGCCCAACGGGTAATCTAGAGGGGCAAACGCGCCCCGCGCGCACGACACGAAAGGACATTCATGGACATCCAGGCAATCATCGCCCAGGTCTCCGCCGCCCTGGCGGACGCCCCCGAGAAGCTCCAGGAGCTCGTCTCCGACCCCAAGGGCACGATCGAGGGCATCACCGGCGTCGAGCTCGGCGAGGGCGACCTCTCCCAGATCGTCGACGGCGTCAAGAGCGGCATCGCCGACGGCAGCCTCGACCTCGGCGGCCTCGACCTGGGCAGCATCGCCGGCAACCTCGGCGACATGCTCGAGAGCACCCCGCTCGGCGGCATCGCCGACAGCCTGGGCGGCCTCTTCGGCAAGAAGTAGGGCGCGCGACATCCCGGCACGAGCCACGGCACTCCCCGCCCGCACCCGTAGGTGCCGGCGGGGAGTGCCGGTTTATTTGACCGTTTGCGAGCGGGGGCGCCGTCTCGCACGCGGCGTTCCTTCGGGAGTGCCGGCGCGGCGCGGTCCGCGAGCCGGCACTCATGGGTGCCGGGCACGGCGGGCGCGACGCAATCCTATCTCAGGACGTAGGCGCTCACGATTTCCGCGTAGTACGCGGTGTGCGGCGCGTCGGTGGAGTAGTAGCGCTCGCGCAGGTCGTCCGGAAGGCGCGCCTCGTCCTGCTCGCTCTTGAAGAGCACGCGGCACTCGAGCGTGAGCGGGAACTCCCGGACGGCGGGCGCGCCGACCTCCTCCCCCTCCGCGAGCGTGAGGCCGAGCTCGGCGACCTTGTCCGTGTCGCGGCCGCTCTTGGAGCCGCAGACCGCCAGGATCTGGCTGATGCGCTGGTCGTGGTCCTTCTCGCCCGTGCGCATGGGAACGCTGACCGTGAACTCGCCACTCTTCTCGATGAGGCCGTAGGTGAAGCGGCTGCTGCGGACGTATGCCACGAAGAGCTGCTTGCCCCACTCGACTCCCAGCGTGCCCCAGCCTATGGTCATGGGGTTGGCGCGCCCGTCCGCGCTCGCGGTCAGCAGCACGCCCGTGGGCAGCTCGCGAAGGATGGTGGGTGCGTACTCGGCGACGTCGATCTTCTCGCGCATGATGGCCTCCGGCTCAACGTACAATCAGATGACTAGATTATAGGAGGGGAGCCGCCATGAGCAGCCTCGAGAACGTCCGCGTGTTCACCCAGAGCGCCATCCGGGTCGAGGGGGCGGGCGGCACCGTCGCCTACTTCGACCCCTTTGCGCTAACTGACGCCGAGGCCGCGCACGACGCGGACTACGTGCTGATCACCCACGCCCACTACGACCACCTCTCGCCCGAGGACTACGCGCGCGTCGCCGGCGAGAAGACCGTGGTCGTGGCGCCAGCGAGCATGGCCGGCGAGGTGGCGGGGCTGGGCGCCGCCGCAACGCACCTCATGGACGCGGGCGAGAAGATCGAGCTGCCGGGGATCTGCGTGGAGGCCGTGCCCGCCTACAACGTGGAGCCCGAGCGCCTGGGCATGCACCCGCGTGAGAACGGCTGGCTCGGCTACGTGGTCACGCTCGACGACGAGCCCACGCGCTACTACGTCTCCGGCGACACGGACCAGAACCCGGACAACGAGACGGTGAGCTGCGACGTCGCGCTCGTGCCGATCGGCGGCACCTACACCTGCGACCCGCGTCAGGCCGCGGCCTTCGTGAACGCCCTGCGCCCCGCCGTCGTGGTGCCCACCCACTACGGCAGCATCGTCGGCACCTACGACGACTTCGACGCCTTTGCCGCCGAGGTCAGCCCCTCCATCTCCGTCATCCGCAAGCTCGAGCGCTGACGTGCAAAAGGGACAGGCACTTTTGCACGCCTACGGCAAGGCGGAGACGATCGCGCTGCTCGACCGGGCCGGAATCGCCTACGAGCTCTACGAGCACGAGGCGGTCTTCACCGTGGGGCAGGCGCACGCCGCGGGCATCCCCCACCAGGAGCTCGGCGCCAAGAACCTCTTCCTGCGGGACGACAAGCACCGCGCGTACTACCTCGTCTGCCTTCCGGACGAGAAGGACGTCTCGCTGCGAGAGGTCCAGGAACGCCTGGGCTCTCGCCGCCTCTCGTTTGCGAGCGAGAGGGACCTGCGCTCGATGCTCGGCCTCGCGCCCGGCTCCGTCACGCCGCTCGGCGCGCTGAACGATGGCCGAGGGCGCGTGGAGGTCGTAATCGACCAGGAACTCGTCGATGCCGGACACGTGACCGTCCACCCGTGCGACAACACCGCGACCGTCCTTCTCGCCACGGCGGACCTGATCGCGCTACTGCGCGAGCATGGTTGCACCGTGCGCATGGTTGACCTCTCCCCCTTTGTTCGACGCAGGCTCACCGACGAGGACCTTCCCGCGCTCCTTGCCCTCTGCGAGAGCAATCCCGCGTACTACGAGCTCTACGGCGAGAGGCCGACGCTCGAGAACCTGGCCCAGGCTCTCCGCGAGCCGCCGCCCGGATGCCAGGCCGACCAGAAGGAGTTTCTCGGCTTCCTTGCGCAGGGGGAGCTCGTCGCCGTCATGGACGTCGTCCGCGGCTACCCCGACGAGCGGTCGGCCTACGTGGGGCTTCTCATGGTCGACGGAGCGTGGCATGGACGTGGAGTCGGCACGCTGATCATGCGCGCCGAGCTCCGCAGGCTGCGAGCCGAGGGCCTCTCTCGCGTGCGCCTGGCGTACATCGAGGGCAACGAGCCGGCGCGGAAGTTTTGGGCCAAGCTCGGCTTCGAGCCCACCGGGGAGGTCGCGAGCACGCCACACTACGTCGCCGTTCTCATGGAGCGGGTGCTCTAGCCCATTTTGCGGTTTTCTAGTTGGCGCCCGTCTCCAAACTGACAGACGGGCGCCCGATGGTTATTCCTCGCCTCGCTCCGCACGGGCCTCGGCGATCGCGCGGCGCGTGGGCTCGAGGGCGTCGGTCAGCTCCTCCTCGGTGGGCAGGCACGTGACGTAGCTCGACGCGAAGAGTCCCTTGCCGTCGGCGAGAGCAGAGTACTTCGCCACCGTTCGGTCTGAGCTCGAGCAAAGGATGAGACCGATGGTCGGGTTGTCGTCAGTACCCGCGTACTTCTCGTTGAACAGCCGGACGTAGAAGTCCATCTGCCCTACGTCCTTGGCGTTGAGCGGACGAGTCTTGAGCTCGATGAGCACGTAGCACTTAAGCTTGATGTTGTAGAAGACGAGGTCAACATAGTGGCTTGCCTGTTCGCCATCGAGCCGGTACTGACGTCCAACAAAGGCGAAGCCGCGCCCCAGCTCCAGCATGAACTCCTGCAGCCTCGTCATGAGTGCCTGCTCGAGCTGGTGCTCATCAAAGTCCGTGCGACCGCCCAGGTCCAGGAAGTCCAGGACGTACGGGTCCTTGATGAAGTCGTCTGCCCCCGTCACGGGCTCGGAACGCTGAATCTCGGTGCGGATGAGCTCGCGCTTCTCACCCTGCGAAGAGAGGAGGCGCTCACGGTAGAACGTTGCGATCTGGTGGTCGAGCTGACGAGAAGTCCAGCGCTCGTCTGCCGCAGCGTTCATGTAAAACTCGCGCTGCTCCTGATCAGGGATACGCATCAGCCTACGATAGTGCGTCCAGCTCAATTGTGCACGCAGCGCGTGCACTTTTGGAAACGCAAGATAGAACTGCTGCATCTGATAGAGATTCCTCGGCGTAAACCCCTTCCCGTACTCCGCAGTCAGCCTCTCCGCCAGGTACTGCACCAGATGCTTCCCGTACTCCGCACGCTCCCCCGTCGCCTCCACGATCTGGCGCCCGATCTCCCAATACGCCTCGACCATGGCGCTGTTGACAGCACGCTCCACCTTGCCGCGCGCGGACTCCAATGTCTCGCGAACGGACACGTAGACTCGCTCGTCGTTCTTCTCGTCAAACTGCTTGATGGACTTCTTGGCCATAGCTGAACCCCCGTCTCACTCACGGCAAACCAACCTGCACAGACTGTGAGCTCCGGACTTTGCGGGTGCCGGAAGATGGGCGTACCAACCCACCCGAGACAAACAAGTGTGACCAGTCCCTATTACCCCTAGTCACCCGCCGGCACGTACCATTGGGGGCCTCCGTGCCGCTCTTGTCGCCCTCGTACCTTGACGAGAGTATAACATATTATGAAACACATGTTCTCTCGAATGGTCACTTTTTTACTACCACCAACGACGACGGTCACGCAGGTCGTCAATCTCGAGCAGCGCTCGGTAGAGCTCCTCCTGAAGCTCGGCCTTCTTGAGGCCCCTCACGTACTGCCACGTCTCTGCACGATGGGCCTCCTCGCGGGCAGCCTCCTCCGCCGCCCACCGCTCCTCAGCATGCAGAAGCTCATCTGCCTCGGCGGGATAGACGGTGAAGTAGAGCGCGACCATGTGCTTGCAGATAACATGGCGACCCTCAGCAAAGGGGCAGGTGCAGGTCGACTTCTTGGGATGCGCTATGTCGATGTGCACCTCATAGGGCGTATCGCCGTTTCCCGAGACGACCCCTTCGAACTGTTGCGGATAATCCCCTGGTCCCGAGGGCTCCCACGAGAGCACCTTGCGAGCGGTGTAGTAGTCGTAACCTCTCCACAGCGAGGCGCCGCTCGCCAGATACGGAAGCTTGGTCATTGCTACGACTCCTCTCTCGCACGCGAATGAGTCAAAAGTGACTGTCCCTTTTGACTCATTCGTAGTGCCGGACGTCCTTCTCGAGGTGGCGGCGCCTCTCGACGGTGGGGCCCATGGCGTTCACCGCGGCGTAGCGCGGGCAGTCGCGACCGTGGTCATTGATGATGCCGCAGGCCTGAAGGTGCGAGTAGACCGTCGTGGGGCCCAGGTACTTGAAGCCTCGGTGCTTGAGGTCGGCGGCCACGCGCGCCGAGAGGCCGTTGCTCACGGGAATCCACCCGTCGGCGTGCTTGTTGTAGAGGATCGTCTTGCCGTCGGAGAAGCCCCAGAGGTAGGCGTCGAAGCTGCCGAACTCCTCGCGCACGCGCTGGAAGCAGCGCGCGTTGTTGATGGTGGCCTCGACCTTGCGGCGGGAACGGATCATTCCCGGCGTCTCTAGGATGCGCTCTACGTCCTCCGGGCCAAACGCCGCCACGGCGTCAAAGTCAAAGCCGGAGAAGCATGCGCGGAACACCTCGCGCTTATGCAGCATCATGGTCCAGTTGAGCCCGCACTGCATGACCTCGAGCGAGAGGAACTCGAACTGCCCGCGGTCGTCGTGCAGGGGCACGCCCCACTCCTCGTCGTGGTAGCGCAGGCAGAGCTCGTCGGTGGTATCCCAGTCGCAGTAGGACATGCGACCCTCCGTTCTTCTCGGCAGGCGACGGGTCTATTATCTGACAAAGGAAAGGGGCATCGCATGACCGCAGGCTTTGACATCGAGCGCTTCGTCCGAGCGCAGGACGGCGACGTCTACGAACGGGCGCTCGGCGAGATTCGCGCCGGTCGCAAGCGGGGTCACTGGATCTGGTTCGTCTTCCCGCAGGCGCACGGGCTCGGCCGCAGCCCCATGGCGGAGCGCTACGGCATCGCCAGCCGCGGGGAGCTTGACGCATACGTCAACCATCCCCTGCTCAGGGCGCGTCTTCTTAAAATCTCGCACGCACTTCTCGCCCTGCCGGGAAGCGACCCCGCGGCCGTGCTGGGAGACATCGACGCGCTCAAGGTCCGCTCGTCGATGACGCTCTTCGAGCTCACGGGCACAGACCCCGTCTTTGGCGCCGTGCTGGACAAGTACTATGCCGGCAGTCGCGATGGACTCACGCTGGGAATCGTGAGCGAGAGCTGGGGGTAATGGCCCTTACGCGCCGACACTCATGAGTGCCCGCCAGGAGTGTCGGCCGAGTTGACAGGTTATGGCGAGGAGTGTCGGCTTCTTCTCGCGATATGTCGAGAAGTGCCGGCTGCAGCAAGTCGCTTGGCCGACACTCATGAGTGCCGTCCGGTAGGTAAAAGGGGACGGGTTTTTCCTCTCAGCGAATCTGGGACAGGTCGCGCCCGCGGGCGGCACCTGTCCCAGATTCGCTGAGAGGAAAAACCCGTCCCCTTTTACTCGATGTGGCGGATGGCGGGGATTGCCCAGGTCACGCAGGCGAGAAGAACCATCGCGGCGCCGGCTCCCACAAACCACGCCGGTGCGCCCACCGCGTCCGCGAAGAGCGACGAGAACGCCAGCCCAAGCGGCATCGCCCAGGACATGATGGCGCCGTAGAGGCCGAAGACGCGGCCCAAATACTCGGGCGGGACCTTCTCCTGCATGAGGGCGGTCTGCGGGCCGGAGTAGAACGGCGAGCTCAGGCCCATGAGGAAGCTCATGGCGAGAAACGCCACGAAGCCGCCCGCCCCGAGCATGCCCGCCACGAGCGTGGCTACGCCGTAGAGCGCCGTCGCCGCCACGACGGTGAGCGCGCGGTTCCTGAGGCCGCCCGTGGCCGCGAGCAGCGCCGAGCCCGCGATCATGCCCACCGAGAACACGATCTCCGCCGTGGCGGCGTCTCCCGTGGTGCCACCGAAGTGGTCGAGCGTCATGAGCGGGAAGAGCGCCGAGATGGGCGAGAAGACCAGCGTGAAGACGAAACCGCACCAGAGCAGTGCGAAGAGGCCGCGGTAGCCGCGCAGAACGCGGTAGCCGTCGGCGGTCTCAGCCGCGAGGGAACGGGCCTGGGCCACAAGGCCGAGGTTCTTCTCGCCTGCTGCCTCGCCCCGGACAGCGCCGCCCACGTCGAGCCGTGCCGCCAGAACCGCGACCGTGGCGAAGAGCGCGCCTGCGACGTCGAGCGCGATCATGGCCGTGAGCCCCCAGAGCGGGTATATCACCGCCGCGATGGCCGTGCCGAGGATGTAGCCGCCCGACTGCACTGCCTGCGTCACGCCCGCGAGGCGCGTGAGGTGCTCGGCAGGCGCCACGAGCGGCGTGAGCGCCTGGAAGGCCGGAGTGTGCAGAGAGCTGCCGATAGCCCGCACAAAGAGCGCGACCATGACCACCCACACGGGAAGCGTGCCCGTGAGCGAGATCGCCGCCACGACGGCGCTCACCGCCGCGATGAAGAGGTCTGCGCCGATGAGCGTGACTTTGAGCGGCAGGCGGTCCACGATGGTCCCCGCGAAGGTGCCGAACAGCGCAAGCGGCAGAAAGCCCGCGAGCGATGCCAAGGAAAGCATGCTCGCCGAGTTAGTCGTGAGCGTGATGTGCCAGACGAAGCCCATCTGCAGGATGGAGCTCGTGAGCACCGAGACGAGCTCGCCGCCCCACACGCACGCCAGCTTGAGCTTCCAGCCGCTCTCCAAAATGCCATCCCCCTTATGTGACAATCGAACCTGTCCCCATTGTCACACGAAAGGACTCGCATGGACGAGCTCGAGATAATCGAGAAGAACGCCACGCCCAGCTCGCAGGCGGTGCTCTACCGGCCGGCGCCCACGGTCGAGGAGCGCCGCGCCACAGGGCTTGCCGCACGCGAGGCCTGCCCGATTGCCTCGCTCGGCGCCTGGGAGCAGCGCGAATCCAGCGAGCCCGCCATCGACCTCATCGAGCAGCAGTCCACCACACGCGACCCGAGCCTCGTGCCGCTGCGCTACGAGCGCATGGGCGTCTCGCCGTTTACGTTCTACCGCGGCAGTGCCGTCATCATGGCTGCCGACCTCGCCACGATGCCCGTCACCGGCCTCGAGGTGCAGTGCATCGGCGACGCGCACATCGGCAACTTCGGCATCTTCATGAGCCACACGCGCCACCTCGTCTTTGACGTCAACGACTTCGACGAGACCGTGCCCGGACCCTGGGAGTGGGACGTCATGCGCCTCGTGGCGAGCATTGAGATCTGCGGGCGCGACCGCGGCTTCTCCAAGGCCGACCGCCGCGACGCCGTGCGCGCCTGCGCCAAGCAGTACCGTCGAACGATGGCGCGCTTCGCCGAGATGGGCGAGCTCGACGTCTGGCACGCCCACCTCGACGTGGAGCGCGTGCTCGACGAGTTTGAGCTTGACGGCAAGACCGGCCGAACCATCCGCAAGGTCGTGGAGAAGGCACGCGAGAAGGACAGCGTGCGCGCGGCCGACCGCCTCACGGTGCGTGACGGGGAGCGCCTCCGCTTTGACACACGGCCGCCGGAGCTGGTGCCGCTCGCCGAGCTCACGTCCGCTCAGGGCTACGACGCGGCGCAGCTCTCCCACGCGCTACACGGTCTGCTCGATACCTACTTCGAGAGCCTCCCCCGCGACCGCCGCGTCCTTCTCGGCCGCTATCGCCTGCAGGACGCGGCACGCAAGGTCGTGGGCGTGGGATCGGTGGGACGGCGCGCCTGGATCGCGCTGCTCACCGGGCGTGACGAGGACGACCCGCTGGTCCTCCAGGTCAAGGAGGCCGAGGAGTCGGTCGTGGAGCGCTACTGGCGGCCGAGCGGCTTTGCCAGCCACGGCGAGCGCGTGGTGGAGGGCCAGCGCCTCGTGCAGTCCACGAGCGACTTTTTGCTGGGCTGGACGAGCGTGCCCACGCCGGACGGCGGCGCGCGCGACTACTACGTGCGCCAGCTCTGGAACGGCAAGGGCTCGATCGATCTCGCAGCAGTGGGTCCGGAGAGCCTCGAGAACGTCGCGCGCCTCTGCGCGTGGTCGCTCGCGCACGCGCACGCCCGCACCGGAGACGAGGTGGCCATCGCGGCCTACCTCGACGACGGCCACGCCTTCGAGGACGCCATGTGGGACTTCGCGCGCGCCTACGCCGACCAGAACGAGGCCGACTACCAGGCGTTCATTGAGCGGGTTAGCTCGTAGCCGCCTTCTATGCGTCCTTGCTCAGCACGGCGACACGCTGCTGAGAGAGGCCTACGAGAGAGGCAATATCTCGCAAGGTGAGGCCCTCGTCGCGAAACCGGCGAATCACTTCCCTAGTAAGACCAGAGGAGATACGCTGCTTCTCCTCAGCCTCCCTGCGCGCCGTCTCAAGCTCCTCAAGCATTCTTTGCGAGTCAGAGTCGAGCACCGGCAAGACCTCAACGGTCCCCACATCAACACCAAGAAGTGACGCTGCATCACGAACCATGTCCGCAACCTGATCGAGCCTACGCGCTTGGGTGAACAGACCCTGAATCTCCTCAACGGAGATGGCCCACCAGCCTTCGCTCCGCGTCACTCGCGCCGTTACGTCCTTTGCCATGTCACTCGCCCCCAAACAGGTAGCGGAGTATCGCGCGAGAAGTAATCTCATTCACCTCAGCATGATGGGGGATTGTCGTCTGCTTGCTCCCAACACACACCTTTGTGTGGCTCGAGCCCTCTTCCCAGACCACCAAAAGCCCCTTTGACTTCGCCAGCTCGGAGATTCGTTTCCTGAGAACACGATACTTCATTAAGTACACCCCCATTGATAACACAACTCAATAGATATTGTCTAAATAAGGTTATGGGGATTGAATTAAGCGAGTGGCTGCCTAGCCAAAGAGCTCGAGGTACTCCGCGCAGGTCATGGCGCGGACCTTGGAGCGCTTGAACGCGTCCGCGTCACGCGTGAGGATGACGTCCACGTCGTTGAGCTCGGCGCAGGCACGGATGAGGCCGTCCTCAAAGTCCGGCTCGCCGCAGCCGAGCGAGAGCTCGCACTCCTCCGCGCCCATCGGCGCGATCACGAGCAGCTCGCGTAGCTTCTCGACGGTCTCGCGTGCCTCCGCCTCCTTGCCGCCGCGCGACAGAATGAAATAGACGTCCTTGAGCGACCCGCAGGTCGCAAGCCCCACGTCTCCCCCGCCGTTGCAACGGTCGAGCACGGCCCATGCCTCTTTGGACTGTGGCCGCCCAACAACCATGGCATCGAGAAGGACGTTGGTGTCGAAGAGCAGTCTCCTGCTGTTGAAGTCACGCATAGCGACTCGCAATCATGTCGCGCATCTCTTCCTTGGTCAGGTTCACGAGCCAGTCGGCCTCGCCGAAGGATTCCCTGAGCTCGGCAAGACGCTCCATGGGACCTTGGGCAGCGGTCGCCGGCACCTCCTCCGGCACCTCGCCCGTGCGCGCGATGTTCTCCCAGACCACCTTGATGACCTCGGCCGGCGTGGATCCCGCCGCGCGGATGTAGGCGTCAGCGCGCTGACGGACCTTTTCGTCCACGCGCCCGGAAACGACCGCTGTTGCCATGTGCGAGCCTCCTTTGTAGACATGTCTACATAGTAACAGAGGCGCGGGACAGAATTGCAGCGACGCCCCAGCTAGCCCGCCAGCTGCGCCTTGAAGCCCTCGCCCCATGCCTTGAGCGCGTCGATCACGGGCGCGAGGCTCTCCCCCAGCGGCGTGAGCGAGTACTCCACGCGCGGCGGCACCTCGGCAAAGACCTCACGGTGAACGAGCCCGTCGGCCTCCATCGCGCGCAGCTGGCTCGTGAGCACCTTCTGGGAGACGCGCCCCACGCCGCGCTGCAGCTCGCCGAAGCGCTTGGTGCCGCCCAGAAGCTCGCGCAGGATGAGCGCCTTCCACTTGTCGCCGATGAGCGAGAGCGTGGTCTCCACCGGGCACGTGGGCCACTCACGCTGCTTGAGGTCCTTCTCGGCAGTTTCTTTCATCGCTGCTCACCGCCAATAGTTACCTATGGGTACTTACCGCACTTTATTGTGCCTACTTTCTCTTGTGCACCAAAGGAGAGACTATACCGGTGTCCGCAGAAGCGCAAGAGAAAGGAACCGCAATGTCCGAGAAGAATCTCAGGGTCGCCGTCGTCGCCGCCAACGGTCGCGTAGGCCAGCTCGTGGTGGAGGAGGCAGCGCGCCGCGGCATGGACGTCACCGCCGTCGTGCGCGGAGAGAACAAGACCGCTGCCGAGAAGAGTCTCGTGAAGGACGCGCTCGAGCTCACCGCCGCCGACCTCGCCGGCTTTGACGCCGTGGTGGATGCCGCGGGCGGCTGGACGCCCGAGACCATCCCCGCGATCACCAACGTGGCCATCCACCTGGCCGACTGCGTGGCCGGCACGCCCACGCGCCTCGTCGTCGTGGGCGGAGCGGGCAGTCTCTTCGTGAACCCGGAGCACACCGCCACCGTGGACCAGGGCCCTGACTTCCCCGAGGACTGGAAGCCGCTCTCGGCCGCCCACGGTGCGGCTCTGGCCAACCTGCGCGAGCGCACGGACGTCGTGTGGACCTACGTCTCCCCCGCCGCCGACTTCCAGGCGGACGGCGAGCGCACCGGCGCGTACACGCTGGCCGGCGAGGAGCTCACGCTCAACGCGGCCGGTCAGTCCACGGTGAGCTACGCCGACTACGCCATCGCGATCGTCGACCTTCTCGAGAGCGGTGAGCACGTGCGCGAGCGCGTCTCCGTGGTGAGCAAGTAGGCGCGGCGAGAAGGGCGGGCGACGGTCATGACCCAGGACGAGCGCAGGCGCTATCTCATCGACGTACTGCTGGCGGAGCGCGAGGACGGCGAGAAGATCGTGGTGCCGGAGGGCACCGACGACCAGCGGGCCCTCCTGCGCGCACTCATGAACGTTCGCCCGCCCGCGCCCGTGGCGGCAGAGGCACTGGCCGTGCAGGACGCCTACCTCGCGGAGCGCCTGCGCGAGCGCGGCGGGGCGGTCGACGCGACGGCGCTCCCGCCCGTCGACGCCGCGGACCCCGTGTTCTCGCGCGTGGCGCTCTGGCGCGGCGACATCACGCGCCTCGCGGCAGACGCCGTCGTGAACGCCGCCAACGACCAGATGCTCGGGTGCTTTGTGCCCGGGCACCACTGCATCGACAACGCGATACACACCTACGCCGGCATGCAGCTGCGCCTGGACTGCGCGCGCCTCATGGCGGCGCAGGGGCATGCCGAGCCCACGGGCGAGGTCAAAGTCACGTCCGCGCACAATCTGCCGTGCCGGTACGTGTTCCACACCGTGGGACCCATCGTGCGGGACGGCCGTCCAACCCCGCACGACGAGGTTCTTCTCGCCAGCTGCTACCGGGCGTGCCTCGAGGAGGCAACGCGCCGCGGCATCTCCACGCTTGCGTTCTGCTGCATCTCAACGGGTGTCTTCGGCTTTCCGCAGGAGGAGGCGGCGCGCGTCGCCGAGCGCGCCGTCCTCGACCACCTCGTATACACCGACCACGGGCTCAAGGTGATCTTCGATGTTTTTCTCGACTCTGACCAGCGCATCTACCAGGAGCTCCTCGACGGAGCTCGAGCGGCTCGCCGACGCGCTTGACGCTGCGGACGCCGTGCTCGTGGGAGCCGGGGCCGGGCTCTCCACAGCAGCCGGGCTCACATACTCCGGCGCGCGCTTCCGCGAGCATTTCTCCGACTTCATCGAGAAGTACGGCTTCACGGACATGTACTCCGGCGGGTTCTTCCCCTTCCCGTCCGAGGAGGAGCGCTGGGCGTACTGGAGCCGCTACATCAAGATCAACCGCTACGACCCGGTGCCCACCCCGCTCTACGAGCACCTGCTCGAGGCGCTGGGCGAGAAGGACTTCTTCGTCCTCACCACCAACGTGGACCACTGCTTCCAGCGCGCGGGCTTTCCCAAGGGGCGCCTCTTCTACACGCAGGGCGACTACGGCCTGTGGCAGTGCGGCGTCCCGTGCCACGCGCGCACCTACGACAACGAGGCCGCGGTGCTGCGCATGGTCGCCGAGCAGCGCGACATGCGCGTGCCCGCGGGGCTCGTGCCGCGCTGCCCCGTCTGCGGGGCGCCCATGACCATGAACCTGCGCGCGGACGACACCTTCGTGGAGGACGAGGGATGGCACGCCGCCGCGACCCACTACCGGGACTTCGTCCGCCGTCACCGGGGCTCGCGCCTGCTGCTCCTTGAGATCGGCGTGGGCGCCAACACCCCCGTCATCATTAAGTACCCCTTCTGGCGCATGGCAGCCGAGAACCCGCGCGCCACCTACGCCTGCGTGAACCTTGGGGAGGCCGTGGCTCCGGCGGAAATCGCCGAGCAGAGCATCCTTCTCGACGTGGGCGCAGCGGAAGTGATTTGAAAAGGGGACGGGTTATTTCTCTCAGGGAATTTGGGACAGGTTATGCCCTCGGGGCATAACCTGTCCCAAATTCCCTGAGAGAAATAACCCGTCCCCTTTTCATCGTCACTCTTCCCGGCCGAACGCCTCCCAGAGCAGCGTCACGATGCCGCAGACGAGGCCACCCACCGGCCAGGCCACCCAGAACCACATGGCCGAGGTGCCCTCCGGGGTCCAGGAGTCCATGTTTGGCGCCGAGAACACCGGCGCAAAGAGAAGCGCCAGGCCCACAATCGTGGCCACGATCATGATGACGCCGCACACGGCGCCGAGCTTCTTGCCACGCCGCCTCTGGGCGAGAAGAGCCTCGCGCTGCGCCTCGTCCAGCTCTGCGGATACGATATCCTCCACCTCGAGGTCTTCTGCGATGGAGCGGTTGTACTCCTCGACGTTGACGCGCCCGAGCAGCATGCCGCCGCGAACGATCCACCACACGCCCAGGGCGATGAAGAACATGAGGAAGAAGAGCCCCCAGTTCTCCGCCGTCCTCTCGAGCATGAGCAGGCAGCCGATGCCCGCAAAGATGAGCGCGAGGCCAGCGATGAGCGCCGTCGAGAACTGCCGGCGGGCTGCGGCGCGGTCCTCGTCGGTGTAGAAGTCCTCCACGTAGGGGTGCGCCTTCTGGAACGCCGTGTGCTCCATGCCCGCGGGCACGAGAAACGCGAGGCCAGCGAGGATGCCCACGAGCACGATGATCACGAAGAGGCCGTCGCGCCCATTCCAGGACGCCAGCTCGACCGAGCCCTCGAAGAGCAGGCCGAGCGCGATGCCCAGAAGGATGAGGGCCACGCCGGTGGGGACCTTGAGCGCCATCATGCGCCAGTGCTCCTCGTAGCCGCAGACGTCGGTGGGCGGGCCGGCGGGGATGGGCGCGGCCGTCGCGGGCGCGGTGCGGCCGGTGAGGTTGCCCGTCACGAGCTCGTCGAGCGTGCAGTCGAAGATCTCGCACATCTTGAGGAGCTTGTCCATCTCCGGCTGGCTCTTCTCATCTTCCGCTAGATAGGTGAATGCGATAAAATAAGGCCTGAACAGCACAAACTTGTTCAGGGAGAGACGGCATATGAGACAGGCGAAACACGTCAGGGCCGCGATTTACACCCGTATATCGCTCGATGCGACCGGCCGCGAGGAGGGCGTGGAGCGCCAAGAGAAATACTGCCGCGAGTGGGCCGAGCGCGCCGGGTGGCCCGTCGAGGAGGTCTTCTGCGACAACTCCGTATCGGCGAGCAAACCCGGAGGCAAGCGGCCGGAGTACGAGCGGATGACGCGTGCCGTCGAGGACGGCAGCATCAACGCTGTGATTTTTTGGGACATCGACCGCCTCACACGCCAGCCCCGCCAACTAGAATGGTGGCTCGATCAGTGCAAGTACCACGGACTCGACATGGCCGACGCCAAGGGCGGCGACATGGCGCTCGACACGCGCTCTCCGATGGGCGAGCTGTTCCTGCGAATGCGCGCCACGTTCGCCGCCTACGAGGTGGCGCACAAGGGCGAGCGACAGCGGGCGGCGAACAAGGACCGCGCCGACAAGGGCCTGCTCTTCACCGGCGCGCGACCCATCGGCTACGTTCGTGAGATGCACCGCGACGAGCAGGGACGGCTGCGCGTGGCCCGCGTCGTCGAGGACGAGGCCGAGGTCGTGCGCGCCGTCTACCGGGCATTTCTTCGCGGCGCGTCGCTCGACGCCATCGCGCGTGCCCTATCGGGCGAGGCGGAGGACGGCCTTGAAGATGTGCCGTGCGTCCCAAGGCCCGCATACACAAAGGCCGTCGAGTTCAATAAGGCGCACCCTGACCGGCCCCGCGAGCTGCCGCCCGAGCAGCCGTGGTACTCGGCTACCGTGCGGCTCATGCTGCGAAACCCGAAGTACGCGGCCTACGTCGGGTACACGCCCACCTCGAAGAGCAAGAAGGGCGGCGACGGCTCCGGCAAGTGGTACTCGATGCTGTGGCTCGACGGGGACGGCCACCCGGTCAGCGGCGCGTGGGAGCCCATCATCGACCGCGAGACGTGGTGGCGCGTGCAGGACGTGCTCGACGACTCCGCCCGCCGCACCAACCTCATGTCGCCGAAGGTGCGCCGCCACATCGGCAGCGGGCTGTTCCGTTGCGGCGTCTGCGGCCACACGCTCCACATCCAAGGTGGCAAGGGCGGCTCATACGTCTGCCCGAACCACGCGCACGGCGAGAGCGCCCACGTGTGCGCGCTCGCCAGCTACACGGACAAGTACGTCGAGGTGCTGGTCGAGAAGTACCTCGACCGCGAGGAGGTGCGCGCGTCGTTCGTGATCCAGCGCGGAGCACGAGCGTCGCGCGACTACGAGGCAGAGGTTGCCCGGCAGGAGCGCCTTATCGAGAAGGCGGAGCGAGAATATAACGAAGGCATCATCGAGGGCCGCGACCTGCAAGGTCGACGCGAGAGGGCACGCGAGCGCATCGAGGCCATACGCGTAGAGCAGCGGCGCGAGGCCGACGAGGCCACGCGGGCCGTCATGCCGCGAGAGGTTGCCGAGGCCATCGACCCGGCGAAAGCATTCCACGAGGCCGACCTCGCGACCAAGCGAGCCGCGCTCGACTTCCTGCTCGACGTCCGCATCGACCCCGTGAAGCGCAAGGGCGGCACACGAGACGGAAAGCACGGCGGCGTCTTCGACTTCTCGCGCATCAGGGTGACGCCGAAGGTGGGCGAAGAGGCCGAAACGGCCGCCTAGACGCACAAATCGGTTGACAATCCGAAAAGCAATACACGAAAACAATATCACCGGCATATGAACTGACGAGGGGATATGCAGCGGCAGCAGAGTTTTATCCACAAGTGTTACTAGATGAGATAGTCATTCAATCAAATCTGTATCTGAATTAGAAGCTCGGGCAAAACGCGGGATATATTAGCAGCAAAAATAGGTTGATTTGATTTTTTCTACACGTTCGCCAGTGCGTGTAAAAGCTAAGAACGCCTCTCGATTATTCCCAATAATAATTAAAAAAACAAAGCCGTACGGACTGGCGCCCGACGTTGCAGCTTGACGCAAAAGAGCCATATCGGTTGACGAAGGGGTTGGCCTATCCTCATTGTGTGTATGCCATTCGCCAATATAATTGATTTTCCCATTACTCTTATGCCAGATGCGTTCAATTAATTTTTCTGCGGGTCGAGCTTTTCTCACGAAGTAATATGGACCTGCGTCGTCCTCAGGATTTGGAAGTGTGAAGTCTAGAATGAAACAATCAAGCGAATTTTCCTGTTGGCAGCCGAGCAGAATCCCTCCGGATTCGCTATTAAAACCTGCATCTTTAAGATAATCCTGCAACCTGTTTATCGCTTCTGAGGCAATAGAAAGAGAGAATCTTTCATCGAGTGAAATCTGAATCAAATCACAGCCTCACTATCTCGAAAGAATAATCGTGATGCTCGAGCGCCCCATCACGAAGCAACACTGGATAATTATGGGAGACTGATAGTTTTCCGAACCAATCGAAGCGGTATCCATCGCATGAATTTATGCAATTCGGAATAACGCTGAGTAGCGTATTAACGAAAATTAACACGTCAGAACCTGCATAGGGAACAAATGTTGAAGCACATCCCGACTCACGCTTCGAGAGCTCGTTAGCATTAATAACAATTCCTCCATCGAATTCAGCATTGTCATTAAGTGCTAACTTATCGAGCGCGGTTGGGGAGTTCAGCAAAAGTGCATGAGCCGCAACCCCATATGGTTCCATCCATATTGCCATGATTGGAGTATCCGGGTAGAGGTCCCTCCATATTTTAAAGGCATGCAGCTCTGTAGATAGCGAACCGGTCGCCACTACAACTAACCCGGGTTTTGGGGATGAATCGGTGAGAGAATCAAGATAAAGGTGAATATCCTGCGCTTGAGGCACGCACTCACACCACGGGGCTAACAAGCGGATGCGGTTTCTCGTGGCAACCGCCTTATTGATCATCACATTATCCAGGCCACAGATATGACGCGCGACATTTTCCGGCATTATGAAATCATTATCAACTAAAGTGAGGCTTTTCACTCCCAATCTAGCAAAGGCATCGGCAGCGACCGAACCTAGCGACCCACATCCCAACATTAGCACGGAATCAAAGTCGAGCATTCGACCGACGCCGCCCCTGTTCAGAAGTCTACTGCCGCGCAGATCCTCGACATGAGCTCTCGCGAGCTGACCAGGCTTGATTGTCCTGCTTAATGATCGCAGCTTCGCATTGAACTCAGAATCTGTCATTTCGTCATCCAGATATCTCAGTTCAAACAAACCTTTCTGAAGGGCTGCTTTAGAATTGAATGCCTCAAAATTAAATACAAGCGCAGCAAGGACCCTTCCGTTTTTGGCAGGTTGTGAGAACAATACTACCAAAGGATTGCGTCCAGCCTTTCTGAGGGCACTTCGGAGCTGGTTGCCACAGGGGCAGGAAGAGGATATGACGTCAATCCACTCAGCTCGACCATCTGGAAACGGATATCGCAATTCCTGATCTAAAGGAACATAGATACATGCTTTGATCATGGCGTCATCTAATGAACTGCCAACATATCGTTCGGCGGCTTCTTTAGAGTCGGCGATAAGCCATCCCTTTGGAATATCGCTTGGAGCTACCACGAGTTCTTTGAATTCATCGCTGACATTAGCGCATGAAAAAAAGATGCCCTTAAAGCTACTGTTATAACTCCAATATGCGGTGAACTCATCGAAATAGTCGCTCTTGTTTATCCCGTCAACGCCTGAATGCAATAATTCCCGAAGTCTGATGAGAACTTGGCAGAATGCACCTGCGGGATCACATGGATCGACTCGAGCGGTGGTTTTATCAAAAATAAAAAGAAACGGCGGCTTTGATTTTTCAAAGCTGCTGCGGAAATCAAAGAACGACAAGCAACAGTTCTGATTTTGCTCCAATATGGTTATTGGGGGCACAAATTAAAATCAAAAAAGAGCCGATAACAGCAGTATTTCAAACTGCATATTATCGGCTCTGCGTCTGTGCGTCTGGCTCTTTTAATTAAATTATTTTTGTTGTTTTTTGGCTTTATTATATGTATTAGCTAATTGTCCACAAGCTGCTTTAATCTCTCTACCATGAGAAACTCTCATGGTAACTTCAAGTCCTGTTTGCTCTAATTGATGTTTGAACGCAACCATTTCTTGTTTTTGTGGTGCTCTAATTTTTGAATTACTCGTCGGGTTGTATTGCAGCACGTTAATCATAACATTTTTGCCCTTAAACCATTTTGCAAGTTGCCTTATATCTGAGGAACGGTCATTTATACCTGGTAAAAGTAAATACGCAAATACCACTTTTCGATTATGCCTTTGTGAATAGGACAATGCTTGCTTAACAACATCTTCAATAGCGTACATGTGCATATGAGGAATGATACAGTTTCTCGCAGCCTGTGTTGCTGCATGTAAAGATATTGTCAACTGAATTTTTAGATGTTCTTCGCGCAATTTTTTTAATTGATTAACTGGACCAACTGTTGATACGGTAATGCCGTCGGTTGGAAAGTTAAGTCCATTTCTATCTCGAAGAATATGGATTGCTGCAATCAAGTTGTCGTAATTGAATAAAGGTTCTCCCATTCCCATAAAAACGATACGATTTACTTTTTGACGTATCAATATGACCTGCTGCACAATTTCAGACGGTGTTAGATTACGAACAAAACCATTGCGTCCGGACTCACAAAAAATACAGCCAACAGAACAACCAACTTGCGTACTTACGCAAACAGTCCCACCATCTCGCCGTTTAATAAAAACCGTTTCGATATACCTGTTGTCTTTCAATTCATAAACATACTTTTCAGTATCGCTACTTTTATAGACTTTTTTTGTTGATATTGATAGATTTTTTTGTGAAATGGCTGTTTATATAATTCCGTATATAAGGCTCTTGCTTTATCCTCTCCAATTACTTCCGACATTTCTTTGTAAGTAAATCCGTATGGGTCATTCAATATTTCCGTAGGTGTACTTTTAGGTAAGTGTTTCATTTAATATCCTTCCTTTTCAAAATTAAAAAGTTTGTTTTTCAGAGTTTTTGATTATGATTTCTAATTTTTCAACATCAACGATATGTGTAATTATAAAACACAAACTCGTCCGTCTGGAGACACATGAGGAATCCCAATAAGCTTGTCGGGGAAATTGCCGACAAGCTGAAACTCGGGAATCTCGAAAGGAAACGTCTCAGTATTAATCCATTTTATCTGAACATAGTCTCCCTCGAAGTTGAACGATAAGACAAACTCATCACAAGATTCGACAGAGAAGCCCTCCTGTCGTGCAAGGGAACAGAGGTACTCTCTAAGCTGAACGTCCATCATAACCAAGAATGCCAGGCATAGACGTCATGCGCATCAAAGATCTGGTACGCTCAATATTCTCGAGGGCTTCAAGGGCGGAATTAACTGAGGAAGGAGCGCCCGACCCAGTTTCACGCATGTAGAAGTTGCCCGTCGACCTGCTCCGTGCTTTCTCATAGCCGTCAAACGCATGCTCTTCGCCAACATGCTGGTGTGCGCGTTCGGGAGAAACATAGGCGCCAGTACGTTCGTTAATGAAGCCGCCATCCGGATTGCCCATATCCACTCCATTCCCTAAAACGGAACCGTGCTTGTAGTTTACCAAACCGAGTTTGGTTCGATACGAGCAAATCCTCTGAGCGTCTCATTTCCAGCAGTAAATGAAGGTTTTATCAGAGGGCGTGACGCGTCTCATGCAAGCGTCTCAATTTCGACGAGCGCCACGTGCTCGAAGCCGGCCTGTTCGAGGCCGAGGGCCTGGCCTCCCGCGCCGGCGCATATCTCGATGGATTGAAGGGGCATCGGACTCCTCTCATGGTGCCTATCCATTGTCGCACGAGAAGGCCAATCATTGGCGTTTGAACGGCCAGCGAACGGCCGCGACTTCAATTGTGTGCATGGTGTGACGAGTTTCAAAACGGGAGCCAAACCTGTGCAAGCTCCAAGATTATGGCGTTTAACTGCGAAAACATCTGCACAGGTTTCTGTGCAAACCTGTGCAGGGTGGTTTCCACGCTCAAGGGTCGGCCCTTGATTGGGCGCTAAAGCGCCAATGAATGGGGCCTAGCGGGAGCAAGCAAGGGGGCCAATCCGGGGCCGGTGACGCCGAGAGGTGCGGCATCGGCCCCGAACTGGCCCCTAGGGGGAGGGTGTGCGACGAGGCTGTGCCCCCGTCGCTCGTTTCGCCGTTTTGATTCGAGGGGTTTGGCGCGCCCTGACGGTCTCGAAGCGCCCCCGGGGCGCTCCCGGACGCGGGGACGGGCCGACGCCGCGCCAGCGCCCGCAGGGGGCGCCAGACGCGGCCCGTCCTACATGCTCGGGCCGTCCCAGCCGCTCGGCTTCGGCGTCCTCGGCGTCCCCCAGCCCGGCGTCTCGCGCGGGATGCCGGGCGCGGGAACGCGGGCCGCTGCGATTACGCGCGTGCGCTGGTCGGCGCGGGCCTGCTCAGCCTCGGCGGCGCTCAGGGCGTCGTCCCACGCCGCGCGGTCGAGCGTCGGTGCCTCGGGCACATGCGCGTCGTCGAGCGTCTTGAGCACTTCGACGAACATGCCGTGAACGGCCTTGAAGAACGTCGCCGTGGCCTTGCGGCCCTTGCGGTCGTTGTCCATCTGCCTGCGCTTGACCGACCCGCACAGGCCCTCAAGCAGATGGACCATGTCCTCGCGGAAGTCGCGCAGGGCGTCGCGCTCGCGGCGGGCCTCCTCGGCGGCGGCCTCGTAGCCTTGTCGCGCCTCCTCGGCCCGCTTGACCGTCTCGCGGAGCCCCGGCGCGTGAATGATTGGGGGCTCGCCTCCGTTTGCCATGGTCTCGTTCTGGAGCGTGATTTCCGCCGTGTAACGGAGGCTGTTGCGCAGATAAAAATCGTTCGTCGCGTGGTACTCGGCCGGGAGGTAGTCCTCGACGGTCGCCGTGCGGTCGTCGCCGTCGAGGAGCCTTGAGACCTCGGCGCGGTCCTCGGCGAGCTTGTCCTCTCCGGCCCTGAGGGCCCGCTCGCGCTCGTCGAGGGCGGCGGAGCGCCCGGCGTTCGCCTCGGCGATCCGCTCGCCCTCGGCGCGCAGCCTCTCGTTCTCGGCCTTGAGGCCCTTGGTGCCGAGAACGGTGCGACCGTCCTTGGTGCGGTAGCTCTCGCCCGCGTAGGCGTCGCGCTCGCGCACGGCCTCGGCGGCCTCCCGCTTGGCGGTCGCCGCCTCCGCCTTTGCAACTTTGGCCTCGGTCTTCGCCGCCTCGGCCTCGGCCTTGGCGTGACGCGTTTCACGCGTCACGAGGCCGCGCGCAATCTCGTCTTCAAGCACGGACTCGACAGCCGACTCGTGCGCGGCGGCCTGCGCGTCCCACAGCACTGCCTGGGCGTCGTAGAGCGTCGCCTCAGACGCCGCGACGTTGGCCGAGATTTCCGCCTCGGCCCTGGCGAGCTCCTTGGCGTCGAGACGCGCAAGCGAGTCCTTCTTAAGCTGCTCGTTGGTCTTGCCCGCGCGGCCCTTCTGGCGCTCGTAGGTGCCCGGCTCGTGCTCGTTCCAGTCGCACTTGAAGCGCTCCTTCGTCATCTCATGTGCGGCGTTGTTGAGCCTCACGATGCGCGAGCGGTCGCAGAAGTCGCGACCCTTGAGGTGGCGCTCGGTCACGCGCTCGGTGACGACCTGCCCCCTTTTTTTGCCGGAGCGGTAGAGCTTGGGGGCGGGCTTGCCCTCGGCGTCGAGCTTTGGCACCTCGTTGCCGTCGGCGTCCTTCATCGTATCGTAGACGACGCGCTCCTCGAAGACGCGGCGACGCTTGATCTTGCCGTCGCGGCCGCGCTCGGGGACGCGGTTGCCGTCGCCGTCGAGCACGTACTCGGGCACGGGGCGGCGCAGCTCGTCGAGCTTGGGCATGCCGTCGTCGTTCTTGGCCCAGACGGTCGCGCCGTCGGCGTCCCTGACGGTCTCGAAGACGACCTCGCGCGGCAGCTCCACCGGGCCCTCGCAGACCGGGGCCTCGTAGAGGTGCAGGTGCGGCGCGGACATGACCGTAAGGCCGTTCTCGTCGATGTACTCGTGCTGCTCGTCAACATCGACATAAGCAGCGATGACCGCCTCCTCGCCGTCCTCGTCCTCGCAAAGCTTAGCAAACGCCTCGAACCACTCGGCGAGCCTCGCCTCGGCAGCAAGCAGCTCGGCGCTCGGCGTGGAGCCCGGCGCGTGGACGTAACACTTGCCAGTCTCCGGGTCGCGCGCCGCTTCCACGAGCGCCTTGGGAGGGTAGGCGCAGCGCGAGACCATCGCTACGCGTTCGTTGACGGTGCCCTTGCCCGTAGCGTCGTCGAACCCGTACTTGTCGAGCACGGCATCGAGCCGCGCGCACTTCTCCTTGAGCGTAAGGCCCGCCGTCGCGCCCACCTCGAAGTTGAGGTGGCTCAGCTCCGGCTGGATGTCCGGATTCTCGTGCGTCACGGCCTTGTCGGCGCGGTGCCCCTTGTCGTTGTGGCGGAGCCACGCCTTCGCCGCACTGCGTCCCTTGGCCTTTTTCCACTGCGCGCTTGCCATCCGGCCCACTCTCCCTTCCTCGTCTGTGCCTCGTCGGGCGCTTGGTCGTCGCCCATGAGGCGCCACTCTTGCCGGGCTGCGCCCGGTCAAGCCACCCCCCTGCGGAAGCAGGGTGGGGCTTGCACCTACGCCCCACCCTCCGGGTGGGGCTGCGGTGCTGCTCTCGGGAGGGGGCTGCGCCCCCCCCCGCCGCAGGGGCGCCCACCCCCGCTCGCGCCGCCCATGTCGCGGAAGCGGCTGCCGCCGCGATCCGCTCCATGGCTGCGGCGCTCGCTACGCGCCCTCGGGGCCGCTGCCGAGGCGCTTGCGCGCCTGCGTCAGGGCCCACTCGGGCGCGGGCAGACCGCTGACCGTGAGGCCCAGAAGGGCCTCCACGGCAGCGGTCAGCACGTCGTCGCCCGCGTCGTCCCCGAGGGACTTCCGGACGACTCCGAGGAGCCGCGCGGCGAGACGGGCGTCCGCCTCGGCCTTGGCAGCTGCGGCCTCGGCGGCCTCGCGCCGCTTGGCCACGTCGAGCGCGCGGCGGACGGCCTTGCGCTCCTCGTCCAGCTTCGACAGCTCGGCCTGAATCTCGGCGCTCGTCTTGGCTCTCTTGCTCACTGCAATCACTCCCTCTAGTCGTTCATTTCATTCGCAGCACGCGCCTCGGCGATGCGGCCGAGCGCCCGCGCCAGCGTCGTCTTGTCGCCGGTCGGCAGCGACGCGCACGCGCCCACGAGCTGCGCAACGGTCGCCTCCCGCAGGGCCACCCCTAGCGACTCGTCATCGCATGGTGGGAGCCCGTCGGGGCCCGCCACTCGCGCGAGCACCGAGAGCGCCGAGGCCCCAATCCACGGGTCCTCGCGCAACAGCTCGACGACCGCCGTGCGCTCCACGAGCGCCGCCAGACCGTCGCCGCCCGCGCACTTCTCCTTGCACATATCAATCTCCTTCCAATGCCCTATCGGTAGTCTTGGCTCGGCCCCGCCGGGGCCGTCGCGCGGCCGCGCCGCCGGGCTCACGAGGAGCCCCCGACAGGCGGCGAGACAGGCCGCACGAGCCACGAGGTGTAGCGGGTCGGCAGCTTGATCCACTCACCGAAACTGGGCAGCGCGGCCACGCCGGTCGGTGCGGTCACGCAGACGCGGACCTCGCCCTCGCGCGCCTCGCGAACCGCGCCCTCGATGACGCCCGCGACCTCCTCCCACGAGGCATCCCGCTCGACGTGGCGCTCGACGACGGGCGCGAGCGTCACGTGCTCCAGCTCGTCGCGCGGCGACGCCCCCGACGGGACCGGGAACGAGAAATGCGGGTTGCCGGTAGGGTTGCGGTCGTCGAAGGTGGCCGCCCACGGATTCAGCCAGAGCTCGTAGCCGCCCGGCGCGCGGCTCGCGACGACGGCCTCGCCCTTAAGGCGGCCGTACCTCTCGCGGAGAGCTCTGTCGAACCGCTCCGACGGGAACCACTCCGACGGCCCCAACTCGTCATCCGAGAAGGCCTCCTCGTCGTCCGGCTCGATTCGAATGTCAATATGACCCAAGTCGCGCTCGAACGAATCGAGCGCCTCGCGGGCGGCTCCGGCGTCCATGCCCGCGTCCTCGATGACATGCAGCGCAGCCTTGTCCTCCACTGCGCCGATGTCCTGCGATTTCAGCGACGTGCGGCCGTGGAGATAGCGTTCCCACGCATCCCGACGCACGAGCCATGCGCGCGGGCGCGCCTTGGCATGGGCCCGCACCCAGCTGCGCAGCCCCTCGTCCCCCAGCGCGTCCATGAGCGGCTTCATGTCGTCCTCGACCCACCATTCGGCCATAGGGAACTGCTTGGGGGTGCCGTCCTTGTTGCGCACGAGCACGAACCCGTCGGCCTTGGCGGCGCGCTCGAGCGTGCTGCGGAACGTGCGGCCGTTCTGGCGCGGGAGCTTCCCGGCCTCGCCCTCGTAGCGCTCCTTGGCGGAGGACATGAGCGCGTGGGCGACGCAGACCGGCATGGCACGCACGCCCGCCCACTTGGCCGGGCCGTCCTCGCCGGAGGTCTCTACCTCCTCGCGCAGGAGCCGCCATGCGCGCATCGTCGGGTTCGACTCCGCCCAGTTCTCCTCGTTCGACGAGATGACGTAGGAGTTCTCGTCGAGGTATGACGACGTCTCGAAGTAGGGGGTGTTCGCGATTGCGTCGTAGGCGAACCACCTGAGCGTCTGGGGCCTTTGCATGAAGTCCTCCTTGATGCGCCGGTCGATGCCGCCGGGGCGGTCGAGGAAGCACTCTCGGAAGACGACGAACAGGAAGCGCCCGAAGATGGCGTCGGTCTGCTCGGCGATGCTCAGGTCGGAGTTGATGCAGATGACGTGCAGCATCTTGGCGATGAACTCGCGCGCCTTGCCGTAGGGGTCGCGGCCCGTCACCACGTCGCCGCCGAGCACCTTCTTGGCGTCGGCCATCTTCTTTAGGTAGGTTACCTCGGTCTCGTCCACGAGGTTCGCGACCTTGCCCACGAGGCGCGCGAGGTAGTACTCCTGCCCCATCTTCTCAAGGCCCACGCTCGCGAGATACCGCTGCTGGAACTGCTTCGGGCCCACCATGGCGCGCATCATGGCGAGGTAGGTGCCCTTGCCGCTGCGGCCCGGCGAGTAGAACACGACTGCCTTCTCGATGTTCACCGCCGGGAACAGGAACAGCACGAGCACCGCGCGGAGCACCCTGCGGCCGTCCTCGTCGGCCATGACGTCGCGCAGCCACTCGCCCGGCCTCCAGTCCGGGAAGCCGTCGCGGCGGTAGACGGGCTCCTCCGGGGGGATGACCTCGCCGTTCGCGTCGGTGTCGAAGCGGAGTCCTGCGTACTTGCCCAAACGGTAGTCGTCCGCAGTGTAGGGGCGCACGTGCAGCGTGACCTCCCCGCCGGAGAAGTCGCGGCGGAGCATGCCGTTGCCGATGGGGCACTCCATCGCGTCCAGCTCCTCGGTGAAGTCCACCTCGGGGAGCAGGTCTCGGAGGTGCTCGAGGTAGCGCTTGAGCTGACGCTGGCCGAGGTGACGGCCCCAATGGTGGAACTGCCTTTCAAGCTCACGATGCGTCTTGACGGCGTAGGGGGCCGTGTCGTCATCGTTGCAGGTCGGTGAGTACTCGGCGATGTCATCGCTGCCCTTGACGACGACCTGACGGAAGCCCTTGGCCTCATAGAACTCGGCGTCGTAGACCGCCATCGCGTAGGCCACGGCGTCGGCCGGGGCACGGCTCAGGCCGGTGCCCTCAGTCGCGTGCTCACGGTTGTAGAGGGGGACGTAGCCCTCGGCGACCGTCACGCTGCACGGTACCTTCTTGTTATCCTTGGTCAGCTTGATGATGTCGCGCACGACGCACACGCGGTTCGCGAAGAGGTCGAAGAGGTCCATGAACTCGGCGCGGGTGGCGGGGTCCTCCTGCCCGCGCACGCAGAAGTCCATAAGCCCGCCCACGATCAGCGGCCACGCCGCGTCGGGGGCGTCCAACATGGGGCAACCGTGCTCAAAGCTGCCCGTGCTGACCCCAGTGAACGCGACCAGTCGCCGCATGAACTCGTCGATGTAGCCGTCCCGACGGCTCCTGGGGTTGTCGGTGTACTCCCCCTCGATGTTGCTCACGAGGCTAACTCGTCGCCAATCAGCGCTCGAATCCGTGGTATTATTCGAGGTAAACAAGGTGTTTTGGGCTGTGGCCGTCCCGGGAGCGCTGGCAGGCGCGGGGGCGGTCCCCTCCATTTCCGGGAGCACCCCCGGCAGGCGCTTCTCGTCGTCAGACATGAGCGTCACCGCCTAGGCGCACTGAGCCAGAATGGCCGAGAGGCGGCTCTTCTGCGCATCGGTCATGACAGGCAGCATGGCGGCGGCAGTCGTCGCAATCTTGTCGATTTCGGCGTCGATGTTCGGTGCCGGCACCTTGCCTTCGGCGCGCAGCGAGCGCACGCGCTCAAGGTCTTCCGTGAGCATCAGGCGCTGGCCCTTCACGAGGGCAGTGCGCACGAGCCGACGCTCAATCCAGCGGTTCAGCGTCGCACGCGACGCGTAACCGAGGGTCGTCGCCTCGCTCATGCTCAGTTGGGGTTTGGTGGAAAGCGGTTCGAGGGTAGCCATAAAAGCCTCCGAGGAGTAGCGCACAGGCCGCTCGGGTCTGCGCTGGACTCCTCGGTGGGGTGCTTCTTGGCTTGATTCGTTGACCGAGACGCGCCGATTCTTTTTCGTGCCCCTTTCGGGTTAGGCGCGCGCGACGATTATGCGCTGGCCACTTCGCGTCGCTAATAGCCCGACGGAAGCCGCTGCCCCCTATACGCCGCTCATTGATTATTCTACTCGCAAGCGCTAACGCCGTCAAGCCCCTGCGATTGTCTCACGTGTCTCAAGCTGCGGAAACTCTCGAATTCACCTTAATAGTGAAAGATTCGGCCTCCCACTTGGTGACGCTCTGGCGGGAGACGCCGAGCAGCATGGCCAGCTGCTCCTGGGTCATGTTGCGCTCTGCGCGCAGGTGCTGAAGGTTGTCGCGAAAGCTCATGGTCTGCCCTTCGTCGGGATGTGCTCTGTCTGCCGGCACCTCATAGTCTGCAGGCGCGCACGGCGCAATTCTACCAACCGACGGTAAGCAATTTGTCCGATTTTGCGGCAACCAGAGGGCACCCACCGGTTGCGCGCCGCAGGTAGATGCGTTGGTCGGCCGCATGACCTTCTCGACCGCACGTCCTTCTCGCCAAAACCGCCGAGACAGAGAAACGGCACAGAATAGCCCCTCCGAGAGGCCGATTCTGTGCCGTTTCTCTGTCTCGGCGAGGTTGGCCGCAGCGGGTGGGCGAGAAGGACAGTGTCACGCTTTGCAGTGTACCGGCACCCAGATCTCGCTGTAGGCGGTGCCGTCGTCGCGGACGTCGCTGAACGAGAGCATGCGGAATCCGTCAAGCTCGTAGGGTACCTCGGCGAGCCACTCGGCATAGATGCGGGCAGTCGTCTGCTGCATGGTCTCCGGATGGGGACCGTCATTGGGGAAGACCGCCCAGGTGAGCGCCGGCACCTCCACGAGCGCGAGGTTCTCCCCCGCCTCATGTGCCATGGTCGGCACGCCGATGAGATGCGTGAGCTCGCCCGCTTCCTCCTGAAAGTTGGTGTCCGAGTTCCAAGAGGCGTTCACCACACGACGCGGCTCCGTGTCCATCAGGCGGTGCATCTCGGCGCGCTGCGCCTCCGTGATGCTGAGCGCAAGCTCCGCGATCGCGGGGTTCTCGCCCTCGAACTGCATCGGCACACGCGCCACGACGCCAGCAAGGCGAAACTCGCCCTTCTCGACGATTCGATACTCCATGAGATGACCTCCCTTTACGTCAACCGCAATATGTAGAGGTGAGCGCATGTGCGAACCAAGCTGTGCGACGTCCGAAGGAAGTGTGCCGCACCAAGAGCGAAACGCTCGAGAGAAGCCCTCGACCGAATCATAGCCATAGCGAAACGCAACCTCGGTGACGGAGCCACCGGCCATGAGATCGGAGGCCGCCGCGGAGAGGCGCCGCTCGCGGATGTAGCGCGATGGCGCCATGCCGGCAATCAGCAGAAATGCCGCGCGAAGCTGCTCGGCGGTGACACCGGTCGCCCGGGCGACCTCCTCGGTCGTTGGTGCCTCAGCAAGATGGCGCTCAATGTAGTCGAGCGCGTGCTCAAGATACGAACCCGGCATCCCCTCACCCCCCTCCTGCGAAATTGTACGTTGCAGCACCCAGCCGCACCCGACGGTTTGTCGGGAACTTTGTCGGCTGCCCTGAGGCGGACTTTTTTCTCTTGGGTAGACTGACGGTAACGGCACGACCGAGGAGGTGCCCTATGGAGAAGCGTCTCACCAGGGCCGCGATCGTCTACGGCGCAGTCTGGCTCGCCTGCCTTGCCCTGTACTGGGGGTCCCTCGCGACGGGCGCCCTCGGCGGCGGGGGCATCATGGGCTACATAATCCTGACGTTCCACCTAGCCCTGCCGATTGCCGGCGTCGTGGCGACCTTTCTGGTTGGGCGAATGGCTCAGCTCGGGTGGCGGCGCCTCGCCGCGCCGGTCGCGATCGCCATCCTCTACGTGCTCCACTCTGCGTCGACGTTCAGCCTCTCGAACGCCCTCGGTCTCACCAACATCGCACCGGCAGACCTTGCGACCTTCATGTACGGCCTCATCCCCGCCGCGATCGGCCTCGCCGTCGGCTGCGCCACCGCAAAGCGGTAATCAGAGAATAGACGGTTCATGGCCCCCGGCCGGCACTCATAAGTGTCGGCCGGAAGAGACCTCCGTGCCGACACTTGAGCGCAAACGCCGAGAGGGTGCCGACACTCCAGCTCATAATCTGTCAACTAGGCCGACACTCCCTGCCGACACTCATGAGTGTCGGCAGGAGGCGCGACAAGAGGCGCGGCAGAGGGCGAGAAGGACACGCCGCTCGCGCATAAGTCGGAGCTTGCGGCGGTGATTCAAAAGGGGGACGGGTTATTTCTCTCAGGGAGTTTGGGACGGGCCTGAGGCGGTAAAAGCCTCAGGCCCGTCCCAAACTCCCTGAGAGAAATAACCCGTCCCCCTTTTGGCTAGAACGTGACGTTGCCGAACTCGGAGAGGCGCAGGCCCTCGTTGTGCTCCTCGGCCCAGTTGAGGTTCCACGGGCTCGTGAAGAGCAGCAGCTTACCGCCGCGCATGTCCTCCACGCGCAGGGTCTCGCGCGTGAGGTTGAGGCTGCGCATGTCGACCTCGCCGTCCTTCTCGTCAATCCAGCGGATGAGGTTGTACGGCAGCGGCGAGCGGTACACGTCAACGTGGTACTCGCTCTTGAGGCGCTGCTCGAGCACCTCAAACTGCAGCGTGCCCACCACGCCCACGATGACGCGCTCCATGCCGGCGCCGTACTCGCGGAAGATCTGGATGGCGCCCTCCTGGGCGAGCTCCTCCATGCCCTTCACGAACTGCTTGCGCTTGAGGGTGTCCACCTGCTCGATGCGCGCGAAGTGCTCCGGCGCAAAGGTGGGGATACCCGCAAACTGCACGCGACGGCCCACCTTGCAGAGCGTGTCGCCGATCGAGAAGATCCCGGGGTCGAAGAGGCCCACGATGTCGCCGGCGCACGCCTCGTCCACCGTGGCGCGGTCGTCGGCCATCATCGCCGTGCCCGTGGCCAGCTTGATCTTGCGCTCCCCCTGCACGTGGAAGGCGTCCATGCCGCGCACGAACTTGCCCGAGCAGATGCGCAGGAAGGCGATGCGGTCTCGGTGGTTCTTGTCCATGTTGGCCTGGATCTTGAAGACAAAGCCGGAGAAGTCCGGGTCCGTGGCCTCAACCGGCTCGCCCGTGAGGGAGTCCGTGTGCGGGCCGGGCGCGGGCGAGAGGCGCAGGAAGTCGCGCAGGAACGGCTCCACGCCAAAGTTGGTGAGCGCCGAGCCAAAGAAGACCGGCGTGAGCTTGCCCGTGCGCACGGCCTCGAGGTCAAACTCGTGGTCCGCGCCGTCGAGGAGCTCGATGTCGTCCATGAGGGTGCGGTGGTTCTCCTCGCCGATGAGCTCGTCGAGGGCGGCGTCGCCGAGCGCGGCCTCCACCTCGCCCACCTTCTTGGTGGCGTTGGCGCGACCGTCGCCCTCGAAGGCGAGGACGTGGCGGCTCGCGCGGTCAAAGACGCCGCGGAACGTGCGCCCGTTGCCGATGGGCCAGTTCATGGGGTACGTCCCGATGCCCAGGACGTTCTCGATCTCCTCCATGAGGTCAAAGGGATCGCGCGTCTCGTGGTCGAGCTTGTTCACAAAGGTGAAGATGGGGATGCCGCGCAGCGCGCACACCTTGAAGAGCTTGACGGTCTGCGCCTCCACGCCCTTGGCGCCGTCGATCACCATGACGGCGGAGTCCGCGGCCATGAGCGTGCGGTAGGTGTCCTCAGAGAAGTCCTGGTGGCCGGGGGTGTCGAGGATGTTCACGCAGTGGCCCTCGTAGGTGAACTGCAGGACCGACGACGTGACGGAGATGCCGCGCGCCTTCTCGATGTCCATCCAGTCGGAGACCGCGTGCTTGGCCGAGGCCTTGCCCTTGACCGAGCCGGCGCTCTGGATGGTGCCGGTGTAGAGCAGGAGCTTCTCCGTGAGCGTGGTCTTGCCCGCGTCCGGGTGCGAGATGATGGCAAAGGTGCGGCGAGAAGAGATCTCCTCCTCAAGGCTTGGCATGCGCTTCCTCCCGTGATTCAAAAGGGGACAGACCTCTTTTGAATCATTTTCGATGGCGTAGATTGAGCGCAGCTATTGTAGCGGGAATCGCCATGCCGCACGCAGGACAGCGGGGAAGCTTCAAGCCCCTCGTGCTTATCGCCAGCTCACGGGCCATGTAAGGAACATTTGACAGCACCGGGCGGCCTTGCGAGACCCGGTGTCGGCCACCTTTGATGGTACGCTCTCCCCCACGGTGGCACGTTCTTCTCGACAAGGGTCGAGCCAAGGAGCGGAGGGGAGGCAGCATGGAGCTGGGAAGTCACATCAAGACGCGGCGCGCGGAGCTCGGCATCTCGCAGGACGAGCTGGCAAGTCGCATCTACGTAAGTCGCCAGACAATCTCTTCGTGGGAGAACGACAAGACCTACCCCGACGTCCAGAGCCTGCTGCTCCTCTCGCAGGTTTTTGGCACGACCATCGACGAGCTCGTGAGAGGAGACGTGGACACCATGAAGGAGACGGTCGAGAAGGACGTGCAGCTGCTCAGGCGCCTAGGAAACGTGATGCTGGGCTTCATCGTGCTGATGGTGCTCGCCCTGGTCTGGTGGGTCTGCCAGATGACCGTATGGGACCTCTCGATCCTGCAGACGCTGCCCACCCTGGCACTGGTGATCGTGCTCTGGGGCATCGCCCTGTTTGCGGCGCGATGGGCCGACCGCATCAAGAGGGAGCACGACCTCGTCACCTACCAGGAGGTCCTCGCCTTCTGGAACGGCGAACCCGTGGACCGGGACACCGAGCGCGGCCGGCGCGAGCGCCTCATTCCCAGGTGGATGAGGGTCGTCCGCATCGTCGGCTGGGCGCTCCTTGGGATGGCGATGGGCTTCTTCATCGGCTACGGGATCGCGTGGCTCGCGGAGACGCTGCTCGGGTAAGTGGGTCAAAAGGGACAGTCACTTTTGACCCATGCGCGCGGGGACATGCCCGTGAAGTCAGAGAAGGCGTGGCAGAAGGCCGAGGGGCTTGGGTAGCCGAGAAGAACGGCGACCTCGGAGACGGTATAAGCCCTATCCCCAAGGAGACGGCACGCGCGCTCCATCCGCAGCTGGCGGGCGTACGCGCCCACGCTCTGGCCCGTCTCGCACCTGAATGCGTCGCAGAGCCGTGAGCGACTCACGTAGAGCTCCTTAGCCAGCGCATCGAGAGAGGGCGGCGTGACGCCCTCCTCGACGGCGGACGACAGGAGCCTCCTCGCGTGACTTACCAGCGCACTTTCATCTTGGTCGGCACCACTCCCCTCCGCCACCAGAGACGCCATGAGAGAAGTGACGGTCGAGAGAAGCCCGAGCGAACCGCCAGGACCAAGCGGCGGGCCCGCGGGTATGTTGCCGAGCGCATAACGAATCGCTCCCTTGGCCTCGGGACCCCAGGTGCCGTCGAACGCCGAGAAGAGCCCGCCGAACTCCCCCGGATAGCTACGGTCCAGCTCGTCGAAGAAGTCGGGCAGACAGATGATGGAACGGGAACGGTAGACGTGACCAGCGAGCAGGCGGCTTGAGAGCGAACGAGGGCCGCGCTCGACGAACGTGGCAACCTCGTCCCGCGGATGCCGCGCGCCGCCCCCGGCGCCGACGAACCTGATCGGAAGCCCGCAGTCCCGTGAGCACACCACCGCGTCGTCCCCCATCGTGCAGGCGCAGGCGTACGGCCCGAGCGACCCCTCGAAGAGCGGCATGTCCTCAAGCGGGGTGACGTCGTGGCAGAGCACGAGGCAGTGCGGAACCGATGCGCAGAGCCACATCGAGCCCGTCGCCACGGAGCCGCGCGCCTCGCCCACCCAGATGCCGCCCCGGCGCTCGAGCCGCACACCGAGCTGCTCGACCTGCGGCTCGAAGAGCGCGACGAGCTCGCGAGGAATGTCACCCATGCCCGCCATCTTGAGGGTTCGTCCGCCTCCCTTGAGGAATCGTCCCGTGTTAGTTAGCCGTAGCTAACAAATAGCCGTCCCCATGATACGGTGCGACGGAACGTCTATCAAGGTCTCCACAGGCAGGAGGTTTCGATGTCTGACTCTCAAGCAACCAAGGCGAGCGGTGCCCGCGACAAGGGCGCCGTGAGACGCCTGCTCGCCTTCGCCGGCCCGCGCCGTGCACTCACGTACCTGGGCTGCGCGCTCTCGGCCGTCTCTATGCTCGTGGGCTTTGGCCCGTACGTCTGCGTCTGGCTCGTGGCGCGCGACCTCATCGCCGTGGCCCCCGACTGGGGCGCGGCCACCGGGATCGCCGCATACGGCTGGTGGGCGTTCGGCCTTGCGGCCGCGAGCATCCTCACCTACTTCGCCGGCCTCATGTGCACGCACCTCGCCGCCTTCCGCTGCGCGTCCAACATGCGAAAGCGCACCACGGACCACCTCATGCACGCGAGCCTCGGCTACTTCGACACGCACGCGAGCGGGGCGCTGCGCCGCGTCGTGGACGGCTGCGCCGCCGAAACCGAGGGGCTTCTCGCCCACAAGCTCCCTGACACCGCGGGCAGCATCGCCATGATCGTCGGCATGCTGGTGCTGTTCTTCGTCTTTGACTGGCGGCTCGGCCTCGCGTGCCTTGTCGCGGTGGTCATCTCGCTCGGCTGCATGTTCTACATGATGGGCGGGCGCGGCATGGACTTCATGACGCGCTACATGGAGTCGCTCGTCAAGATGAACAAGACGGGCACCGAGTACGTGCGCGGCATCCCCGTGGTCAAGGTATTCCAGCAGACGGTCTACAGCTTCCGCGCGTTCCACGACGCCATCGAGGAGTTCACGCGGCTCGCGCAGGACTACGCCGTCAAGTGGTGCCAGACGCCTCAGTCGCTCTCGCTCACCATCATCAACGGCGTCGCGATCTTCCTCGTACCGGCGGCGATCCTCGTCGCGCCCGGCGAGGGTGACTTCGCGCGCTTCCTGGCCAACTTCGCGTTCTACGCGATCTTCTCGGCCGTGATCCCCACCGCCATGACCCGCGTGATGTTCATGTCCGAGGCGTTCCAGTCCGCCGCGGACGCCGTCTCGCGCGTCGAGGAGGTGCTGGCCGCCCCCGTAATCTCCGCTCCCGCCGCGCCGCGCACGCCCGCGGGTAACGCCATCTGCTTCGAGGACGTGACCTTTACCTACGAAGGTGCGGACGCCCCGGCGCTCGACCACGTGAGCTTTGAGGTGCCCGCCGGCGCGACGGTGGCGCTCGTGGGCCCCTCCGGCGGCGGCAAGACCACGGCGGCGAGCCTCGTGCCGCGCTTCTGGGACGTGACCGCCGGGCGCGTGACGCTCGGCGGCGTGGACGTGCGCGAGATGGACCCGCACGACCTCATGGACCGCGTGGCCTTTGTCTTCCAGGCCAACCGCCCCTTCCGTCAGACGATCCTGGAGAACGTGCGCGCCGCGCGCCCCGAGGCCACCCGCGAGGAGGCGCTCGCCGCCCTCGAGGCCGCCCAGTGCGCGGACATCCTGGAGAAGCTGCCCCAGGGTGCCGACACGCTCGTGGGGACGGGTGGCACCCACCTCTCCGGCGGCGAGGTGCAGCGCCTCATGATCGCCCGCGCGATTCTCAAGGACGCTCCGGTGGTGGTGCTCGACGAGGCGACGGCCTTCGCCGACCCGGAGAACGAGGTCAAGATCCAGGCCGCCTTCAGGCGCCTTGCCCGCGGGCGCGACGGCTCCCCGCGCACCGTCCTCATGATCGCGCACCGCCTCTCCACGGTGCGGAACGCCGACAAGATCGTGGTGCTTGACGCCGGGCACGTGGCCGAGCAGGGCACGCACGACGAGCTGCTGGCGGCGGGCGGCCTCTACGCCCGTATGTGGGTCGACTACGAAAAGTCCGTGAGCTGGCGCATCACGAGCGGTGAGACAAAGGGGACACCGTGCAAAGGGGACAGTCACTTTCGCACGAGCTCGCCGTGCGAAAGTGACTGTCCCCTTTGCACGAAAGAACCTGTCCCCTTTGTCTCACCGGAGGTGGAGTAGATGAGCATCCAGGAGAAGTACGCCCTCACCGACGAGGGCCTGAAGAACGTCAAGCTCGGCGCCGTGTGGACGGCCGCCTCGAACCTCGTGGTCTTTGGCGGCGTGGGCGCCCTCTATCTGCTCATGAGTGAGCTCGTGGCGCACCTCACCGAGGGCGCGCCGCTGCCGAACCTCCTCCCGTACGCGGCGGGTCTCGCCGCCTTTGCCGTCGCGCTCTTCGTGGCGGAGTACTGGGCCTACTACTACCAGTACGGCGTCATCTACAAGGAGAGCGGCCGGCAGCGCATCGGCCTCGCAGAGCGCCTGCGCAAGCTGCCCCTGGGCTTCTTTGGCCGCCGCGACCTCGCCGACCTCACCGAGACCCTCATGACCGACGTCAAGACCACCGAGCACGCCTACAGCCACGTGCTGCCCGAGCTCTATGGCGCCTACATCACGCTCGCCGTGGCGGCCGTCTGCCTGTTCTCCTTTGACTGGCGGCTCGCGCTCGCGTCGCTCTGGAGCTGCCCGGTGGGGCTCGCCATCCTCTTCGGCGCGCGACGCGCCCTCCAGCCCATGATGGAGGCCACGCGCATGCGCGGCCTCGCCACCTCGGAGGACATCCAGGAGGCGCTCGAGTGCGTGCGCGAGGTGCGCGCGACCAACCAGGAGGGGCGCTACCTCGAGCACATCCACGCCGATGTGGACGCGGCGGAGCGCCAGGCCGCCCGCTCGGAGATCGCCTGCGGCATCGCCGTCAACGGCGCCCAGATCGTGCTGCGCCTGGGCCTTGCCACCACGGTGCTCGTGGGTGCGGCGCTCATCCTGGAAGGCTCCTGCACGTTCATGACGCTCTTCGCCTTCCTTGTAGTGGTGAGCCGCATCTACGCGCCCTTCGACCAGTGCCTCATGCTCATCGCCGAGCTCTTCTCGGCCAAGACCGCCGCGGCGCGCGTGAAGAGCTTCTACGAGGAGCCGCTCGCGCAGGGAGGCGAGGCGTACGAGCCTGCCGGTCACGACGTTGCCTTCGAGGACGTGTCCTTCTCCTACGACGGCGGAGAGAAGGTCCTCGACGGCGTGACGTTCATTGCGCGCGAGGGCGAGGTCACGGCGCTCGTGGGGCCCTCCGGCTCCGGCAAGTCAACGTGCGCGAGGCTGGCGGCGCGCCTGTGGGACGCCGACGCGGGGCGCGTCACCGTGGGCGGCGTGGACGTGGCGACCGTGGACCCCGAGGTCCTTCTCGCCGACTTCTCCGTGGTCTTCCAGGACGTGCTGCTCTTCGACGACACGGTGATGGGCAACATCCGCCTCGGCCGGCGCGGCGCCACCGACGAGGAGGTGCTCGCCGCGGCGCGGGCGGCCAACTGCGACGAGTTCGTGAGTCGCCTGCCGCTGGGCTACGACACGATGATCGGAGAGAACGGCGCGCGCCTCTCCGGCGGCGAGCGCCAGCGCATCTCCATCGCGCGGGCGCTGCTCAAGGACGCGCCGGTCGTGCTCCTGGACGAGGCCACGGCGTCGCTCGACGTGGAGAACGAGACGCAGGTCCAGGAGGCGCTCTCGCGCCTGCTCGCTGGCAAGACCGTCATCGTGATCGCCCACCGCATGCGCACGGTCATGAGCGCGGACAAGATCGTGGTGCTCGAGGACGGTCGCGTGGCAGAGCAGGGCTCGCCGGAGGGACTGCTCGCCACGGGCGGCCTCTTCGCCCGCATGGTGCGCCTGCAAACCGAGAGCGCCAACTGGTCGCTGTGATCCAAAAGGGGGCAGTCCCCTTTTTGGTCATGGACAATATGTTAACTATGGGTTACTCTATGCTCATTAGAGTTAGGCTAAGCTAACTATTGGAGACGTATGGGCCAGGGAATGGACGTCTGCCTTGCCGTTGACGCCAGCGACGCCTCGCCTCGCGAGCACCTAGAGGCGAGGTTCGTGCGCTGCCTCGTCTGTCAGGCGGGCATCGTGCTCGCGGGACGCAAGCCGGCAGCAGTCTTTGGCTTCCGGATGTCGCCCGACGAGGCCGCGCGCCCGACGTTCATGCGCCGCCTCCTCGTGAGGGTCCTCATAGGGACCTACGCGTGGCACCTCCGACGCTTCGGCGTGCGCGTCTCCCTGCTGGGCTGGCGAGAAGGGCGGGCGATGCTGCTCGTCTGGCGGCCACGCCGTATCCGGTCTCTCCTCTCCGACGCGGGGGCGCACGCGCTTCTCGACAAGAACCGCCTCCCCTCTCGCAGCGGAGCGCTCATGGGAGAGCTCAGGCGGCGCCTGCGCGCCTACTACGGAAACAGGGCCCCCTTTCCCCACGAGATCGGCTTTGTCCTCGGCTATCCCATCGAGGACGTCGACGGCTTCATGTCGGACGGGGGCCAGGGAGCGCGGGCGTGCGGGCGCTGGAAGGTCTACGGAGACGTGGACGAGGCGCTGCGCCGCTTCAAGGAGCTCGAGCGCGAGGAGCTCAGGATCAAGAGGCTCTACTCCGAGGGAACGCCCCTGCGGGGGCTTCTCCGGATGGCAACGGCATAGCAGGGGCGGCTGAGTCCGCACGACGAAGGGAGACTTCCATGAGCAAGAGCATCGCGATCGTGTACTGGACGGGGACGGGCAACACCGAGGAGATGGCCCGCACGCTCGAGGCGGGCATCGCCGCCGCAGGGGCCGAGGCCCGCGTCGTGCCCGTCGCGGACTTCTCGGCGGAGGACGTGCCCAACTACGACGCGCTCGCCTTTGGCTGCCCCGCCATGGGCGCCGAGGAGCTGGAGTCTGACGAGTTCGAGCCCGTCTGGGAGGCATGCCGCAACGCGCTGGGCGACAAGCCCGTTGTGCTGTTCGGCAGCTACGGCTGGGGCACCGGTGAGTGGATGGAGACCTGGCGGGCGGACGCGGAAGGGGCCGGCGTGAACGTGGTCTGCACCGTGATCGCCAACGAGGCCCCCGACGACGATGCCGTCGCCGAGCTCGAGGCAGCCGCAAGGAGCCTTATCGAGGCGTAATGGCTCATGCTGAGACCCCGGAACCGAGCGGGCTCCGGGACCATCTGACGCCCGCGATGGATGGGAGGCACCCATGCCGCCGACGCTCGTTCTTCTCGCCCTGGGGCTCCTGGGCTCGATTCTCATGTTCGCCGGGGACATGCTGCTCTACTTCACGCCCGGCGCCTACGACATGGACGGCACGCTCAGGCCGTATATGCGCATCATGCGGGACGTGCCCGCCGGCCGCGTGCGGGTTGGAGGCGCGCTCGGACCGATCGCCGCGTTCCTGTACGTGCTCGGGTTTGCGGGGCTTGCCCTCACGGCGCGCGGCGACTTCTCCTGGCTCGTCTGGCTGGCCGCGGCGCTGCTCGCCTTTGCCCTCATCTGCGGCGGTGCCTACCATGCCCAGTACGTCTATCTCTCCGTCATCGCCAAGGCGGGGCGAGAAGAGCTGTACGACGAGGTCGCGGGCAACATCATGTTTGTCATGCGATTTGCCACTGTGCCCATGTACCTGGGCTTTGTTGTTCTCGGCGTTGCCATAGTGCTGGGGCAGACGGTCTTTCCCGCGTGGCTTGTCGTCCTCACGCCGCTGGTTACGTCGTTTCTCGGCCTCGTGTGGATGCGCGTGCCGCAGCCGGCGCGCTGCATCCTCTTTGGCGGGTGGAGCAACCTCGTCTTCACGATCATGTTCGCCGCAATGGTTCTTGCCCTCAGGCTTCCGTGAGGTGGCGGCGCCTACCGAGAGAGCGCCCTCAGTTTGCGAACGCCGACCTCGAAACAGTCCGCCATGTAGTCGATGGACGCCTCGGATATGCCGTCCGCACGGGCCTGCCTGCGCCAACCGGAGAGGGCCGACACCATGCGGGACGCGACGTCGCGCGCCTCGGCGAGGCCCAGACGGAAGAAGTCGAGAACCTCAAACGCCAGCTCCGGCTCCGCGTCGCGCACGTCAAACTCGAGGCCAGTCGTGAGGAACTTGGGCTCGGACCCCGGCGTGGGGTTCACGTCGAATGCGGGCGAGAGCCTCCAGCCGGACTCCTCCCGGAGAAAGCCGTAGTTCCTCAGGTGGTTGTCCGTGTTGCCAACGGCACAGGAGAAGAGCGCCCGCGTCCAGAGGTCCCTGAGATCCCAGGCGGGCTGCGACCCCTCAGTCTCGATGAAGTCAACTAGCTCGAGATAGGAGTACCGCCCACCATCGGTGCCCTGAACCGCGGTCAGACCGCTGATGTACGGGACTCGCTCGCGCCCCCGTCGGTCAAAGCGCCGCGTCAGCAGAACAGAGCGCCCGGCGACGCGCAGCAGACGGGAGACCGGTACGGGAATACCCGACCTCTCCATGAGGCACAGAGCGACGTGCTCCCATGCGCACACATCATCGATGGCCGACTCGTCCGCCTTGGGAAACTTCGCGATGCAGAGAAAACCTCCCTCATCCCGAACAGAGGCCTTGGGCCGAGCGCCGCCCAGGCTTGACCCGGCGGCGAGAAGGTCACGGACGTCGGCGTCCATGTCCGAGGCCGCGATGTCGGCAGCCCGCAGAAGGGAGGGGATGCTCGTCTCGCGCGGCACCCCGTCCGCAACTCCCGAAAGCACCCGGCCATCCGTATCCCAAATGCGCAAGGCACCCTGCCTTGCCTCGTCGTTAACGCCGACGAGCATATCGGCCTCGAAGAGCGTCCTGGGAACCCGCTCGTCCTCCCGTGCGCGGACGCGCTCCGCACGAAGCATCAGGTTGCGCCCCCACCGGTCTGGCATGCAGTCCTCGAGCGCGCGAAAAGCCCGAAGCCCCTCGGAGTGAAAAGTCCCCGGGCCGAGCGGCATGTCCGGCGCCAGAGTAAAGGCGCGGGCGTCATCCAAATAAGAGGTCGCATAAGAGAAGGTCGCCGTCTCATCGCCGTGACGGACGTTTTGATACAGCCTTCCCGCCAGGACGTCCTCGCCCTCGATCTGAACGGTAACGTCGAGCTGCATGCCCTCACCTCCTCACACGCTTGGGCACGTCCTGCTCCGCCCGCGCGCGACCGATAGGCGTGTTCAGCGGGTCGGTTGCGTCCTCGACGCCCTGCAGCAAACCCAGAATGCGGGCGACGCGCAGGAAGTTCTCGAATGTGCCCGCGCCCTCGTTCAAAAGGCGACGAACTGTGGGGACAGAGAGGTTCGCACGCTCGGCGAGCAGCCCAAGCGTGATGCGCTGCTGGCGACGCGCCAGGTCGAGATTGGCCGCAATGGTACGCATCGCACGCGACACTGGTATGGGGGTTCTTCCCGCCATAGCGCTCCTAATAGAAAGAATTGCTTCTATAATAGACTATAACAGAAAGATATGCTTGTCTAAGAAGAGCTTTTGCGCTTGCGCGATTGCCATGAGCGATCATACTGACAGGGTAATCAGGCACCCTTGCGCGCGACAACGACGCAGGCGGTCGAGCCCCCGCGGCGCCAGGACACGTCGCTGAACCAGGTGCCGAGGATGTGGCGCATCTCGGCCTCGGAGTAGATGCGGACGTCGCCCCCCTTCGAGTGGGGCATCCACGCGTTCATGATCGCGCGGGCGGGCGCCGGCTGCCACGCGTCGCCGACGACGAGCGCGCCGCCGGGCGCGAGCACGCGCCACGCCTGGAAGGCGGCGCGCTCGGGGTCCGGGTAGTGGTGGAAGGAGTCGTTGCACCAGGCGGCGTCGAACGAGCCGTCGCGGAAGGGCAGGCGCTCGGCGTCGCAGAGCAGGACGTCGGCCCGCCCGCCCAGGCGCGCCCTCGCGGCCTCGGCCATCCTCGGCGACAGGTCCACGCACGAGAGGCGCGCGCCCGGGACCACCTCGAGCGCCAGCTCGGCGAGGGCGCCCGTGCCGCAGCCCAGGTCGAGCAGGCGCGGCGCTGGGTCGCCCGCCACGGCGCGCGCCACCTCCGCGAGCACGTGCGGGTAGAGCCGGTGCGCGTGATCGCCCTGCATGCTCTCGTCGTAGGTCGGCGCCTGCGCGTCGAAGGCCGCGCGGGAGCGGGAGCGCAGCAGCTCGGCGTCCTTCTCGTCCATCCTGTTGTCCATCAGTCGTCCTTTCTGTTGAGCATTGTTCAATACAATCGGCCGAAAGGAGCCCCGGCCGGGGCCGGGGCGGGATCCCTAGTCGGCGGCGCCCCCCGAGCGGAACTCGGCGAGCAGCGCGCGGAGGTAGCGGCGGGCGGCGGCGGTCGCGGCCCCGTCCGGCATGCCCGGGCCCGAGGCGAGGCCCACCGCGCCGTAGGTCATGATCGCGGCGAGCTCGTCGGCGTCGGGAGCCGATGAGCCGCGCGAGGCGGCGTCGGCCTCGAGCGCGGCGCGCAGGTGCGGCCGCACCGCCTCGCACATGGCGAGCGAGAGCCGATCGTGAAGGGCGCCGTGCCCCTCGGCGTGGAAGAAGGCGGCGTAGGGGTAGCCGCCGCCCGCGCCGAGGTCGAGGGCTCGCTCGAGCCTCTCGTCCAGCGAGGGGCCCTCCTCGTCCAGCGCCGCGTTAATCCCCTCGGCGCAGCGGCGGGCGTAGTCCCCGATGGCCTCGGCGAACATCTTCTCCTTGGAGTCGAAGTAGTGGTAGGCGAGCCCCGGCGCCACGCCTGCGGCGCGCGCCACGGCCCGCACGGACACGTTGTCGTAGCCCTCCTCGGCGAAGAGCCTCATGGCGCACGCCAGCAGCTCGCGCCTGCGCTCCTCGGGGTCCATCACGGTTCTGGTCACGGCTGCCACCTCCTCGGGAGGGATCGTACACCTTGATTGAACATTGGTCAATAATACATAACACAGAGCGTGTCTATTCGCTTCTGTTCAATCCACTATAACTATACAGAAATCGGCTTTATATAGACGATTGCTGTATACTGTTCCAAAGGAGGACGGGCATGAAGACACTGGAGGCACAGCGGCGTTTCTCTCAACTCGAAAACGTCAAGAACGCATACCGCTCTCGAGACCTCGAGCTTCTGCTCGAGGAACGTGGGGAGAAGCTGAGAAGCACCATTAGGCGCCTCGTCGACGCCCGTGTCCTCGTGCGCGTCGCGCGTGACCTGTACTGGCACCCCACTACAGCCGCAACCAAGTTTCAGCCCATCGAGGAGATCGCCGCGCTGCTGCGGATCGGCAGCAGCTGCTACGTGGGCATGGAGAGCGCCGCTTCGAGATGGGGCATCATCTCGCAGGTCCCCGTCGACCGTCTCACCGTGGTCACGACTGGACGCGAGGGGACGTTTCCCACACCCTTCGGAACCATTGAGTTCATCCACACCCGCGCGGACGCATTCGAAATCGCGAAGAACACGGTAGATGTCCCCAACAGCCCCTTGCGCCTCGCAACAAAGCGTTACGCCGCCGTCGGTCTCAAACGCGCACGGCGCTCGCTTGACCTCATCGACTGGGAGGAGCTTGAAGGTGAGCAGTAGCATGTTTTCCGAATTCGCACGAGGGGTCGCAGCGCGGCACCAGCTGGGAACCCTCCTTCCCGTCGTGGAGAAGGAGCTTCTGCACTACGACATCCTCGCAGCGCTCGACGCCTCGGGATGGCTGAAACGGCTCGTGTTCCAGGGCGGCACCTGTCTGAGGCTGTGCTACGGCAACGTGAGGTACAGTGAGAACCTGGATTTCACGACCCCCGATGAACTCATTGAGATCGACCTCGCCGGTTTTGCCCAAGTGCTGTCACAAGCTCTCGACACACAGTACCATCTTGGGGTTCGCGTCAAGGAACCCACCTCCGTCAAGGCCTTCAGCGGAGGCGGAAGTCTCAAACGCTGGCAAATCATCGTAGATACCGCCCCCGAACGTCCTGACCTTCCCTCGCAGAGAATCAAGATTGAAATCGCAAGGATTCCATCCTACGATACTTCGATGCGCTTCCTCGCCATTAACTATCCTGAGCTGCCCAGAGCTTTTGCCAACATGCTCGTGCGCTGTCAGAGCGCAGATGAGATTCTCGCTGGCAAGCTCATCTCGTTTGCCAATTCGTCCGCAGCGCCCCGCTACCGTGACCTGTGGGACATTCCGTGGATCGTCGGAAACCATGGGTGGCACATGGACGAAGTCGCTCGCATGGTGGGCCTCAAGCACGTTGATTACGGATGCTCGCGGCGCCTGCTGGAGCTCCTTGAGTCCGGGCGGGCGCGAGCGCTCGCGCTTGCCACCTCGCGTGAGTTTGCCGACCAGATGGCGCGATTCGTTCCGCGCGAGGCATTTGAGAAAATCCTCGGAGTCCCCGGATACGCCGAGGCGCTCGCCACGTGCATCAGCGAGACGTATTCCGCTGTCACGCAAAGGCTCTGCTCTTAGCTCAAACTCGCCCGAGCGACGTAGACCCCTTTTGCTTGCCCGTCTTTTCCGTAACGCGAAAACCCTATCCCACCACGCGGTAGCCGGCCGCCTCCACCGCGGCGGCGAGCGCGGCGCGGTCGATCGGGTCCTTGGAGAGCACGCGCACGTGGCCGGGCAGGGTCGCGCGCGCCCACACGCCTCCGATGCCGTCGAGCGCGGTCTCCACTACTGCGAGGCAGTGCTCGCAGTGCATCCCCTCAACGGTGAGCTCGACCTCGTAGGGGTAGTGCGCCTCGTTGGTGTCGGCGACCGTCGGGCGCGCGACGTGGGACTCTCCCCCGCCGGAGCACCCACAGCCGCAGCCGCCCCGTCGCAGCGTCCGCAGGTAGCGCTGGGCGGCGAGAAGAACCACCGCCACCGCGGCGAGGACGATAATGACGTTGATCATGGCAACCTCCTTACGAGCTCACGTTCTTCTCGCCCGCCAAATGATTCAAAAGGGGTCTGTCCCCTTTTGGATCACGCCTCGGCGGGGACGCGACGGGTCTTCACGCCGAAGCAGAAGTACAGGATGTGGAACACCCACACGCACGCGAGGACGATCTGGCCCAGGCGCACCTGGTGCATCATGACAAAGCCGATGGACATGAGCACGGTCACCGTGACCATCACGCGGATCTTGGTGGCCCAGTCCATGCCCTGGCCGCTCACGTAGCTCTCGAGGTTCTTCTTGTAGAGCTTGGTGCCAGTGAACCACGCGTGCAGCCGCTCGGAGCTCTTGGCAAAGCAGAACGCCGCGAGCATCAGGAACGGAAACGCCGGCAGCAGCGGCACCACCGCGCCGATGGCCCCCAGCACGAGCCCCACGCAGCCAAGCGCAACGAGCAGCACCTTCTTCACCTTCATGCGTCCTCCTTCCGATGTGCAAAAGTGCCTGTCACTTTTGCACGCTTTTACACGGACAGCCGCCTCTTCTCGGCCTTGGTCTCGATGACGTGGCGGACGGCCGCCACAGGGTGATGGAAGATCATGCGCGGGCCCGAGAAGCGCATGACCTCGCGGATCTTCTCGCGCATCTCCGGCCTGTAGCAGTGCACGCGGCAGTTCGAGCAGAAGGTCTTGGTCTCCATGAAGGGGCAGCGGTCGCTGCGCTGTCGCGCGTACTCCGCGAGCTCGGCGCACTCCGGGCAGAGCTCGTCGCCGCGCGTGCCATGCCGCCTGCGGCAGTAGAGCGCGATCATCTCGGAGACCATGCACTTCTCGCGCTCGCGCTTGGCTGCCACGCGCTCGGAGTCGGACGTGCGCGCCATCAGCTGACCCTCCCGTTCTCAACGCGCCAAATAAACCTGACGCCAGTGGCGTGCGTCCTCAACGCGCCAAATAAACCTGACGTCAGTGGCGTGCCGCATCATGAGACGCGCCCGTTCTCAACGCTGGCCACGGTGTCGGCGATGCGCATCGTGGACGGCCGGTGGGAAACGAGAAGGACCGTCCGGCCGGCGCGCTCCCGCGCAATGGAGCGCAGGATGACGGCCTCGTTCAGGCTGTCAAGGTTGCTCGTGGGCTCGTCGAGCAGCATGAACGGGGCGTCGTGCAGGAAGGCGCGGGCGAGCCCCAGGCGCTGGCGCTCGCCGCCGGAGAGGGTGTCGCCGAGCTCGCCGACCGGCGTGTCGTAGCCCTGGGGCAGGCTCATCACGAAGTCGTGGACCGATGCCTTGCGGCAGGCTTCCACGATCTCTTCGTCCGTGGCATCGAGCCGCGCGATGCGCAGGTTGTTGCGGATGCTGTCGTGGAAGAGGTGGGTCTCCTGCGTGACGAGGGACTCAAGCTCGCGCAGGTTGGCAGTGTCCACGTGCCGCACGTCGCGCCCGGAGACGGAAACGCTCCCGTCGCCCGCGTCCCAGAACCGCATGAAGAGGCGCAGCAGCGTGGACTTGCCGGAGCCGGAGCGCCCGGTGATGCCCACGATTCTGCCGGCAGGCGCCTCGAGCGAGACGTCCGTGAGCACGCGCTCGTCCCCGTAGGAGAAGCTCACATGGCTTGCCGCGGCGCCGTCAAAGCCCACGTGCTTCTCGCCCGTGACCTCTGGCGTTACCGGCTCCTCGTCCAGGATGGCGAGCACGCGCTCCCCCGCCGCGAGGGTGGGCTGCAGCGTGGAGCCCAGGTTCGCGAGCGCCACGACCGGCCCAAACGAGCTCATGAGCGCGAGCACGGGGATGAGCACCCCGTCAAAGCCCACGGCACCCTGCGCGTTGAGACCAGCCGCCACGAGCAGCATAACCAGGTCGCAGGCGAGAATGACGGTGTTGGTGAGCGCCGTCGCGCGTCCGGTGGCGCGCTTCATGCGCTCCTCGTCCGCGGCGAGCGCTCGGGACCGCTCGTCCATCTGGGCAAGGCGCTCCGCACCCGCTCCGTACTGCAGGATCTCGTCCAGGCCACGCAGGCTCTCCAGCACGAAGCTCGAGAGCTCGCCCGCGCCGGCGCGGAAGCGCGCGCCGGTGTCACCGGCGAGGCGCGCCGCGACGAGCGGGCACGCCACGCCCACGGCGAGATACGACGCTGCGGCCACGACGGAAAGCGCAGGGTGGAAGCTCCCGATGAAGGCGCAGGCACCCGCGCAGAAGAGGAGCGCAATCGCCGCCGGTGAGATGGTGTGCGCGTAGAAGACCTCGAGAAGCTCGATGTCCGAGGTGATGAGCGAGATGAGGTCGCCGCGGTCTCGCCCCTCGAGCTTGGCCGGGGCAAGGCGCCGCAACGCCCGGAACACGCGGTCGCGGACGAGCGCGAGCAGCTTGAACGCGATGAAGTGGTTGCACGCCTGCTCGCCGTAGCGGAGAAGCCCGCGCGCCACGGCGCAGACTGCCATCGCCACGATGAGGCCGGCGAGCGGCGCCGTCGCGCCGTCCGCAAGCACCGCGAGCACGCCGTAGCCACCGAGCACCGTGATCGCAGCCGCGCAGACGTGGCCGAGAAGTCCCATGAGGATTGCCAGCACCATGAATCCCATGAGCGGGCGCACCAGCCCCACGAGCCGCCGCATCACCCTCCGTGAGACAAAGGGGACAGGTTCATTTGTCTCATCGCGCTGGTCGTGCAGAGACGGGCGCGCAGGGCTAGCTGATGAGACAAATGAACCTGTCCCCTTTGTCTCACCCTCGAGCTCGCGCTGGGCGCGCCAGAGGGTTGCGTAGCGGCCTCCCGCGACAACGAGCTCGTCGTGGCGCCCGTGCTCCACCACACGGCCATCGTCGAGCACGAAGATCTTGTCGGCCCCCACCACGTTTGCCAGACGGTGCGAGATGAGGATTACCGTCGCGCGGCCTGCCAGCCCGCGAACCGCACCCATGATGGCGTCCTCGCTCTCCGCGTCCACGTTGGAGGTGGCCTCGTCAAAGACGTAGACCGGCGTCTCGTGCAAGAGGGCACGGGCGATTGCCAGGCGCTGGCGCTGGCCGCCGGAGAGGTTGGAGCCACGCTCCGCGAGCATCGTGTCCAGCCCGTCCTCGCCGCGCAGGAAGGGCGCCAGGCGCGTGGCCTCGAGCGCGGCCCAGAGCGCATCGTCGCTCGCACCCGGGGCCGCGACCAGCAGGTTCTCGCGCACCGTTCCCTTGAAGAGGTAGCTCTCGTGTCCCACGTAGGTCACGTGGGCGAGCAGGTCTGCGGCGTCGAGCGCGCCAACCTCAACGCCGCCCACCGTGAGCGAGCCACGATACCCGCGCAGCCGCCCCAGCAGGAGCGCTGCGAGCGTGGACTTACCGCAGCCGGACTCCCCCACCACGGCCACAAGGCCGCCAGCCGGCACGTCCAGGCTCACGCCGTCCAGCACCTCACGCTCGCCGTCGTAGGAGAAGCGCAGCTCGCAGGCGCGCACGTCACAGCACGCGGGGAAACTCTCCCCGCCCGCAGGCGGCTCCGGCAGGCCCAGCAGCCTAAAGATCTTCTCGCTCGCCGCCATGCCGTTCATGGCCACGTGGAAGAACGACCCCAGCTGGCGCATGGGGATGAAGTAGTCCGCCGCCAGCAGGATGATGGCAAGACAGCCGCCCAGGTCAACGGCACCCGCGGCCATCTGCGTAAGCGCCACCGCCACGCCGGCGGCCGCCCCGCCGTACGCAACGAGGTCCATAATCGTGATGGAGTTGAGCTGCATCGTGAGCACGCGCATCGTGATGCGCCGGAACTTCTCGGCCTGCTCGTTCATCTCGGCCTGTTTGAACTCGTCGGCCTGGTAGACCTTGAGAGTGGTGAGGCCTTGGAGGTTCTCCAGGAACGTGTCGCCGAGCTCGGTGTACTGCCCCCAGTAGCGGCCGAGCAGCTTCTTTGCCCAGGTCTGCACCGCGGCGATGGCAACCGGGATGAGCGGCACGCACACGAGCAGCACCACGGCCGCCGGCACGTTCACAAAGGCCAGGGCCACAAAGAGCGTGAGCGGCGCGAGCATGGCGTAGAAGAACTGCGGCAGGTACGCTCCGAAGTAGGTCTCGAGCTGATCGCATCCCTCAACGGCCACCTGCACGACCTCGGAGGTGCGCACGTCCTCGCGGTAGCTCGGCCCCAGCCGCAGGAGCTTCTCGTAGATGCGGTGGCGCAGCGTGCGCTTGACCTCTCGGCTGGCGAGAAACCCCATGCGCGCGGAGCCCACGGCGGCAAGGCCGCGCACGACTGCCGCCACGACCACGCAGACGGCGAGAAGAACGAGGTCCCTCTCGCCCGCCGCGCCCGCCCAGAGCGCGGAGAGCGTCCGGCAGATGACGAGCACCATACCCATGTTGGCCACGAGCGACGCCCATTGCAGGGCCACGCTTGCGCCCACGTACCTCATGCTCCCCGGCACGATGCCGATGAGCCGCTTGTCGATCATCACGTGTCGTCGCCCCTCACGTCCGACGTCCTTCTCTGTTAGACAGAGTAAACTATCTGGACACAAGGGTTAGCCTATTGCAACTCAATTTGTTAGATGAGCATAACTTTAGGGCGCTGACAAAGGCGACGGGGTCGACCGTCAGGAAAAAACCTGGTGGTCGACCCCGTCGTCTCTGTCAGCCTCTGGCGGGGGCGCTACAGGGCGGCAGAGATCTTGTCGATGAGCTCGGCATACTCGGCGTCGGAGAGCGTCACGCGACCCGGGTTCATCGCGAACACGTCGCCGAACTCGAAGGGGTCCTCCGCGTACTTGGGCACGAGGTGGAAGTGCAGGTGATGCATCGTGTCGCCATACGCCCCGAAGTTGATCTTGTCGGGCGAGAAGGCCCGATGCAGCGCGGCGGCCACATGGCGGACGTCGGCCATGAACGCCGCCGACTCCTCCTCGGCGAGGTCGCTGATGTCGTCGACGTGGCGCTTGGATGCCACGATGCACCGGCCGCGATGGCTCTGCTCCTTGAAGAGTATCAGCCGGCTTGCCGGCAGCTCGCAGATGGGGATGCCAAAGGCGCCCACCAGCTCGTCCTTCTCGCCAATCATGCAGTATGCGCAGCTCTCGTCCCTCATGGTCTCCCCTTTCTCGCATGCTCCTGACGACCTAACTGTAGCGCCGGGGCCACCGCGCGCGGGGGACATGTCGGCAAGCGTGCGGGCACGTCGCGTTTGCACGAGCAACCGTCCACGGCCGGCGCGTTTGCACGAGCAAACGTCACTCGGAGCCGGGGCGAGAAGAACCGACCTGCGGAAACGTCGCTGGAGAGGGGCACAGACCGCGTTTGCTCGTGCAAACGCGCCGGGCAGTCCGGGTCAGTCGTGCCCGGCCTGCCCCCGATGCCGCCCCCCATGGTGTCCCGAGGTGGACCCCGTGCCCTCCAGCAGCTCCGAGAGCTCGCGCACGCTCATGTCCGCCGCGTCCTCGGCGGTAAGGTCGGAGCCCGCGTCCACGAGCTCGCGCCAGACGCGCCACTTCCCCACGCCGAGCCCCTCCTCGTGCGCGGCATGGTGCTCCTCCTCGCTCGCATGCGAGCAGCTCACCTCGGCGGCGGAGGCGCCCAGGCACCGATGGCTCGCATCCTCGATGGCGCCGTACTGGGCGTCGTCCTCGCAGCTCACGGTCACGCTCACCGCCGAGTCCTCTGTGAGGTAGCCGGCGGCCTCCATGCCCTCGGAGAGCGCGAGCACGGCATCCTCGTACCCCATCCACGTCACGTCCGTGGCCGCGAGCACGTCCTCCCCGTCCTCGTTGAGGCCCCGCGCGCTGACCACGTGGTCGAAGCGGTTGAGGCCGAGCTCGATCGAGGGGTTCACGTCGATGTCCACGTACGCGGTCGGGGTGGCGACGGCAAGCCCGAGAAGGCCCGCGCCCACCGCGGCGACCACGAGGCAGGCGGCGAGCAGCAGCCGCGCGCGACGTCGGGCGCGCGGGCGAGAAGGACGCGGCTCCGTCGCGGCGACGCTCGTGGCGGGCGCGCCCGCGTCGGCACGCTCCCCCTCGCCGCGGCGGACCTCGATCGCGGCAAGCGCGCGGGCCTTGACGTCCTCGGGGGCGTGGACGGACGCGAACGCCTCGCGCACGCGCCTCTCGGCGGCACCCTCCCTCATGACAGCACCTCCCTGAGCCTGCGCTTTCCCCGCGAGATCCAGGAGTAGACCGTGCCCACGGGCATGTCGCAGATCCCGGCTATCTCGCGCGCGGTGTATCCCTCGCACAGGGCGAGGTAGAGCTGAGTCCGGGGCGGGTCCCCGAGCGCGGACATGGCGTCGAGCACCTCGCGCAGGCCGAGCTCGGAGGGCGCCTCGGCGTCGACGGCCCCCTCGCCGAGCCGCTCCATGCGCTCGTCGAGCGAGACGTCACGCCTCCGGGCCGCGCGCAGGGCGTCCTTGCAGCCGTTGATGGCCACGCGCAGGAGCCAGGCGCGGGCGTGGGCGTCGTCGCGGAACGGCCCGTCGTGCAGCGCGTACTTGAGGAAGGTCTCCTGGAAGACGTCCTCGGCGTCCGCACTGGGCAGGTAGACGAGGCAGGCGCGCCACACCGCGTCGGCGTGGGCGCCCATGGCGCGCTCTATGTCCGCCGCGTCGCGCACGTGACCTCCCCCTCGCTCCCCTCCCTCATGCTACCGGCAACGATGCGCCCCGCCGCAGCCGTTCCGCGCGGCGGGGCCGCAGCCCCGGCCGGAATGGCGGCCACGTCCGCAGCCCCTCCCGGCGCACGTCCCGTCCTCGCGGTTGTCGCACACGCCATCGGCGTCCGCATCGACGAAGGAGCCGCAAGCGTTGGCCTCGCGGTTGTCGCACACCCCGTCCGCGTCCGCGTAGGCGCATCGGGCCGTAGCGGCGTCGACCTTGCGCTCGATCGCCTGGCTGGCGGGCGTCGACCCCGTCGCGGCGGCCGGCGTCGCCAGGCACCCGAACGCAATCGTCCCCGCCGTGGCGAGGCCGGCAAGTCCCAGGCAGATTCCCCTCAGCATCGCAATCACTCCCCTGCTCCGTGGGGCGACCCTCTCGCCCCTCATCACAGACACGAATCAGGGACGGGAATCCTTGCGGGCTTTTTCGCGTTCTTCTTGCCACGTCCTTCTCGCCGCGCTTTTCTCGCCCCGCTCTTCTCGCCCCGCGCCGCCATCGTACCCGCGCGGCAGGGCGCGCTACCTGCGCCTGCGCCGGCGGCTCTCGCGGATGACGTCGTGCGCCACCCACGCGCCGAGGATGAAAGCGACGAGGTAGCCGATGAAGCCGATGATGGGGATGCCAAAGATGACCGGCTGGATGCGCGCGTAGTAGACCACGGACGAGCCGATGAACAGGCCCGCCACGATGACGCTCATCGTGAGGCGGTTGGCGATGCGCGAGAGGTCCTCGAGCGGGTCGGCGGTGCCGGCGAGGTCGAGGTTCACGCGGAGCTGGCCGCGCGTGAGCATGCGCGTGATGAGGCTGAGGTCGCCCGCCGCCCCGAGCAGGCCGTGCGTCGCGGCGACCGTCTCACGCGAGAGGCGAGAGAGCTCCTGGCGCACGAGCTCGTCGGGCGCGGCGTGCGCGTGCAGGTGGCTCTGGATGATCTCCACGATCGAGGCGTCCGGCAAAAGCGCGTGCACCACGCCCTCGAGCGTCACGAGGGAGCGGGCGAGCATGGTGACCGACCCCGGGAGCTCGATGCCGTTCTTCTGCGCCATGGAGATGAGCGCGTTCATGAACGAGCCGATGTCGAGGTCGGAGAGGTCGGCGAGGCCGTAGTCGGCGACGATGGCGTCGAGGTCGGCGAGCAGGTGCGCGTGGTCGACCTCCGTGGTGTCGGACGTCGAGAAGCGCAGCAGGCCGTCGGCGAGCGCCGGCGAGTCGCAGCGCGCCACGGCGAAGACCATGTCGCGCACCGCGCCGCGGTCATGGCTGGAGAGGCGTCCCATGATGCCGAGGTCGAGGTAGACGATCTTGCCGCCGTTGATCACGAGGTTGCCGGGATGCGGGTCGGCGTGGAAGAAGCCGTCGTCGAGCATCTGGCTCGTGTAGTTGTCCGCGAGTTTGGTGCCGATCTCCGCGAGGTCGTAGCCCTCGGCGACGAGGCGCGCGGTGTCGTTGATGGGGATGCCCTCGACGTAGTCCATGACCACCACGCGCCGCGTGCAGAGCGCGGGGTAGGGCTTGGGGCAGTCGATGAACCGGCAGCCCGCGTTGTTGCGGCGAAACTCCTCGAGGCTGCGCGCCTCCACGAGGAAGTCCGTCTCCTCGCGGAACGACTGCCAGAGCTCGTCCACCACCGACTGCAGGTCGATGAACTGCTCGTCGCCCATGAAGCGGCTCGCGTAGCGCGCGAGCGAGCGGATGATGGAGATGTCGCGCGCCATGATCTCCTGCACGTGCGGCCGCTGGACCTTCACCGCAACGACCTCGCCGGTCACGAGGCGCGCCTTGTGCACCTGGGCGACGGAGGCAGAGCCGAGCGGGCGGTCGTCGATGGCGTCGAAGATGTCCTCGATCGGGCGGTCGTACTCGGCGCGCAGGGCTGAGATCACCGTGTCGCGGTCCATGGGCTCCACGCTCGTGCGGAGCTTCCCGAGCTCGCGCGTGAAGCTCTCCGGCAGGATCTCCGAGCGCATGGAGAGGATCTGCCCGGCCTTGACGAAGGTGGGGCCGAGCTCCTCGAGCATGCGCCGCAGGCTCTTCGGCGTGAGGCCGTGGAAGATGTCGTAGCGCCGGACGATGTTGACCATCTCGCCGATGCGCGCGAGGCGCGACCCCGTGGTGAGGCCGTAGTCGTCCGCCCCGTCCGCGCGCCCGCCGAAGAGGCCGATCGTCTGCGAGGAGTCGCGCTGCTCCTCGCGCTTCCTCACGGCGGCGTACCAGGCGTCCAGGATGTCGTCCGGGGTCTTTGCCGTGGTGGGAACCTGCCGCCGGGGCAGCTCGGTGCCCATGACGGGACCCCACGCGCGCCGCCCCTCCCCCTCGGGGGGGACGTCGCCCGCGGGGGGCGCCTGCTCCGCGGGCGACGTCGTGGCCCGCGGGTCCTGCCGAGCCGGGGCCGCGTCGTCGGCGCGACCCCGGTCTGTGTCACTTCGAGCTTCTGTCACGTGCTCCCCAAGCCGCTACTCGGCGTCTTCCTCTTCTCCCTCGGCGTCCTCGACGTCGACCGTGACGGCCTGCGCGTCGATGTCCGCGGACATCTGGGCCACCTTGGCGGCGTACGCCGCGCGCTCCTCGGGCGTCATGGACTCGAGGCGGGCGCGCAGGGCGGAGTCTCCGGCGCCGTCGATGACCTCCTTGGCCTTGCGGGTGAGCTCCTGGTTGAGCGTCTTGCCCTGCTCGACCGTCAGCTCGCCCTTCTTGACCAGCTCCTCGACGACCTCCTGGGACTTCTCGGCCCCCATGGCAACCGCGCCCACACTGGCCAGGAAGAGCTTGCGGATGCCCTCGGTCACGTCAAAGTCTGCCATGTCTGCTCCCATCTCTCGAGACCGGCGGGACGCCCCTCGCATCCCTCTATGCTCGTCCTTCTACCCACATCCCGGGGCCGCGGCCCCGCACTTCTCGGCAAGCGGCGCGGCCCGTCTGGGGACGGCCCGCCGGGGCGGTCGCGGGTGGCCGCCGCGACCTGCGGTCACGTGCCGAGAAGGACGCGGCGAAGCTCGTCGACGCTCGCCGCCGCGGCGCACGCCCCGGCGGCCTCGAGCTCGCCCGGGTCGGCGGTGCCCGCATACGTCACGCCCACGCAGGGCACGCCGCATGCCGCTGCCGCCTCCACGTCGTGGTGGCGGTCCCCCACCATCACGGCGTCGTCCGGGCCCGCCCCCGCGAGCTCGAGGATGCGCCCGATCGTCGCGGTCTTGTCGCCCTGCGCGTCGGACGCCTTGCCGAGCACCGCGAGGAAGAGCCCCTCGACGCCGTTGTCCGCGACGGCGCGCTCCACGAGCTGCTGGCGCTTGGAGGAGGCGACGGCGAGCGTCCTGCCGGCGGCGCGCAGGTCAGAGAGGAGCTCGCGGACGCCCGGGTAGAGCGGCCACCCCTCGAGGCCGAGGTCCAGGTAGATGGCCCGATACTCGTCGGTCACCTGCGCGGCCTCCTCCTCGGAGAGCCCGTAGACGCTCGAGAACGCCTGCGGGAAGGGCGGCCCGATGATCCTGCGCACGTCGCCTATCTCCTCCTCGGTGAGCCCGTGGCGAAGCAGGACCGTGCGCGCCGTGGAGATGATGCCGGCGATCGTGTCCGCCAGCGTCCCGTCGAAGTCGAAGATCACGAGGCCCCTGCCGGTGACGTCCTCGCCCGTGAGCGCCATGCGCGCCTCCTTTCGTCCGTATCAGGGTAGCACCCCGGCCGGCGGCATGCGCGGCGCGCCCGGGCGGGCCCGGGTCCGCGAGCCGGCCGAGCATGCCCCCGCGCCCGGGTGGGCCCGGGTCCGCGAGCCAACCGAGCATGCCCCCGTGCCCAGACAGAGCGAATCGACAAAAACGCGCCCTCGGGCGGCCGAAAACGTCCGCTCGCTCTGTCTGGGCGCAAAGGGCAGCACTGAGCGGCGCCGAGCGGTAGGAGCGGGCGAGCGACGGAGCGCGCCCGCGGGGTATCATGTCCTCATACGCAAGCGAGGAGGCCAAATGCACGCTGAGCCCATAACCTGCCACCGCCCGCGCCCGGACGCCGCCGCGGAGTTCGCCGCGCCGCCCTATGACGTGTTCGACCGCGCCGGGGCCGCCGCGTACGTGGCCGAGCACCCGCGCTCATTCCTGGCGATCGACCGCCCGGAGACCGCCTTCCCGCCCGGGCACGACCCCTATGCCGAGGACGTCTACGCGCGCGCCCGCGACCTGCTCGCCGAGCGCGTCGCCGACGGGACGCTCCTGCGCGACGCCACGCCCTGCTACTACCTCTACCGCCTGCGCAGTGGCGGCCACGAGCAGACCGGCATCGTCGCCGGGGTGGCGATGGACGACCTCGCGGACGGGACCGTGCGGGCCCACGAGCTCACCCGGCCGGAGAAGGAGGCCGACCGCGCCCGCCACATCGAGGCCACGGGCTGCCAGACCGGCCCCGTCTTTCTCGCCTACCGCGACAACGCGGTCATGGACATCCTCGTTGAGGCCGCGAAGGCGGCCGAGCCGCTCTATGACTTCACCGACGACGAGGGCGTCCGCCAGACGGTCTGGCGCGTGGCGCGCCCGGCGGCCGTCGAGAGCTTCCGCGCGATGCTCGGCCAGGTGGGCCGCGCCTACATCGTCGACGGGCACCATCGCGCCGCCGCGGCGGCGGGCGTCTGCCGGCGCATGCGCGAGGCGGCGGGCGCGAGCCTGTCCGGCACCGAGCCCTACAACTACCTGCTCTGCGTCCTTTTCCCCACGAGCCAGCTCTCCGTCCTGCCGTACGACCGCGTGGTCGCGGACACGGGCGGCCTCGACGAGGCCGGGCTCGTGGCGGCGCTCGAGGCGGCGGGCGTCGCCGTCGGGGAGCGCCGCGAGGGGCCGGTGAGCCCGGGCAGACGTGGGCAGGTCGGGATGTACGCGTTCGGGGCGTGGCGCGAGCTCGCCCTCGGGGGCGCGCGGCCCGACGACCCCGCGGAGGGCCTCGACGTCGCGATCCTGCAGGACCGGGTCCTCGGCCCCGTCCTCGGCATCGCGGACCCGCGCTCCGACGGGCGCATCTCGTTCGTGGGCGGCGCCGAGGGCCCGGAGGCGCTCGCGCGGCGCGCGGGCGAGCGGGGCGTCGCGTTCTCGCTCTTCCCCGTCTCCATGGGGGAGCTCATGGCCGTGGCCGACGCCGGGAGGCTCATGCCGCCCAAGTCGACCTGGCTCGAGCCCAAGCTCAGAAGCGGGCTCTTCATCCGGAGGGTCGGCCCCGGCCGCGGGGCGGGCGCTCGCTAGGCCGCATGAAACGTCGGGAGTGACGAGAGGGGGCAAGGACATGGCAGAGGATGAGCGCACGGGGCGGCTCGGGAGGCTCTTCGCCGCGCTCGTGAACGTGGGCGACGATCGCGCGGACGAGGCGGCGCCCGCGGGGACGGGCCTCGTCGAGCCGGATGCCGAGAAGGACCCGGCGGGCGGCAACACCACCGTCCTCGACCTCGAGGGGCTCTCGCGCTCCCTCGCCTCGTCCCCCGACCCCATGGCGCTTCTCGCCGGGCTCGTCGTCGACGTCCGCGCGCGGGTCGGCGCGACCGGCGCGCCCGATTTCCCGGGCGAGGCGCCCAAGCTGCCGCCGAGCCCGCTCGAGGTGCATCTCGCCACGAGGCTCGTGGAGGCGGGCCTGCTGGAGCCAGACGTCGAGCTCCCGGGCGTCCGCGTGGTCCGCCCGCGCACCTCGGGCCTCTTCTACCTGCGCATCGAGGAGGAGCGGGTCAGCTACCTCGCCAAGCTCCGCGTCCTGCAGATCGAGTCCGCGCTCAACGCCGTCCTTCTCGCGAGCCATGCGCTCGAAAGCCCCAACGACGCCCCGCTCGACGCGATCGTGCGGGCCGAGCAGCGCGTCACGAGGTCCGTCGCCGGCCAGGCGCGCGAGGTCGCGTCGCGCCTCGAGGGGCCCGTGCGCGGGGAGTGGGACGTGCGCTACGCCCTTGCCTACGGCATCGAGGCCTTCCGCCTCCCCCACCGCCTCACGGCGCGCTTCCGCGTGAACGCGCGGGCGGGGCTCGCCGCCTTCGAGCTCGACCTCGTCCCCCCGGAGGCGTGGCCGCGCTCGGCCTTCGTCGACGGCCTCGGCGTGGTCCCCGCGACCGAGCAGATGCGCCGGCGCGCCGCCGGCACCTACAACGCCCGGCTTGCGGCGCTCGTGGCGGGCTACGCCCTGGCCGCCGCCCCCGAGCTCGGGGAGGTCTGGGTGGCGGGCGTCATCGACACCGCGCGCGACCACGTCTGCCTCTACTCCGCCCGCATCGCGCGGGAGGCCCTGGAGGCCGTCGACCTCGAGGGGTCGTTCGACCCCGTCGCGCTGCTGCGCTCCTGCGGGGCGGCCATCTCCCTCGACGAGACGGGCGGCCTCGCCCCCGTCCGCCAGGGCTTCTCCCTTGACGACGAGGCGCTCTGCCCGCGCGAGCGCTACGACGCGCCCGAGCTCTCCGAGGCGACGCTCGCCGGCGAGCTGGGCGACGCGCTCGGCTGCTGGCGCGTGAGCGACCTCGGGATCGACGAGGGGGCCCGGCGCAGGAGCGTCGCCGACGAGCTCGCGCGCCACCTCACGGACTCCACCGAGAAGAACGTCCAGGCGATCCTCGCCGCGGCGCGCGAGGACGGTCACCCCGACGTCGTCGATGCGGCGCGGCGCTGCGTGTCGGGCCTCATCGACGGCGAGCTGGAGGACGACCCCCTCGCCATCGGCGAGTCCTTCGTGGAGGGCGGCGACCTCCAGCGCGGCTGCGCGCGGGCGCGCGACGCCCTGCTCTCGCACGACCTGGAGTCCGCGGGGAAGTACGCGGCGGACGCGCTCCTGCCCATCGACGGGCTCGGGTCCTTCGACGGGTCGGACGGGCTCGTCTGGCGCGGCTTCGGGTCCTATGCCGACCGCGCGCTCTACAACCGGCTGGTCGCGGCCCCCGGCGAGCGCTGCGCCCTCGTCCCCGCCGCCTACCTCGAGGCCCACACCATCGCCGCCGCCTCCGCCCTCGCCCGGGGCCGCGCCGAGGAGGCGCTCGCGCACGCCCGGCGCGCCGCCGAGGTGGCCCCGCTCTCCTCGCAGGCGAGCCTCAACCTGGCGCAGTGCCTCGAGGCCTCGGGCGACCCCGAGGCGGCCGGGCGCGAGCTCTGCCGCCTGCTCTCGCTCGCGCACGACCCGGAGTCGATCGGGCTCGGCTACCTGGGCATGGCACAGCTCCAGTGGCAGGGCGGCCACGTGCTCACCGCCCAGGCCTGCTACCAGCGCGCGACCCGTCACCTCGGGGCGCCCGCGCTCGTGGCGCGGCTCGCCATGGCGGCCCTCATCGGCCAAGTTGGGGTCTCGGCGGGAGGCGAGCTCTCGCCCGACCAGGCGGACTCGCTCCTGGAGGCGGCCGGGATCCCGCTCGCCCCGACCGAGCCCGTGAGCACGGCCTTCCTCGAGGCCACGCGCGCCGCCACGGACGCCGGCATCTTCCGCGTGGCGCGCGACCTCCTGCGCAAGCTCTGCATGATCTCGCGTGACGACGTCTACTTCGGCATGCTCCGCTCCCTCGAGGACGAGCCGGACCGCTGATGGCCGCGCCCTCGCTCCTCCCGCCGTCCTTCTCGGCGGGCATCTTCGACTTCGACGGGACGCTCGCGGAGACCTGGCACCTCTGGCGGCGCGTCGACGAGATCTTCTTCGCCACGCGGGGGCTGCCCTTCGACGAGGACGCCTCCGCGACGCTCGCCACGCTCGGCTTTGCCGCCGGTGCGCGCTGGTGCGTCGAGCGCTACCGCCTGCGCGACGAGGTGTCCGACATCGTGGACGAGTGGAACCGCCTGGGGGCGGCGCTCTACGAGGAGGAGGTCCGCCTGCGCCCGGGGGCCGAGGCCTACCTGCGCGCGCTCCGGGAGGCGGGCGTGCCGCTGGCCCTTGCCACCACGAACGACCCGCACGTGCTGGGCGCCATGCGGCACGTGGACGTCTACGGCCTCTTCGACGAGGTCGTCTGCGGGCGCGAGGTCGCGCGCGGGAAGGACCACCCGGACATCTACCTCGAGGCCTCACGCCGCCTGGGCACGGTGCCGGGGGCGTGCTGCGTCTTCGAGGACATACTGCCCGGCACGCTCTCGGCCGCACGCGCCGGGATGACCACGGTCGCCGTGCGCTGCGAGGACCCGCGCCAGCCCGCCCGCGAGCTGCGTCGCGCGGCCGACCTCTGGATCGACGGCTGGGAGGAGCTCGCGGGCTGAGGGCAGCGGAGCCGAGCGCCCGAACTTCTGCACATTGCTGCCATAGTGCACCGGGAATCGCGCCTCCCACAATGCAGGATATGCCTCGGCAACGTTGAGAAGATCGACTCATCGCACATCAAAACCTGTGGCAATCGGGATTCATGCCCCCTTAGCACAGACCTCCCCACCACGGGAACATACGATGCTCGAAAGAGGCCTAGGCGATAGGAGCTACCATGAGCGACCAGCGACGTTCCACCCATGAGGCGCCCGGGATCCCGCACGCCTCCGACGCGGCCGAGCGCTCGTTCTCCGAGCATGGCCTCACCGAGCGAGAGGTCGACGCCGCGCGCTCCGTGCTCGCCGGCATGACCGCTGAGATGGCGGCGAGGGAGATGGGCATTGAGGCATCAACGGTGGGCGGCTTCAGGCAACGGGCGTATCACAAGCTCGGCATGGAGGACGGGCGCGAACTCGTGCGACGCTACGGGCCACATGGCGACAAGGACGCGAACGAACTCGCGAACGATATCGAGGGCTTTCGCAGCTCCCTTGTGAACAGGGGCCTTACGGATACCCAGCTCGACGTCCTCGCACGTGCTGCGGCGGGAGTTCCCACGTCAGAGATTGCCCGGGAGCTCCACGTGGCGCCTGGCACCGTCGGATGCGCGAGGTCCAACGGGTACCGGCTCCTCGGCGTTCGCTCACGAGAAGAGCTCCTTTCCATGCTGGAAGGCGAACGCACGGAACGTGAGAGGAGGCAGAGGAGGGGAAAGCGTCTCGCTCTCGGATGCATGGTCACGGTAATTGCCGTCTCCGCGCTTCTCGCGCTCGCTGGGGCATTTCTCCCGGTCGACTCCATTGGGGAATTCCTGAGTGGCGAGGCCGTGGGCATGCGCAGCGTCAACGGCGTCCTTTACGCAATCAACGAGAACGACCAGACCTTCGGCTCGATCGAACGCGCCAGCCTGCCCGAACCATGGGACGAGTTTCTTGAGCATCCCTCTGTAACGGAATCCGATATGCGTAAATGCCTGCCCGACCTCATTGCGACAACGTCAACATCCTCGAACTCATATGGCCAGCCCGGCTACGTCAGGAAGGAAGACTTCTTAAGCGGCACGAGAAGCCCCGATGGTTACGTAATCGTCTGGGAGGCCAACGGGAGGAGGGAGATGGGCTCGATACAGATTGGCAGGTTCACACCGCGATAGCCAGGAGCAAGGAGAGGCTCATGGGGGTGAAGAATTGATTGGCTGGCATATGACAAGGCTCGTTCAGCACGTACAACTCGACACCCGTACTAAAGCAATAGCGTACCCTCCCGGGCCCTCCATGGAGCTCGGGAGGGGCTAGCTTTTTCTCAGGCGCGCCACGAAGTGGGTGTCGGCGCCCGGAAGGTCGGTGCGCCGGGCGTCGAGCAGCTCGAACTGTCCGCCCGTAGGACCGGTGAGCAGCGCCTCCACGACGCGCTCGTCCTCCTCGGCGAGGATCGAGCAGGTCGAGTAGACAACGAGCCCGCCCGGCGCAACGCGCGTCGAGGCGGCGCGCAGGATGTCCGCCTGGAGCGCGGCGAGGCCGGGAAGCGCCTCCTCGCGCAGCGACCACGCAATCTCCGGGTGGCGCGCGAGCGTGCCCGACCCCGAGCACGGCGCGTCGACGAACACGAGGTCGAAGCTGCCGAAAAGAGCGTCGGGCAGGTCATCCCCGCCAAGCGCGCGCCCGTCGGCCGCGACGCAGCGGACGTGCTCGGAGATCCCGGCGGCCTCCATGCGACGCGCGGCGAGCGCGGACTTGCGGGGGTCGATCTCCACCGAGACGATCTCGCACGGGCCGCCCGCGGCCACCGCCGCACCCTCGAGGAGCACGGTCTTGGTGCCGCGGCCCTGCCCCACCTCGAGCACGCGGCTGCCGGGCTCGGGGGCGGCGGCAAGCACCACCTCCTGCGCCGCAAGGTCGCAGGGCAGGACGTCCACGCGCTCGACGAGGCCGGACGGCGCAAGACGCGCGGGGGCGCCCAGAAGGTAGGATCCCGGCACGGGACCGGGGGTGGGCGCGCACCCCGCCTCCTCGAGAGCGTGCAAAAGTGCCTGTCCCCTTTGCACGCGGTTGGCGGCCACCCAGGCGCCCGCGGGGCCGAGCGCCGCGACGGCCCAGGCGGCGGCGCGCCCCTCGCCGAGCGAGGCGAGGGCCCGGGCGCAGAGCCACTCGGGAAGGGCGCCGACGCGGGCGAGGTCGCGGGCGTCGAAGGCCCCGGCCACGACGCGCTCGCGCGCTCGGGCGAGCGCGGGCGCGTCCTTCTCGGCGACGCGACGCAGCACGGCGTTGGCGAGCCCCGCGGCGCGCGGGGACACGCCGCGCACGAGCTCGACGCCCTGGCTCACGCAGACGTCGTCGCGCGTGCCGAGGTAGAGGAGCTCGAAGGCGGCGAGGCGCAGGGCGTCGCGCACCCGCGGCTCGAGGTGCGCACCCCGGCAGAGGTGGGCGTCGATGACGCGGTCCAGCTCCCCCTCCGCGGCAACGGCCCCGAGCACGAGGCGCGTGACCTGGGCGCGCTCGCGCTCCGAAAGGCCCGAGAGCTCATCGGAGGCGCGCAGCAGGTCGCGGGCGCGGGCGTCGCGGCGGCGGCGCTCCGAGACGAGCGAGAGCGCGGCGCGACGGGCGGGCGTCGCGCGCGCCACCTAGACGCGCCCCCAGGAGAGGCCGCCGCGCAGGCCGGCGGCCCATGCGGAGGCCTCCATCTCCCGCTTGCCGTCGGGCTTCACGCGCAGGACCTCGAGCGCGCCGTCGGCGCAGCCGAGAAGGACGCGCCCGTGCGCGGTCGCGACCTCCCCCGGCCCGAGGTCCTTCTCACCCTCTCGCGCGAGGGTCACGCGGGCGCCGCGGCCCGCCACCGAGCAGCGGGCCGGCGCGGCGTCCGAGGACGCCAGCACGCGCAGGACGTTGTCGGCAGCGGGGTCGGCCGGGTCCAGCATGAGCTCGGCCTTGGAGATCTTGGCGGCATGGGTGACGCGCGCCTCGTCCTGCTCCACCCATGAGGCGGTGCCGCCCACCACGGCGGGGAGCGTCTCCACGAGAAGGTCCGCCCCCAGGCGGGCGAGCTCGCGCGTGAGCTCGGTCGCGGTCTTTCCGGCCACCGTCGTCGAGGCCTGCGCGCAGTAGGCGCCGGTGTCCACGCCGTGACCGATCCGCATGATGGAGACGCCCGTCCGCTCGTCCCCGGCGAGGATCGAGCGCTGGATGGGCGCGGCGCCGCGCCAGCGCGGGAGGAGCGAGGCGTGCACGTTCACGCACCCGGCGGGCGCCATCGTGAGCACCTCGTCCGGCAGGATGCAGCCGTAGGCGGCCACGCAGAAGACGTCGGCCGCGGCCGCGCGCAGGGCCTCGAGCGCCTCGGGCGTCATGCGGGAGGCCTCGAGCACGGGGAGCCCCAGCTCGAGCGCGCGGGCCTTGACCGGCGAGGGCTCGAGCCTCCTGCCGCGCCCGCGAACGGCGTCCGGGCGCGTGACCACGAGGGCGACGTCGCAGGCCTCGGCGAGCGCGGAGAGGGACGGCACGGCGAACTCCGGCGTCCCCATGAAGACGACGCGCGGGCGTCGCGCCCCCGGGGCGGCCTCGTTCTTCTCGTCAGCCATGGCTCCCCCTACCCGACCTCGGTGTCGCCGGGGCGCGCGCCCGCGGCGAGCGCCGCCTCGTACTCGCGCTGCGCCTCGGCGCGGCGGATGGGCGGCAGGTGGTCGAACATCGTCACGCCGTGGACGTGGTCGATCTCGTGCTGGAGGCAGACGGCGAGCAGGTTGTCCGACGCCTCGTACTGCATGAGGTCGCCGTCCAGGTTGAGCGCCTGCACCACCACGTGGGAGGGGCGGCTCACGCGCACGCTCACGCCCGGGAAGGAGAGGCAGCCCTCCGAGCCCTCCCTCTCGGGCCCGTCGGCCGTGACGACGCGCGGGTTGATGAGCACGTACGGGTTCTTCTTGCCCCCGCGCCCGGCGTAGTCGACGTCGATGACCACGATCTGGCGCATCTCGCCGATCTGCGGGCCCGCGAGGCCGCAGCCGTCGGCGGCGTACATGACCTTGAGCATGCGCTTGGCGAGGGCGCGGACGTCGTCGTCGATCCTCTCGACGGGGGCGCACTCCTGGGAGAGGCGGGGGTCGGGCGAGAGCACGATCTCCTTGAGCTCGTTCATGGTCCTCCTTCCGGGCGCCGGGCTCTGTGTCACGGCGCCGAGGGTCACATCATGTCGTATGCGTCGATGTCCACTGCCATGTTAATACCCGGCAGGCGGCCAAGCGAGGCGGCACACGCGGAAAGCATCCCGCCGAGGTCCGCGCCTGCGGGCGCCTTCACCATCACGTGGCGGCGCACCTGGTCCTTCGCCCGCGCCTTGACGCAGTCGGCGGGGCCGAGCACCTCCCAGCCGGGGGCGCCCCCCACGCGCTCGCGGACCGCCTCGGCGAGGCGGGCCGAGGCGTCGCGCACGCCGCGCTCCGAGCGGCCCCACACGACGGCGTTGGCGAGGCGGCCGAACGGCGGGTATCCCGCCTCGGCGCGCTCGGCGAGCTCCGCCTCGAGAAAGACGGAGCGGTCGTGGGACGCCACCGCCCGCATGGCGGGGTGCGTGGCCCACCAGGTCTGCACGATGACCTCGCCGGGGCGCTCCCCGCGGCCCGCGCGGCCCGCGACCTGCTCCAGGAGGTCGTAGGTGCGCTCGGCGGCACGGAAGTCCGGGAGCTTGAGCATGGTGTCCGCGTTGATGACGCCCACGAGCGTGACCTCCGGGAAGTCGAGCCCCTTGGCGATCATCTGCGTGCCCACGAGCACCGCGCACTCCGCGGCGTCGAACTGCTCGAGCAGGCGCTGGTGGGCGCCCTTGGCGCGCGTGGTGTCCGCGTCCATGCGGATGACCTCCACGTCGGCCGGCAGCAGCATGGAGAGCTCGTCCTCGACGCGCTGCGTGCCCACGCCGAAGGCGGCGAGGTAGCGGCTCCCGCAGTTGGGGCAGCTCGTCGAGGGGTCGGGGTAGGCGCGCACGGGCCAGCTCCTGCCGCAGGTGTGGCACGCGAGCAGGTGCCCGCGCTCGTGGTAGGTGAGCGCCGTGGAGCAGTGCGGGCACTCGGGCACGCAGCCGCAGTCGCGGCACATGAGGAAGTTCGCGAAGCCGCGGCGGTTGAGCAGCAGCACGGCCTTCTCGCGCCGCTCCGCGACGCCCTCGAGCGCCCTCGCGAGCGGTGCCGAGAAGATCGAGCGACCGCCGCCCCGGAACTGCTCCCCCATGTCGACCACGGTGACGCGCGGCAGCACCGACGCGCCGGGGCGCTCCGGCATCTCCACGCGCGTCCAGCGGGCGCCGCCGAAGCCGCCCTCGCGGCAGCGCTGGAGCACCTCGAGGGAGGGCGTGGCCGACCCCAGCACGAGCGCCGCGCCGCGCTCGCGGGCGAGCCGGGCCGCGACCTCGCGCGCGTGGTAGCGTGGGGACTTGTCCTGCTTGTAGGAGCCCTCGTGCTCCTCGTCGATGATGACGAGGCCCACCTCGGCGAGCGGGGCGAAGAGCGCCGAGCGGGCGCCCACCACCACGCGGGCGCGGCCGGCGCGGACGAGGTCCCACTGGTCGAAGCGCTCGCCGGCGGAGAGGCGCGAGTGGAGCACGGCCACCTCGTCGCCGAAGCGGCTGCGGAAGCGGCCCACGGTCTGCGCCGTGAGCGAGATCTCGGGCACGAGGACGAGCGCTCCGCGGCCGTCCGCGAGGGCGCGCTCGATGGCAGCGAGGTAGACCTCGGTCTTGCCGGAGCCGGTGACGCCGTCCACGAGCACCACGTCGCCCCTGCCGGCGGCGCGGGCCTCGTCGATGGCCGCGAGGGCGGCGCGCTGCCCCTCCGTGAGGCGCTCGGGCCGCGGCGCCGCGGCCGACGAGAGCGTGGTGTCGTCGGCGCCCCGGATCTGCCGTCGGCTCTCAATCGCCACGACGCCCCTCTTGGCGAGCGCCGTCACGGCGGACGCGGCGCCCGGGATGGTGGCGGAGAGCTCGGCCACGCGCTGCGGTCCCTGGCGCAGGGCCTCGAGCACGGCGCGCTGGCGGGAGGCGGTCCTGGCGGGAACGAAGTCGTTCGCCGCGGGGGTGAGGCTCGCCCAGCGGGCGTCCACGGCGCCGGCGCGCTCGGTCTGGAGCTCCCAGGGGGCGTCCTCGGCGGCGCGCGTCACGCGGACCTTCTGCCCCGGGGCGAGAAACGGGCGCACGGCCTCGCAGAGCGGGCAGGCGTACTCGCGCGCCATCCACGCGGCGACGCGGGCGGCCGCCTCGTCGAAGGCGGGCGGCGCCAGGACCTGGAGCACGGGCTGGACCCGCTCCGCCGACACGCCCTCGGGGGGCTCCTCGGAGACGGCGAGCACGTAGCCCACCGCCATGCGGTGCGAGAAGGACACGAGGACCGTCGAGCCCGTCCTGGCCTCCCCCGCGAGCTCGGGCGGCACCGCGTAGGAGAACGCGCCCTCGAGGTGGCGCGTCGGTATGTCGAGCACGACGCTCGCGTAGGGCATGGGCGCGGGTCCTCCCGTTCTTCTCGCTGGGTGTCCGGACTCTCAATTGTACCCGGCGGCACCGTCCGCGGCGTCGCGCCGCGCGGGCTGGAGCAGCGCCACTCAACCGCGCGGCACCGCAGCCCCTGGCACGTCATGCCGGAGGGCGGCGCGCCCGCGCCCTTCTCCCCCGACATGCAGGACTTTGCAGACTAGTCAATCTGCAGAGTTTTGCATGTCAACGCGGGGCTAGCGGCCTCTCCGCGCGGGGACGAGACGCCGCGCGCGGCCGCGGAGCGCCCCCATGGGGGCGCTGACGTCGATCCCGAGGATGGCGTTTGCCACCCAGAGGAAGAAGAGCAGCACGATCAGGGGGATCACGCAGGACGTCACGACCATCACGGCGAGCCACTCGATGAGGGCGTTCACCTGGTCGAGGACGCCGTCCGTGATGCTGGTGAGCCCGTCTGCCACCATGCTGGGCAGGTTGAGGATGAAGTCGAGCGGAGAGCCGCCCTCGTCCGACTGCTCGTCCGACTGCGTCTCGGCGACCTCCTCGACCGGCGCGACGGAGCCCGCGTAGGTGTCGTCGATCATCCGCGTGACGGCGACGCTCGCCGGGATCGTGACGAGGATGACGAGCGCGAGCGCCACGAGCTTGGCGGCGAGCCGGGCGAGCGCCCCGTCCCAGGAGACTCTCCCGGCGAGGAGCACGGCGGCGGCGAGCAGCGCGCAGGCGGCGGGGACGAGTATCCCGAAGGCGGCGAGGCCGAAGATGGTGAGCAGGTACTTCTCGAGATAGAGGACCGAGAGCACGATGCCGAGGTCCCCGGAGACCTCCATGAGCTTCTCGGCGACGGGGGTTCCGGTGTCGTCCGGGATGGCGGTGATCGCGGCGGAGAGGGCGGTCGAGCTCGCCACGAGGCCGAGGACGTTTGCCTTCTTCTCGTCGATGGTGGCGATGGTGTCGGCATAGGTCTCCGGCGCGGAGAAGTGCTCGCGCAGCGGGAACCCGCTCACGAGGGCCACGACCACGAGCGCGACGGCGATGGCCGCCCGCGCGCGCAGGGAGAGCGCGGAGGCGGCCGAGGGCCTGTCGAGCTCCTCTGCCGGGAACACGTAGACGGCCTCCCCCATCTCGTCGTCGCTGAACTGGCGGCGCTCGATCTTGTCCATGCGGGCCTCCCCCTCTTTCTTGGCGTCTCGTGACAACCTTACGTCCCCCGCGGGCGGGCGCGCAACGCCCCCTCAGCCGGCGGTGCAGAACGCGACGGATTCCGACGTCCCCGCGCGCCGCGCCGTCCGGAGGCCCGCGCCCGCGGGCGAAGTGAGGCCGCCTGCCGACAATATGTTCAACCTGTTTCACCGGACGGCGGCCCTCACCTGCGGCGTCAGCAAAGCGTCAGCTGACGGGAAGACAATCCCGCGCGCCGTTTGCGTAGCATGGGCGCCCCAGAGGACGCGAGGTGAGGAGGACCCATGGCGCTCTATTGGCCGGAGCAGGGAGTTGCGCTGGAGATCGTCGACGACCCGCTGGCGGAGCCGTTCGACCGGACGGCGCACCCAGGGGTGCGCGTCATTCAGACCACGTGCGACGAGCTTGCGGACTTCGACCGGTTCAACCGGCTCATGGCCCGCGTTGCCCGCGAGCTGGGCGCCACGCCTCCGCCGTCCACGCCCGGGCTCCTCGCCCGGCGGCGCGCCCTGCACGAGAGGCTCATGGCCGAGACGCCGCGCTACTGGCGAGATTCCTCCTTGACGTAACTATAAAGTGACTATATAGTTTAGGAGGCGTGATGACCAAGCGGAGGGACCTCGTCAGGCTGCTCGTGAGAAACGGCTTCGCGCCCGACGGCGGGACCAAACACGAGCGGTTCTCGCATCCGGACGGGAGAAAGGCAACCGTTCCCCGCCATCGCGAAATTCCCGACGAAATGGCGGAGAAAATCAAACGCGAGGTCGGAATAGGGCCCGTTCGATAGGCTGGAGGGGACATGCTGTTCGGGGTATATGAGTTCGAAGTATTCATGAGCGAGGGGTGGTATCTTGCCTTTCCCTACGACCTTCCCGGGGGGACGCAGGGTGAGGACTTTGAGGACCTCTGCCTCATGGTCGCGGACTGGCTCAAGATAACCCTCGAGGACTTCGACATGCGCGACGAGACGCCGCCCAGGCCGACCTTCGGCAACGCCCCGCGCCACGGGGGCACGAACATGGTCTTCGCCGTGCAGGCGGGGCGCGAGACGGTGGAGAAGGTCACGGCATCAGAGGCCGCGCGGCTGCTGGGGGTCACCCCCGCGCGCATCACGCAGATGCTCGCCTCCGCACGCCTCATCGGCTACCGGGACGGTCGCAACACCTACGTGACGATGGACTCCGTCCGGGCCCGCCTCGAGGAGCGGCCGCGCGGCGGCAGGCCCCGCAAGGGGGAAGCCGTCGCAGCGTCCGCGTAGCGCACGGCGAGGCAGCCCGGGGACCTACGAGAAGAGCTCGGCGTCGAGCGCGGAGAGCTCCGCGGGGGCCGCGGCGGGGTCGCAGTCGAAGGACTCCGCGACGGCGCGCGCCTGCAGGCGCCTGAGCCCGGCGAGGTCGTCCTCGCCGCGCGCCTCGTAGACGCGGGAGAGCCTGTCGAGCGCATAGCACACGTACGCGGCGACCGTGTCACCCATGCCGGAGAGGACCATCATCGTCACGAGGGAGTCGGGGGCGAGCGAGAGCGCCGTCGCGCGGTCGAGCTCGAGGAGCTCCGCCACCTGCGACTCCACGTCCTCGCACGCGCCGGCGTCTCCGCCGAGCGCCCGACGCAGCGCCTCGCCCACGCCGTCCACGAACTGGCCCACGATTTCCAGGATATAGTCTCGCTGCAGCATCGATGCTCCTCTCGTCACCCCGCAAGCATAGCGCGTCCCGGCAAGGGGGACGGTGAGACAAAGGGGACGGGTTCATTTGTCTCATGTGCTCCATGAGACAAATGAACCCGTCCCCTTTGTCTCACTTAGTCCACGGACTTGAGGCTCTCCGCCATGTCCACGCGGTCGAGCTTGCGGCGCATGGCGAGCATCACGAGGCCCGCGAAGACGAGCGTCAGCACGAACGCGCAGGCATAGCTCGCGGGATGGATGACGCGGCCGAACATCACGAGGTCCACCTCGGCCGTCACGATGACGAAGCCCTCGAGCCAGGTCCCGAGCGCGAGGCCGAGCACGTCGCCCATGAGGGCGAGCACGAGGATCTCGCGGAAGACGTAGGCGGCCACCTCGCCTCTCCTGAACCCGAGGACCTTGAGGGTGGCGATCTCGCGGACGCGCTCGTCCACGTTGATGTTCGCGAGGTTGTAGAGCACGATAAAGGCGAGCGCCGCCGCCGACACGATGAGCACCACGACGATCATGTCCACGGCGGAGAGCATGTCGCGGTACATCTCCACCGTCTCGTCCACGAAGGCCACCGTGGAGACCGGCCCCGCCTCGGCGAGGTCGGCGCCGAGGCCCGCTCGATAGGCGGGGTCGTCGTCGGTCGTGGCGTAGATGGTCGAGAAGGACGGCTCCTCGTCATCGACCACGCCGGCCGCGCGGAGCGTGCCCCACGCCTCGGGCGCCAGGTAGGCGAGGCTCCCCACGTAGTTCTCCACCACGCCGGCGACCGTGAGGGCGCACCCCTCGCCCATCGCGTTGCCGACGGCGTCCTGGCCCCTGAGCACCACCTCGTCGCCGACGGACACGCCGAGCTTGGTGGCGGTCTTCTCGGCGAGGACGATGCCCTCTCCCTCGAGCGGGACCCCCTCGCCGGACAGGCGGTCGTGGAGGTCGATGGCGTCCTCGAGCGACGAGGCGTCCTCGGGGATGATGACCTGGGCGGAGACCGCCCCCTCGGAGGAGGGGGACGAGAGCTGGAGGTTGACCGTGGCGGCGTGGGAGAGGTCGGTGGCGCGCCCGTCCGCGACGAGGCGGGCCGCGACGGCGTCCGCCTCGTCGGCGGTGGCGCCGTCGTCCAGGCTCACGGCCGTGTCGTAGCGCACGATGGGGCCGAACTGGTTGTCGATGATGTCCCAGATCGCGTCGTGCAGGCCGAAGCCCACGAGCAGCAGCGCGGTGCACCCCGAGATGCCGATGACGGTCATGAGCAGGCGGCGCTTGTAGCGGAAGAGGTTTCTCGCCGTGACCTTGCGGAGGAACGAGAGGCGCCGCCAGAGCGGCCGGACGCGCTCGAGCAGGATGCGCCTTCCCGGCTTGGGCGAGCGCGGGAGCATGAGGGCGGCCGGGGACTCGCGCAGGCTCGCCACGACGGCGGCCCACGTGGCGGCGAGCGTCACGCCCACGCCCAGGCCGGCCGAGGCGAGCGCCACGGCGGGGTCGACCGCCAGCGGGAGGCTCGGCAGCGGGACGGCATAGATGATCTGGTAGGCCGACATCACCACGAGCGGGAGCACCTGCGAGAGGACGAGGATGCCGATGGCGGCCCCAGCCGTGGCGGCGAGCCCGGCATAGGCGAGATAGCGCGAGGCGATGCGCGCCGTGCCGTACCCGAGCGCCTTGAGGGTGCCGATGACCCCGCGCTCGTCCTCCACCATGCGCGTCATCGTGGTGAGCGACACCAGCGCGGCGACGAGGAAGAACATGAGCGGGAAGACGGTGGCAATCTTGTCCATGCGCTCGGAGTCGCCCTGATAGGAGGCCGTGCCCTCGTTCTGGGTGCGGTCGAGCACGTAGATGTCGCCGGGCTCGAGCGCGTCCACCTCGGCCTGCGCGTCGTCGATCTGGGACGCGGCGTCCGCGAGGCGCTCGTCGGCCTCCGCGCGTGCCTCCTCCCAGGCGGCGAGGCCATCCTCGTAGGAGCCGCGCGCCGCGTCGAGCTCGGAGCGCGCCGAGGAGAGCTCGGAGGCGGAGGCGTCGATCTGCGCCTGGGCGGCGGCAAGCCGGGAGTCGGCCTCGCGCTCGCGGGCGGCGAGCTCGTCTCGCCCGGCGTCGATCTCTGCCTGGGCGTCCGCCGCCTGGGCGCGCCCGGCGTCGTAGGCGCTGACGGCGTCTCGCGCGGAGGCGAGCTCCGAGGCGCTCGCCGAGGCGGACTCGAGCGACTGCGCCTGGGCGTCGATCTGGGAGAGCTGCGCCCGCGCGGCCTCGAGCTGCGCGAGCTGCTCGGCGGGGAGTTCCCCTCCCGCGGCCTCGGCCTCCTCCTGGGCGGCCTCGAGCTGCGCGACGAGGGCGGCGACGGCGTCGCGCGCGGAGGAGAGCTCGCCGCGGGCCGCCTCGAGGGCGCTGAGCACGCCGTCGAGGTCGGCGGCGTCGAGCCCCTGCTCGGAGAGGCTGGCGAGAAGGACCTCGAGCCCCTGGTCGTACGCCGCGCGGGCCGCCTCGGCCTCGCCCGCCCGCGCGTCGAGCTCCGCCACCTGGGCGTCGAGCGCGGACTGCGCGGCGTCGAGCTGGTCGCGGGCGGAGGAGAGCTGGGAGTCGGCCTCGGCCCGGCTCGCCTCCAGCTCGGAGCGCGCGGCGGCGAGGTCCGCCTCCCCGTCGGCGAGCTGCGCCTCGCCCGACTCGATCTGGGACAGCGCCTCGTCGAGCTCCGCGCGCCCGTCGGAGAGCTCTGCCTCGGCGGACGCGCGCTCGGCCTCGTAGTCCGCCCGGGCCTCGTCGACCCGTCCCTGGGCGTCGGCGCGGACGTCGTCGAGCCGGGACGCGGCGAACGCGGGCGCGTCGCCCTCGATCCCGTCGGCGACCGCGCCAACCACGGCCTCGTACGCGGCGGACCCGCTCTTCTCACCCTCGACGCCCGCCACGCGCAGGTACGCCTCGGTGTAGGGGGCGTCCTCGGAGAAGGTCGACGCCGGAACGTAGAGGTACTGGTCGATCATGCCGGACCCGAGCGTGGTCGAGCCGAAGGTCACCGTATAGGGATACGTCGAGGAGCTCACGGTCCCCACGACGGTGAGCTCCTCGGTCACGAGGACCCCCGCGTCGCCAGCCTCGCGGAGCACCTCGACCACATCGCCGGGCTCGACGGCAAGCGCCGGGTTGTCCGCCGAGGCCACGCACTCCCCCGCCTCGCTCGGCCACCGGCCGTCGCGCAGGACGAGGCGGTTGACGTCCGGCTCGGACGAGCCGCCCAGGTACTCGGCCGGCAGAGTGGAGACGCGCGCGGCGACCTGCTCGGACCCGATTCGCGCCATGACGTCGACGGAGGTCGAGCCGACCGCGTCGGAGACGCCCTCCGCCTGCGCCAGGCGCTCGACGTCCTTCTCGCCAAGCCCCTGGGTCGAGACGACGCGCAGGTCCCAGAGCGCCGTGTCGTCGTAGTAGGCGTCCGCGGCGGCGCGCATGTCCGGCCCTCCCATGCGCATGCCGGCGAAGAAGCCGCAGCCGAGGGCCACGATCCCCATGATCGCGAGGAAGCGCCCGAGCGAGGTCTGGATCGCCCTGCTTATGCCCCGGGAAAACGCGCTCATCGCCCCTCCTCGCGCGCCACTGGCGTCAGGTTCGTTTGGCACGAGCCCTGCGCGTGCCAAACGAACCTGACGCCAGTGGCGCGCGCCCTTGTCAGCACCCTCGCCATCACTCGCTCCTGAGGGCCTCCACCGGGTCGCGTCGGCTGGCGGCAGAGCTCGGGATGAGGCCCGCCACGAGGGTCAGCACGACCGAGATGCACACGAGCGCGGCCGCCGAGGTCCAGGGGAGGCTCATGATGTTGTCCACGTTGTAGTCCGCGAGCACCCAGGCGTTCACCGGGACCGAGACGGCCACCACCACGGCGATGGCGAAGAGGCCCGAGATGAGCCCCTCGATGAAGGTCTCGGCGTTGAACACGCTCGCGACGTTGCCCTTGGAGGCGCCGATGGCGCGCAGGATGCCGATCTCCTTCTTGCGCTCGAGGACGGAGATGTAGGTGATGATGCCGATCATGATGGAGCTCACCACGAGCGAGATGCTCACGAAGGCGATGAGCACGAGCGAGATCATGTTCACGATGTCGGTGACGCTGCCCATGATGACGCCCATGTAGTCGGTGTAGGTGATGACGGCGTCGTCGTTTCCGGCCGCGCGCTGCTGCTCGTTGTAGGCGTCGATGATGCCCACCACGCGCTCCTTGGCCTCGAAGTCCTTGGGGTAGATCTGGATGGCGGCCGGGTCGTCCGGCGTGGCGTATCCGAGCGTCTGGAGGTTGTTGTCGTAGGTGAGCTGGCTCGCGTTGGCGTAGCTCTCCATGAGCGAGGTCAGGTCCTCGGCGTCCATGTTGAACTGCACCGCGCTCGCGAGCGCGTCCACGTCCACCGAGAACGCTTCCTGGAGGTTGGAGAGGCTCGCGGCGGCCTGGCTCGCGTACTGGGAGAGCACCTCGGTCATGGCCGCCTGGAGCTGGGACGAGATGGCGGAGCCGATCTGCGCGGACATGCTCTGCATGAAGCCCTGGAGATAGGGGGCGAGGTCGTTCGTCACATAGGCGCGCACGATCTCCTCCACGCGCTCGCGGACGGCGGGGCCGGCCACGGCGTCGATCTGGGCCAGGATCGCCTGCGCGCCCTCGGTCGCGAGGTACTGCTCGAAGTACCCGGCCACCTTCTGGGCGAGCTCGGGGTCCTCGGGGTCGAGGGCGCCGGCGTTCTGGCCCCACCACGCGACGAAGTCCTGCGCGAGCTGGCCGCCGAGGGTCGTGACCTCCTCGAGCTGCTCCGTGGTGAGCGCGGGGTCGGCGAGCTCCTGGTCGAGGATGGACGAGAAGTCCGGCGCGGGCACGCCCGCGACGAGCGACTCCACGTCGACGGAGTCCGCCACGCCCGAGAGGTCGACCGAGAGGCCCGAGAGGTCGAGCCCCGAGGGGTCGAAGCCCGCCGCGAGGCCGGAGGTGTCGAAGGAGAAGGCGGAGCGCAGCTTGTCCTCGTCCACCGTGAAGAGGCTCTCCAGGTCCACGCCCTGGCGCGCCTCCTCCTGGAGCGTGTCGAAGGACTTGCCCGTGAAGACGTCGACCTCGGGGTCCGCCAGCTGCTGCTGGACGATCTGCGAGCTCGCGGCGCGGTCCATCAGCTCGAGCGTGAGCTCGGGGGTGTAGGCGATGCCGGCGGAGAGCGCCTTGGCGTCGGAGGACTCGTTGGGGCGCACCACGCCCACGACGTGCAGGTCGAGCCCGTTGTCCACGGCGCTGGCCATGAACTGCTCGTCGGAGGACATGTTCGTCCAGCCGCCGGTCTCCTCGTTTCTCCGATAGGCGTCCGTGGGGGCGATCACCTTGAAGGAGAGGTCGAGCGCGTCGTCGTAGGTGAAGTCGACGTCCTCCCGCTCTACCGTATTGTCGCCCGCCGTGCCGCTCATCGCGGAGTTCACCATCTTCGTGAGCTCGGCAGGGTCGAGCACGCCGATTCCGTAGAGCGTGTAGTCGCTGATGCGGCCGCTCTGGGTGAGCACGAGCACGCACTCGTCGGCCGCGGTGGCCCAGCGTCCGGCCACGACGTCGTACTGGGACTCGAGGAGCTCCTGGTCGTCGATCATCTCGTTGAAGACCGACATCCCGCCGGTGGACATGCCCGCCGTGGCGGTTCCGGACGCGCCGCCGGTCATGGCCGTGGAGAGCGCGTTGGGGTTGAGCTGGACCGCTCCCCCCGAGGTGTCCGCCTTATAGACGAGCGGCGTGAGGCCGTAGTCGTACTGGATGGCGTTGACGTCCTCGTCAAGGCCCTCAGGGTTGGTCTCGAGGTAGGACCTGAGACCGGAGAGGTCGTTGGAGCCAACGGAGGCGAACATGTCCGTAAGCATCATGAACTCGGGGATCTGCCCGTCGGCGTCCTTCTCGCCGTCCCCCTCGCCCTCCTCGGGCGCGGCGCCGCCGTCGCCGGAGCCCGCGTCCTCCGAGAGCATGCCCGAGATGTCCATGCTCTGCTTGCTGATGGTGAGCGGGTAGCTGGAGAGCGTGTCCTCCTCCACGCGCGCGATGTACTCGTTGACGCCGTTTGCCAGGGCGAGGATGGCCGCGATGCCGATGATGCCGATCGATCCCGCGAAGGCCGTCATGATGGTGCGGCCCTTCTTGGTCATGAGGTTGTTGAAGGAGAGGCCGAGCGCGGTGAGGAAGCTCATGGAGGTGCGACGGGCCCGCTTTGCCTCGCGGCGCGGCGCCGTGGACGGGTCGAAGGGGTCGGAGTCCGCGGTGATGCGGCCGTCGGCGAGCTCGACGATGCGCGTCGCGTACTGGTGCGCGAGCTCGGGGTTATGCGTGACCATGATGACCAGGCGGTCCCGCGCGACCTCCTTGAGGAGGTCCATGACCTGCACGGAGGTGGCCGAGTCGAGGGCGCCCGTGGGCTCGTCAGCGAGCAGGATCTCAGGGTCGTTGATGAGGGCGCGCGCGATGGCCACGCGCTGCATCTGGCCGCCGGAGAGCTGGCTGGGCCGCTTGTTCACGTGGTCGGCGAGGCCCACGCGCGCGAGGGCGTCCAGCGCGCGGCGGCGGCGCTCCGAGCGCCCCACTCCCGAGAGCGTGAGCGCGAGCTCGACGTTCGCGAGGATGGTCTGGTGAGGGATGAGGTTGTAGCTCTGGAACACGAAGCCGATGCGGTTGTTGCGGTAGGTGTCCCAGTCGCGGTCCTTGTACCTGCGGGTGGAGATGCCGTCGATCACGAGGTCGCCCTCGTCGAAGTGGTCGAGGCCGCCCACGATGTTGAGCATCGTGGTCTTGCCGGAGCCGGAGGGGCCAAGCACCGCCACGAACTCGCTGTCGCGGAAGGCCACGGAGACGTGATCGAGCGCGACCTGCGTGAAGCCGGCCGTGACGTAGCGCTTGCAGATGTCATTGAGCTCGAGCATGTGGTTCCTCCGGAATGGTCGCGGACCCATTCATGGTACCCAAACCGCCCGCCCCTCAGACCCGGCCGCACGATCGGTTGGCCTGGCGGCACGCCCGATCGCGGGGGCCGGCGCGCCCCGCCGCCGCTCCCCCGCCCGAGGATTTGGCACAATGGGGCGGTCGAGAGGAGTCAGGCTCATGGCGCGGGTGCTGGTCATAGAGGACGACGCGGCGATCAACGACGTGGTGGCGACGAGGCTCTCGCGCGACGGCCACGCCGTGACCCAGGCGTTCTCCGGGTCCGAGGCGCGCCTCCTGCTGGGCGCGGCGGGCGAGAAGGGCGGCGGCTTCGACGTCGTGGTATGCGACCTCATGCTGCCCGGCGCCACCGGCGAGGAGCTCGTCGGCCTCATCCGCTCCCGCGGCTCCGAGACGCCCGTCGTGGTGATCTCCGCCCGCACGGCGGCCGCCGACAAGGTGGACCTCCTGCGCCTCGGCGCGGACGACTACCTGACCAAGCCCTTCGACCTCGACGAGCTCGCCGCGCGCGTGGAGGTGCAGCTGCGCCATCGCGGGACGCCCGCCGCGGGCGGCAGGACGCTGCGCTGGCACCGCTGGGAGCTCGACCCGGAGGCCCGCACGCTCACGGTGGCCCCCGGCGAGGGCGACGGGCGCGGCGGCGCCGTCTCGCTCACCAGGATCGAGTTCAACATCCTCGAGGCGCTCGTCCGCAGGCCGAACCGCGTGCTCCCGAAGGCTGAGCTCTTCGAGCTGGCGTGGGGCGAGCCCTTCGCCGGCGACGACTCCACGGTGGCGGTGCACGTCTCCAACATCCGCTCTAAGCTCCGTGAGTCGGGCACGGACGACTACGTCAAGACCGTCTGGGGTATGGGCTTCAAGCTC
>NZ_SJOU01000019.1 GCF_012027725.1 Olsenella sp. SW781 | reverse complement strand
GGGCTCGGCGATGTGTATAAGGGACGGTGGCAGGCCCGCCCCGGACTCCCCGAGAGAAATAGCCCGTCCCCGAATCACAGCACGCCGAGGTGCTCGAGGAGGACCTTGAGGCCAATGAGGATGAGCACCACGCCGCCGACGATGCTTGCGGGCTTCTCGTAGCGCGCGCCGAAGTAGTGGCCCACCGCGACCCCGGCAAACGAGAGACAAAACGTGATGACGCCGATGAGGGCGACCGTCGGGACGATGTCCACGGCAAGCGCCGCGAACGAGATTCCCGCCGCCAGCGCGTCGATCGAGGTGGCCACCGCCAGCACGAGAAACTCCCGCAGGTCAATTCCGCTCGTGTCCTCGCAGCCGCAGCAGTCGTCCTCCTCGTGGAAGGCCTCCCAGAGCATCTTGCCGCCGATGAACGCGAGCAGGACAAACGCCACCCAGTGGTCCACCGGCTCGATGAGCCACATGAACTGGCTGCCGAGAGCCCACCCGACGAGCGGCATCAGCGCCTGAAACCCACCAAAGAAGAGGGCCAGCACGGCGGCAGTCCGCAGGTTGAGCCTCCGCATCCCCAGGCCTCGGCAGATGGAGACGGCAAACGCGTCCATGGACAGCCCAACGGCGATGAGAAGCAGCTCGACAATACCCATGACGTCCCCTCTCGTCTCAGCGTCAAAGAAAAAGACTCGCGACGAGGGCCCCTCACCCTCGTCGCGAGTCTCGTTGATTAAGGCGCGCCAGGCCCTGCGGCCAGCGTGTTGACGCACCACACGCCGCACGCGGCGTGCCACTACTCCCTCGTGAGGCGCCATCATACCACAGCCGCTCTGTTACCAACCTGAAAACCGACGACCACCTTCCTTGTACTCCATCACGCTAAAGCGTATATTCTTCCCTGCTTTAGCAGAGTAAAGTACCGGCACAGCCGGGAAGCACCAAACCGGGAGGAACCGCCATGACCGCCATGACCGCCATGAACAGAAGGTCGTTCATTCTCACCTCGCTCTCTGCCCTGTCCGTCGCCGCGCTCGCCGGCTGCGGCGGCACCCCCGCCAGCTCCGACGACGCCGCAGACCCCTCGGCCGAGGCCGCCGGCACCGGAGCCGCGGACACCGGCACCCTCATCGTGGGCTTTGACTCCTCCTACCCGCCCTACGGCTACGTCGGCGACGACGGCGAGTACACCGGCTTCGACCTCGAGCTCGCCCAGGAGGTCGCCAGCCGCAACGGCTGGGAGGTCCAGCTCGAGGCCATCGACTGGGACGCCAAGGACACCCTGCTCGATAGCGGAGCCATCAACTGCATCTGGAACGGCTTCACCATGGAGGGCCGCGAGGACGACTACACCTTCTCCGAGCCGTACATGATCAACGGCCAGGTCATCGTCGCGCGCGCCGACTCCGGCATTGCCAGCTTTGACGACCTCGCCGGCAAGGCCGTGATCACGCAGGTCGACTCCGCCGCCTACAACGTGCTCGCCGGGGATGACGCCACGCAGGCGGACCTCGCCGCCACCTTCGCCAGCCTCGAGACCATCGGCGACTACAACACCGCCTTCATGCAGCTCGAGTCCGGCGCCGTCGACGCCGTGGCCTGCGACCTCTCCATCTCCGCCTACCAGCTCGCCGCCAAGCCCGACGCCTATGTCCAGCTCGACGAGTTCCTCTCCGAGGAGCACTACGCCGTCGGCTTCAAGAAGGGCGACGACGCCACGGCCGAGACGGTCAACGAGTCGCTGCGCGCCATGGACGAGGATGGCTTCGTCCAGGAGCTCTGCGAGAAGTACGCCGAGGACGGCATCTCCTACGAAAACTGGTGCCTCGCCTAGCGGCGCCCGACCCAAAGGTTCCTCCCAGGGATGCCTAAAAGGGGCCTGGCCCCTTTTAGGCATCCTGGTCGTGAAAGGAGCAGCGTGGACACGCTCACCATGACAGGGATGCTCGCCGAGGGGTTCCTCGTCAGCCTCCAGATATTCGCCTTCACGCTGCTGGGGTCGCTGCCCCTCGGCATGCTCGTCGCCTTCGCCCGCATGAGCCGCGTGAAGCCGCTCGCCCTTCTCGCCCGCTTCTACATCTCCATCATGCGCGGCACCCCGCTCATGCTGCAGATGTTCGCCATCTACTTCGTGCCGTACTACGTCTTTGGCATCAGCCTCACCACCGACAGCAAGTGGTACGCCACGATCGTGGCCTTCATCGTCAACTACGCCGCCTACTTCGCCGAGATCTATCGCTCCGGCATCCAGTCCATCCCGCGCGGCCAGCACGAGGCGGCCGAGGTCCTCGGCTACTCCAAGGCGCAGACGTTCGTGCGCATCGTGCTTCCGCAGGTGGTCAAGCGCATCATGCCGTCCATGACCAACGAGGTCATCACGCTCGTCAAGGACACCTCGCTCGCCTTCTCCATCGGCGTCATCGAGATGTTCACCGTGGCCAAGCAGCTCGTGGCGAGCCAGGTGAGCATGCTCCCCTTCGCCATCGCGGCGGCCTTCTACTGGATCTTCAACCTGCTCGTCGACTTCGTGGCCGGGCAGATCGAGAGAAAGCTGAGCTACTACCATGACTAGCGTCGAGAAGAACGAGGCGCGCCCGGTGGTCTCCCTCGACCACGCGCGCAAGAGCTTCGGTGACGTGGAGGTCCTGCGCGACATCTCGCTCTCCGTCAGCCCCGGCGAGGTCATTGCCATCATCGGCCCCTCCGGTGGCGGCAAGTCCACCTTGCTGCGCTGCCTCACGCTGCTTGAGCGCCTGGACGACGGCGACCTCTCCTACGAGGACGTCGCCGTGGCCCGCGGGGGCGCGTATGGCGACAAGAACGTGCTCGCCCGGGCCCGCCAGCGCTTTGGCCTGGTCTTCCAGAACTACAACCTGTTCCCGCACTTCTCGGTGCTGCGCAACGTCATGGACGCGCCCGTGTGCGTGCAGGGGCGCGATCGCGCGGAGGCCGAGGCGGAGGCCCGGGCGCTTCTTGCCAAGATGGGGCTCGCCGGCAACGAGGACAAGGTGCCCTGCCAGCTCTCGGGCGGCCAGCAGCAGCGCGCGAGCATCGCCCGGGCGCTCGCCATGCACCCCGACATCGTCTACTTCGACGAGCCCACGAGCGCCCTCGACCCCGAGCTCACGGCCGAGGTCCTGCGCGTCATCAAGGAGCTCGCGGCGGAGAACATGACCATGGTCATCGTCACGCACGAGATGGGCTTCGCGCGAGAGGTCGCGGATCGCATCGTCTTCATGGACGGCGGCGTGATCGTGGAGCAAGGCCCGGCCGAGCAGGTCATCGACCACCCGCGCGAAGAGCGCACGAAGGCGTTTCTCGCCCAGCGTGAGGGGTAAGCCGGAGAAAGGAACCGGCCACCGGCGCACGAGGACGCGCAACCTCGGTTTTCCGGAAACGCGCGATTACGCGTCCGCTCCTTGCCGGTTTTCTTGAGTTACGCATTGCTGGAGCATACGTAAACGGGAAAGTCCCGCGTATTTGACCAAAAAAGCTGAGTTGCGCATGGCGAGAAGAACGCGCAATCGCGTGTTTCCGGAAATCCCAGATTGCGCATGACCTGCAAGGGGGACGGGCACGGGGCCGCAGGCGGCAAAAGGGGACGGGCGTGCCACTGGCGTCAGGTTTATTTGGCGCGGGCCGCGCCAAATAAACCTGACGCCAGTGGCACGCCCGTCCCCTTTTGCTACTCGGCGGACTTGAGGGCGCCGACCATGTCGATGCGGTCGAGCGAGCGGTCAGTGATGAGGTTCACCAGCAGCGTGAACACGAAGGCCAGCACCGCGGAGATCACGTACGTGAGCGGGTCCACGACCACGTCGAAGTAGAGCGACGGCATGCGCAAGATCCACGTCAGAGACCGCGCGAGGAAGTAGCCCATCGGCATGCCGCAGACGATGCCGATCCCCGTAAGGATGAGCGTCTCCTTGTTGATGTAGCGATGCACCTCGGGCCGCCTGAAGCCAAGCACCTTGATCGTGGCGAGCTCGCGCTCGCGCTCGGAGATGTTGGTGTTGGAGAGCGTGAACACCACCGTGAACGAGAGCGCCGCCGCCAGCACGATGACCACGTAGACCACGGTGTTGATGAGCGTGAACGCGCTCGAGAAGTCGTTCACGAGCTTCTGGGTGGAGACCACCGAGAGGTAGCGGCCGTCCTCGGTGAGCCCCTCGGAGAAGGCGACCTGCTCGTCGGCGTCCCCCGTGAGGTGCGCGAGCACGCCGTTCTGCTCGCAGGGCGCGCCGAAGGCGGCCTCGTAGGCGCTCTCGGTCATGTAGAGGGTGTTGCCCAGGTAGCTCATCGCGATGCCGCCCACGGACGTCGTCCCCTCGGCGAGGGTCGAGTCCTGGAGGTGGAGCTCGTCTCCGAGCGAGAAGCCCATGACCTGCTCGGCGTTCTTGGTTATGACGGCCCCGTCCTCCGGCAGCGCGACGGGCTGCCCTGACTCGTCCACGAGCCGCGCGTAGCCCGAGAGGTCCGTGCCGTCCGGGACCACGATGAGCGAGACGCTCTCCTTGGAGTCGCCGTAGCTCACGGTGAGGCTGTCGATGTAGACGCGCAGCACGTCCTCGACCTCGGGGTTCCCCTCGAGGTCGGCCACGGCCGAGTCGAGGTCGTCTGCCGAGGTCACGGCCATGAGGTCATAGCGGTTCACGCCGTCGTCGCCATACTGGCGCGGGGAGAGCGAGAGCACGGTGTCGCGAATGCCGAAGCCCGTGATGAGCAGCGCCACGCATCCTGCGATGCCAAAGACGGTCATGAGGAGGCGCCGCTTGTAGCGGAAGAGGTTGCGCGCCGTGACCTTGCTGAGAAAGCCGAGCCGGCGCCACACGGGCCCCACGCGCTCGAGCAGGATGCGCGAGCCGGCCCTGGGCGCCTTGGGGCGCATGAGCGAGGCGGGCGACTCGCGGAGCTCCCGCCAGCAGGTGATGAGCGTCGCGCCCACGATGCCCGCGGCGAAGAGCGCAAACGCCGCAAGCGCCCACGCGGCGTCGAAGCCGTAGGCAAACCCCGGCAGGGCGTACATAGTCGAGAAGATCGTGAAGATGATGGCCGGCAGCACCACGAAGCCGAGCACGTTGCCCACGACGCCGCCGACGAGGCACGCCGCCAGCGCGTAGAGGGCGTACTTCGAGAGGATGCTCCCGCGGCCGTACCCGAGCGCCTTGTAGACGCCGATGAGCCCGCGCTCCTCGTCCACCATGCGCGTCATCGTGGTGAGGCTGATGAGCACGGCCACCACGAAGAACACGATGGGGATGACGGTCCCGATGGCCTCGATCGAGGAGGCGTCGGACTCCACGCTCGCGTAGCTCGAGAGGCTCGAGCGGTCCTGCACGTACCACGTGGCGTCGGGGAGGTCGGCGATCTCCTCGCGGGCGTCGGCGATCTCGGCGAGGGCGTCGTCGCGCTCCTGCTCGAAGGTGGCGCGCCCCTCGTCGAGCTCGGCCTGGCCGTCGGCGATCTCGGCGAGGGCGTCGTCGAGCTGGCGCTGGGCGTCGGCGAGCTGCGCCAGGGCGTCGGCACGCTGGCGGTCGAGCTCGGCCTGGCCCTCCGCGAGCTGCGCCCGCCCGTCGGCTATCTGCCCCGCGCTCTGGGCGAGAAGGACGCGGGCGCCCTCGAGCTCGCCATAGGCGTCCCGAAGCTCCTGCCAGCCCCGGTCGATGGCCGCCTGCTGCGTGGCAAGCTCCGCCTCGACGGCGCCCCTCGCCTGCTCGATCGCGGGGTTGAGCTGGTCGAGCCCCGCCTGGGCCTGGGCAAGGCCCGCCTGCGCCTGGACGCGGCCGCTCGCCAGGGCCGTGGCGCCCTGGCCGTCCGCGGATTCGTCGCTTCCGAAGGAGATAAGCTGGTCGAGGCTCGTCTGATAGCCGGCATAGGAGTCGAGCTGTACCTGGAGCCCGTCACGCTGCCCCTCGAGGTCCTCGAGGTCCTTCCGCTGCCCCTCGAGCGTCCCCTCGAGCTCCAGCTTCTGATTGAGCAGGCCCTCGAGGTCGGAAGACTCGGGGTCGGACTCCTGGAGCTCCTCGATTCTGTCGGTGAGGTCCGCGAGCTCCCCCTCGTTCTCCTCGATGGCACGGCCGAGCTCCTCGATCTGGCCATTAAGGCCTGCGATCTTCTCGCTCAGCTGGTCGATCTGGGCGCCGAGAAGCCCTGAGAAGGTGGAGAGCGTCTTCGAGGCCCGGGAGAGCACCTCGGCGTACCCGCCAACGGCGGAGTTGACGGCCGCCTCGTCGTTCGGGTCGACGGCCACCACGGCAGCCCAGGCGTCGCGTGCCTGCGTCGCCAGTTCCCCAATCCCGAAGTCCATCCCCAGAAGGCCCTTGAGCGCCTCCGATATCTGGTCGAGTCCCGACGCCACGCCCTCGGCGGTGGCGTCAATCGACGCGATGGTCCCCGGCAGGGTGTCCACGGCCGCCTGGGCCTGGTCGCGCTGCGCCTCGAGGTCGCCTATCGTGACGCCCTCGGCGACCTCGACGCCGGAGATGTTCGCGCGCGCGGCGTCAAGCTGGGCCTGGCCGTCTCGAAGCTGCTGCTCGGCACCCGGAAGCGCCGCCTCGTACGCGGCGAGGCCCTCCTCGTACGCGGCAAGGCCGTCCTCGTACTCCGCAGCGCCCTCCTCGAGCGCCCGGCGGCTCTCGTCGATCGTGTCCTGGGCGTCCTCGAGCTGCGCGAGGGCGTCCGCGCGCTGCTCGTCGAGCTCGCGCTGGCCGTCCGCGACCTCGGCGCGCCCCTCGTCGAGCTCCGCCTGGCCGTCGATGAGCTCCTGCTCGGCGTCGGCCAGCTCCTCGAGGGCCTCGGCCTCCGCGTCGTCCACCTCCTCGGTGGCGTCGGAGCGGACCTGCTCCCCGCGGGCGCGCTCGCGCTCGGCGCGCGCGTCCTCGACGCTCTGGAGCACCTCGTCGACGATGCCCTCGTACTCCGCCGAGTAGCAGAGCGGCTCGGCGGCGCCGTCGACCATGACGTACGCCACGGTGTAGACGCTCGGGTCGACGACGCCGCCCTCCGTCACGAAGAAGGAGTACTGCGAGCCGCCGCTCGAGCGGAAGGACATCGTCCCCTCGCCCGCGTTGATCTCCATCGGGTCGAGCACGGACCCCACGATCGTGTAGTCCCCGCGCTCGAAGACCTCCGTCGAGCCGGAGTCGAGCGCGGACTCGTCCTCGCTGGGCTCCTCGCCGTCATCGGCGCCATGGAAGCTCACCGTGTCCCCGACGGAGAGGCCGGAGTCCTTGAGGTAGCGCGCGGTCACCGCGACCTCGCCCGCGGACTCGGGCAGGCGCCCCTCGAGCACGAGGGGCTCGTTCATGCCGGAGGCTGAGAGCGCCTTGACGTCCACCTTCTCCGAGGTGGCGCCCACCGTCGTGTAGCACGTCTCCACGTAGCCGCCCTCAACGGCCCCCACGCCGTCGAGCCGCGAGAGCGCGTCCACGTCCTCGTCCGTGAGGCCGAGGGTGGACTGCACCCGCACGTCGAAGAGGCCCTGCTCGTCAAAGAAGGCGTCGGCGGAGTTGCGCAGGTCCAGACAGGCGGCGCGAAGGCCCACGAGCATGGTCACGCCGAGCGCGGTGATCGTGGCGAGGGCCACGAAGCGCTTCAGGCTCCCGCGCACCGTGCGCAGGACGTCCTTGGAGAACGCAGTGGATATGCCGCCCCGTGCCGCCACGTCCTTCTCGCCTCGCTACCACTCGATCTCGGCGATGGGCTTGGGGTCGGGGTTCACGGTCATGTCCGTCACGCGCCCGCTCTTGAAGCGGATGAGGCGGTCGGCCATGTCGGCGAGGGCCGCGTTGTGCGTGACGATGATGACCGTGATGCCGTCGCGCCGGCAGGTGTCCTGCAGGAGCTGCAGGATCTGCTTGCCGGTGACGTAGTCGAGCGCGCCCGTGGGCTCGTCGCAGAGCAGGAGCTTGGGGTTCTTGGCGATCGCGCGCGCGATGGAGACGCGCTGCTGCTCGCCGCCGGAGAGCTGGGCCGGGAAGTTGTCCAGGCGCTCCGCCAGGCCGACCTTCTCGAGCGTCTCCGCCGCGTCGAGCGAGTCGGGGCAGATCTGCGCCGCAAGCTCCACGTTCTCCAGCGCCGTGAGGTTGGGCACGAGGTTGTAGAACTGGAAGACAAAGCCCACGTCGGCGCGCCGGTACATCACGAGGTCGTTCTCGCCCGCGGCGCTGATGTCGCGCCCTCCCACCACGACCTTGCCGGACGTGGCGGTGTCCATGCCGCCCAGGATGTTGAGGGCCGTGGTCTTGCCCGCGCCGGACGCCCCCAGGATGACGGCGAGCTCGCCCTTCTCCACGACGAAGCTTGCCCCGTCGAGGGCGTTGATCTTGGCGCCGCCCTCGCCGTAGCTGCGCACGACGTCGCTGAACTCGATGTATGACATGCCATCTCCGATTACTCGACAGCGTGTTGTCTAAACGGAAGTATACTGGCCGCAGGCGGCGAGAAGAACCCCGGCTCGACACCCGCCGGGCAAGTGTCGAGTCTTCTCAGCGCGCACACGAAGCCACAGAGAAGCTGAACGTGGAAAAGGGACAGGCACTTTTCCACGCTCGGGGACGAGGGAGCCATGAGAAAGCAGCCGCAGGTCACCGAGCAGACGCGGGCAAACCTCCGCCAGGCGTTCTGGGAGCTCTACCGCGAGCGCCCCATCGAGAAGATCTCCGTGCGGGAGATCACGGACCGCGCGGGCTACAACCGCGCCACGTTCTACCTCTACTATCACGACGTCTACGAGCTTCTGGAGGAGATCGAGGGGCAGGTGCTCGGCGTCATCGACCACCTGGTCAACAAGCGCCTGCTCCAGGGCGACCGGCTCGACTTCTCGCAGCACATGAGCCTCATCCTCCGGCTTGCCGAGAAGTCCCGCGAGTACACGCGGGTCCTCCTGGGCGACCACGGCGACCCGGCGTTCACCCAGCGGCTGAAGGAGATCATCAGCCCGCTCGTGGACCGGTTCTTCCTGCCGGAGGAGCCCCTCGGCGAGCAGGCCGAGCGCATCGTCCGGGAGTTCTACCTCTCGGGGATCGTCTCCACGATCCGCACCTGGACCTCGGAGGACGAGCCGATGCCCATCGACCAGCTCATCCAGCTCGTGGTCCGCATCGTCACGTGAGGGCCGCCCGGGCCGGGCGCATCCGGGCGCAAACTAGCGCCCGAGGACCTCGCCGGCGATGCGGGCGGTCTCCGTGGCGTCCTTCGCGTAGAAGTCCGCGCCCACCATCTGGGCGTACTCGGGCGTGAGCACCGCGCCGCCCACGACGACCCTGCACCACGGCGCCCGCTCGCGCAGGAGCTCGATGGTCTCGGCCATGGCCGGCACCGTGGACGTCATGAGCGCCGAGAGCCCCACCAGGCGCACATGACGCTCCACCACGACGTCGGCCACCGTCTTGGGCGCCACGTCGCGCCCGAGGTCGATGACGTCGAAGCCGTAGTTCTCGAGCAGCATGCGCACGATGTTCTTGCCGATGTCGTGGATGTCCCCCTTGACGGTGCACACCACCACGGTGCCCTTGTCGCCCGCGGGCGCCCCGTCCTTCTCGCTCGCCGCGCGCACCACCTCAAAGCCCGCCTTGGCCGCCTCGGCCGACGCCATGAGCTGCGGCAGGAAGAACGTCCCCGCCTCGAAGCGGCGGCCCACCTCGTCGAGCGCCGGGATGATGGCCTCGTTGATGACGAAGAGCGCGTCATGCGCGAGAAGCACCTCGCGCACCGCGTCGGGGACGGGGCCGCCGCGGCCGGCGAGCACGAGCGCGCGCACGCGCTCCACGGGATCGTCCGGAAGGCCGGCGTCGACGGGCGCCGCGGCCGGGGCGCCCTTCTCGCCCTGCGCCGGGGCGGCGGAGGCGTCCGAGCGGCCCGCGTAGTGCTCCACGTAGAAGCGCGCCTGCTCGTCCTCGCCGGAGAGCACGCGCCAGGAGTCCACGACGTCCATCATGCGCCGGCTCTCCGGGTTGATGATCGCGAGGTCGAGGCCGGCCGAGAGCGCGGCGGCGAGGAAGGTCGCGTTGACGAGCGGGCGGAACGGAAGGCCGAAGCTGATGTTCGAGACGCCGAGCACGCAGCGCACGCCCGGCAGCTCCTCCTTGACGCGACGGATGGCGTCGAGGATCGCGCGCGGCGCGGACTGGTCGGTGGAGGCGGCCATGGCGAGGCAGTCGATCGCGACGTCGTGGCGCGGGATGCCCGCCGCGTCCGTGGCGGCCACGATCTTGCGGGCAACGGCCACGCGCCCCTCGGCCGTGGGCGGGATGCCGCCCTCGTCCAGGGTGAGCCCCACGAGCGCGCAGCCGTAGCGCGCGGCGACGGGCACCACGGCCGAGAGCACGTCGTCGCGGCCGTTGGTGGAGTTGATGAGCGGCTTTCCCGGGTAGCCGCGCACGGCGGCCTCGATGACCGCGGGGTCCGCCGAGTCGATCTGCAGCGGCAGCGTGGTCACGCCCTGGAGCTCGTCCACGAGCCGGCACATGACGGAGCGCTCGTCGATCTCGGGCAGGCCGGCGTTGACGTCGAGGATCTGGGCCCCGGCCGCCTCCTGGGCGATGGCCTCGCCGAGCACGTGGTCGTGGTTGCCCGAGCGCAGGGCCTCCTTCATCTTCCGCTTGCCCGTGGGGTTGATGCGCTCGCCGATGACGCCCACCTGGCCGGGCGCGAGCGCGCAGAGGCCCTGGGGGCCGCACACCGCAAAGCGGTCGGGACGCTCGCGCCGCGCGGGCACGCGGGTGGCGAGCAGCGCGCGCTCGGCCGCGACGTGCGCCGGCGTGGTGCCGCAGCAGCCTCCCACGATGGTGACGCCCGCGTCCAGCATGCCGGCGACGGCGGCGGCGTACTCCTCCGGGCCGATGTCAAAGACCGTCTGGCCGTCCACCACGCGCGGCAGGCCGGCGTTTGCCTGCACCATCACGGGGCAGCTCGCCCACGGCAGCATGCGGGTCGCGAGCGGGGCCACCTCCTCCGGCCCGAGCGAGCAGTTGATGCCCACGGCCGCCGCGCCGAGCGAGGAGAGCGTGAGCGCGGCGACCTCCGGCGTGGTGCCGAGGAACGTCCGGCCGTCCTCCTGGAAGGTCATCGTGACGAGGGCCGGGAGGTCGGAGTTCTCCCGCACGGCGAGAAGGGCCGCCTTGGCCTCCGCGAGGTCGGCCATCGTCTCTATGACGAAGAGGTCCGCGCCCGCGGCGTCGGCGGCGCGGACCTGGCGGGCAAAGAGCTCGTAGGCATCGTCGAAGGGGAGGGTCCCCATGGGCGCGAGGAGCTGCCCCGTGGGGCCGATGTCGGCCGCCACGTAGCGCGGGCCCGCCGCGCGGGCGCAGGCCACGGCCGCCGAGAAGACCTCCTCGACCGTGGCCGCGGACCCGAGCTTCTCCGCGTTGGCGCCGAAGGTGTTGGTGGTCACCACGTCGGCCCCGGCCGCCACGTAGGCGGCGTGGACCTCCGTCACCACCTCGGGGCGCTCGAGGCACAGGAGCTCCGGCAGCTCCCCCGCGGCGAGGCCGCGCGCCTGGAGCTGGGTGCCCATGGCGCCGTCAAAGAGCAGGAAGCCGTCTCCGGCGAGGGCCGCCGCGAGGGTGTCGACGTTGGTCATGGCGCCTCCTTGCGCGCGTTCTTCTCGGTCGTTCTTCTCGGTCGTTCTTCTCGACAGCATCCTAGCAGCCGATGATTTCCGGCGGGAAACGCGCGCCCGCTGCGGATGGTCGGGTCGTGGCAGGTTTTGGCCTCGGGGCGTTGCCCCGATCGGGGCCGTGGCAGCAATCGGACTGCCACAGCTCCCCATCCCGCAGCATGCCGAGAAGAACGCCCTGTTGACGCTCCGCACCGATTGCCATAACTCCGCTTTTCTCAACCCCCGGGCGGCGACGGGCGCCACAGCCCCGTTTCCGGCAACGCGGCCACGCGCGCCCCGCGCGCTCAGCCCCGACAGGTGCTCCCCGCGCGCAGCAGCACGCAGAAGTCCCGGCAGGGACAGCCCGCGCAGCTGGCGTGCGCGGTGCCGCGCGGCCGCTCGAAGAGCCCCACCACGGCGGTCACGCTCTTGGTGGGCGACATCAGGAGCTCCCGGGACAGCGTGATGCCCAGGGCGCGCTGGGCGTCGAGCGAGGCGAGAAGGACGGGCTGGGTCGCAAGCGGCAGGTCGCCGTAGCCCGGCGAGAAGCGCGTCCCGCAGAAGAGCCCGCGCGAGGCGGCCTCGGCGACGACGCCCGCCTCCGCGGCGTCGGCCGCGCGCTCCACGGCGGCCGTCCCCGCAGCATCGAAGATCACCTGCGCGAGCGGGTCCGTGAGCGAGAGGCGACGCAGCTCGGCCTCGACCCCCATCCCCACGGTCACGGCGAGCGCCCCCACCGCCACGGCACCGTCCAGGTGCTCGGCGATTGAGTTCCCGGCGAGCTCGAGCGAGGCTCCCGCGAGCGAGATGACGGGCACGCCGTCCTTCTCGCCGCGCGCCGCGACGTCGAAGACGCGCCACACGCCGCGCGGGCGACACGTGGCGAGGCAGCGCGCGACGACCTCGTCGATGCGCGCGTCCAGCTCGGGCGTGATCGGCTGGCCCGCGTAGCCGAGGTAGCGCAGCACCTCGCCGCGGTCGACCGACCTGACGTCGTAGGGCTCGGCCGCCGCCACGCGCTACGCCTCGAGGTAGCCGCAGGCGAGGAGCGCCTCGCGGGCCGCGTGCGCCACGGACGGCTTGTTCATGCTGTAGACGTGCAGGCCGTCCACGCCGTTGGCGGCGAGGTCCGCCAGCTGCTCGCAGGCGTACTCCACGCCCGCGCGCGCCTGGTCGGCGGGGTCGTCGCCCGCCAGCACGAGCCGCTTCACGACCTTGGCCGGGATGGACGCGCCGCAGGTGAACGCCATGCGCTGGATCTGCTTGACGCTCGTGAACGGCATGATGCCCGCCACGATGGGCAGGCGCACGCGATGGCGCAGGCACTTCTCGCGGAACCGGTAGAAGTCCTCGTTGTCAAAGAAGAGCTGGGAGACCAGGTAGTCGGCGCCCGCCTCCTGCTTGAGGTAGAGCGAGCGGAAGCTCTCCTCCTCCGAAGGCGACTCGACGTGCCCCTCGGGGTAGCATGCGGCGCCGATGCAGAGGTCGGACCCGCGGTCGCGCAGGTAGGCGATGAGGTCGGACGCGTGGCCGAAGTCGCGCGCCTCGCGCCCGGGGGCGCGGTCGCCGCGCAGGGCGAGCACGTTCTCGATCCCGGCCTCCTCGAGCGAGTCGACGTAGGCGTCCACATCCTCGCTCGTCGAGCCGAGGCAGGTGAGGTGCGCGAGGGCGGTGACGCCGAGGTCGCGCTCTATCGATGCGGCGATGGGCACGGTGTTCGCAGAGTTGCCCGAGCCGCCGGCGGAGTACGTGACCGAGATCCAGTCCGGGCGGTCCTGCGCCATCTCGCTCGCCACCTCGTAGGCGGTCTCCAGGGGGAGCTCCCCCTTGGGCGGGAAGATCTCGAACGAGAACGTCTGGCGCGCGGAAAGCCTGTCGATGATCCTCATGGTGTCCCCTCTCCTCGTCCCCTCATTCTAGCGGCTCCGAACGACGGCGTTCGGGCGGCGGGCCGCGTCCGTGACGACCCAGCGGGGCCGCCGCTCAGCGGCGGGGCGGGCCGTTCGCGCCGCCCCGCCGCGGGGACCTCCCAGGCACGACGGTCGGGGGCCGTCGTGCCCGAATGCGTCGCGCGCCCGGCGCGGTGGCACGGGTGGCGACATCCTAGATATAACCCTCGCGCGCCCGATGTGCGCGCAGAATGTCGCAGACGGCATGCCGCAGGCCCTCTACGTCGGGCTTTGCCGTCAGACGCGCGGCGAGCGGCCGCCGCCGAGGCCTCACCGCGGCAGGCCGAGAAGGACGATCCCCAGGGTCGTCACCGCGATTCCCGGCGCGAGGGGCACGCCCGCACCCGCCGCTGCGCCGCGCGCCGCGCCGGCCCCGACGGCCCTCCGAACGAGCCGCGCCGCGCCCCAAAGGACGAGCGCCGCCGTGCAGGAGAGCGCGACGGCGGCGAGCCCCCACGCGGGGCCGAGCCACACCCCGACCGCACCGAGCAGCTTGACGTCCCCTCCCCCGACGCCGGGCGTCCCCCGCGCCCGCCACGAGGCGAGCGCCGCGCCGAGCATCACGGCGAGCGTCGCGAGCGCCCCCGCGAGCGCGTCTGCCACGAGCGCGCCGGCCGCCTCGCCCGCCGCCGCCCGCGCCACGACCGACGCGGCCCCCGACGCCGCCACCGCGACCGAGCACCCGTCCGGGATGACCCTGCGCGCAAGGTCCTCGATGGCCGCCAGCCCGAGCGCCACCGCGAGCACGGCGCGGGCGGCCACCCAGGCGGACACAACGACAAGCCCCATCGTCTCTCCCCTCTTCCGCCGTCCTTGTGGGCATTCTAGGGGCCGGAGCAGAAGGGCGGGACGCCGCCGCAGGGGCGAGAATGCCCGCAAGACGGCACTTCTCGCCCTCCCACCTGCCGTTCCTCCGGAAACGACGCCCTCCGTCGGATTCGTGGCAGATTCGCGCAACCAGGGTCGCGGACGTATACTTGACCCCACCACGACGAAAGGACCCCATGACCGAGAACGCCCAGGCCCCTCGCAACGCGCGCATCGAGGCGCTCAGGCTCGTGGCCATTCTCGGCATCGCCGTCTTCCACACCTTCCAGCCGTGGTTCTCCGCCGCGACGGTCGACGCCTGGGACGTCTGGGTGACGAGCCCCGGCATGCTCGCGACGCTCGGGTGCGTCAACCTCCTCGGCTCATACGGCAACCACGTCTTCTTCCTCATCTCGGGCCTCTTCCTCGTGCCGCGCGCCGCAGCGCGCTCGGGCGAGCCGGGCTACTGGCGCGAGCAGGCGAGGGGCGCCGCGCGACGTGCGGCCACCATCCTCCTGACCGTCGCCCTCTACGTCCTGGGCGCGCTCGCAGTCGACGCCTGGGTCGTCCCCATCGAGGGCATCTCGCTCGAGAGCCCGCTCTGGGTCTTCTCCTGGCTCGAGTTCATCTGGGTCTATCTCGTCATCGTGCTCGCCACGCCCCTCATCGGCTGGGTCTGGAGACGCCTGCGCCGCCCCGTCGCCGTCGTCTGGGCGCTTGCGGCCTGCGTCTTTGCGGTCAACGCCTACATCGCCTTCGTCTCCCCGGGAGACGAGGTGCGCAACCTCCTCGAGTGGCGCAAGCTCATGAGCGCCGTCAGCTATCTCGCGGCGTTTCTCGTGGGCGGCGCGCTCGCCGAGCGCGGGCTTCCCCGACCCGGGATCGCGCTCGCCTGCTGCTCGGGGCTGACCGTCGCCGTGGAGGCCGCGGCAGCCCTCGCGGGCAACACGGACCTCCTCGTGGCGCTCTCGTTCAAGTCGACCTCGGCCCTCTCCTTCGCGCTCGCCGTCTGCTCGGTCGCCGTTGCCGCCGCGCGCGCCGACGACCGCATGCCCCCGCGCCTGTCCGCGCTCCTGCGCCGGCTCGCCTCCTCCATACTCGGCTTCTACGTCGCCCAGGCGCTCCTCTCCCCGCTCTGGCGCTCCTTCGGCTGGGACCTCTGCCTCGCGGCGCTCGATCACGGGGAGGCCGCCCTTCTCGCCACGGGCGTCGTCTGGAGCCTCATCCTTCTCGCCGCCCTTCTCGCCCTCGACCAGCTTGTGAGGATTCCCCTGCTCAGGGCCGCTCGCATCCGCTGAATGTGGGTATACTTCTCCCTTGCCGAACAAGATGGCAGGGGGAGATTGGCATGACGAGCTGGCTGATACGGACGTTTGTCCCCAACGCGGATGACACGGGGGACCCCGCGGTGCGCACGCGCTACGGGCTCGTGGCGAGCATCACCTGCATCGTCTGCAACGTCCTCCTCTGCGTGGGGAAGGGCGCCGTCGGGCTCGTGTCCGGCTCGGTCTCCATCGTCGCCGACGCGGTCAACAACCTCTCCGACGCCTCGAGCAACGTGGTGAGCCTGCTCGGCTTCAAGCTCGCGAGCCGGCCCGCGGACGAGGACCACCCCTACGGCCATGGCCGCTACGAGTACCTGGCGGGCCTCGTCGTCGCCGTCCTGGTATGCGCCATCGGCATCAACCTGGTCGGCTCCTCCGTCGAGAAGATCATGAGCCCCGAGCCCACCGAGTTCGGGCCGGCCGTGGTCGTCGTGCTCGTGGGCTCGATGGCGGTCAAGCTCTGGATGGCGGCGTTCAACCGACGCCTCGGGCGCGCCATCTCCTCGGAGACCCTCGAGGCCACGGCCGTGGACTCGAGAAACGACGTCATCGCCACGGCGGCGGTCCTCGCGTCCGCCGTCGTCTCGCAGCTCGTCGGCGTCGACCTCGACGGCTGGGCGGGCCTGGCCGTGGGCGGCTTCATCCTCTGGAGCGGCGTGCAGCTCGTCCGGGAGGCCGTGAGCCCGCTTCTGGGCAAGGTCCCCGACCCGGCCTACGTCGAGCACATCCGCAACAAGATCATGAGCTATCCCGGCGTGCTCGGGACGCACGACCTCATGGTCCACGACTACGGCCCCGGCCGCCAGTTCGCGAGCGCGCACGTGGAGATGGCGGCCGAGGGGAACCCGCTTGACCAGCACGACCTTCTCGACAACATCGAGCAGGACTTCAAGGACGACGAGGGGCTCGTGATGACGCTCCACTACGACCCCATCGTCACCAACGACCCGCAGGTGCGCGACATGCGCCACTGGATCGACCTCGCCGTGAAGGGCATCGACGAGCGGCTCTCGATCCACGACCTGCGCTGCGTCCCCGGCCCCACGCACACCAACGTGATCTTTGACTGCGTGCGGCCGACCGACTGCGCGCTCAGCGCCTCCGAGCTGCGCGCCCGCGTCTCCGAGCTCGTGCGCGGCCACTATCCGCGCGCCATCTGCAAGATCACCGTCGACGAGTCCTACGTCTCCCCGAGGCAGTAGGCGAGGGGGCGTGCAAAGGGGACGGGCGTGCAAAGGGGACAGGCACTTTTGCACGGCACGCCCGTGCAAAAGTGCCTGTCCCCTTTGCACGCCCGTCCCCTTTGCACGCCCGTCCCCTTTGCACGCCTGTCCCCTTTGCACGCCCCCTCGCACGTCCGTCCCTGCCACCATCCCGCACAGATTGGAGCCGATATGCCATCCAGCAGCTACCTCTCGAAGCAGATGATCGTCATGCGCCGCGACCTCAAGATGCGCAAGGGCAAGATTGCCGCGCAGGCCGGTCACGCGTGCGTGGAGGCGACCCTCATGGCGCTCGTGCGCGAGGGCCGCGCAGGCCAGCTCCGCGCGACGGACGGCTGGGCCTGGCTCGAGCATGCGGACGCGGATCGCAGCCCGCTCACGGACTGGTTCGACGCCGGCGTGGCCAAGGTCTGCGTCTATGTGGACTCCGAGGAGGAGCTGCTCGACCTCGCCGCGCGCGGGCGCGAGCTCGGGCTTGCCGTCGCGCTCGTCCGCGACGCCGGCCACACGGAGTTCCACGGCGAGCCCACCTACACCTGCCTCGCCTTCGAGCCGCTTCCCGCCGAGACGATCGACCCCCTGACCGGCGAGCTCCCCCTCTACTAGCCGCGTCATGCCATCTGCGTCAGGTTTGTTTGGCACGCCTGCCCGGCGTGCCAAACAAACCTGACGCAGATGGCATGACGCGGATGGCACACCCGGCGCGGGGATGTTTCAGGAGCGTAATTCCTACTTGCACAGAGGGTTTATACGTGCCACCCTTAGCGAAGCGAGCACATCGCCGTCCGGCGACACCTCGCGACCAGCACATATCGCGAAGGAGGCACCCATGCGTCACGCACGCACCGTCGAGGCCCTCGTTGGCTCCACCCCCCTGGTGGACCTCTCCGACCTCACCAGCAGCCCCGTCACCATCCTCGGAAAGCTCGAGGCCGCCAACCCCGGCGGCTCCGCGAAGGACCGCATCGCCCGCGCCATGGTCGACGCCGCGGAGCGCGAGGGGCGCCTCGCCCCCGGGGGCACCATCATCGAGCCCACGAGCGGCAACACCGGCGTCGGCCTCGCCATGGTCGCCGCCGCCCGCGGCTATCACCTCGTCCTCACCATGCCCGAGACCATGAGCGTCGAGCGCCGCCGCCTCGCCGCGGCCTACGGCGCCGAGGTCGTGCTGACGCCCGGCTCGGAGGGCATGGCCGGCGCCGTCGCCCGCGCCGAGGAGCTCGCGGCCGCCACCCCCAACTCGATCATCGCGGGACAGTTCGACAACCCCGCCAACCCCCGAGCCCACTACGAGACCACCGGGCCCGAGATCTGGGCCGACACCGAGGGCTCCGTCGACGTCCTCGTGGCCGGCGTGGGAACGGGCGGCACCATCTCGGGCTCCACTCGCTTCCTCAAGGAGAAGAACCCCGGCCTCCGCGCCGTCGCGGTGGAGCCCGCGGAGTCGCAGGTGCTCGCCGGCGGCGTGGCGGGCCCCCACAAGATTCAGGGAATCGGCGCCAACTTCGTGCCCGGCAACTTCGACCGCTCGGTCGTAGACGAGATCATGCCCGTGGCCTCCGACGACGCCGTCGCCACGATGAAGCGGCTCGCCGGGGAGCTCGGCATCCTCGTGGGCATCTCCTCGGGCGCCGCCGTCGCGGCCGCCCTCTCGCTCGCCGAGCGGCCCGACATGGCAGGCAAGACGATCGTCGCCGTCCTGCCCGACACGGGCGAGCGCTACCTCTCGATGGACCTCTGATGGGCGCCGTCGCCATGGTCACCGCGAGCACCCCGGCACAGGGCGAGAAGGACGCGCGGCTCGGCCTGCGCGCCATGATCCGCGAGGACGCCGAGGCGGCCTTCGCGCGCGACCCTTCCGCCGACAGCGTCTCCGACATCACGCGCTTCTCGGCGGGCTATCGCATCGTGCGCGCCTACCGTATCCAGCACTGGCTCTACGAGCGGGGGCATCGATCGCTCGCGCTCTGGCTCGCCATGCGCTCTCGCATCAGGTACGGCGCCGACATCCATCCCGCCGCGCGGATCGGCCGTCGATTCACCATCGACCATGGCGTCGGCGTGGTCATCGGCGGAACCGCCGTCATCGGGGACGACTGCCTCATGTACCACGGCGCCACCCTCGGCATGACCGGCAAGCACGGCGGCAAGCGCCACCCCACCCTCGGCGACAACGTGCTCGTCGGGGCCGGCTCCATCCTCCTCGGCACCATCACGGTGGGAGACGGCGCCCGCGTAGGGGCCGGCTCGGTGGTGGTGGACGACGTCCCTCCTCACACCACCGTCGTGGGCAATCCCGCCCGCGTGGTGCGCACGCGTGAGTGCCCGCTCTTCGACGACGTGGTCTGCGTCACCGACGACTCCGGCAAGAGCTGGCTCGTGGAGAAGTAGCGCGGCCGTGCAAAGGGGGCCGTGCAAAAGTGCCTGTCCCCTTTGCACGGCCCCCTTTGCACGCTTTGCCAGCGGCGTCAGGTTCGTTTGGCGCGCCCGTCCGGCGCGCCAAACGAACCTGACGCCGCTGGCGCGTCGCGACGCTTGCCCGTGAGGCGCGTGACGTCGACGCGCCACACGGCGGTGCGCTCGAGCGCCGCCTCGGAGAACGAGACGGGCGCCCCGGGCGCCATGTGCTCCATGATGCGCGTGAGCCCGCGGACCTTCTCCTCCGCCCCTGTCACGTGCGAGATGGCGCCGACCGCCATGACGCTCTCGTACGCATACGAATACGCACAGGCGAAATCGCCCTCGATCACGCCCGCGGGCACGTCGAACTCAAGCGCGACCGTCGGGTCGGCGTCCCACGCCTCGACCTTGCGCCCCTCTCCCGCGGAGTGCATCCAGAAGACCCAGCGCGGCTCGTCGTCCTTCTCGCCCAGCACCTCGTAGCCAAAGCTCATGGGCACGACGAAGGGCCCCTCGTCGTCCGAGGAGCCGACGTGCAGGACTCGGGCCCGGTCGACGATCGACCTCAGCTCGGCCAGCTCCGTCACCTCGCGGCGGGCGCGCCGCATCTCCCGCGGCGCCATCACAGCACCTGCTCCAGGCACGTCTTCTGCGGGACGAGCCCCATCGCGTCATAGAAGGCGCGCGCCCCGGGGTTGCACGACCACACGTTGAGCGTCAGGTTGTGGCACCCCAGCTCGCGCGCATGCTCGACAACGCGATGATAGAGCGCCGTCCCCACGTGCCTCCCGCGCGCCCGCTCGTCCACGCAGATGTCGTCCACGTAGAGCGAGAGGATCGGCTGCATGTTGTTGCTCAAGCGGAAGTCCTGGACCTCGCAGAACGCGTGCCCGAGCACCTCCCCCGGGGCCGCGCCCTCCTCCACCGCCACGAAGACCGGGCGCGCGTCGTCGGCGAAGATCGCCAGCAGCTCCTCGTCCGTGTACTTGCGGGTCCCCGCCCGAAAGAGGTCGGGCCGTCCCGCGGCATGGACCTCCAACACCTGTCGCAGCAGGCTCGTCACGCCGGGCAGGTCCTCATCTTTCGCCCTTCGGACCATCATGGCCAAAGCGCCTCCTCTCCTGGACGTACGCGACGAACTCGTCGGCCTCTTCCGGGGCTTCGAACCGCGCCGTATACTGCTGGTCACCCAGGTCATCCGAGAGCGCGACGGGCACGCGCCCGCACGAAACGATGACATCGCCCCACCGCTCCATGACCTCGTCGTGCGTCCGCAGGTAGCGATGGACGTCCCGCCGGCCCGCGTACACACAGACGGCAGGCTCCCCCCACGGCTCGCAGCGCACCTCATCATGGCACACCATGTCCGCCCACGCCTGGTAGACGTCGATGCCGTGCGCATGGCAGATCATCTCGGGGGTCGAGCCCCCGGGCGGCCGGGCGTTCACCTCGAGTCCCACGTAGTCACCGGCAACACCCAGGCCCGGACGGTCATGGGAGAGGCGGAAGAACTCCATGTGAACGAAGCGGCTCGCGAGGCCGAACGAGCGCGCGAGCGCGCGGCCCGCGCGGGCGAGCGCGGGGTCGACGCTCGGCAGGGAGCGATAGCTCAGGTCGAGCTGGCGCTGGGCGACGTCCGCCATCGAGGGCGGAAACTCCTCCTGGTTCTCAAGCAGGGGCTCCCCCCGACTGTCGAGAAGGGCGTCGTAGGAGCAGATGTCTCCCTCGACGTACTGCTCGACCACATACGGTACGTCCCCGTGCTCGGCGATGAGGTCGCGCAGGTCGTCGTCGCTCGCAAGCAGGCGCGCCCCCGCCGACCCCACGCCGACCTCCGGCTTGGCGAAGACGGGGAAGTGCCCCATCTCACCGATGAACCAGCGCGTCTCGTCGAAGGTGGTGAGGCACGTCTGGCGGGCCGTCGGGACCCCCGCCGCGGCGTAGAGCGGCTTCTGGGCGGCCTTGCTCTGCCACGTGGCGACCTGGGCGGGAAGCGGCCCCGTGCGAACGTTGAAGTCCTCGCGCAGGCACGCGTCCTGGGAGAGCCAGTGCTCGTTGTTGGACTCCACCCAGTCCACCTTGCCGTACTTGAACGAGAAGAACGCCACGGCGCGAAAGACCTGGTCGTAGTCACCGAGGTCCGACACCCAGTAGTACTCATCGAGCGACGCCCTGACCTCGGGGGCCAGGGCGTCGTAGGGCGTGTCCCCGATCCCGAGGGCGCGCGCCCCGTTGCGGCGGAGCGCGGCGCAGAACTTCCAGTAGACCTCGGGGAACTGCGGGGAGACAAAGACGAAGTTCATTTACTCGGCGCTCGTGTCCTGCTTCTTCGCGGTCGAGCGCGTCGTCCTCTTGGCGGCCGGCTTCTTGGCCGCGGGCTTCTCGGCGGAGGCGGCAGCCTTGGGGGCGGCCTTCTTCGCGGCGGCGGCCTTGGTCGTGGCGGCCTTCGCGGTCGTCGCCTTGGCGGTCGTCGTCTTGGTCGTGGCGGCCTTGGCGGTCGTTGCCTTGGCAGCGGTCTTGGTCGCCGCGGCCTTGGCCGCCGGCTTGGCGGCAGGCTTCTTGGCTGCCGTCTTGGTAGCCGGCTTCTCCTCGGCGGGCTCGGCGGCCTTGGTCGCCTTCGCGGCGGCCGGCTTCTTGGCGGGCTCGGCCTTCTCCGCGGCCGCAGCCTTCTTCACGACCGGCTTCTTGGCAGTGGCCGGCTTCTCCTCCGCGGCGGCCTTGGCCGTGGTCTTGGTAGCGGCGGCCTTCTTCGCGGCGGTGGCCTTCTTCGCGGCCGGCTTCTTGGCGGCCGTCTTCTCCTCCGTCACTGCGTCGTCCTTCTCGGCTGCCTTCTTGGCAGTCGTCTTCTTGGCAGCGGCCGGCTTCTTGGCGGCAGCGCGCTTGCGGGCAGGCGCCTTCTTCGTGGCAGCAGCCTTCTCGGCTGCCGTGGTCTTCTCCACGTCCTCGAGCACGATCGGCATGAAGTAGCGGATCTGCTTCTTCCACCAGAACCAGGTGTGCGAGACGTCGCCGCCCCAGTAGTCGCACCAGGCCTCGACGCCCAGGCGCTGGAGCTGGGCGTCAATCTCGCGCGTGGTGCGGAGGCTCTCGGCCTCGCTCCCCTCCTGGCCGCAGCAGAACAGCAGCTGGCGCTGGTTGTAGAGCGCGATGTAGGGGTGGTCGGTCGGCATGTTGGGAAGGAACGCGCACGGCGTGTTGTCGTAGAGCGTGGCGTCCATCCAGTCGCCGAAGTAGCGGCTGGCGTCGTAGGTGCCGGAGAGGCAGACGCAGCCCTGGAAGAGGTCCGGGCGGCGCAGCGCGAAGACCGCGGCGTGAGTGGCGCCCAGGTCAAAGCCAAGGGCCAGCGGACGAGCGTCGGAGCCGCTCACCTCGGCGACGAGCGGGACGATCTCCTCGCAGACCGCCTGGTAGTACGCCTCCTGGCGCGCGGCGCGCTCGACGGCGTAGCCGTCGGAGCCCCAGGACTCGCCGTCGACGTTGCTGACGCTGAAGAGCTGGATCACGCCGGCGTCGAGGTAGTCGGAGAGCTCGTCGACGAGCCCGACCTCCTCGAGGCTCTCCGGGCGCTGCCCGAGCGGGGCGAACGCCATGACGGGCTGACCGGCGGTACCATACACGATGACATCGAGGTCCTCCCCGAGGATCTCGCTGTGACGAACGACCATCTTCTTGTCCATAGTTACTCCCCCGTGAGTACGGACTATCAAAAGCAAAGCCGTATTCTAGCGCTTATGGGCAACGTCTGTGTATTTCGCGCGTAAGGCCTGAACGAAATGGAAACGATGGCCCGCGCGATTTGCGTCCCGCGCGCATCTGGAACACAATGCTCCATGCCCGCATACTCGCTGGCAGCGGCCCCAGAACGGCAGAGGGAGGACACCATGGGCAACGGAAAGAGGAAGGCGCTCTCGGGCGTGGTGAAGTCGCTTCGGCTCGGCGCCCTTGCCGCGCTGGGACTCGGGGTCGTCGCCTTCGTCTTCGCCTTCCTCGCCCACGGCCTCGACTGGCGCACGGGGCTCGACTGGGCCCGAAAGCTGCTCTTCGTGGTGGGGTCGCTCTGCCTCGTCACCGGGGGCTGCGGCCTGCTCGTCTCCGGGCGCGACCGACCGGACGGCATCATGACCCCGCACGAGGACGACACCTTCCGCTCGTTCTGGCACGAGGTCGGCCTGCCCTGGGGAGCTGCCGTGAGCGTGGCCGCCGTGAGCTTTCTCGCGGTGGGAACCGTGGTGGAGATGCTCGTTTTTCTCGCCGCGTAGGTTCTGAGGCGGTCGCGGGGGAAAGGCGTGCTACTCTTTCTTGTTGGCTCACCGCCCATAAGAGCAGAGAGGACCCCCGCAGATGCGCATCGGATTTGACAACGACAAGTACATCTCCCTCCAGGCGGAGAAGATCCGCAAGCGCATCGGGCAGTTCGGCGGCAAGCTCTACCTCGAGTTCGGCGGCAAGCTCTTTGACGACTATCACGCGAGCCGCGTGCTGCCGGGCTTTGAGCCCGACTCCAAGATCCGCATGCTCGAGAGTCTGCGCGACGAGGTCGAGGCGATCATCGTCATCAACGCGGACAACATCGAGAACGCCAAGCGCCGCTCCGACATCGGCATCACCTACGAGGAGGACGCGCTGCGCCTCATGGACTCGTTCCGCGCGCGCGGCCTCATGGTCGGCGGCATCTGCATCACGCACTTCACCGGGCAGCCGCACGCCGAGGCGTTCCAGAGCCGTCTCGAGGGGATGGGCGTGTCCGTGTGGCGCCACTACCTCATCGACGGCTACCCCTCCGACGTCAACCACATCGTCTCCGACGAGGGCTTCGGCAAGAACGACTACATCGAGACCACCCGCCCGCTCGTCGTGGTGACGGCCCCCGGCCCCGGCTCGGGCAAGCTCGCCACCTGCCTCTCCCAGCTCTATCACGAGAACAAGCGCGGCGTGCAGGCCGGCTACGCCAAGTACGAGACCTTCCCCGTGTGGAACCTCCCGCTCAAGCACCCCGTGAACGTGGCCTACGAGGCGGCGACGGCCGACCTCGACGACCGCAACATCATCGATCCCTGGCACCTCGAGGCCTACGGCGAGGTCACCGTCAACTACAACCGCGACGTCGAGACCTTCCCCGTGCTCAAGGCCATGATGGAGAAGATCGCCGGCGAGAGCCCCTACCAGTCCCCCACCGACATGGGCGTCAACATGGTGGGCCTGTGCATCTCCGACGACGAGGTCTGCCGCGAGGCCGCCAAGAACGAGATCGTGCGCCGCTACTTCGCCACTGCCGAGGAGATGCGCCGCACCGGCCGGGGGGCCGAGGCGCTGGAGAAGATCGAGCTGCTCATGCGCCAAGTCGACGTGACCTGCGACTACTCGCCCGCGCACCAGGCGGCGCTTGCTAAGGAGGAGGAGACGGGAGGCCCCGCCGCCGCGATGGTCCTTCCCGACGGCGAGCTCGTGACCGGCAAGACGTCTGAGCTGATGGGCGCGGCGGCGTCGCTGCTGCTCAACGCCGCCAAGCACATGGCGGGCATCCCCAAGAAGACCTACGTGGTGAGCGAGGAGGCTCTCGTGCCGATCTGCCACCTCAAGACCGAGCACCTGCGCAGCCACAACCCGCGTCTCCACTCCGACGAGATGCTCATCGCACTCTCCCTCTCCTCGGCCACCAACGACCAGGCGGAGGCCACCGTGGACGCGCTCGAGCAGCTTGCGGGCTGCGACGCCTACTTCTCGGTCATCCTCTCCGAGGCGGACATGCGCACCTACCGCAACCTCGGCATCAACGTCTGCTGCGAGCCCAAGTACGAGCGTCAGACGTACTACCACCGGTAACAGGGCGAACCCCGGGTCGCATACCCCGACAATTTCCGCGTTATTTCGCACGTTTTGTCGGGGTATGCGACCCGGGCCATTCTAGAAAAGCTCATCGAGCAGCCTGTCTCGCTCCTCCGCCTTGGGATGGGGCCGTTTTACCCCAAGCCCTCTCGCCACCTGATAGGCCAATACGGTCAGGGCGTCGCCCTCCAGCTGGGCACGCGTAACAACAAGGACCTTCCATCCCAGACTCCTCAGCGAGTTGCCCTTCATCGCGTCTCTGTCCAAGGACTCCCTGGACAGATGATCGGAATAGCTGTTGTATTCAAGCACGAGGCGCTGCCTCTCCCAGCAGGCATCGACCTCGTACTGGGAGCGCTGGCTCAGGGCAAACTCATCGGGGCGAGGCTTGATGGTCACGTTGAGCTCTGGCCGAGGAAGGCCAAACCCTCCCTCTCTGGCAGGAAGCGTCAGGGCAAGGACCATGACGGTCTCCATAGGAGATCGTGAGCGCTCCATCACGTAGGGCAGGAACCTGATCGCGTTCCGGCATCCATAGCATCCCTTTGCACCCTCGAGATACTCAGCGAGCTCTTCCTTGGTCATCAGCTGGTTGCGGTCGCTGAAGCCGCGGGCGTCGCGCCGTCTTCCATAGAGCCCCACGCACTCCATCCCGATCGAGATGGCCCTCGGCTTGCTCTGCGACCCCGACGCCATGAGATAGCAGAAGCCGGGAGAGGCGATGAGCACTCCCGGCGCCAGGTGATAGAGCGAGCCGGGAGGAATGGGCCCCGACCACACATGACTCACCACACGATCGGAATGGACACGGTCGACAGGCCTATCCACAAGCACGTGAATCGGATGCCTTTCGTCAAACGCGATGTATCTGCCAAGCTCCCGGATGTCCGACCATGAGAAGGTGGACCACTCGAGGTTCGAGGCCTGGCATGGATCCCCCAGCCTCGACAGCGCCGCATCGTCTGACAGTATTTCTAGGGCACTCTCACAAACAATGGTTATCATAACGTGATTTATCTTTCATATATCAGACTACTCCTATTAGATTAGCATAAACTATTACTGTATGTGACGCCAGATTGTCAAGTCGCCCTCTTCTCTAAAAGGGCGAACGTCGCACAACCCGACAAATTGGAAGAAAAAGTCGCTGATTTGTCGGGTTGTGCGACATTTGCCTAGACCCATTGCTTCAAAAGTGAGATTCCAGAAGCCCTAGGGTAATCTTCCCCGTGCTCCGCCGGCGCTCGCGGTATCCTAGTCCGGTCGGTCATAGGGAGAGGATGGATGTGAACTACCAGCTCATAGCCTTTGACATGGACGGGACGCTGCTCAGCAGCACGAAGGAGGTCCTCGCCTCCTCCCGCGCGGCCATCGCCGAGGCGCTCGGAGCCGGCAAGGTCGTCGCCATATGCACGGGCCGCTGCCCCAAGATGGTCGAGCTCGACCGCGAGAGCATCGGCGACGTCCGCTATGCCATCTGCTGCAACGGGACCATCCTCTACGACCTCGTGGAGCATAGGGTGCTCTCCGCCTCCCCGCTCGAGCACGACGTCATCGCCCGGGCGCTCGACGCGCTCGGCGACGGCGACGCGATGATCGACGCGTTCTCAGGGCGCGGGTTCTTCTGCCAGGACTCGCACCTCGACACGATGGACCGCTACCACATGGGCATCTATCAGGGACTCTACCGAGCCACCGCATCGCTGGTCCGGGACATTCGGGCGCAGCTCCTCGACCCGTCCGTCACGTATCAGAAGTTCATCTTCCACTGCGCGACGCCGGAGCTGCGCCAGCGCGTGCGCGAGCGCGTTGCCGGGCTCCCGGTGGAGCTCGCCAACTCCGAGGTCTCGAGCCTCGAGTTCTCCCCCGCCGGCGTGGACAAGGGCACCGGACTGCTCGCCCTCGCCGAGCTGCTGGGCGTCCCCCGCGACGCCACCATCGCCGTCGGCGACGCGGACAACGACCTCGGGATGCTCCGTGCCGCGGGCCTTGGCGTCGCAATGGGCAACGCCAACGAGGGCGCGCGGGCCGCAGCGGACGCCGTCGTCGCGGACAACGACCACGACGGCTGCGCGGAGGCCATCCACAGGTTCCTGCTCGAAAGCGAGAGATAGACCATGAAGCGCATCCTCATCATCGCCACCGGCGGCACGATCGCCTCGACCGAGGACGGGGCGGGCCTCGCCCCCACCCTCACCGGCAAGGAGCTCGCCGCTCGCGTGCCGCTCATCGACACCCTCTGCGACCTCGACTTCGTTCAGCCCATGAACATCGACAGCACCAACATGCGGCCACGCGACTGGCTGAGCATCGCCCAGGTCATCCGAGAGGGCTACGACCGCTATGACGGCTTCGTGATCCTCCACGGCACCGACACCATGGCCTACACCGCCGCCGCCCTCTCCTACCTCATCCAGGACAGCGAGAAGCCCATCGTCCTCACCGGCTCCCAGCAGCCGATGGCGAACCCCTTCACCGACGCCAAGCTCAACCTCTACCACAGCGTCCTCTACGCCTGCGACCCGGCGTCGCGCGACGTCTCCGTGGTCTTTGGCGGCAAGGTCATCTGCGGCACGCGCGCCCGCAAGCAGCGCACCATGAGCTTCAACGCGTTCTCGAGTATGAACTACCCGTCGCTCGCGTACGTCCGCGGCAGCAGCATCGTGCGCCCTGCGGGCATGGGGCCGGCGCGCGGCGACCACGACGGCCCGCGCTTCTATGACACCCTCAACGAGCGTGTCATCGTGCTCAAGCTCACGCCGGAGCTCAAGCCCACGATCTTCGGCCTCCTCAAGCCCGACTACGACGCCGTCATCCTCGAGACCTTCGGCATCGGCGGCATCCCCGCCTATGACGGGTCCTACCAGGAGGCGATCTTCGACTGGGTCGACTCCGGACGTGCCCTCGTGGTCACCACGCAGGTGCCGGAGGAGGGCCTCGACCTCGGCGTCTACGAGGTCGGCCACGCCTACGCCGAGAAGGAGGGCATCCTCAAGGGCGACGACATGACCACCGAGGCCCTCGTCGCCAAGACGATGTGGGCGCTCGGCCAGACCCGCGAGCCCGCCGAGCTGTCACGGCTCTTCTACCAGGAGATCAACCACGACCGCATGCCGCGGTAGCGCCTAGGCGGAGCCGTCGGTCAGCCGAGCGACCGCCCACACCAGCGCCGCGGTCACGAGCCCGCCGACCACGACCGCGGGAACGAGGAGCCCGTCCAGCAGCAGGCCAAGAGGGTCCATGAGCGCCGAGGAGGCGTTGACGGCCATGTGGAGCAGGACGGCGGCGCGCAGCCGTCCCGTGCGCCGGAAAACCCAGCCCAGCAGCAGCCCCAGCGCAAAGGCGTAGACGCCCTGCACGACGTTGAGGTGCATGACGCCAAAGACCAGTGCCTGAATGGCGTTGGCTGCCCAGAAGCGCGCGTCCGGAGCCTCAGGGCGGGACGAGGGGCGCTGCCCCGGGCAGAGCGCGCGCAGCGAGAACTCAAGGGCGACGCCGCGGCAGAGGGACTCCTCGGCGATGGGCGCGATTACGGCAACCTCGACAAGCGTCGCGAGGCTCATCTCGTCCGAGAGGCCGGCGAGCTCCATGAGCTCGAGATAGCCGTCCATCACCTCGGGGAAGAGCGGCAGCACCAGGGAGAGCGCGCACGAGATCGTCACCTGCAGGACCATGCCGAGCGCAAGCAGCGTACAGACGAGCAGCACGACCCGCGCAGGGCGAGAAGGACGCGCCTCCTCGCGGCGCAGGATCGAGCGCGGCCTCAGGTAGAGCCACCACAGCACGGCAAGGGCGAGACTCGCCAGCGTCGCGGCCAGCATCAGCACGTCAATGTCGGTCGTCAGCAGGGCGATGCCCGCCACCAGGGGGGCAAGCACCTGCACGAGAAGGTACGCCGGAGCCGTCGACACGGCGGCAAGCAGCCACTTTGCCACGTATCCCGCACCGTGACGCGGCGCCGGCGACTCCCCGTTCTCGCCAGGAATGCCGATCTCCATGCGCGCCCTCCTCCAGACGAGTGGAAAGCGAGACGAATCAGATGGTCACATTATCGCTCGCGGCGGGAAAGACTGCGCGCGCAGGGACCGAGCACCCACCACACGAGGACGCCGCACTCCGCAACGAAGATCGCCAGCGCCAGGCAGAGCGCCACGGGCACCGCCAGGACCTCCCATAGCGCCCCGCCGAGCAGCGCGAGCGCGGGCAGCGCCATGACGACCGCGCCCACGATGAGGCCCGCGAAGACCATCAGCGTGGCGCCGCCACCCTTGACGAGCTGTGCCTCGTTGTCCCAGGTGAGACGAGGAAAGAGCGCGCCCAGGCCAAGCGACAGCAGGCCGAGGGAGACCGTAGCGCCCAGGTAGATGCCAACGAGGTAGAGCCCAGCGGCCGCGGGCACGCCCAGCACCACCAGCGCCGCCACGATGAGCAGGAGCATCGGCACCGTGGAGAGTGCAAACGGCACCACAAACTTCGATGCCAGGTACGCGCTCCAGTCCATGGGCAGGCCGCGCATGAAGAAGAAGTCCTCTCCGTCGCGGCTCACGCCCATCGTGAACGAGTAGGACGAGAAGCCCAGGAAAAGGCCGAAGACCAGCACGCCCACGGCGCACCACGCGAGCGCGGGACTGTCAAAGGTGAGAAGCGCCGTGAGCTCGCGCGCCATCCCGAGCACGGCCATCGGCTCGATGCCCGCGTCCGACGCCTGGGAGACGCCCACCACGCCGCTCGCCACCATGATCACGACGAAGTAGAGCGGCATGAGCAGCGAGCTCAGGACAAACTGGTTGAAGAAGACCGGCACGCGCGCCATCGTCTTCCAGTCTCGGCTGAGGTTGGCGGCAAGCGCGCCACGCGTCCGCGTTGCCTGGGCGAGCTCGGCGCCCTCCACGCGGCGCCCGCGCTTCCCACCGGCGCCCTGGAGCGCCTGCACGCCCTCGAAGTACCAGCGGCGCGCAACCGCGGAGAGCACGAGCGCGTAGACGGCCACGCTCGCGAGCATGGCGAGAAGGGCGCCGGCCGCACCCAGCGCGTCCCCCTCGATGGCCGTGCGCGCGAACAGCGACGGCGGACACAGCACGCCCATCGCGACCGCAGGCACGCCTCCCGCAAGCAGCCGCTCGGAGCCGGACGCCAGCGATGCCAGCCCGTCGCCCTGGAAGGCAAACTGGCTGCCCACGCCGATCGCGAGCGCGAACACGATGACAAGCGCGCCGAAGACGCGCGAGAAGCGGTCCTTGTCGTGCGCCAGGCGCGAGAAGCGCATGATGGGCACGCAGATGATCACGAGCGCCAGGTTGACGGCCACGGCGCACAGCACAAACGCCAGCGTCATGACGACCCACGCCCCGGGCGCGGCCCCGACGGCAAGAAGGCACCCCAGCCCCACCGGCAGGATGATGAGGTCGCCGAGAAGCGACACCCCGAGGAAGTGGGCGAGCTTTGCCCACATGACCGTGGTGGCCGAGATGGGCAGCGTGAGGTAGTAGCCGAGGTCACGCACAAAGTAGAGGACGTTCACGGCCTGGTAGAGGCCCGTGAGGACCGTGAGGCCCACGAGGCACACCGCGCAGAGGCTGAACGCCACGTACGGCGTGGTGCCCGTCTCTCCCATCATGAAGCCCATCATGAAGAACATGGCGGCAAGCAGCAGGAAGAGAAAGCCCATCGCGACCTTGCGGACGCCCGAGCCGAGCCCGCCCCAGAAGCCCCTGCGCGTCGAGCCCTCGTCGCCGCCGATGCCCATGCCGGTGCTGTCCAGGTGCTGCTCCCCGCGCATGATCACGCGCAGCATCACGCGGAACTGCCGCCAGGAGAAGCCCTGGGCCGCCGTCGCGCGCGCCATCACTCGGCCTCCCCGACGAGCGGGGAGTTGTCGGACGTGAGCTCGAGGAACATCTCCTCGAGGGAGCCGCCCATGCGGAAGTGCTCGCGCATCTCGTCGACGGTGCCCACGAAGAGCAGCTCGCCGTGGGCGATCACGCCCACGCGGTCCACGACCTTCTCGGCCACGTCGAGCACGTGCGTGGAGAAGAGCACGGTCTTGCCCGCGTCGGCGTGGCGGCGCATGGACTGCTTGAGCAGCCACGACGCCTTGGGGTCCAGGCCCGTCATCGGCTCGTCGAGGATCCAGATGGCCGGGTCGGGCAGCAGAGCGCCCATGATCATCATCTTCTGGCGCATGCCGTGGGAGTAGGACTGGATCTGGTTGTCCAGCTCGCCCTCCATGCCGTACTCGCGCGCGAGCTCGGCGATGCGCGGGCCGCGCACGGCGTCCGGCACCTCGTAGACGTCCGCGATGAAGCGCAGGAACTCGTGGCCCTTGAGGCGCAGCAGGTGGTCGGGCGAGTCGCTCACGTAGCAGAGGTTGCGCTTGGCGGCGAGCGGGTCGGCGGCAACGTTGACGCCGTCGAGCTCGATTACGCCCGAGCTGGGCGCGAGCACGCCGGCGAGCATGTTGAGCAGCGTGGACTTGCCCGCGCCGTTGGGTCCGAGCAGGCCAAAGATCTCGCCGGACTGTATCTCGAGGGTGAGGTCGCGCACCGCGTTGGTGGCGCCGCCGTCGTAGGACTTGGACACGTGGTCGATCCTGATCATAGGTCTCCCGTCTCTGGGGGCCAAAACGGTCATGCGCGCAATTCTACGCTAGGAGAACCCCCCCCCCCCGGCAAGTTCTGGGTGACGTTTCGGTAATGGTTCCCGACAGAGGCCCCAGGGGGAGCCTGTCAGAAAAACCCGCCGCTCGCGGTGGGCGAACGGCGGGCAGAGACCAGCTCTCCCTGAGGTGGCTACTCCTGTGCGGGCATGACCTTCTCGCAGTAGTCGCGGATGATCGAGCAGGACTTGCGCATCGCGCGGCGCTCGTCGTAGGAGAGGTCGATCTCCAGCACGGAGTCGACGCCGGTGCTGCCGATGACGCACGGGACGCCGGCGGAGATGCCGGACTCGCCGTACTCGCCGTCGAGGTGGGCGGAGAGCGGCACCACGCGCTTCTCGTTGTGCAGGATCGAGGTCACGAGCGCAGCCACCACGGAGGCGATGCCAAACTCGGTGCAGCCCTTGCCGGAGATGATCGCGGCGCCGGACTCGCGCACGCGCCGCATGATGTCGTCGAAGTCGATGGAGTCAACCACGTCGTCGCGCAGGGACAGGTACTCGCGCAGGCCGATGCCCTCGACGGAGATGCGCGAGGTGGGGATGAACATCGAGTCGCCATGCTCGCCCATGCAGAAGGCCTGGATCTGGCGGCTGGAGACGTCGATGGTCTCGGAGAGGACGCGGCGCAGGCGCGCGGAGTCGAGCGCCGTGCCAGTGCCAAAGACCTGGTTGCGCGGCAGGCCGAGCTTGCGGTAGAGGTACTCGACGACGATGTCGGCCGGGTTGGAGACGCTGATGAGGATGCCGTGGAAGCCGGACTCCTTGAGCGGGCCCACGATGCCGTCGAGCACCTTGATGGTGCCGTCGAGCATCTGGAGGCGCGTCTCGCCCGGGCGGCGGCTGCGGCCGGCGGTGAGGATCACGAAGTGGGCGTCGGCGCAGTCGGCGTAGTCACCCACGCGGATGGTGAAGGAGTCGCCGAGGCCGGAGGCCAGGTCGTCGAGGTCGATGGCCTGGGCGCGCGCGGCGTCGGCGTTGACGTCCACGAAGACGATCTCGTTCACGAGGTGCTGGAACATGAGGCAGAGCGCCACGTGGCTGCCCACACGCCCCGCGCCGATGATGACGGCCTTACGTGTCCTGATGTCACCCGTGTGCATTGATGCTCCTATCGTCCTGGCGCAGCGCGCCGCTGCTCACAAAAAAGGGGCGCCCTGGGGCGCCCCTCCATTCTAACTGGTTGTGGACGTTCTGTGACGTTAGTGTTTCAGAAAAACGACGCCGTTCGCCGAGAAGTGCAGCAGGGCCGACAGCTCCGTCGTCTCCTGCCCTCACCGTGCTGGAAGACCCGGGTCCTCGCCAGTCGCCGCCGACTCCGGATAGGTGGGCACGCTCGAGAGCGCCTCGAAGAGGTCACCCGACTCGTAGAAGTCAAACGAGTAGAACCCGGACGCCTCGCGGTAGCGCCTGACGTCGGCAAGCCAGTTCTCGGGCATCCCGGGATGCCAGGCGTTGCAGTCCGAGAGAACGGCGCCGATCTCCGGGAGCAGCATCACGCGCCTGAAGCGGCAGGGCCCCACGGACTCGGCAACGTAGCGCCAGCCCATCGAGAGGTCGGGCTCGCACCCGGTGTAGTCCGCAACAAAGAGGCGCGTGCGATTCGAGCTCCGATAGATCGCGCCCCCCATGTCAGAGAGGGCGTCCGGGTCGAGGCCATGGCGCAGCGCGTAGGCGCGAACGTACGGCTCGTCTCCCTCGACGAACGCCTGAAAGACGTTCTCCTCCTCGGGCTCCGCGAACGCGGCGTGGTACTCGCGCGCCGCCGGGTCGAACGGAAACTTCTCGGGCGAGAAGATCTCGCGGAACCTCGCGCCCCACTCCGCTCGATCCTCGGGGAAGGGCCTCAGGTACCAGCCGCCGCCAAAGCCCGGGGCCTTGACGATGCCCGCGGCCCCACGCTCGCCGATCACGACGCCGAGCTTCCTGTTGGCATAGTCCTTGTCGTAGGAAATCGCCACGCCCATCTGGGCGAGTGCCCCGATGACGCGGGCGAGCTCGGGACAGGGGTTTCCCTCGTCATCGACCCACCCTGCCGGGGAGTAGCGGTTGACGAGGTTGCGCCTCCAGACGTCCTTGTCGGGACGGTCGCGCGTCACGTGGTCGAGCCTCAGCATGGCGGGACCGCACGCCACCATGCAGGTGTCGTTGCCCCCAAGAAGGCAGAAGAGGTCCTCACTCGAGAAGCGCACCTGCTCGAGCGGGAGCTCGGAGAGGCTTGCCCTTTTTCTAGAGAAAAACATGCCAACTCACTCCAAACCGATAAGCACGCGAGCGCGAGACGGGAGGCCTCCTACTTCGCCGCCAGCCATGCGGCAAGCCGCTCGTCCCCGATGGGCCTCTTTCCGTGACCGAGATAGCGCTGCCGGGCGCCCTTGATTGCAGAGGAAGCCTCATCGACGAGCCCGGGGTTCTTCTCGACTACCCCGTTAGGAAGAAACAGCACGCCCGAGGCGTCCTCGTCGCGGAAGGCCCAGTTGATTCCCATGAGGTTGTAGGCAAGGGAGGCCTCCTTGCCCTTTGCCAGCACGAAGTAGGTCCCGTTGTCGCCCGCAACCGGGCGAGCGTCGAGGGCAAACCAGGGTATGTTGAGCGTTGCGGTCCTCGAGGCCTCCGTGAAGCCAAACGCGGAGAGGGTCACCGTATAGTCGGCAACGAGCTGCCCGAGCTGATCGTCGCCCGCGCTGGCGGCGCCTCGCTGCGCAAACCACCTCCGCACCAGGCCCGCGCGCGTTGCGAGCAGAAGCGGCGGACGCACCGCCATCACGACGCCAAACACGAGAAGCGCCACGAAGAGCAGCGTGCCCCCGACCATCTCGACGGAGGGGGCAAAGAGACACGCAAAGACGGAAGCGATGGTCATGAACCCAAAAAGCACGGCACAGAGAATCCCGAGCTTTCGGGTGTAACGAATCTGCTGGGCGCGGAAGAGGTCACGGAACCCCTCGAGGTCCATGTGGACGGAGTAGGACACGCCTTCAAACATACAGCTCCCTTTCACGAGACGGTCGCCTGACATGGCACAACCGTAGTCGTGTCACGTCAGGCGACCGTAAGGGAGCCGTTCGAAAACTATGGGAGGGGGCACAAATCCCTAGTCGCGCGTGAGCTTGCGGTGCAGGCGGTGCGGCTTGGACGCCTCCGCGCCGAGGCGCTTCTCGCGGTCGGCCTGATAGGCCTCGAAGTTGCCCTCGAACCAGTGCCAGCGGCCGGGGTGCTCGTCGTCGCCCTCCCACGCCAGAATGTGCGTGGCCACGCGGTCAAGGAACCAGCGGTCGTGGGAGATCACCACGGAGCAGCCGGGAAACTCCTCGAGCGCCTCCTCCAGGGACTCCAGGGTCTCCACGTCGAGGTCGTTGGTGGGCTCGTCCAGGAGCAGCAGGTTGCCGCCCTGCTTGAGCGTCAGCGCGAGGTTCAGGCGGTTGCGCTCGCCGCCGGAGAGGACGCCCGCGCGCTTCTGCTGGTCGGACCCCTTGAAGCCGAAGGCCGCCACGTAGGCGCGGCTCGGGATCTCGGACTCGCCCACGCGGATGTAGTCGTTGCCGTCGGAGACGACCTCCCAGAGGGTCTTCTCCGCATCGATGCCCGAGCGCATCTGGTCCACGTAGGAGAGCTTGACGGTCTCCCCCACCGTGAGGGTGCCGGACGTGGGCTGCTCCTGCCCCACAATCATCTTGAACAGCGTGGACTTGCCCACGCCGTTGGGGCCGATCACGCCCACGATGCCGTTGCGCGGGAGGCTGAAGCTCAGGTCGTCGATAAGAACGCGGTCGCCAAAGCTCTTGCAGAGGTGCTCGGCCTCGAGCACCTTGGCGCCCAGGCGCGGGCCCACGGGGATGTGGATGTCGGTGAAGTCCACGCGCTTGGATGCGCGGGCCTCGGCCTCCATCTGCTCGTAGCGCTCCAGGCGCGCGCGGTTCTTGGCCTGGCGCGCCTTGGGGCTGGAGCGCACCCACTCGAGCTCGGCCTCCATCTTCTTGGCGCGGCGGGCGTCCTGCTGGCTCTGGGCCTCGAGGCGCGCGGCCTTCTTCTCCAGGTAGGTGGAGTAGTTGCCCTCGTAGGGGTAGAGCTGGCCGCGATCGACCTCGCAGATCCACTCGGCTACGTCGTCGAGGAAGTAGCGGTCGTGCGTGACGGCCATGACGGCGCCGGGGTAGCGGTGCAGGAACTGCTCGAGCCAGAGCACGGACTCGGCGTCCAGGTGGTTGGTGGGCTCGTCAAGGAGCAGCAGGTCAGGGGCCTCAAGCAAAAGCTTGCACAGCGCCACGCGACGGCGCTCGCCACCGGAGAGGAGGTTCACGGGCGCGTCCGGGTCCGGGCACTGCAGCGCGTCCATCGCCTGCGAGAGCTGGGAGTCCAGGTCCCAGCCGTTGGCGGCGTCGATCTCGTCCTGGAGCTGGCCCATCTCGGCCATGAGGGCGTCGAAGTCCGCGTCGGGGTCGGCCATCTCGGCGCTCACCTGGTTGAAGCGCTCGATCTTGGCCAGCAGGTCGCCGAAGGCCTGCTCGATGTTCTCGCGAACGGTCTTGTCCTCGTCGAGCGGGGGCTCCTGCTGGAGGATGCCCACGGTGTAGCCGGGGCTCAGCATGGCCTCGCCGTTGGAGACGTCCTCGAGGCCGGCCATGACCTTGAGGAGGGTCGACTTGCCCGCGCCGTTGGGGCCCACCACGCCGATCTTGGCGCCGGGGTAGACGCCCACCGTAACGTCGTCCAGGATGACCTTGTCATGGACGGCCTTGCGGGCGCGGATCAGCTGGTACACAAACTCTGCCATGGGGTTTCTCGCCTCTCTGTGCGGGGCCTGACGTCACACCGAGTCTATCCCAGCCCCTTCCCGCCGGGCGAGAAGAACGCGCGCCCTGCAGGAGAAATCCGTCACGTGGGCGTGGCCGGCCGCACGACGGTTGGCCCGCTTCGCGCCCGGGTCCGGGCCGCCCCGGCCGCGTGTCGACCCCCCCGCGCCCGTGCCCTCCCCGCGCTGCGGATTTGGAGGTCGTGGCAATTCCCGTCGCCGTGGCGTCGTCGAATGTGGGGTTGTGGCAATCGGCGCCGACTGCCAACTGGTCGTTCTTCTCGCCGTGCTGCGGGTTATGGGGTTATGGCAGCCCAGAATCTGCCATAACCCCAATCCGCGCAACGCCCTCGGACCGGAAATTGCCACGACCCCCAAATCCGCAGCGGACGGAGAGCGGTGACTCCCGCAGGGCCAAGAAGCAGCCTGCGACACGCCGAGAAGAACGTCCGGCCGCGCGGATTTTCTACCGTTCGCAAGCCGGGCGCCCATATACGACCTCGTACGTGGCACAATCAGACGAGGAAGCACCAGGGGGAAGGAAGGCACATGCCAGAAGGTATCCGCAAGGTCAACGTCATCGGCCACCTGCATCCGGACACGGACAGCATCTGCTCGGCCATCGCGTATGCGCACCTCAAGAATGCCGTCGAGCACACGGACATCTACCAGCCGCGCCGCGCGGGAGCCATCAACCGCGAGACGGCCTTCGTCCTCAACCACTTCGGCTTTGCCGAGCCGGAGCTCATCACCTCCGTCACCCCGCAGATCAAGGACACCGAGATCCAGCGCCAGGGCGGCATCGACGGCGAGATGAGCCTCTTCGCGGCATGGAACCTCATGCGCGAGGCAAAGACCGACACCCTCTGCGTCACCGACGACGAGAACAACCTCGAGGGCCTCATCGCCGTCAAGGACATCGCCAACGCCAACATGGACGTCTTCGACATGAGCGTGATCGGCGAGTCGCGCACCTGCTACGCCAACATCGTCGACACCCTCAAGGGCGAGATGATCCTCGGAGACCCCACGGGCCGCGTCACCAGCGGCTGCGTCCGCGTGGGCACCACGCCCGAGATGATGGAGGACACCGTCAAGCCCGGCGACATCGTCCTCGTGACCAACCGGTACGAGACCCAGCAGTTCGCCGTCGAGAGCGAGGCGAGCTGCCTTGTGGTCTGCTGCAGCGCGCACATCTCGAGCAAGGTCATCTCGTCCGCCGAGCGCCACGGCTGCGCCATCATCACCACCCCGTACGACACCTACGCGGCGGCGCGCATCATCTCCATGTCCATCCCCGTGCGTGCCAAGATGCTCTCCGAGGGCATCCTCAAGGTGAGCGTCAACACCTCCGTCGACGACGCGCGCAAGATGATGGCACACTCGCGCCACCGCTACTTCCCCGTCATCGACGAGAACAGCCACTACGTGGGCCTCGTGAGCTCGCCGAACCTCCTCGCCGCCAAGAAGAAGCACGTCATCCTGGTGGACCACAACGAGCGCTCCCAGTCCGTCGAGGGCCTCGAGCAGGCCGAGATCATGGAGATCATCGACCACCACCGCATCGGCTCCATCGAGACCGAGGGCCCGGCCTACTTCCGAAACATGCCCGTGGGCTGCACCTGCACCATCGTCTACATGATGTATCGCGAGAATGACGTGGAGATCCCCAGGGACGTCGCGGGGCTCATGCTCTCGGCCATCCTCTCCGACACGCTGGCCTTCCGCTCGCCCACCTGCACGCAGATCGACCGCGACACCGCCGCCGCGCTCGCCAAGATCGCCGACGTCGACATCAACGTCTACGCCGACGAGATGTTCGAGGCGGGCGCCGACCTCACCGGCCGCACGGCGGAGGAGGTCTTCGGGGCCGACTTCAAGATCTTCAGCCGCGGCAACGTCAAGTTTGGCGTCGGCCAGGGCAGCTACATGACCGAGAAGAGCCGCAAGGCGGCCGAGGCGCTCGTGGGCCCGTACCTGCGCGAGGCCGCCGCGCTCGAGGAGCTGCCGCTCGTCTTCTACCTCTTCACCGACGTCAAGAGCTCGTCGAGCGAGGTGCTGTGGTACGGCGAGGGCGCCGAGGACATCATCGCGCGCGCCTTCGACACCGACCCCGAGAACGGCATGGCGCGCCTGCCCGGCGTGGTCAGCCGCAAGAAGCAGGTCATCCCCGCGCTCATGGCCACGCTCCAGAGCATCCAGGAGGATGCCGACTAGCGCCGCGTCAGGCCTGCGCCGACGCGCCACTATGCCACTGGCGTCAGGTTTGTTTGGCACGCAAAGGACGCATGCCAAACAAACCTGACGCCAGTGGCACGTCGGATTTCCGTCCGACAGGCGATATATCATGTCTGCGTCACAGTGAATGTGCCAAATAAACCTGACGTAATTGGCACGTTAGACGAAGCAAGGAGCCGTCATGGCAGAGTCCCACTTCCTCGCGCTGCTCTCGCGCATGAAGTACATCGAGCGCTGGGCCCTCATGCGCAGCTCGCGCCCCGAGAACCTCTCCGAGCACACGCTCGAGGTGGCGCTCATCGCGCACATGCTCTGCGTGCTGGCCAACGTGCGCCACGGCCGCTCCCTCAACGCCGAGCGGGCCACCCTCGTGGCGCTCTACCATGACGCGTCCGAGATCATCACCGGCGACATGCCCACGCCCGTGAAGTACCACGACGGGACCATCAGGAGCGCGTACGGCGCCGTCGAGCGGGGGGCGGAGCGCCAGCTTCTGGAGACGCTTCCCGACGATCTGAGGCCGTGCTTCGAGGACATCCTCTGGATGCCGGGCACCGCCGGGGAGGACGAGACCTACCTCCGCCGGCTCGTGAAGGCAGCCGACAAGATCTCCGCGCTCATCAAGTGCATCGACGAGCGCCGCGCCGGCAACGCGGAGTTCGCAAGCGCGGAGCGCACCTGCCGCGCCGCCGTGGACGAGATGGCCGCGGAGCTCCCCGAGGTCGCCGACTTCGTGTCCGAGTTCCTTCCCTCCTACGGGGCCACCCTCGACGAGCTCCTCTGACCCCGCCGCCTAGTTGCCTATTTGCCTATTTGGGGACAGGCCCCTTTTAGGCATGTTTGCACGCAGGAAAACATGCCTAAAAGGGGCCTGTCCCCAAATAGGCAACTTCGGAAACGGAGAACCCATGCCCCACGCCCTTCACGCGAGGCTTCCCAAGAACTTCGTCCTCGAGGAGCGCCTCGAGCGCTATGCGGACGCCATCGAGCTCACGCCGGAGCGTTGGCGCGGCCGCTGGGCCGAGGCCTGCTGGCGCGGCATCGGCGCCGAGGCGGGGGCCGGGCGCTACCGCGAGGTCCGCCTCGACCTCGGCTGCGGGAAGGGTGCGTTCGCCGTCGAGGCGGCGCGGCGCGAGCCCGACGTGCTCTTCGTCGCCATGGACGCCGAGCCCATCTGCGTGGCCTACGCCGCCCAGCGCGTCTGCGAGAGCGGCCTTCACAACGTGGTCGTGGTCCCCGGCACCGGCATGCGCGTCCGCGAGTTCTTCTCGCCTGGCGAGCTCTCGCGCATCCACCTCAACTTCCCCACGCCGTTCCCCCGGAAGCGCGACGCGCACCTCCGCATGGCGAGCATGGAGCGCCTCATGGACTTCCGCGACGTGCTCGCCGCGGGCGGCGAGGTCTCCTTCAAGACCGACAGCCAGCCGCTCTTCGACTTCATGCTCACGCAGGTCCCGCTCGCCGGCTATCGCATCGTCAGGGAGTCGCGCGACACGCGGGCGGACTTCCCCGACGAGCCCACGAGCGAGTACGAGGAGCGCCTGAGCGCGCAGGGTGCCAAGGTCCTCTCGCTCATCGTCGTGCCCGGCCCCGCGCCGGAGCATGCCGAGCAGACGGCGGAGCTCTCGCTCGCCGCCTACCTCCCCCAGGACCTCGCCTCGCTCGAGGAGATCTCCTACGCGCCGCACGGCATGCAGGCGACGGTCGCCAACCTCAGGAACCGCGCCGAGCGGCTCTCCTCGCGCGCCGCGGGCCGCTAGTCGGGACTCACCTCCCCACGATCGTGGAGCGCGGGTCGGGGATGAACCCCTCGAAGATCACCGGCGCGCCCTCGGCCTCGCTCTCCAGCATCTCACGCTCGGAGTGAATCGTCCAGGTGACGAGATGCGCGCCGAGCCGGCCGCAGGCAAGGCGGACCGCCGGGAGGCCTCGGTCGCGGAACCGGCACGCGATGAAGTCGGGCCGCGCCGCCACGTTGCCGAGAAGCGCCGTCGCCCCGAGGCGGCGCGCCAGGCCGAGGTCCTTGTCGCCCAGGAAGCTCCGCACGAGCTGGCCGCGCAGGACGTCCGGACGGTGGGCCCGCAGCCACCCGAGCGCGCGAGGGTCGAAGCTCTCCACGCAAAAGCTGAGGTCATAGCGGTCGATACAGGCCATCGTGCGCTCGGCGAGAAGGGCCGCATTACCGTCCGCGGTCTTGAGCTCGACGATCACCGGCGGCGCGGGGGAGGTAGTGTCGCCCGAGGCATCAAAGAGCCGCAGCACCTCGTCAAGGGTCGGGATGCCCTCGTCAGTCCCCATGAGCCGGCACTCGCCGAGCTCGGCGAGCGTCAGCTGCTCGACCACGCCCGAGCGCCCGCAGACGCGCCCGAGGCTCGAGTCGTGAATCACGACGAGCTCCCCGTCGAGCGTGAGGTGGACGTCGAGCTCGATGCCAAATCCCAGCTCGCGCGCCCTGGCGAAGGCGGTGAGCGAGTTCTCGGGGATGCCCTCCGCATGCAGGCCGCGGTGGGCGTAGCGATGGCGGCAGAGCTCCGCCCATCGCCCCTCGATCTCCTCGCCGCCACGGCGCGGCGCCACCAGCGCGCACGCGCCCGCCACGACGCCGGCGGCTGCCCCGGCCGCGATCCCCGCGGCCCCCAGAACGTCTCGAGCCCTCATGGGCGCCCCCCCTTCGGTCGCTCCCCTGATGCTAGCAGCTCGCCCATCGGGGACGGGCGCCCTCTCGGTTGACGGCGGGCGACGTTGCGGGACCGCTCGCAAGACGCGCCGGGCACGGGAGCGGAATGGGTAGTAACGTAGTGTGCTCGCAACTTCACGCCACCCGGCGAGCAACTCGAGGAGGCACCATGGCAAAGATAACCCCCGGCAACCGCGTGTACCTATATCAGCTGCTCTCGCGCGAGCTCGGCGTGAACCGCCAGACGCTCCTGCCGCGCGCCGAGGAGGCGCTCGTCGCAGACGGGCTCGCGCCCGCGGACCTCGGCTGCGCCGACATGCGCGAGCTCTGCGAGCAGCTCCCCGAGTTCATCAAGCTCACGGTGTTCAAGAAGGGCTACGTGTACGCCACGGTCCTCGCGTGCGAGGAGTACGACCGCGCGCTCGAGCGCGCCCAGGACGCCGGGGACAAGGCCGCCGCAAGCGGAAAGCCCTGGAAGCGCAAGCGCGGGGCAAAGGCGCTCAAGCCCGTGAAGCCGCGGCACGTCGAGCCGCCAGCCGAGAAGAACGAGAAGGACGAGAAGGACGACGCCGCCGGGGCCGGGGCGCCCGCCGAGCCGGAGGCCCCGGGCGAGGCCGCGCCCGCGGAGGCGGCGCCGAGCGCCGGGGAGACGCCGGACGCCGGCGAGGAGGTCTCGGTGGCCGCCGCGCAGCCTGAGGCGGAGACCGCAGCAGGGCCGGAGGCGGACCGGGCGGAGACCGCTCCGGAGCCGGAGGCGGCCCACGCGGAGTCGGAGGCGGCCCAAACGGAGGCCGCGCACCCTGAGGGAGAGACGCCCGACGCGGGCGACGCCGAGCCGGAGGCTCCCGTCGAGCCCGAGCACGAGCCTCCCATCTCGTTCACCATCACCTACGTGCCCGACGCCCCCGCCGAGAGCGACACCCCCGCCCCCGACGCCATCTCCCTGCCCGACGTCGCCCCGCGCGTCCGGTCCGACCTCCCGCAGGACTTCCACGCGGACATTCGCTGCTCGGACGAGCAGCTCAGCCTCCTCTACCAGGTGCTCCCCCCCAACGTGGACCCGCTCGCCGTGCTCGAGGAGGACTTCCGCGCCGCCCGCTCCACGGGCGCGCTCGAGGGCACGCGGAGCAACGTCTCGTTTGCCCTTCGCTACCTGCAGGCCGACGGCGTGACGCCCGTGCGCGTCACGCTGCGCCGCTCCGCCCGCCCGGTCGCCGGGAAGCGCTGGGCGCTCACCGAGGTCGAGGCCGGGGCGGCGGAGGAGGTGGGCCTCGAGGGACTCAGCGCCGCGGCCGGCGGGCCGTGGGGCGCCTTCGCCGAGGCCGCGCCCGACGGCGCAGACCCGCTGCAGGTCCTCGCCTCGACCATCGCCCTCGGGCCTTGGGACGACGCGCTTTCCGCCCTGGCCGCGCTCGCCGCGCCGGAGCCCTGGGGCGAGGGGCTCGCCGTCCTCAGGGACTACCTCACGATGACGGTCGCGCGCATCGTCTCCGAGGGGAAGGTCGCCGTCTCCCCCGGCGGAGCGGCAGCCTCCTTTGACACGGGCCTGCTCACGGGCGACGGGGCGCCCATCTACGCCCTCCTCTCCCCGCTCGAGGGCGACATCCCCTGGCAGCTGGCCGAGTTTTCCACCGCGGGCGCGGGCGACCCCGCGCTCTACCTCGCCACCCTCGCGGAGGCCACCTTCGACCGGAGCATCCCGGCGCCCGACTTCTCCGGCACCGCGCTCGTCACGCGCTGCCCGCGCGCGGCGACAGCCGCCTATGACCCCGTCTCCGACAGGACCGTCCTTCTCGTCCCCGACGGGGGCTCCGCGCTCGCCCTGCTCCCGACGGAGTCCGGCTACGAGCGGGTCGCCACGCTCCCGCTTTCCGACGGCTACGCCTGCGCCCGCGTGGTCAGCGCGGAGCTGCCGGCATGGCTGAGCGCCTGCCTCAGCGTCTGATGCGTGCGCAATCAGGCGGATAGTGCGAAAAAACATCACGTTGCCGTGCAATCGGGCGGATAGTGGGAAGCGATTTTGCGCGATGGACCCCTTATCCAAGGGTTCGGATGGGACAAATCCTGCGAAAAAATCGGGCACCTACTGGGGGCGCCGCGAAAAACGCTTCCCACTATCCGCCCGATTGCACATCGCCGGCGCATTTTTTCACACTATCCGCCTGACTGCACAGCCCCCGTGTGTCCAACGCGTCTCAAACTGACGGCGCCTGGCCGACCGCCCCGGGCGCCGTGATACATTCTTCCCCGTGAGCACCCACGACCCCGGAGGCACGCATGGCCAAGATCGAGATGAAGACCCCGCTCGTCGAGATGGACGGCGACGAGATGACCCGCATCATCTGGCAGATCATCAAGGACGAGCTCATCTGCCCGTACGTCGACCTCAAGACCGAGTACTACGACCTCGGCCTGGAGAATCGCGACAGGACCGACGACCAGGTCACCGCCCAGTCCGCCGAGGCCACCAAGCGCCTGGGCGTCGCTGTCAAGTGCGCCACCATCACCCCCAACGCCGCGCGCGTGGAGGAGTACGGCCTGAAGCAGATGTGGAAGAGCCCCAACGGCACGATCCGCGCAATCCTGGACGGCACGGTCTTCCGCGCGCCCATCGTGGTCAAGGGCATCGACCCCGTGGTGAGCTGCTGGAAGAAGCCCATCACCATCGCGCGTCATGCTTACGGCGACGTCTACAAGAACTCCGAGATGCGCATCGACGGCCCCGGCAAGGTGGAGCTCGTCTACACCGCCGAGGACGGCACCGAACGCCGCGAGCTCGTCCACGTCTTCGACGGGCCGGGCGTGGTCCAGGGCCAGCACAACCTCGACGCCTCCATCGAGAGCTTCGCGCGCAGCTGCTTCGAGTACGCGCTCTCCACGGGCCAGGACCTCTGGTTTGCCACCAAGGACACGATCTCCAAGACCTACGACCACCGCTTCAAGGACGTCTTCGCGGACATCTACGAAGCCGAGTACCGCGCCCAGTTCGAGGCGGCGGGCATCGAGTACTTCTACACGCTGATCGACGACGCCGTGGCGCGCGTGGTCAAGTCCGAGGGCGGCTTCATCTGGGCGTGCAAGAACTACGACGGCGACGTCATGAGCGACATGCTCTCCTCGGCATTCGGCAGCCTCGCGATGATGACCTCCGTGCTCGTCTCGCCGCACGGCTACTTCGAGTACGAGGCCGCGCACGGCACCGTCCAGCGCCACTACTACAAGCACCTCAAGGGCGAGCCCACGTCCACCAACTCCGTTGCCACGATCTTCGCCTGGACGGGCGCCCTGCGCAAGCGCGGCGAGCTCGACGAGCTGCCCGAGCTCGTGGACTTTGCCGACCGCCTAGAGGCCGCCACGATCAAGACGATCGAGTCCGGCCGCATGACCGGCGACCTCGCCCGCATCACCTCGCTCGAGAACCCCGAGACGCTCGGCACCCGCGAGTTCATCCTCGCCATCCGCGAGACCCTCGATTAAAAGGGGACGGGCTTCTCCCTCGGGGGGTCCGGGGCGGGCGTGCCACCGGCGTCTGCTAAAAGGGGACGGGTTATTTCTCTCAGGGAGCTTGGGACGGGCGTGCCAC
>NZ_SJOU01000018.1 GCF_012027725.1 Olsenella sp. SW781 | reverse complement strand
GAGCCGGATTCCGCACGATTCCGTGCGCCAGGGCATGCTCGACTGGAATGTGCGCCGGGGCATGCTCGAGGCCACGAAGCTGGCGAGAAGAACGCGTCGGAAGCGCCACGAGCATGCCTCCGCGCACGCAAACACCGTAGCCCCAGCATCATCGCGTGCGGAGCCATATCCATACGCAGGGGCATGTTCGATGGGCCCGGAGGGCAGGTTCTTCTCGCCAACGCGTCCTCCGAGCATGCCTCTGCGCACAGCTCTGCCGAGCATGCCCCCATGCACGGAACCGACTCTATTTCAGGCAAAACCGTGCGTCGAGGCATGCTCAAGGCGGACGGGAGGAAGACCACGCAAGATCAGAACTATCTCCTCGCCCTAAAGCGAACCACAAGCGCCGCAACCACAACACAAGTCAAGACGACGGCACCGGCAGCAACAAGGGACACGGAAGAGCCGTCGCTGACAAGGGGCGCCGATTCCCCAGCCCCTCCCGAGGGCCGTGCGGTCAGGTCCCGCGCCAGCGAGAAGCCAAGCGGCTCCGCAGGGCCAAGCTCGACAGACTCGACGCCCGAGAAATAGGATGGACTCACCCCCTCGGAGAGGTCCGACCGGCCGTCGACGGGCTCGGCGGTCTCGAAGGCCGTGCCGAGCGACGCCCCGTCCCACACCCAGCACGCGCCGCGGTCGAACACAAGGGCGGCTTGATCAGGTCCCAGCGAGCCCACGCCTCGGGCGAGCGCGGTATCCAGCTGGAACATACCGCCCTCGGTACGCAGGGCAAACGCCACGAGCTCGCCATCTTGGAAGAGAGGGAAGTAGTCGAGCGCCACGCGCTCGGGCCCTGAGTGGAGTGCCTCGTAGGCCGGCAGGGGCTCACCCACCTCAAGCGCCTCGAAGTCGACATCGTCAAGTCCGAACGAGTCGCGGTCGAGATAGACGGACGCGAGGGCTTCGGCTATCCCCTCCCGGTCATCATCAGCGAGCTGGGCGGCGGCTGATCGCACGGGGATGACGCCACAGACAAGGGCCACAAGCACCGAGAGCAGTGCAGCCAGACGGCGTGATACGCCCATGCGAGCCCCCTCCACCGAGGTCGTGATGTTCTCAGTATATCGCCCTGCCTGGGCCTGCCAAACGAAAAAGGCCCCGCCGGGGCGGGGCCTTGCGTGCCGAGAAGAACCTTCGCGTCGCTACTGGATGCGGGTGCGGCAGTAGGGGCACACCTTCCAGTCCGCGTTGAGCGGGCGGTGGCAGGTGGGGCAGACGTTGCGCACCTGCGTGTTGCAGATCGGGCAGACCACGAAGTCGCGGTCGATGGGGGCGCCGCACTTGGGGCAGATGCCGTAGTGGGAGAGCTGGTGCTCGCGCAGGGCGATGTCGAGGTCCTGCTCCTCGCGGTCGATGAGGTAGGAGCTCGGGCGCAGGATGACGTAGGCGAGCAGGCCCACGATGGGGATCACGGAGATGATCGCCCACATCCACCAAGGCTCCGCGCCGCGGCGCTGGGCGTCGCGGATCACGTAGACGATCGAGAGGATGTAGAGCATGACGACGCACACGACCATGAGGTAGAGGACCATGCGGACCTCGGGCGTGATGAGCTGGTCGAAAAGTTCTTGCATGACGGGGACTCCTTCTGCCATCGGAAAACGTCACGGTGCGACGCCACAGACAGCTGAATTGTAACAAAAGCTATCCGAGAAGGGCCGCAAGCTCGCCCGCGAGCGTGATGGAACCGCATCCAACGTAGGATTCTCCACACAATGCCGACGTTGCGGCCTCAACCGTGGGATACGTCCCGGTCACTTCCGCGCCGGCGTCGGCGAAGAGGGCGGCGAGCTCGGCCGCGGGGAGGGCGCGCGGGCTCGCGGTCTGCGTGACGGCGACGCGCGGGAACGCGCGGGCGAGAAGGGCCACGATGCCCGCCACGTCCTTGTCGGCGAGGACGGCCGCCAGGAGCGTCGGCCGCTCCTCCCGGACGGGCGCCACGGCATCGACGGCGGTCAGGAACGCCGCCACCGACTGCGGGTTGTGGCAGGCGTCTATGAGGACGGGTGGCTCCGGTCGCAGGAGCTGGAAGCGACCGGGCGTCGGGCACTGGACGACGGAGGTGAAGAGCGCGTCGGCGTCGAGCGCTCGGCCGAGATAGCCCTCCGCGAGCGCCACGGCGCAGGCCACGTTGGCGGCCTGGTAGGCGGGCTTGAGGCAGGCGAGCTCCTCGTAGGTGGCGCGCGGCGTGGCCACCGTGAGCTCGAGGGGCGCCCCGATGCGCGCGGGGCGCCGCACGATCCGGTAGCTCGCGCGCGGGAGGTCGTCGTGCCGGCGTGGCACGCCGGGGTGCATCTCCCCCGCCGCGTCCTCGAGGCACTCGGGGCGCAGCAGCACGGGCGTCACGCCGGCCGCGCGCGCCTGGGCGAGAAACACGTCCTCGACGCTGTCGGGGGTGGCGGTCCCCACCCCGAGCACGCAGGTGCGGCCGGGCTTGATGATGGCGGCCTTCTCGCCGGCGATCTTCTCGAGCGTGTCCCCGAGGACGCGCATGTGGTCGAGCCCGATGCCGGTCACCGCCACGGCGCGGATGGACTTGGCGGCGGAGGTCGCGTCCCAGCGGCCCCCCATGCCGCACTCGAGCACGGCCACGTCGACCCCGGCCTCGGCGAAGACGACCATGGCGGCCACCGTGAGGGTGTCGAACTCGGTCACGTCGTAGGGGCGAAGGCCCTGGGCGGCGCGGCGCTCGTTCACGCGACGGCCCGCCTCGCGCGCGGCGGAGATGCCGTGCGCGAAGGCCTCCTCGGAGACGGGCGCGCCGCCGACCTCCATGCGCTCCGTGTAGCTCACGAGCTCCGGCGACGTGTAGAGCGCCGTGGAGAGGCCCTCCCCCGCCAGGATGGCGGCCGTGAAGCGGCTCGTTGACGTCTTTCCGTTGGTGCCGGCGACCTGCACGCACTCGAACGCGAGGTCGGGATCGCCGAGCTCGGCGAGCATGTCCTCCACGGTCTCGAGCAGGGGCTCGATCCCGAAGCGCAGCGCCCCGTGCAGGACGTCGAGCGCCTCTTCGTACGTGATCTCCGGAACCTCGAACGGCAGCTGGTACACAGTGTCTCCCTTGCAACTAGCTCCCTCGCCTATTTGGGCGCCCATTTGGGGACAGGCCCCTTTTGGGCAAGTTTGTATGCTTGAAAACTTGCCCAAAAGGGGCCTGTCCCCAAATGGGCGCCCAAATAGGCGAGCTACAGCCCGAGGAGGCGAAGGGCCTCCTGGCGGGTCTTGAGGTCGCGCAGGCACCCGCGCACCGCCGAGGTGGTGGTGAGCGCGCCCGCCGCGCGAACCCCGCGCATGGTCATGCAGGTGTGCTCGGCCTCCAGCACCACGAGGACGCCGAGCGGGTCGAGCTCGCGCACCATGGCGTCGGCGATCTGCCCGGTGAGCCGCTCCTGCACCTGGAGGCGGCGCGCATACCCCGAGACGCAGCGCGCGATCTTGGAGAGGCCCGTGATGCGGCCGTCGCGCGGGATGTAGCAGACGTGCGCGCGGCCGGTGAAGGGCAGGATGTGATGCTCGCAGAGCGAGGAGAACGGGATGTCCTTGACGATCACCATCTCCTGGTTTCCCGGCTCGTGGAACTGGCGGCGCAGGTGCGCCCCCGGGTCCTCCTGCGTGCCGCCGAGAATCTCCTCGCAGGCGCGCGCCACGCGGTCGGGCGTCCCGAGCAGCCCCTCGCGGTCGGGGTCCTCGCCGATGGCGAGCAGGAGCTCGCGGACGGCCGCCTCCACGCGGGGCTTGTCGATGGGGCCAAAGCCCTGGGCGTTCACGTTCTTCTCGCCCGACGTGCTCTTGTCGCTCACGCGCGATCCCTTCCCCTGCCGTACACGAACCAGTAGGACACGCCCACCAGCACGACGCCGCCAACGAGGTTGCCGAGCGTGGCCGCGCTCAGGTTGTGCAGGACGCCCGCAAGGTCGACCGAGCCCGAGGCGACGCCCGTCGCCTGCAGCATCATCGCATAGGGCAGGAAGAACATGTTGGCCACGCAGTGCTCGAAGCCCGCCGCCATGAACCCCATGACCGGCAGCAGCGCCGAGAAGAACTTGTCGGTGACCGAGTTGGCGGAGTGGCCGACCCAGACGGCAAGGCAGACAAGCATGTTGCAGAGGATGCCACGCGCGAAGGCGGTCCCCCAGCCAAGCGCGACCTTGCCCTCCGCCACGGCGATGGCCGCCTCCCCGAGGGCGCCCCCGTTGGCGGACGCGACGCCCGCAGCGAGCATGGCGGCGGACGCCAGCAGGGCGCCCGCGAGGTTGCCCGCGAGCACCACCAGCCAGCTCGAGAGGAGCTTGCCCCACGAGAAGCGCCCGGAGAGCGGGCCCATGACCATGAGGCAGTTCCCGGTGAAGAGCTCCGCGCCCGCCGCGAGGACGAGGAAGAGCCCGAGCGTGAAGGAGAAGCCGCCGAGCAGCTGCGTGGCTGCGAAGGGCAGCGTGGCGTCCGACTTCACCACGAGCATGAACGTGGCGCCGAGCGAAATGAACGCCCCCGACATGACGGCGAGCACGAGGGCGCTCGCGAGGTCGGTCCCGGCCTTGGTCTCGGCGACGCGCTCGTTCTTGAGCTCCATCGACGCGGGGGTCATCGCCCCGCTGTAGGACGAGGAGGGCTTCTCGGTCAGCTTCATCGGCAGGTCCTCTCTGCGGCCTCGACGACGTGCCGGGCCAGGATGGCGGTTGTTACGGCGCCCACGCCGCCGGGCACGGGCGTGATGGCGGAGACGATGGGCTCGACGGCGTCGAAATCGACGTCGCCGACGAGGCGGCCCGCGGCGGCGTCCCAGTTGGTGCCGACGTCGACGACGACCTGGCCCGGCCGCGCGCAGCCCGGGCCGATGGCGGCGGGCGACCCCGCCGCGGCAACGATCACGTCCGCCGCACGGCAGGCGGCCGCGAGGTCGCGCGTGTGCGTGTGGCAGGTGGTCACCGTGGCGTCTCTCGCCAGGAGGAGGGCGGAGACGGGGCGCCCGATCACGAGGGAGCGGCCGACGACGGTCACGTTGGCGCCGTCGAGCGGCACGCCGTAGTGGTCCAGGATCGCGAGCGCGGACTCCGCGGTGCAGGAGGCGAAGCCGCCGCCGCGCCCGGAGAGCGTGGCGAGAAGCCCCGCGGGGCCCGCACAGTCCACGTCCTTCTCGGCGGGGACGCGCGCCGCCGCGGCCGCGTCGTCGAGGGGCGCCGGCAGGGGCCGCAGGAGCAGGATGCCGTGGACGTCGCCCCGGGCGCCGAGCGCGTCGAGCGCGCCCTCGAGCGACGCCTGGTCGACGCCGTCGGCCTCGAGGACGACCCTCTGGAACGCGATGCCGGCCGCAAGGCAGCGCCTCTCCGCCGCCCGCTCGTAGGCGAGGTCGTCCTCGCGCTCGCCCACGCGAACGACGGCCAGCCGGGGCTCGACCCCCCGCGCGCGCAGGGCGTCGACGCGGGGGGCAAGGCCCTCCGCGATGGCGCGGGCGACGGGGGCGCCCCTGAGCAGCTCCGCCATCAGCGAGACCTCCCGCGGATGCCCTCGAGGACCGACTCGGCGAGCCGCTCGGCGCGCGGGACGTACTCCTCGACGAGCTCCTCGCAGGCGGACTCGATGGCCGCCGCCTGCGCGCGGTCCGCGAGCGAGGCGGTGTTCACGTAGACGTTGACGCTCGCCGCCCCGAGCGCCGCGCGCACGAGCAGCGCTCCGCAGGCCACGTCGGACGCGAGCAGGCGCGAGCAGCGCTCCCCCATGCGCTCGAGGAGGGAGACCGCGCGGCAGCACTCCCCCACCATGGCGAGCGGCGCCATCGCGGCCGCCTCCGTCGCGCGCTCGAGCGCCTCCGCGCGGCCGGGGTCATCGCGCGGGATGGCGTAGGCCGCGGCGAGGGGCGCGAACCCCTCCGCGTCCTCCTCCACGAGCTCGAGCAGGCGGTAGCGCACGTCCTCGGCCTCGTCCACGAGGGCGCGGACCTCGTCCTCGACGGACGCGTACCGGGGCTTTCCCACGGTGAAGGAGCCCGCCATCGAGCAGAGCGCCGCCCCGAGCGCCCCGACGAGCGCGGCCGCGCCCCCGCCGCCGGGAACGCTCTCGCGCGCCGCGAGCCGGTCGGAGAACTCCTCGCAGCTCAGCTCCGTGTACCTCTCGTCCAAGGCGCCCCTTCCTCAAAACCTGACAGACGACCCCGTCACCCTTGCCATGAACGCCGTCAGAACAGGCCGACGATCTTGCCGTCGGGCGTGACGTCGATCTTCTCGGCGGCCGGGACCTTGGGCAGGCCGGGCATGGTCATGATGTCGCCCGTGAGCGCCACGATGAAGCCCGCGCCGGCGGACACGCGGAGGTTGCGCACCGTGATGCGGAACCCCTCGGGCGCGCCGAGCTTGGTCTGGTCGTCAGTGAAGGAGTACTGGGTCTTGGCCATGCAGATGGGCAGGCCGCCGTAGCCGAGCTCCTCGAGCTGGGCGAGCTGGCGCCTGGCCGGTCCGGTGAAGTCGACGCCGTCGGCGTGGTAGACCTTGGTCGCGATGGCCTCGACCTTCTCGGCGATGCCGCCCTCCAGCTCGTAGGCGTAGCGGAAGTCGGACGGCTCGTCGCAGAGGCGGACGACCTCGTTGGCGAGCGCCACGCCGCCCTCGCCGCCCTTGGCCCAGACCTCGGAGAGCGCGACGTTGACGCCGAGCTCGTTGCAGCGGCGCTCGACGAGGGCGAGCTCCGCCTCGGTGTCCGTGGGGAAGGCGTTGATGGCCACGACGACGGGCAGGCCCCAGACGTCCTTGATGTTGGAGACGTGCCGCAGCAGGTTGGGCAGGCCGGCCTCGAGCGCCTCGAGGTTCTCCGTGGTGAGGTCGGCCTTGGGGACGCCCCCGTTGTACTTGAGCGCCCGCACGGTGGCCACGAGCACCACCGCGGAGGGCGCGAGCCCCGTGGCGCGGCACTTGATGTCGAGGAACTTCTCGGCGCCGAGGTCGGCGCCGAAGCCGGCCTCGGTGACCACGTAGTCGGCGAGCTTGAGGGCCGTCGTCGTGGCCTCGACGGAGTTGCAGCCGTGGGCGATGTTGGCGAAGGGGCCGCCGTGCACGAAGGCGGGGTTGCCCTCGAGCGTCTGCACGAGGTTGGGCTTGATGGCGTCCTTGAGCAGGGCCGTCATGGCGCCCTCGGCGTGGATGTCGGAGACGGTGACGGGCTTGCGGTCGTAGGTGTAGGCGATCACCATGCGCCCGAGGCGCGCCTTGAGATCGGCGAGGTCCGTCGCGAGGCAGAAGACCGCCATGACCTCGGAGGCCACCGTGATGTCGAAGCCGTCCTGGCGCGGCATGCCGTCCGCCACGCCGCCGAGGCCGTCCACGACGTTGCGGAGCTGGCGGTCGTTCATGTCCACGCAGCGCTTCCACACGATCCGGCGCGGGTCGATGCCGAGGGCGTTGCCCTGCTTGATGTGGTTGTCGAGCATGGCAGCGCAGAGGTTGTTGGCCGCGCCGATGGCGTGGAAGTCGCCCGTGAAGTGGAGGTTGATGTCCTCCATGGGGACGACCTGCGCGTAGCCGCCGCCCGCGGCGCCGCCCTTGATGCCGAAGACCGGGCCGAGCGAGGGCTCGCGCAGGCAGAGCATCGTCTGGTGGCCTAGGCGGTTCATCGCGTCGGCGAGGCCGACGGACGTGGTGGTCTTGCCCTCGCCCGCGGGCGTGGGGTTGATGGCCGTCACGAGGACGAGCTTGCCCTTGGAGGGGCGGTCCGCCAGCGAGTGGATGTCGACCTTGGCCTTGGTGCGCCCGTAGGGCTCGAGCATGTCCTCCGTGAGGCCCGCGCGCGCGGCGACCTCCGTGATGGGCAGCATCTCCGCCTCCTGCGCGATCTCGATGTCCGACTTGTAGTCCGCCATATCCGCTCCCCTCCGTACGAGCCATAGGAACACCTACTATAGCGCAGCGGGCGGGCCGCGCCGCGTCCGGTCCCGTCTGCGTCTCGCGTCCATCTGACCCGTGCGCCCGCCAGCGCCGCGCGGCGGGCGCGCGTCCCGCGTCCGTCCGCGCCCCGCGGGAGAGTGACGGGTTCTGGACGGACGAGCGTCCCAAACGCGCCCCGTCCGTCCAGAACCCGTCACTGGGCCCGTGCCGTCGCCCGCCGGACGGTGGCCCGCCGACTGGCCGCGGCGCGCTACACTGGGGCCACGACCAGAAGCGGAGGTGCACCATGATCGAGAGACGCCCCTTTGGGACCACGCCTGACGGCGCCGAGGCGACGCGCTTCGTCCTCGAGGCAGGGCGCGTGCGCGCGTCCGTGTCCGACTTCGGCGCCACGTTGCTGGCCCTCGAGCTGCCGGACCGTGACGGCGCCCTGGCGGACGTCCTTCTCGGCTTCGACTCGGTCGAGGGCTATGCCGGTGAGAACCCGGCGTTCTTCGGCGGGACCGTGGGCCCCGTCGCAAACCGCACCGACCGCGCCGAGGTCCCGCTGTCGGGCGTCACCTACCGCCTCCCCGGAAACGACGGGCCCGACGGGCGGAACAACAACCACACGAGCTCGGAGCACGGCCTCCACAAGCGGCTCTGGGACGCGGAGGCCGACGAGGCGGCGAACGCCGTCCGCCTGACCTGTCGCCTCGCCGACGGAGAGCTCGGCCTGCCGGGCGGCCGCACCTTCCACGCGACCTACGCGCTGGGCGAGAAGGACGGGGCCGTCGAGCTGCGCGTGACGTACCGGTGCGAGACCGATGCCCCCACGTACGTGAACATCACCAACCACTCCTACTTCAACCTCGCGGGGAACGGGTCGGGGGACGTCCTCGACCAGGTGGTCCAGGTGGACGCCGAGCGCTTCCTCCCGGTCCGCGAGGACTCGGTGCCCACCGGCGAGGTCGCGGACGTGGCGGGAACGCCGTTCGACTTCCGCCGGCCCAAGGCGCTCGGCGCCGACATCGACGCGGACGACGAGCAGCTCCGGCGCGGCCGGGGCTACGACCACTGCCTCTGCGTGCGAGGCTACGTCCCGGGAGGCCTTCCCCGCCGCGCCCTTCTCGCCCACGACCCCGCGAGCGGGCGGCGGCTCGAGGTCCTTCTCACCACGCCGGCCGCGCACCTCTACACCGGCAACTGGCTGGGCGACAAGGGGGCCAAAGGCGGCTTCGACTACGCCCCGCGGTCGGGGTTCGCCTTCGAGCCCGAGTTCTACCCCGACGCGATCCACCACCCCGAGTGGCCGCAGCCCGTCTGCGATCCCGGGAGCCCCTGGGAGTCCACAATCGTCTACCGCCTCTCGACGACCTAGCAGGGGCGACCCGACAGGGGCGGCGGGGTCGTTTGTCGGATCAGGCAGGGCGTTGCATCAAATCTGGTCGCGGGTTTCTGGCATTTCGGGGTCCCCTGGGGGCCCGAAAACTGCCAGAAACCCGCGACCAGATTTGATGTCAGCCGCGGCGCGTGCGCCCGCCGCCTAGTCGTAGCGCTCGTCGAAGACGCGACGGGTCTTCTTCTCGCTCCTGGGCAGCACCCCGAGCTCGACCACCTTCACGAGCGGCGTGAAGCCGATGCGACGCTTGACCTCGTGCGCGACCTCGTCCGCGAGCTCGAGGAAGTCCTGCGTGCCGTCCGTCTCGACGTAGATGCGCATGGTGTCGCGCCCCTCGAGGTGCGACAGGCGAATCTGGTACTCGCTCGAGAGCTGCGGGTATCCCTGAAGCACCTCCTCGATCTGGCGCGGGAAGACGTTGACGCCGTGGATCTTGACCATGTCGTCGGAGCGGCCCTGAAGCGCGTCGATGCGCGGGAAGGGGCAGCCGCAGGAGCAGGTGCCGGGGATGATGCGGCTGAGGTCGTGCGTGCGGAAGCGGATGAGCGGCGCGCCCTCCTTGACGAGCGTGGTGATGACGATCTCGCCCCACTCCCCGTCCGGAAGCGGTTCGCCCGTCGCGGGGTCGACGATCTCGATGTAGAGGTAGTCGTCCCAGTAGTGCATGCCGTCCTCGGCGTCGCAGGAGATGCCGATGCCGGGGCCGTACACCTCGGTGAGGCCGTAGATGTCGTAGATGGAGATGCCGAGGCCCGCCTTCACGCGCTCGCGCATCTTCTCGCCCCAGCGCTCGGAGCCAATGACGCCCTTGGTGAGGGCTATCCTGTCGCGCAGGCCGCGCTTCTCGACCTCCTCGGCGAGGAGCAGCGCGTAGCTGGACGTGGCGCCGATGACCGTTGTCTGGAGGTCCACCATGAACTGCAGCTGCTTCTCGGTGTTGCCGGGGCCCATGGGAACGACCATGGCGCCGAGCTTCTCGGCACCCGCCTGGAATCCGATGCCCGCGGTCCAGAGACCGTAGCCGGGCGTGATCTGGATGCGGTCGTCCGCCGTGATGCCGGCGAGCTCGTAGCAGCGGCGGAACTGCTCCGCCCAGTCGTCGACGTCCTTGGCGGTATAGGGGATGATGACCGGCGTGCCCGTGGTGCCCGAGCTCGAGTGGATGCGCACGATCTCGCGCTCGTCCACGGCAGAGACGCCGAGCGGGTAGCAGTTGCGCAGGTCCTCCTTCTCGGAGAAGGGCAGCGCGAGGAAGTCCTCCTCGCAAGTGACCTCGGTGACGCCCGCCTCCTCGAGGCGCCGGCCAAAGTAGTTGCCCGACGCCACGAGACGCTGGACCTGGTCGTTCACGAGCTTGAGCTGGGACTCGCTGATCTTCATGCTTGGCTCCTCCGTCAATTGGGCGTCAATTGGGGACGTGTTTTTTCGTGCTGACAAAATGGGACAGGTTATTGAAGGGGGCCAATGGGCCAGATGGCTCGGGATGACGTGCCGTACGCGCGCGGGCAAGCCTGTCCCATTTTGTCTGCGCGAAAAAACACGTCCCCAATTGACAGGGCGGCAAGGTCGAGGTCGAGGAAGCGGGGGCTCACGGTGGCGCGGACGGCGTCCGCAAGGTCGTCAACGGTGACGGGGCCGAGGGCGCCGGCCCGGGCCGCGGCGCCGAGAAGGACGACGTTCAGCGCCCTGGCCGTTCCGAGCTCGGCCTCCGCGGCGGCGGCATCCACGACGACGAGGTTCTTCTCGCCCACGCACTCTTGCAGGTAGGACATGATGGCGGGCAGGTCGTACGCCGGGCCGCCCGTGGCGGCCGAGACGGGGACGACGGGCGCGTCGCTCGTGACGACCATGCCGCCCGGACGGAGAAACGGCAGCTGGCGCACGGCCTCCGCAGGCTCGAAGGCAACGATCGCGTCCGCCCGGCCACGCCCGATGAGCGGAGAGTGCGTGCCCTCCCCCACCCGCACGTGGCTGAACACGGAGCCGCCGCGCTGCGCCATGCCGATGGTCTCGGCCGTCTTGACGGGAAGACCGCGCCCCATTGCGGCGCGGGCGAGGAGCTTCGATGCGAGGACGGCGCCCTGGCCGCCCACGCCGGCGAGGATGACGTTGGCGCTCACAGGCGCTCACCTCCCGAGATGGCGTGCGTGGGGCAGATCTGCTCGCAGAGGGTGCAGCCCGTGCACTGCGTCGCGTCGATGCGGACCTTGCCCGTCGTAGCGTCCGGCACAAGGGCGGGGCACCCCAGCTCGCGCACGCAGCGCTGGCAGCCGACGCACTTCTCGACGTCCACCGCGCTCGTGGCCCGCGGCCTGGCGAGAACCACGCACGGGCTCCGGAAGATGATGGCCTTGACACCCGGCTCGTCCGCGACGCGGCGCACGGTCTCGACGGCTGCCTCGTGGTCGAGCGGGTCCACGGTCTCCACCACCGCGAGCCCGATGGCGAGAAGAACGCGCTCGATCGAGACCTTCTCCACGACCTGGCCCATCATCGTGCGGCCCGTGCCCGGGTGCGGCTGGTGGCCCGTCATGGCCGTGGTGGAGTTGTCGAGCACGACGAGCGTCATGTTTGCCTGGTTGTAGAAGGCGTTCACCACGCCGGTGATGCCCGAGGCGAAGAACGTGGAGTCGCCCACGAACGCAAAGGCCGCGGTGTCTGGCTCCACGTGCGTCACGCCCTGCGCGATGTTGATGCCCGCGCCCATGCACAGGCACGTGTCCACCATGTCGAGCGGCTTGGCGTTGCCGAGCGTGTAGCAGCCGATGTCGCCGCAGAAGAGCGTCTTGCGCCCGCGCATCGCCTTCTTAACGGCGTAGAAGCTCGCGCGGTGCGGGCAGCCGGCGCAGAGGACGGGCGGGCGAATCGGGAGCGTGGGGGGCGCCGGGCATTTCTCCGTGCTCAAACATTCTCGGCCTTCGGCCTGCGAAACTGCGCGCGGGGAAATGCCCGGCGCCTCGATCTCGTTGGCCTCTCCCTTACCGAGAAATGCGTCGATGGCGCGTCCTACGGACTCGACGGTGTTCTCTCCTGACGGCTGGATGTCGCCGGTGAGCTTACCGCGGATCTTGACGCTAAGGCCGCGGCGGCCGCAGGCCGCCACCAGGGCGCGCTCGATCACGGGGTCGAGCTCCTCGACGCAGAGGACCTCGTCCAGGCCGTCGAGGAAGTCGGCGGCCAGGTCCTCCGGGAACGGGTACGGGGTCGCCACACGGAGCACGCGCACGTCGTCCTTCTCGCCAAGGTTCTCCGCAACGTAGGTCGCGCTGATGCCCTGGGTGGCAACGCCGAGGCGCGGGCGGGCGGCAGGTCCCGCCGTCTGCGTCATCGTGTTTCTCGCGTAGCCGGAGAGCCGCTTGGCGAGAAGGGCGTCGCGCCTCTCGATGGAGGCATGGGCGCGCACGGAGAGCGCGGGGAAGATGACCCAGCGGGACGGGTCGCGGACGAAGCCCTCGGGCTCGTTGCGCGACCACTCCTCGGGATCGGCCACCTCCACGTCCTCGTAGCCGTGGTCCACGCGCGTGGTCGGGCGGACGATCACGGGGCAGCCGAGCTCCTCGGAGAGCACGAAGGCCTCCCCCATCATCTCATAGGCCTCGGACGGGCTCGACGGGTCGAGGATCGGCAGCTTTGCGTAGGCGGCGAAGGTGCGCGTGTCCTGCTCGGTCTGGGACGAGATGGGGCCTGGGTCGTCCGCCACGAGCACGACCATGCCGCCCTTGACGCCGATGTAGGACAGGCTCATGAGCGGGTCGGAGGCGACGTTGAGGCCCACCTGCTTCATCGTGACGAGCGCGCGTGCCCCTGCGTAGGCGGCGCCGGCGGCGACCTCGAGCGCGGCCTTCTCGTTGACCGACCACTCCACGTAGACGCCCTCGCCACGGCGGCGCGCCACGGTCTCCAGGACCTCGGTCGACGGCGTGCCCGGATAGCCGGCCACCACGTTCACGCCCGCAGCGAGCGCGCCTGCGGCCATGGCCTCGTTGCCCATCAGGAACTCTCTGTGCATGCGAACCCCCTCGGATCTCACTGGCCGCACTTTATCAGAGTGGAGTACCCCGCGCGAAAGGCGTCGCAGACCGGTAACGCAAAAGGGGACGCGTTTTTTCTCTCAGAGATTTTGGGACAGGCCTATTGCGGCAGAATCAGACCTGTCCCAAAATCTCTGAGAGAAAAAACGCGTCCCCTTTTCGGGAGGTTGAGTGGCGGAGAAGGCAACGGACAGGCTGAGGCTCGTCGTCGGCGACGAGGGGCTCGCGCGGCTCGCGGCGGCGCGTGTCGCCGTGATCGGCCTCGGCGGCGTGGGCTCGAGCTGCGCGGAGGCGCTCGCCCGCGGCGGCGTGGGCCACCTCGCGCTCTTGGACCGCGACGTGGTGGCTCCGAGCAACATCAACCGCCAGGCCCTCGCCTTCACGAGCACCATCGGACGCCCCAAGGCCGAGGTCATGCGCGCCATGGCGCTCGACATCAACCCCACGGCCGACGTCACCGCCGTGACGGCGTTCCTGGACAAGGACGCGCTCCCCCAGCAGATGGACGAGCTCGGCCCCCTCGACTACGTCGTCGACGCCATCGACACCGTGGCCCAGAAGCTGCGTCTCGCCGCCTGGTGCCAGGAGCGCGGCGTCCCCGAGCTCTCCGCGATGGGCGGCGCCAACAAGCTCGACCCGTGCCGCCTGCGCTTCGCCCGCATCGAGGACACCGTCAACTGCCCGCTCGCGCGCATCATGCGCAAGGAGTGCCGCCGCCGCGGCATCCACGGCCTGCGCGTGCTCTTCTCGGACGAGAAGCCGGTCCGCATGGAGCGCATCTCAGACGAGCAGTGGATGAGCGAGGGGTCGCTCCTGGGCACGATGAGCTACCTGCCCCCCATCATGGGTCAGATGCTCGCCAGCCGCGTGATCCGCGACCTCTTGGGGTGGGCGTAGGGCCCCGCCGGTTCTTCTCGCCGCACGCGGGGCGCTGGGTTCCAGGCGCCGAACGATTAACGCGCATAATCAGTTTTCGTTTCATATCTCCGCAGGGTGGCTCTTCGAAAAAGTCGGATCATGCGCGTTATTTCGATCCGCCTGGGGCTGGGGCGCAACATGGGCGAGAAGGACCGTGTGCCCGAGGATGGCCCGACCACACGCCCGGCCTCCACAAACTAAACGCTTATGCCACCAAGAAAAACTTGGTAGGCTGGCTCCTCGCATTCGCCCGCCCTGCGGGTCCCGTCGAGAAAGGTCTGCCCCCATGCCCACCAACAAACGCGAGAGCCTCATCTTTACGATCATCATGTGCTTCTGCATGGTGCTCTGGATGTCCGTCTACAACGTCGCTCGCGTGCATGGCTGGAGCTTCGGCTCCGGAACGCTGGCCGACGCATGGCTTGGCTTCCCGCCTGCCTACATCGTCGCCATGCTCCTGGACGTGTTTGTGGCGAGCCGCTTTGCCAAGTGGCTTGCCTTCCGCTTTTTGGTGACGCCCGGTAAGAGCAGCCGCCTTGCCATCACACTCGCCATCAGCACCATGATGGTCTTTCCCATGGTGCTCTTCATGTCGCTCTACGGTGCCATCGAGGCATTTACCCACGTGGGCGACCCTGCGATGATCCTGGCCACGTGGATCGCCAACATCCCGTGGAATTTCATCGCCGCGCTGCCGTGGAACCTGCTTGTCGCGGGTCCCGTCTCGCGCTGGGTCTTTCGCCGCGCCTTCCCCGAAGGCACGGTGCTCGCCGAGCCTGCATCCGCCTAGAGGCGGGCGGCTTGATCAAACGTCCCCACCAGGATCTCCGCATCCATGGTGAGCGTATCGACTGACGTCCAGTCGAGAGTCGAGCCGTCGATCCCAAACATGATCGGTGACATCTCAACCGCTGCGGCGAGCTGCTCTTGCGTCATGCGGATCGTGGAGGTTACCACGCGCCTCTCCCGTATCCCGCAAATATCGGAGAGGTGCCGGATCACCCGCTCGTTTGAGTAATCTCCTCGCTCAGGCGCCTTGTCGCTGACCCGCTCACGAATCTCACGAAAATGGTTTGGGGTCGGCACCACCTTGATGAGAAAGCCGCCGGGCTTGAGCGCGCGCTGGAATTCCCCATAGTTTGCCGGCGAGAAGATGTTGAGGACGCAGCTCGCACAGTGGACGCGCAGGGGAATCGCGGCTAAGTCTGCCACGAGCCATGCAACGGAGCCCTCGCGGTCCGCACCTGCGGCGAGGCGAACGGCATCTTTGGAGATATCACACGAGAAGAGCCGGATCGGCGGCACGAAACGCTCCGCCAAACGTCTCGAGAAGAAACCCTCGCCGCAGCCCGCATCGACAACGACGCCCTCGATGTCGAGTGAAACCATGATGTCGCACAGCTCGGCAGCGAGCGCATCGTACAGCCCGCTTGAAAAGACCGCGCGTCGGCTGAGAAACGAGTCCCGATCATACGGTCCCGCCGCCTTATGATGCGCAAGCAGGTTAACGTACCCCTGGCGACCCAAATCGAAGCAATGGTTGCGTACGCAACGCAAGGATGTCCCGGACAAGCTCAGCGGCTCCCCGCAGACAGGACACGCTAGGACATCCTCGCAATTCGCGAAGGGTTTCGTTGTTTCGGCACCCATTGCCCTCCCTTTCATGCAGCGTACCCGCGCACTAGTTTAATCGCTGTGGGCATGTCGCGCAAAAAGCGACGGCACTTGAGCAAGGCGCACGCCCGCGAGGATCACCGCCACGCCGAGCCACTCGACACCGTGCTGGACGCAGGCACCTACGCGCCCACGGGCGGCGGGCACCAGTCTCCGGTGATCGTTGCGGTGACGAGCCCCGAGACCCGCGAGCGCCTGCGCGCGCTCAACGCCGCCGTCATGGGCAAGGACACCGACCCGTATTACGGCGCACCGGTGATCGTGGTGGTGCTCGCCGACGGTGAGCGCGGCACCTTCGTAGAGGATGGTTCCTGCGTGCTCGAGAATCTCATGCTCGCAGCGCATGCCGTGGGGCTCTCGAGCTGCTGGATCCACCGCGAGCGCGAGATTTTCGACAGCAAGGAGGGCAAGGCTCTTCTGCGCGAGTGGAGTCTACCCGAGACGCTGCGCGGTGTGGGCGCCATCGCGCTGGGTTATGCCGACGGCCCCGAGCCCGCCGCCGCTCCGCGCAAGGACGGCTATGTGGTGCGCGTGTAGCGCAAACAATTCGCACGCTCCGGAAGGGGACGCTCTGCCGGCAGCATCGATGCCCCCGGCAGAGCGCCCCTTGTCCGCCTACGTCGCTATAGACGAGTCTTCACGCTGCTCACGCCGTGAAGCATCTTCACAAACGCCGGGTCGTCGTGGTTGACGATCTCGCTGTGGCTGAGGGTGAGCTCGCCGATCTTCGCCATATCCTCGTCGGTGAGCTCAAAATCCCACACGTCGATGTTTTGCTCCATGCGATCCTTGCGCACGGACTTGGGGATGACCACCACGCCGCGCTGGATATTCCACCCCCCTAGACGTGTTCGTAGCCAGCCGCTTTGCCAAGTGGTTTGCCTTCCGCTTCCTGGTGACGCCGGGCAAGAGCAGCCGCCTTGCCATCACGCTGGCCATCAGCACGATGATGGTCTTCCCCATGGTGCTCTTCATGTCGCTCTACGGCGCGCTCGAGGCGTTCACGCACGTGGGCGACCCGGCCATGATCCTGCCCACGTGGATCGCGAGCATCCCGTGGAACTTCGTCGCCGCGCTGCCGTGGAACCTGCTGGTTGCGGGCCCGCTCTCCCGCTGGGTCTTCCGCCGCGCGTTCCCTGAGGGGACGGTGCTCGCGGAGCCAGTCTGCGCGTAAGCGGGCGCCCGCAGCTCTCCCGGCAGATCGGGCCACCGACGGAACCCCACGGCATCGCGCTCGGGACCCTCCGGCATGGCCTCACCGCATTGTATGCCGTGAGAGAAGGCTCGGAGCCTGTGCGAGGCACACGCCCGCGAGAATCACCACCACGCCCAGCCACTCGACGACGCCGAGCGGCTCGCCGAGCACGACCATGGCGATGAACAATCCCGCGGGAAGCTCCGCAGCGGCCATGACGGTTGAGAGGCCGGCGGGCAGGTGTGGCGACCCCAGGCCAAAGAGCAGCACGGGGCACATGAGGCCGAAGAAGCCCGCGACCGCGGCAAAGGGCAGGATGCCCTGGAAGACGACGCCCGACACCAGGTAGTCCGGGCATGCGGTGAGCGACATGACGCCCGCCCCCAGGCACACGACGAGGCCGCGCTGCTCGTTGGAGCAGAGGGCCTTCACCTTACCGGAGAGCGTCACGAAGAGCGAGCAGGTCACGGCGGCGCCGAGCGCGCAGAGGAGGGCCACCGGGTCGTAGCCCGCAAGCCCCGTCCTGTAGCCGCCGCTCGCGAACACGGTGCCGAGCACGATTACCGCCGCCGAGGCGACCTCCACGAAGCGCGGAGCTCGGCGCGTCATGATGGTCTGCCAGACGAGCCCCATCCACGTGAACTGGAAGAGCAGCGTGAGCGCCACCGGTGCGGGCAGCACGCTCATGGCGTAGCAGTACAGAATCGAGGTCGTGCAGGTGAGGGCACCGAGCCCCATGAGTTTGAGCGCCTGCTTGCCGGAAAGACGCTGCCACCGCACACCGCGCAGACGGCCGAGAAGCACCGCGAGCCCGAAGAACAGGAAGCCGAACCACGCCTGGCTTGCAACCACCTGCGCGGAGGTGAAGCCCGCCGCGTAGGCGAGCTTGTAGGTGGTCGCCATCGCCCCATAGCAGGCGCCGCCCGCGAACACCTGGAGCGCCGCCACCGCCCGGCGGCGTCCCGAGGGCGCCATCCCCGCAGACGGCATCGGCCGATCGATCACGTTTTCCATAGCCGTTCCTCCTCTCGCCCCGCAACGCGAGGCTTCGGCCCTGTGCGTCTCGGGCTCTCGGAGGGAGGCTGGCGCGTCATCACGTGATTGACGGCGCAAAAAGCCGCACAACCGGAGCTCCGTTGTGCGGCAAAAAGGTGGCTTGCGCCCAGAAAAGTCCACACGATTTTAGACGAATTGACTGTACGGGCCTTGGTTGCGGAAGTCAAGCAGGGGCGAGAAGTTCTTGTCGACGCTTGACACGGCGTGGGGAGTGCCCATAATGGGACTCGAAAATCCCAGCGGATTTTTCCGGATGCCGCCATCATCTTTTCGCCGCTCACCTGTCCTTGGGCAGATGGGCGGTTTTTCTATATCGCGGTTTCCGGCGAGAGAAAGGGCAGCGTATGGCAAGCGATCTCATCGACCTCATCAAGACGCGCAGGAGCGTGCGCAGCTACAAGGCGGACCCCGTCCCCCAAGAGCTGCTCGACACCGTGCTTGAGGCGGGCACCTACGCGCCCACGGGCGGCGGGCACCAGTCGCCGGTGATCGTGGCCGTGACGAGCCCCGAGACCCGCGAGCGCCTGCGCGCGCTCAACGCCGCCGTCATGGGCAAGGAAACCGACCCGTACTACGGCGCGCCGGCCATCGTGGTGGTGCTCGCCGACGGTGGACGCGGCACCTTCGTGGAGGACGGCTCCTGCGTGCTCGAGAACCTCATGCTCGCGGCGCACGCCGTGGGCCTCTCCAGCTGCTGGATCCATCGCGAGCGCGAGATCTTCGACAGCGAGGAGGGCAAGGCGCTCCTCAAGGAGTGGGGCCTTCCCGAGACGCTGCGCGGCGTGGGAGCCATCGCGCTCGGCTACGCCGACGGCCCCGAGCCCACCGCCGCCCCGCGCAAGGAAGGCTACGTGGTGCGCGTGTAGCTCAAACGATTCACACGTTCCGGAAAGGGGCGCTCTGCCGGCAGCATCGATGCTCCCAGCAAAGCGTCCCCTGTCCGCCCGCGTCGCTAAAGACGAGTCCTCACGCTGCTCACGCCGTGGAGCATCTTCACAAACGCCGGGTCGTCGTGGTTCACAATCTCGCTGTGGTCAAGGGTGAGCTCGGCAATCTGCGCCATGTCATCTGCGGTAAGCTCGAAGTCCCACACGTCGATGTTCTGCTCCATGCGGTCGCGGTGCACGGACTTGGGGATAACCACCACACCGCGCTGGATCTTCCACCTGAGCGCCACCTGCGCCGCAGTCTTGCCGTACTTCTCGCCGATCGCAGTGAGGACGGGGTGCGTGAAGATGCCGTGGTTGCCCTCTGCGAAGGGACCCCACGCCTCGGGCACCACGCCGTACTCGCGCATCGTGGCAAGCGCCGCCTCCTGTGAGAAGAACGGGTGCAGCTCCACCTGGTTCACGGCAGGCGTCACCTCGACGGTCTCGCAGAAGTCCGCCAAGCGCGCCGGATAGAAGTTGCACACGCCTATGGCGCGGATGGTGCCAGCGCGGTACGCCTCCTCCATGGCGCGCCAGGCCCCAACGTAGTCACCGAGCGGCTGGTGGATGAGATAGAGGTCCAGGTAGTCAAGACCGAGCTTGTCGAGCGAGGTCTGGAGTGCCGCCTTGGCACCCGCGTGCTCGCGTCCCGCACCCAGAGCTTGGTGGTGACAAAGAGCTCCTCGCGAGGCACGCCGCTCTCGCGAATGGCGGCGCCCACCGCCTCCTCGTTCATGTAGGCCGCCGCCGTGTCGATGAGGCGATAGCCGCAGTCGATGGCGTCGAGCACCGCCTGCTTGCATACCGCAGGGTTGGGTACCTGGAACACCCCGAAGCCCTCGCACGGCATCTCGATACCGTTGTTGAGCGTCACGGCCTGAACGTTTGCCATGGTAGATTCCCTTCTCGCCTAATCGCACCGTCCTTTGACCCCACCATCATGCTGCGAAAAGCGAATGCCGCGCCCTACGCATTCGAGCAGTTAGCATGCATAACGTGCATACTGAGAAGGACACACCAGAACACGGGAGACACCCATGACCATCGAGCAGCTCGAGCACATAGCCTGCGTCGCACGAACGGGATCCATATCCCGCGCCGCCGCCGAGCTCCATATGTCCCAGCCTGCGCTCCAGCCCCGCTCTGGCGCGTCACGCAGCTCGTGGTAGAGACAACGCCCGGCACCATCGTCGCTTCGGAATCCCTTGATGAGCAGCATCTGCGCCGCGGACTTATGGAGGACACGCTCGATGCCACCATCACGCTCAACCCGCTCGTGCTCCCCAGCTTTATCTCGCAGCCCATCATGACCGAGAGCCTCTCGGCGCTCCTGCCGCGCACGCACCCCCTTGCAACGAAGCGGGCGCTGCGGTTCAGGGACATAGACGGTGAGGCGTTCCTTGTATACGCCAACATCGGCTTCTGGCGCGACGTCGTCGAGCGCGAGCTACCACGGCTCTCTCGCTGAGCCCCTCCCCGCGCGCACTCGTTGCGCCTCTCGCTAGAGCCCGAAGAGCCCCGCCGCCGCGGCCATCTTGTCGGCAACCTTCACGCCAAAGGGACAGCGGCCCTCGCACGCGTGGCAGGCGATGCAATCCCCCGCATGGGCATCGAGCGCGCGATAGTGGTCGCGCACAGAATCGGGTACCTCGTTGTGCAGGGCGGCGAGGTCGTAGAACTTGTTGACCGTGGGGATGTCGATGCCCTTGGGGCACGGCGCGCAGTGGCCGCAGTAGGTGCACTGACCCAGGTAGGCGTGGCGCGGCGCCCCGGCGAGCACGCTCGCATAGTCGCGCTCCTCGGCAGAGGCGGTCTCGTAGGCAACGGCCTCGACCACGTGCGCGGGCGTGGAGAAGCCCACCATGATGCTCGCTACCGCCGGGCGCGTGAGCGCGTAGTGGATGCACTGCACGGGCGTGAGCGCCACGCCGAAGGGCGAGGTCGCCGCGTCGAGCAGACGGCCGCCGGCGTACCCCTTCATGACGGTGATGCCCGTGCCCGTCTCCTCGGCGCGCGCGTAGAGCTCGGCGCGGTCGGCGTTGATGCCGCCCTCCCCCACGCCCGTGTAGTCGCCAAAGAGGTCGTCGAGGTTCTCGGTCGCGGGCATCATGTCAAAGGCCGGGTTCACCGAGAAGAGCATCGTCTCGATCTCGGGGTTCTCGGCAACGCGTCGCGCGACCTCGGTGTTGTGCGTGGAGAGACCGATGTGGCGGATGGTGCCCGCCGCGCGCAGCTCGCGCACGTAGCGCATGAAGGGGCTGTCGCCCAGAACGATCCGCTCGTACTCCTCAACCTTGTCCACGTAGTGGATCATGCCCAGGTCGACGTAGTCGGTGTGAAAGCGGGCGAGAAGGTCCTCGAAGGCCGGCCTCACCAGGTCGAGGTCGCGCGTGCGCGTGTACTGCCCGTCAACCGTGACCGACCCCAGGTGCCCCTGGATGACCCAGCGCTCGCGGCTGTCGAGCTCCCGGAGCGCGTCACCCAGGTTGGAGCGGCGCGTGGCGTCGTTCATCCAGCAGTCGAGGATGTTGATGCCCGCCTCCTCCGCGGCGCGCACCACCGCAAGCGTCTCCTCGGGCGAGCGGTCCATCCACTCGCCGCCAAAGCCGATTTCGCTCACCTCGAGCCCCGTGTTGCCCAGCTTGCGGTAGTTCATGGCTCCTCCTCGCATGTCGCCCCCTCATCACATGCAGGATGATAACCGCACATCACGGGTCAGGTTGACGCCGCAACATACGACGGGCGCCAATTCCTAAGCAGCCATCTACCTGTGGAAACGTAAAGACTCGCAGGTAGATGCCTAGTTTTAAGTGCTTAGACAATTAGGGTTGTTGCAAGGCGACAGGACGAGAAGGACCGTCCTACCGGCACTCGGTCAGGATCTGGAAGACCTCGTCGCGGCTCAGCTGCTTGGCGCAGCCGGGCATGAGGAGGCACGTGTCAGCCACGGCGCGCAGCGTCTCGTCGGAGACATCGCCGCCGAGCTCGGAAAACGTGGTCGGCAGCCCCATCTCCGCTGTGAACGCGGCGAGCGCGTCGATGCCCGCCATGGCCGCGGCAAGGTCGTCCTTCTCGGCCACGTTCCAGACTTCGCGCGCCCAGCGGGCAAACTGCGCGGGCGCCTCGGGCGCCAGGTGGCGGTAGAGCGCCGGGTGGATCACCGCGAGGCCCATACCGTGGTTGGTGTGGGTGTAGGCACCGTACTGGTGCTGGATCATGTGCGCCTGGAAGTCCGTGACCTTGCCCACCTTGAGCACGCCGTTCTCGGCCATCGCGGAGTCGTAGACGAGCTCCGAGCGCGCCGCGAGGTCCCGGTCGTCCGCGTCCACGGCACGCATGTTGCGGATGACGTTCCGTTGGATGGCAAGGTTGATGTCGTCGGTGACGTTGGCCTCGCGCGGGGCGCCGAAGTAGCTCTCCATGCAGTGCGAGAGCGTGTCGTAGGCTCCGCTCATGAACTGCATGTGCGGCACGGTGAGCGTGAGCGCCGGGTCGAGGGCTGCCCAACGGGGCAGCGCACCCGCGAAGGGACCCTTCACGTGCGTCTCCTCGTTGGTGATGACGGCGCCGTCGTTCTGCTCGGCGCCGGTGCCGGAAAGCGTCACGATGCAGGCCATGGGGATGAACTCGGTGGGCATACGGCCGTCTGCGTGCTCGTACTTCTCGATGTCCTCATCGAGGCACGCCTGGGCGGAGACCACCTTGCAGCAGTCAAAGACCGAGCCGCCGCCCACCGCCAGGATGAAGTCAACCTGCTCGGCGCGGGCGAGCGCGGCGCCCTCCTGGCACTTCTCGTAGGTGGGATTGGACATGATGCCGCCAAAGTCCACGATGCGCTTGCCGGCCGCACGAAGCTTCTCGACCACGTGGTCGTACACGCCGGTCCGCTTGACCGAGCCGCCGCCGTAGGCGAGAAGGACGGTCTTTCCCATAACGTCGAGCTCGACGTCAAGCGCCCAATCCACGGCGCCCTCGCCGAAGTAGTTCCTCACAGGATAGTCGTAGGCGAACGATTGCATGGGCGTCTCCCCTTTCTTCACCTTGCGTCTTGCGTTCTGCCTCGCGTCCCGCCCCTAGTACAGCGGCGCGCCGCCAAGCTGTTGCTTGCGCACAAGCTCGCCGAGCATCCACTTCACCGTGCTCACGTCAAAGTGGTCAAAGATCGGCGGGAAGTCAGGGTCCTCCACCGTGGCGAATGCCGCCATGTCCTCGGCGTCCAGCACGAAGTCGAACACGTCAATGTTCTCTGCCATGCGCTCGGGTCGCACGGTCTTGGGAATCACGATGACGTCGGACTGGATGAGCGCGCGCAGAATAACCTGGCCCACGGTCTTGCCGTGCTTCTCGGCCAGGGCGAGAAGCGTCGGGTTCTTGAAGATCCCGCCTTTGGCCTCCGCGAAGGGCGCCCATGCCTCATGCGCCACGCCGAGCGAGACCATGTTCTTGTGTGCGGCGCGCTGTTGGCGGAAGGGGTGCGTCTCGACCTGGTTCACCGCAGGCGGCACCTCGGCGAGCAACGCCAGGTCGACGAGACGCTCTGGATAGCAGTTGGAGACGCCGATGGCCCGTAGCTTGCCGGCGTAGTAGGCCTCCTCCATCGCACGGTAGGCGCCCGTGTAGTCGCCCATCATCTGGTGGAGCAACATGAGGTCGATGTGGTCGGTGCCGAGCGCGGCGAGCGACGCGTCGATCGAGGCGACGGCGCGCTCGTAACTCATGTTGGACACCCAAATCTTGGACGTGATGAAAACCTCATCGCGCGGAACCTCGGACTTGGCCACCGCCGCGCCCACGCCCTCCTCGTTGCCATAGGCCTGCGCGGTGTCGATGAGGCGGTAGCCTGCGGCCAGCGCCTCGGCCACGCAACGCTCGGTATCGGCCGGCGGTGTCTGGAACACGCCGAAACCGAGCACGGGCATCTGCACGCCGTTGTTCAGAACCTTGTACTCCATGGGAGATCCTCCTTCTGCGAGACGGCGCAACTGGGCCCCGCTAGCGTCGCCGAAATGATCTTTACGCCTGCTTGCTGTAGTCGTTGTGCACGAGCACAAAGGCGGGCGGCTCTTCGGGCACGGTGTAGTAGGCGTGCTGGGGCAGGGCGTTCACGCGCGCCATCTCCTCCGCAGTGAGCTCGAAGTCGAAGACGTCGAGGTTCTCGCGCATGTGCTCGGGGTTGCGCGAGGTCGGGAAGACCACGTTGCCCTCCTGGAGATGCCAGCGCAGCACCACCTGTGCCGGCGTCTTGCCGTACTTCTCGGCCAACTCCCGGAAGACGGGCTCGGCGAGCAGCGCCTTGTCACCGTGGCCGAGCGGGTACCATCCCTCGAAGACCGCGTCTGCAAGTCCGCGCTCGGTGAGCGCCGCCTTGTACGTATGCTGGTTCCAGTAGGGGTTAATCTCCACCTGGATCACAGCCGGCTTGATGCGCGCGACTTCAAGGATCTGCTCGACCTTGCGCACCGGGAAATTGGAGAGGCCGATGGCGCGCACCTTGCCGGAGTCCACGGCTTCCTCCATCGCACGCCAACCCTCCACGTAGTCGCCGTAAGGCTGGTGGAAGAGCATGAGGTCCACGTAGTCCATGCCCAAGCGCTCGAGCGAGGCGTCGATATCCGGGCCGCACTGCGCGTAGGGGTAGCTCTGCGGGAAGAGCTTGGTCGTGACGAAGAGGCTCTCGCGGTCTGCACCGGACGCGCGCACGGCCCGGCCTACCGCCACCTCGTTGAAGTAGGCGTTGGCGGTGTCGATGTGGGTATAGCCGGCCGCGATCGCCTCGGGCAGGCAGCGCGCGACCTCCTCCGAGCTCATAGTGAAGACGCCGTAGCCCAACTGCGGGATCTGACGGCCGTTGGCAAGCGTGAGCGAATGCATGGGGTGCTCCTCTCAATCGTTAACCTGTGCATAGTCTCATGCGATAATCACCTGTTGTAAAATGCCGAATTTGGAAGCTTTCATGCATGAAACGCATGACTTAGAAGAAAGGTGCCCATGGAGCTCGAACAGATGAGACAACTCGACGCCATCGAGCAAACGGGGACCATGACGGCGGCTGCCCGTCAGCTGCACCTCTCGCAGCCGGCGCTCAGCCGGTCCGTCCAGCGCCTTGAGGCCGAGCTCGGCGTGACGCTCTTCTCGCGCGAACACCGCCACGTGGACCTCACGGAGGCGGGACACACCGCCGTGGACTGGGCGCGGCAGATCCTGCGCGACGAGCGCCTCATGCGCGACGCAGTGGACGCCGTCGCACGGCGCGCCCGGTCGCTGCGCGTGGGAACGGTGGCGCCGGCCCCGCTCTGGCGCCTCACCGGCCTCATGGTCGAGGCCTTCCCCCAGGAGACGCTCACCTCCCGCATGACCGAGGGGGACGCGGTCGTTCGCGGCATGCTTGACGGCACGTTCGACCTGGGCATCGTTTGCAGCCGTCCCACCAGCCCCTTGCTGCGCTCGTGCGAGCTCATGCAGGAGCGCATCTCGGTCACGCTGCCGCCCAACCACCCGCTCGCAGCGCGGCGCTCGATGCGTCTGGCCGAGCTCGATGGCGGCACCTTCCTCATCTTCTCGGACATCGGCTTCTGGCGTGGGCTCGTGGAGCGGGCCCTGCCGCACGCGACCCTCATCGAACAGAGCGACCGCACGGTCTTCTCGCAGCTCGCACGCACGACGCCGCACTGCACCTTCACGACCGACGCCCCGTACCTGGAGAACGACCCCATCCCCGGGCGCGCCGTCGTCCCGCTCGAGGACGCTGAGGCGCGTGCGACGTTCTATGCGGTCGTGCGCACCGATGCGACCGACCTCGCGCTGCGGCTCTTCGAATGGATTGCCGCTCAGCGGCGCGTGGGCTGAGAGGGTCGCTGCGCCGTGAGCCACGGCCTACAACGAGCGCGAATATCTAAGCGCCAGAAACAGGTTATCTACCTGCTATTTCTTAAGTTTCTGCAGGTAGAGTGCCGCTTAAGAAAGTCGAGTTGTTGCACATCAGGCCGTGGGCTTCTCGGCGCAGGTGGCCCAGAACGTGGGGATGCCCAGCTCGTGGAGGCGTCCCTCGCCGTTGGTGTCCTCGTAGAGGTCCAGGATCCGGAAGCCGGCCTGGATCTGTCCGCGAATCTGCTCGTCCAAAGTATGCGAGAACTGCATGCCCCACTCCGGGAGGTCCTTCTCGGGAATGAGCGAGGGATCGCGGAGCGGGTTGAACGGCAGGCCGCGCACGACGCGCTCCTCCCCGTCGTCCATGACGTAGTTGAAGCCGTTGTCCAGCCCGGCGAGCAGACGCCCTCCCGGTGCCAGCACGCGGAAGCACTCGCGCCAGATGGGGAGCACCTCCTCCACGTAGCAGTTGGAGACCGGGTGGAAGATGAGGTCGAACGCGTCGTCCTCGAAGGGCAGCGGGCGCGTCATGTCCGCGCGCACGGCACGGATCTCGTAGCCCTCGCGCTCGGCGACCATAACCTCGGACGCGATCTGCGCCTCGGAGTAGTCGAGCACGGTGCACGCGCAGCCCATCGCCGCGAAGATCGGCATCTGCTGGCCGCCACCGGAAGCCAGCCCGAGCACGCGCTTGCCGCGCATGTCGTCAAAGAACCAGTCGCGCGGGACCTCGCGCGTGGGCGTGAGCACCATCGACCAGTCACCGCCCAGCGCCGCCTCGTAGCGCTCGTGCGAAATGGGCTTTCCCCACTCCCAGCCATCAGCCACCCACGCGTCCACGACGCGCGCGTTCACGTCCGTATACGACTCAGCCCCGCACTCCGTTGAACCCATTTCTTCTCCAATCGCGCGGACCGAGACGCGGGCTCCGCCGCACTTCTCGGCAGGCGACTTCTGAGCGAAGCGAAGTGAGCCTGCGAGAAGCACGGCGGAGCTCCCGGCGCGCGAGGACCTACGCGAAGTCCTCGATCTGGGCCTTGAGCTGCTCGATCGTGGCGGTGAGCTCGGCGGCCTGGGCGCGCTTCTTCTCGATGACGGCCGGCGCTGCCTTGGCGACGAAGCCCTCGTTGGCAAGCGTGCGCTCCACGCCCGCAAGGTCCTTCTCGGCCTTGGCGAGCTCCTTCTTGAGACGCGCAGACTCGGCGGCGAGATCCACAAGGTCACCGACGCGGACGAAGATCTCGAGCGAGCCGTCCGCCACGGAGACGCAGCCTTCCGGCTTCTGAGCGTCAGCGGCGGCGACAAACGCGCCCACGTGGCCCACGGAGCGCACGAAGCCCTCCTGGCCGACGAGAACCGCCGCGTCCTCGGCGCCGCAGCGCACGCAGACGTCGAGCTCGGCACGCGGCGAGAGGCGGTAGCGGGCGCGCGTGGAGCGCACGCAGGAGATGACACGCTTGGCGAGCTCAAAGTCCTTCTCGGCCTTCTCGTTCACGAACTCGGCGAAGCGCTCGGGCCCCGGCCAGGCAGCCACCATGAGGAACTCGGCGGAGTGATCGTCAAGCCCGCTCGCGGGCAGGGCGTCCCACACGCTCTCGGTCACGAACGGCATGACCGGGTGCAGCAGCCTCATGCACGTGTCGAGCACGAAGACGAGGTTGCGCTGGACCTGCAGGCGCTCGGCGGGCGCGCCGTCGAGCAGGCGGCTCTTGCAGAGCTCGATGTACCAGTCGCAGACGTCGCCCCAGAAGAAGCTCTGAATCTCGCGGGCGTAGTCGCCGAAGGCGTAGGTCTCCAGCTGCTCGGTGGCGTGCGCGACGGCGCGCGCCAGGCGCGACAGCATCCACGCGTCCTCCGGCGTCACGGCGGCGGGCGCGCCCGGCTCGTAGCCCACGAGGTTCATCTGGACGAAGCGGCTCGCGTTCCAGATCTTGGTCACAAAGCCGCGAGCCTGCTCGGTGCGCGGGCTGTCGATGAGCTTGTGCGTCTTCTTGTCGATGTTGGCGTCGAACTTGACGTCCTGGTTGTTGGTGATGAGCGTGAGAAGGTTGTAGCGCATGGCGTCCGCGCCGTACTTCTCCATAAGTTCCATCGGGTCGACGCCGTTGCCCTTGGACTTGGACATGCGGCTGCCGTCCTTGGCCAGGATCGTGGCATAGATGTAGACGTCGTGGAAAGGCACCTCGCCGGTGAAGTAGAGCGAGCTCATGATCATGCGCGCCACCCAGAGGGCGATGATGTCGCGCGCGGTCACGAGGACCTTGGTGGGATGGTGATCGGCGAGCTCGGAGGTGTCATCCGGCCAGCCCTGCGTGGCGAAGGTCCACAGCTGGCTCGAGAACCACGTGTCGAGCACGTCCTCGTCCTGGCGCACGTGGCGACCGCCGCACTTGGGGCAGACGTCCGTGTCCTCCATGAGGGCGTCCTCCCAGCCGCAGTCCTCGCAGTAGAAGACCGGGATGCGGTGGCCCCACCAGAGCTGGCGCGAGATGCACCAGTCCTTGAGGTTGTCCATCCAGGTGAGATAGGTCTGGGTCCAGCGCTCGGGGTGGAACTTGACCTCGCCGTCGCGCACGACCTGCGTGGCGCGCTCCTTGAGCTTGTCCACAGCAACGAACCACTGCTCGGAGAGCCAGGGCTCGAGCGCGGTGTTGCAGCGGTAGCAGTGCATGACGGAGTGGTCAAGCTCCTCGACCTTCTCGAGCAGGCCATGCTCCTCGAACCACGCGACCACGGCCTCGCGGCACTGGTCGCGGTTCATGCCGGAGAACTCGCCGTAGCCGTCCACGACGACGGCATGCTCGTCGAAGATGTTGATCTGCTCGAGGTCGTGGGCCTGGCCCATCGCGTAGTCGTTGGGGTCGTGCGCGGGCGTGACCTTGACGAAGCCCGTGCCAAAGCCGGCGTCCACGTGCCAGTCGGAGAAGATCGGGATCTCGCGGTCCACGATGGGCAGGCGCACCATCTTGCCCACGAGCTTGGCCTTCTCGGGATCCTGCGGGGAGACGGCCACGCCCGTGTCGCCGAGCATGGTCTCGGGGCGCGTGGTGGCAACCGTGATGTGGTCGATGCCGTCGACGGGCTCGACGAGCGGGTACTGGAGGTACCACAGGTGGCCCTTCTCGTCCTGGTACTCGGCCTCGTCGTCGGAGATGGCGGTGCAGCAGCTCGGGCACCAGTTGACGATGCGCTTGCCGCGGTAGATGAGGCCGTCGTGGTACCAGTCGCAGAAGACCTTGCGCACGGCGCGGCTGAACTCGGGGCTCATCGTGAACTTCTCGTCGGAGAAGTCGATCGAGCAGCCCATGCGCTTGATCTGCGAGACGATCGTGCCGCCGTACTCGCGCGTCCAGTCCCAGCAGGCGTCGAGGAACTTCTCGCGCCCGATCTCCAGGCGGCTCACGCCCTCGCTCTTGAGCTTCTTGTCCACCTTGGTCTGCGTGGCGATGCCCGCGTGGTCGGTGCCCAGGATCCAGCGCGTGGAGCGCCCGCGCATGCGGCTGTAGCGCACGTAGGTGTCCTGGATGGAGTCGTCCATCGCGTGGCCCATGTGCAGGATGCCCGTCACGTTGGGCGGCGGGATGACGACGGTGCAGTCCCCCACTCCCTTGGAGCGCTGGTAGCAGCCGGCGCTCATCCAGCGCTCGATGAGCTCGGGCTCGGCGGTCTGGGGGTCGTAGTTCTTGGGCATCTCTTCCACGGGGCATTCCTCTCCCGGTCGCGTTCATGTCAAACGTACAGGATAGCACGCGGGCGTTCGGGAGGGCGGTGGCGGCCGCCCTGCGCTGCGGCGACTCCCACCGACCCGGCGCCGGCGGCGAGCTGCGCCCCATCCCGGAGCGCCCCCCCTGGCGCCCGCGTCCCGCCCGGAGCTCCCGCCCCGAGTTTGCACGAGCAAACGCGGGAGGTATCATCGCAGGGAGGAGGGCGCGCATGTGGATTGACGCACACTGCCATCTGGGATGGTTTTCCGACCCCGCCGCCGTGGCGCGCGCGGCCGCCGAGAAGGACCTTGGCCTTCTTGCCGTCACGGTGACGCCTGACGAGTTCCGCGCCTGCCACGCCACGTTGGGAAGCGAGAAGAACGTGGCGCTTGCGGCCGGGCTCCATCCCTGGTGGGTGCGCGACGCCTCGGACGCCGATGCGCTCTGCGAGCTGCTTCCGGGAATCCGCTGGGTCGGCGAGGTGGGGCTCGACGCCGCACCGCGCCATGCGGCGACGTGGGAAGCGCAACTCGGGGCCTTCGAGCGCGTCTGCCGCGTCTGCGCCGATACGAGCCCGCTCGACGCCCCCAAGGTCCTCTCGGTGCACGCGGTTCGCTCGGCCGGTGCGGCGCTGGACGTTCTCGAGCGAACGGGCGCTGCCGAGAGCTGTCGCTGCGTGCTGCACTGGTTCTCCGGCTCGTCGGACGAGCTCTGGCGCGCGGTCCGGCTGGGCTGCCTCTTCTCGTTCGGCGAGCGCGCGCTCGCGACGCGACGCGGGCGTGAGTACGCGCGGGTCCTGCCCATAGAGCGCCTGCTGACGGAGACGGACCTCCCTCCCTCCGAGGGCTCGGCCGAGGGCGCCTCTGACATCGTGGGCTCGCTCGGGCCCTCCGTGGCCGCCATCGCCTTGGCGCGCGGCATGGAAGCGAGCGAGCTGCGCGTTCTTCTCGCCGCCAACGGCGCCGCCCTGGGCGTGCCACCGGCGTCAGGCTTATTTGGCGCGCCTCGTGCGCGTGCCAAATAAGCCTGACGCCGGTGGCACGCCCATGGTAGAGTTGACGGAGCGAATTTGCCGACCTGACGGGAAGGCCCATGAGACCACTCCGCAAGACGACGCGCGTGAGGAACCCGCACGTCAAGAACCCCATTTCCTCGACCATGCTTGCGAGCACGTCGGGGGACCTCGACCTGCCGCTGACCGACGTCGTCATCGTCTTCGCGTGCAGCGAGAACTTCGTCCCCTACCTCTCCGTCGCGACGCAGTCGATCATCGAGAACGCGAGTCCGGAGCGCCGCTACGACATCGTGGTGCTCACGAGAAACATCTCCCCGGCGAGCATGATCACGCTCACGCGCCAGGCGACCTCGGATAACGTGGGCATCGGCTTTCTTGACGTCGACGCCGCGCTCGGCGACATCAAGCTCCCCCACCACGGGCACTTCAGGCCCGAGACCTACTTCCGCCTGCTCGCCCCGCAGCTTCTCCCCAATGTGGACAAGGCAATCTACCTGGATTCCGACCTCATCGTCGACGACGACGTTGCCAAGCTCTTCGACGTCGACGTCACCGGCTACCCGCTCGCCGCGACGCGCGACGCGGACACGATCGGCCAGATCGAGGGCTACGACCCGTCCGTCGGTCCCTATCTCAAGAACGAGCTCGGGATGGACGACCCGCACGACTACTTCCAGGCGGGCGTCATCCTCATGAACCTCGCCGAGCTGCGTCGCACCGTCTCCCCCGAGCGCTTCCTCTCCCTCTCGACCGAGCGCATGTGGCGCTGGCTCGACCAGGACGTCCTCAACAAGGTGGTGAACGGCAACTACGTGCGCGTGCACATGCGCTGGAACTACCTCATGGACTGGCAGCACCTGCGCCGCACCCACATCGTCGCCAACGCGCCCGCCGACGTGCGCGCCGAGTACGAGGAGGCCGCGTCGGACCCCTCGATCGTCCACTTCGCGGGACCCGACAACCGCCCCTGGCTCTACCCGGACGCGGACGGGGCCGACCTCTTCTGGCGATACGCGATGCACTCGCCCTATCTTGACGAGATCCGCGGGCAGCTCGAGGAGTCGCGCGCTTCGGCGGCGGGGCTCGCCAAGCGCCTGCAGGTCATCGTGCTCTACAAGGGCATCATGCCGGCGTTCGACAAGACCTGCCCCGCCGGGACCAAGCGGCGCGGCGCCGTCATCAAGACCTACATGCGCCTCGGTGGCGCCAACCTGTAAAAGGGGACGGGTTTTTCCTCTCAGAGCTTTTGGGACAGGCCCGGGGCTGTATCGCCCCGGGCCTGTCCCAAAAGCTCTGAGAGGAAAAACCCGTCCCCTTTTACGCGATGCGGTGCTTGCCGTGAGCGGTGGTCACGATCCTCGGCGACTCTCCCCCGCCGACGGACTCCTTGGTGACGATGACCTTGGTGATGTCGAGGTCGCTCGGCAGGTCGAACATCGTGTCCTGGAGCGTCGCCTCGCAGATGGCGCGCAGGCCGCGGGCGCCCGTGCCGCGGGCGATGGCCTGGCGGGCGATCTCCTCGAGCGCGTCGTCCTCGAAGACCAGCTCCACGCCCTCGAGCTCGAACATGCGGCGATACTGCTTGACGAGGGCGTTTCTCGGCTGCGTGAGGATGCTCACGAGGTCGGACTCGGTGAGCTCGCGCGTGGCGGTGATCACGGGGATGCGCCCGAGGAACTCGGGGATCATGCCGAACTTGTGCAGGTCCTGCGGCATGACCTGCTCCATGAGGTAGTCCTCGTCCTTCTCGGCGTTGCGGCCGACCTCGGCGGCAAAGCCGATGCCCTTCTTGCCAATGCGGTCGGCCACGATCTTGTCCAGGCCAACGAAGGCGCCGCCGCAGATGAAGAGGATGTTCGTGGTGTCGATGCGGATGAGCTCCTGCTGGGGGTGCTTGCGGCCGCCCTGCGGGGGAACGCTCGCCTCGGTGCCCTCGAGGATCTTGAGGAGCGCCTGCTGCACGCCCTCGCCCGAGACGTCGCGCGTGATGGAGAGGTTCTCGGCCTTGCGGGCGATCTTGTCGATCTCGTCCACGTAGACGATGCCCACCTGCGCGCGCTCCACGTCGCCGTCGGCGGCGGTGATGAGCTTGAGCAGGATGTTCTCCACGTCCTCGCCCACGTAGCCGGCCTCGGTGAGGGTGGTGGCGTCGGCGATGGCGAAGGGCACCTCGAGAAAGCGCGCGAGCGTCTGCGCGAGCAGCGTCTTGCCGGTGCCCGTGGGGCCCAGGAGCAAGATGTTGCTCTTGGCGATCTCGACCTCCTCCTCGCCCTCGGCGACCTCGTCGTTTCCGGAGAGGATGCGGCGGTAGTGGTTGTAGACCGCCACGCTCATGGCGCGCTTGGCCTGCTCCTGGCCCATGACGTACTGCGAGAGCTCGTCGTAGATCTCATGCGGCGTGGGGAGGTTCTTGATCGGAGCCTCCTCGGGCACCTCCTCGAGGGCCTCCGCGGCCTCGACGTCGGCCTCGTCGATCATGTCGGTGCACGCGTGCACGCACTCGTCGCAGATGAAGACGCCGCCCGGGCCGGCGATGAGCTTGCTCACCTGGCTGCGGCTCTTGCCGCAGAACGAGCAGTGCATCTCGTTGGAGAAGCCGGGGCCTCCCTGATCAAAGCTAGGCATCGAGCTACTCCTGGGTCTGGTCGGCGCGGGACGAGATGACCTTGTCGACGAGGCCGTAGGCGCACGCCTCGGAGGCACGCATGTAGTTGTCGCGCTCCGTGTCGGCGTTGACCTTCTCGATGGGCTGGCCCGTGGCCTCCGAGAGGATCTCGTTCAGGCGCTGGCGGATCCAGCGGGTCTCGTCGGCGACGATCTGGATGTCGGTCTGCTGACCGGAGACGCCCGAGCTCGGCTGGTGGATGAGGACCATCGAGTTGGGGAGCGCCAGGCGCTTGCCCTTGGCGCCGCAGGCCAGGATGGCGGCGCCCATGGAGGCGGCCATGCCCACGCAGATGGTGGAGACGTCGGGCTTGATGAAGTTCATCGTGTCGATGATGCCAAGGCCGGCGTAGACGTCGCCGCCCGGGGAGTCGATGTAGAGCGCGATGTCCTTGTCGGGGTCCTGGCTCTCGAGATGCAGGAGCTGGGCGATCACGAGGTTCGCCGAGTCGCGCGTGACCTCCTCGCCGAGAAACACGATGCGGTCGTTGAGCAGGCGCGAGTAGATGTCGTAGCTGCGCTCGCCGCGCGGGGTCTGCTCGACCACGTACGGGATGAGCGGGATGTTGGTGGGCTGGTGCATGTGGTCTCCGTTTCTTGTAGAAGGCCCCGGACGAGGCGTGCTCGCCCGGGGCGCTTCGATGCCTGATGAGCGGGACTTACTCGGCGTCGGCGGCCTCGTCGTCCTTCTCGCCCTCCGCGGCGCGCTCGGCAACCTCGTCAACGACGTTCACCTTGGCGTTCTCGACGAGCCAGTCGAGGGCCTTGGTGCGGCGGATGGAGTCGCGGATGGCCGGGAGGCGGCCCTCCTCGCGCCACTGCTTGACGGAGGCGTCGACGTCCTCCACGCCCGCGCGCTCGAACTCGGCGCGGACGTCGTCCTCGGTGGCCTCGAGGCCGAGCTTGGCGGCCACGGCGTCGAGGGCGAGCGACTGGCGGGCGCGCTCCTCGGCCTGGACGCGCAGGTCGGCGATGAAGTCGTCGGACTTCAGGCCGCGGGCGCGCAGGAACATGTCGAGGGAGACGTTCTGGCGCTGGAGCTGGGCGAGGAACTCGGAGGCGAGCTCGTTGAAGATCTCGTTCTGATAGGCCTCGGGCACGGTCTCGAGCTTGAGCACCTTGCCCATGGCCTCGACGACGCGGTCCTCCTTGAGGTTGGGGATCGTGGTCTTCTTGTCGCCCTCGATCTCCTCCTTGACGGCGGCGCGGAACGCGGCGACGTCATCGAAGCCGAACTTCTTGGCGACCTCGTCGTCGAGCTCGGGGGTGACGGCCTTCTTGATGCCGTTGAGGGTCACCTTGACGGAGAAGGTGTGGGAGTGCTCCTCGCCCTCGTGGACGTGGGTGTGCGTCCACTCGATGGCCTTCTCCTCGCCCTTCTTCATCCCGACGATGCCCTCCTGGAGCTGCTCGGGAACCTGCTGGCCGTCAAGCGCGAGCAGGCGGTTCTTGCCCGCGAGGTGCCCCGCGCCATCGACGTTCTCGATGTCAACGGAGACGACGTCGCCGGGCTCGGCGGCGCGGTCCTCCTCGACGTCCTCGTAGGTCACCTGATAGGTGAGGAGCTGGTTGATCTGCCAGTCGATCTCGGCCTCGGTGGCCTCCTCGGGCGGGAGGTTGATCTCGGGGGCGTCATAGCTCTCGAGCTCGCAGGTCGGGCGCACGCCGATGGTGGCGGTGATGACGTAGTCGGAGCCCTGGGAGGCGAGCTGGGGGTCAGCGCCCTCCTCGCCGAAGCTCACACGGCCGACGGGGGTGACGTCGAGCTCCTCGAGCATCATGGGCTCAACGACGTTCAGCAGGTCGTTGGTGGCCTGGGCGAGCACGGACTCGCGGCCGATGATGCCGTCGATCACCGGGCGCGGCGCGTGGCCGCGGCGGAAGCCCTGGAAGTTGTACTTCTTGGCGATGTCCTTGTAGGTCTTGGCGATGGCCTTGTCGACATCGGCAGCCGGGACGGTGACCGTGGCGGCCATCTTGTCGTCGATCGGCTTCTCAGCGGTGACGGTGATCTTCAACGTTCCTCCAGTGTCTCGTGCGGGCGGGCTTGCCCCGCCGTGCGTGCCGTTTGTGCTGGTGCGGGCGAAAGGACTCGAACCTTCACGGGGTCTCCCCCACTGGAACCTAAATCCAGCGTGTCTACCAGTTCCACCACGCCCGCAGGTTGCACAGCCTTATGAATATACCAAACTTCTAGAGGATACCCCGTCAGCGCTGGATAATTCACGCGTCTCCACGTTCTTCTCGCCGCGCGCCCGGTCCGGCGCATCAAATCTCTCCGCGGCGTTCTGGCACTTTCAAGGCCGCAGGAGACCCCGAAAGTGCCAGAACGCCGCGGAGAGATTTGATGTTGGCCCGCTCGACGCGAAGAGAGGAGCGGGCGAGAAGTGCGGGCGGGCCGAGAAGGACGGCCCGCCCGCGACCGGATGCGCTACGCCGCGCCGACGGGGATCACCACGTCGCCCACCGTCACGCTCACGATGTCGTCCGCGGCCACGATGCGGTCGTAGGTGGCGCTCTTCGCGACGGCGCTCGTGCCGTCGTCGCGCTTCTCGGCGGTGGAGCTGGCGCCCGTGGCGTCGAACGTGCTGCCGTCCGCGAAGGTCACCATGATGGGAAGCCCGATGACCGCGTCCTGCTCCGCCTCCGCGGCGTCGCTCAGCTGCCCCGAGGGGCCGAGGTCGCCCATCTGCCGGTCGATCGTGTAGTCCACGGTGACGCCGACGGCGGAGACCGTCACGGCGTCGACCGTGACGTCGGATCCCTGCCAGGTGGTCGTCTGCCCCGCGGGCAGGTCGACGGTGGTGTCCACGTAGTTCATCTCGAACTTGAGGTCCCACTCGCCGGACGCGATGGTGCCCTTGTCGCCCTCCTCGGTGAAGGCGCGGATGCCGCGCATCGAGAAGCGCGCCGTGCGCCCGATGATCCCGGAGCCGTCCCACGTGTTGACGGACATCGTCTCGACGTACTGGATGACGTTGTCCGAGGGGTCGGCATCGTAGAAGTAGGCACCTCCGCCGCCCGACATGGCTCCGTCCACGTAGGTCGACGCGTCGGCGATGAGGGGGAGCAGGCCGTTCTCGTTGGGCGTCAGGCCCTCCAGCACGGAGGGGTCGTCGAGCTCGATGGCGTAGACGACGGTGTAGTTGGCCCGGTCGCCGATCACGGCCTCCGCGGTGACGGTGACGCCATTGGAGGTCGCGCTCGCGCCGATGGGATGCCCCACGTCGTCGAGTAGCTCGGTCTGGGCCGGCGCGCCTCCGAATATGTCGGAGAGCACGTTGGCGGGGTTCGGGATGACGCCCGCCGCCACGGCGACGGTCCCTCCCCCGCCCAGCACGAGCGCCAGGGCGAGCACGGCGGCGACGCGCAGCCAGCGGCCGCGACGATGGGCGCGGGGCGCGGCGGGCATGCTCAGCACCTCCGCCGCGCGCCCGGACCGGGCGTCGCGCTCGCAGGCGACGGCGCGCAGGTCGTCGGCCATGCGAGCCTTGGCCTCATTGGAAAAGCGGAGCTCGTCGAGGGACGAGGTGTAGGAATCAAGCGGGGAACTCATCGTAGTCTCCCTTCAGGGTCTCCCTGAGCTGCGCCCTCGCGCGGCTCAGGCGCTGGTGGACGGCGTTCTCGCTCACGCCCGCCAGCTCGGAAATGGCACGGGCCCCATAGCCCGCGTAGTAGTGCAGGAACACGGCCTCGCGCTGCGGCAGCGGGAGCGCCATGACGGCGTCGAGCACTCGGCCGTCGCGCCGTCGGAGCGCCCTCTCGTCGACCGCGTCGCCGGAGGGCGGCTCGGGCACCTCGTCCAGGTTCACCTCCGGATGGGCACCGCGGTCGCGCAGCAGGTTCTTGCACGCGTTGGACGCCACGCGCACCACCCAGGCGCGCTCGTGGTCGAGATCCCGGAACGGCTCCTCGCGGCACACCAGCTTGATGAGGGTGTCCTGGCAGACGTCCTCGGCATCGGCCGTCGAGCGCAGGTAGGTGTAGCACACCCGCAGCACGAGGTCCGCATAGGCGCGCACGAGCCGCTCTGGGTCGCGGTCTGGCGCGGCGGGCACGTCGGTCACGGCCCACCTCCTTCATTCGGGTCTTCGGATACGGCCGGCGGGGCGCAACCGGTGTTGCCCCGTCACCTATACCACACGCGCCCCGGCAGAACCTGACAGCCTTTCTCGCGAGACCCGCCACGGACGACACCACGGACGACACCCCGTGCCGACAGCCCGGCGACCATCCGCCAGCATGCAGGCCGCCCCCGCCGGCACGTATGAGTGTCGGCATGCCGGGCACCTCAAGCCGGCACTTCTCGACAAATGACGAGAAGAACCCGGCACTTCTCGTCGCCTTGCGTCAATTCGGCCGGCACTCCCTGCCGGCACGTATAGGTGCCGCCTACCAGTCGCAGTACCTCCGGTATACCTCTTCGAGCCTCTGGACCACAGACATCCCGAAGGCCTCGTGATACGGCGTCCCTCCGACCGTGAAGTAGGACAACCCAGCGACGACAGTCACCTCGATCGTGCCCCTCGTCGTGGTCTCGACGATGAAGACGGGCTCGGTGCCGGACATGTCCCGCAGCCGCCCGCCAAAGCGCGTGCCCGCCAGGTCCGAGATCAGGCCGGCGACGTACTCGCGGTCCTCGTTGCCAAGCGTGACCTCGGTGAGGCCGTGGTTATCCGTGAGGCGCACGGACGCCACCTCGTCGACGCGGAGGTCCTCGAGCGGACGGCGGACCGGAGACGCGACGCACCAGACAAGGCACGCGAGCGCGGCCAGCCCGCAGAGCGCGGCAACAACCACCCGACGGTGGCTCCTCGTCAGCTCCATGACGGTCACCCCTAGGTCCCTCTCGGCAGTCCAAGCCGACCGCCTCGAGAAGACTGTCGCACACGCCGTACCGCCCGGTTGGCGACGCGCGGGATCAGGGTTGCATCCTCCGGACGCGTCGCCCTTCTCGTCAGCGCCGCCCTCCGCTCGGCGCCGCCCTCCCGTCGGCGGCGTCCTCCCGTCGGCGCCGCCCTCCGCCCGCCGCCGTCCTCCGCCCCTCCCCTCAGCTGGTTGCGTAATTTATTACATTCAAAACCATGTAGCAACAGGCCCCAGCCGGGCGATTCCGCCCATTTGGCCCCGATTGCTACATGGTTTTCCATGTAATAAAAAATGATTCGATGCTACCGCCATCATCCGCATCGTTTCGCACTGGCAACGCTCGCTACAGCGGAAGGCTGACCTCAGCGGCAAAGATGCCGGGCTCGTTGGCCAGGTTGAGGAACCCCTCGTACTTGTCTACGACGGCCGCCACGCGCTTCATGCCCAGGCCGTGGTTGCCGCGCTTCTCCGAGATGTAGTTGCGCGCGTTGAAGCTGGGATCCTCCACGGCGGAGTTCTGGATGCTCACGTAGAGCTGCGCGCCCCGCGCGGCCAGGTAGACGCGCAGCCAGCGCTCGCCCGCAGGCAGCTTCGCGCAGGACTCGAGCGCATTATCGAGGAGGTTCCCCAAGATCACGCAGAGGTCCACGTCGTCAACCGTGAGCGACTCGGGAACCACGGCCTTGCAGGTCACGCCCACGCCGCCCTTCTCGGCAAGGCTGAGCTTGGAGTTCAGGATGGCGTCCACCATGAGGTTGCCGGACTTGACGTAGGTGTCCACGCGATCGAGGTCGCGCTCGAGGTCGTCAAGGTAGGCGGAGAGCTTGTCGAGGTGCCCCGCCGCAAGGTCGGCCTTCATGACCTGCAGGTGGTTGTGATAGTCGTGCCGCCAGCCGCGCATGTCCAGGTAGATGCCGCGGATCTCGTCGTACTGGCGCGAGAGGACCTCCTGCTGGAAGCGCTCCGTCGAGGTCTCGAAGCCGCGGCGCAGACGCTCGAAGCCACCCGTGAGCAGCAGGTAGACGAGAAGCTCCACCGCGAGCGCGCCCGCCGCGACCATGGGCCCTGCCAGGGCGACCGCGACCGAGCAGAGCGCGAGCACGCAGGCGAGAAGGACCGTCTCGCGGAGGCTCGCGCTCCCCCGCCGGCGCGCGCCGAGCGCGAACATCAGCCAGAGCGGCGCGCCAACGAGCGCTGCGGCAACATCGGCCGACGCGACGCCCCCGCCCAGGCCGACGGCGCAGGCGAGAAGGACGCAGACCAGCGCGCCCGGCGCCGCGACGGGAGCCCACATGAGCGAGAAGGGCTCCTCGTCGAAGAAGGCGTCGAGCAGCGTGAGGACAAGCGTCGTCACGGCCCATGCGACGGGGACGCCCCAGGGGACGCCGCCGGCGAGCGGGTCCGCGGCCGTGCCCGTGAGCACCCAGGACCAGAGCTCACCGCCAAACCATCCGCAGGCAAGCGCGGCCGCGCAGATGGCAAGCGCGACCGCCCACGCGCAACGCCCCGCATGAAGGCGTCCGAGCCCGCGAACGTATGCGGCGTACACGACAAGCAGCGCCACCTGTGCCGCGAGCGCGATCATGCGAGCGTCCCCCGACACCACGCGAGCCACGCACGATTGAGCTCCTCCCAGCGCCCGCGCGCGATGGGGAGCATGTCGCCCGTGTCCATCTCCACGTCACGTCGCGTGATGCGCCGCACGTGCGGGAGGTTCACGAGGTAGGAGCGGTGCGTCTTGAGAAAGAGGCCCGACATCCGAGAGAGCTCGACCTCCAGCCGGGCGATGCCCCGCATGGAGACGAGTCGCGTGCCGTCCGCGAGCGTGACCAGCGTGTCGTGACCGCGCGCCTCGAGGAAGCAGACGCGCGTGAGGGGAACGCGGCTCGTCTCGCCCGCCGACTCGACCACGAGCACGGGCTCTTCTCGCCCCACGCGGTCGAGCGCCCGGTCGAGCGCCGCGTCGAGCTTCTCGGACCGCACGGGCTTGAGGAGGTAGGAGACGGCGTCCACGTCGTAGCCGTCGAGCGCGTGGTCGATGATGCCGGTCACGAACACGATCTGCGCGCGCTCGCCGCGGGAACGCAGCTCGCGGGCGAGGGCCATGCCGTCTAGCCCGGGCATCTCGATGTCGAGGAGCGCGATGTCGCACGACGCGTCGTCGAGCGAGAAGAGCAGCTGCTCGGCGGACGCAAAGGCCACGATCTCCGCCTCAACGCCGCGGTGCCGAGCCCAGTCACGCGTGAGCGCGCCGTAAAGCTCTCGGGCCGCTTCCTCGTCATCGACGACGGCAACGCGCAGCACGTCCTTCTCCCCTCCCCTCACGACCTGTGAAAAGGGGACGTGTTTTTTCGCGCAGAGTTTTTGGGACAGGTTTTTGCTCGGAGTTCAGCGTGGCGTGCGCCCTGCCGACCTGTCCCAAAAACTCTGCGCGAAAAAACACGTCCCCTTTTCACACATAGTAGCTCGCTTGGGCGTCCCAGAGCTGGGCGTAGAGTCCATGCTCGGCAAGAAGCTCCTCGTGCGAGCCGCGCTCCACGACGCATCCGCCGTCAAAGACGATGATGTCGTCGCAGAACCGGCAGCTGCTCATGCGGTGCGAGATGTAGATTGCCGTACGACCCTCAACCATGCGGTCAAACCCCGCGTAGACCTCTGCCTCGGAGATGGGGTCGAGTGCCGCCGTGGGCTCGTCCAGGATCACGACCGGCGCGTCCTTGTAGAGCGCGCGGGCCAGCGCGAGCTTCTGTGCCTCGCCGCCCGACGGCGTCACGCCGTCGCCCAGGTCCTTGTAGAGGCGCGTCTCCAGCCCCTCGGGCCACGCGCGCACGAAGCCGCCCGCCCCCGCCTGAGCGAGCGCCTTCCACAGGCGCGCTTCATCGCGCCCATAGCCCGCAGCAAGGTTCTCCCACACGGGAAACGCAAAGAGCTTGAAGTCCTGGAAGACCACGCCAAAGAGGTCGCGGTACTCCTCCTCGTCGTACTTGCGGATGTCCACGCCGTTCAGCGTGATGCGCCCCTCCGTGGGGTCGTAGAGACGGCAGAGCAGCTTGATGAAGGTCGTCTTGCCCGCGCCGTTGGGGCCCACCACGGCGAGCTTGCCCAGCGTGTCAATCCTGAGGTTGACGTCGCGCAGCACCCAGGCGTCCGTCCCCGGATAGCGGAAGCTCACGTGCTCGAAGGCGAGCTCGAACTGCCCGTCGTCGCGCTTCTCCGGCGGGATGGAGCCTGCGGGGCGCGGGTCCTCCATGTCCATGAAGTCGAGAAACTCCTGCAGGTAGCCGCAGCACTGGCGCAGGTCCCCGTTGTTGGACACGAGCGCCGTGTACGCCGCGCCAAACTGCGCGAGCGCTCCCGCGTACTGCGTGAAGGCGCCTACGGTGATGGCGCCCGCAAGGACCTTCACCGCAACGAGCGCATAGGACGCCACCGTGAATACGGCGTTGACAGCACTCGTCCCCACGTCGATTCGTCGCTCACTGGAAATCCACCGATCGAAGTACTCCAGCGAGGCCCGCTGGTTCTTCTCGAGATTGCGCATAAGCATGTCACCCATGTCATAGATGCGGGCCACCTTGGGGACGCGCCGGTCAAAGAGCACGAGGTTGAGCAGGTACCTGATGCGGTTCTCTACGGAGGAGTGCGTGCTCGTGACCCAGTCCAAAAGACGCGCGCGAAAGCGGCCCACCAGCGTGTTTCCGCCGAGCGCAACAAGAAGGACGAGCGCCAGCAACAGCACCGAGACCGCGGGCGAGGCAACGACGCCGAGCACGCCCGTCGACACGGGCTGCGCAAACGCAAGCGCCACCACGAGCGAAACGCAGGTGAGCATGTTGACGGCGGCCCCAATGAGGTCGCGATAAAAGCGCGGGAGCGTGCCAATGCTGCCGTGCATCTGGGCGGTCCGCTCGATGTAGGCAATGCGCTCAGCGAGCTTGGGGTCCTCGGCGGTCTCGTAAGAGAGCGAGAGAGCCTTCTCGCGCAGCATGAGGCTGAAGCGCCAGGCACACCGCATCCCACCGACCGTCGCACGTCGCCTGCAGCGCGCGCAGACGCATGAGATCACAAAGGACGTCACCACGAGCGCCGCAGCATAGACCACGGTCCTGCGGAGCTCAAGCGCCACGAGCGCGTCCACGAGCCCAGCCGTGAGCGCAAGTCCCACGTAGATGCCCGCCACCTGAGTGAGCGCGTAGATGAGACTCACCGGCAACAGCGCCGGGTCGATCTTGCGCACGAGGGCGAGCAGCCGAAGGCCCGTCCTGTGAAACGCCAGACTACTCAGCATCCTCGTCGCCTCCCCCGTGCAAAAGTGACTGTCCCTTTTGCACGCCGTCCTCGTAGTAGCGCGCCTGGGTCTCGAACATGCGGGCGTAGCCGCCATCAGCGGCCATGAGCTCGTCGTGCGTGCCCTGCTCGGCCACGTGCCCGCCCTCCATGTAGAGAATCCGCTCGCAGAAGCGCGTGGACGAGAGCCGGTGAGAGATGAAGACGCTCGTCTTGCCCGCCGTGAGCTCGTCGTAGCGCTCGTACATCTGACGCTCTGCCAGGGGGTCAAGCGCCGCGGTCGGCTCGTCGAGAAGGACCACGGGCGCGTCCTTGTAGAGCGCGCGGGAAAGCATGAGCCGCTGGGTCTCGCCGCCGGAGAGCGAGACGCCCTCGGGGTCCACGTCCTGCCCAAGGTAGGTTGCAGTGCCGTGCGGCAGTCCCGCGACCTTCTCGGCGAGGTCCGCGTGGGCAAGGCACGCGTCCAAGCGCGCGAAGTCCACGTCCTTCTCGCTCGACGAGCAGCTCACGTTGTCCGCGACCGTGAACGAGAAGGGAAAGCAGTCCTGGAAGACCACCGAGAACTCGCGCCACAGGCTCCGGGAGTCGATGGAGGCAACGTCGGCGCCGTCGAGGTAGATGGCACCGGACGTGGGACGATAGAGCCCGCAGAGAAGCTTCACGAGCGTAGTCTTGCCCGCGCCGTTGACGCCCACGAGGGCGATCTTCTCGCCAGAGTGGATGGTGAGGGTGAGGTCATGTACCGCGTCCGCCTTGCCGTCATATGAGAAGGACACGTGGTCGAGACGAATCTCATGCGCCCGTCCGGGATTGGGGGCGGCATTTGTGCCGCTGACGGCGGGGATGCAGTCGTCGTGGACCTCTCGATAGGCACTTACGTGACGCAGCTGGACCGTGAGCTCTGAGAGGCTGTCAAAGGCGGCCTGCATCCAGGTGCCAAAGCCGGAGACCATGCCCGCGAGCAGCAGAAACTCCGGAAGGCCAATCAGACCCGCAAAGAGAAGCCAGATGAGCGCGGCATAGGAGACGCCGTCGCGGACGAGGGCACAGGTTGCCGCCACGTACCCCGCCCGCTCGAAGGCCCCGTACTCGATGTCCCTGAGCTCCACGTTGCGATCGAGCACCTGAGCGAAGGCGCGCTTGAACCACGCGCTCATGCGGTAGAGGCGGATGTCCTTGCCGTTGGCGGGATCGAGCGCCTGCCGTCTGAGGTACTCGAAGGCCTCGCTTGCGGCGAACTCGTCGTCCATGACGGCATAGCTCTTCTCGTTTGCCCAGCGGTTTGCCGCGATGGAGGCAACGGTGAGCAGCACGAGCGGCACGAGCAGCCACGGGACAAACGCGCCGATGACAGCCGCGTACGCCACCATGCCGAGCGCCCCACCAACTGCTGCAAAGAGCCGGCGCAGCGCCTCCTCAACGCCCATGGAGCTGTCGTTGAAAAACGCGCGGGTGGCGAGGTCGAGCTTCTTGTGCGCCTCGTCGCTCTCTATGTAGCGGTAGTCCGCAGCAAGCGCGTCCCGGCAGAGGTCGAGACCGCCCCAGACGCGAGTGAACACGTAGTACCAGTTTGACTTGGCCTGCGTCCAGGTCTTGAGCACAACGAGCGCCTGGAGCAGGGCAGCCGCGCCGGCCACGAACGCAAGCGCGACGAGCGGCTCCGCGCCGGACGTGAGCGCCGCGACCACGACGCTGGGGAGCGCGGCCGCAAGGAAGGGCTGCGTCACGCCTGCGGCAACGTCCAGCGCGCACACGGCAAGCGCACGCGGTCCGCAGATGCGGACAAGCCAGCGAAGGAGCTTCGCGACGTTGCTCCCAAAGCCGTAGCGGCGTTGAGCCTCCACAGCAGCTTTCGTCTCTTGCACGTCGTATCACATCCTTTCACCTCCAGTATGTGATACGGCGCGCGAGGCGGGCGCGGCGAGATTCCGCACGAGTTGCATGGTTTTCCGCGCGAGATGCACGAGGAGCGCCTCCGTCGCACGGTTGTGACAGGAACACTGAGGCAGCTTGTCACGAAATCGTTTGACCGTGCAAAGGGGACTGTCCCCTTTGCACGGTTGGCGACACGCGGGCTCGGGCTGATATCCTCCGGACACATCGTCCTTCTCGTCAGCACCGTCCTCCATCCCCTCGTCTCGGTTAATTGGAATATTCATTACATTCAAAACCATGTAGCAACAGGCCCCCAGGGGGCGATTCCGCCCATTTGGCCCCGATTGCTACATGGTTTTCCATGTAATAAATTTGTAATCTATTTTCCCCGGCGAGAATCAGCCCGGACAACGAGCCCCCGAAGACCCGCTATCACCCCGCCACGGCGCAGAGGCCGGCGAAGTAGCCACCCGCGGCCGTGAGCGCGGCGTAGGTGCCCCGCTCGACCACGTGGCCCTCGCGCAGGACGAAGATCTCGTCGTAGCGCGCGAGCAGCGCCGGCTCCAGCCGGTGCGTCACCACCAGGCGCGTGGGCCCCTCGAGGTCCAGGATCGCTCCTGCCACCTCGGAGGCCGTCCTCGCGTCCAGCGCCGACGTCGCCTCGTCGACGAGAAGGACCGGTGTCTTTCGCAGCAGCGCCCGCGCGATGGAGACGCGCTGCCGCTCCCCTCCCGAGAGGTTGGTGCCGCCCTCGCCGCATTCGTACCCCAGGCCCTTCTCGGCGACGAGCTCGCCCAGGCCGGCGCGGCGGCACGCATCCAGCACGGTGGCCTCGGGGAAGTCCCGGAACATCGTCACGTTGTTTCCGAGCGTGTCGTCGAAGAGGAATACCTGCTGGTCGATGAGGCCCATGAGGTCGCAGAGACTCCCCGCGTCGACGTCGCGCAGCTCGTGTCCGCCCACGCGGATGCTGCCCGCGTAGCCGTCCTCCCCGCCCATGAGGAGGTTAAGCAGTGTGGACTTTCCGCTTCCGGATGCGCCCACGAGAGCGTAGCGCCCGCCCAGGGCGAGCGTGAGGCTCACGTCAGAGAGCACCGGCTCCCCGCCGTCGTAGGCAAAGCCCACGTGGTCCAGCACGACGCCGCCCGCGAGGTCGCGCCCGACCCTCTCGCCCCGGCGCGCCTCGTTCTTCTCGGCAGCCTTCGCGAGCTTCTCGATGAGGCCGGCGGCGGCCCGGCGGCTCGCCAGGAACTGCGGCAGCACGTTGATGGGCATGACGATGTAGTTGCACAGGTTCACGAAGACGAGCACCGTGCCGGCCGTGACCTCGCCTGTGACGGCGAGCCACGCGCCCGCGAGGAAGACGCCGAACTGCAGGAGCGACCCGCAGAGGTTCTCGCTCACCGCGCCGATCAGGCACTCCCACCAGTAGCGGCGTCGCTTGAGGCCCTCAACCTCGGCGTTGGCCGCGTCGAAGAGACGGCGCGCCTCGGCCTCCGCGCGGAAGGCCTTGACCACGGAGAAGCCCGCGAGCAGGTCGCGCAGGCGGGAGACGAAGCGCTCGTTGCCGGCCGAGACCGCCCGCTCGCGCTCCCCCATCTCGCGCCCCATGGCAACGGACACCGCGAGCGGCGCCGCGCTGAGCGCCACGGCCACCGCCGTGAGCTGCGCCGAGAGCGCGAGCATCATCGCGAGCGACCCCGCGAGCAAAAGCGCGTGGTAGACGATGAGGAAGCCGCGCTTGAGGTAGCCCTCCTCGATGGAGGCCACGTCGTTGGTGAGCAGCGAGAGGTAGCTGCCCGTGTTCTCGCGGGCGAAGGCGCGCACGCCCTTCTCTGAGAGGCGCTCGAACGCGAGCGACTTGTACTGCTCGAGCGCGCGGTAGACAAAGGCGCACTTGGCGCGGTACATCCCCAGGCTCACGGCGAGCGACGCGACGAGGAACACGCCGCAGAGCGCGGCCAGGTGCGCGAGCGCGGAGGCGTCGCCGGTGCCGATGACGTCGATGATGCGGCCGAGCAGCCATGATCCCACGAGCGCGGCGGGCACGTCGAGCACCGTGAGCGCGAGGGCGGCGGCAAGGTTGAGACGGTTATCACGATAGAACGCGCGGACGTAGTCGCGCGCGGCGGCAGACATGGTCGACTTCATGGTCTTCTCCTATCAGGCGGAACTGATATGTCGAGAAGGACCTAGAGCATGACGATCCTTCGCCGGGTACAGTACGCTACCACCCTACAATGCAGCTCCGACACTGGCAAGTCCTGCTCGGCCAGTGGAGGCGTGCGGCAGAATGGCTACCTGCCGACACTCATATGTGTCGGCCGCACAGCGACCTTCCACCGGCAGGCGTTACCAAACGCCTTTCCTTCACTATGATTGACGCGTCGAAGGGAACACCCATGATTCAGACACTCCCCCTTGCCCCAGAAGACATTCCGGAGAAGGCGGCAGTCCATGCGCAGACGTGGCAGGAGACCTATCGGGGACTGCTGCCGGACGAGCTCAACGACACAATCACGCCGCAGTTCGCCGAGGACGTCACGCGCCGGCTCACCAGCCTTCGCACGCTCGTGGCGAAGATCGACGGGAGAATCGTCGGATACATCAGCTGGTCGGACCGGTGCCGCGAGCACTTCAGCGTCGACGGAGCGGCCGAGGTCGGCAACCTCTATGTTCTCCGGGAATTCCAGGGCCGAGGCGTCGGCCGCGCGCTCCTTGACGCCGCCCTCAGGTGCATCGGCGAGCGGGACGTCGTGCTGAGCGCGTTCTCCTCGAACGCCGCCGCGCTCGGTTTCTACGAACACGTAGGGTTCGTGAGAACTGGGGTCACCTTCGACGAGGGGCCCATGGAGGAGACCGAACTGGTCTTTCGGCACAAGAGTGGCACTTGACCGCACCGTCAGGGTGCGACCGACGCGGAGACGCCATGCCCCGGAGCCCTCGACGAGGGGGGCTCGTCGGGCAATCCTTCTCGACGCTTCCAGCGCTCAGGACTCTGTCGAGAAGAACGCCGAGGCTGCGACTCCGCACGTTCATCTCTCGTATCCGGGATGCGGCCGCCATCCCGTCACCTACTACACACGGCCGCGCGTGAAACGTGACAACCCAAACGGAGCACGGCGAGCTCTGGTACATCGAGGTACGTGACGAGGGCGCGGAGAGCGGTTGGCGAGCGATCGGCGACGTCACGCTCCGCTCGAATGACCTCCCCATCGTCATAGGCGAGAAGGACCTGCGGTCGCGCCACGTCGGGCGGCGCGTGGTCGAGGCGCTCTGCGAGCGGGCACGCGGCCTCGGCTGGCGCGAGGTCCTCGTGGGCGAGATCTACGACTGGAACGTCGCGTCCCAGCGGTGCTTCTCGGCCGCCGGCTTTGAGCCCTACGAGCGCACGGAGCGCGGGACGCGCTGGCGGCGGGGACTGTAGTCACGCACAGCAATGCTCCATTCGATAATGTTGGCTGAATCAAGTTTTCTGTATACGGGTAGACTCACCCATACGCTCGGCGGCGGGACCGCGCACTAGGCAGCGCCACTCCTTGCGAAAGGAGGTGAGTTGCCAATGGACCTCGCCATTCAAATCCTCAAGCTCCTGACCGCTCTTGTCGGGCTTGCGGCCGCGGTGGTGGGCACCCTTCCCAAAGTGCGTAGTCAACGACGTAAAACGGCGAGGGGCCGCAAGCGCTTGCACTAGCGGCCCCGAACCCAAAGACGACGCTGCCTAGGCCACCACGCGTAGGCCGCCGTCGAGCTCATTGTACCCTACAGAAGGGCATGTCAATCAGAGAACGACGTCTTTGCGCACCTTGTCCTCATGCGCCCCAATTATGGGAGACCCTGATATAGGCGACGCACCCCATCGCGTCACTGCAGGTAAATCCGAGCCTCTCGTAGAGCGTGCAGGCCGCCGATCCATCGTCCGTGAGGAGCTCCATCTGGTAGACGCCCGAGAATCGCTCAATGACGGCCTGCATGAGCTGCTTCCCAATGCCTCTGCGCTGATACGACGGCACAACGATCAGGTCCTGCACAAAGACGATCGTGGCTCCGTCGCCCACGGCACGTGCGATCCCTACGAGCTTATCGCCCGCAAAGGCGCCCCAGACCGCGAGGGAGCCCGCATACCCCGTGCGCAGCCTCTCAGGGCGATTAGTGTAGTTCGTCCAGCCGACCGTCTCGTACAGGGCGAGAATCTCGATGAACCGCGAATCCCGCTCGCTGGGCAAAAGCTCTCGGACCTCAACTTTGTCGCTCAAGCAGCTCTCCTTTAGTGTGACAATCTGCTCAGAGCAGATTGTCACAGAAATCGGGCAAGGCGCAAAGACGGGAGGCCGTCATGTACCTCATCGACTCAAAGCCCACGCCGGACGACCGACACGTCTGCGTCATCTGGCTCTCGCGCGCGGGGTTTGTGATGGGCCCGGACAAGCGGCCCGTCGAGGCCGAGTCCTCCCCTGCCTCCGTTGTGGCCGAGGTTGCCGCGAAGCACCTCACGGCGCGGCTCTTTTCTCCCGGGAGGCGCTGCTTGAGCCGGCTGGAGATTAGCGAGATCTCCTCGCTTCGGAGAGGCCTCGAGACCTGGCCGGTCATGAAGGACGTCATCAAGTATCACGAGTCCATCGTGCTCGCCACGCCCGTCTTTGACGGACGTCTTCCGGGCATCGTCACCGAGGCGCTCACGAAGTTTGGCCCGTACGACCTTGCGGGCATCACCGTGCTGCCCGTCATCACGCTTGCCGACAGCACGGGCGAGGTCGGAGACGCACTGCTCACGGACATGCGGGAGGCGCTTCCCGGCGCCACGCTCACCGAGCCGCTCGCCCTTCTCGGCGAGACGCCCGAAGCCATCGAGCCCCTGCTCGCGCCCCGTCTCGACGATCTCATCAAATGATTCAAAAGGGGTCTGTCCCCTTTTGAATCACGCGCGGCGAAGGCGGACGGCGGTGCCGGAGCAGCAGGTCATGATCATGCCCTCGAAGGTCTCGTAGCCGATGGAGGCACCCACGATCGCGTCAGCCCCGAGCGCGTCGGCACGGGCCTGCATCTCTTCGAGCACCTCGTTACGAGCGCTCTGGAGCTCGTCCTCGTAGCCGGCAGAGCGGCCACCAAAGATGTTGCGCACGCTCGCCCCGATGTCGCGGAACATGTTGATGCCGCTCACGGCCTCACCGGTAACGATGCCGAGGTAGTCCGTGATCTGATAGCCCTCAACGGAGTTGGTGGTGGTGACAATCATGGCGTCCTCCTTCAGACGGTTCGTGCGACAAGCGTAACGACAAGCTCGGCCCCTTCGAGGCGGGCCGAGAGGTCCATCCCCTGGGCCTCGGCGAGCTTCGCGGCGACGGAGAGGCCGAGGCCCGAGCCCACCGTGGCGCGCGAGGCATCCGCCTGATAGAAGCGCTCGAAGAGGCGGTCGGCGTCGATGACCGAGGGGTCGGCAACGGGGTTGGAGAACTCCACGACGACGCCGTCCCTCTCGCCCCCTGGCGCCCCCGCCGCCCGCGCGCGCACCGAGAGCGGCCCCGAGCCGTGCCGCAGGGCGTTGGCCACGAGGTTCTCCACGATGCGCGAGAGCGCCTCGGCGTTTGCCTCGACGGTCACGCCCTCGCAGTCCAGCGTGGGCTCCCAGCCACGCGCCTCAAACTCGGGATAGTGGCCGAGAAGAACCTGTTCCAGCAGGGGCCTCAGGGCAATGGGCCCCAGCTCAAGCACGGTATCCGGATCTGCTGCACGCGCATACGAGAAGAGCTCGTCCAGAAGGCCCGACATCGCCGCCAGCCTCGCGTCT
>NZ_SJOU01000017.1 GCF_012027725.1 Olsenella sp. SW781 | reverse complement strand
TCAGCGCCGCCAGCTCCACGCCGCAGACGTAGTCGGCGACCTGCAGCATGCGGTACCCGTCAGGCCGCGCGTCGCGATAGATGACCGCCCCGTAATAACAAAAATGCCGGGGGGATCCCCCGGCCCTTGATAGCCCCCTCTTACGAGACGACCAGTTACTTTATATCACAGCCTATCTCAAGATGCAAGGAAGTTCTTAGGTTGTTATGATTCAACATTAATACAATGTCATACTATATAATCTTCTCGTCCGTCTCACCAAAAGACGGGAATAGGGCAGGTCAAGGCCGCCCGGCGAGAAGAACGCGCTGCCCGCGGACGCTACCGCCCCGCCCGGCCGCGTACCCTCCGGACGATGGTGGCCACCAGCAGAACAAGCACCACGACCAGCAGCGCAAGCCCGCCAATGCGCAGCCAGCGCTCAACCTCGAGCGCGGGCGAGCCGGTCGACTCCGCCGGGATGAACGCCGCGACCACCCGCTCGACGGCGCCCGGGCCCTCCTGCGCCTCGTCGTTCTCCACCCGCTCGCAGTACACCAGGTAGCGGTGCGAGGAGACGGCGTAGGGATGGCAGGTGAAGAGCGTGACCAGGTCCCTGCCCTCCTGGACGGCCAGCGCGTCGACGTCGTCCGGCTCGATGACGCGGATCTCGCAGACCCGGTAGGTGAGCTCGTCCCAGGCCGTCGTGATGGTAATCGTGTCCCCCACCTCGAGAAGCTCGATGTCGCGGAACATCTGCACGCCGTGCCAGACCCCCCGGTGCGCCGCGATCACGCAGTTGGAGGGCTCCCCGCCGACGGGCATCGAGGTCCCGGCGACCACCGCCGCGCCGAGCTCCATGTTGGCCTCGGTCGCCCCGAGGTAGATGGGCAGCGTGACGCCCATGGCCGGGATGTCGATCGAGCCCACGATGCCGTCAGGCAGGCCCATCGCGGCCAGCTCGTCGCCAGAGAAGGCGAAGGGGTCGTTCACCTCGTCGCCCGTGCCCTCGCGGACCCGCTCGCTGTACTCGACGAGCGACTCGTAGGTGGGGTCGCCCTCCTTGGGGCGGAAGGCGTCCCCATCGTCTTCCGCGGCAGCGGAGGGATCCTCCTCGTCGGACACGGTCGCGGACGTGCGAGACTCCTCGACCACCTGCTCCACGCGCCCCTGCTCGATGACCGCCGAGACGCTCGGCGCCAGGAGCAGGCACGCGCCAATGGCGAGAAGGACGAGCGCGGCCACGAGGGGCGCCACCCCGCCCCGCCGCCTACGGGGCCCCTCGGGGCCGGGCGTTCCCTGGGCGAGGTGCCTAGCCACGGTAGCGCCTCCCGTCACGTCTCCGACCGTCACGCGGGATGACGGGCCTCACGCCGACGGCGCGTCCCGGGCCGGCCGATTCGCCGCCTCCGGAACCCTGGCCGGCGAAGTGCCTGCCCGTCGGCCTTGGCGTGGGACGACCCGCGGAAGCCGGGGCGCTTCCCGAGCCGCCGCGCCCGCGGGACCGAAGCTTGGACACGAGCACGTAGGCGCCGATCACCAGCGCGGCGAGAAGCAGGCCGAGAAGGACGGAGGGCAGCAGCGCCTTGTCGGGCGGCTCGGTGTAGCCGGAGGGGAAGTCGGCGTCGCCCTTGTCGAGCCACTCCGCGGGCAGCTCGCAGCGCTCCGCATGGACGAGCAGGCGGTGGGTGTTAACGCCGTACGGAGTGCAGGTGACGAGCGTGCAGAGGTCGCGGCCCTGCTCGATGACGAGGGAGTCCGTCTCATCGGGGAGGACCACCTCGACGGAGGTAACGCGATAGGCATGATCCTCGCCGAGGACCGAGATGACGAAGTAGTCCCCCACCTCAAGCTGGTCGAGGTTGTCGAAGATCTTCATCGAGGGGAGGCCGGTGTGGCCGGAGAGGACGCAGTGCGTCGACTCGCCGCCGATGGGGACGGAGGTGCCCTCGAGATGCCCGACGCCATGCTCGAGCACGTCGGTGTCCGTGGTGTGATAGATGGGCAGCTCGACGTGAATCTTCGGGATGTTGATGGTGGCCATCACCCCGTCGCCGGAGAGGTTCAGGACGTTGTCGTAGTCCTCATCCGTGGGACGCTCGGCATCGGGATCGAAGGGGTCCGTGACCACAGCGCGACCGTCGAGGAGCTGCTGGTTGTAGGTGACGGCCTTCTCGCGCTCGGCAGCGAGGGTGGCTTCGTCGGTGCTGTAGACACTCTGAATAGTAGTATCAACAATCTCTTTTTCCCGTGCCTGGTTCAGGGCATCGCTCACGAACGGATACGCAATACAGCCCATCCCAACGAGAAGTGCAAGAAGCGCAACGAAGACCCCTCGCCGCGATGGGAGCCCCCTTTTTATCTCTCCCCTAAGCGCGGACATAAGAGCCTCCTAATGTTCCAGAAAACGTATCAATCGTCAATCGAGGGACACACTTTGTAAGCTGCCGCACAAGCGCAACAATGACCCGGCCCCCTCACTGGGGAGCCGGGTCGCCTAGCTCGTTAGTCACGACCGAAATGGCCGCGAATCAGCGACTAGTTCTCCTTGCGGGAGCGGACAATGAAGGCGGCCGCGCCGGCAACAAGAACAACGCCGGCGGCAGTCAGGGCAACGGTGCCCATGCCGCCGGTGGTCGGCAGCTCAATGCCCTCGTGGTCGGTGGAGGCGACGTTGGGAATGTAGAAGGTGCCGCCCTCAGTGGTGACCTTAATCTCAATCGGGTTGATCACGATCTGGTAGCCGGACGGGGCAGCGGTCTCCTTGAGGTAGTAGGTGCCAGGCTTGAGGAGCGTGTCGGCGTCCGTAGAAGCCTCGCCGTTGACGGTCTGAAGGGTTACCTGAGTCGTGCCGTCCTTCTTGTAGACGGCATGCTTGCACTCCTCATCATAGTAGAGCGCGAACTCGGCGCCGGTCAGGAGATCCTCGCCCTCCTCGTAGGTGTTGTTCTTGTTGGCGTCACCGTACTTGACGATGTCGAAGCCGACGAAGTCGACGGTGACGGTGTCGCCTTCGGTGTTATTGGTCGAAGTGACCTTGTTGGTCACGCCGTCGAGCGTGGCGGCAGGAGTGATGAGGCCCTTGTACTCGATGGTGTAGGTACCGGCGTTGACCGAAGTGCCGTTGGTGTTCTTCTCCTGGAGCCAATCAGTATCGAAGGTGACCGTGAAGGACTGGGCGCCCTCGTTGCCAGTGACGGCGTAGACACCTTCGGCGGAGACGGGCTGGCCGTTCTTGTACAGCACGACGTCCTCAGCACCGGTGAAGGTGAGGCCGGTGCTCATGGTATCGGTGAGGACGAACTCGCTCTGGTTGGCGTTGATCTCGAAGGTAACCTGGAAGGTGACCTCGTCGCCGACCATGGCGTAACCGAGCTCACCGCCATTCTGCTCAAACTCGACAGCGCCGCCGGTAATCTTCTTGTCGAGCGTCTCGGTAGTCTTCTTGAGGTCGATATAGGCGTCATCGAAGGTCCAGTCAGTGGTGCCATCGACGGCGACCGGGCTCATGGCGACGATCGTAGGCTGGTAGGTTACGGACTCGTCTGCGGGGACGACGTCGACGAGATAGAGACCGGCGTCAATGTTGCTGAAGGTGACGGAGGTCTGGCCGTCCTGGACCGTAGCAGCGTTACCGAACGGAGTCGCGTCGCCGCGGTCCCCCCAGACGTCCTGAGCGGTCTCAGAGCCAGCGGCGTCGAGGTAAGCGTCAACCGTGCTCTGCTCGAAGCCGGTCTGGATGACGAGTGTGGTGGTGTTGTCACCGTTGAGCTGAACGTCAGCGACCTTGTAGAGGGTCACCACGTCACCCGGCTGGAGGTTGCTAACCGTGATGGTCTTGGTCTCGCTGCCAGTCCACGGCGTAGGCTCGGCCTGGGCCACGCCCGGGACGATGGCGAGAGCGGCAACGAGCGCCACGAATGCAGCTAGCAGCCCCCTCAGCCTGTTCTTGATGTGAGCCATTTCTCTTCTCCTTTCGCCGACTCCCCCGCCGGCATTGCCCACAAATTGCTAAACTAATTCCCTATCAACACCACCCGGTATTGCCGAGCGGGAGTTGCTGATGAGTCGTCGCCTCTAGCCTCGGAGCAGGCCTTTCCTTCTCGCTAGGTAAGCCCCGCCGAGCACGACTGCCGCAATGCCAACTGACATCATGAGGATTGCACCAGAGGAGCCAGATGATGGGAGGTCAGGGTTGGGCTTGTTGGCTACGGAGAAACTAAACGTAGCGGTGTCCTTGTTAAGCGGGACCGTCTCGGTAATCGGATCCTCGTCTTCATCTCCAGGAATGGTAAAGATCGCCTGATCTCGTTGAACCTCGATCTTGATCGTCTGGTCGAGGAGCTGGTAGCCCGAGGGAACCTTTGTCTCCTTGAGGTAGTAGGTACTTCCCTCCTCAAGTCCAGTGAGAATGACATGCCCCTTTATCACGCCATCTTCGCCGTTGCTCGTGGTTCCCTTTGCGACTTCGTTCTTGCACGTCTCATCGCTGTAAAGCGTGAACTCGGCGCCTGACAAAGGCTTGTTGGGATCTGCAATGGGATCTCCACTATCATCCTTACCAAGCTCACCCTTGAAGATGTCGAGGTTATAGACGTTATACACGTTCGTGAAGGAAACCGTTAACGGCTCAGCTTGCTCTGCGTCAGAGGACTTGTAGGTCGCAGTCCCTGCATCCTTCCACTCGCCGTCGCCAACCTTCTTCTTAAGCGTCAGCACCGCCTGGATGTCGTCCTTCGCGTTCTCATCGACCCAGCTCACGGCAACAGAGACGCGCCAAGTGGTCTCCTCTTCCTGATGCCATTTGCTGTCCTCGCCGAGAACCTCCGCATACTCGTACACATAGGTGTGGCCAACATTTGCGGCCGTCAGCGTCAACTCATTGGCGGAGCGGACCGTACGAGCTTCAGTCGTGGTAACCGGATCTGCGTTGCTGAAGGTCAGAACATTATCGTTAAACGTGCCACCGAGCTCGCCAGCAAGAACAGAGAGACCAGCAAGTTCGGCTGCCTGGGCAGCAGTAGTACCCGTTGCCTCATCGGCAAGCGCCGTCACGGTGAAGTTGAAATCTCCCTTGTCCGCATCATGACCGACAACTTGCTTGGTCTCCTGAAGGCCTGCAAATGTCAGGGACACATAGCGGTTTACGAACGGACGAGGCGAAACTGATATTCCGTACGTAGATGCACTGTCGTCATTTAACGGACTGTAGAGCCTCAGCGAGACATAGAAGGGATACCAAAGTCCATCTGGATCACTGCGCGGCTCTACGGTAATGCCCACCAGATACGTCGTCTCGTCGTAGACCAAGTCCGTTTCCCCGTCGGCCTGCTTCTCAGTTATCTGGTAGTAGTAGGTATAACCTTCCTGGAGTTCCCCACCATCAGTAAAGGTAATCGGGCAGAAGTAGCCGCCTCTGAGCATATTCCACGTCTCGGGATCTACGTCATCGAACTCCGGAAAATCGCTCTGCGTCAGCTCATCATCATTGTCAATAACAAGCGTTGACTGAACCTTGCCGTCACACTCCGGCATGGGCATCTCATCCGCCGGTATCGACTCGACGGTCTTGCCGGTTTTGTTATCCTTAACAGCAACTGGCTCGATTTCAAATTCAAAGCTGTCGCTCTCGTTCCAGTCGCGCCCGTCAATTGCCTTGAGAACCGGAATCTGGAACTCAACGCCATTGAAGGTGTTTGTCATGACAACCTTTATGACAGGATTTGCCCCAAGGTCCTTGCCCTCGTTCGTCTCGCTCTTAATCCCCTTCCGGCCGACTTCGTCCTCCACACTTGATGCATCGCCCTTCAGGGGATTGCCATTACCGTTCTCCATAGAGAACGTCGGCTCGAGATAGTCCTCATCGCTGAACGCCATTCCATCCGCGTTCACCTCGTAAACGGTGACCGTGTTGCCGCCAACGATCCCCCGAATCTCAGCATGCTGACCGGCCATGAGCTCGATGAGGCCGCCGTTGGTCGTCCTCTGCTCTCCCGACGCATCGTCATCGGAATCGTAGAGGTAGTACACGCCCTCGTACTGCCTAGAGCCAATCATCACCATGGCGTAGAAGACGTCGCCATCCTCCACCTTGCCGTCCTTCTTGACCTCGACGTTGAACGAGTTCTCCGCGGAGATTGAGTTCTCGAACGTCACGTGGGCAGTCTGGTTCACGACGAACTCAGGGCTCTTGACCCCGTTGACGGACCCGTCTTCCCACGAAGCGGAGGTGCCGTTGATCTCCACCTCGTACTTGTCGCTCGTCGCGCCCGTCTCCACGACGTAGTAGCGGCTCTGGCGGGTGATGCGCGAGCCGTCGGGGTTGTCCGACGTGATGAGTCGGGCGGTCTGGCCGTCCTTGAGCTTGATGACACCGTTCTCGGCCGTGAGCCCATCCTGCACGCGCTCGCCGTCCTCGTACACGTCATAGGTGCCGGTGTAGAGCTGGTAGTCCTTGCCGTCCCCGTCATAGTCGACGTAAGCGTTGAACGTGAAGTCGATGTCCGAGACATCGTTGAGGTTGGAGTAGGTTACGTCCTTCTCGATCTCGACCGAGCCGTCGGGAATGGTCGGGAGGTTGAAGCGGATGCGGCAGTTGGACCCGCCGTCACCGCGCTCGAGGTAGAAGAACTTGATGGTGTGCGTGGCGTACGGGTCGTCGTTCCACGTCTTGCCTGCAGCGGCGAAGGCCTCTTCGATGGAGCCATACGTAACACCGGTTGCCCCAGTCCAGTGCTGACCCTTCTCGCCGCGATACGGCTCGGCATCGTAAGATATCGCGCCGGTACGGAAGTTGATCTTTCCGCTCGTTGCGTCATGAATGCCGCCGAGGTCGAGCACGAGCACGTCGTCGATGAAGACCCAGACATCATCATCTCCGGTGAAGTCGAAGATCATGTCCTCGCCGTTGGATAGTACGCCGGCCTCGCCCTCGTACTCGGGCATGTAGAAGGTCGCGGAGATGTCCAGGCCGAAGGAATAGTTGAAGTTACTTGTCTTCGACCTATCGTCGAACGGGGTGAACTGGGGGACGCTCGCCGCGCCCGTCCTCGGGTCCTCCGTCAGGATAAAGCTCTCAGATCGCTCGCTATATCGAGCGTAGTTCTGCGAGCTGTCGAAGTAGTAGTAGCCATCGCCATCGCGCTGGAGAAGGCCGGTCACGTTCTGGTAGTTGTGAATATAGAACCTGTTGGATCCTCCTCCCCCAAACAGATAGGAGAGGCTCTGGGTAGAGCGAGTCGTCAGATTGTTAAGGACCGGGTACCCATCGTCTGACAGTTTTCTCTGAACGATCTCGGCAAACATCTGATTGCCGTGGGTGTACTCGTTGAAGGTATTGTCATTCGCGTCACCGAACTTCATGGCATGGCGGTTGTCATTGATTTTTCCCCGACCATCAGACCGGTCGTAGTCATGGAGGTTGACTACGATGCCATCGTCCTGAGCAGCGTCAGCCCACGCCGCGGCCGGAGCAACCCCAAGCCCGAGCAACAGTGTCACCGCGGCAAACGCCACCAGCGAGGCGACCCTTCCGAGCGCCGTTCTTCTCCGTACCTTCATCCGCCTACCTCCATGCCTTTGGAGCGCCAATGCGTCCATGCTTCGTCGCGTGCCATAGACTGAGACGCATTTTCAAATCACATGTAGGCAAGTTTAGGGTTGGTTGAGGGCTAATCTCTTTTCCTGTTTTATGATAGGGGGTACCGAAATCGCATCATATTCGCAATATTATGGGGAGGGGGTACGTATATTTCGAAACAGCATTCTCATGCTGTGGATATCGACTGGTTCTTCTCGCCGAGAACCAGCGAACGGTTGGGTGCGCTGAGCTGGAATAACGCATCCATGCACGTTATTCGCCTCACGCCACCTCCACCATTCTGCTGAGAGGGGGTATTTCTTTCACTCACGAGATTATTACACGACCGCGATTGTCACTACGGTCAGAGCATTATCAAATGTTATAACTACGACCCTAGGGACGTCAGTCCTCGGGCCACACCTCGTCCACCACCGTGTAGACGTTGGCTAGCTGAGCGCCGTTCTCCGCGTGGACGGGCTCGGAGATTACGATGCCCTCGCGGCGCATGCGGGAGAGCAGCCGGTCGACGGTCTTCTCGTTTCTCCCCAGGGCGAGCGCGATCTTTGCCTTGGAGCAGGGCCTGCCCGCGTGCCGCTCGATGAACTCGATGATCTGCGCCTCCGTGGGCGTAAGTCGGACGGGCCCGTTCGCCGTCATGCGGATGCGCTTGGAGCGCCGCTCGCGCCGCAGCCGGTCGCTCATGCGCCCGCCGTCGCGGGCGTCCTTCGCCGCATCGCGCTCAGCGCCCTCGTCGGACACGCCACCCCGAGAGGCGGCCCCGCCCCACTGAACCTTGCTTGCGCCGATGCGCGCCATGAGCCACGTCCCTCCGCCCAAGACCTGTCACCTTGCGACGGGTCGACGACGAGGCCGGGCGACCGCCGCCCCCCTACGTTACGGAGGGAACGCGGCAGCAAGATTGCGCAACATTGCATCGGGGCAGCTCGCGGGCGACCGGCACACGCGGATCCCACGGATTTGGTGCCTGGGGGCATCGCGCTGCGGCGGACTCGCCCCGTGCGGCCAACGCGTTCTTCTCGCCCTGCGCCCGCCCGTCAGTCGAGCGGCTGCGACTCCTCAACCACCTCGTAGACGTTGGCGAGCTGCGCGCCGTTCTCCGCGTGGACGGGCGTGGATATGACGATGCCCTCCCGGCGCATGCGGGAGAGCAGACGATCGACGGTCTTCTCGTTGCGGCCCAGCACGGCCGCTATCTGCGCCTTGGAGCAGGGCTTTCCCTCGTGCCGCTCGATGAACTCGATGATCCTTGCCTCAGTGGGGGTAAGGCGGACGGGCCCCGCGGCGGTCATGCGGATGCGCTTGGCACCGCGCGCGCCCCGCGGCCTCCGCGTGTCGGCGGCCCCGCGCGCCTGGGTGGCGTCCTCGGGTCCGGGCGTCATCTCCAGGGGTTTATCCGGTGAGGAACCCCCCCCCCACTGCACTTTTTTCGCCCCTATGCGCGCCATCCTGCGCCCTTCCCGTCACGTGCCCGACCAATCAGAGCCTAGCCCTCTGGTCGCGCAAGACACATTGTTCCAATCATTGCGGAAAGTGTACGGGGCGAGCGGGGGCGCGTCCGCGCAAGGCGTTGCGCAATCCGCGGCGCGCCATCAAACCGTCATCATTTCGTGGGGAGGGGGTCTGACGCGTGGGTGCCGGCTATCGGGCCTTGGTGGATGCACTGGAGGCAGCCCGCCCAGGACTCGGTCTCGAACTCCTTGCAGATGCGGTCGATGTCCTCGTCCGTGAGGACTTTGCCGTTTGCCAGCTTGTATTCGGCCATGTCATCCCCCATTCGTTCTACAAGCGCCTTGTACCATTAAGCCACGTCCCTGTCCGAGCGCCTCTTGTGGACACTCTCATCGTCCACAAATTCGGACACACAGCGGCATCGCAGGAACAAATGGACAGCTAAAAAAACTAGGGCGCATCCGTCTACGCGGACACGCCCTTACAAAACCGAGACGGTTTTTTCATCTGTTCTCAGTCTCTGTCGCCGGGAGCCAGATGTCAACTAGCCTCAGTATGAAATCGAAAAACGACACGAGAGACCCATCCTTCGGGCAGAGCGGTTCTACCTGAGAAAACGCATCCCTCACGTCCATCATCAGTGCGGCATGTCGATGCCTTGTTGAGCTCCTTACGCAGAATCTGTACGACGCGTAGAGGGACGCGGCGATCTGGGCAACTCGCAGGTTATGCATCTTAGCCCGCCGTGCCTTTGTGTTTCTTATCCCGTGGGCTCCCATGGATGCAAGCAGAACGGCCGGCGGCGAATATCCTGCCCTCTGAGCGGATGTCTGAAAGCCGTTAATTATGCAGCTATTATGACATGCCGCATTCCGGAGGGACTTCACGCTCTTGAGGACATAATGCACTTCCAACATCTCATTGTCATTCCACCTGCGAGCGCAGAACAGCCACAGGTCGCAGAGCATGCCGAAATCAACCGCCTCAAGGAAAACCCAGAGCGGGTAACCATTCTCATAGCGAGCGATGAGGTCGCCCGTATACTCGTCATGGGATGCGCCCTTTCGAGCCCTGCGGCTTAGTCCTGAGCTTACCCTCTGCCTTTCTCGGCCTCTCAGGTCAGAGACATAGTCGTGAACTAAGTCATAGCCATTCTCCCCTTGCCCGCTTGCCCTATCGAGCAGCTCGACTCGAGCAAAGTGCTCGACGTCAAGGGTAATCTCACGCAGTGCAGAGCGAAGAACGCGATCAGCAGACGACAGTCTGACGAGTGCTCCGAAGTCTATCCCGATGTAGCTCCCCGCCCGCTCACCCGAAGAGCGCATGGGATATAGCTTGCGGTAACACGCCGCACGAAGGTGATTGTTCGCATGGGCAAGATAGTCCGCGGCCTCCTCATCGCTACAGAGGTTGAAGGTCACTCCTCTCGACTTGAGGTGCTCTATCTGCTGATTCACGGTAAGCAGAGGCTTTGATTGGTTTTTCTCACTGCTCGGCATGGCATCTCACCTCCCCAGGGCGCGAGCGTAGCACCCGGGGCGGCAGAGGTGTCTTCCCAGTTGCTGACGCGTTGCTGCGCCCGCAGGTCAGTGCGGGTTTGGGGAACCGCGAGCCATGGTTCTTCTCGGCGGGTGGCGGGAATGCGGGGATGGGCGGGATGCGGGGGCTCGCCGCGTCGTGGGGCGCGTCGCCTCTCCCCCGCGGAGCGCTTGTGCGGGGGCTTGGCGACGGAACGCAGAGCGGGAACGTCGTCTTTCCCCCGCGGAAAGGCCGTGCGGGGGATTCGCGACGGAATGTGCGGGGGAAACGTCGTCGAGGCCCCGCAGGGTAGCCGTGCGGGGGCTTCGCGTCAAACCGCGGGCCGGAAACGTCGCCGGGGCCCCGCACACCCACTCCGCGGGGCCCCGGCGACGTTCTACGGGACCAATCTGTCGCAAATCCCCCGCACGCCAGCTCAGCGGAGCCAACACGACAAGGCAGGGATCACCCTGTGTTCTGCAGGCCTGCCGCAACGCCGGAGACGGTGCAGAGGATGAGGTAGGTGAGGGCGTCGCGCTCCTCGGGCGTGAGGTCGCCCGCGCGCAGGCGCCGCAGCGCGAGGGCCTGCGTCACGGAGAGCACGTTCACGAAGGGCAGGCGCATGCGGATGACGGGGCCCAGCACGCGCCGGTGCTCGAGCGGCCACTCGTCGCCCACGATGGCGAGCACCCAGCGTCGGGTGAGCGCCATCTCGTCAAGGACCTTCTGGGCGAGGTCGTCGCGGTCGCCGAGCGAGAGGTAGAGCCGCGCGATGCGCTCGTCGGTCTTGGAGAGCGACATCTCGACGTTGTCCACGAACGTGGTGAAGAGGGGCCACTCGGCGTAGGCCTCGCGCAGGCGGTCGAGGTCGCCCAGGCGCTCGCACGCGGTGCCCAGGCCGAACCACGCGGCCAGGTTGATGCGCGCCTGGCTCCACGAGAAGATCCACGGGATGGCGCGCAGGTCGTCGAGGGAGGTGGCGCCGAGGCCGCGCTTCGCGGGGCGCGACCCGATGGGCAGGAGGCCCACCTCGGTGAGCGGCGTCACCGTGGAGAACCACTCCGCGAAGCCGTCTGTGTGCAGGAGGTCGAGGTACTTCTCGCGCGAGGCGGCGTCGAGCGTGCGCGCGAGCTCCGCGTACTTCTCGGTGGCCTCGGTGTTGACCCAGTCGATGGAGGGCGCGGACTGCAGCAGCGTGGCGCCCGCGACGGACTCCACGTGACGACGCGCGAGCGTGGGGTCGCCGTAGCGGGCGAAGATGACCTCGCCCTGCTCCGTGAGCTTGAAGCGGCAGTTCACCGAGCCCGAGGGCTGGGAGAGCACCGCGCGGTTGGCGGGCCCGCCGCCGCGCCCGACCGCACCGCCGCGGCCGTGCATGAGGACGAGGTCGATGCTGTTCTCGTCCGCCCAGCGCGCGATGGCGGCCTGCGTGGCGTGCAGGACGAGCGTGGCGGAGGTGGGGCCGGCGTCCTTGGAGGAGTCGGAGTAGCCGAGCATGACCTCGAGGCGGCGGCCTGTCTGCTCCAGGCGGCGCTGGACCTCGGGGAGGCGGATCATCTCGTCGAGCGTGGCGACGGCGTTCTCCAGGTCCTCGGCCTGCTCGAAGAGCGGGATGACGTCGAGCACGGGGACGTCGGCCTCGTGCGCGAAGGCGAGGTGCGCCAGGCGGTAGACGTCCGCCACGTTCTGCGCGGACTTGGTGAAGGAGATGATGTAGCGGCGCGCGGCGTCCACGCCGTTTTTGCGCTGGATCTGCCCGATGGCGCGGAAGGTGTCCAGCACCTCGCGCGTCATGGGCTGGAGCTCGCCGCGCTCGCCCCAGCGGCCGTGCTCGCGGATGTCCTCGAGGGCGCGCGTGTGCACGACGGAGTGCTGGCGGAACTCCATCTCAACGAGGTGGAAGCCGAAGGTCTCGGCCTGCCAGATGAGCTTCTGCAGGGGCCCGTATGCCGTGCGGACGGCACCCGCCTTGGCGAGCGAGAGCTGGACCACGCGCAGGTCGGCGATGTAGGCGCGCGCGTCGGGGTACATGATGTCCGCGGTGCGCCCGATGGTGGCGCGCAGGCGCTCGGCGATGACGAGCATGCACGCGCGGTGGAGCTCGCTCGCGGAGACCTCGAGCGCGCGGGCGGTGATGGCCTCGCTCATCTCCATCTGGTGGTTCCAGAGGTTGACGAGCTGGTCGGAGGGCGGCGTGGACGCGGCGTCGAGCGTGAGGTTGCGGCCCGTCGCGCGCGTGGCCTCGGCGAGGGCCTCGAGCACGTGGGCGCGGAACTTCTCGGCGACCTGGCGGCTCACGCGGGCGGTGACGTTGGGGTTGCCGTCGCGGTCGGAGCCGATCCAGCTACCGGGGTGGAAGAACGCCGGGCAGACGGGCGGCACGGTGCCGGCGCGCTCGCCGAGCTCCCAGTCGTCGAAGCGGCGATAGACCTCGGGCACCATGTCGAAGAGCGTGTTGTCGAAGATGTCGATGATAGTGTCGGCCTCCTCGACGGGCGTGGGCTTCTTGTGCGCGATCGGCGAGGTGCGGAAGAGCGCGTCGATCTCCTGCAGGAGACAGCGCTCGTTCTCCGCGAGCGCGATCCCCGCGAGGCCCTGCCGCGCGGCGAGAAGCCCGGCGATGCGGCGGATCTTGCCCTCGACGGCCTTGCGACGCGCCTCGGTGGGGTGCGCGGTGAAGACCGGACGGAACTCCAGCCGGTTGAGCAGGGCGATGGCCTTGCCGCGTCCGCACTCGTCCACGAGCTGGCGATAGGCGACGGTGATGTCGTTGATGGGGTCCTCGTCTGCCGTGGTGGGCACAGTGCTCTCGCGGCTGCGCAGCGACTCCACGCGGTAGTTCTCCTCGCAGATGTTGGCGAGGTGGAAGTACGCCGTGAAGGCGCGCATGATGATGGTGGCGCGCTCCTCGTCCAGGCCGTCGATGATGCGCTCGAGGTCGGAGAAGGCGGCGCGCTCGCCCTCGGTCTCCTCCGCCTCGTCCGCGTTGGCGCGGATCGCGTCGGCGAGAAGGACGTCGAAGGTGGCGCGCACCTCGGGGTCGAACTCCTCGAGCACCTTGCGGACCAGGCGGAGGAACAGGGCCATGTTCTCCGCGATGCTCTCGGGGAGGTCGACGCCGGAGAGCGCCTGGCGCGCGGAGTCGGTGGCGGCGCGGACGGCGTCGGCCAGCTCCGGGGAGGCGGGCATGATAGCGGACGGGCTCTCGGGCGAGAGGTTCTTCTCGGCCAACGTGTCTCCTTTGACGGGCGGGCGGTACACGTGCGATGCGTATCCACCATAGCGTGAGTGGGGGCCCGGCGAGAAGACCGCGCAAGAAAGACCCATGGGGGAAACGCGTTGTTCACGCGGGGCGGGCGGGGGCGCGGGGGGGTGGCGGCTGGCGGTCGGCGGCTGGCGGCTGGCGCTCAGTTCCGGAACTGAGCGACAATCGGGGCCTGAGGCTCGGGCTGAGGCCTAGCCCCTCTCGCCTGACCGCGGCCTTGCCTGCTCGGGTTGTGCGCAGTTCCGGAACTGAGTACAGCCCCGTGCTCAGTTCCGGATTTGAGTACAGCCCCGTGCTCAGTTCCGGATTTGAGTGCCGTTCGGCATGCGTAATCTGGGCTTGCGACCAGACATCCATGCTCGGCCGCGACTCCAGGCGCCCGGCTGGCACGCAGTTCCGGATTTGAGCGCCGCGCTGTACGCAGTTCCGGATTTGAGCGCGGGGGCATCGGGGCCGCCCGCCAGCGCAGGGGTCAGCCAGACGGCGGCGCGGCGCGCTTTACATTCCCGTCACGGCAGGACGCTACAATCGTAGGGCGAGAAGAGCCCTGAAAGGAAACAAGTCGTCCATGCCACGCAACCCGTTCAAGCGCCACGAGGTCACGCCCGTGCGACCCGCAAACCAGACGCCCAAGACGCCGCGCTATGGCGTGGTGGTGAAGGGCCGCAAGCGGAAGCGCCCGCCCAAGGCGGCGGCCGACAGGCAGCCCGGGTTTCTCGCCCGCGTGGCCAACGACTGGTGGAACCGCCTCATCGGAGCCGTCTTCGGCGGCACCTTCTCGAGCGAGACCGAGCAGTACCTCGCCCACCAGACCAAGCGCGACTACGTGTGCAACACCCTGGGGCAGGCCGCCTGGGGCATGCTGTTCCCGCTGCTCACGATGATCGCCACGTGGTTCGTGGGCGCCGAGCAGGCAGGCCTCTTCTCGATGGCCTTCACCGTGGGAACGCTGCTGCTGTTCCTCGCCAACTACGGGGTGCGCACCTATCAGGTCTCCGACCTCGACGAGATGCAGACGTTTCTGGACTACCAGGTCAACCGCATCATCACGTGCGCGCTCATGCTGCTTGTGGGATGGCTGTGGTGCCAGTTCCGCGGATATGACGGCTACATGTTCTCCATCTGCATGGGCGTGCTCGTCTTCCGCGCGGTCGACGGCCTGGCCGACGTCTACGAGGGGCGCCTGCAGCAGGCGGACAAGCTCTACCTGGCGGGGCTCTCCCAGGCGGCGCGCTGCGTGCTGGGGATCGTGGTCTTCTTCGTGGTCCTGCTCGTGACGCGCAACCTTGCGTGGGCGAGCTGGGGGCTCGCCGTGGGCGGCGTGGCGTCGCTGCTGCTGCTCTCCCTGCCGCTTGCCTTCTTCGAGACGGAGCGGTCGCTCCCGGCGAGCTTTCGCGGCGTGAGGGAGCTCTTCGTCCAGTGCTTCCCGCTGTTCCTCGCGCTCTTCCTCTACAACCTCATCGACTCCGTGCCCAAGTTCACGATGGAGGGCGCGCTCAGCTACGACAACCAGCTCTACTACAACGCCATGTACTTCCCCGCCCACTCCATCCTCATGGCGGCGGGCTTCATCTACAAGCCGCAGCTCGTCCGCCTGGCCCGCATCTGGGACGACCCCGAGAAGCACCGGCGCTTCGACCTGCTGGTCCTGGCCATGATGGGCGTGATCGCGCTCATCTCCGGCGGCATGGCGCTCGTGATGGGCACGGTGGGCATCCCGGTGATGAGCTTCATGTACGGGATCGACTTCGAGCAGTTCCGCAGCCTCTGCCTCGTGATGGTGGCGACGGGCGGCGTCTGCGCGTGCATCGACTTCCTCTATCAGATCATCACGGTGCTCCGGGCGCAGGAGCAGGTCTCGAGGCTCTACCTCATCGCCATCGCCTTTGCCGTGCCGGTCTCGATGCTGCTGGTCAACTTCGCCGGGCTCGCGGGCGCCGTGGTCTCGAGCCTCGTCTCCATGGCCATCCTGCTGGTGCTGCTCGTGACGGAGTACTTCACCATCCGCAAGCGCATGGCGGGAGGGCGCTAGGCGCCCTGCCTCGGTCGGCCGCCGCGCCGCGGCCCCTGGCGAGGCCGGCCCTTGCGGACGGAGTACCCGAAGGACCCGATGCGCCTTCCCAGCTCGAAGTACTCGCCGTGGCTGTACGCGGTGAGGCCCGCGCGGCCCAGGTCGAGCCTGCCGCGCGCGTCGAGGAGGCCCTCCTCCACCTGGACGGCGGTCACGTCCGCGAGGAAGAGGTGATGGCTTCCCAGCTCGAGCACGTCGCGGACGCGGCACTCTATGCTCACCGGCGACTCCTCGATCGCGGGCGCAAGCTCGAGCGTCGCCGTCGGGGCGGGGGTGAGACCGCACTCCGCCCACTTGTCGAAGTCGCGGCCGGAGCGGACGCCGCACCAGTCGCACGCGCGCTGGAGCCGCGTGGTCACGAGGTTGACGACGAACTCGCCGGACTCGCGCACGATGTGATAGCTGTGGCGCTCGGGCCTGAGGGAGATGGAGAGCATGGGCGGGTTGGTGCAGACGGTCCCCGCCCAGGCAACGGTCACGATGTCCCTCTCGCCCGCCTCGTTTGCGCAGCTCACCATCACCGCGGGAAGCGGGTAGAGCATGTTTCCGCCCTTCCAGGCCTGCTTCGCCATGACTCCCCTTTCATTGACCGGACCCTAGGGTCCCCGACTGCGCACGTGCCGCGCATTCCACCCAATTCTGGCATCAAAACGCGGCATGTGTACAGTCGGAACGGGCAGCCTCGCCCCATCGGGGGCGCGGGGTAGAGCGCCCGCGTCGCACAACCCGACAAAACGGGCGATTTTTCCTCAGATTTGTCGGGTTGTGCGACGCGGGCCCGGGGCCTCAGGAGCAGAGCGCGCCGCCGAGGCGCGTGCCCGCCCAGACCGCAACGAGGCACGTGGCCACGTTCGCCGCGACGTTCATCGCCGCAGCCAGGCCGTTGCCCGCCTCGAGCAGCTGAAACGTCTCGTTGGAGAACGTCGAGAACGTGGAGAGCCCGCCGCAGAGCCCCACGGTGAGAAGCAGGCGCGCGGACTCGGGCAGCGGAGAGACCGCGTTCGCGCCGCTCACAACGCCGATGATGAGCCCGGCGAGGACGTTGGCGACGAAGGTCCCCGCCGGCAGGCCCGGCAGGAGTGACGAGAGTGCCAGTCCCAGGCCCCAGCGTCCCACGCTTCCCACGGCCCCGCCCAGCGCTACGGCCACAAGCTCGATCATGCGAATCCCCTCTCCCGCCGCCCGCGGGCCCTCGAAGCGTCTAGTCGAGCTCCTTGGCGCCGGTCCAGAGCTGCCAGTACTCCCCGCGAAGCGCGAGGAGCTCCTCGTGCGTGCCGCGCTCCACGATGCGCCCGTGCTCGAGCACCATGATCGCGTCTGCGTTGCGCACGGTGCTCAACCGGTGCGCGATCACGAAGACCGTGCGCCCCGCCATGAGCGCGTCCATGCCGCGCTGGATGAGCGCCTCGGTGCGCGTGTCGATGCTCGAGGTGGCCTCGTCGAGAATGAGCACCGGCGGGTTTGCCACGGCCGCTCGGGCGATGGCCAGGAGCTGCCGCTGCCCCTGCGAGAGGTTCGCGCCGTCGGCCACCACGGGCGTGTCGTAGCCGCGCGGCAGGCGCGAGATGAAGCCGTCGGCGTTTGCCACGCGCGCGGCGGCGCGGACCTCCTCGTCCGTGGCGTCGAGCTTGCCGAAGCGGATGTTCTCGGCGATGGTCCCCGAGAAGAGGTGCGTGTCCTGCAGCACGATGCCGAGCGAGCGGCGCAGAGAGGCCTTCTCGATGTCGCGCACGTCGATGCCATCGTAGGTGATCACGCCGGAGCGCGTCTCGTAGAAGCGGTTGATGAGGTTGGTGATGGTGGTCTTGCCCGCACCCGTGGAGCCCACGAAGGCGATCTTCTGGCCCGGCTTGGCGTAGAGGGTGAGGTCCTTGAGGACCGTCTGGCCCTCCTCGTAGCCAAAGTCCACGTTGTAGAAGCGGACGTCTCCCTGGAGCGGCACGTGCTCGCCGTCGATGAGCCACGCCCAGCCCGCGGCGCCGGCCGCCACGCGCGCGGCCTCCACGTCGTCGGCGTGCTCGAGGCGCACCACGCCCTCGTCCACCTCGGGCTCAAGGCGCATCACGGAGAAGATGCGCTCCGCGCCCGCAAGCGCCGTGAGCAGGAAGTTGCCCTGCTGCGTGAACTGGTTGAGCGGCGCCGTAGCCTGGCGCACAAAGACGAGGTAGCTCGCGAGCGACCCCACGTCCATCTGCCCGCCCAGCGCCAGAACCGCGCCCAGGATGGTGACGATGGCGTAGTTGATGTAGCCCACGCACACGGTCACGGGCACCATCGTGGAGGCGTACGCCTGCGCCGATGTGCCCGCCTCGCGCAGGCGCTCGTTGAGCTCGCGGAAGCCGGCGAGGTTGGCGGCCTCGTGGTTGAATACCTTCACGACCTTCTGACCGGAGATCATCTCCTCCACGTAGCCGTCGAGGGCGCCCAGCTCGTGCTGCTGGCGCGAGAAGAACCGCCGGCTCCGTCCGCCCGAGAAGCGCACGTAGAGCGCGATGCCCGCGTCACACGCCAGGGTGACGAGCGTGAGGCGCCAGTCGAGCACCAGAAGCAGCGTGAGCGTGCCCACGATCTGCACGCCCGCCTGGACGAGGCTCGCGAAGCTGTTGTTGAGCGCCTCGGAGACCGTGTCAACGTCGTTGGTGAAGTAGCTCATCACGTCGCCGTGCCGGCTGCGGTCGAAGAAGGAGAGCGACAGGCGCTCGATGTGGTCGAAGAGGTCGCGCCGGATGTCGAAGACCACGCGCTGCGCCGCGCGCACCATCGTCTGCGTGTAGCCGGCGGCAGACGCCACGCCCAGGAGGTAGATCACCGCGGTCAGCGCGACGCCGGACGAGAAGGACGCGAAGTCGCCCTCCCCCACCGCGTTGACCACGGGCTTGATCATGTACGTGCCGAAGAGGTTGGCGAGCGCGCTCACGGTGACGAGCACCGCCACGAGCAGGAGCATCCAGCGCGCGTGGCTCATGTAGGAGAGGAGCGTCCGCAGCGTGGCGAGCATGTTTGCGGGGCGCGCGGGCGCCGCGGTCTGACGGGACGGCATCTACGCCACCTCCCCGCTGATCCCAGAGCCTATCTGGGACTCGTAGATCTCCTGGTAGATTGGGTCGCTGGCGAGAAGCTCCTCGTGCGTCCCGCAGGCGTGGACGCGCCCGTCGTCGAGCACCACGATCTTGTCGGCGTCCATCACGGAGGCCACGCGCTGGGCGATCACGATCTTGGTGACGTCGGTGAGCGTGGCGAGGTTTGCGCGGATCGTGGCGTCCGTGGCCATGTCCACGGCGCTCGTGGAATCGTCGAAGATGAGGACGCGCGGACGCTTGAGCAGGGCACGGGCAATGCAGAGGCGCTGGCGCTGCCCGCCCGAGACGCCCGCGCCGCCCTGGCCGAGGTCGCCGTCCAGCCCGCCGATGCGGTCCAGGAACTCGTCCGCGCAGGCGAGGCGGCACGCCTCGAGCATGTCCTCGTCCGAGGCGCCCGCGTCTCCCCAGGCCAGGTTCTCGCGAACGGTGCCCGAGAAGAGCACGTTCTTCTGCAGCACCACGCCCACGGCGTCACGCAGGCGCGCGAGGTCGTAGTCGCGCACGTCGCGCCCGCCCACGCGCACGGTGCCCGAGGTCACGTCGTAGAGTCGGGCGATGAGCTGCACGAGCGTGGTCTTGCCCGAGCCCGTGCCGCCCAGGATGCCGATGGTGGAGCCCGCCGGGAAGTCGAGGCAGACGTCCTCGAGGACGTTCTTCTCGGCTGTGCTCGCGTACTTGAAGCTCACGTGGTCAAAGGCGACCGAGCCGTCGCGCACGTCGCGCACCGCGTGATGCGGGGAGGCGATGGTGGGCTTCTCGTCCAGCACCTCCCCCACGCGCTCCACGCTGGTGACGGCGCGCGCGAGCAGCAGGAAGACGTTTGAGATCATCATGAGCGAGTTCACGATCTGCAGCACGTAGCTCATGAAGCCCGTGAAGGTGCCCACCGTGAGCGTGCCCGCGAGGATCATCTGGCCGCCGAGCCACATGATGCCCACGCAGGTCGTGTACATGGTCGCCTGGAAGATCGGGAGGTTGAGCACGGCCGTGCGGAAGGTGCGCGTGGCGGTGGAGGCGAGCTCCCCGTTCACGTCCGAAAAGCGCTCGGCGACATGCCCCTCTCGCACGTAGGCCTTGATCACGCGGATGGCCGCGAGGTCCTCCTGCAGGGCGTCGTTGAGCCTGTCCATCACGCCCTGGAGCACGCGGTAGAGCGGTCCCACGCGACGCACCACGAGAAAGACCGCCACCGCGAGCATCGGCATCACCACGAAGAACACCACCGCGAGCTCCGCCGACATGAGCCATGCGCACAGCAGGCCCATCACCATGATCACGGGGCCGCGCACGAGCGGGCGCGTGCCGGAGACCAGGGCGTTTTGGACCACCGTGACGTCGGTGGTGAGGCGCGTCACGAGAGACGAGCTCTCGAAGTCGTCGAGGTTGGCGAAGGAGAACTCCTGCAGGTGCGCGTACTCGGCCTCGCGCAGGCGCGCGCCGAGCCCCATGGCGGCGCGGGCAGAGAAGCGCGCGTAGAGAAAGCCCAGCCCGAGCGAGAGGAGCGCGCAGACGAGCATGCCGGCGCCGCCCCTGAGGACGGTGGGCAGGCTGCCGGCCATGATGCCCTCGTCCAGGACGTAGGCCATGAGCACGGGGATGAAGATCTCGAGCGAGGTCTCCACGGCCACGCAGAGCACGGCCATGAGGAAGTCGCGACGATACGGCCCCAGGTAGCGGGCGATGAGGCGGACGCCGTCCATCAGGCCTCGCCCCCCTTCGCGCCGCCGGCGGGGTCGCGCGCGGGGTCGGCGTCGTCGATGGCGCGCCAGAGGTTGGCGCGGGCGCGGGCGAGAAGGTCGGCGAAGGCGGCACGCTCCTCGGGTGAGAAGCCCGCGAGCATGACCTCCTGCTCATCGGCGCAGATGGCGTCCCAGGAGTCCGCGGCGGCACGGCCCCGCTCCGTGAGCTCGAGGGCCTTCGTGCGGCGGTCCCGTCCAGGGGCAGAGGTCACGAAGCCCGCGCGCTCGAGGGAGTCGAACATGCGCGAGACGGCGCCGGGGTCGCACTCGAAGAAGTCCGCGACCTCGCGCTGGCTTGACGGGCCGTGAACGGCCAGGTAGACGAGCATCTTCGGCTGGCCGGGGCCGAGCCCGAGCTCGTCGACGCGCGGCCTCAGGTAGGTGCGCTGCGCGTGGAAGGCGCGCATGAGGCGCATGTGGAAGTCCTCGAGCGAGGACCCCCGCTCCGGAATGGGCATGGTGACTCCTTGACACGTCAATGGTTGACCATGCAAGAATACGACAGGGCGCCGCCGTGTCAAGGGCCGACGGCAGAGCGCCCGCCCCGCGACGCGGAGACGGGCGCTCGTGTCACCTATGTGGGTGGGTTGGGGACTGCCCCCAGCTCACGGCTAGCGGCGCTCGGAGTCGTTGGACTCGTCGAAGTCCTCGTCCTCGTCCACCATGTTCCTGATGGCCTCCTTCTGCTCCGCGTTGAACTTGTCGGCGGCCATCTTCTCGGCGAAGGTCGCCTTCTTGAAGACCGTCGGCTGGTTGACCACGACCTGCGGGAACGGGATCGAGATGTCGTAGCGGTCGAAGAGGAGCTTCATCTCGCGGTTCAGGTCGTTGGTGAGGGGCGCGCGGTCCTTCTCGGCGCACTCCGCCACGATCTTGATGTTGACCGAGTTGTCCGCGAGCATCGTGACGCCCTTGTAGAACGGGCCGTCGATGATGGCCGGCAGGCGCTTCTTGATGTTGGGCAGCTCCTTGGCGAGGATGCTCTCCACGCGCTCGAGGCTCTCGCCGTACTCGATGCCCACCTCGACGGCGGCGTAGGAGTGCTCCTTGGTCATGTTGACCACGTTGGAGATGTTGGAGTTGCGCAGCACGAGGATGTTGCCGGAGCCGTCGTTGATCTTGGTCGTGCGCACGCCGATCTCCATGACGGTGCCGCGCTGGCCGCTCACCTGGATGATGTCGCCGACGCGGAACTCACCCTCGAAGATGATGAAGAGGCCCGAGATGATGTCGGTCACGATGTCCTTGGCGCCGAGGGAGACCGCGAAGGTGAGCAGGCCGGCCGAGGCGAGCAGCGTCGCCGTGTCCACGCCGAGAAGCGCGAGGCACCAGTACAGCGCGATGATCACGGAGGCGTACTTCACCGCGCTCGCGATGAGGCGGCACATGGTCACGCCGCGCGCCTCGACGACGCGGGCGATGAGCATGAGGATCTGCTGCAGGACCTCGGCGATGGTCGCGATCACGCAGGCGAACATGATCGACGCGGTGATGGCGAAGATGTTGAGGCCGTGCTGCCAGCTCCCGCCGAGGATGTACGAGAAGATCGAGCTCTTCTCGAAGATCGCGTCCTTGAAGATGACCGCGACGCACACGATGATGACGGCCACGCCCATGAACCAGCGCAGGACGGTGCCGAGCTTCTGCTCGGGCGACATCTCGTACCAGTTGAAGGAGCGGTGGAACCAGCGGCTCGCTGCGCTCACGGTGCGCATGGTGCGGCCACCCACGGTGACGTTCACCATCTTGGGGCGCGAGTCGTCGCCCTCGTCCTTCTCGGCAGCCTCGGCCTGGGAGCCCGGCTTGGGCCGGGGCTCGAGGACCATGATGCAGAAGACGACCACGAGGCAGGCGATGGCCACGCCGCCGGTGGCGATGGTCAGCGGGCCGCGCTCCTCCATGAGCGCGCCGTCGGGCCCGACGGCGAAGACGTAGTAGTCGCTCGTCTCGGCGGACGCGGCGTAGAGCTGCTCGCCGTTGATGGAGATGTAGTCGCTGTAGCCGTCCTTGAGCTGGTCGTCGGTCATGCCGCAGTCGGTGGCCAGCTTGCCGACCATGTTGTCGGCGGGATAGTAGGCGAAGGCGCCGTCGGACTTGTTGACGGCGAAGGCGAAGCCGTCCGCGCCCACGTGGACGCCGTCGAGCACGTTCTCAATCTGGACGCTCTCGAGGAGGGTCTCGAGGCGCGTCGGGCGGATGCCGAGCTGGACGAAGCCGTTCACGGTGCCTGACTCGTCGTGCGTGGTCACGCCGATGTACTGCCTGAGCTCGCCGGAGACCTCGTCGGGGCCGGCCTCCTGCACGACGGAGTCAACGCCCTGGAGGAGCTTGCGGAAGTCGTAGGACTGGTCCTCGGGGTCCTCGGAGAGCACGAAGTTGGTGAAGTTGGAGTTGGTGGCCGTCATCGTGCCGTTGATGTCAAAGGTGAAGAGGTACTGGATCTGCAGGACGTCGGCGAGCTCCTGGAGCTTCTCGCGCGTGGCGAGGGCGAGGTTGTGGTCGAGCGCGTAGGCCGCGACGTTGGCCTTGGAGAGGTAGCGCTCGTTGTACTGGGACTCGAGCTCGGCCGCGCGGTCCTGGCTGCGGTCGATGGTGGAGGCAACCTGGTCCACGCGCTCGGAGAGCGTGAGCGACTGCGAGGAGAGCGCGAAGAGCGTCTGCATGTAGAAGGAGATGACCACGATGCAGATGAAGCCCACGACGGACAGCACCGCCGCGCGGCTCGCGATGCGGCGGTTGACGCGGATGCCGCCGAGCGCGCGGATCTCCTCCACGCCCTCGTGGCCGTTGCGCTCGTCCTCGCGCAGCACGAAGATGCCGTAGAGGGCCACCGACGCGGCCACGACGGCGAACGCGAAGAGGATGACGCCCACGGTGACGTCGCCCGAGGCGTTCATGTCGGCCGCGGGGACGGCCTCGATGTAATACATGTCGTCGACGAGGCACACACGCCCGTAGATGCTCTTGCCGTCGAGCCTCATCCAGCCGGTGAAGCCGTCCTCGAGGTCCTCGACGTCGATGCCCTCGTCGATGGCGTCCGCGCCGATGAGGCGCTCGTCGGGGTGGTACTCGATCACGTAGGTCTGCGCGGAGAGGGCGAAGACGTAGCCGTCCTGCCCGATCTGGATGCCCTTGAGCACGCTCGCGGTCGAGCCGGTGGAGTCGACGAGCTCGTGCAGCTCCGCGGGGCTCTGCTCGATGACCACCATGGTGCCCTCGTCGATCCGCGCGGCGTAGTAGCGCACGTTCCAGTCCTGCTCGGGCAGGTCGATCTCCACGGCGCGCGACGGCTCGCCCGTGGCGAGCGACTCGCGCAGGTAGTTGAAGCGCGCGGCGGCAAAGTCCGCGCGGGTGTCGGCCGCCTTGGCGACCACGGTTCCGTCGGCGCTCACCAGCAGCACGTTGTCGACCCCGAGGAGCTCCTGGTACTCGCGCATCTTGGCGTCCGTGGCCTCGAAGCCCGTGTCGTTGGCGACGAGGAACGAGACGCTCTGGGCCTTGGACTGGTAGATGGCGTCGAAGGTCTCCTTGTTCTGAGCGTTCTCCTCGTCCGCCTCGGCGAGCAGGGAGGTGAGCTGCCTGGCCTCCTCCTCCATCTCGACGTCATAGTTGGCGCGCGTGAGCTCGCTCTGCATGTTGGAGAGGAGCACCCCCATGACGGCGATGCTCGCGAGCGCGGCGATGACGATGGCCGCGATCTTGATCTTGAGGTTACGTGACATCCGCATCGCTATCCCCCTAGTCCCACTTGTCCACGAGCGCGGCGATGGTGCCGTCGTCGAGCATCTCCTGCACCGCCTCGGACACGGGCTGGGAGAGCTCGGAGCCCTTCTGCGTGGCCACGCCGAACGACTGCTCGGCCACCACGAAGTCGGGGAGCACGGTGCGCTTGTCGTCCATGTAGGTATGCGCGATGGCGCCGTCGAGCACCATGGCGTCGACCTCGCCGGACTCGAGCGCGTCGGAGAGCTCCTGGTAGCTGGGGTACTGCACGAGGTTCCAGGTGTCGAAGGTGACGTCGGAGTTGTCCTCGTTGGCGGTCACGACCTCGCCGTTCGTGAAGCCTATCTCATAGAGCTTGATGGAGAGCAAAGGCGCGGCGTTGGCGCCGGACATGGTGCCGAACGTGCATCCGCGCAGGTCGTCGATGCCCTCGAAGAGGGAGGAGTTCTGGACCACCGCGATGACCCGGTCGTCATAGTACGCGGGAGAGAAGTCGAAGTTCTCCAGGCGGGAGTCGGCGATGGAGTAGCAGCCCGCGATGAGGTCGATCTCTCCGTTGAGGAGCATCTCCTTGCGGTTCTCCGGGAGCACGGTGACGAACTCGACCTCGCCGTAGCCGAGGCGGTCGGCGAGCTGGTTGACGAGGTCGATCTCCATGCCGTAGTAGTTGCCGGTGCCCTCGTTGAGGTAGCCGAACCCCACCACGTCCGCGCGCACGCCGGCGCGCAGGGTCCCCTTCAACCCGCCGATCGCGACGGGCGCGCCGTCACACCCGCTCGCAAGCATTCCCACCGGCAGCGCCGCAAGCATCAGCGCGCCGAAGGACCGTCTCGTCAAATTCAACGTCCTTCCCCCTTGAACTTCTCGTTAACCAGCTGATTCACACGATTTGTCATTATCTCGTACAAAATTGCAGGTAATCGTATTCTTTTTCAGTTTCAACCTAGCTTTGAGCTAACTCTTGACCTGCAGTTCATTTGTTCAACTTCCCATTGAAATTGAGCGCGCCCTGTTGTGGGAGCCCATCCGCTTCGGCACAATGGCGAGCGTTTTGTCGCCCGGCGGACCTCAGCCGTCGGGCACGTTTCATGAAGGAGGATGTTTTGGATTCCACCAAGAAGTACCTCGCCGAGGCCCTCGGCACGTTCGTGCTCACGCTCTTCGGCTGCGGCAGCGCCTGCATAGCCGGCACCACGCTCGGCACCGTGGGCATCGCCCTGGCCTTTGGCCTGTCCATCGTCGCCATGGCCTTCGTCATCGGCAACGTCTCGGGCTGCCACATCAACCCGGCCGTGACCTTCGGCTGCTACGTCGACGGCCGCATCTCCCTCAAGGACCTCTACTGCTACTGGATCGCCCAGTTCGTCGGCGCCATCGCGGCCGCCTTCGTGCTGCTGTTCATCGTGACCCAGTGCGGCTCCCTCGGCGGCGTGGCCGAGACCGGCCTCGGCTGCAACGGCTTCGGCGACGCCTCCACGACCGGCCTCTCCATGATCGGCGCCTTCGTCGTCGAGGTCATCCTCACCTGCGTCTTCGTGCTCACCATCCTCGGCGTGACCGCCGACGTCAAGACCAGCCACTTCGGCGGCCTCGTGATCGGCCTCTGCCTCACCTTCGTGCACATCATGGGCATCCCCCTGACGGGCACCTCCGTGAACCCCGCCCGCAGCTTCGGCCCCGCGCTCGCCATGGCCGTGACCGGCAACACCGTCGCCATCGAGCAGGTCTGGGTCTTCATCTTCGCGCCGCTCGCCGGCGCCGCCCTCGCCGCGGTCATCTTCAAGGGCTTCAAGAGCTTCTACGGCTCCGAGAAGTAGTCCTTCTCGGCACACGCCCCCACCTTGCGGCGCCCGCCACTCCCGGCGGGCGCCGCTTTTTCGCGCGCGGGCCCTCCGGCCGACGCCCTTCTCGCCCATTGCGCTTGCACCGAGACAGAGGAACGGGACAAAACGGGGTCGTTTGAGAGCCCATTTTGTCCCGTTCCTCTGTCTCGGTGAGAACGCAGACTAAAAGATGCTGGCGAGAAGGACGGCCTACCCGAGGTTAGAGACCACGGCCCATACCACCACGACCAGCAGCACCGCGATGAGGATGCCAGCGTAGAGCTTGGCGGTGCCCTTCTGGAGCTTCTCGACCTGCTCGCGCTTGTCGCTCATGCCGTTCCCTTCGCCAGCTGGCGCCGGACGGTCCCTGAGACCTGTCCCGTTTTCTCTGAGAGAAAACCCGTCCCCTTTTACAGGAGGCGGAGGCCGACCTCCTTGAGCTGCTTGCCGGAGACCTCGCTGGGGGCCTCGGACATGAGGTCGCTGCCAGAAGACGTCTTGGGGAACGCCATGACGTCGCGGATGGAGTCCTCACCGGCGAGCAGCATGCACACGCGGTCGAGGCCGAGGGCGAAGCCGCCCATCGGGGGCGCGCCGTACTCGAGGGCGTCCATCAGGAAGCCGAACTGCTCGCGGGCGCGCTCCACCGTGAAGCCCATGAGCTCGAGCATGTCGAGCTGCATCTGGGAGTTGTGGATACGCATGCCGCCGCCGCCAGCCTCGCAGCCGTCCATGACGAAGTCGTACGTCGCGGAGCCGATGGCCAGCGGGTCGGCCTTGATCTTCTCGACGTCGAGCTCGGTGGGCAGGGTGAAGGGCTGGTGCTCGGCCTCGTAGCGCTTGGCCTCGTCGTCCCAGTGGAAGAGCGGGAAGTTGACCACCCAGAGGAAGTCGTGGCCCTCGCGCGGGACGTCGAGTGCGTTTGCCATGTGCAGGCGCATGCCGCCGAGGATCTCGTCGGCCGTCTTGCGGTCGGCCACGGCGAACATCACGAGGTCGCCCAGCTCGACGTCCATCTCAGCCTTGAGGGCCTCCATCTCCTCGTCGGAGAAGAACTTGACGATCGGGCTGTTCACGGAGCCATCCTCGCGGAACGCGATCCACGCGAGGCCCTTGGCGCCAAACTCGGCGGCGACGTTGGCCAGCTTGTCGATCTGCGCGCGCGGCCAGGCGCCGGCGCCCTTGGCGTTGATGGCCTTGACGTACTGGCCGTCGGTCGCGGCGGCGCTCGCGAAGAGCTTGAACTTGGAGGCCTGGAAGATCCCCGTCACGTCGTGGAGCTCCATGCCAAAGCGGGTGTCCGGCTTGTCGGAGCCGTAGGTGTCCATCGCGTCCCAGTAGTCCAGGCGGCGCAGCGGCGTGGGCATCTCGACGCCCATCTTGGAGAAGGCGTCGGACAGAACGTCCTCGAGCGCGCCCATGACGTCGTCCTGCTCGACGAAGCTCATCTCGATGTCCACCTGCGTGAACTCGGGCTGGCGGTCGGCGCGCAGGTCCTCGTCGCGGAAGCACTTGGCGACCTGGTAGTAGCGCTCGACGCCGCCGACCATGAGGAGCTGCTTCAGGAGCTGCGGGGACTGCGGCAGCGCGTAGAAGTGGCCGGGCTGGGTGCGGGACGGCACGAGGAAGTCGCGCGCGCCCTCGGGCGTGGACTTGAAGAGCGCCGGCGTCTCCACCTCGAGGAACTCGCGGTCGTGCAGCGCCTGGCGCAGCGCGAAGGTGAAGTCGGAGCGCATCTTGAGGTTGGCCGTCATGCGCGGGCGACGCAGGTCCAGGTAGCGATAGCGCAGGCGGACGTCCTCGGAGGTGTCCACGTGGTCCTCGATCTGGAAGGGCGGCGTCTTGGAGGAGTTGAGGACCTCGATGGCGTCGATAAGGACCTCGATCTCGCCGGTGGCGAGCTTGGGGTTCTCCATGCCCTCGGGGCGCTCGCGGACCACACCGGTGACCTTGATGGGCCACTCGGAGCGAATGGTCTCGGCCGCGTGGAAGGCCTCGCCGCCGGAGTGCTCCGGGTCAAAGGAGACCTGCGTCACGCCGTCGCGGTCGCGCAGGTCAACAAAGATGAGGCCGCCGTGGTCGCGGCGGTGCCAGACCCAGCCGGTGAGCGTCACCTGCTGGCCGATGTGCTCGCGGCGCAGCTCGCCGCAGGTGTGGGTGTGCATGGTGTGGGAGTCCATGTGATGCCTTTCTCGTCCTGCCGCCCCGTGCCGTACGGGCGGCGCCTTCCGGATGGCCGCGACGCACGTAAACGGCGCGCGTCACAGCGGGGGTGATTGTACTACGGGCGACGCTGGCGGCGCGCGAGCGTAACCGGACGACAATAATCACGCGGACGATGCAGCTCGTCAAAGAAGCGGTGCGCACCCTTGGAGAGTGCGGAGGCAATCGCTTCGTTCGTGGCAGCCTCCAGAATTGGCAGCCCAGCTCTGCCAATTATGGCGAAATTGGCAGAGCTGGGCTGCCAATGTATGCGCCAATCGATAAGTAGACTCAGAACTTACTGCTCGTACTCAGGTGTAGCTCCTACCGTCGCGGGAAAGCAAGAGCGGGCGGCACCGCCAGCAGAACCGAGCATGTCACGAACGCCAGCCGCGCACCGCAGCCAGCAAAACCGAACCTCATGCAACCCCCTGGGCTTGGAGACGAAAGGCTACGCCGATCGTTCCTTCAGCTTCAGCCCGTAAACCCCTGCTCAAAGGCCCCGGGGAACGAGCAGGGCCGGTCCATTTAACCGAAGCGCCGAGAAGGACCCTACGGAGCGCCGACAAACGCCTTCTTGCGCACCGTCTTGAGGACGTTTCTTTTGAACGTACCCCACGAGCCGAAGAAGCGACGATCGGTGGCGGTCTCCTCGTGGGCCTGGTACTTGAGCGCCGTCAGCTCAACCGCGCAGGCATAGTCAGCCGCCTGAGAGAGTCGGTACTCGGAAGGCGAGGCGGCTCGGAACACCACAGCCTCGCGGGCGAGCGCGTATTCGAGCGCGTCGTGGATCGCCTGCGTCACCGCATGCTGGCCACCATCGTAGTAGACCTTCACCCGGTCGAACTGCTGAAGGTAGTCGAGGTTATCAAAAAGAAAGTTGACCACGTCCCGACGCATCCGCTCGGAGAGGTGCTCGGCATCCGCAAACTCACGCTTCCGGTACGAGAAGGTCTTGTAGCGGATGGGGAGGTATCGGAACAGGACGCGAAACGCCGCAAGAAGCCGCAGCCTATCTTCAACGCTCATAAAGGAGTAGTCGTCGTGCCCGTTCATCAGGGGCGAGGCATGAAAGGGCAGATTGGGGAGGCCGCGCGCCACAAGGCTCCGCTCATATCGAGAAACGCTGTCAGCCAAAGGCGCGCTCTGGTCATGGAACACAAGCGTCAGAAGGTAGTAGTCCGAGTCCAGGCCGTCGGCTCCAGACTCGTCTACGAAGACGCTCAGCTCTCGCAACTCGGTCCCCTCTCGATATAAAAAATGCCGGGGGAAACGCCCCCGGCGCTTGGAAGACCCCGAAGGGCCCACTTCTCTTATACCACACTGGGGGCGCTCCAAACGCGCTGCCACCTCAGATGGCCTACAATCCCAGAAATCCCTGCTCAAAAGCACCAGGAAACGCGAACATGCGGTCCTTGCCGCCCAGATGAACGACGATGTAGCCCTCGTCGAGACTCACCACCGTACCTTGGCCGAACGCCTTGTGGCGCACGACATCGCCGACCTCGATGGAGTCAAGCTGCTGGCGAGAAGGACGGGCGGGTGCTGCGACGTAGCCTCTACCGCGGGCTCAGGCGTCGGCTCACGTCATTCCTCGTTGTTCCTATGCTTCCTTGTCTGAATGTCATCAACTAGTTTGACGATCGACTCTCCCTGGCCGAGCAAGTACGGCGTCCAATCCGTTTTCCTGGCAAGGTCATACTCCGCTGCCGACCTAAGCCTGAAGAGAAGTACGCGGTGCTCCTTCCAGGCGAGCAGCGGATGAAGCGTCTCTCCAGTGCTCTCTATCCTGAGTTCTGGGTTCAGAGACGGATACTCATAGCGAGCACCTTTGGTGGCAGCCCGCAGCCTGTCGAGATCGGCCTGTTCCTCAGGCTGGACATCACCCTTGATAAGGCTCCTCCAAATCCTGAAGTATGGCTGTGGCGGAAAGCCCATCCCCTCATTCATCACCGTTGCGTAGAGGCCAGTAAAAAACTTCTTTTTCCTCTGAACCTCACCTTTGTCGTTACCTCATCATCAGGCAAACCTCCAGTAGTAGGTTCAGGCCCAAGCCGCGCGGCGACATAGTCGTCGTTTCCAAGGAAGTACTCCTCGATGAGATCCCATCGCTCCTCGATGCTCATCGGCGTCATGAAGAAGCGCGTGATAACATGCGCCGAGAACTCGTGTCGCTCCTTCTGCTCCTTGAGAACAGAATTCGAATACTTTGGATCGCTCAAAATCGACTATGACAACGAGGACTCGCAGCTGTAGGGATGCGGAAAACGTACCCTAATACCCGGAGTTTTCAGACGCTCCCCCGTCGAACGTGCTACCCTAGCGCCGGCCAACCGAAGGAGCGCACATGCCCGCATACCAGACCGTCGTCTTCGACCTTGACGGAACCCTCCTGAACACCCTCGAGGACCTGCACCTCTCCACCAACGCGGCGCTCGCGACGCACGACATGCCGCCGCACTCCATCGACGACGTGCGCCGCTTCGTGGGCAACGGCATTCGCTTGCTCATCCACCGTGCCGTGCCCGCCGGCACGGACGCCGCCACGGAGGAGGCCGTCTACGAGGACTTCTGCGCTCACTACGCCGCCCACTGCGAGGACCACACCGGCCCCTACCCCGGCATCCCCGAGCTCCTGGCTCACCTGCGCGCCGCAGGCGTGCGCCTGGCCGTGGTCTCCAACAAGGGCGACTTCGCCGTGCAGGAGCTGATTGCGCGGCAGTTCCCGGGCGCCTTCGACGCGGTGCTCGGGGAGAACGAGGCGGCCGGCATCCGCAAGAAGCCCTCCCCGGACATGGTTGAGGCCGCGCTCGGGCGCATGGGCGTCACACACGAGGGCATGGCGTACGTGGGCGACTCCGAGGTCGACGTGCAGACCGCCGAGGCCGTCGGGTGCAGCTGCATTTCATGTACGTGGGGATTCCGCGGGCGAGACGAGCTCGTGGCGGCGGGGGCGACCGCCTTCGTGGACACGCCTGACGAGCTGGAGCGCGTTCTTCTCGCCAGCGCTCAGTGACCGCAGAGGCTACGCTCACCTAACATTTCGGGAACAGACGCATAACAGGCGGCGAGACGGGTTATAGTTTGTCTATCGTCCATTTGGTATTCCGGAGAAAGGAACCGCCATGGGAAAGAAGGCAGCAGAGGCCCTCGACATCAACTACGACGAGCTGGCCGAGTACCTGCATTGCAACCACTCGGTCTACATGAAGACCGGCTCCGCCATCTATTACCTGACTGACTGCAACTTCGAGTCCTGGCGCGCGCAGGACACGAGCCGCCGCAACGAGAAGGACCACTTCGTCGACTGCTCCGAGCTCGTCCCCACCGTTGACGAGTTCCTCGCCCTCCCCTTCATCCACGGCAAGACCATCAAGGACGTCTTCGATCACGCGACCTTCTACGCCTCCATCTCCGGCGAGAAGGACTGACGCCTCACCAATCGTCACCCGCACCTGCGACGGGGCCGGAGCCTCAGGGTTCCGGCCCCGTTTCTGCGCCGAGGGGACGTGCCGCGGGGACGTGCCGCGGAGCGCGTTGCGGGTTCGGGGGTTATGGCAATTTGGGGCTCCGACGCGCTGCGGAGATGGGGGTTATGGCAGTCGCGGCGGAGCGTCAACTGGGCGTTCTTCTCGCCCTGTTGCGGAATCGGGGGTTGTGGCAGGTCGAAAACTGCCACAACCCCCGATCGGACAACGCGGGCGACGGGTTAATTGCCATAACCCCGGAAAGGCCAACGCCTGAGCGGCGGAGCCGGAAGCCGGGAGCCGGAGGGGCCGAAAGCCGGGACTCCGCACATCCGGACGCCGGGGCGAGAAGAACCTCGGGCCGTCGAGCTACTCCTCGCCGAGGGCGGCGCGACCGTAGGCGTCGGCCGCGAGCATGGCGGAGGCGACCTTCTCGGGCGTGACCTCGAAGGGCATGTTGCCGAGAGTGTCGGTGGGCGCGCAGGCGAGCTTGGCCACCTCGAGCACGCGCTCCCAGCTCGCGTCCTCGACGCCGAGCTGCGCGAACGTCACCGGCAGGCCGATCTCCACGCAGAAGTCGAGCACCTCGTAGAGCTCCTCGGCGTTCTCCAGGACGAGCTGCGTGAGCGTGCCGAAGGCGACCTTCTCGCCGTGGTAGAACGCGTGGGTCTCGGGCATGGCGGTCATGCCGTTGTGGATGGCGTGCGCGCCGGCAAGGCCCGCGGACTCGAAGCCCAGGCCGGAGAGCAGCGTGTTGGCCTCGATGATCTTCTCGACGGACTCGGTGCAGGCGCCGGCCTCCAGCGCGAGCTTAGCCTTGAGGCCGTCGGAGATGAGCGTCTCGTAGCACAGGCGGGCGAGCGCCATGGCGGCCTCGGTCACGTGGCCGCCGGCGCAGGTGGTGGCGTCGGAGCGCTTGCAGGCGCGGGCCTCGAAGTAGGTGGCCAGGGCGTCGCCCATGCCAGAGACCGTCAGGCGCACCGGGCTCTTGGAGATGACGTCGGTGTCCATGAGGACGAGGTTGGGGTTCTGCTTGAAGAACTGGTACTCCTTGAACTGACCGTCGTCGGTGTAGATGACGGAGAGCGCGGAGCACGGGGCGTCCGTGGCGGCAATGGTGGGCACGATGACCACGGGCACGTCGACGGCAGCGGCCACGGCCTTGGCGGTGTCGAAGATCTTGCCGCCGCCCACGCCCACGACCACGTCGGCGCCGGACGAGCGCAGGACCTCGACAAGGCGGTCGATCTCGGCCTGGGAGCACTCGCCGTTGAAGTTGTCGTAGGTGCGCGCCACGCCGGCGGCCTCGAGGCTCGCGGTGATGACGTCGCCGGAGCGGCGCAGGCCGCCCTCGGAGATGACCACGAGCGCGTGGGCGCCGTAGGCCTTGACGTACTCGCCGAGGCGGGTCAGCTCGCCGGGGCCCTGAACGTACTTGCTGGGGCTGATGAAGATACGTGCCATGTGCCAGATCCTCTCTCTTCGTGAAAGAGGCCCCGCACGAATGCGGGGCCTCGTGACCGCGTGATTGTAGCGCTACTTCTTCGCTACGAGGAGCGGGTCTCCGATCTTGACGAGCGGGCGGTCGCCGATGAGCGTGCCCGACGCGCCGACGTGGCGGATCTTGGCAAAGGCGTCCGGGTTGGAGATGACGCAGGCGATGACCTCGTCGTAGCCGGCGAGCTTGATGGCGTCGACGTCGAAGAGCATGATCGGCTGGCCGGCGTGGACCTCGTCGTTGGCCTCGACCAGGCGCTTGAAGCCCTTGCCCTTCATGTTGACCGTGCCGATGCCGATGTGGATGAGGACCTCGATGCCCTCGTGCGTGGCGATGCCGATGGAGTGGTTGGTCACCGTGGTGGCCCCGATGCGGCCGTTGACCGGCGAGTAGAGCACGCCGTTGCCGGTGGGGAGGATCCCGTAGCCGTTGCCGATGAGGCCGGCGGAGATGATCTCGTCGTTGACCTCCTCGAGCGGGATGAGCACGCCCGAGACGGGGGCATACACGGTGTCCGGGCGGGTGGCGAACGACGCCTCGGGGGGCGTGAACGTGCCGTCGTCAGAGACGAACTTGCTCTTGATCTTATCGAACAGTCCCATGGGTACCTCCTGTCTCTTCCCTTCCATTGCTTCATGGTACCGATGTTGCATGCGTGTTTCAGGTTCATTCGGCCAGCGGCGCAAAAGGGGACGGGCGAGACAGGGGGGGCGGTGAGACAAGGGGGGCGCGGTGAGACAAGGGGGACGGGTTCATTTGTCTCATGAATTCGATGAGACAAATGAACCCGTCCCCCTTGTCTCACCGTCCCCCTTTTGCGCTACCGCACGATGAGGCTGCGCGAGGTGAGGTAGGTCACGAGGAAGTAGCCGCCGTAGAGCGCCACCACGAAGGCCACCGTGCCCACGAGCGCCGTGCCGATCTGAAAGCCCGTGAGCAGCGCCACGATGTCGTTCACCACGCTGAGCGCCACGGCCGCGTGCGCCACGGCCACGACCAGCGGGAAGAGGAAGTACACCCCCACCTGGGCGAGAAGCGCGCGGTTGATCATGCGCCGCTCGGCGCCGAGCTCGGCGAGGACGCGGTAGCGGCCCACGTTGTCCGCCGCCTCGGAGAGCTGCTGCAGGGCGAGCACCGTGGCACAGCTCACGAGCAGGACCACGCCGATGTAGATGGCCAGGTAGGTGACCACGACGGTGGTGCCGGAGGCCTGGTCGAGCAGGCCTTGGGCGGTCGTGCGCATCCAGACCGGCCAGGCGTCGAGCGTGGAGCCCTGGCCCATGATGTCGCCGTAGGCCTCGTCAATCGCGGTGACGGCAGCGGGCTCAACCTCCGCGCGCTCGCCCGCGTACATGAGGTTCACCCCGGTCGAGGTGGGACCGGCGTCAGCCGGAATCAGGTCGTCGGGGACGACGAGCGCGCCCGACACCGTGCCGCCGGCGCTCGAGTCCGAGAAGGGCAGGCGCGCGAGCGGCTCCGCGGCGAAGCGCAGCGTCCGACCCTGGACCTCGACCTCGGGGTTCTGCGCGACCACGGCCTCCCAGAGCTCGTCAAGGGACGACATGTCGTTCCAGAGCAGGCACTCGTCGGCCGCGAGCTCCACGTTCTTCTCGCCCAGCATCTGGGCCAGGGCGTTGTACTGCGAGACCGGCACGATGACGAGGTGCTGGTCCGTGTTGCCCTGCATCATGGTCTGCATGGTGGCGTTGCCCGTGAAGTCCGTGTTGGCGAAGAGCTCCTCCACCGTGGTGTCCACGAGCAGGTTGCCCTCGGCGTCGTAGGTGTACTGGTTGACCTGGACGGCGTCCGAGAAGATCTCGTCGTAGTCGGGGATGTCCGCGCGCAGGCGGGCGATGGCGTCGTAGCCGTCCGCAGCGGCGGGGCCCTCCTCGGGGTCGGCGGAGACGAGCGCCGAGGCCATGCCCATGGGGTAGCTCACGAGCGACATGTCGTAGCGCGTGCCCACCTTGAGGCTCTCGTTCATGCCCGTGGCAACCGAGAAGCCCGTGCACACGCCGCAGATGGCGAGGAAGAGCATCGCGCACACCAGGGAGACGGAGAGCCACGCGGTGTTGATGCGGCTGTTGAGCTGGCGCATCACGAACATGTTGAGGCCAGAGAGGTAGGCGCGCGGGCTCGCCTGGAGCGCGCGGAGGGCAAATCCGGAGATCGAGAAGAAGAAGAGCAGGGTGCCCACCGTGACCAGGCCCGTGGCGATGGCGAAGTACGGGCCCTCCTCCATCATGCCGTGCTCGAGCAGGACCTTGTACGCCACGCCGATGAGCGCGAGCGACACGAGGAAGAGCACCACGGAGAGCGGCAGGCTGCGCAGGCGGACCTTCTCGCTCACCTTGTCCGCGTTGATGAGGTCGATGAGCTTGTAGCGGCTGACCGTGGTCACGTTGAAGACGAGCGTCACGAGGAAGATGCCCGCGAAGCACGCCATCGTGGAGAGGCACGCGGACGGCGAGAAGGCAAAGACGAAGCCCTTGATCGTGGCCTCGAAGAGCCCGGCTGTGACGTACATCATGACCTGCGAGAGGCCGATGCCCAGCAGCAGGCCCACCGCCAGCGCGACCACGCCCACGACGAGCGTCTCTATGACGACGATCCACGAGACGTGCCGGATGTCCATGCCCAGCGTGAGGTAGATGCCAAACTCGCGCTTGCGCCGCCGGATGAGGAAGCGGTTGGCATAGACGACGAGAAACCCGAGGATGATGACGACGAACACGGAGAGGCCGGAGAGGATGTCCGCGAGGCCCTGGACCATGCGGCGCTGGTCGGCCGCCATCTGGATGACGGCAGTCTGGTCGGTGATCGAGCCGAAGGCGTAGAACACGCAGACGCCGACGGCGAGCGTCAGGAAGAAGACCGAGAAGTCCCGGAAGGACTTGCGGACGTTGCCGAGCGCGATCTTAGCGTACATCTGCCCCCTCCCCTCCCAGGAAGGACACGACGTCCATGATCTCGTCGAAGAAGGCCTTGCGCGTCTTGTCGCCGCGGACGATCTCGTTCCAGACGCGGCCGTCCTTGAGGAAGAGGGCGCGGCGAGCGTAGCTCGCGGCGAAGGAGTCGTGCGTGACCATGATGATCGTGGCGCCGTCGGCGTTCAGGGCCTCGAGGCTCTCGAGCAGGCGGCGGGAGTTCTTGGAGTCGAGGGCGCCCGTGGGCTCGTCGGCGAGCACGAGCGAGGGGTCGGTCACGATGGCGCGGGCCGCGGCCACGCGCTGCTTCTGGCCGCCGGACATCTCGTGCGGGAACTTGTCGAGGACGTCCGCGACGCCGAGGCGCTCCGCCACGCCGGTCACGCGCGCGACGACCTCCTTGGCGGGGGCGTGGTTGATCGTGAGCGCAAGTGCGATGTTCTCGCGCGCGGTGAGGGTGTCCAGCAGGTTGGAGTCCTGGAAGACAAAGCCCAGGCGCTCGCGGCGGAAGCGGGAGAGCTGCCCGGGGCGCAGGGCGGTGATGTCCTGGCCGTCCACGAGGATGTGGCCGGAGGTAGGCCGGTCGATCGTGGAGATGCAGTTCAGGAGCGTGGTCTTGCCCGAGCCGGACGGACCCATGATGGCGATGTACTCGCCGGCGGCAACGTCGAAGGACACGCCGTCGAGGGCGCGCGTGACGTTGGAGCGGGTGCCGTAGAGCTTCTCCACGTCCTGGCAGACAAGGACCGGCTGGGCAGGCTGGGCGGATCGGATGTGAGCGGGTGCCATGGGGGGCTCCTCTCGTGTGGCGTTCTGGTACAAGACCATACTCGCCCGGCGAGAAGGACGGTGCCATCGGCGGGGCTTATCGCTTCCTTATGGTTTCGTAAGGGTGAGACAAGGGGCGGTCGTGCAAAGGGGACCGTGCAAAGGGGACAGTCACTTTTGCACGCGAACACCGTGCAAAAGTGACTGTCCCCTTTGCACGGTCCCCTTTGCACGGCCCCTTTGTGTCACGCGCGGTCGACCATGTCGGGGAAGCTCAGGTACACGGTGGTGCCCGAGCCCTCCTCGGACTCCAGCGCGGCGCGGACGCCCATCTTCTCGCAGAGCTCGCGCACGAGGTAGAGGCCCATGCCGGTGGAGCGGGCGAAGCGCCGGCCGTTCTCGCCCGTGAAGCCCTTGTCAAACGCGCGGCCCACGTCGGAGGCCGGCATGCCCACGCCGTCGTCGGCGATCGCGAGCACCGTCTCCCACGCGTCGAGGCCCGTCTCCCGCCGCGTGGCCGTGATGCGCACGCGACCCCGACCGTCCTTCTCGCTGCGGTACTTCGCGCTGTTCACGAGCACCTGGCCGATCACGAAGGAGAGCCACTTGGGGTCGGCGCGCACCGTGAGGTCGAGCCCCTCCAGCTCCGGCGTCACGCGGGCGCCAATCAGCGTGCGGGCCTTGTGGCGCAGCGCGTCGCGCACCACGTCGGCGAGGAGGACCTCGCGAATCTGGAAGTCGCGCTCGAGCGAGGTGCCGCGCGAGTAGTAGAGCGCCTGCTCGACGTAGCCCTCGATGGCGTCGACCTCGGCGTCCAGGGCGTCCACCTCGGGAGAGGGGTTGTTCTTCGCGATGAGGTGCGCCGCGGCTATGGGCGTCTTGATCTCGTGCACCCAGGTCTCCACGTACTCGCGGTACTCGCGCTGCCGGCGGCGCGCGGCGGCGATGCGGTCGCGCATGGCCCGGGACTCGCGGTCGAGCGCGTCGTAGAAGAGCTCGCCCTCGAGGAAGTCCGGCCGCCCGACGAGCTCCGTGGCGAGGTACGTCTCGTCGAGCGAGTCGAGCATGTCGGAGAGCCGCTGGTAGAACGTGCGGCGGTGCAGCCAGTCGAGCAGCAGGGCCACGGCGGCGGCGAGCACAAGCACGCCGCAGACAAACGCCACGGCGGCCGGGTCGAGGCCGTAGACGCCCATGACGAGCGCGGCGAACGCGAGCGCCGCCGTGCCTACGACCAGCGGGACCAGCCGGTCGGCGATGTACGCGCCAAAGCCCATGTGTCCTCCCTCGCGTGCCAGTGGCAGACGCCGGCGGCACGTTGCCTCACTCCACCAGATACCCCATGCCGCGCTTGGTGAGCACGAAGTTCTCCACGCCGATCTTCGCGAGCGTCGAGCGCAGGTGGCTGACGTTCACCGTGAGCGTGTTGTCGTCGACGAACTCGTCGGACGCCCACAGCTCCTCCTGGATGCGCTGGCGGCTCACCACCGCGCCCGCGTTGCGCATGAGCAGCGCCAGGATGCGCAGCTCGTTCTTCGTGAGCTCGGCGGTGCGGCCGCCCGCGCTCACGCGGCAGCGCGCCGTGTCCAGCGTCACGCCGCCGTGGCATATCTCCGCGGCCGCCGCGCCCTCGCCGTAGCTGCGCTTGAGGACCGTCGCCACATGGGCGAGGAGGACCTGGTCGTTGTAGGGCTTGGGAACGAAGTCGTCCGCGCCGAGGGAGAGCGTGAGCAGCTCGTCCATGTCGTTGTCGCGGCTCGTCACCACGATGATGGGGACGTCGCTCTTGCGGCGCACCTCGCGGCAGACGTACTGGCCGTCCACGCCGGGAAGGTTGAGGTCCAGGAGCACGAGGTCGGGCGCGACGGAGAGGATCTGGCCGGCGGTGTCCGCGAAGTCCGTGAGCGCCACGGCCTCGTAGCCGTTGCGCCCGAGAAGGACGCAGAGCTCGTCGCGCAGCCGAGCGTCGTCCTCAACCACCAAAAGGCGTCTCATGGGGCCTCCTGTCCGCAGGTTCTTCTCGCCACGAGGGTAGCACAGCGGCACGGCGCGGCGAGAAGGACGGAGGTGCGGACGGCGGGCGTTGCGTGAGCGGGGGTTATGGCAATCCCGGCGCCTAGCGCGTTGCCGGAAGAGGGGTTATGGCAATCGGTCCAGGACGCCAACTGCGCGTTCTTCTCGCCCCGCCGCGCTTTTCGGGGTTATGGCAGCCGCGCCGCTGCCATAACCCCCGTCCGCGCAACGCCCGTCCGCCCCAAACTGCCACGACCCCCGAAATCGCAACGCAACGTCACATGAACGTTACCGGTCGCGGAGTCGCGCGCCCCTCCCGGCGCGTCCGCGTCTATCATGTCCCCTACGTGTGACAAGACCGGAAAGGCCCCGTATGACCATCGTCGACATGCTGCGCGCCAACGCCGAGAAGTACCCGAGCGAGGTCGCCCTCGTGGAGGTCAACCCCGAGCGGCGCGAGAACCGCCACATCACCTGGCGCGACTACGACCTCGTGGAGACCACCGACGACGAGCCGTTCCGCCGCGAGATGACGTGGTCCGTCTTTGACGAGAAGGCCAACCGCTTTGCCAACCTGCTGCTCAGCCGCGGCGTGCGCAAGGACGACAAGGTGGCGATCCTGCTCTACAACTGCATCGAGTGGCTGCCGCTCTACTTTGGCGTCCTCAAGTCGGGCGCCACGGTGGTGCCGCTGAACTTCCGCTACTCCGCCGACGAGATCGAGTACTGCCTTGACAAGGCGGACGTGAACATCCTCGTCTTTGGCCCGGAGTTCATCGGTCGCGTGGAGGAGATCGTGGACCGCATCCACGCCGGTCGCCTGCTCTTCTACGTGGGCGACGACTGCCCCACCTGGGCCGAGAGCTACCGCGAGCTGGCTTCCTTATGCTCCTCGGCCGACCCCCGCGTGCCCCTCTCCGAGCACGAGGACGCGGCCATCTACTTCTCCTCCGGCACCACCGGCTTCCCCAAGGCGATCCTCCACAACCACGAGAGCCTCACGCAGGCCGCCGAGATGGAGCAGCGCCACCACGGCCAGACCCACGACGACGTGTTCCTGTGCATCCCGCCGCTCTACCACACGGGCGCGTGCATGCACTGGATGGGAAGCCTGCTCGTGGGCGGGCGCGGCGTGCTGCTGCGCGGCGTCTCGCCCAAGACGGTGCTGGAGACCGCGTCCAGCGAGGGGTGCACCATCGTGTGGCTGCTCGTGCCGTGGGCGCAGGACATCCTCGTGGCCATCGAGGAGGGGACGGTGAGGCTGGAGGACTACCACCTCGACCAGTGGCGCCTCATGCACATCGGCGCGCAGCCGGTCCCCGCGAGCCTCATCCAGCGCTGGCGCGCGGTCTTCCCGCACCACGACTACGACACCAACTACGGCCTCTCGGAGTCGATGGGCCCCGGCTGCGTGCACCTGGGCGTGGAGAACATCGACCACGTGGGCGCCATCGGCGTGCCCGGCTACCGCTGGGAGTGCAAGATCGTGGACGAGCGCGGCGCCGAGGTGGCGGCAGGCGAGGTCGGCGAGCTCTGCGTCAAGGGGCCCGGCCTCATGGAGTGCTACTACAAGGACCCCGAGGCCACGGCGGAGACGCTCATCGACGGCTGGCTCCACACCGGCGACATGGCCCGGCGCGACGAGGAGGGGTTCTACTGGCTCGTCGACCGCAAGAAGGACGTCATCATCACGGGCGGCGAGAACCTCTACCCGGTGCAGATCGAGGACTACCTCATGGGCCATCCCGCGATCAAGGACGTGGCCGTGATCGGCCTGCCCGACGAGCGCCTGGGAGAGATCGCCGCCGCCATCATCGAGCTCAAGCCGGACGCCGCGCCCCTCACGGAGGAGGACGTCGACCGGTTCTGCAAGGGGCTGCCGCGCTACAAGCGGCCCCGTAGGGTCATCTTTGCCCCCGTGCCGAGAAACCCCACGGGCAAGATAGAGAAGCCGGCGCTTCGCGCGAAGTACGGGGCCGACGCCCTCGTCGCCCGCGAGACCCGCCACTAGGCGTGCAGGGGGGGCGGCGGCGTGCAAAGGGCGTGCAAAGGGGACAGTCACTTTTGCACGCTAGGACCGAAAGCGTGCAAAAGTGACTGTCCCCTTTGCACGCCCTTTGCACGCCGCTGCCCCCGCACATCCGCAGGAAAGGAGAGACATGGACAAGCACCTCATGTCCGGGAACGAGGCCATCGCCCAGGGCGCCTGGGAGGCGGGCGTGGCCGTGGGCGTGGGCTACCCCGGCACGCCGTCCACCGAGACGCTCGAGGCCCTCGTGCGCAAGGACGACGTCTACTGCGAGTGGTCCCCCAACGAGAAGGTCGCCTTCGAGGTGGGCCTCGGCGCCGCCATCGCCGGCGCGCGCTCGCTCGTCACGATGAAGCACGTGGGCGTGAACGTTGCCGCCGACCCCTTCATGGCTGCCGCGTCCACCGGCGTGAACGCCGGCCTCGTGCTCCTGGCCGCGGACGACCCGTCCTGCTACTCGTCTCAGAACGAGCAGGACTCGCGCTTCTACGCCGCCTTCGGCCGCATCCCCTGCCTCGATGTGGCCGACTCGCAGGACTGCTACGAGATGGCCCGCGCGGCCTTCGAGCTCTCCGAACGCTTTGACACGCCGGTCATGCTGCACGAGACCATGCGCATCGCGCACACCCGCACGCTCGTCTCCGCCGACGGCGCGCGCGAGGCCGTGGCCCCGCGCGACTACGCGGACGACATCCCCAAGTACGTCATGATGCCCGCCAACGCGGTCAAGCGCCGCGTGGTCGTGGACGAGCGCCAGGCGGCACTCGAGGAGTACGCCGAGACCTGCCCGTTCAACCACGTGGAGATGCGTGACGAGAAGATCGGCGTCATCTGCGCCGGTGCCGTCTACCAGCACGTCCGCGAGGCGCTGCCCGAGGCCTCCACGTTCAAGCTCGGCCTCGCCTGGCCGCTGCCCGCCCGCGCGCTCGCGGACTTTGCCGCGTCCGTCGACGCGTGCTACGTCATCGAGGAGGCGAGCGACTACTTCTCCTCGCGCGTCCGCGCCCTCGGCATCGCACTCGCCGAGCCGCCCGCCGCGCCGCTCCCCGTTGCCGGCGAGCTCAAGCCGCAGCTCATCCGCGCCGCCTTCGGCGTGGAGCAGCCCGCGCACCTCGACCCCGCCACCGACCTCCCGCCGCGCCCGCCGGCGTTTTGCCCCGGCTGCCCGCACCGCCTCGTCTTCTGCGAGCTGCGCCGGCTCAAGGCCATCGTCACCGGCGACATCGGCTGCTACACGCTCGGCGCCGTCGCGCCCTACGGCGCGTGCCACACGGTCATCGACATGGGCGCCTCGCTCTCCATGGCGCACGGCATGGAGCTCGCCGGCGCGCCCGAGCGCACCGGCCGCCCCGTCGTGGGCGTCATCGGCGACTCCACCTTCGCGCACTCCGGCATTACGAGCATGCTCGGCACCATCTACAACGGCGGCACCGGCACCCTCTGCATCCTGGACAACCGCACCACGGCCATGACCGGCACGCAGGGCAACCCCGTGAACGGCGTCACCCTCACGGACAGCTCGCACAGAATAGGCCCGCTGGACAACCCCACCGGCAAGGCGCTCGACCTTCTCGCCCTGTGCCGCGCGATGGGCGTGGAGGACGTCGTCGAGGTTAACGCGCAGGACCTGGCTGCCGTGCGCTCCGCTCTCAAGGCCGCCACGTCCGCGACCGACCGCCTCTCCGTCATCGTCTTCAAGGCGCCGTGCCGCCTCATCGACCGCAGCCGCGGCAAGCTGCCCACCATCCGCAACTGCCGCGCGTGCGGCCAGTGCATCAAGATCGGCTGCCCCGCCCTCGGGCGCGCCAAGGACGGCACCGCCGCGATCGACCCCACGCAGTGCGTCGGGTGCGACCAGTGCGTCCAGTCCTGCCCGTTCGGCTGCATCACGAAGGAGTAAGCAATGGCTGATACCGAGAAGAGCGTGCAAAGGGGACAGACACTTTTGCACGGCACCAAGACCATCCTCCTTGTGGGCGTGGGCGGCCAGGGCACGATCCTCGCGGGCAAGCTGCTGGCGACGGTCGCCGCCGGCGCCGGGCTCGACGTCAAGGTCTCCGAGATCCACGGCATGAGCCAGCGCGGCGGCTCGGTGAGCACGGTCATCCGCCTGGGCGAGCACGTCTCCACCATGGTCTGCGACGACGGCTGCGCCGACGTGGTGGTGGCCTTCGAGGCCGTGGAGGCCCTGCGCGCCCAGCACTACCTCGCCGAGGGCGGCACGATGTTCGTCAACGACGAGGAGATCACGCCCGTCTCCGTGAACATCGGCAACTTCACGATGCCCGAGCGCGTGGACGATCGCCTGCGCGAGCTGGGCGCCCACCTGCTGGACGCCGGCGTGATCGCGCGCGGCCTCGGCGCCCCCTGCTCCACCAACGTGGTGCTCGTGGGCGCGCTCTCGACGGCGCTGCCCTTCGACGCCGAGCTCTGGTGCGACGCCGTGCGCGCGTGCGTACCGCCCAGGACGGTGGAGGCCAACCTCGCGGCCTTCGACGCCGGCCGCGACGCCGCGCTTCGCGGCGAGGCGCGCTAGCGAGGGAGGGGCAGCCCGCCCTTCTCGGCGCCCGCCCTTCTCGGCGCCCGCCCTTCTCGGCGCCAGAAACGACGTGGCCCCGGCCGCCCGCATGGGAGGCCGGGGCCCTTTTCGTCTGGTGGGCTGGCGCGTCCCCCGACCACGCCAACCCATTGCGTTCGGGGGATGTAAAGCAATCATACCCCATTTTCCTGCCCGTATTCCCCCACGACTCGTTTGCCGCCCGCACCGACGCTGCGTCATGCCCTTCTCCCCGAACAAATCCGACCGTCCGCGAACGCGCCGCTCCCGCAGGGGCTCGCGCGGGGTAGGCTTTTGTAATCCGCAAGTAAACCGACTTAGGTGGTGATTTCCATGGGTCAGTACGTCGTGGTTGAGAACGAGGGCCGCTACTGCTTCAACCTCTGCGCCAGCAACGGGCACATCCTCATGTCTTCGATCATCTTCCCGTCCAAGGACGAGTGCCTGCACGGAATCGAGTGCGTGCGCGCCTCCGCCGCCGACGCCGAGATCGAGGACAGCACCGTTGACGCCTTCGATCGCGAGCCCACGCCCAAGTTCCGCATCTACGAGGACTTCGACGGCCACTTCTTCTTCCGCTTCATCACGCACGAGGCGGGCGACATCGCGCGCTCGCACACCTATGAGCTCAAGGAGTCCCTGCTGCGCCGCATCGAGCGCACGCGCGCGGAGTGCGACTCCTCCCTCGCCGCCGACGAGAACTAACGGCTGGCGATAAGAACGTTGACTCGGCACGCCCCCGGGACCTACGCTCCCGGGGGCGTCTGTCAATTGGGGACGTGTTTTTTCTCTCAGAGATTTTGGGACAGGCTTTCAGCGGATGGGGGCTGCGATGGACATGACGGGCGTGAGGCTCACGGAGCTCGTGGAGGCCGCCGGGTGCGCGGCCAAGATCGCGCCGGGCGAGCTTGCGGGCGTGCTGGCGGGGTTGCCGCACCTGGACGCGCCGGAGCTCGTGGTGGGCTTTGACGCCTCCGACGACGCGTGCGTGTGGGACCTCGGCGACGGCCGCGGGCTCATCGCCACGACGGACTTCTTCCCGCCCATGGTGGACGACCCGTTCCTGTTTGGCCAGGTCGCGGCCACCAACGCGCTTTCGGACGTCTATGCGATGGGCGGCCGGCCCGCGATGGCGCTCAACCTCCTGTGCTTCCCCAACTGCCTGGGCATCGAGGTCGCCGGGCAGATTCTGGCCGGCGGCGCCGAGACGTGCCGTCGCGCCGGGTGCGTGGTCGCGGGAGGGCACTCGATCAACGACCACGAGCCCAAGTACGGCCTCGCCGTGACGGGGTTCGTCGCGCTGGACGAGCGCCTTGAGAACGGCGGCGCGCAGGTCGGCGACGCGCTCGTTCTCACCAAGGCGCTTGGCACGGGCGTCCTCACCACCGCGCACAAGGGGGGGCTCCTCGACGACGCCGGCGTGCGCGTGGCAACGGACTCCATGACCACGCTCAACGAGGCGCCGATTCGCCTGGCGCGCGAGCTGGGATGCTGGCCGCACGCGGCCACCGACGTCACGGGCTTCTCGCTCATGGGGCACTCCTGCGAGATGGCCGAGGCCTCGGGCGCCACGCTCCAGATCGACGCCGCCGCCGTGCCCGTCATGGCCCGCGCCCGCGAGATGGCGGCGCTCGGCCTCATCCCCGCCGGTGCCTACCGCAACAGGGACTTCTTCGGCCCGCGCGTGGCGCTCGACAACGCGCTTCCGCTCGACCTCGCCGACGTGCTCTTTGACCCGCAGACCTCAGGCGGCCTGCTCCTCGCGCTGGGCGAGTCGGACGCGGAGCGGCTCGTCTCCGCCCTGCGCGGCGAGGGCCTCCCCGCCGCGGTCATCGGCCGCGCCGTCCCGCACGGCGAGAAGAGCGTCGTCGTGGCGTGATACGAAGGGACGGTCCCTTCGTATCATCTGCCGAGAAGATCGGCGAGGTTGCGGGTGAACCGCTCGCGGTCGTCGTCCGTGAAGGCCGCCGGCCCGCGCGTGCGGCCGCCGGCGCGGCGCACCTTCTTCTCCTCGTGGCGGATGAAGAGGTCCATGTCGATCGTCGCTTTGGTGTAGACGCGCCCGCGCACGCCAATGGCCGCCGCTCCGCGCCCCAGCACCATGCTCGCGAGGCCGATGTCCTGCGTGACCACCACGTCGTCCGGCTGCAGGCGCTCCACGATGGCAAAGTCCGCGCTGTCCGCACCGATGGACACGTCGAGCACGTCCACCCAGAAGCCGCCGTGCGTGGCGTCGCGGCCACGGGCCCGCTCGGGGCCGCGCTGGTCATCCCGTCGGACGTGCCGTTCAAGGTTCTGCGTGGTGTTTCCCACAATGACCACCGGCACCCGCGCCCGTCGCGCGCAGGCGAGGGCCTCGCGCGTGACCGGGCACGCGTCGGCGTCAATGTAGAGGGTACGACTGTGGGCCACCCGCTCCTCCTCTTAGCGCGCCTCGCCCCCATACCAGCGGCGCAGCGTGGGCAGCACCGCGCCGAGCAGCGACGCCGCCTCGTCCGTCGTCCAGCCCATCGCCTTGGCCATGCGCGGGGCGCAGTCCTCGATCATCTCGTCCATTGTGACGTCCTCGACGTATGCGCCGTCATCGTAGCACCACCGGCAGAGGTCCCCCACCTCGGAGCCGTCCGCCTCGTGGCCGTGCTGGTCGGGCGCGGTGAACATCATGCCGCAGCTCTGGCAGTAGTGCTCGGGCATGTCCAGAAGGGCGCTCACGGGCACGTCGAGCTCGCGGGCGATGAGCTTGATCATGTCGATGCCGGGCTCAGTGGCACCGGTCTCCCAGCGACTGACTGCCTGGCGGGTGATGTAGAGCCTTCGCGCCAGCTCCTCCTGCGTGAGCCCTCGCTCGCGCCGCAGGCGGGACAGCACGTCCTTGAGCATGAGCATGGGACGTCTCCTCTCATCCGGATTCTTCTCCCCCATTGTCCGGGGGGCGGCGCAAGAGCCAAGCAACAGATCGTTGCGCGGACTACCCCCTGGCAAGCTCACGCTGCACGCGCTTGGGCAGCTTGGCAACAACGAGCCTGTAGCTCAGGTCGCAGAGGTCGAGCACGAGCCCCTCAGGCAGGTCGGCGTCGAGGTCCACCGAGATCCACGTGCGCCCGTCGGAGTAGTAGCCGGGCAGGACCGCGTCCGGCCACTCGGCACGCAGCTCCAGGATGCGGTCGGGATCGCACTTGAGCGAGAGCAGGTGACGCCCGGCATAGGGAGCCTTGGCGTCGGGCGCGACCATGAGCTCGCAGGCAAACTGCCGGCCACCCACCCAGTACACCATCCAGCCCCACTTCTCGTGAAGCGCCTTGGTGGCGCCGGCGAGCGAGAGCAGGCGCTTGTCGACATTCGCAAAGTCCATGGCGGCCCCCAATCAGGGAAACGGATTGCCCTGCCAAAGGCTACCAGACAGAAATAGGCCGGGGCACCGTCTTCGGCGACCCCGGCCCGTCAGTCACGCCCCGCCGCGTCTACGCGTTGAGCTTCTCCTTAAGGGAGAGCAGCTCACGATAGGTGTCGGCGAAGTTCAGCGCCATGAGCTTGCAGGTCTCGGCGCTCGCCATCTGGTCCTCGGCGTGGAGGAGGAGCAGCGGCAGCGTCTTCTTGCCCGCGCCGGACGCCTCGGCCTGGAGCAGCCTCATGTGAACCTCGTGGCCGCCGTTGTACGCCTCGTCGCCCTGCTTGACCAGGTCGGCCGCCGCGTCGAAGTCGCCCTCCTTGGCCTTGGCGATCGAGTTGACGTAGCAGGACTTGGCGGTGCCCACGTAGCTGATGATCTCGAAGCAGATCTGCTCGAGCTCGTCCATGTCTTCCATCTCAGCCTCCTCGCTGGCTAGCCGAGCATCTTCTTGACGTCGTCGAGAATCTTGGCGGCGTTCATGCGACCGTAGTCGACCATCGGGATGACGGCGACGGGGATGCGCCCCTCGACGGCCTTCTCGAAGTCGCCCTTCGCGTAGCCGATCTGGGGCCCAAGGAGGATGACGTCGGCCTCGTTGATGTGGTCCATGGCCTCGTTCATCGGGCGCGCCTCGATTGCGACCTCCTCGCCGCGGCTCGCGGCCTCCTTCTGCATCTTCTGGACGAGCAGGCTCGTGGACATGCCCGCGTTGCAGCACAGCATAATCTTCATGATCTGTCCTTTCCGACCGGCATACCGGTCCGTTGCATCCGACGACCGCCAGATGACGGTCACCGCTTCTTGACATGGGACCCCTCCGGGGGGCACCCTCTGCGGACGAGCTGGTATGGCCCGTCCGCAGAGAGCAGGGGGAACTACGCGACTACTCCTGAGCTATCTCGAACTGCTTGCGCTGCGCGGTCTCCGATGCCTTCATGAAGGGCAGGTAGATCAGCGTGAAGATTACCAGCAGCACGATCTGGAGAATGCCCGCGCGGATGTCGCCGCCCGTGGACAGGATGCCCGAGGCGATGATCGGGGTGGTCCAGGGCACCTGGATGCAGGTGGGGCTGACGAGGCCGATGACCGTGGCGAAGTAGCCGACGAGGATGCCGATGATGGTGTTGAGCACGAACGGAACCATGAGCGGGATGTTGAACACGATCGGGTAGCCGTAGATGACCGGCTCGTTGATGTTGAAGATGGCGGGCAGGATGCCGAGCTTGGCAACCTCGCGGGAGGGGCGCCACTTGCCCCAGATGAACGTTGCGATGAGCAGCGCCAGCGTGCAGCCCGAGCCTCCCATGAGCGCGTAGACGTTGATGGTGTTCATGTTGAGCCACAGGTCCGGACGGGCGATCACGGCGTCGATGCCGCCGGAGCTGTACACGCTCGTGGCCTCGACGAGCACGACCGTGAGGACGGGCTCGACGAGAACGCCGTTGATGGTGGACTGGTGGATGCCGAGGGTGAACAGGAACACACCGAGCGAGTAGATCACCACGAGGCCGATCGGGTTGGTGGTGAGGGCTCGCAGCGGGGTCTGGATGAAGGTGTTGATGAGAGCAGTGACGTCAGTCTGGAAGCCTGCGTGGAGAACCATCGAGAGCACGCCGAAGGCGCCCAGGGTGAGCAGCATCGGGATCAGGACGTTGAAGGACTTCTCGACCGCGGGCGGCACGCCCTCGGGCATCTTGATGCGCAGCTTCTCGACGCCCGAGACCTTGATGAAGAGCGTGGGCGCAAACAGGCCGATGATGATGGCGGTGAACATGCCGTTGGTGCCCGTGTAGTTGGTGATGAACGCGCTCGAGACCTGAGCGGTGGTCACCTCTTCGGCCACGTAGAGCGGCGATGACGCAGCAAGGTTGGCAGCCACCGTCTGCGGCATCATGATGAAGAAGACCGCGAGCGCCACCACCACGCACGAGACGGGGTTGTCGAAGCGCTTGTTGTTCGCGAAGCTGTAGCCCACCATGGCGCACAGCAGGATGGCCGAGATGGAGAGCGCGCCCTGCGTGAGCGAGTTGCCCCAGTACTGGGCCGTGGCGAGCACGTCGGCGTTCGGGAAGAGCCCGGGGCTGCTCGGGTCCGCGCTCCACAGGAACGTGAAGACAACGTTGTTGAGCAGCGCTGCGATGCCGGCGAGGATGAAGATCGGCATGATGGTGGCGAAGCCATCGCGCAGGCTGCGCAGGTGCACCTGGTTGCCGACCTTGGCGGAGACTTCCGCGAACTTGTCGAGGAAGCTTTGTCCGTTGGCCATGTCTTTCACTCCTAACTGAACTGTTGGAAACATTAGCCGTGCCATCGCGCCCCTCTCCAGGGGACGCGTATCCGATGGCCGGACCGAGGGGAGGGAGCCCGGGACCGTTCCCCCCGGTCCGGCCCAAGGACCTACTTCACCACGTGTGTCGCGACAACCTCCCTGAGCCACGCCGCGGACTTCTTGGGCCTGCGGTCGTAGTTCTCCATGAGGTCGACCTCGACGAAGCCGTAGCGGTTCTTGAAGGCGTTCGCCCAGGACCAGTTGTCGATGAGGCCCCAGTAGTGGTAGCCCTTGCACTTGGCGCCGTCGTCGATCGCGCGGGCGATCCAGGCGAGGTGGTCGCGCACGAAGTCGACGCGGTAGTCGTCCTGGATCTGGCCGCTCTCGTCGCGGTTCTTGTACTCGCCCTCGATGCCGATGCCGTTCTCGGACACGAACCACTCGAGGTCGGGGTACTCGTCGCGGCACTTCATGCCGAAGTCGTAGATGCCCTTGGGGTAGATCTCCCAGCCGCGGCTCTCGTTCATGACGCGATCGGGCCAGACGTAGGGCTCGGCGAAGAGCGGGTTGCCCCACTCGTCGCGGTCGCGGCTCGGCGCCTGCACGCGGCAGGGCTGGTAGTAGTTGCAGCCGAGCCAGTCCACGACGCCCGAGCGCAGGACCTCCTCGTCGCCGGGGCGCGCCGGGACGGGCGTCCCGAGGCGGGCGAGGGTCTCGAGCACGTCCGCAGGCAGGCTGCCCTTGGTCGCGAGGTCGAGCCACCAGCGCGTGGTGAGGCCGTCGTTCATGCGCAGCGCCTCGAGGTCGGCCTCGCTCGGGTCCTCCTTGGTGTAGGAGGGGCTGAAGTTGCACACGATGCCGATCCGCGCGTCCGGACGGAGCGCGCCCTCCTCGCGCGCCGCGCGGTAGCGGGCGACGCCGAGCGCGTGCGCGATCGAGATGTTGTACTGCGCCACCACGGCCTCGCGGAAGCTGTGGTGCTGCGGGTACCAGCCACCGTGCCAGTAGCGGTTCTCGGGCTCGACGCTCGGCTCGTTGAACGTGAACCAGTACCGGACCTCCTTGCCGAACTCGTGGAGCGCCTTCTCGACGTAGTTCGCGTACGCCTCGCAGGTCTCGCGGCTCTCCCAGCCGCCGCGGCGGAAGAGATAGGTGGGGAGGTCGAAGTGGTAGAGGGTCACGAAGGGCTCGAGCCCCTCCTCGCGCGCCGCGCGGAAGAGCTCGTGGTACCAGGCCGCGCCCTCGGGGTTGATGCTGCCGTCGGCATCGAGCAGGCGGCTCCACTGGATCGACGTGCGAAAGCTGTCAAGCCCGAGGCCCTTGAGGATGGCAAGGTCCTCCTTGTAGTGGTGCATGAAGTCGTTGCCCACGTAGGAGCCCACGCGGTTGTAGAACGCCTCGATGTCCTCGTTGGACCAGGTGTCCCACACGTTCTCAAGCTTGCCGCCTACGTTCCAGCCTCCCTCCGTCTGCGGACCGGACATCGCCGCCCCGAAGAAGAAGTTCTCGGGCAGGGTCAGTTCTGCCATAACGCCTCCGTTTCCTTGGTCGTCCTGCGCGGCCATTTGTCGCGCTTTGTTGATTTAATTGTAGCGCTTTTATTTTCTCTATGTAGCGGATTTATTGCCGACAAAGACGGGGACAAAGGAAGATAATGGATTACGTCAGACGAGAACCACGTCGATGAGCTGGGGTTTTACAGCCGACCAGCCCGACGGGGCGCAACGCGCACGAACCCGCACCCTCTTGCCTGACCGTAAAATCAAACCGCTCGCGGGCGAAACAAGACCGTTCGCGGAGCGCGTCGAGGACCGCGGGAAGCACGAGGGAGGCCGCCATGCTCAAGTACGAGACGATTGCCAAGAACATCCAGAGCCGCATCGAGAGCGGCGACCTCGCCCCCAACGACAAGCTGCCGACGGTCGTCGACCTCTGCGACCGCTACGGCGTGAGCAAGATCACCGTCAAGCGCGCCTTCGAGATCCTCACCGAGAAGGGCCTCATCGCCAGCAAGCGCGGGTCGGGCACCTACGTGAAGAACACCACCGAGCTCTTTGACACGGGGAGCGTCGACCCGCTGTTCGTGGGCGAGGACGGCACGCGGGAGGACACGTTCGGGTTCACCAGGTCCGACCAGCCGATCGGCTTCACCGCCTCGCACAGCGCGCGCGGGAGGAGCGTGAGCTCGGTGGTCTATGACTTCTCGGTCACGAACCCGCCCGAGAGCGTCGCGCGGCACCTGAGCATCTCCCCCGACGACTTCACCTACTACTTCTGCCGGGTGCGCTGCCTCGAGGGCGAGCCAATCACGATCGAGTACACGTACATGCCGATCGACGTAACGCCCGGCCTCAAGCGCGACCAGCTCTACCACTCCGTCTACTCGTTCGTCCAGGACACGCTCGGGCTCAAGATCTCGAGCTTCCACCGCATCATCCGCGCCGTGGGCGCGACCGAGGAGGAGGCCGGGCGCCTGCGGCTCGACGCGGGCGCCCCCCTGCTCGAGATCTCCCAGGTCGGCTTCCTCGACGACGGAACGCCCTTCGAGTTCTCCGTCGCACGCAGCAACGGCATGCGCTCCGAGCTGCGCGACGTGAACGTCATATAGGCAGCAGGCAGGGACAGGAGAAGGACATGAAGAAGCTGGCGGTTCTCGACGTAGGTGGCTCCGCGATCAAGTACTGCACCATGTGCGGTACGGATATCGAGGGCAAGGGGGAGGTGCCCACCCCCGACGGGGAGAGTCACGACCCCGAGGCATTCCTCGAGACCATCGAGGGCATCCTTGAGCGCATGGGAGACGTCGAGGGCCTGGCCCTCTCCATGCCCGGGGAGATCGATGCGCGCCAGAAGTACATTCGGACGGGCGGGGCGCTTCTCTACAACTACGGCGTCGACGTGACGGAGTGGGAGAGGCGCTTCGGTGTCTCGATCGAGGTCGAGAACGACGCGCGCTGCTCGGCGATTGCCGAGCTCTCTCGTGGCAACCTTCAGGGCGTCGACTGCGGCGTGGTGCTCGCGTTCGGGACGGGAATCGGTGGCGGGGTTATCGCCGGCGGCAAGGTCCTGCGGGGGGCGCACCTCTTTGCCGGTGAGGCATCGAAGGTCCTCACCTCCTGGCCCGAGAACCCCAGGAACCCCATCACAAGTGATCAGCTCTGGTCGTCTGCCTGCTCGACGAAGTCCCTGTGCGAGCGCGTTGCCCGAGCGAAGGGGATTGACGGCTGCGACGGGCGGCAGCTGTTCGGCTGGCTTGAGGACGGGGACGAAGTCGTTGCCGGCGTGTTCCGTCGGGTGTGCGACGAGATTGCCCTGCAGATTCACAACATCCAGTGCTGGCTCGACCCAGAGCGCATCTGCCTCGGCGGCGGCATCAGCCAGAACCCGCTCTTCGTGGAGGGCGTACGGGACGCGCACCGCCGCTTCAACGCCTCGTTCGACAACGCCTTCCCCGAGGCGGACATCGTGGCGTGCCGGTTCTTCAACGACGCCAACCTCATCGGCGCCTACGAGCACTTCCTCGCCATGGAGCAATCGCGCTGACATGCGCGCATTATAGAAATGCATAGCGTCAGGAGGTGCGGACGAAAAGTTGGACCATCGGGTCCGGACTGGAGGTCCGCATGTACTCTAAGGACGACGTCGAGCTCGCCCTCCTCGTCGTCGGGGAGGGCATGAGCAGGCGGGAGGCCGCCGAGCTGGTGGGCTGCGGGGAGACCGCGGTGCGCAACTGGGCGGCCGGCAGGCTCCCGCACTCGTGCCTCCCCTCGCCTAGAATCGGGGGCGTGGGGCGGCCGGAGGGAGCGCGCATGTGCCCGAGGGGCGTCTACGACCCGCCGGCGGTGGGGCCGCTCGCCGGCCTGGAGCCGACGCAGATGGAGAACATCCTGCTCAGGGCGGTGTTGGCCGACCTAAAAGCGGGCGGCTGGGGGCCGGGTTCGATCTCGAGCAGGAGCAAGTGCGAGCTCGGCGAGAGATTGAGGCTGGCGACCGGCCTGCCCCTCCGCTCGATCACCGGTTTCTTGAGGATATCGAGGAGCTCCTATGAGTGCCGCCGGGCGCGCCTCGGGCGCGACCGCCACGCGGCGCTGAGGGCCGAGGTGAGGGACGCCTTCGAGGCGGGGCGGGGCTGCTACGGCTACCGCCGCGTCCACGCGGAGCTGCGCCGCCGCGGCACGAGGGTCTCGGAGAAGGTGGTCCGGCGCCTGATGCGCGAGGAGGGCCTGGAGGCCCGCCGGCCCCGGCGGCGGCGCCTCGGCTCCTACGAGGGGGAGACCGACGAGAGACCGCCGAACCTGCCGCGCGAGCGCGCGGAGGCGAGGAGGGCGGCGGGCGAAGGCTACGCGCCCGACCACGACTTCTCCGCGGCGGCGCCCGGCGTGCTGGCCGTGACTGACGTCACCGAGCTCGCCATGGACGTCTACAAGTGCTACCTGAGCCCCGTGGTCGACTGCTTCGACGGGATGCCGGCGGCGTGGTCCCTGTCGCTCCACCCCGACTCGGCCCTCTGCTCGTCGTCCCTGCGCTCCTGCCTCGACTCGCTGTCGTCCGGGTCGGCGCCGACCGTGCACACCGACGGCGGCGGGCCCTACCGCTCGGCGGCCTGGAAGGCGCTGTGCTCGGAGCGCGGCGTGACGCGGTCGATGTCGCGGCCGGGGCGAAGCGGCGACAACGCCCCGGCCGAGGGCCTCTTCGGCACGTTCAGGACCGAGTTCCTCGAGCCCCTCGACCGGGCGGGCGTCGGCCTCGAGGAGCTGAGGGAGGCGATCGACGGCTACATGGAGTGGTACGGGGACGGGAGGCTCAAGCGCTTCGAGGAGCCCGGCGGAGGGCGCCGCTACGAGACGATCTCGGGGAGGCGCAGGCGGCTGGGGGTCCCGCTGTAGGATGTGTACAAGAAAATGTCCGCACCCCCTTGGAACCCCCCCCCAGACACCCGTCTCTTAGACACACCTGACGCTGCCGGCGGTCCGACGCGTGAGTGCCTCGGCGGGCTGCCGACACTCTGGAGTGAGTA
>NZ_SJOU01000016.1 GCF_012027725.1 Olsenella sp. SW781 | reverse complement strand
GAGATGCCGAGAAGGGCCCGTCCGCCCTGCCGGACGCCGGCGATGACCTCGTTGCCGCCGAGGTCCTTCTCGCCCTTGCGGCGGCAGGCGCCGCCGTCGGCGCGGTCTCCGCGCTCTCGCGGAGGCGCTAGGCCGCTCAGAGCGCTTCCCGCCGGGTCGCATAACCCGACATTTTTCGTCTCATTCGGCCAATAATGTCGGGTTATGCGACGCTGCGAATCTGTGGATTCGCTTGGGAGTCGGTCCCGGGCCCGGAATGGCGCCGCGCGCGAGCTGGAATACTGACTGAGGTATCAGCCCCGATCCCGAAAGGACCGACGTGCTCCTCAGCCTTATCATCATCGCAATCGGATTCGCCCTGCTCATCTTTGGCGCCAACTGGCTCGTGGAGGGCGCGTGCAACATCGCCGCGCGCCTCGGCGTCCCGGAACGCGTGGCCGGGCTCACGATCGTGGCCATCGGCACGTCGCTTCCCGAGCTCGTCGTCAGCGTGACCTCGGCCGTCGGCGGCCACGCCGACATGGCCTTCGGCAACGTCATGGGCAGCTGCCTCGCAAACCTCCTGCTCATCCTCGGCCTCTCCGCCGTGATCAAGCCCGTCACGCTCTCGCGCAGCACCCAGCGCTTCGAGATTCCCGTGAGCGTGGCGGCATGTGGGCTTCTCGCGCTCGTCGCCAACACCGACGGCCAGGTCACGGCCCTCGAGGGCGTCGTCCTGCTCGTCGCCTTCGGCCTCTTCGTGGCGCGCACCGTGGTGGTCGGCCTCCACGAGGGCGCGAGCGGCATGACGGAGGCGGACCGTGACCTCGAGGAGGAGTTCGAGGAGGAGGGCCGCGCCTCGAACCCCATTCGCGACCTGGTCTTCATCGTCCTCGGCATCGCCATGCTCAAGTTCGGCGCCGACTTCGTGGTGGAGAACGCCATCGCCATCGCCTCCGCCGTGGGCATCTCGGAGCGCGTCATCGGCATCACCGTGGTGGCGCTCGGAACCTGCCTGCCCGAGCTCGTGACGAGCGTGGTCGCGGCCTTTCGAGGCAACTCCGACATTGCCGTCGGAAACGTCGTGGGTTCCAACATATCCAACCTGCTGCTCGTCATGGGCGGCCCGGCGCTCTTCGCGAGCATCCCGTATGATCCGGCCTACAACCTCGACCTGGTGCTTCTCGCGCTCTTCTCGCTTGCGCTCGTGGGGTTTGCCTTCATCGGACGCCGCCACGAGATGAGCCGCGCCAACGGCGTGGTCTTCGTGGTGCTCTACGCCGCCTACATCGCCACATCCGTGCTTCGCTAGGCGCCTCCGCAGCGGGCACCCGCCCTCCGGGTACGTACACGCCCTCTCCGGTTACGTACGAGCTTCACGGTTTGATGTCCTTCTCGCTAGGCTTTCTACCTGCGGCTTTCCCTGAGGAACACGGCCTGCGGACGTCGGCGTGTGTACGTACCCGGAGGGGAGGTGTACGTACCCGGCTCCGGGGCACAGCCCCCCGACGCCGCCCTACGCCCCGAAGCCCGCCTCGAGCTCGCGGATGCGCCCGTAGAGCCAGCGGTTGGTGGGGACGAGCAGCCCGTGCTTCTCGGCAAGGCGGATCACCGTGCCGGAGAACTCCTCGACCTCGGTGGGCTTCTCGTTGATGCGGTCCTGCGCCATGGACGGCATGCCCTCGGGGTCGAGCGAGGCGATGAGCGCCGCCATCTGAGCGAGGTCCTCCTCGGTCACGTCCACACCCTCGGCGCGCGCGACGGCCAGCGCCTCGCGCATGGCGGCCACGAAGCAGCGGTTCTGCTCGCTGTCGGGCTCGCTCGCGGATCCGTAGGTGCCGCCGTAGACCATGCAGACCTGGTTGATGCCCACGTTGAGCATGAGCTTCGTCCACATGCGGTGACGGATGTCGGCCTCCACCACGTGCGGGATGCCGGTGCGCGCATAGAGGTCGGCGACGTCCTCGACCACGCCCGCGGCCGTGCCAGGCGCCGCGCCGAAGCGAATCTCGCCGGGATGGCTATAGGTCATGTCGGAGCCGATGAAGACGGCGTCCATGCCCTGCGCTACCGAGAGCACGGTGCGCTCCCAGCCAAAGCGCTCCGCTACCCGCTCCTCGCTCGTCACGCCGTTCACCAGCGACGCAATGGCGGTGCGCGGCCCCACGAGGCGCTCCATCGTGTCCAGCGCCGCGGGCATCCCCGGCGCCTTGATTGCAAGGATCACCAGGTCGACGGGCGTGGCCTCACTCGCGGGAATCGTGGGCACGCGGCAGGGCTCGCCGTTCACGGTCACCGTCTCGCCCGCGTGGCGGGCGAAGCGCGCGTCGTCCATCACGTACTCGACGGCCCCGTGCCCGAGGTTCTTCTCGGCAATGGTCCCGTAGAGCAGGCCAACCGCTCCCCTGCCCAGTATTGCCACGCGCTCGATTGCCATGCGCCCCTCCTTCATCGCTGGCGGCATTGTAGCGCGCCCGAGGCCAAGGTATACTCTCAGGCCCATCGCGATTGGCAGAGGAGGACGACCATGAGGCGCGTGGCGATTGTGGGGAGCCCGGGCTCGGGCAAGTCGACGCTTGCGCGGAGGCTGCGCGACCTCTCCGGCCTGCCCCTCTACCACCTTGACATGCTCTGGCACCTCCCTGACGGGGGCCATGTCACGGGGGACGAGTTTGACGCCGCGCACGACAGGCTCGTGTCGCAGGAGCGCTGGATCATCGACGGGACCTACTCCAGGGCGCTCCCCGCGCGCATCGAGCGAGCCGACATCGTCGTCCTTCTTGACCTGCCGCTCGAGACATGCCTCGAGGGAATCCGCTCGCGCATCGGCAGGCCGCGCGAGGACCTGCCCTGGCAGGAGACGGAGCTCGACCCCGAGTTCGCCCGCTATGTCGAGCGCTTCCCGGAAGAGCGGCTGCCCCGCATCCGCGAGCTGCTGGACGCCCGTCCGGCGAGGTGCCAGCTCGTCGAGCTGCGCTCCCGGGAGGAGGCCGAGCGCGCGACCGCGCCCGGCGGATGCCTCTGGCGGCTCGTCACCCCCGGCGGTCGGCTCGAATGCTAGAACCAAAGGGGTCGCTCTAAGGCAACGACCCCTATGGGGAGGGAGAAGAACGTGGACGCAGAGACCGAGCGCAGGGTCGCCGAGAACCGGCTCAACTGGGACGACCGGGCGCGGGTGCATGCGGCGTCGCCGTTCTACGAGGTCGAGCGGCTGGTGTCCGACCACGGCTACGTCTCACCCGTTGCCCGCCGAGACCACGAGGTTCTTCTCCCCCACCTGGGGACGCGGGGCCTTGCCGGCCGCTCGGTGCTGCACCTGCAGTGCCACATCGGGACGGACACCCTCTGCTGGGAGCGCCTCGGCGCGGCCGAGGTCTGGGGGCTCGACTTCTCCCCCGCCTCCCTCGAGCTCGCGCGGGAGATAGCCGAGCGCGCAGGCGCCCACGTCACCTACGTGGAGGGAGACGCCCGGCGCGCGGCCGATGCCATCGACCGGCAGTTCGACGTCATCGTCACCGGAACGGGCGCGCTCGAGTGGCTGCCCGAGCTCTCGAGCTGGGCGCGCTCGGCGGCGCGGCTGCTCCGGCCGGGCGGCGTCCTTCTCGTCCGCGACGACCACCCGCTGCTGGGGGCGCTCGCCTACGAGTCGCTCACGGTGCACGGGGACTACCTCTCCGGCGGCGTGGACGACTACGAGGACGACGGCAGCTACGTGCCCGGCACCGAGGGCGCAATCGCGCACACCGCCGCCCACAACTGGAACCACGACTTCCAGGAGCTCATCGGCGGGCTGCTCGCCGCGGGGCTCGTCATCGAGGACTTCCGCGAGAGCCCGCATGCGGAGTGGCGCTCCCTGCCCTGCCTCGTGGAAACGCCGGATGGCTGGACCATGCCCGAGGGCAGCCCGCGCATCCCGCTCACGTTTGCCGTGGTGGCGCGCAAGCCAGCATCCCATCCCGTCCGCCCCGCCTGACGCGAGACAGAGCAAATCGACGGAACGGGCCGCCCGGAGGGGCCTTTCTGTCGATGTGCTCTTACTCGCTGTCCTCGGGGCAGGACGGCACGCCGGCGTCCCCCGCGTCGACCCCGGCGCGGCGGCGAAGCTCGCTCACCAGGTTGTCGTTGCCGATCACGGAGACCGCGGCGTCACCGTCCATCGGCGCCTCGATGAACACGCCCTCGAGCGAGGCCGCGTTGGCATGCGCCGTGAAGTCGTTCATGTTCAGGGCGGGGCCGGAGAAGCGCCGCACGCCGCGGACGTGGTCGTACGGGATGATCGTGCGCGCCCAGCCAAAGACGATCTCCAGGCGGTCCTTGTAGAGCTCGACGCGGTTGCGCACCACGACGGGCCAGAGGAGGAGCGCCCCGGCCACGAGCACCAGGACCGGCACGCCCACGGGCATGCCCGGCTGCAGCGCAAGCGCCGCCGCGGCAAAGGAGACGATCCCGGCGAGCGCCCCGTACCACGGGGCCACCCTGCCTCGGAACACGAGCTCCGGGTTGCCCTTGTAGATTCGCATGCGCCAACATCCTCTGCAGTGTGGAAAAGTGCCTGTCCCTTTTCCACATCTTAGCAGCGGCGGGGATTCCAGCCCTTGCTCACCATGAGGCCGAGAAACGCGGCGAGGACCACCGCGGAGAGCGCGAGCAGCGCCACCGGGAAGAGCCAGAAGCCCACGCGCTCCGCGACCAGGCCAAAGAGCGGCGGCAGGGTGAGCGAGCCCACGTAGGAGGCCGCCATCTGCACGCCGATCACGGCCTGGGAGAGGTCGCGGCCAAAGAGGCGCGGCGTGAGGTGCAGCATGTTGGGATAGAGCGGGCTGTTGCCAAAGCCCACGAGGAAGAGCCCCACCGGGGCCGCGGAGAGCGGCAGCGGGGCGAGAAGAACGAGCACGGCAGCAAAGGTGACCGCCTGCCCCAGTCCCACGAGCTGCTTGCTGGAGAGCCGGTTGGCCAGCACGCCGGAGAGGAAGCGGCCCGCCGTCACGCCCACGTAGTAGACCGTCACCATCCCGGCGGCCTCGCCCGCGCCCATGCCGCGCGCGCTCACGAGATAGCTCGTCCCCCAGGTGTTGCAGACGCCCTCGATGGCCACCGACGCCATGAAGACGAGGCAGGCCAGGCGGATGTCGCGGCGCCGTACGAGGGCGAGGGGGCTCGCGGCGCGGGGCGCGGGGTCGTCGTCCTTCTCGCCCGCCGGTCCCTCATGGCCCACGCGGGACCAGAGCGGCAGGATCGCGATCGTGGCCGCCATGATCGCCGCCTGGACGGCCGCCGCCTCGAGGTAGCCGTCGCGCCACGTGCCGCCCGAGAGCGCGAGCGACATGAGGAAGGGGCTCACCGTGATGCCCACGCCGTAGGCGCAGTGCAGGAAGTTCATGTGCGTGGCCCTGTAGTGCAGCGCCACGTAGTTGTTGAGCGCCGTGTCGATGGCGCCCGCGCCGAGGCCGAGCGGGATCGCCAGCAGGCAGAGCCACGGAAAGCCCGGCGCCACGGCGAAGCCGAGCAGCGCCGCGGCGGTGAGCGCCGTGGAGACGGCCGTCACGCGCCCGGTGCCAAAGCGGCCGATGAGCGCGGCGGAGGAGAGGCTGGAGACGACGGTCCCGCAGCAGGTGACCATCGTGACCGCGCTGCCCCACGAGACAGGAACGCCGAGGTCGGGGTACATGGCCGGCCACGCCGCGCCAAAGAGCGAGTCCGGAATGCCCAGGCCCACGAAGGCCACGTAGATGACGACGAGAAGAACGACGGACATGGGCGGATCCCGCTCCCTTCGGCGCGTCCAGTTTTTGGAAACGTTTCCAAACCATGATAGCCCTCACCTTGGCACCGGGCAAGGGGCAGGCGCATGACCCAGGAGAGGCGACGGGGTCAACCGTCTGGCCCACGTCCTTCTCGCCCGTCCCGCGCGCCGCACCTTGCGAAACCGTTAGTTTCATCGATGGCGCGACGCGGGCCCTTCCCTCACAATGGGTCGGGCACGACCGACGAGAAGAACGGAAAACATGAACCTCATCAGACGCTTCCTCTCCGGCTACACGGAGAACTTCCTGCTGGCGCTCACGCTGTGGCCGCTGGCCTCGCTCCTGCTGACGCTGCCGATCCTTGCCTGGGTGTACCACCGCGACGGGCGGCTGCGCTTCGGGACGGTGGTCTCCACCTATCTGGCGGTGCTCTACGTGCTCGGCCTCGGCTGCTTCACGCTGTGGCCGCTGCCGAGCGGCGAGCGCGGCCTCGGCATCACCTACGGCGTGGCGTGGCAGCTCGACCCGCTGGCGTTCGTGGACGACTTCCGCCGCGAGGGCATCAGCACGATTCCGCAAATCGCCTTCAACGTGGTGCTCTTCATGCCGCTCGGCTTCATCGCGGGGCGCCTGCTGCGCTGGGGGTTCTGGCGGTCCGTCATCGTGGGGCTTCTCGCCTCCCTCTGCATCGAGGCGGCGCAGGGCACGGGGCTCTTCGGGATCTACCCCTACGCCTACCGCACGGCCGACGTCGACGACCTCATCTACAACACCTTGGGCGCCGCGCTCGGCTGGCTCTGCGCGGCGGCGCTCGCCCGGGTGCTGCCGCCGGGCGCGCTCGCCGAGGAGGGCGAGGTCACGCACGAGCCCGGCTTCATCCGCCGCTGCGTGGCGTTCTGGCTGGACACGCTGCTCGTGACGCTCCTCTCGCTCGTGGTCGGCGGCGCGATCGGCCTCGCCCTGTCGCTGCTTGGCGCCTCCGAGGGCGTGCGCTCCCACGCCATGGACCTCGTGCTGTATGCGTCGTTCCTCTGGGTCGAGCTGGTGGCGCCCTGGCGGCATGCCGGGTCGACGCCGGGCGGCTCCTTCGTTCGCATGAGCTCCGAGACGCAGGAGCGCTCTGGCGTGCGGCGCGTGGCGTTCTACGCGGCGCGCGTCGTCTCCCTCGGCGCCGCGTACTTCTTCTTCCCGATTCTCTGGCCCGCGTTTGCCCTCTTCTATCTCTTCGCGCGCGAGATGCCGTACGACCTCATCTAGCGCGCGGGGCTACGGCGCGGCGCCCGCCGGCCTGGCGCTCGCCGGTCGCCGCCGGTTTCCGAGCCGGTCGCCCATATCAAATCTGGCCGCGGCGTTTTGGCACTTTCAAGGCCCGAAATGGGGCGGAAAGTGCCAAAACGCCGCGGCCAGATTTGATGCACGACGACAAGGAAGGGCGGAGGCGTCGCCGGCCACGCTGCAGACCGTCCAGTCGCTCATGGGCTCCGCGCCCATCGTGCAAAAGGGACAGTCACTTTTGCACGGCCGAGAAGAACGCGGCGTCGGCGGCCCGGTACGGGCGCAGGCGTACTGGGTCTGCGGTGGTGTGCGCGTGCGCCGGCACGTCATGCCACTTCACCGTGTGGCCGGCGCCATGGCTGCAGAAGACGGAGTCGGACGTGTTGGGGAGGTCGGCCTCGGGGTCGTATGCCGCGGCGGCGATGACCTCGTCGGCGTTGTGGCACGGCCGATAGCCTGCGAGCTCGAGCGAGAGGCGCCCGCGACCGCCCGTGTAGCGCGCGACCTCAAGCGCGTACTCCCCCACCTCGGAGGCGGGCACCTCGCCCGCGATCGTAGCCGCGTCGCCGGACGTTACCGGCGTCTCGAACTCCGCCGCCATGCGCGTGAGGTCGGTGAGCGCGCGGCCCACGCGGTCGGCCGGCACCACCAGGCGGAAGCGGTACCACGGCTCCAGGAGCTGGCACTCGCCGCGCTCGCGCGCGCCCATGAGCGCCTGACGGACGGCGCGGTAGGTCGCCTGGCGGAAGTCGCCGCCCTCGGTGTGCTTGGGGTGCGCGCGACCGGCGAGCAGCGTGATGCGCACGTCCGTGAGCGGAGCGCCCGTGAGCACGCCCAGATGGTCGCGCTCCATCGCGTTGGTGAGGATGAGGCGCTGCCAGTTGAGGTCGAGGTCGTCCGTGGAGCAGCGCGTGCCAAACTCAACGCCAGTTCCGCGCGGTAGCGGCTCCACGAGAAGGCGCGCCTCGGCGTAGTGGCGCAGCGGCTCGAAGTGGCCCACGCCCTCGGCGGGCGCGGTCACGGTCTCCTTGTAGAGGATGCCGCCCGGGCCGAACGTCACGTCAAAGCCGTAGCGCTCGCGCAGGAGCTCGGCGATCACGTCCTGCTGCACCTCGCCCATGAGCTGGACGTGCGCCTCCTGCAGCTGCTCCTGCCACGTGACGCCGAGCATCGGGTCCTCGTCGGCAAGCTCGCGAAGCGCCCGCACCAGCGCGGAGACGTCCGCGCCCGACTCGGGAATCACCTGGTAGGACAGGACGGGCGCGAGCAGCGGGCGCGCGCCCTCCGGCTCCGCGCCCAGGGCACTTCCGGGCACCACGTGGCTGAGTCCGGTGACGGCGCAGATGCGGCCGGCCGGGACCTCCGTCACGGTCTCGAAGCTCTCGCCCTGGTAGAGGCGCACCTCGTTGATCTTCTCGGCCCATGGCTCGCCGCGACGGTCCATGCCCGCGAGCTGCGCCTTCGCACGCAGCGTGCCACCCGTGACCTTGACCCAGGCAAGTCGCTCGCCACGTGCGCCGCGGCTCACGCGGTACACGCGCGCCGCAAGCTCGTCCGGCCATGAGCGCTCGGCAAGAAGGGCGCACATGCCGTCGAGCAGCTCGCGCACGCCGTCGTCGCGCAGCGCCGCGCCGAAGAAGACTGGGAAGAGCGCCCGCGCCGCCACCAGACGCCGCAGCGTGTCCGCCGAGAGCACGCCCGACTCCAGATACTCCTCGAGCGCCGCCTCATCCGTCGAGGCCGCGTCCTCCAACGCGCCCGCGTCACCTGCGAGCAGCGCGGACGCGTCCACGCAGCCCGGCGAGAGCCGCGAGGCCAGCTCGGCGAGAAGTTCTCCTCGCCCCGGGTTCTCGAGGTCGCACTTGTTCACAAAGACGAAGGTGGGGACCTCGTAGCGCGCAAGCAGGTCCCAGAGCGTCTCGGTATGGCCCTGCACGCCGTCGTTTGCGCCCACCACCAGGATGGCGTAGTCGAGCGCGGCGAGCGTCCGCTCGGCCTCCGCGGAAAAGTCCACGTGACCGGGCGCGTCCACGAGCATGAGGTGGGTATCCGCCCAGTCGAGCGACGCGCTGGACGAGAAGATCGTGATCCCGCGGTCGCGCTCCATGGCGTCGGTGTCCAGGTGGGTGTTGCCGCTGTCCACGCGGCCGGGGTTGCGGATGGCCCCCGCGGCCGCGAGCATGGCCTCCGCGAGCGTGGTCTTGCCCGCGTCAACGTGCGCCAGGAGTCCCACGACCGCCTGCCTCATGCTACCTCCCGATGATACGAAGGGACAGTCCCTTTGTATCACTTGACGCTCGGGCGCGGGAGCGGGATACTGGCGGCGTCGTAGCCCCGTCGAAAGGACCCGGAGCCGTGCGCATTCGCTAGACATCCCCGGCCAAGAAACCCCGATGTGCAAAAGTGCCTGTCCCTTTTGCACGGAGAAGAGATGTCTATGCAGCTTGTGCTCTCCGGCGTGCGCTACGCCTACCCCGCGGCCCGCGAGGCCGTACTCGACAACGTCACCATCACCTTCCCTGCCGGCTGGACCGCCCTTCTGGGCGACAACGGCTGCGGCAAGACCACGCTGGCCAAGATCGCGTGCGGGCTCATCACGCCGGACGCGGGCTCCGTCACGCGCGATCTGGTCTGCGCGTACGTGGCGCAGGACGCCGACGAGCCGCCCGAGGGGCTCGCGGACTTCGCGCTGGACTACGGTCGAGAGGCCCGGGAACTCCGCGAGGCCTTCCGCATAGAGGACGACATGCCCTGGCGCTTTGACGAGCTCTCCTTCGGCGAGCGCAAGAAGCTGCAGGTGGCGGTCGCTCTCTGGGGCCGCCCGGACGTGCTCGTGGCGGACGAGCCCACCAACCACTTGGACTCGGACGCCCGCGAGGAGCTGGGCGCGGCGCTCGCGCGCTTCCGCGGCATCGGGATCCTCGTGAGCCACGACCGCGACCTCGTGGACCTTCTCGCCACGCGCTGCGCGTCCTTCGAGCCCGGGGGCATCGTCGTGCGACCGGGCGGCTACAGCGCGGCGCACGGCCAGGCGGAGCTCGAGCGCGCGACAGCGGTGGCGGAGCGTGCGAGCGCCAAGCGCGAGCTGGCACGCCTCTCTGCCGAGAAGGACGCGCGCGCCCACGAGGCGGCGCGGGCCGACGCGCGGCGCAGCAAGCGCGGCCTGGACCCGCGCGACCGCGACGCGCGCGGCAAGATCGACCTTGCGGTCTACACCGGCAAGGACGGGCAGGCCGGACGGCTCTCCTCACAGATGGACGCACGGGTGGCCGCCGCGCAGGAGCGCCTCGCCGCCGCGCGCGTGACCAAGCGCTACGACGGAGACCTCTGGGTGGACGCCGAGCCCTCGCGCCGACGCACCGTGCTGCACGTGCCGCCTGCGACCGTCCCCTGCGGCCCGGAGGGCACGCTCCAGATTCCCGAGCTCTGGGTGGGCAGCCGCGACCACGTGGGCGTCGTCGGGCCCAACGGTGCCGGCAAGTCCACGCTCCTTTCGCACCTGCGCGTCCTTCTCGCCAAGGCGGCAGACGCGGGACAGGGCGTGGAGGTGCTGGACATTCCGCAGGAGCTTCCGGCGGAGGCTCGCAAAGCCATGGTGAGGCGCGTGACCGCGCTGACCTCGGCCGATCGCGGGCGTGTGCTCTCAACGGTGGCGCAGCTCAACTCGGACCCGGACCGCATCCTCGAGGGCGGCCGCACGAGCCCCGGCGAGCTGCGCAAGCTCATGCTGGCGGAGGGCATCCTGCGCCACCCCGCGCTCATCGTCATGGACGAGCCCACCAACCACCTGGACCTGCACTCGACCGAGGCGCTCGAGCGCGCGCTCGCCGCCTACCCCGGCGCGCTCGTGCTGGTGAGCCACGACCGGAGGTTCCTCGACGCCTGCACCACGCGCACCTGGGAGGTCCGCGACGGCCGCGTTCGGGAGAAATGATTCAAAAGGGGACTGTCCCCTTTTGAGTCACGGCGCAAGCCCCGACTTTTGCACGAGCAAACAGCCAGTCTCGTTGATTCGATAGCGCATATGAACAGGTAGACGAGTCACACCGTTTTTCTCGCCAACCGAGAGGGGCGGTGCGCTCGTGCATACGTCAGGTTTTGCGGGCACGAGCGACGCTACCGGATGACGTCCTTCCAGAGGAGAAAGCTGTAGAGCGCGACCAACACCACGCCGCCGAGCAGGACCACGAGCAGCACGGCTACCATAGCCGCCTCGGGCAGCGCGGTCGAGAAGAACGAGAGGGCGAGCGTGGCCACGCCCATGACCACGAAGACCGGGCCGGCGAAGCGGTGCGTGCGACGCCAGTTGTCCGGGTCCGCGAGCGTCCAGGGCAGGCGCACGCCAAAGGTGTAGTTGGGCTCGATGCGCGGCATCGCCACGCCGAGGCCCACGAAGAGCAGGCCCATCGATCCATAGACGAGCAGGTTGACGAACGACCCGCTCTCCGGGACGACGCCGAGCGCCGTGGCCGGCGTGAGCCAGGCCATCGCGACCATGAACACCGTGAACGCCGCAGAGAATCCCTGATAGACGCCCTTGAAGCGATTGAAGGACTCGCCACGCGGGTCGAGGAACGGCACCGCGAAGAGCAGCGCCAGTATCAGGAACGGCATGACCACGCCCATGAAGATCGTGGAGCCCTTGCTGTCCCACCCGTCGGCCGCGCCGTCGGCGCCCCAGTGGGTGGGCACCGTCTCGGGCATCGCAGGCAGCGCCCAGAGGACGTAGGCCGCCGCGCTTGTCGCGCAGAGGGCGAGCAGCGCAATCCACAGGGCCCTGTCGCGCTTCGTGTAGTCAAGGCCAGCCATTTCTGCCTCCTCAGACGAACCTGATGCGCGATGGTATACCCCTTTTTCGAAGGGCTATCAACCTCGCCGCTAATTGGGGACGGGTTATTTCTCTCAGAGGCTTTGGGACAGGTTCGACGAAGAGTGAACCTGTCCCAAAGCCTCTGAGAGAAATAACCCGTCCCCAATTAGCAAGATGACCGTTTGCGATGTGCCACATCCGCGCCATGCCCGCCTCCGCTCGCCGGGGTGGAAAAGGGACAGTCACTTTTCCACATGTAGGGTCTGGTATGGGTTCTACCCGTTGCGGGGCGCGCGCCATCCTGGCGGCAGCCAATCATCCGGCGGGCGTCGCGCACCCAGCCGTGCCTTATCGAGCCGCCCCGCAGGGCGGTGGAGGCGTAGTCTTGTCCAGGACGGTGGCCTCGCGCTGGAACTTCATCGATTGGCCTTCTCCGGTAGAATGGGTGTCGTAGTCGCCGCAGTTGGGGACAGGCCCGACCTCACGCAACCCTTTCCTTCAAATTCGGGACCGTCCCCCTTTTCAGAGGAGGCAGCATGGACTGGATCATGGAGCGCGACCGCGTGCAGGTGCTCGACGAGCAGTGGAACGTCCTTGCCGAGGTGACCTTCCCCGTGGTGGAGCCCGGTATCGTTGAGATCAACCACACCTTCGTGGACGAGAGCCTGCGCGGCCAGGGCATCGCGGGCGAGCTTATGGGCCGCGCCGTGGCGAGCATCGCCGCGAGCGGGTTCTACGCGCGCCCCACGTGCTCCTACGCCGTGAGCTGGTTCGAGAAGCACCCGGAGCACGCCGGTCTTCTCGCCTAGCGCCAGCGTCGTTCCGCCCGATTACGGCCCCCGCCGCACGCCTCGCCCAAGGTGTGCGGCGGGGGCCTTTCTTGAAGGGACCTTCGGCACGGAGCTGGCATCTGGCATGCATTCTGCGCGCATAGCCAGCGATCATCTGGGAAAACGCGAACGAAGCCGCGCAGGATGCGTGCCAGGCCGATATTCCCGATCAGCTTACCGAATCTTTGCAAAGCAAACTTGTCTCTCATTGCAAAGCATACTATGCTATAAATGCAAAGCGCGCTTAGCATCTAGGCCCGAACGCGAAGGGAGGTAATGCGATGCGCACGCACATCCGTGAGCTGCGCCGCAAACGAAAGCTCTCCCAGGCCGAGCTCGCCGAGGCCGTGGGCACCACGCGCCAGACCATCACGTCAATCGAGGTGGGCAAGTACACCGCCTCGCTGCCGCTGGCGCACAAGATTGCACGCTACTTTGGCCTCACGATCGAGGACGTCTTTGACTTTTCCGAGATAGACGAGGAGCTGTGATCGCCATGAAGAACACCGCCGAGGCGCTGCGCGCCACCGTCCGTCGCCGCCTGCGTCGCGAGAGGGCCCTGCTCGCCGTCATCCTCGCCGCATGGGCCACCCTGCTCGCGCTTTCCATGTCTGACGCGCTCCCCGCACTGCACGCGGACCTGCGCGTCTCAGGCTTTCTCTCGGGGTTCATAATGGGCATCTTCGTCGTTGCCGGCGGCATCACCGCGCGCCGGGCGCACAGCCTTCGCCGTGCCCTCGCAGACGACGCCGAGCTGCGCCGCCTTCAGGCGCGCGAGCACGATGAGCTGCGTGCCCACATGGAACGAGAGATAGCGCGCGCCTACGTTCAGCTGATGCCCGCCCTCGCCGTGGTCGCCATTCTCGTCGGCGCGCTCGTGAGCTTTGAGTCCATGGTCACCGTGGCTGCCACGCTGGTTTTTCTCGCGCTCGTCCTGCTCGGCGTGAAGATCTACTTCAAGTGGCGCCTCGCCGTCCCCGAGGCGGAGTAAAGTAGCGCCAACGACCGTTTCCGCGCGCGAAAGGAGCGCCCATGGACGAGGTACTCGCCTATCTCAAGGCCAACCCCACCTACTTCCTGGCAACCGTCGACGAGGCGGGCAACCCGCAGGTGCGCCCCTTCGGGACCATCGCCAAGTTCGAGGGCAAGCTCTACATCCAGACCGGCAAGGTCAAGCCCGTCTCCGAGCAGATGCTCGCCCACCCGCGCGTGGCGATCTGCGCGATGGGCGCCGACGGCTCGTGGCTGCGCGTCACGGCGGACGCCGTGCTCGACGACCGCCTGGAGGCGCGCGAGGCCGTCCTTGCCGAGTACCCCGAGCTGCAGCCGATGTATGCCGCCGACGACGGCAACTGCGAGGTCTTTGCGCTGGAGAACGTCACCGCCACGTTCTGCTCGTTCACCAAGGACCCCTACACCATCCGCTGGTAGCGGCGCATCGGGGGCGGAGGGGTCATCATCGCTCCGCCCCCGGTCACACTCCCCGAGTAAATGCGGCCGCAGAGCCGGCGCTTTGCCTCCCTCCCCCTTACATACGGCTAACATTTTCATATTGGCAACTCAGCAAAGGGGGACATCATGGACGCGTTTGGCATTGACATCGGCGGGTCGGGCATCAAGGGCGCGCCCGTCGACCTTGAGAGGGGCTGCTTCGCGGCGGAGCGCCTGCGCATCCCCACGCCCGAGGTGTCCACGCCCGAGGCCGTCGCGCGCGTATGCTGCGAGCTGCTCGACAACTTCCACGTGGACCCGTCCGTTCCTGTGGGCGTGGCCTTCCCCGCCCCGATCCACCCCGGCAGGCCCATCGGCTACATGGCCAACCTCGACAAGTCCTGGATCGGCGTCGACATCACCGCCAAGCTCTCCGAGGCCTGCCACCGCCCCGTCAGCGTGGTCAACGACGCCGACGCCGCCGGCCTCGCCGAGGCGCGCTACGGCGCCGTACGCGGCAGCAAGGGCCTCGTCATAGCCGTCACGCTGGGCACCGGCATCGGCACCGCGCTCGTCATGGACGGCAGGCTCATCCCCAACTCCGAGCTCGGCCACATCACGATGGGCAAGAACGGCGAGGACGCCGAGAGGCTGGCGGCCGACTCCGCCCGCCAGCGCGAGGACCTCAGCTGGAAGAAGTGGGGCAAGCGCCTCACCAAGTACCTGCGGCTCCTCGAGTTCTATCTCAGCCCCGAGGCCTTCGTCATCGGCGGCGGCGTGAGCAAGAAGCATGAGAAGTACTTCCCGTACATCGAGGTCGAGACGCCCGTCTACCCCGCCAAGCTCCTCAACGACGCCGGCATCGTCGGCGCCGCATCGTTCGCGGCGGACCGCGGGTAGCCATCGCCGACAACGCCTCAGGCTGGCGAGAAGAACGTCCTGCCCGACGTTCTTCTCGCCAGTTGTTTCTTGTCGCCCTCTGCGGGTAGACTGTGGGCACCACACGCCCCGGGGCAGCGCCCCGGCTCCCAGAAAGGGACTCCCCCATGTCAGACGCCACCCCCGTGGAAAAGCGAAAGATCCCCCTGCTACTCAAGATCTACGGCATCTACTGCCTCCTCACGGCGGCGGCGGTGCTCGCCCTGGTGGCGCTGATCGCCATCCCGCTCGCCCAGTACGGCGTCAGCCTCTTCCGCGAGAGCCATGACGTCACGCTCACGATGACGCTCATGATCATGCAGGTGGTGATGCTCGCCGTCGGAGCTGCGGGGTACATCCTCTTTGGCGTGCTCGTGCTGCGCGACCGGCGCCGGCACGTGGCGCAGATCGCCTATGCGCTCATCGGCGTGGGCATCATCAACCTCATCCTCGAGATCATGCTCAACGGCTTTGGCGACAACCTCATCTACGACGGCGTGCGGCTCGTGATCCTTCTCGTCATCTCCGCCACCATCGACCCCACGCTCATCACCGAGCGCCGCCTGCAGCGCAAGCTCCGCGACATGGAGACCGAGGAGGCCGCCAAGGACGGCACGCTCGGTCGTGCCAAGGGCGATCGCGGCTTCATCGAGCTCGACTTCTTCAACCTGTTCTGGGTCTTCGTGGTGTGCTGCGTGCTCGGGCTCATCATCGAGACCGTGTATCACATGGTCGTGGTGGACCCCGGCGTCTACCAAGACCGCGCCGGCATGCTCTACGGGCCCTTCTCCCCCATCTACGGGTTTGGCGCCGTGCTCATGACCATCGCGCTCAACCGCTTCTACAAGGCCAATCCCATCGTGATCTTCCTCGTGTCGGCCGTGATCGGCGGGCTCTTTGAGGCGGCGGTCTCCTGGTTCATGCAGGTCGGCTTTGGCGCCGTGGCCTGGGACTACTCGGGCTCCACGATCTTCGGGCTCTTTCCCGACCCCATCGCGGTCCTCTTTGGCGGCCGCACGAGCACCCTCTTCATGTGCATGTGGGGCGCGCTCGGCTTTGTGTGGATCAAGTTCTGCCTGCCGTGGCTCCTGAAGCTCATCAACCTCATCCCCTGGCAGGCGCGCTACTCCTTCACCACGCTCTGCGCGATTCTCATGCTGGTGAACGGCGTCATGACGCTGCAGTCCCTCGAATGCTGGTACCAGCGCGAGAGCGGCCTCGCGCCGAGCTCGCCCGTGGAGGAGTTCTACGCCGAGCACTACGACGACGCCTACATGCAGCATCGCTTCCAGAGCATGGAAATCACGCCGGAGAACAGCGCCCGCGCGGCATAGCCCCCTGACAGCCCGACAAACGCGACGGGGCCGTCTGTCATGAGTGATTTCATGACAGACGGCCCCGTCGCGTTTGTAAGGTCTTAGCCTCTCGTCACCCTTCCCAGCCGGAGGCGAGCAGGTCACGCACCTCGATAAGGTCGCGACACACACGGGCGCAACGGCCGCGAAGTTCGTCATTCGGCTCAATCAAATCGGGAACCATGACCGTGATGAAGCCACCGGCATTCGCTGCGGTAACGCCCGAGGGACTGTCCTCAAGCACGAGGGTGTGCGCAGGCTCGGAGCCCAGGCGCGCGGCTGCACCGAGAAAGATGTCAGGAGCGGGCTTTGACGGATATCCATCATCCCCGGTTACCACGGCATCAAAGCGGCTCGCGACGCCCGCATGCCGCAGATTCGCCTCCACGACCCGCCGCTCCGAAGACGAGGCAACCGCACAGGGGATGCCCCGCCCCACCAGCCAGGCGAGCAGCTCGTCGAGGCCGGGCTTCTTGGGCGCGCCGGAGGCAATGAAGCGCTCCGCGCCTATCTCGTAATGATCGTCCAGGGCCCTCTGTGCATCCGGGTTGCCATCATATGCCTGAGAAACGAGACCGGAAATCCGCTCGTAGGAGCTGCCGACGCAGGCCTCCACTAGCCCGGGAGCCACCGTGAGGCCATATCGAGCGAAGGCCGGCGGCCATGCACTCGCCCATATTGGCTCGGTATCGACCATGAGGCCGTCCATGTCAAAAATCGCGGCTTGAATCATCTCTTCTCCCCTGAGGATGAGACGCCGTGCCGCACCGCCGGAGGAGCCTAGACAGGCAGCGAGTCAGAATCCACCGTCTGATACTCCGCTAGGTCACCGGGGAAGTGCGAAACCAGGTATTCGAAGGGTCGGCCATCGTCGAGATAGCCAACCTGCTCAATCTCAAGCAGGGAGCTTCCCGCGGCAACGCCCAGAATCTGGCACTCCCGCTCAGTGGCAGTCACGGCACGAAGCGTCTTGTGATAGCTGTCGGGCGTAACCTCATAGTTCTCGGCAATCCAAGGACGCACGCTCGTCTCTGCGGCAGAGAGGCGGATGTCACGGAAGATCTCCACCGGATAGTAGAGGTACTGCATGTCGAGCGGGGAGCCCTGATGAAGATGAGAACGCTCGATATAGAACGTAAAGCTGAACTCATGAAGCCCGAGCTCATGCCGGACATGCTCATCGGGCTTGAGCACGGTGAACTCATGCACCGAGCACTCGGGATTCTCAGCGAGGTCCCGGTCTATGTCATCCGTCAGGGAAACCGTATTGAGAGGCTTGGCAAAGGAGGGGGTCGCGACCTTCTTGACGTAGACGCCCGACCCACGCTTGCGCGAGACGAGGCCGCGCTTCTCAAGCTCGTCCATGGCCTGCTCGATGGTCGTGCGGCTCACATGATATTTCTTCGTGAGCTCCACCACGGTGGGCAGCTGGTCATAAGGCCTGAGCTCTCCGCGCTTGATCGCCTCTTCGATTTCCTTGACGATAGCCTTGTACTTTGGCACGTGTTCTTCCTTGCACCCGACGCCGCGCGCGGCATCATCTCCCCGGTTGCCCGCATGCGGGCCCCGATGGCCGGAGCCCGCATTTTAGGCAAGACACAAGTATATAGCCGAGAACTGCATTGAACCAACTGTGCGCAATACTTAGATAAGGTTCTTGACCTTATCCATGAGAGCGGCGACGTCCTCGGGACGAGTGTTGCCCGTCGCCTTGTCGATGATAGAGCTGTAGACGTGCGGAATGACCTTGGGAACCCCGGCGTCGAGAATGATCTTCATGATCTGCTCGAAGTTGTCCAGGTCGATGCCGCCTGTGGGCTCGAGGATAAAGTCGTGGCGGGCACAGGCCTCGGCCACCGCCTTGAGCTCGTCTGCGACCTTGAGACCGCCCATCGGGAAGAACTTGAGGGAGTCCGCCCCCATCTCCTTGGCCATGGCCACGACCGTGTCGGCATCCACAAGTGCGGGCTTCTCACAGTCCTTGGACAGCGGGCCCGTGGAGATCTTGACGAGACCCGGGGTCCCCGAGGGAGCCACCATGGCGTTGACGTGGCAGGGCGCGCCGTCAAGGTTGGCACGAGTCCAGCCCACGGCACAGAAGGCCTGGTTGAAGTGATTGGCCTTAACATGCTTTGCCACCTCGGCAACAGCACGCCACTGGTTGGGGTTGCCACCACCCAGGCCAACGGAAAGGTTGCCCTCGAGAACTTCCATGTACCGGTTGGCGTCCTCGACGTAGGCCTCGACCGTGGGGTAATCAGCCGTGAGAACGCCCACGGCAACATGCCCCTCGGCAACCTGGTACAGCTCGCGCGCGTTGTCGAGGGAGCCTCCCAGAACGTTGAGGACAACGCGGTCGTTATAGTAGTTCATGCCCATTACTTAGCCCTCCATAATCTCACGTAGACGATCGACGATGAGCTCCTTGTCGCCCTCTCCGAGCGGGCGGGGGTCGAAGTCAATCTTTCCGAGGTTGAGAAACTCCGTACGCGCCCAGACAACGGGATCGCCGGAACGAAGCTGCGCGTTGACGTCCTCCATCGTGAGCCCGGCGTGCTGGGAGTCGTCAAAGGTGACGCGGCAGCGATAGATGGCGCGGCCGGCTTCGTCCTGGATCTTCTCGGCCGCCAGGCCGGGAATGCGACCGATTTGCTCCACGAGGTAGTCAACCTTCGCAACATTGGCGGCGACCTCGGCGTCGTGGTCGCGCTCCTCGTACTGGTCGAGCGCGGCAAGAAGCCCCATGATCTGCTCCTTGCCCACCTTCATGGCGCGGCCGATGCCGTGGTACTGCGGCTGCACGTATTGGACATAGGCGCGCTTGCCAGTGACGAAGCCCGATGTGGTGGCCTCGAGCGCCTTGGCTCCGGAGTAGCAGACGATGTCGGCGCCCAGATCGACGTATTTGCGGAAGTCCTCCTCGGCCGCGCAGTCCATCATGAAGGGCAGGCCGTGAGCATGCGCGATGTCGCGCATGGTCTCGATGTCCACCATGCCCTTCTGGACGCAGTGATGGCTCTTGACGTAGAGGAGCGCGACCGTCTTGTCTGAAATGCCCTCCTCGATGTCCTCGGGATGAACCTCGTTCGCCTGACCGACCTCGACGGGGACGCCTCCGCCCAAACGAATCATCGTGGGGATGGGCGCCCCGTAATTGATAGAATGCCCCTTCTGCAGGAGCACCTCGTTTGCGAGGCCAGACGAGTCAGGGAGGCGCATCATGTCGGTGTAGCGACCCTTGGTGACGAGCCCCGCCACCGTAAGCGCTATCGCCGCGGACGCACACGGGGCAACGCAGCTCATCTCTGCGCCAGTGTGCTCTGAGATGAGCTCTCCCGCGCGAGTCATGAGATCCTCGATCACGACGTACGACTGACCGGCCTCAACCGCCGCGCGGGCGACCTTATCGCTGAACGTGGAGACACCCAGCACCGTCACCCGACCAGAGGCGTTAACGACGCGCTTCAGCCCAATTTCCTGGTAAATGCTCATGTGTGTCACTCCCTAGGCAGATGCCGGCACCGCGGCCAGTGAGCGCGGTGCCGGCCTGGATGGAGCGTCGTTGACTAGAGGATGCCGAGAACGGCGCAGACGACGCTGACGAGGACGATGGCGATCAGGATGACGTTATAGCGCGGTCCCTTCTTCTGCATGTAGAAGTAGATGGCGAAGACAGCGATCAGCGGCAGGATGCCGGGAGCGATGGAGTCCAGGATGGACTGGATACCGATGACGTTGCCTGCGCCCATCGTAATCTCAAGCGGGCTGGAGATCGCGATGTAAGAGCTGGACAGCGCGCCCATCATGATGAGACCAAGGATGTTGGCGGCAAAGATGATGGACTGCATCACGCCGGACTGCAGGAGGCCGGTGATTGACTCACGGCCCAGCTTGTAGCCACGCTGCGTCATGAAGTACTGAATGGCGATGGAGACGCCGGGCCACAGAATCAGCGGCGCGATGCCACCGAGAGCGTTGCCCTGCTCCGCGAAGGGAATGAACATGCCGTAGATGATCGGCATGACCACCGCCCACACGATGGCATCGCCCATGCCGGCAATCGGCCCCATGAGACCGGTCTTGATGGAGGTGATGGCCGATCCGGGCAGGTTCTTCTCGGTAGCCTTCTCCTCCTCCATGGCGATGGAGATGCCCTGGATGATGCCGCCGAGCGAGCCCTCGGTATTGAAGAAGGCAAGGTGGCGCTTGAGGGCGTCCGCCAGATCCTCCTTCGCTGGATAGAGCTTCTTGAGCGTGGGAATCATCGAGGCGCAGAAGACCAGACTCTGCAGGCGCTCATAGGAGTTGGAGAGCTCGCAGCCAAAGTAGTAGATCCAGAACGACTTGGTGACGTCCTTCTTGGTGATAAGCCCGGTCTTTGCCGTCTCCACGGCCTTATCGCCACCCGAGACGACCTGGGCATTGACCGTATCGGGATAGAGAATCATGCGCAGGACGAGGGCGATGATGAGGCCGAAGATGGCCATGCCCATGACGGGGATCTGAAGGTAGGCGACGGCGAAGTAGCCAAGGAAGAAGAACGGGATGAGCTCCTTCTTGCCAATGACCATGATCGTCAGAGCAAAGCCGAGGGCGGGAAGGATGCCTCCCATGACCTCAAACGAGTGAATGAGGACCTCGGGAAGCGCGGCGATAAGGGCGTTGGCCCACTCGGCACCGAACAGGTCAATCACGAAGACGAACGGGAAGCGAATAAGGAAGCCCATGAGAGCGGGGTACACGAACGCGCAGCGCATGATGCCGGCAGTGTTGGCATCCTCCGCGTACTTATCCGCCATGTGCACCCAGATCGCGTTGGTGGTGCGACGCAGCTGGTCAACGAACACGCCGATGACACCAAACGGGACGGCAAGGGCAACCGCCAGCTCAGGGCTCATGTTGGACATGACGCCAAGCGGGATTGCGATGACTCCGGCCAGGCACGGGTCATTGGGGACGTTACCGCCGGGCGTCGACGTGACGCCGAGGTAGACGAGCTGAAGTGCGGCACCGATCTGCATCGAGAGCATCATCTCGCCAGTGAGAAGACCGACGAACACGCCGATCGTCGCCGGCTGGAGAAGGGCGCTCGAGAGGGTGTAGCCAAAGCGCAGACGGGCAAACCAGTAGTAGATGCCCATCGCGATTGCGATGCCCATAGTACCCATCTAGGTACCTCCTAAGGGATATAGACGTTCAGTTCGGGTTGTCTGCGCACCTCAGGGGCGCGCGGAGTCCGACCGCTCTAGCCGCGGTACTTCTTGAGAATAGAGTCGACGTCTTGCGGGGCGTCCTCGGGAATCGTCTGGAAGACGATCTTGACGCCTGAGGCAGCGAGCCCGTCGAGAATGACGGCATCGGCGTCGTCCAGCGTGATGTTCTGGAAGACGACCTTGCGCTCAGGACCGCCGCCAAGGCCGCCGACCTGAACCGAATCAACCTTGACACCCTGGTCATAGATGTTCTTCAAGGCCTTGAGGCTCGGAAGCAGCAGGAGCACGTTACCTGAGCCAAAGACGTCGGCAGCGTAGCTCTCGGCAGCCTGAGCCTCGGAGAGGCACACGACCTCAACGCCCGTCGGCGCTGACATGAGATAGATGCTCCTCATGAACTCATCGGCGGCAAGCTCGTCACTCACGACCACGATCTTGTTTGCCCGGACCTGATTGACCCACTTGGTCATGACCTGTCCGTGAATGAGACGAGAGTCAACGCGCGTCAGAACAATGTTTCCCATCTTTCCTCCTCTCTCTACTTCATGTTCGATTTGACTTCAGCAACAACATCCTTGCAGGCACTGGCACCCGCAGCGAGGATCGTGTCAAAGTCGAGCGTGCCGTCACCCTGAAGCTCGACACATGCCTCCAGCAGCATCGGAGCGTTGAGTCCGCAGAAGACCTTGATGCCCGTCTGGTTTCCGATGGCAGCCGCAACGTTGGAAGGCGTGCCCCCAAAGAGGTCGGTGATGATGAGGGAGTCAGGCGAGATGGTGTCCACGTACTCTCGGACCATGCCCATGTACTCCGGAAGCGTGTACGACGGCCTGAGGGCAATCTCGTGAACGCAGTCGATGGCGCCGAGGATCATCCTGAGACTCTCCGTAAGAGACTCTCCCCAACCCCCGTGAGTGAGCAGCAAAATCTTGGTCGGCTTCTCTTCCATGGCGTAAAAAACCTCCTCCGATATCATTGCCCGCGCTTCCCACGGGCATGCTGGCGAGTATCAGTAGCAGGTGTTATATGCGCGTTTCGGGATGAAATGTATGTGATGATGTAACTGTTGTCAAATCGTACCGGAACGATTTAATTTCAGTACAAAACGAATAAGAAACCGCTGGTAGACAGAGGTGCGATGATTCGGCATTGAGACAATCCACCCTGATATGGACAAAGGTGATTACCGTGAGCGGGCAGTTATTCTCCGCGAACGGTAGGGCACGCCTTCCGGTTGATGCACTGCCCAACGAACGAGAAGACACCGTTCCCGACAAAGCGACGGGGCCGTCTGCCATGAGTGATTTCATGACAGACGGCCCCGTCGCGTTTGTCGGGCTGCGCCCCTAGGCCAGATAGCCCACCTGCGGTCGGTTGAGGCGATGGGCCGCCACCAGGACCACAATGCCGAGAAGGACGAGCGGCAGACTCAGAAGCTGGCCCATCGTGATGGGGCCGAAGAGGTAGCCGAGCTGCGCGTCAGGCACGCGGACGAACTCCACGAGGAAGCGGAACACGCCATAGAGAACGAGGAACGTCCCCATGAAGGTCCCCTGCGGGCGCGGCGGCACGCGACGGGACAGCAGGTAGAGCACCGCGAAGATCACCAGGCCCTCGAGGATGGCCTCGTAGAGCTGGGAGGGGTGGCGGTACACGTTGCCGCCCGTCTCGAACATGACGCCCCAGGGGAGGTCCGTCTCCTTGCCCCAGAGCTCGCCGTTCACGAAGTTGGCGCAGCGGCCGAAGAAGAGGCCGATCGGGGCGCCGATGACGCCCATGTCGCAGACGGACGCAATGGAGATGCCGCACCTGCGACATGCGAGCGCACCTCCCACGACGGCGCCGGCCAGTCCCCCGTGGAAGCTCATCCCGCCGTTCCAGGTGGCGAAGATCTCCAGCGGATGCTCCAGATAGTAGCCCGCGCCATAGAAGACGACATAGAAGAGCCGAGCGCCGATGATGATGCCGAAGACGATGGCGATCATGATCAGGTAGACGTCGTCGCCGGAAAGGCCGAGCCCCCAGCGGCGCTGCGTGCGCCACAGCACGACGCCGGCGCAGATGAAGCCCGCAAGGTACGCGAGGCCATACCAATGCACCGAGAAGGGCCCCACCGAGAACGCGATGGGGTCCAGCATGTGATAGAGATCGTTCAGGAACACGTTCTTCTCGCCCCGTGCTAGAACGCGGCGGGCTGGACGCGCGTCACGCCGGGGACGTGCTCGCGCAGGATGCGCTCGATGCCCTCGGACATGTCGAGCGAGGAGAGCGGGCAGCCGGCGCAGGCGCCCTGCATCTCCAGGGTGACCACGCCGTCGTCGGTGCAGTCGATGAGGGCGACGTCTCCGCCGTCGGCCTGGAGGCTCTGGCGGATGACGTCGAGGGTTGCGTCGAGAAGGGCTCGATCAACGGCCATGGGATGTCCTTTCCTCATGCCTCGCCCGGCGCATGGGACCCGGGAGGCAGCTTGTGCTTGCGTTCGAAGACCATGTTACCCAATGCCGGCAAAAAGATGCCCGGAAGTGGCGCCGGGGAGGCGACGGGCGGGCTTGCGTCCGGCGCGAGCCGCCTCCACCGCACGCGCGACGCGTCCTACGGCAGCCGCGACCTCCTCCTCGTCCATGAGCTGCGCGTCCACCAGCAGGCGCGACACGCCGGCGGCGAGAAGGACGTCCACCTGTGGCGTGGCGTCGAGCGGCTGGCCGAACCAGATGCGCGAGCGGCCGTTGACGTCAGTGCGGACGGGGAGCTCGCGGCCGTCGATGTCCCGCAGTGAGAGCCTGCGGCGACGCAGCGCACAGCGGCGGCAGTCATGGATGCACTGGCCGAGCGCCTGCAGCACGCAGTGCTCGCTCGTCATCACGCGCTCACGGCCCAGGACAGAGAGGCCCACGGGGACGCGCGCCGCGCGGGCGAGCGCGCAGACCTCGTCGAGCGTGAGCTCCGGGGAGAGCCAGACGCCCGCCGCGCCCGCGTCCTCCAGGGCCGCGAGACAGGACTCGTTGTGCACCGGGACGCAGGAGCGGACCTCGGGCAGCGCGCCGCGCTCCACGGCGAGCGCGAGCTCCGAGACGTTGCCCACCGCCACGGGCTCGCCGGCACGAACCCAGCGGTCAAGGCGCGCGTGGTCGGCCTCGCGGCAGATCTCGTCCAGCCAGGGGATGACGCCCTCGGGCCACGCGCCCTCGGCGAGGTCGTCGGCAGGGGCGTAGACGCGCGTCGCGCCGGCGGCAAGCGCCGCCTCAGCGCATTCCGGCGCGGTCACGAGGGCGCAGATCGTGGGCAGGACGAGAGGGCGTGCAGAGGGGGCAGCCCGTGCAAAGGGGACAGTCACTTTTGCACGCCCGGGCGTGCAAAAGTGACTGTCCCCTTTGCACGGGCTGCCCCCTCTGCACGCGTACGGAGCGAGAAGGGCCTCCTCCAGGTACGCGCACGCCTCGGCGCGAACCTTGTGGACGGCAGAGAAGGACATGCCACAGCCGGAATCGAGCGTCACGTCCCACTCCACGGGCTCAAACGGGCTCTGGCCCATGCGGCCGACATGCTCCACCAGCTCCTCGCCGGTGACCTCGCGCGTGCGTGCGGCCTCAACGACGAAGCCCTCCGCACGGGCCGAGGCGGCGCCGTCCACGCATGAGAGCTCAACGGAGAAGGGCTCACCGAGTCGCGCCGTCACGCTGACGCGCACCGGGCGACGACGCACTACGTCCTTGTCCGCCACGCGGGCCGCCTCGTCGAGCGCGCGCTGCGAGCGGATGAGGCGCACGACGGAACCTGCGGGCATGGGGCGGGCCGCGCGGCAGATGATGCTCTCCCCCGCCGCGGCGTCCGCGGGCGCGGGCGCGGTGAGGAACTGCGTCGGGTCGTCCACCGGGCGAAGCTCCAGGAGGTCGCCCTCGTCCACCGGCGCCGTGAGACGCACCTCAACGTCGGCGCGCGTGAGGCGGCGCATCCGCTCGCGGCCGCCGTTGCCGCCCCCGCGGCGCACCACCGCGTCCTCGAGCTGACGCGAGCCCATAACCTCGCCCACGACCTCGCCCCGGTTGTTGGACCGCTCGTAGCTCATCATGTCGTTGTCGGAGCGACCCCAGAGGTAGCTGTCCGTAAAGTCGCGATTGAAGGCCCGCTTGAGGCGGCGATGCCGCGCGGCCGCACCGGCCTCGGAGTCCTCCCCAGCCGCCAGGGCGTCGAGCGCGTCGCGGTAGGCTCCCACGACGGAGAGCACGTAGTCGGGGGCCTTCATGCGCCCCTCCACCTTGAGCGACCCCACGCCGGCGTCGCGCATCTCGGCGAGGCGGTCCACGGTGCAGTAGTCCTTGGGGCAGAGCAGGCGCGTGCCGCCCACCCCGCGGCTCTTCTCGGGAAGGCCCTGCGTGGCCACGCCCGGGATCTCCATCACGTTGCCGCCCTCGTCGATGAGGTCATACGGCAGGCGGCAGGGCTGGGCGCAGAGGCCCCGGTTGGCCGAGCGCCCGCCGTTGAGCGAGCTCATGAGGCACACGCCCGAGTAGCAGAAGCAGAGCGCCCCGTGGCCGAAGCACTCCAGCTCCACGCCCTCCTCTGCGATGCGGGAGATCTCCGCCAGCGAGAGCTCGCGCGAGAGGGTCACGCGGTCGACGCCCCAGACGCCGCGGCACCACGCCACGCCGCGCGCGTCGTGCACGTTGGCCTGCGTGGAGACGTGGGTCTCCACCTCCGGCCACCGGCGGCGAATCTCCGCCATGAGGCCCCAGTCCTGGATGATGAAGGCGTCCGCACCGAGCCCCCACGCACGGCGCACGAGATCGAGCACGCGCGGCATCTCCTCGGTGGAGACGGCGACGTTCACGGTCACGTAGACGCGCGTCCCGGCGAGGTGGGCTCGCCGGCACGCCGCGGCGAACGACTCGTCATCGAAGTTGTGGGCGCCGCGACGGGCGTTGAAGTCGTTGCCCAGCCCGCAGTAGATCGCGTCCGCCCCCGCGGCGAGCGCGGCGTTGAACGGCTCGGGGCCGCCGGCGGGCGCCAGCAGCTCCGGCACGCCGTGGGCCTCCAGAAACGTGGTCCCTCTCGCCATCATGCCCCTCCTCGCGCGCCGTCTTGACCGCACCCGCCAGAATTAATCCGCCCTGTGGAGCTCTCGCCAAAATGCCAACTGGGAAAACGTCGGTCCGAGCGCTCAGAGGGCGGATTAATTTTCCCGAACTCACAGACACGGGCGGAGCCGCAGCCGCGACCCCGCCCGCGCGTCGCCTGTCTTGGGCCCTACACCAGGCGCGCCCAGCGCTTCTTGCCGGACTGAACCGTGGTGCCAGCCGAGAAGAGCGCGGGGTCGACGTTGTAGCACTTGGGGGCCACGGCCTCGCCGTTGATCTTGACGCCGCCGCCGTCCACGAGGCGGCGCGCCTCGCCAGCGGACTTGGCGATGCCCACCTCCACGAGGAGCTTGCCCAGGTAGACCTTGCCCTCGTCGTTGACCTCGGCCACGGAGAGGGGGAACTCCGGCATGTCCTCCGGGGCCTCGGCGCGCTTGAACTGCGCGTCGAAGGCGGCGCTCGCCGCGGCGCCGGCGCCCTCGCCGTGGTAGAGGTCCACGATGTTGGCGGCCAGCTCGCGCTTGAGCGCGTACGGGTCGGCGGAGCCGTCCGCGAAGGCGGCGTCGATGGCGTCGAGCTTGTCCATGTCCGCCGTGGAGCACAGGCGCCAGTAGAGCGGCACCAGCTCGTCGGTGATGGACATGACCTTGCCGTACATGTCGGCCGGCTCGTCGGTGAGGCCCACGTAGTTGCCGTAGCTCTTGGACATCTTCTTGTGGCCGTCGGTGCCCACCAGAAGCGGCATCGTGAGGGCCACCTGCGGCTCCATGCCCATGGCGCGCATGAGGTCGCGGCCGGCGAGGAGGTTGAAGATCTGGTCGTTGCCGCCCATCTCGAGGTCGGCCTTGATGACCACGGAGTCATAGGCCTGGAGCACCGGGTAGATGAACTCGTGCAGACCGATGGACTTGCCCTCGGTGTAGCGGTTGTGGAAGTCCTCGCGCTCGAGGATGCGGGCCACGTTGAACTGGCTCATGATCTTGAGCATCTCGGCGAGGTTCAGGCCCTTGAGCCACTCGCCGTTGTGCAGGACCGTGGTCTTCTCAGGGTCGAGCACCTTCATGGCCTGCTCGACGTAGGTCTGGGCGTTGGCCTCCACCTGCTCCTCGGTGAGGGGCGGGCGGGTGGAGTCGCGGCCGGACGGGTCGCCGATGAGGGCGGTGCCGTTGCCGATGATGAGCGTCACGTTGTGGCCCAGGTCCTGGAACTGGCGCATCTTGCGCAGCGGCACGGCGTGGCCGAGGTGAAGGTCGGGGCTGGTGGGGTCGACGCCCAGCTTGATGTTGAGCGGCGTGCCCTTCTCGAGCTTCTTCTTGAGCTCGTCAAGCGGCACGATCTGCATCGTGCCGGAGGTGATCACCTTGAGTTGCTCGTCGACTGGCAGCAAATCTCTGTCCTCCATAGGTCCTTCGTTTTACCAAGCGGCTGTCAAGGCGGCCGCATAAGGTACTAGCATAGCGCAGAGGTCCAGAAAAGGGGCAGGACAGAGCCGATTTTCCTGGCGGCGCGCCCAGCGGGCGGCGCGGCGAGAAGGACGGCGCGCGCCCTCACTCGCACGCGAAGGGGCAACGCCCTCGACAGACCTGGGCCGACAACCTCCTATAATGTTGGACAGTTATGGACCGGTCTCCCCGACAGGAGGACTAGATGGGGATCAGAACCCGAAGAGCACGCACGCACTCCCGCACGCACTTCGTGGGGTTTGGCATCGCGGGCGTTCTCGGCTTCATCGCGCTGCTCTGCGTGACGCTCGCACTCTCGCTCGGCGGCGTGGTGAGCGCATGGCTCGAGGACTTGCCCGACTACACCTCTGCCGACGCCTACCTCCTCGCCGAGCCGACGCGCGTCTATGACGCGGACGGGAACGAGATAGCCTCGTACTACCTCCAGAACCGTCGCTCCGTCACGCTGGACGAGATCTCCGACTACGTCATCAAGGGCCTCATCGACACCGAGGACAAGCGCTTCTACGAGCACAACGGCGTCGACCCGCAGGGCGTCCTGCGCGCCGTCGTGGGCCAGATCACGGGCTCCGGCGACGCCGGCGGCGGCTCCACGATCACCCAGCAGCTCGTCCGAAACACCGTCCTCTCCGACGAGCAGTTCGAGCAGTCCCTCAAGCGCAAGGTGCGCGAGGCGTACATCGCCATCCAGCTTGAGAAGGAATACACCAAAGAGCAGATCATCAACATGTACCTCAACACCATCTACTATGGCAACGGGGCATATGGCATCGAGGCTGCGTCCATCACCTACTTCAACAAGCATGCGAGCGAGCTCACCCTCTCCGAGGCGGCGGTCCTCGTCGGCCTGCCCAACGCCCCCTCGCTCTACGACCCCTTCACCAAGCCCGACAGCTGCGTCTCCCGCCGCAACCTCGTCCTCTCGCGCATGCTCGAGGCGGGCGACATCTCCCAGGAGGAGTACGACGCCGCCTGCGCCGAGCCGCTCGTCCTGAACCCCGGCGAGCTGACCGACTCCATCGGCACCTACCCGTACTTCACCGACTACGTCCGCAACCTCCTGCTCCAGGACTTCTCGTCCGAGACCATCATGCAGGGCGGCCTCAAGGTCTACACCACGATCGAGCCCGCCAAGCAGCAGGCCGCCGAGCAGGCCGTCAACGAGCGCGTCGCCGCGTCCGGGGACGAGCAGCTGAGGGGCGCCCTCGTCTCGGTGGACAACTCCAACGGGCACATCGTGGCCATGGTCGGCGGCCAGAACTACGGCAACGACACCGAGGCCGGCCAGAGCTCGGTCAACCTCGCCACCAACGCCCGCCAGCCCGGCTCCAGCTTCAAGGCCATCACGCTGTGCGCCGCCATGCTCGAGGGCATGAGTCCCACCGTGCGCATCAACTGCAACTCCCCCATCCAGATCACGCCCTTGTGGGCCCCGAGCAACATCAACAACGACCAGCTCGGCACGATCACACTCGCCGACGCCACCGCGTACTCGTCCAACACCGGCTACGCCCAGGTCGCCCAGGCCATCGGGAACGAGAAGATCATCGAGACGGCCCACCTGCTCGGCATCGACTCCCAGATCAACCCCGTGGCCGCGCTCACGCTCGGCACCCAGGAGGTCACGCCGCTCGAGATGGCCGAGGTCTACTCCGTCTTCGCCAACGGCGGCGTGCACCGCGACGCCATCGCGATCACGCGCATCGAGGACCGCAACGGCAACGTCGTTTACGAGCACCAGGACAGCTCCGAGCAGATCGTCGACTCCGCGATCATCGAGGACCTGACCGGCGTCCTCGAGGGCGTCATCACCAAGGGCTCGGCCACCTACGTGCGCAACTACTTCACCGCCAACCAGCCCGTGGCGGGCAAGACCGGCACGACCGAGAACTACGGCGACCTCTGGTTCTGCGGCTACACCCCGCAGCTCACGACCGTCGTCTGGTGCGGCCACCAGGACAACAACAGCACGATTCGCTACCAGGGCACCAACGGCACCACGGCGACGCTCCCACTGCCCATCTGGACCGCGTACATGAACGCGGCGCTCGAGGGCGTGGCCTACCAGGACTTCCCCACCTCCGACCACAACGCCACGTACAAGGCCAACGACTCGTGGACCTTCGTCGGCACCAACCAGGCCTCCAATGAGGACGATTGGGACGAGGAGGAGTACGAGGAGGAGACCGGTTACGACGAGTCGAGCGAGACCACCGGCCCCACGACGCCCGTCGTCCCCACGACGCCCGACACGCCCTCTACCACGCCCACTCCCGACCCCACCCCCGGCACCGGCGATAACACCGGTACCGGTGGCAACACCGGCACCGGTGGCGACTCCGGAACCGGCGGAGAGTCCGGCACCGGCGGCGAGACCACGCCTCCCGTGACCGGCGGGGACGAGAGCGGAACAGGCGGGGACAGCGGCAACGTGTCGCCCGAGCCGCCAGCGTAGTCACGAGGGGACCGGAGCCATCCGGTCCCCTTTTTTTCGTCCCCGCCGACTCAACTCAAACTTGAGGTCAGACCAAACCGCACGTAACACATACCGCTCCCCGAATTGTTGTCTCCCGGCATACAGATTGGTCCCCGGGCCTGCCTATCATGCGATAAGGGTTACTCTCGCTCATGCGCACATCCCCTGGAGGGACAATGACTCGCACCGATCGCGACCGCCGCCCCCGCTCGGGCGGCTCATCTATGAACGGCTCCTCTCGCCAGTATGCGGGGGCCGGGGACAGCAGGGCACGCGTCCCGAGCCAGACCACCTATCACGGCCCCACCGGCACCCGCTCGCGCGGCGGCGGCGTGAGGGGGCATCGTGGCCGGGGCGGCCGAGGTGGCTACCCGCTCAGGTCCCGTAGCATCAACTTCCAGGGCGGAAGGAACCGCATCTTCGGCATCGACCGCCAGCTCCTCATCCTGGGCGCGCTTGCCGTGGTCCTTCTCGTCCTGGTGATCGTGGGTGTGTCCAGCTGCGTCCGCGGCTGCTCGTCAGAGCCCGCGCAGAGCGGCAACCAGATTGACTCGCGCGTCGCCGCCGGCGTCTCCGAGGAGCTCACGCAGCAGTTTGCGACGGAGCTCAACCGCAACGAGAAGCTCGCCGCCATCGCCGCCTCTGCCGACCGCTACGCGGACGCCGGCCTGCTCGAGCTCGCCCTCAGCGTCCCCGAGGCCATCGACTTCGTGGCCGCCTACCCCGACGCCGAGAAGACCGCCCAGCCCTATGGCGACGCCGTGACCCAGGGCGAGGCGCCACAGCTCTGGTGCTGGGATGCCCGCTGGGGCAACGTCGACTACGCCGGTCGCGCGCTCGCCATCACGGGCTCCGGCCCCACCGCCCTCTCAATGGCCTACATGGGCCTCACCGGAAACAACGACAAGTCCCCCGCCGACCTCGCCCAGCAGGCAAGTGAGGCCGAGGCCGCGACGGGCGACTCCGCGATGGCCGCGAGCTTCCTCGAGAGCTCCGCCGAGGGGCTCGGCCTCTCCTACAAGAGCTACACGTCGAACGCCGACAACCTGTCTCAGGCGCTCGACGCCGGGACCTACGTCCTCCTCGAGACCAAGGCCGGGTCCATCACCAGCACCGCCCACTGGATCCTCCTCGTCTCCGAGAACGAGGACGGCTCCATCACCGTCTACGACCCCACCTCCCCTGACGTGAGCGCGCACCCATGGGCCGCGGCGACCCTCGCCGCCAGCACTGACACCATCCACGCGCTGAGCCTGCCCAAGTCCGATGAGGACGCCAACGCAGAGAACTCCGAGAACGGCACCGCCGAGGACACCACCACGACCACGGACGAGTAGCCCTCACCCCACATCACGCCAAAGGGCGAGAAGAACCCCGTTCTTCTCGCCCTTTCTCTTTCTCTTTTTTCCCGGCGGTTGAGGAGCCAATCGACAGCCGGAGGCCCCGCCGACTTCCCAAGCAGGATCTTCCGCGAAGCGCAGTCCTGCTTGGAAGTCGGCGGGGCCTCCCCTTCGGCTAAGAGTGACCTACGACCCTACGACAGGATCTCCTTGGACGCGGCCTCGAGCTTGGCGCGCACGGCCTCGGACTCCTCGCGCGTGGCGCCCTTGGAGAAGAGGTACGCCTTGACCTTGGGCTCGGTGCCGGACGGACGGAAGATGACCTTGTTGTCGTCCTCGAGGCGGAACTCGATGACGTTGGCCGGCGGCAGCACCTGCGCGGCCTCCTTCTGGAGGCCGGAGACGCGCGGCATCTCGGGACCTGTGGCGTAGTCGGTCATGCCGGTGACCTTGTAGCCGGCGATCTCCGCGGGCGGGTTCTCGCGCAGCCCGGTCATGATGGCGGCCATCTTGTCGGCGCCCGCCGCGCCCGGGAAGGACGCGTTGACGGTGCCGTTGAGGTAGTAGCCGTACTTCTGGTAGAGGGCGTCCATGGCCTCGTAGAGGTCCATGCCCTTCTCGGCGTAGTAGGAGGCCATCTCGACGCAGAGCATCGTGGCGACGATGGCGTCCTTGTCGCGGGCGTGCGTACCCACGAGGTAGCCGTAGGACTCCTCGAAGCCCATGAGGAAGCGGTCCTCCTCGCCCTCGTCCTTGAGCTGGTCGATCTGGTCGCCAATGTACTTGAAGCCGGTGAGGACGCGCCTCATCTCAAAGCCCCAGTCGCGCGCGAGGGCGTCGGGCATCGAGGAGGAGACGATCGTGGAGACGGCGACCTTGGCCGACACGTCCTCGCCGCGCTCGGCGGCCATCGTGGCGAGCCAGTCCATGAGCAGGACGCCCATCTCGTTGCCCGAGAGCAGGACGTAGTCGCCGTCGTGCGGGATGGCGGTGCCCATGCGGTCGGCATCGGGGTCGGTGGCCACGACGAGGTTGGGCTTGACCTCCTCGGCGAGCTTGAGGGCGAGCTCGAGGGCCTCGCGGAACTCCGGGTTGGGGTAGGTGCACGTGGGGAAGTTGCCGTCCGGCTGGGACTGCTCGGGCACCACGGAGACCTTCTCGACGCCGATCTCCTTGAGGATGCGGGTCACGAGCTCCATGCCGGTGCCGTTGAGCGGGGTGTAGACCACGGAGTAGTCATCAGAGGCCTTGAAGCCGGGCACGGAGACCTTCTTGATGTTCTCGATGAAGGCGTCGAGGACCTCCTCGGGCGTCCACTCGATCAGGCCCTTCTCGAGGCCCTCGTCGAAGTCCATGATCTTGACGTTGAACGGGTCGGCCTTGGCGATGTTGGCCGAGATCTCCGCCGCGGCCTCGTCGGTGATCTGGCCGCCGTTGTCGTTGTAGACCTTGTAGCCGTTGTAGGGCGCCGGGTTGTGGGAGGCCGTGAGCACGATGCCCGCAGAGGTGCCAAGGTGGCGCACCGCAAAGGACAGCGTGGGGACGGGCTCGATGCGCGGGTACACGTAGACGTGGATGCCGTTGGCGGCAAGGACGCCGGCGGCGACCTTCTGGAAGTCCTCGCCCTTGTTGCGCGAGTCACGCGCGAGGGCGAGCGTGGGGTTCTCGTAGTGGGCGTTCAGGTAGTCGGCGACGCCCTGGGTGGCCTGCGCGACCACGTAGACGTTCATGCGGTTGGTGCCGACGCCGAGCGTGCCGCGCAGGCCCGCCGTGCCGAAGGCGAGCTCGCGATAGAAGGCGTCGAAGAGCTTGTCCTCGTTGCCGTCCTTGACGAGCTCGGCGAGCTCGGCCGCGAGGTCGGGATCGGTGACGTTGTCCTGCCAGGCCTTGACCGTGGCCTCGATGCTAGCGTCCATAGCGTGTTCCCCCAATTTCGATCGGGGCGCGGGAGGACCCGCGCCTTACCCACACGTGTAGGTAGATTCTACTCGCGCGCGCGGGTGCGATGCGGAGGCTCTACGCGGGCGGGCGCCGACGGGCGGCGGACGGAGCCGTCGGGGTGATGGACGGGACGGCGAGGCGCCGGCTCTTCTCGCCAGAAAGACTCCCTTTCACGCGCGGGCGGCATATCAAATCTCTCCGCGCGTTTTTGGCTGTTTCAGGGCCTTCCAGGGGGTCGAAAGTGCCAAAATGCCGCGGCCAGATTTGATGCTGCCCGGCGGCCCCGCCCCAGGGTCCGGCGTCTCCGCCTCCTACGCACGCTCCACGAGATAGGCGTGATGGATCTTCCGGTTGCGCGAGAAGTCCTCGGGGATGGTCTGCGCGGTGATGTCCGTGAGCCTCACGCCGGCGCGCTCGAGCTTCTCCGCGTCCGGCCTGAAGTTGCGCAGGTTGCACGAGAAGATCGCCCGGCCACCGCGGACGAGCAGGCGCGACACGCCGATGATGAGCTCCGCGTGGTCGCGCTGCACGTCGAAGGACGCGCGCCGCATGCGCGCCGAGTTGGAGAACGTGGGCACGTCGCAGAAGATCAGGTCCCAGCGGTTCTTGGTGTGGCGCTGCTCCGTCACCCATGCGAGCACGTCCGCCTGCACGAACTCGTGCTCTCGTCCCTCGAAGCCGTTGCGGGCCATGTTGCGCCGCGCCCAGTCAAGGGAGGGGCGCGAGAGGTCCACGGTCGTGGTGTGCTTGGCGCCGCCGTCAGCCGCGTAGCAGGTCGCGGTGCCCGTGTAGGCGAAGAGGTTGAGGAAGCGCTTGGAGCCCTTGGTCTCCTTCATCATCTCGCGGATGCGCGAGCGCGTCTCGCGGTGGTCCAGGAAGATGCCGCAGTCGTGACGGGCGTCGAAGTTGACCTCGAAGGTGAGCCCGCCCTCGTCCACGAGGTGCGAGCCCGCCGGCAGCTCCACGCGCCCCGCCCAACGAGAAGAACGGTCCCGCCGAGGCCCGCGACCGGACGGGCGCGACTCGTCGGCATACTGCGACCCCCCGCGGGCGCGGGTCCGCACGCGGACGCTCACGTCCTCCGGCGCCACGCCGAGCGCGCGGGGCGCGATCGCGAGGACGTCGAGCAGGCGGCGATGCGCGAGCTCGGGATCCACGCCGCGCGGCGCCGCGTACTCCGAGACCTGGAGCCAGCGCCCCGGCGTCTCGGAGCCCTCGTAGAGCTCGATCGCCACGGCGTAGTCGGGCAGGTCGGCATCGTAGACGCGGTAGCACGTCACGTCCTCGCGCCGTGCCCACCGGGCCCGGAGCCGGGCGACCTTCGCGAGGCGGCGCGCGAACTGCTCCGACGCGGGCACGAGCACGGGCACGCGGTCCCCGCCGGGAAGCTCCACCTCGGCTGGGCCCGAGACCTCGGCCGCGGCGTCGAAGGCGCGGATGCTCGCCGGGTCGCGCCCGACGATCACCTCCGTCACCGCCGCGGGCTCGCGGCGCAGCGCCGCGTCGACCGAGGCGCCGCGCGAGAGCGTGACGACGGGAAGCCCCGCGAACGCGGAGAGGTCGGCGAGGGCCGAGGCCTCCGTCGCAAGGGCCGTGTCCGCGACCCACGAGAGGTCGCAGACGACGAGCGCCTCCCCCGCGCCCGAGGCCGCCTCGGAGGGCGAGCAGAACGTGGGCTCGACGGGAAGACCAGCGACGCGGAGGGCCTGGCGGCACGCCGTCGCCGCGCCCGGGCGAGAATCGCAGGCCAGAAGCGAGCACGCGTTCTTCTCGCCCCGCTCCGCGCGGGCGTCCGCCTCGGAGAGCAGGCCCTGCCAGGCGGCGGCGTCATGCCCCGCCCACCCCATGAAGCCCCACCGGGCACGAAGCAGGCCCGGCGCGCGGTCGAGCGCCACCTGCGCCGCCTCCGCGAGCACGCTCCCCTGCCCCGGCCAGAGCGCGACGAGCGTCGCCTCCCCGCGGCGGGAACGACGTCCCCAGCCCCCGGCGGCAAGCAGGGCCGCGGCATAGTCCGGGCGGAGGGGCGCCACGCGCGCGTCGGTCCGAGAGTCATACCCACGCCGGAAGAGCGGCTCGCCCGCAAGGTCGAGGGAGATGGTCGCCCGCTGCCCGCCCAGGCGGACGGAGACCGTGAGGTCCGGGCGGGCCGTGTCGGTCAGTGGGCGCGCGCCCGTCGCCCCAAACACGCGGTCGACGATGGCGTCCTTGGCGCGAAGGGCGACGAACTGGGTGTTTCTCAGCTCGGCGTTGGTCCCGTGGGCATCCACCGCGAAGGTGGCCCCGGGCGCGAGATGGCCCTCCCATGCGACGGACGACACGCCCTCGTAGAGCTCGTCCGCGTCACGCGCCCCGACGCGCGCGAGCACGAGCAGCACGCGCGACGCAAGGCGCGACCACAGGCAGGCGCGATACGCGTCGACGAGCTCGCCGCCAAAGGACACCTGGCCCGCCAGAGGGCGGACCTGAGGGGTCCCCAGCTCGATCAGCTCGTCGGCCAGCAGCCGCTCGAAGCCCTTGGGGCACGTCGCAACAAACTCCATCGGGTCACCTCTCGCCCGTCGCCATCATGTCCGCCCATTTTCACACGACCCGCGGCGCGCTGCGCCGTCATCGCCCGACGCACATCAAATCTGGCCGCGGGATTTTGGCACTTTTGGGACCCCGGACAAAATCTCGGACCAATCTTGGTCCAGGGAGGAGTCCGATGTACACCAAGGAGGAGCGCGAGGGGATACTCTGGGAGTTCCACCGCAGCGGCATGAGCGTCCCGGAGGCCTGCCGGCGCCTGCCCCTGTTCCCGACCCGCGACAACCTGTATCGTTGGCTCAGGATGGAGGAGGCCGGGGAGCTCGCCGCGACCGAGATGCCCGCCCGCGCGGCGCGCATGCACTGCGCGCACGGCGAGGGCAGCCCGAGGTACGCCGCGCGGCGCCCCCGCCGCGAGCGGGAGGGGGCCGGCGTGGCGGCCGATCCTGAGCAGACGGACTGGCGCGACTGGGGCGCCGACCTGCCGGAGGACCCGGCCGAGCGCGCGAGGATGGCGGAGGTCAAGCTCGCCGAGGCGCTGGCGGTGTTGGACGTCCTAAAAGCACCAGGCCCTGCCTCTTTGACCAGCATGGAGAAGTGGCGGGCCGGGGAGCTGGCGCGGGAGAGGAGCCCGCTCGTCAGGCTCAGGGACGTGACCGAGACGCTCTCGATACCCAAGAGCACCTACCTCGACCAGGCCGCGAGGGCGTCTAGGCCCGACCCGAAGGCGGCCCTGCGCGAGCGGGTGCGCGCGTCCTTCGAGGCGAGCGGCGGCGCGTACGGGGCCGAGTCCGTGACCGCCGACCTGCGCTCCGAGGAGGGCGAGCCGGTCTCCTGGCGCGACCTCGCGCCCGGGGACGCGACCACGCCCGTCGTCGCCTCGGAGAAGGTCGTGCGCGCGATCATGGCCGAGGAGGGCCTCGTCTCGCGCAAGGCGGCCCAGGTCGAGCGGAGGGCGCGGTACTCGAGCTACGCCGGCGAGCTCGCGGCGCGGCCCGCCAACCTGCCGCTCTCCGGGGACGGCACCCACGACTTCCACGCGCCCGAGCCGGGGCTCCTCGTCGTCACCGACGTCACGGAGTTCCGCCTCGACGGCTTCAAGGCGTACCTCTCGCCGGCGATCGACTGCTACGACGGGTGGCCGGTGTGCTGGTCCGTCTCCCGGCACCCGGACAAGGCCCTGATGCTCGGCATGCTCTCCGACCTGGTCGGCGAGGTGCGCCCGACCGCGGGGAGGCCGCTCGTGCTCCACACCGACGGGGGCTCGGTCTACATGACCGACGACTGGGCGGGGGCGTGCGAGGCGGGCCACGTCACCCGGTCGATGTCGCGAAAGGCGCGGAGCCCGGACAACGCCCGCGCGGAGGGGTTCTTCGGGACCCTCAAGTGCGACTTCTTCGACGGCCGCGACTGGTCCGGGGTCACCTTTGAGCAGTTCTCCGCGGCGCTCGACGAGTACATCGAGTGGTATCGAGGCGGCAAGCTCAAGAAGTCGCTAGGATGGAGAACGATCAGGCAGAGCCGCGAGGAGCTAGGATACGCGGCCTAGCCGAGGCCGAGTCCGGAAAAACGTCCGGGGTCCCTTTTGGTCCGAAAATGGGCGTGAAAGTGCCAGAAATCCGCGGCCAGTTTTTATATATAGGATATCTTCAGTAATGTGTAAGATAATGTCCTTAGACGTGGGAGGTAATATGAGCAAAAAGGGAGACCGAGAGGTCGACGTCTTCCTCCGGGAGGCGGAGCGCCGCTGGGCGTGCCTCGAGTCGTATCCCGGGCATCTGCACCGGCTGCTTGAGCGGCGCGTGCAGAACGGGGAGCTCGTCTCTCCCCTCCCTCGCCTCTACGCCCGCGCCGACCTGTGGTCCAGCCTCAGCCCGACCATGCGAACGATCTTCATCGCTCACGGTCTCCAGGAGCTGCACCCTGACTGGGTGTTCTGCGGGACGACCGCCGCCGTCCTGCACGGCCTCTCGGTCTCATGGGGAGTTCAGAGAGAGATCGAGGTCGTGGGCACCTCGGGAGGGAGAAGGACGCAGACGAGCGGCATCGTGCGACGATACGTACGCGGAGAGACCCCCGTCGCCTCGTTCGGGGCGCAGGTGACGCCGCTTCTGAGAACCGTGTTCGACTGCATGCGCCGCCTAGGGTTTCGCGAAGGCCTGGCAATCGCCGATTCGGCACTGCACCTCGGGCTAACCACGGGCGATGCCCTCTGCGCCTACGTGCAGGACATGCGCGGAGGGTACGATGGCGCCGGGCAGGCGCTCCGAACGGCACGGTTCTCCGACCCACGGCCCGAGAACGGGATGGAGTCCATCGCGCGGGCAACGATGTTCGAGCTTGGGTTCGCTAGGCCCGACCTGCAGGTCCCCTTCGACGACCCCATGAATCCAGGCAGGACGTACTACGTCGACTACTGCTGGACACTCCCGGACGGAACAATCATCATCGGCGAGATTGACGGCGGGGAGAAGTACGCGAACCCGCTCATGAGCGGCGGCTCCCCCGCTGTCGCAATGCGCCGGGAACGGCGTCGGGAGTCGCGCATCACCATCGACCGCCCGCGCATCGTACGATTCTCGCCCGAGGAGGCGGCCGACATCGCCTACTTCAACCGGCTGTTGGAGACCTTCGGCGTGCCCCGCGACCACAAGCCGCTCATCGACATTCCCACGGGGCCGACGAGCGAGCTCGTGCCGATCGAGGCATATGGGCTGGAGTGACGTCCTTCTCGCCCCGCCCTTCTCGCCCCGCCCTTCTCGCCATATCAAATCTGGCCGCGGGATTTTGGCACTTTTCGGTCCGAAAATGGGCGTGAAAGTGCCAGAAATCCGCGGCCAGATTTGATATGCAAGGCGAGAAGAACCTCGAGCGGCATCGTTGACGGCCGATGCCAGAAGCCGCCGCCGGCCCGGCGGGCGAAAAGACCGCCGGGGGTCGCCGACTAGCGCTTCTCGTAGAACTCGTGCAGGTCGCGGCCCATCGCCTCGAGCGTGGGCTCGTCGACGTAGGCCATGTGGCCGCACCCGTAGAGGTGCCAGCTCACGCGGCTCTTGAGCGCGGGCGAGAGGAACTGGCAGCTCATGTCGTGCACGACGTTCCACCACGTGGTGGCCGCGTCGTAGCGGCCGCCGAGGATGGCGAGCTTGAGCGTGGGGTTGCGCCGCATGGCCACCGCGATGTCGAGCGAGACGTTGGGCGTGGCGACCCTGCCCAGACCGGGCTCCTCGTGACCCCAGTCCCAGCCGGCGTTCACCTTGTCATAGTTGTTGGAGAGGTAGCGCGCCGGGCCGGCGTAGCCCAGGTCGTCCGCGCAGAGGCGGCGGAACGCGCGCACCCAGGCGCCCTCGACGGCGTCGTCGGCGGGGTCCTCGCCGGCGAGCCACATGTCATAGGACTGCATCGGCGAGGGAGCGTCGCTCGAGAAGCGCGTGTCGAGGCGGCCGCAGACGCGACCCTCGTCCGCGAGCAGGTGCGTGCGGAAGTCGAGCAGGTCGATGCGCAGGTGATGGGCGAGGATGTGATCGGCGCTCAGGCCGATGAACGCCGCCATCCGCTCGGCCACGGCACGCTCCTCGGCCTCGCCCAGGCGATCGCCGCGCAGGAGCGCCGGAGCGAGCTCCTTCTCGGCGAAGTCCATGGCGCGGGAGAACCACTCGTCCTCGTCCACGCCCGCGCCGGCCCTGCCGAAGAACTGCGCGGTGGCCGCGAAGGTGGGCATCATGCCCAGGTAGTAGAGGTCGTCCCCCGGGTTGAGGAGCCCGGCGATGTTGAAGACCGCCGAGAGCATGACCACGCCCGTCAGCTGCACGCCGCGCTCGCCGAGCAGGCGCATGAGGACGGAGTTGCGCACGGTGCCGTAGGACTCGCCGAAGAGGTAGAGCGGGCTCGACCAGCGGCCGTTCTCCGTGAGCCACGTGCAGATGGCGCGGGAGAAGGCGTCGGCATCGCCGTCCGTGCAGAAGATCTTCTTGGGGTCGGCGTCCTCCGCGAGGACCGACCACCCGGTGCCGAGGGCGTCCAGGAACACCACGTCGGACTCGGCGAGCAGCGTGTGCGGGTTGTCCTCGATGGGGGCGTCCGCGCGCAGGTGTGAGACGCCGTCCGTTGCCACGCGACGCGGGCCGATGCCGCCCAGGTTGATGGGCACCGAGCTCGAGCCCGGCCCGCCGTTGTACGCGAAGGTCACCGGGCGCGAGGCGTCCGCGCGCCCCTCGCCGTCCACCGCCACGTACGAGACCGAGAACATCCTCCCGAGAAGGACGCCCGCGTCGTCTCGAACGTCAAGATGCGCGGCGCGGGCCTCATAGTCGATGCTCCGCTCGCCGTCCGTCCAGGTGAGCCGCGCCGAGGCGGGCTCGGGGACGCCCGCCGCGCGATCCGCCGGGACGCTCGCGTACACGCCCCTCACCGGACCCGCGCCCTGGCCCGCCGACTGCTCCGGGGCAACGGCCCCGCTCTTCTCCTCCGCCATGGACCTCATCTCCTTCAACGTAGACCGACGGGGACATTCTAGCCCCGCCGGCAAGCGCTACACTATGGGGATGGCCGAGAGGCCGCGAATCATTAGCCCCGAGTTTGGAGTCACATGAACGCAAAGCACAGTCCTTCCGACACCGCTGTCGCGGTCCGCCAGAGGACAAAGGGTGCCGGCATTCCCCTGTCGGCCGGCATGCTGCTCGTCACCCTTGGCGTCGTCTACGGCGACATCGGCACGAGCCCGATGTACACCCTGAAGGCGATCATCTCCGGCAACGGCGGACTCGCCACCATGTCCGAGGACGTCGTCCTCGGAGCGCTCTCCCTCATCATCTGGACGCTCACCCTCATCACCACGGTCAAGTACGTGCTCGTGGCCATGAAGGCGGACAACCACAACGAGGGTGGCATCTTCGCGCTCTACAGTCTCGTCAAGCGCTGCGGGCGCTGGCTCATCATCCCCGCCATGATAGGCGGCGCGGCGCTTCTGGCAGACGGCATCCTCACCCCGGCGGTGACCGTCACCACCGCCATCGAGGGCCTGAGGACCGTTGACTTCTTCTACGACATCATCGGTGACAACCAGCAGATCGTGGTCGCCGTGGTCATCTGCATCCTGTGCGTGCTCTTCTTCCTCCAGAAGGCGGGCACCTCCAAGATCGGCAAGGCCTTCGGACCGATCATGACGCTGTGGTTCCTGTTCCTCGCCCTCGCCGGCCTGCCGCACATCTTCGAGAACTTCGGCGTGCTGCGCGCGCTCAACCCGGTGCGCGGCATCACGTTCCTCTTTGACGGCAATCTCAACGCCGCCGGCGTCATGGTCCTCGGCAACGTCTTCCTCTGCACCACCGGCGCCGAGGCCCTCTACTCCGACATGGGCCACGTGGGCAAGCCCAACATCTATGCCAGCTGGCCGTTCGTGAAGGTCTGCCTCATCCTCAACTACCTGGGCCAGGGCGCCTGGATCCTCGCGAGCAACGGCTCGGCCGAGCTCGCGGCCATCGAGGACCTCAACCCGTTCTTCCAGATGCTCCCCGAGAACTTCCGCGTCTTTGCGATCGTGCTCTCCACCTTCGCGGCGATCATCGCCTCCCAGGCGCTCATCACGGGGTCCTTCTCCATCGTCTCCGAGGCGGTGCGCCTCGACCTCATGCCGCACATGCGCATCAACTACCCGTCCGAGACCAAGGGCCAGATCTACATCCCCATGGTCAACAACGTCATGTGGATCGCCTGCATCTGCGTCGTGCTGCTCTTCCAGACCTCCGCGCACATGGAGGCCGCCTACGGCCTGGCCATCACCGTGACGATGCTCATGACCACGGTGCTGCTCTTCACGTACCTCTCGCGCATCCGCCACAAGCCGGCGCTCGCCGTGCCGTTTGCCATCTTCTTCGGCGCCATCGAGTTCATGTTCTTCTTCTCGAGCCTGACGAAGTTCTTCCACGGCGGCTACGTGACCGTGATCATCGCCGCCGCGATCTTCCTCGTCATGTACGTGTGGCGCCGCGGTACCGCCATCGAGCGCACCCAGACGGTCTACCTGCCCGTGAACAAGTACCTCGACCAGATCTTCGACCTCAGCCACGACAGCGAGTACCCGCTGCTCGCCGACAACCTGGTCTTCCTCACCAACGACTCGTCCTTCGACAAGCTCGACCGCGACATCCTCTACTCGATCCTGGACAAGCAGCCCAAGCGCGCCCGCGCCTACTACTTCCTCAACGTCCAGGTGACCGACGAGCCCTTCACGCACGAGTACATCGTCGACGACTTTGGCACCGACTTCCTCTTCAAGGTGCAGCTGCGCCTGGGCTTCAAGGTCAACCAGCGCGTGAACACCTACCTCTACCAGATCGTCGCCAACCTCGTGGAGCGCGGCCAGCTTGCGCCCCAGAACCACAAGTACTCGATCTACCTCGAGCCGAGCGTGGTGGGCGACTTCAAGTTCTGCCTCATCCGCAAGACCCTCTCGCCCGAGACCGACCTCTCCGGCATCAACCGCGGCTGCATCGAGCTCAAGTACTTCATCCGCGGCCTCTGCGGCTCTCCCGCCCGCTGGTACGGCCTCGAGAACTCGAGCCTCATCTTCGAGTACGTGCCGCTCTTCTCCAAGACCAAGCGCCAGCACCGGCTCACCCGCATCGAGCGCGACGAGCTCGGCCAGACCGGCCAGCAGCCCGCCCTCGCGCCCGACGCCGCCGAGAGCGAGGAGGACGAGGACATCTTCTCCGTTCAGATGCGCGAGGACCGCGAGGCGGCCCAGGAGGAGGCCGAGAAGGCCCTCGTGGGCGGCGACACCGCAGCCTTCAAGCCGCTCCGCCTCGACGAGGGGGAGGACGAGCCCGAGAGCGCCGAGTAAGGGCGCCCGGCGCGGCCGCGCCGCCCCCAAGAGCTGACAAGAAGGACCCCGGCCCCCACGGCGCCGGGGTCCTTCTCCATGTTGTGGCCGGACGCGAGCCGTGGCGGCGCCCCGCTCCGCACCACGCCCGGGGGCCGCCCAAATGCCCCGCCCGCCGGCACTTCTCGCTATATCAAAACTGGCCGCGCGCTTTTGGCCATTTTCTCCCGTCTGAAGGGGGCAAAAGTGCCAAAAACGCGCGGCCAGTTTTGATGTCGGTCGAATGCCTGATGTTGACCGAGGGGCCCTGAAGCCCGGACGCTCAGCCGCGCTCGTTCAGCGGCACGTACTCGCCCGAGTTGGGCATGACGGAGTTGTAGGCCGGCCGGATGATGCGGCTGGACCCGTAGAGCTCCTCCATGCGGTGCGCGGCCCAGCCGGCAAGGCGCGCCATCGCGAAGATGGGCGTAAAGAGGTCCTGCGGGACTCCGAGCATCGAGTAGACGAAGCCCGTGTACATGTCGATGTTGGTGCTGATGGGCTTGGTGATGCCGCGGACGTCGCGCATGACCTGGGGGCCCAGGCGCTCGATGCTGGCGATGAGGTCGAGCTTCTCGACCTGGCCCTTCTCCTCCGCGAGCCGGCGCGCGTAGCCGCGGATGATCTCGGCGCGCGGGTCGGTCTTGGTGTAGACCGCGTGGCCGAGGCCATAGAGCAGGCCGGCGCCGTCGAAGGCCTCCTTGCGCAGGATCTTGGCGAGGTAGTCCGCCACCTCGTCGTCGTTGGACCAGTCGCGCACGTGGGCGGCGACGTCCTCGATCATGTCGCCGGCCTTGAAGTTGGCCCCGCCGTGCTTGGGGCCCTTGAGCGAGCCGATGGCGGCGGCATAGGCGGAGTAGGCGTCGGTCCCCGAGGACGAGAGCACGCGCGTGGTGAAGGTGGAGTTGTTGCCGCCGCCGTGCTCGGCGTGCAGGATGAGCATGACGTCGAGCAGCATGGCCTCCTCATGCGAGAAGCCCTCGTCGCTGCGCAGGACGTCAAGCACGGTCTCGGCCATCGAGTAGCCCTCGCGGATGGGCGGGACCATGAGACGCTCGTCATTCTGCTCGGCCACGTGGGCGGCGTGCGCGACGGCGGCCGTGCGCGGCCAGCGGCCGAGGAGCGAGAGCGCGACGTCGATCTCGTGCTCGGGCGAGGTGTCGTCCGGGTTGGGGTCGAAGGCGTAGAGGAGCAGCGTTGCGCGCTGCAGGACGTTCATGATGTTGTGGCTGTACGTGGCGCGCGGGAAGATGTGCAGGTAGCCCTCGGGGAGCTGCTTGCGCGAGTCGATGCGCGCCCTGAAGTCGTCGAGCTCGGCACGGGTGGGCAGCGAGCCCGTGAGCAGGAGGTACGCGACCTCCTCGTAGCCGAAGCGATCCTCGCGCTGCGCCGCCTCGACGAGGTCGCCCACGCTGTAGCCGCGATAGATCAGGTCGCCGTCGTCGGGCTCGATGCCATGGTCGGTCCGGTTGTAGCCGTGCACGTTGGAGATGGTCGTGAGGCCCACGAGCACTCCCGACCCATCGGCGTTACGCAGGCCCCGCTTGACGTCGTACTTCTCGTAGAGCTCGGTGGGGACCACGTCCACGGACTCGTAGCCGTGATACAGGCGCTCGGAGTCACGCGTGAGCTCCACGCCCACGGACGGCATGGGGTAGACGTCCGCCACATGCTCGAAGGCGGACGTCTCGCGCGGGGTGAGGATGGGCCAGCCGGCCCCCTTGGGAATGCGAATCATGGGCAGACCTCTCTATCCGCGAGCCGGGGCCACGAGGGCCTGCCCCTGGCTCAGCTGCCGTTACAGGCGGTACATGAACTTGAAGACCTCCTCGCGCTGGAGGTTGATCTGGACGCCAAGACGCTCCGCCAGGGCGTCGAGGGTCGACTTGAGCTCCGAGAACTCGGCGCCGGCAAGGTCGACGAGCATCGTCATCGTGAAGGTCCCCTGAAGGATCGTCTGGGAGATGTCCAAGATGTTCGCCTCGCGCTCGGAGAGCGCTCCCGCCACGGCCGCGACGATACCCGGCCGGTCGCTGCCAAGAACGGTGATGATGGCGCGCCCGCCGACGGTCTGGTCGGCCGCGGTGCTGTCAGTCGTCATGTGTCCTCCTCGAGACGTCGTTGCGTCCCCTCATTGTAGGAGCGACTCATGAGGCCTCACAGCGAACACATGAGGTTGACCGCAAACGGAAACGCTCCGCTGCGGCGCGCGGCGAGAAGAACGTGCCGCGGCGAGGCGGCCTAGTTCTGCGCCGCGACGTCTCCCGAGCCCCGCTCGAAGAGCGCGGCGACGTCCTCGGGAGCGCACCCGAGCGCCACGGACATCTCCAGGCGGGAGCGCTCCTCCGCCTGCTTGAGAATGCGCTCATAGGCCACGGGTGGCTTCTTGTTGCGCTGCGAGAGATCCTCGATCCGGGCGCGGAAGGTCTTCACGATCCTCACCGAGTCACGGCACGTGCCGGTGCGAATCTCGTTTCTGAAGTGCTCCTCCTCGAGGGATATGCTGCGCGCGGCAAAATCATCGAGCTGCATGCGGGGGTAGTCGTCGATGATCTTCTCCGCCTCGTCGCGCGTGAGCACGGGACGCAGGCGACCCTCGCTCGCCACGGGGAAGCTGATGTGGACGGGATGCCGCTGCCCGACAGGCAGCAGCTGGTAGAGCGCATTGGGACTCTCCGTCACATCCTTCACCTGACAGACGCCCTGACCGGGATGAACGATGTAGTCTCCAACGGCATACATGTGCATGCTCCTTTCGTGTTCCTAGGAGTATAGCACGAAAAGATGCTTTTTTATACCGTTTGCGGAAATACTATTGCATTAATCCGTATATATCAGTAGATTAGTTAGTTTTTTACACTCTCCTTACCGGAGGGCTATATCTAGAAAGAAGCTGAAAACAGAAAAGGGGCGGCGGGCTTTGGCCAGATAGACGGCCCTGTTGGCCATCATCTGCCCGCGGCCCGCCGCCCAGGAGCGACGTTCCTAGTCGAGGATGGAGATCTTGGCTATCTTGGGCTGGTTCTCGGGAGCGACGGTCCCGTTGGAGTCCTCCACGGGCGTGTTCTCGCAGATGGCGTCGACCACCTCCATGCCCGAGGTCACGTTGCCGAAGGCGGCATACTGCCCGTCAAGCGAGTCGGAGGTGTCCTGCACGATGAAGAACTGGGAGCTCGCCGAGTCGTAGTCGGACGAGCGCGCCATGGAGATGATGCCGCGGACGTGCGGGATGTTGTTCTCCACCCCGTTGGCCGAGAACTCGCCCTTGATGGTCTCGTCGGAGCCGCCCGTGCCGTCGCCCGACGGGTCGCCGCCCTGGATCATGAAGCCCTCGATGATGCGGTGGAACGTGAGGCCGTCATAGAAGCCCTGCTCTGCCAGGTGGCAGAAGTTGGAGACCGTGATGGGCGCCACGTTGGCGTTGAGGGCGACCTCGATGGTGCCGTAGCCCTCGACCTCGATGGTGGCGTGATGGACGCCCGTCGCATAGGGGTCGTCGGGGTCGAGGTCGGAGGAGGCGTCGTCCTGGCCCTCAGTCCCCTGGTCGGCCGAGCCCTGGGCCTCGGCGGCCTCCTCCCCCGCCGGGGAACCCCCCTGCGAGCAGCCGGGCAGCAGCACGAGCGCGCAGACCGCAAGGGCGGCCACGAGGGCGAGAAGGACGGGCGTGCAGCTTCTTGATCTTGTCATGGTCAGCCTTTCACGAGGGGTCGGGTCAGTCGCGCGCGTGGCGGCGCCGGAGCAGGACGGACAGTGCGGACGAGAGCGCGGCCGCGAGCAGGGCGGGAAGGACCCACCCCAGGCCCATGCCCGCGAGCGGCAGCACGTCGAGCGGAAGCGCGAGCGCGGGCGCGAGGGCGTCGCGCAGGGCCTCGGCCGCGCTCACCGCCACCGTGACGCCAACCGTCCAGGGCCAGACCGCCGGCACCGCGTCGCAGCGGCGACGGAGCAGTCCCATCGCCACGAGCACGATGGCGGGCGGGTAGAGCGCGCCGAGCAGGGTGGCGGAGAACGAGATGATCGCGTCCAGCCCGAGGTTCGAGACCGCGCACGAGAAGGCAGCGAAGGCGAGCGCGCACGCCCGGTACGAGACACGCGGGAGCTCCTCGGAGAAGTAGGAGCCGCAGCAGCTGATGAGGCCGATGCAGACGTTCAGGCACGCGAGCAGGAAGATGGCGGCCACGATTGCCGTCCCCGCGAGGCCGAAGTGGGCCGAGGCCGAGGCGGTGATGACGACGGCGCCGTTCGTGACCGACGCGAGCTCGGCGGAGAGCTCGTATCCCACCACGCAGAGGCCGCCGTAGACCGCCATCATGAGGACGCCCGCGATCACGCCGGCGCCGCACACCGCGCGCGTGACGTCACGGGGCGCGGTGACGCCGAGGGCGCGGACGTTCGTCGCTATCACGAGTCCGAAGGTGAGCGAGGCGAGAAGGTCCATCGTCTGGTAGCCCGTGAGGAAGCCCGCCACGGCCGGGGCGCCGTCGTAGGGAGCGACGGGCGCTGGGGCGGGGGTCATCCCGGGCAGGGAGACGAGCGCCGAGGCCACCACCACGACGATCAGCGCGATCAGCGCGGGCCCGGTGACGCGCCCGAGCAGGCGCGTCAGCCGCCCGGGGTGCAGCGCGAGCACGTAGGCGACCACGAAGAACGCCACGGAGAACGCCAGGCGGGCAAGCTCGAGCGACACCCCCTCGGGAAGCAGCGGGGCAAGCATCTCGAAGGCCGTCGACGCCGTGCGCGGGATGGCGAGGCAGGGGCCGATGGCAAGGTAGACGAGGGCGACGAAGACCCGGGCGAAGGTCGGGTGGACCCGCGTCGCGAGGTCGCGCAGCGTGCCGGAGAGCGCAACGGCGACGATGCCGAGCACCGGGAGGCCCACCCCCGTGACGAAGAAGCCGAGAATCGCCGGCAGCCCGTCCGAGCCCGCCTGGACGCCGAGGAGCGGCGGCAGGATGAGGTTGCCGGCGCCGAAGAACATCGAGAAGAGCGTGATGCCCACGAACAGGGTCTGGCGCGGGGCGAGCGAGCGGGCGGGCAGGCCGTTCTTCTCGCCCCGCGCGTCATCGGACGCGGAGGACCCCTGCGAGTCCTGCGACATCACTGCGCCGCCGTGCAGCAGGAGACGACCCACTCGACGAGGTTGGACGTCGCGGAGCCGGCCCTCTCGGCGAGGACGTGCCCCTGGCCCCAGACGGGGGTGTAGGAGACGTCGGAGACGCCGTCGTACTTGCGCAGCGCGAAGACGATGTTGGCGGCGGTCCCGAGCGGGGCGTCGGTGTCGAAGAGGCCCTCGTTGACGCGCCAGTGCGGGGCGACGGACGCCTGGCCGTAGCCCGCGTAGTGGCCGCTCAGCCAGAAGAGCGGGTTCATCATCGACACGCGCGTGGCCATGTCGGTCTCGAGCGCGTCGACCTTCTCGAGGTCCTCCTCCCATGCCGCCTCGTACTCGGGGTTCCACCCCTCGCACGTGGCGTACGCGTCGACGTTCGCCGCGACGAGCTCCGCCGCCACGGCGTCGAAGTGCAGGGTCGACTCCTCGCCGATGCCGAAGAGCTGGTTCGTGCGCGAGCTGCGGTTGGGCAGGTCGAAGGGGGACGCCGGGGAGTTCGCCGGGCGCAGGTTGACGGAGAAGTCGCGCAGGCTCGCCACCGAGACGCTCTGGGAGCGGTGGTTGTAGTTGATCCACCAGCCCTCGTTGTTGAGGGCGGCGAAGTAGTTCTGGGCCGAGTCGTAGATCGTCGACTGGACCTGAGCCACGCCCGTGAGAGCGCTCGCGGCGCTCGTGGGCGACGCGGCAGGGGCGGCGTCGGCCGTCTCGGTAGCCTCGGCCGTCTCGTCGGCGCCGGCCTCGGTTCCAGCCTCGGAGTCCGTCCCGGCCCCGCCGTCCGCGGGGGCCTCCCCCGTGCCGTCCGCCTGCGCCTCGGCCTGCGGCGTCGACGTGGCGGACTGGGCGGCCGCCTCGGAGGCGCGGGTCGCCACGAGGTTGGGGTCGCCGGGGAACGTGGGCTCCTCGAGGCGCTGCGGGGTGTAGGTGTACGGGAACGCCGTGTTCTGCACGAAGTAGGTCGCGGCGTCGTCGATGTTGCCGAGAAGGGCGCTCGCGTAGGAGCCCATCGCGAAGATGCCCGCCTCCGTCTCGTCGAGCGTGAGCTGCTCGTCCTCCGCGGAGCGCAGGTCCATCTCGTTCACCCAGGCGCCGTAGGCGGCGGCGAGGTCCTGGGAGAGGGCGCGGGTCCAGGTGCCCTCCGCGCGGGTGTCGGCACTCGCGTACTGGCCGGCCCCCCACTCGTAGGCGGCGTCGGCGACGTCGAAGGAGGTGAGGGGGCACCACGAGGCGCTTCCCGCGATGGCGTCGGAGACCGCGTTGCCCTCGGCGTCGTGCGTGACAGCGCCGATGGAGTCGAGGTAGGGAGCGAACTCGGCCGCATCGCCCGAGGAGCCGAGCACGGCGCTCACGCCGCCGCCGGCCGAGAAGCCGAAGACGAAGACGCGGCTCGCGTCGCACGGCAGGGCGCCGGCGTTGTAACGCAGGTAGCGGACGGCCGCCTTGAGGTCGACGACCGGCCAGGGAGAGCCGCCCGGGAAGAGCTCGTCGGAGCCCGAGGCGGTGTCATACCCGGCCGACCGGCCGCGGAAGCCCGCGTAGACATAGACGCAGCCGGCCTCGAGGTAGGGGGCGAGCCCCTCGTAGCCATACACCGTGGGGCTCATCTGGGCCGAGAGCGTACCGGTGTTGATGGGCATGAGGATGGGCGCGGTCGCGGGGGTGAAACTGCCCACCACGGCCTTCTCGTTCACGGTGCAGGCGTAGGTGTCGCCCTTCTTCTCGGCGGTGAAGTAGGCGCCGGGAACGAAGATCGCGAGCGACTCGTAGGTCTCGGTCGCCGGGGAGAGGCAGTAGGTGAGCCCGAGCTGGTAGTAGACGTCGTTGTCCTCATCGTAGTGCCACTTCGAGGCGTCGATGGAGAGCGACTCGAACTCAGAGAGGTCGACGTCGGGGTTCTTCTCGCCGGGCTCCTCCGGGGTGGCGGGCTCGGACGGCTGCGCCTCGGGGGTGCAGGCGGCAAGGCCAACGGCGGCAGATGCCGAGGCCAGCGCGAGAAACTCTCTTCTTGTACAGCCCATCGTTCCTCCTTGTGCGCGGGCGTTCGTTCGCGGCTACTATTGTAAGCAACGGCCCGACGGCGCGGCCGTGCGCCGCGGGCGAACACCAATTCAGAACAGCCACGGCAGGGAGGAGGCGTCATGTTCAACTTCAGACGCAGGTCGGCGCAGACCGAGAAGGCCCCGGCCGCCCCGCTCCCCGACGACGCCCGCAGGCTGCGCCTGCGCTTCGTGGGGCAGGTCCAGGGCGTGGGCTTCCGCTGGACCTCGATGGGCGTCGCCCGCGAGCTCTCCCTCACGGGCTGGGTGAGAAACGAGAGCGACGGGTCGGTCACGGCGGAGATCCAGGGCGCCGCCGCGCACGTCGGCGCGTTCTTCTCGCGCATGCTCGAGGCGTATCGGCGCTACCCCATCAGCTACACGGTCGACGAGCGGGAGGACATCCCCCTCGTCCCCGACGAGACCGAGTTCGAGGTGCGCTACTAGGGGGGTGGCCCTCTCGCGCGAGGCTTGCACCGATAGCAAAGCAGGTCGGAGACACATGGCCTCCGACCTGCGAAAGTTCTGGTGGCGGGGAAGGGAGTCGAACCCCTGACACGGGGATTTTCAGTCCCCTGCTCTACCAACTGAGCTACCCAGCCATTTGGTGCGGGAATTACTATACCAAACTCGCCCGGCATGTCAAAGACTTTTTTCCGGCGCCTCCACAGGGGAGAGGGTCGGGCGAGAAGAACGGGGCTACGCCGCCCTTTCCGAGCGCGCCGCCTCCTCGTCGGCGAAGCGCTCCATGATGGCGCGCTCGGCATCCTCTGCATAACCGGACCTGCTGCCTCGACCGGCACGGTAGGAGAATTCGAACTCCGCCTCCATCCGCCAGAGCCCTTGGTCTTCTGGCGACATCTTCTCGAGAATCTCGGCGAACTCGTTGCGGTCATCATCGCCGCAATACAGTTCGTGGAACCTGCGGTTAACCTCAGCGTAGATGCTCAACTCGCACCCCCAGACTCTCCTCGTAACCCCTCAGCAAGTCAGGCTCGCTCCCGCCACGCAGCTGCGAGAGCATCCGAATTGTTGCGTCATCAATACTATACCCGGGCACGGGATCGCCGACTATCTCGAAGACATACAGGCTCCCGTCGTGGCAGGCGATGATGCAGCGCCTCGCGCGGTTTGCGATGAGGCTGCGTATGTCTGCCGCAGACGGAGGAAAGCCGTCAGGATGATTGTGGACGATGGCGATCTCAGCCCCATCGTCCACGGCCTCCGAGGTCGCCTTCGCCAGCCCCTCCGTGAACTCGACCCTCTTTGGCGCCCGGGCGTTCACGACACTTCCCACGAGCGAGCCGTCCCGCATGTCATGGACGTAGAGGTCCTCGTATGGCGTTCCGCTGCGATGGCGCAGCATCCTCCTGATGCCCTCGAGGACGGCATCCGCAGCACGCTCGCCGGCCGCATGTCTCACGAGTGCCCGATACGACTTGCTGCCGACTCGTCCGAAGTCGACCTCCCTGCGCGTCCCCTCGTCGCGCCACGGAGCCTCTTCCGACATGCCGCTACGACGCCTCGGGCCCGGTCATGACGAGGCGGCATCCGCAGAGGTCTATCTCGTCCCCATAGGGCACGATGATGCGCCCGGCGACGTCTCTCCCCCGATACGTGGCGGGGTTCTTGGAGCCCAGGTCCTCGACCTCCATGCCATCCGGCGTCGGGACCATGCTCAGGTGGCGTCGAGAGACGGCGAGCGAGTGGAGCACGACGTCGTTCGACGGGTCCCTCCCCACGGACGTCCCGCCCCCGGGGACGGGAACCCAGAGGTCGACCGACGCCGTACGGACGACGACCCCGACCTCCCTCCCCCTCCGCCGCGCGAGCGACGCCGCGGCGGAGAGGTCCTCCGTGTCGCCGCCAAGGGCATCGGTCGAGGGTGCCACCCCCGCGGGAGAAGGCAGTGCGCCGGGGGCATGCCCCACGTCCCGCGTGAAGTCATAGAGGCACCCGTAGCAGACGCTCATGTCCGCGTAGAGCTCGGCCCCGCAGCGGGGGCACAGCTTGGTCTCGTAGCTCCCCCGCGCGCTTCTCGTCAGTTCCATCGTCTCCTCCTTCGCTATGTGGCGGGCGGCACGGAGAGCGAGACGACCCACAGGTGCTCGCCCTCATCGACCCACCGTCCCTCGCTCGCCGGCCGCTCGATCGTGCACTCGGCGCCGGGGTTTGACAGGAGCTCCCCCGGGCCGACCCCTCTGCGAACCTCGAGGACCTCCCCACGCTCGCCAACAAACGCGACGTCGATTGGGTAGCTCATGCCAAACGTGTGGACGGAGCCGCACCGCAGGAGCATCACGGGCGCCGCCCCCTCGTCCGTCCCGAGCAGCCCCCGCAGCCTCTCCGCCCACGTCGAGAGCACCACGAGCTCGTGGCAGAGCCAGGGCCTCTCGTCGGAGCGCACCCTCACGACGCCCACTCAGACCACCACCCCTGGCCGATAGCGGTCGACGACGAGCTCCCGCTCGTGCCGGAGCGCGAGGGGCGCCTCGTACGTCACGCCCGGCATCCTCAGCAGCCGCGGCCACGGCCGGTAGACGAGCGTGCAGGTATAGCGCGTGAGCAGAGGGGAGACGACGAGGGACGCCGCCTCTCCCCCGCCCGACACCGCCTGGGCGCTCACCTCCACCTCGCAGGTGCCCTCCCTGCCCATCGCCTGCTCGAGCGCCGCCTTGACCTGCGCGACGGCGGCAGAGCCCGTCTGCTCCCCCGCGGGCGAGACCCCATGCGCCACGACGGCGTCGAGCGCGGCCTGGTCGAACGCGGCGCACGCGTCGACGAACCACATGAGGTTGAGCACGATGAGCGCCACGACGATGACCACGGGCACGACGACCGCAAGCTCAACGGTCATCTGGCCGCGCCTCCCCAGCCCCCGGCCGGCACGCCCCGACATCACGAGCCACCTCCCAGCCTCGAGAGATCGATGGTGAGCGGGATGGAGAGCTCGGTCCCCGGGATGGGAATCTCGGCAAGGGTGAACTCGTCCGTCCCGACCTCGTCCACGAGCCAGAGGCCCGCCGCATGGGCGAGGTCGAGGGCAGATCCTGAGTCGGGCAGGGCGTTCACGAGCGATCGAATGGTCGAGACCCGCCCGAGGCCCGCCTGGTCGAGCACGTCCTGCGTGTTGGTGAGCACGGGCTTTCTCAGGCGCATGTCAACGGGCTCGAAGCCCGCGGCCCGCAGCACCTGCTCGAGCCGCCCGCGCAGCCACGCGCCCACGCTTCCGCCGAGCACCCCATCAAGCCCGTCGAGAAACTCAGACCCGGCGCTTCCCACGCTCTCGTACGCCGAGCCGTAGCTGACGAGCAGCCTCCCCCAAAGCCCCATCACGCCGTCGAGCGCGCCGCCGAGGGCCGAGTCGCTCGCGCCGAGGGAGTCGAAGAAGCTCGAGAGCACGTTGTTCTCTGCCGTGGCGTCATCCGGGGCGAGCGCCGCGGCGGACACTGCGACGCCGTCGGGAAGCTCCGCGGACGAGAGGAACGAGGCGGTCAGCTCTGAGGGGACGCTCGAGCCCGAGCGCGCGACCACGGCGACGCACCCCCATGCGCCGGGAGGGCAGAGCGTGGGCCGGGCGACGGAGAGCTCCTCGAGCGCACGCTCGAACGCGCCCTCGCCCTGCTCCGCGAGCCCCTGCAGCCGCGCCTCCGCCGCCGCCTCGTCCCGCCGCGCCGCCTCGTAGTCCCTCGACGCCTCGACGATGATGCGCCAGTGGTGCTCGAACCCGTTGGCTATGGACGTCGACGCCGAGGCGACGCGCCCCATGTCCCCGATGTCCATGCGGCACTGGTCGCACGTGGCAACAGACCCCGCCTCGGCGTCCGCGAGCGACGCGCTCCCGGATGGAGCTCCCCCGGCGCCCGGGCAGAGCGTGGACGAGTGCAGCGTGCGCACGCCACCCTCGACGGTGCACGGCCACATGGCATCGGTGTAGAGCCTGGTCCCGCGCGTCTGGTCGGCGTTTCTCGGGAGGCTCGGGAGGTCGACGCTCACCGTTCCGTCAGCGTGCTCCTCGTAGGAGCCGGACCGCACCTCCTCGAGGGCGTACTCGTAGAACGCCCGCCGACAGGCGGAGTCCGTGATCTCCTCCGCGCCGGAGCCCCCGACGTGGGCCGAGGCCAGGCGCGCGGCGTAGTAGGCGCGGGCGCGCAGGAGCGGGACCCCGAAGGTCCACGCGTCCACCGTCGGATAGTGGGGGTTCTCCCCGACCCCGAGCCCCGCGAGGGAGGCCGCGCGCTCCCGCAGGCAATAGGGCTCGGTGACGCAGTCCGCCCGCCACGCACGCTCCTTCGCCTCCTCCGCTCGCCTCTGCGCCTCGTCGACCTCGTCGGAGACCTCCCGCATCTTGTCGGAGAGCTCGACGAGCTCGTCCTCGTCGACATCGGCCTCGAGGGCGGAGAAGTCCGAGCGCGACTCGGTGGGGAACGGAATCGCGCAGCCCGTGTACGAGACGCCGCCCGCCTCGTTCGCCTCGACGCATGACGCCGAGTTGGCCACGATCAGCAGCGGGAGCGTCGCCTCGAGGCGCTCGATCCCCTCCCCCGCGTTTTCCGCGAACGACCTCCGGGCCTCAAGTATCCTCCCGCCCGCCGACGTGACCTCCGCCCCCGCGGCGGAGAGCCCGGGCACGCACGAGACCACGAGCCCCGCCCCGAGCACAATGACGCCCGCGAGCCCCATGCTGAGTACGCATGCGTCAACGACCTGGACGACCGTCGAGAAGGCCGCGACCGTGTTCTCGCCCGCGAGGGCGCAGGCGTCCGCCACGCGCTGCACCTCCGAGGAACGCCCGGCCACCCATGTGGCGCTCGCCGCCGCGAAGACGAGGGACAGGCTGAGGATGAGAGAGACCGCCACCGCGACGGTCGTGAACCCCCCTTCGTCATCCCTGAAGAGACCGAGGACGGGCGCGAGTCCCGGCCGCGGCTCAGCCCCACATGCCAACCCACTCGTCATAGCTCCCCCCAATCCAGCTCGCCCGCAGGTCGCAGCTCACCTCGACCCGCACGACCACCGCGTCGCCCTCCGCCGTTCCCAGCGCGGACACAATCGCCCCGAGAAGCGGAAGCGGCCTCACGCGCCCCTCGACCGACACGCTCACGCGCCCCGCGTCGTCCGGGCCCTCCGCGACGACCTCCCACGCGTCGGGTCCGCCCTCGTGGAACAGCGGCGCCTCGGGAACCGCCGCGAGCCTCCTGAGCGCGTACGCTCGCACCTCGTCGGCGGACCCCCGGCTCGTGGAGACCACGCGGGCGAGCTCGTGGGCCGTCGCCGACATCACCGACCTCGTGTACAGGACGCAGGCCGGCTGCACGAGAAGCGCAACGATGGTGAGCGTCACGGGAATGAGCAGCGCCGCCTCCACCGTCGACTGGCCGCTCCTCGAGAGCTCGCGCCCCATCTCAGAACGCCGCCACGTCTTTGAGGAGCAAGACCGCCCCCTGGCCCGTCCCATGCGACGCCGCCCCCGTGGCGAGCGCGAGCAGCCTCCCGTCACGCGCCGCATGCCAGACGAGCGCGAGCGCGCAGACCATGGCCATGAAGGCGAGAAGGACGAGCATGTACTCGAGGGTCGACTGGCCGGAGCTCGACCGCATCAGCGACTCCCGGAATCGACGTCGCCTGCGTCCATGCGCCACGAGACGACCTCGCACCCGCCGGATGCGCCCTCCTGCACCACGCACACCTCCGCCCATCCCGCTCCCTGCACGACGCATGCCCATACCCTCCCCGCCAGATCGATGTATCCCGCGTGGGCGAGGACGCAGTCCCCGCGCGACTGGTAGCCCTCCAGCACGCTCGCCCCCTCGTCCACGACGGACCGCCCGCTCTCATGCCTCGTCACCCGCGCCCCCGTCGGGACGTCGGCGCTCCGGGGCCTGTCCCTTGTACTCACCTGGCGCTGCCGCCG
>NZ_SJOU01000015.1 GCF_012027725.1 Olsenella sp. SW781 | reverse complement strand
CGAAAAATCATATAGCGAACACGCTTCTGCGAGCTTTAAGGGCACCGTCGATGACTACGCAGGGGTGCTTGCAAGGGTATGCCTCGACTGCAACGAAACGGAAAAGATAAAACAGCTGTTCAACCAAACTAGATATCGCAGCGTTGGGGCGAGCGCTGATCGCTACATTGATCACTACACAGCTCTGCTTAAGTCCGACATTGAAGAGGCTAGGCAAATCGAGACAGATGTGGAGCTCGACGGTATTTCCATAGAGGAAATGTCGCCCGGAATGCAGGCTCATGCACTTCTGAAATTGTTCTTAAACGACAGGATTAGCAGAGACTACGATTGCGTAATCCTTGATCAGCCTGAGGACAACCTTGATGTGCGCACAATAAAAGAATTCCTGGTAGACCGAATCAAAGAGCTGAAAACAGATACACAGCTTTTCGTCGTAAGCCACTCTGCGCCAGTTATTGTCAATGGCGACGCTCGAACAGTGGTTGTGTGTAGTGCAGACGAGGGGGCAATGAACTATTCCGAGGGGTCGATCAACGGGGGAGACACCAAGCAAGAGATAGCCACGGTGCTTGACGGCGGCGAGCTGTATCTCAAGATGCGATTCAACAAATACAACTTCAAGGTGGGCGATAGCAGATGATACGAAGTAACAAAAATGGAGAGGTCATCGTGACCATCGGCGGCGCGCCATACAACCTTGCCGTTAACGACGAGTATGTCAAGTTCCTGCTCAAGATAACGTCACCAGACGAATCCGTCGTTTTCGACGAGGAAGCGTTCGCCATCGACCCTCAATCTTTACCAGAGCACGAGGAAAAACTCCGCCGATACAGCGAGTTTCTAAGGCGATTTTCCGTAATGCGTTCCGAGGCTATCTCTGAGGCGAAATCTCAGGGTTCGATGGATAAACGTGTTTCTGAAATTAGCGAATTTATAAAAGAATTGAAATCAGAATGATTCGAAGCTCTCATGTTGACACGCGGCAAGGCGACGTGTATGGAATCAGAAAATGCTGTAAATGCATTTTACGAGCATAATTAGCCAAAATAGGCGTCCAGTGCGATAATGGCCGCCGACCTCAATATCTACGAAAGGCTGGTGCCCCACCGTGACCCGAGACGCCGGAAACAAAGCCGCGCGCCCCTTCCACGAGTTCTTCGCGGGGTCGGGCCTCGTGAGCGTTGGCCTAGCCCCGGCGTTCAAAGCCTCGTGGGCGAACGACGTCAGCAAGCGCAAGGCGCGGGTATACCGTGCCAACCTCGATGGAGAGGCGCTGCACCTCGGAGACGTCTCCGAGGTCGATGGCGCGAGCCTGCCTGACGCTGTGTTGTCGTGGGCGTCGTTTCCCTGCCAGGACCTGTCGCTCGCAGGCAACATTGGCGGCATACACTCTGCGCGCTCGGGACTCGTGTGGCAGTGGCTGCGGATACTCGACGAGCTGGGCGAACGTGCCCCGAAGGTAATTTGCCTTGAGAACGTCATCGGTCTCGTGAGCTCGAAGGGCGGCAATGACTATCGACTGCTTCACGCCGCACTTGTCAATCGCGGCTATCGGGTCGGGGCCGTCGTCATCAATGCCGACCGGTTCGTACCGCAATCGCGGCCACGTGTGTTCGTGATGGGCACCAAGGGCAAGGTTCCCGAACATCTTATTTCGGACGGTCCGACGTGGGCACATTCGCCTGCGCTTGCACGACTCGGTGAGACGATAGAAGGGTTCACTTGGTGGAACCTGCCCGAGCCAGAAGCGAGGACAACGGAGATCGATGATGTGATTGAGCAGGTTGAATACGACAAGGACAATGTAACCGCCCTCGTACCGCAGCGACACGTCGAAAAGTTCCGACTTTCGGGTCGCAAGTTCGCCACGGGCTATCGAAGGACACGAAACGGCAAGCAGGTGCTCGAGCTGCGCTGCGACGGCATCGCAGGATGCCTTCGCACGCCGGCAGGCGGTTCATCGAGGCAGTACATCGTACAGCGCGAGGGCAAACGCCTGCATGCGCGCCTGCTTACGGCACGCGAAGCCGCGCGCCTCATGGGCGCGCCGGACGACTTCGAGCTTCCGGGAACGTATAACGACGCATATTTCGCGATGGGGGACGCGGTGGTTGCTCCTGTCGTTCATTTTCTCTCCGAGAATGCGTTGAGGGAGTTGGTGGATTATGCCTACGTCGCTTAAACCTGAGGTGAGAGACGCACTTGATAACTTCGTTTCGATTGATGATGCAGGTCGGAAGAACAAGATTTCGTCGAAGGGTTCGCTTGCGCTCGTCGTCGAATTGACCAGGGCTTTCAAGGGTCGCAATCTTCCGCTCAACTGGAAGGACTTCGTCACGCCCGGTGGCGGGCAGGTCTCGTGCGCAAGCGGACAGTTCATCAAGAAAATCCTTGCCGAACACGGCATCAATCAGTTGCTCTCGAAGGAGGGTGGACGCACGAGCAGGGGCTCGCTGCACATTATGAAGTCCTACGTGGCACTCATCAATAAGCTCGGTGACGTTGATCTTGACGCCGTCGAAGAGTATTGGGTCGAGCGCGTTCGCAAGTTCCTTGCGGGCAAGCCGTTCAAGCTCTCAAGCGACCGATCCCGCAGCGTCGCTAACTCGGTCGACGACCTTTTCGAGCAGGCGGCGAAGCGGCAGCGCGAAAACCCCGGGATGCAGTATGCCGGATCGGTCTTGCAGCATCTGGTCGCAGCGAAGCTCGAGCTCATCATGCCCGGTATCGAGATTCACGGTGCTGCAGAGGCCGACGACCAAACCGGCCGCGAGGGTGATTTCATCATCGAGGATACAGCGATTCACTGTACGACCGCGCCAGCACAGGCGCTTATCGACAAGTGCGCTGCAAACGTGGGCCACGGACTCACGCCTATCATTATTACGATTTCGTCGCGCACACAGACGGCGAAGAACCTGCTCGACGATGCAGGCATCGGCGACCGTGCTGAGGTCTGGGATTTGCAACAGTTTCTCTCGACGAACGTTTACGAACACGGGCTGTTCACATCGTCGAGCAGGAGATTGTTCCTTGGCAAGCTGGTTGTCGAGTACAATGGCATTGTTGATAAGTACGAGACTGACCCAAGTCTCAAAATCGAATATGACAGTGGAAAAAAGGAATGAGAACGAAGTCCCTGCTCAGATATGTTCTGGGCAGGGACTTTTCGTCTGTTAGTACGGCTCGCCGTTAACACTGCCAAAGCGCCGCCCAATGAACCACTGCCTGCGCTCTCAGTACAGCCACCGCCGCGCGCGGTGTACGAGCTCAACCTCCCATGCCATGATGACTTTCCCGTAATCCTCCTCCCCCGGCCGATGAGATTGCGCCGCATCGATACTATGGTCGTTCCCGTCCGGGATCTCGTCGACCCACGTGTCATCGCTAGATTCCAGCGAGCAGCTGAAAGACTGGCTGCTCGTCGTTCTTCTCGATGCCTTCGACCGCGACCTCATCACGCTCGACGACCGCTACCGCGTCGTGGCCTCCTCGCGCGTGCCGCACACGCCCACGAACGGCCAGTGGCTCTACGCCTTCGACGGGAGGAAGATCGCCCTGCCGGGCAGCGACGAGTCGACCTGGCCGAACCTCGACTTCATCCACTACCACAACGACTGTGTCTTCGAGCGGTGCACGTAAGCGCGTTCTTCTCAGAAGACGCAAGTAGCGACCCAGGACGGAATCGCCTATCTCACTTGTCCCTAAACACCAGCAACCCGCTGTAGTCCGTGTCGCGCGGACGGCGACGGTCGGGGTCGCGGAAGAAGTCAGCGGCGAGTCGGCGGATCACGGGTGAGAGCGCGATCAGCGCGATGAGGTTGGGGATTGCCATGAGGCCGTTGAAGCAGTCGGCGAACTCCCAGACCACGTCGAGGTTGGTCACGCAGCCCGCGAACACCATGGCAACGTAGGCAACCTGGTAGACGCGCACCGCCACGCGCTGGGCGCGGCTCTTGCGGAAGAGGTACTCAACGCACTTCTCGCCGTAGTAGTACCACGCGATGAGCGTGGCAAACGCGAAGAGCATGAGGCCAACGGTCACGATGTACTGGCCGCCGGGGATGCTCTGCCCAAAGGCCGCCGAGCTCATGGCACCTTCGGACATCATGGGGTCGGCGTGCCACAGCCCCGAGGTGATGATCACGAGACCCGTGATCGTGCACATGACGATCGTGTCGAAGAACACCTCGAACGTGCCCCACAGGCCCTGGCGGGCGGGGTGATCGGTGTCGGCGGAGGCGTGCGCGATGGGCGCCGAGCCCATGCCCGCCTCGTGGGTGAACACGCCGCGCGACATGCCCACGCGGCACGCGTACATGACCGTGGCACCCAGGAAACCGCCCGTGGCGGCCGTGCCCGTGAAGGCGTCACGGAAGATCTGGGCGATCGCGGAGGGGATCTGCCCGGCGTTAACCACGAGCACCGCCGCAGCGCCGAGCAGGTAGAAGATGGCCGCGAAAGGGACGAGCTTCTCGGTAATCTGAGCGATGCGGGTGATGCCGCCGATGAGGACGAGACCCGCGAGCAGCGCCACAACGGCGCCGATGACGGGCAGCGGCACGCCGAAGGTGGCGTTCACGCTGCCGGCGAGCGAGTTGGCCTGCACGCTCGCGCCGATGCCGAAGGACGCCAGGAAGCCGAAGGCGGCAAACAGCATGGCGAGCCAGGTCTTGCCCAGTCCGCGGGAGATGTAGTACATGGGGCCGCCCACGAGCTCGCCGCGCTCGTTGCGCGTGCGGTAGGCCACCGAGAGCGTGACCTCGCAGAACTTGATGACCATGCCGGCAAGCGCGGAGAGCCACAGCCAGAAGATCGACCCCGGGCCGCCCGTGGCCACCGCGAGCGCCACGCCCACGATATTGCCGGTGCCGAGCGTGGCCGCGAGCGCGGTGCACACCGCCTGGAAGGGCGAGATGGTGCCCTCCCCCGCCTCACGTGGGCCCCGGCGCTGGAAGAGCGTCTTGGTGGTGTAGCGCATGACCACGTTGAAGCGCGAAAACACGACACCGCGGGTGATGAAGAGCAAAAACACGCCGGTTCCGAGCATCAGCACGACCATGGGTACGCCCCACAGCACGTTGTCGTTCAGGGCGGTAATGGCGGACATGAAGAAGTCGAACATGAAGGGCCTCTCGACGGGGCACGGGCAGTTTCAGCTACATAAAGGGTAACTTTGCCCTACCTGTGTTTCCGTAGCGTGACGGGAGCGTTGATTGATGGGCAGCGCTTGAAGCGCCGCGTTCTTCTCGGCTGCAAGATTATTCTCCGCAGAATAATTCTCAGCAGAATAATCTTTGCTCACGCCTGCTGCATGCGTTTTACCGACATTGGCGGTAAAATTATGGCGGTAAAAGGAGGTCGCATGGGATACGAGCCGCCCTTTGAGAGAACGCCGGAGATTGACGACCTCTGCATGGAGATCGCAGAGCTTGTGGGCATGCTGCAGCCCACCTCGGGCCTCGGCGCAAGCCCGACCCTCCACCGCGAGCTGCGCATCCGCACCATCCGCTCGTCTCTCATGATCGAGGGAAACACGCTCTCCGAGGAAGCCGTGACCGCCATCATGGACGGCAAGCGCGTCCTCGGACCCGCAAGGGACATTCTCGAGGTAGAGAACGCAAAGCGGGCCTATGAGCTCATCGACTCCCTCGACCCGCTGGGCCTGAACGACCTCCTGCGCGCTCATCGCGTCATGATGGACGGGCTTATCGAGCATGCTGGCTGCTTCCGCTCCGGTGACGTCGGGGTCTTTGACGGGGAAACCCTCATCCATGCCGGCACGCCGGCGAACTACGTTCCACAGGTCATGTCTGACCTCTTCGAGTGGCTTTCCAAAACCGACCTGCACCCGCTCCTCGTCTCGTGCATCTTCCACTACGAGTTCGAGTTCATCCATCCTTTCGCCGATGGCAACGGACGCACGGGAAGGCTCTGGCACACGCTACTACTCTCCCGCTGGAGGCCCGCCCTCGCATGGCTTCCCGTCGAGAGCGTCATTCGCGAGCGGCAGCATGAGTACTACCGTGTGCTGGCGGAGTCCAACGCCGCAGGCTCCTCGGAGCGCTTCGTCACGTTCATGCTGCAGGTCATTCGCGACGCGCTGCTGCCCTTCTCGCTGTCGGAGAGCGAGGAGGAGAGTCGCACTCGACAAGCTCTCGCATACTTCTCGGCTCACCCCAAGGGGACGGTCGCGGAGCTCGCCCACCTTCTTGGCTGCTCCAAACGCTCCGCGGAGCGTCTTGTGGCAAGCCTTCGCAAGGAGGGCAAGCTCCAGCGCGAGGGTGCCGCGCGCGGTGGCACGTGGGTCGTCCGCACCCAGATTGAGGGAGCCGGCTGATCGATCCGAGCGCCAGGGCTTAGCTCAGCTTCTGCGTCCCCGCCGTGGTGAGGTGCGCCCCGCAGTGCCCGATGACGAGCTTCCTACCGTCCCTGTCGACGAAATAGTGGAGACGGAAGGCAAACTTGGGGTTCTTGTTCCTACCCTTGATATGAGGCGTGATGTCAATCTCAGCGCCCTTGTACCGCCGGCGTCTCTCGCTCATCTTCTTCGAGTCGGCCTTGGTCAGCTTCTTCTCGGTCAAGGCGAGCTCGTAGCCCGCTTTGGCCTTATACTCATTCGCCACGTCGCAGGACATGACGTCGTCATCAAAGTACAGAGGCCAGAGCACCGTGGCGACACTTCTGATTATCTGCCACTCCTCGTTGAGGTCTCCGTTGAACGACTGCGCGGACGACTTGGCGTCATCGAGTATCACAATCCGAGAGGGCCAGATGCTTTCGGCGAGGTCGAGCAGCTCCTCAAGGCTCGAGGGCATGCGGTCAAGCGCGTTGATTGCCTCGAGCGCGCCCCTCATCTCGCCAATCTCCGCCTCGAGGGAATCCGCTCGATCCTCGGCCGAGCTAAGCCGATACTTCAGGGTCGAGTTCTCGCTGTTGAGCTCGTTGTTCTCCGTCTTGAGCTTGGAGGTCGTCCCCCTGAGCGTCGCGTTCTCCTTCTCGTACTCCTGGAGGAACCACTGGCCCTCCCTCAGCTCCCGTTCCAGCGCCTCTACCCGCTCCTCATTGGCGCCCGCAGTCTCCTCAACCGGCTTTCCGATCAGGCTGTTCGCCCTCATCTCCTCAAGACGCCTCGACAGCTCCTCGGACGCCCGGCTGCTCCGCGCCCACTCGACGTCGCTCAGCTCGAGGATGTCGGACTCGCCCTTCGTGACGCTCCTTCCGAGGCCCCGGCTCAGAGTGTCGACGAACTCGTTTGGGCCACGCTTGCAGTAGTGATCGATGCGGTCCTTGAGGAAGAAGGTGTGGGTGCGCCAGCCATCGGGATCGGAGAGGTCAATGCCCGGGCGATAGATCCGGAGCATCGACGCGCCGCATCTGTACTGGAATGCTGGCGTGTCTCTGGGGAAGAGCTCGCGGAGGCGCCCCCTCAGACCGGCATCTCGCCAGTCGGCAACGTAGACATTGGCCATGCCGACGAGCTTCTTGGCAAGCTCCGTGGCGTCCCAGATGGGGGTCGCCCCGCTCTCGTCGGTGCACATGAGCACGAGGGGGAGCTCCCTCTGCTCGCTCAGGAGGTTGCTCGTGAACTCCTCGTCGATGTTGTCGCTGGTTAGGTAGGTCTCCTCACGATTAAGGACCGTCTCTCCGACACATGACTGATATGCGCCCAGCTCAACGATCTCCCTGACGAAGTTGGGGACGTTCGCAAACGGGACCAGTCCCGGGTTGCCAACGTAGTCCGGAAGCGTGTAGTAGGTAATTCTCACATTGACCAGACAGGAGCCCGAGTCGCTTCCAGAAAGCCCCACGCGGGTGTGCCAGTGCCTGAACCAGACCCTGGAGTCAGGCTCGTCGTACTCCATTGCCCAGAGGGCTCGGCCGTCCTGCTCGGACGTGAAGGCGTCAACCGCGAGCTTCGTCTGGCCACCGACGTTCAGTCCGCCGGAATAATTCGTCTCGAGCTTCCCGTCGAAGAACGCGTCGTGAGCGCCGGCAGCCGAAAGGGTGCCGGACAGGTCGCCCTCCTTGCGCCGGCGCTCCTTGTTCCGCAGCCAGTCCCAGAGAATCTGCTGGATCTTGGGCATGGCCGGGTTCTGGGTGTCATAGGGAAAGACCTCGAACCTTGCCCGATAGTGCAGCTGCTCGTTCTCAAGTCGCATATCTGCTCGATTCTTCAGAAAACGAAATCTCTACGTCCCCGATTATGTTTCAGTCACGCTCTGCGGCAAGCGAGTCATACCGTCAACTCGGCAACAGGCCTCAATATTCTGAGATACGGACGGACGGGGAATTATTGTCCGGTCCCTCGCATACGCTCATGGTACGGATATCCCGACGAAGGGAGAGGTCATGAGCAGCATCGAGAAGCCGGTCATATGCGTGAGCGCGTCTGTTGAGGAGCAGGTGGAACCTGACATTGCGGAGTTTGTCATCCGGTTCGAGTGGCACGGTCAGGATCAGGCCGAGTGTGCTGAGCGATACGCCACGGACGCAGCGCGAGCCAAGGAGGCGCTCGAGGCACTTGGCCTGGGCAACGAGCTCAAGCTGTCACACTATTCCTCGTACGCCAACCGACGACGTCATGGGCGAACGTCGGGAGGCTTCGAGTACAGCGCGCACGGGTCGCTGCGCATACGCCTGAGCGAGCATGACGTCGCCTCCGTCTGGACGGCACTCGCTAACAGCGGGGCTAGGGCGTCGATCAACGTGTACTTCTCGCTTGACGACGAGGACGCAGAGGAGGCAAAGCTGCTCGGACAGGCCGTTGCCAAGGCGAGAGGCAGTGCGGAGGCGCTCGCTGCCGCGTCCGAAAAGCGTCTCGGTGAGGTGAGGCAGATCCGCTACAACCGGCCGACCGACGGCTACACCTATCCGGGAGGATTCTGTATGGAACGCACAGCCGGTATCGACTCAAACTAGGTTCCAGACCTCAGTCCCGAGCCCATCGAAGTCAGGTGCTCCGTAGACGTGGACTGGTGGCTGGAGTAAGGACACACTGAGAAGAACGAGGGCCCGCCGGGCATGGCATACCGGCGGGCCCTCTGCAAGGGATGTGCGAGGAAGCGGAGCTACTTCTCGCGCGAGTAGTACGTGTGACGCAGCGGAAGCTCGGTCTGGAGCTCGCCGGTGAGGGCGCGGTAGGCGTTCTGGACCGCAGGCGCGGTGGGGATCGTGGCGATCTCGCCGATGCCCTTGGCGCCGTAGCCCACGTCGAGCAGCTCGTCCTTCTCGACGTAGATGGCGTTGATGTAGGGGATGTCAGGCGCGCGGAAGAGACCCAGCGTGCCAAACTTCACCTGCGGGACGCAGTCCTTGAGGTCAAAGCGCTCGGTCAGCGCGTAGCCCATGCCCATGAGCACGCCGCCCTCGATCTGGCCCTGGATGGCGATGGGGTTCACCACCTTGCCGGAGTCGTGCGCGGCGTGGACCTCGGTCACGCGGCCGTCGTCGTCCAGAATCACGACGTGCGTAGCGTAGCCGTAGGCCACGTGGCTCTTGGGGTTGGGCACGTCCGCGCCGAGCTTGTCGGTCTTCTCGAGGTACTCGTAGGAGAACTCGCGGCCCTCGAGGGCGGCCAGCGCCGCCACCGGGTCGGCCGCGTGGTAGCCGGCGCCCGGGCCCACGTAGGGCGTGCCGTCGGCGTACTCGACCACAAAGCCGTCGCCGTGGGCGACCACGGGCTCCGTGCCGGTCTCGGTGCCCTCCTCCACCGCGAGCATGGCGTCGCGCAGAAGGAACGCCGCGCCGCGCACGGCCTCGCCGGTGATGAGGGTCTGGCGCGACCCGGAGGTGGTGCCGGAGTCGGGCGCGTTCTCGGTGGAGCATTCGCCGTTCACGATGTTGGCGAGCGGCAGACCCGTGGCCTCGGCAACGTCCTGCAGGAAGACGGTGTTGCAGCCCTGGCCGATGTCGGAGGTGGCGGAGTAGACCACCGCGCGGCCGTCCTCCACGCGGATCTTGCAGCGGCCGGCGTCGGGCAGGCCCACGCCCACGCCCGCGTTCTTCATCGCGCACGCGAGGCCGGCGTGGCCGGGGTGAGCCTCGTAGACGTCCTTGACCGCGAGCAGGGTCTCCTTGAGGGCGGTGGAGCGGTCGGCGATCTGGCCGTTGGGCAGGACCTTGCCCGGCTCGATGGCGTTCCTGTAGCGGATCTCCCACGGGGAGATGCCCACCTCGTCGGCGAGAAGGTCGATCAGGCTCTCGAGCGCAAACTCGCTCTGGCAGACGCCGAAGCCGCGGAACGCGCCGGCGGGCGGGTTGTTGGTGTACCAGCCGTAGCCGCGGATGTCGGTGTTCTGGTAGCAGTACGGGCCCACGGAGTGCGTGCAGGCGCGCTCGAGGACCGGGCCGCAGAGGGACGCATAGGCGCCGGTGTCGAAGTTGATCTCGCAGTCCAGGCCCACGAAGGTGCCGTCCTCGTCGCAGCCGAGGGTGAAGGTACCCTCCATGTAGTGGCGCTTGGGGTGGAAGTTGATGGACTCCTGGCGCGTGAGGCGCACCTTGACGGGACGGTTCACCGCGAGCGCGGCGAGCGCGGCCAGGTGCTGCACGGAGACGTCCTCCTTGCCGCCAAAGCCGCCGCCCACGAGCATGGTCTCCACGACGACCTTCTCGGGCGTGGCGTCCCAGCCCAGCATGTGGGCGATCTCCTTGCGGGAGTCGTAGGCGCCCTGGTCGGACGAGCACACCTTGACGCCACCCTTGTACGGGAAGGCGACGGCGCACTCGGGCTCGAGGAAGGCGTGCTCGGTGAACGGCGTCTTGAAGGTGCGCGTCACCTTGTGCGCGGCGCCGGCGAGCGCGGCGGCAGCGTCGCCGCGGACCACGTGGCGCTGCTGGCAGATGTTGTTCTCGGGCGTGACCCAGTTGCCAAAGGCGAGGTAGGGCTTGTGGAGCACGGGCGCGCCCTCGGCGCGGGCCTCCTCGATGGATCGGACGGGCTCGAGGACCTCGTACTCCACCTTGACGGCCTTCTTGGCCTTCTCCAGCGTGGCCGCGTCCTCGGCCACGACCAGGGCGATCGCGTCGCCCACGCAGTGGGTGACGTCGCCCTCGGCCGTCATGACGTCCCAGTCGTAGAGCAGGTGGCCGACGGCGTTCACGGGCACGTCGGCGGCCGTGAGCACGGCGAGAACGCCCGGCATGGCGCGGGCCTTCTCGGCGTCGATCTTGACCACGCGGGCGCGCGGGTACTTGGAGCGCACGGCGCTGGCGTAGGTGAGGTCGGGGAAGTCGCGCTCGTCGATGTCGTCGGGGTACTTGCCAAAGCCGAGGACCTTGCGGCGCACGTCCACGCGGAAGGCGCGCTTGCCCACGCCGTAGTCGTCGCCGCGCTCGAGCTCGGGGTCGATGTTCTTCTCGCCCCGCAGGATGGCGGCGGCGAGGAGAATGCCCTCAATGATCTTCTTGTAGCCGGTGCAGCGGCAGACGTTGCCGCGGATGGCCACCTTGACCTGGTCCTCGGTGGGGTCGGGCACCTTGTGGATGAGGGCCGCGCCCGCCATGACCATGCCGGGGATGCAAAATCCGCACTGGACGGCTCCAACGGCGCCGAAGGCGTAGACGAAGGCCTCCTGCTCCTCGTGGGGCAGGCCCTCCACGGTCACGATGTTGCGACCTGCGGCCAGACGCGTGGTGAGGACGCACGCCTTGGTGGCGCGGTCGTCCACGAGCACGGTGCAGGTGCCGCACGCGCCCTCGGAGCAGCCGTCCTTGACGGAGGTGAGCTTGAGGTCGTCGCGCAGGTAGCGAAGGAGCGGCTTGTCGGTGGTGACGACCTGCTCCTCGCCGTTGACGGTAAAGCGGTACTCGGCGTTAGCTGCCATGTCCTTCTCCCCTACTCGAAAACTTGCCTAAAAGGGGCCTGGCCCCTTTTAGGCATGGCCCTTTTAGGCAAGGGCGTAGATGCCCAGCGTGTCGTGGATGACGCCCTTACGGCACTTGGTGGCGCACATGCCGCACGCGATGCAGAGCGCATAGTCGATGTGGGCCTGCTTGTCCTCCACGCGCATGGCGCCGGTGGGGCACGCGCGCTCGCAGAGGCGGCAGCCTATGCAGCCCTCGTCGGCGACCCAGATGCGCTTGAGCTCGTCGTCCATGTCTCTCCCCTCGTTGCGTGCAAAGGGGACAGTCACTTTTGCACGCATCCAGATTCCGAATCCGGCGAGTTCATGCGCGGCGTGCAAAAGTGACTGTCCCCTTTGCACGCCGCGGCTGGGTTACTTGGCCAGCAGGTAGGCGTAGTCGTCGCGGACTGCGGCAATGGTGAGGCGCACGTCCTCGGGCAGGCCGCAGGCGGCGTCGTTCACGTCGTAGGTGCCGTCGGAGCCGGCCAGGCGCACGCGGAACGCGCCGTCGGGCAGCGGCAGGAACCCGCGGTTCTCGCTCGCGTCCATGTCCTCAGCGCTCCAGAAGAGCGTGAGCTTGTCCTTGTATGGACGTCCGCTCCACGGGCAGAAGACGGCGCAGTTGCCGCACTCGTTGCACATGCCGTCCACGTGGACGACCTGCTCCTGCGCGAGGCCCGGCACCTTGATCGCCACGTTGGCGCGGTTGGGGCAGACGTCGCAGCAGACCTCGCAGACGGTGGCGCAGCCCAGGCAGCGGCTGGAGGTGCAGCCGGCGACGTCGAGGCAGATGTCGCCCTTGCGGCCCATGATTGCGTCGTACTTGTCGGCGCGGACGTTCTGGGCGGAGTAGGCGTTGAAGTCGACGCCGGCCAGGTCGCGGGCGACGGCCTGCGCGTCGGCGATGGCCTCCACAAAGGTGGCCGGCCCGCGGCGGCAGTCGCCGGCAGCCCAGACGTGGTCCACGCCGGTGGCGGTGCCGGCCGGACGGCCGCGGCGGTCAACCTCGACGCCCGCTCCCTCGTAGAGCCCGCGCTCGATCTGCTCGCCCACCGCGCAGATCACGGCCGTGGCCGGGACGTCCACGGTGTCGCCCGTGGGCTCGGGGCGGCGACGACCGGACTCGTCCGGCTCGCCGAGGCGCATGACCTCGCAGGCCAGCTGGCCGTTTGCCACGCCGATGGGGGCGAGAAGCTCGCAGAGCTCCACGCCCTCCTCCAGGGCGAGCTGCAGCTCCTCCTCGTCCGCCGGCATCTCCTTCTTGGTGCGGCGGTACACGATGCGCACGTTCTGCACGCCCTCGGCGCGCTTGGCCACGCGCGCGGCGTCCATGGCGGTGTTGCCGGCGCCCACGATCACGACGTCGGTACCCAGCGCACAAGGCTCGCCGGCCTTTGCGGCCTCGAGGAACTCCAGGACGTCGATCTCCTCGCCGGCCTTGAGGCCCACCTTGCCCGGCGCCCACGCGCCCGTGGCAACCACGACGTCCGTGAAGCCCTCGTCAAAGAGCTGCTGGACGCTCGTGACCTCGCGCTCCATCTGAACCTGCGCGCCAAAGGCGAGGCAGAGGGCCACGTCCTTGTCGATGTCGTCGTGGGAGATGCGGAACTCGGGGATGACGTGGCGCGCCACGCCGCCGAGCTTGTCCGTGCGCTCGATGATGGTGACCTTGGCGCCGGCACGCGTGAGGAAGAACGCGGTGGCCAGGCCGGCCGGGCCGCCGCCCACGACTGCCACGTTCTTATCGGCAGCAGAAGCAAGGCGAGAAGGACCAGCGGCACGGAGCTTCTTCACGACCTCGTCGAAGCCGCCGCGCGCCGCTGCAAGCTTGGACTCGCGGATGCGCGCGCCCTCGGGCTCGTAGAAGCTGCGCTCGCACTTGGCGCCGCAGGGGTGCGGGCAGAGGTTGCCGGTGATGTGCGGCAGCGCGTTGCGCTCCACGACGATCTGGAGCGCCTCGGCGAACTTGCCCTCGTCAACGCGGGAGAGGTAGGCCGGTATGTCCTGCTGGATGGGGCAGCCGGAGCGGCACGGCGCCGTGAAGCAGCTCATGAGCGGGAGCTCGGCGTCGATCTTGTGCGGCTTGGCCGGCTTGATGGGCTTCTGGTAGTCCTTGCCGGAGGCGGTTCGGGAGGCGAGCGCGGTCACGGCGTCGACGTCCACGACCTCGGCGCGCGGGGCGCCAGCGAGAAGACCGGCGATCTGGAAGAAGCGCTCGTAGCCGCCGGGCTTGAGGACGTTGGTGGCCATGGTGATCGGCCAGATGCCGGCCGCGTAGAGCTCGCAGATGTTGCGGGCGTCGGCGCCACCGGAGTAGGAGATGCGCAGCTTGCCGTCAAACTGGCGGGCGATGCGACGCGCCAGCTCGATCGTGAGCGGGAAGAGCGAGCGGCCGGACATGTACATCTCCTCGCTCGGCAGCTCGCCGCGGGTCACGTCCACCGGGAAGGTGTTCGTGAGCTTGACGCCAAACGCGAGGCCCTTCTCGGCGCAGAGCTCGATGAGGCGCTCGAACATGGGCACGGCGTCGGCCCACTGCAGGTCCTCGCGGAAGTGCGTGTCGTCAAAGACGATATAGTCGAAGCCGAGCTCGTTCAGGCGCTCGCGCGCGAAGTCGTAGCCCAGGAGCGTCGGGTTGCACTTGATGTAGGTGTTCACGCCCTTCTCGGTGATGAGGTAGGTGGCGATGCGCTCGATCTCGTCGGGCGGGCAGCCGTGGAGCGTGGATTCGGTGACGGAGTTGGAGACCTGCGGGGAGACGGCGTTGACGAAGTCGGCGTCGACGTTGTCAAAGCGGTCGAGGTTGGCGAGGGCCCAGTCGCGGCACTCGGCCCAGACCTCGGTCCCGGAGGCGTCCTTCATGCCCTCGATGTACTTGTCGACCTTCTCGGACTTGATGCCCTCGAGGCTGTAGCCCACGGACATGTTGAAGACAAAGCCGTCCGGGTCGCCCAGGCCGTACTCGCGGGCGATGAGCTTGCAGGCCCACCAGGCCTTGACGTACTCGGCAAAGGCGTCGGGCACCGTGAGCTCGGTGGACCACTCGCAGTTGTAGCACTCGTCCTCGGCCACGATGCAGGGCTTGTTCACGCAGGCGGAGAGCTCCTCGCCGTCCATGACCTGGACGGTCTTGAGCTCGAAGAAGCGCGAGCCCGCCACGTAGGAGGCGATGATGTTCTGCGCGAGCTGGGTGTTGGGGCCGGCGGCCGGGCCAAAGGGGGTCTCGATCTTCTCGGCAAAGATCGGCTCGGCGCCGCCCTCGTGGACGTAAGCCTTGCGCACGCCGAAGATGCTGGCCTGCGTGTCGTGCTCGGTCAGGACCCAGTCCATGACCTGCGCAAACGGGATCGGCCTCATGACGTCGCTCATTGTTGCTCCTCTCCGCGTGCAAAAGGGACAGTCACTTTTGCACGGTCATCACGATTGGTCGCGCCCCTCTGCGTGCAAAAGTGACTGTCCCTTTTGCACGCCGCGCGCCGACCGGTCCTAGTACGTGCGCTCGTTCAGGGTGCCCCAGAGCAACTTGCTCTGCTCGAGGGTCCAGGCGTTGATGCGCTCCTCGTCAAAGGCCACGAACTCGCGGTCCTTGTAGAGCACCTTGCCGTTGACGATGGTGGTGCGGCAGTTCTTGCCCATCATGCCGAAGAGCATGTGGCCGTCGATGTTCTCGTCCGAGAAGGGCGTGAAGACCGGGTAGTCCATCACGATCACGTCGGCCGCGGCGCCGGGCTTGAGGACACCAATCTCGCGCCCGAAGTACTCGCTCGCCATGGCGGGGTTGTTCTGGAAGAGCATCGTCATGGCCTCGACCCAGCCCACGTTGGGCATGGCCGCGTTGTGGCGCTGGATGATGAGGAAGACCTTGAGGCTCTCGAGCATGTCGTGGGTGTAGGCGTCGGTGCCCATGTGCACCGGGATACCGCGGCGGAAGAACTCGAGCACCGGCGCGCAGCCCACGGCGTTGCCCATGTTGGACTCGGGGTTGTTGACGATGTGGGTGCCGGTCTCCTTGATGATGTCCATCTCGGCGGGCGTGACGTGGATGCAGTGGCCGAGCATCGTGCGCGGGCCCAGGAGGTCATGCTGCAGCAGGCGCTCGATCGGCGAGATGCCGCCGCGCTTCTGGCGGCTGTCCCAGACGTCATTCATGCCCTCGCAGACGTGGATGTGGAAGCCGGTGAGGCCGGCGTTGGCCTCGGCCATCTTGTCCATCGTCTCGTCGGAGAGCGTGAAGGTGGCGTGTCCGCCGAACATCGCGGCGATCATCGAGTTGCCCTCGGTCTGGGCCTTGGCGGCCCACTGCGCGAACTCGGCGTTCTCGGCGATCGCCTGGTCGCGCTTCTCGTCGCCGCGGCGGTCGGAGGTCTCGTAGCAGAGGCACGCGCGGATGCCGGTCTCCTCGCAGACGTCCTTGATCGCAAAGAGGGAGCCGGGAATCTCGCAGAAGCTCGCGTGGTGGTCGAAGATCGTGGTCACGCCGTCGCGCAGGCTGTCCAGCACGGTGGCGTAGGCGCTCGCGCGAGTGCCGTCGAGCGTGAGGTTGTCGTCGATCTTCCACCACTGCTGCTCGAGGTTCTCGAGGAAGTTGGTGGGGTTGCAGCCCTTGATGGCAAGGCCGCGGGCCAGACCGGAGTAGATGTGGGTGTGGCAGTTCACCAGGCCCGGCATGATGACGCCGCCGTGGGCGTCCACGACCTCGGCCCCGGGGTACTTCTCGGCCAGCGTCGTGGCGTCGCCGACCTCGGCGATCTTCTCGCCATCGATGGCGACGGCGCCGTTCTCGAGGTAGGCGTTGTCAGCGTCGCGCGTGATGACGCGACCATTGGTGACGAGCAGCATTTCGTCTCCTATCTGTCTGGCGAGAAGACCGTTCTTCTCGCCCCTCTTTCCTGCGGGGCGTGCAAAAGTGCCTGTCCCTTTTGCACGCCTACTTCTCGGGCTTGGGGAGGATGAGGTTGAGGATGATGGCCATGATGGCGGCCGGGGTGATGGCGTTGGAGCCGATGACGGTGGTCACCCAGCTGGGCATGCCCTCGCCAGCGAGGCAGCCCGACGCCATCCAGATGCCGAGGCCAAAGACGACCGAGGTGCCCACGATCGTGGTGACGCGCGGGGTGAGTCCGTCCTTGGTAAACATGCGGACGCCGTTCATGGTGATGGTGCCGAAGACGCCCACCGTGGCGCCGCCGATGACCGGCTGCGGGATGGCCGTGAGCAGCGCGGAGAGCTGCGGCAGCAGGCCCGCCGCAGCGAAGACGGCCGCCACGATCACGAAGACCCACTTGTTGACGACCTTGTTGGAGCAGATGATGCCCACGTTCTGGCCAAGCGCGGAGGTGGGCAGGCCGCCGATGAAGGCGGAGACGAGCGAGGTCGCGCCCTGGGAGACGATGGCGCCGGAGAGCTCGCGCTCGGTGGGCATGCGGTCCATGGAGCCGAGGCAGGCGGCGGAGACGTCGCCGATGACCTGGATGGCGACCATCGGGTAGACCACGGCAAGCGTGATGCAGACCTCGGGATGGAACTCGAGCGCGTACGGCATGATCTTGGGGAACGCGAAGACGCCCGCGGAGCCCACGGCGGAGAAGTCGAGCATGCCAAAGGGCGCGGACACGATGATGCCGGCGATCATGCCGAAGAAGACGCTGCCCAGCTTGAGGGTGCCCTTGGCAAAGTTGTTGAGGCCAAAGACCACGGCAAACGTGACGAGCGCCACGCACCAGGCCTGCGGGGTGCCCCAGAGCGCAGTGCCCTCGCCGCCGGCCATGTACTTGATGGCCGTCGGGTAGAGCGAGACGCCGATGGTGAAGATCACCGTGCCAGTGACGACCGGCGGGAAGAACGCCTTGAGCTTGCCGTAGAAGATGCCGAAGAGGATGGCCGCGATGCCGCCCACGATCTCGCCGCCGAGCAGGGCGCCGAAGGAGAACGTGGCGCCCATGGCCTGCAGCGCCGGCAGGAACGCGAACGAGACGCCCATGACGATGGGCAGGTTGCCGCCGATGCGGCGGAACGGCGCGAAGGCCTGCAGCGCCGTGTCGATGGCGGAGAGGATCAGCGCGACCTGGATGATGTCGGTCTTCTGCTGGGCGGTGAAGTCGAACGTGGCGGCAATGAGGATCGCCGGGGTGATGATGCCGGCGAAGGAGGCCAGCACGTGCTGGAGGGCGCAGGGGATCATCTCGCCGACGGGCGGCATCCCCTCGCGCTGGAACAGGTAGTCGTGGGCGCTCTTGACCCCCGTCGCTTGCGTCTTAGCCATGATCGTCCTCTCCACGATGCTCCGACTATGTTTCGATAGTATTGCGAGAGGTGGCTAACAATTTGTCTGCTTCTATGAAAATCTGTTAGACGGTAGGTTGCGGGGCGTGAGCGGTCGGGACACGGCCCCGTCACAAGAATTTTTCCGTTATCTACGCCGTGATATAACGCCACGTCAAGGCCCGTTTTTCTCGCCAAGGCGAGCCGAACCTTTAGGTTCGAGCACCTAACAAAAAGTTTGAAATTGCAGAGAATCGGCTAGTATGCTCTCATCGCACCGCCAATCGAGGAGGCCCCATGACCGAGGAGCAGCTCGACTTCTACAAGCGACTCGCCCATGCCCTTGCGCTGCAGTTCGGCAGCAGCTGCGAGGTCGTCGTGCACGACCTCGAGACGAAGGACCCCAGCCACTCCATCGTGGCCATCGAGAACGGCCACGTGACCGGCCGCAAGCTCGGCGACGGACCCAGCCACGTGGTGCTGGAGGCGCTGCACGCCGGCGACTCCAAGCTCGAGGACCGGCCCGCCTACCTCACCAAGACCGCGGACGGCAAGATCCTCAAGTCCTCGACCGTCTTCATCCGCGACGAGGACGGGCATGCCGTGGGCATCTTCGCCATCAACTACGACATCACGATCCTGCGCGCGATGGGAGACACCATCGCCGAGGTCGTGGGCACGGAGCCGAGCGCCCCGCGCGAGCCGGAGCCCATCGTGCGCAGCGTGGCCGACCTCCTGGACGACCTCATCGAGCAGAGCGTGCAGCTCGTGGGCACGCCCGTGGCGCTCATGAGCAAGGAGGAGAAGGTCCGCGCGATCCGCTACCTCAACGACACGGGGGCCTTCCTCATCACCAAGAGCGGCCCCAAGGTCTGCAAGTTCTTCGGGATCTCCAAGTACACCCTCTACAGCTACCTCGACGAGGCGCGCGCCGGCGAGAAGGACGCGTAGGTCGGACGCTCAACCGGACGTTCTTCTCGCCCAGGCGAACATGCTTGCGCACGGATTGGCCGAGCATGCCTCTGCGCACACTTTCCAGCCCGTGGGGGCCGATTCTGTGCGCTGGGGCATGCTCGCGCATTCTGTGCACCCAGGCATGCTCGGAGACGTCAGCGCAGGGCGCGCGGGCGAGAAGGACGCGCCCGAGCATGCCTCCGCGCACGCAACTCGCTAGTTGACCCCGCGGAAGCCGCGGCCGATGATTTCCGAGCTGCTCGTGATGGTGATGAAGGCGCCCGGGTCCGTGGCGCGGACAAAGAGCCGCAGCTTCATGGCCTCGCGGCGCGAGAGCACGCTCGTGAGGATGGTCACGCGGCGGCCGGAGTAGGCGCCCCAGCCCTGCGTGACCGTGGCCGTGCGGCCGAGCTTCTTGACGATGAACTCCTCCACCTCGCGCGGGTGCGAGCAGATGACCTGGCAGACCTTGCGCTGACGGATGGACTCGATGAAGCCGTCCACCACGAAGGTCTTGCCGATGAGGGCGAGCACGCAGTAGAGGCCCACGCGCGGGCCGTAGAGCCCGATGGCCGCCACGACCACGGCCACATCCACCGCAAAGAGCGCCTTGCCGATCTCCAGGTCCGTGTGCTTGCGCAAGATCATGGCCAGGATGTCCGTGCCGCCGGTGGAGGCCCCGATGTCAAAGACGATGGCCGAGCCCACAGCCGGCAGGAGCACCGCAAAGCAGACGTCGAGCCAGAGGTCGCCGGTGATGGACTGGGTCACGGGGAAGAGCCACTCGAAGAGCGAGGTGTAGCCCGAGAGCGCAAACGACGCGAAGGCGCTCCAGAGCACCGCCTTGCGGTCCAGGAAGGCGAACCCCAGGCCCACGAGCACAGCGTTCAGGATCCACATGTAGATGGAGACGGGCAGCGCCGGGATGGCGGTGTTGAGCAGGATGGCAAAGCCCGTGGTGCCGCCGAAGGCCAGGTGGTTGGGCGTCTTGAAGAGCACGAGCGCCACGGCCGTGAGGATGAGGCCCACGTTGAGCAGGCCGAAGAACTGCGGGAAGCTGTAGGCCATGCGCTTCTTGGAGAGCCTCTCGCCACGCGCCTCCTCGTCCTCCGTCACGACCTCAGAGACCGGCTCCACCGCCGCCTCCAGCTGCTCGTCCACCGCACGCTCCCCTCCGCGCACGCCAAACGAACCCGGTTCGTTTGGCACGTCCTGTTGGCCTTCGGGGTCGGCAGTCTAGCAGGTTCCACGCCGTGGCGCGCGCCTGTAGCGAGGATGCGCAGACTCGTTTTTCCAGAAATCCCAAGCTACGCATCATTTGATTTGATATTTTTCATACGTAAACCCAGAATCGTGGACATATTGACGCATTATTCCGCGTTACGTATTAAAAACTTGAAACCAAATGACGCGCAATCTCAAGAATCCGAAAAAGCCAGCTTGCGCATGCTCAACGGAAAGAAGAACAATCGAGAAGAACCCCCACTCCGCCCTTACCCGGCGGTTTGCCTCGCGACGAACGAGAGGCCGTCCTTACCAACGGCAGAGGCCGCCGCTTCGTTGCGCAGGATCTTCCGCGTAGCGCAGTCCTGCGTACGAAGCGGCGGCCTCTGCCGTTGGTGAGGGCGTCTACCCCTCGAGCTTCTCGGCGAGCATCTTGTTGAAGGCCTTGGGGTTGCCGGAGCCCTTGGCCGCCTTCATGCACTGGCCCACGAGGAACCCGAGCACCTTCTTGTTGCCGTCGCGGTACTGCTGGACCTGGTCGGTGCAGCGCGCGAGCACCTCGTCGACGATCGCGCCGAGCGCATCCGCGTCCGTGGACTGGCGCATGCCGTGGGCGTCCACGTAGGCGGCCGGGTCCTCGCTTGTGCCGTTGACCGCGTCGAGCACCTCGCGCGCCTGGGCGAACGTGATCGCGTCCTCGGCGAGAAGCGCGGAGAGGCTTGCGACCTGCGCCGGCGTGAGGGCGTCGTAGCTGGGGACGAGGTTCACCATGACCTTGGCCACGGTCTCCGCGTTCTTCTCGCCCGCAGCGGCCAGCGTCTCCTCGAAGAAGGCCGCGACCGACGGGTCGCCCGCGAGCTGGGCGGCGTCGGCACGCTTGAGGCCAAAGTCGGCCATGTAGCGGTCGCGCTTGGCGTCCGGCAGCTCCGGGATGCGCGCGCGGCAGCGGTCGATGAACTCGTCCGTGAGGTCGAAGGGCGCGAGGTCCGGGTCCGGGAAGAGGCGGTAGTCGTCCGCGGTCTCCTTGACGCGCATGACCACGGTGCGCCGGCGCGAGGGCTCCCAGTGGCGCGTCTCCTGGTAGACGATGCCGCCCTCCTCGAGCACCTCGGCCTGGCGGCAGATCTCGTACTCGAGCGCGTCGTGCAGGCTCTTGAACGAGTTGATGTTCTTCATCTCGGTCTTGGTGCCAAACTTGGTCTCCCCGCGGCGGCGCAGCGATATGTTGCCGTCGCAGCGCATCGAGCCGCTCTCGAGCGAGCAGTCGGAGATGCCGAGCGTGAGGAACGTCTGGCGCAGCTTCTCCATGAAGAGGCGCGCCTCCTCGGGCGTGCGCAGGTCGGGCTCGGTGACGAGCTCGATGAGCGGCGTGCCGCAGCGGTTGTAGTCGATGAGCGACTCCGCCGCGCCGCCGATGCGGCCTTCCTCGCCGCCCACGTGCACCATCTTGGCGGCGTCCTCCTCCATGTGGATGCGCAGGATCCGGATGGGCGCAACGTAGCCGCCGTCCGCGTCCTTCTCGACCGTGGAGTCCGGGCGCTCCTTGGCGCCGGCGCCGGAAACCTCCAGGTCAAGCTGGCCGTGCATGCAAAACGCCACGGGGCCCTGCGTGGTCTGGAAGTTCTTGGCCATGTCCGGGTAGAAGTAGTGCTTCCGGTAGAACATGGAGTGGCGCATGATCTCGCAGTTGGTGGCCAGGCCCGCCATGACGATCGACTCGATGGCCTTCTCGTTGGGCACGGGCAGCGCGCCCGGCATGCCCAGGCAGACGGGGCAGACGTTGGTGTTGGGCTCATCGTCGTGGGAGAGGCGGCAGTTGCAGAACATCTTGGTCTCGAGCGTGGTGAGCTCAGTGTGGACCTCGAGGCCGATCACGGCCTCCCAGTCCTTGAGGACCTCGGCGAGCTTCTTCATGCGAGCTCACCTCCCTTCCCGGCAAACGCGGGCGCGACGAGGGCCCCGGAGCCGGACGACGAGTTGGACCGCTCGATCGCGCGCGCAAACGTGAGCAGCGTGGCGTCGGCGAAGGCCGGGCCCTGCAGCTGCACCGAGACGGGCAGGCCGGAGGTGGCGCCCAGGCCCAGCGGCACGGAGACGCCGCCGTTGCCGACGATGTTGTTGGAGATCGTGAACATGTCCGACGCGTACATCTGCGTGGGGTCGCTCATCTCGCCGAACTTGAACGCCGTGCGCGGCGCGGCCGGCATGAGGATGACGTCGCACTTCTCGTACGCGCGGGCGTAGTCTGCCGTGATGAGGGTGCGGACCTGCTGCGCCGGGTAGTAGTACTTGTCGTAGGTGCCACTGGAGAGGAGGTAGGCGCCCAGCATCTGGCGGCGCTTGGCCTCCTCGCCAAAGCCGTGCGCGCGGGAGAGCGAGGTCTGCTCGGCAAGGGTTGTCTGGCCGGGCTCCTGGTAGCCGTAGCGCACGCCGTCAAAGCGCGCGAGGTTGGAGAAGGCCTCGCACGGCGCGATCACGTAGTAGGCCGCGATGGCGGAGGCGATGTTGGGCAGCTCCACCTCCACGAGCTCGGCGCCCTGGTCCCGCAGCGCGCGGCCGGCGGCGGTGACGGCGTCGCGGACCTCGTCGGTGAGGCCGGCGGCCTCCATGAGGGCGGGCACGATGCCCACGCGGCGCCCCTCGATGGGGTCGTTCAGATGGGCGAGAAAATCGACGTCGACCGGCTGGCTCGTGGAGTCCCACGGGTCGCGCCCGCCGCACGTGAGCGCGTTCATGGCCAGGGCCACGTCCTCGACGCTGCGGCCGAAGGGGCCGACCTGGTCGAGCGAGGAGCCAAAGGCCACCACGCCGTAGCGGCTGACCGCGCCGTAGGTGGGCTTGAGGCCTACGACGCCGCAGAGCGAGGCCGGCTGGCGGATGGAGCCGCCGGTGTCGGAGCCCAGCGAGACCGTGACCTCGCCGGCGGCAACGGCCGCGGCGGAGCCGCCCGAGGAGCCGCCCGGGACGCGCCCCGTGTCCCACGGGTTGGCCGTGGGGTGGAAAGCGGAGGACTCGGTGGAGCTGCCAAAGGCAAACTCGTCCATGTTGGTCTTGCCCACGGGCGTGGCACCGGCGTCGAGCATGCGCTGGACGCAGGTGGCCGTGAACGTGGACTCGTAATTGGCGAGCATCTTGGAGGCGCAGGTGGTGCGGGTGCCCACGAGGTGCATGTTGTCCTTGAAAGCAACGGGGACGCCGGCGAGCGGACCGAGCTTCTCGCCCGCCGCGCGGGCCTTGTCCGTTGCCTCGGCGGCCGCGAGCGCGAGGTCGGCGGAGACCTGCAGGAACGCCTTGACCTCGCCGTCGCGGGCCTCCACGGCGTCGAGTGCGGCGCGGGCCACCTCGGTGGCGGTGAAGTCGCCGTTTGCGACGCCCGCCGCGATCTGGGCGGCAGAGAGCTGGTCGAGGTTTGCCATTAGCGGTCACCCCCCTGGTCGCCGAGGATGGACGGCACGCGGAAGCTGCGGTCGCGGGACGCGCCGGCGTTGGACAGCGCCACGTCCACGCTCAGATGGCGCACCTCGTCGTCCGGCACGTCGTCGGCCATCACGTTGGAGAGGTCGCCGATGGGGTGGAACGTGGGCTCCACGCCCTCGAGGTCATACTGGCGAATGGGCTCCAGCAGGTCAACGGCATCGTTCATGTACGCGGTCATCTCGTCGAGCTCCTCGGGCGTGAGCGCGATCCGCGCGTAGTCCGCGATGCCCGCAACATCTTCTTTGGTAAGGGGCATGGGTCCTCCTATCTACACTGCGCCCCATTCTACGACAGGGACCGCGCGCCCGGCCTCCGCCGAGACGCGGCCGCAACAATGCGGAGGCGGGCCCGCGGCCCTTCTCTGCGCCCCTCCCCCGCGGCCCGCTCCGGGTACGTACACGCCCCTCCCGGGTACGTACGAGGTTTCAGAGCTGATGTTCTTCTCGCCACCGCGCCCACCTGCGGATTCTCCGGAACGTAAGGCGTATCAGACCTCAAATTGCGTACGTACCCGGAAGGAGGGTGTACGTACCCGGAGCGAGGGGCGCGCGCCGTCCGAACCTTACGAAAGCGCAAGGCAGCAGTAAGTCGCATCGATGGCCCCGGGCAGCGTCGGGCGGGAGAATGGGCTCATCAGAGAGGGAGGTCATCATGAAGAAGATCATCTTCATCGCCGTCGTGGCCATCGCCGCGCTCGCCGTCATCCTCGACGACGGCCGCCCGCGCCCGCGCATGTACCGCCACCACTAGCACCTGGGGCATCCCGCGCCGCGTTGTGGAATCGGGGGTCGTGGCAATTGCGGGGCGCGAGGCGTTGGTGATTTTGGGGTCATGGCAGCATTCGCCCTGCCATGACCCCCGAAAGCGCAGCGGGGCGAGAAAAACGTCCAGTTGGCGCGCTGAGCCCGCTGCCACAAGCCCCCGTTCGGCAACGCCGCGAACCGCCGGATTGCCACAACCCCGGAAACGGCAACGCCGTCGCGCCCGCCCCGTGCCCCGCGGGCAGCGGCGCTACTCGGCGGCCCGCGGGGCACGCCGACGCAGGACGGTGCCGAAGCTCGCGGCGATGACCTGCTGGAAGAGCGTCCCTATGACCACCGGGAACATCACCTCGCCGGGAAAGTACTCCGCTGCGATGACCGCCCCGGCCGAGATGTTGCGCATGCCCACGAGATAGGTCATCGAGACCTCCCGCTCGCGGGGCTGCCGCATGAGGCGCGCGGCCGAGAGGCCGAGCGCGTAGCCCCCGACGGAGAAGGCGCAGATGAACGCCATCACGCCGACGAGCTGGGGCGTGAGCGCGCGTACGTAGGGCGCCACGCCCGTCGAGTTGCTGAGGATCACCAGCACGAGCGCGATCTTGCCCGCGGGCGAGAGCACCGGCGAGAGCTCGCGCGCCGCACGGCCGCGCGAGGCGTCGTTGAGCAGCGTCCCCGCGAGCGCCGGCAGCGCGATGGAGACCACCATCTCCCCCATCATCCTCGCGGCGTCCACCTCGACCGTCTGGCCCAGGAGCAGGTGCAGCGTGAGCGGAATCGTGAACGGCGCGGCCACCGTGGACACGAGGATGGTGGCAAGTGTGAGCGCCGGGTCCCCGCCGAGCATGTTGGTCCACATGGCCGACACCACGGCCACGGGCACGCTGTACTCCAGCACGATCCCGCAGACGAGGTTGGGGCTCGCGCCGAAGAGTGCCGTCGCCAGCGCGCAGGCCACGCACGGCATGAGGACGGCGGCCAGAAGGAGCGTCACCGCGAGCGGCGCCGGGCGGCGCACCGTCCGCGCGAGGTTGCCGAAGGTGTTGGAGAGCGAGCTCTGGAACGTCATGAACGCAAAGAGCGCGGTCACGGCCGGCTTGAGCACGGAGAGCTGGTCGGGAAAGAGCACGCCGAGCGCCACGCACGTCGGCGAGATGAACGCCATATGGCTCCCGATGAAGCCACCGAGCCGCTTCCACGCCTCCATGCCGAGAAGAACCTCCCATCGCCGACCGCCCGCCACGCGTCATGGTACTTCTCGCCACGCGGGCCGCGCGCACGCGTAACGCGGCGGCAAACCTTGCCTAAAAGGGGACAGGCCCCTTTTAGGCAACAGGTCCGCCGCCGCGCCGTCCTTAAATGCCTCTAAATAAGTAGGAATTGTTACGAAGGGGCGTTTTTCTCGCCCTGACCCCTTGCCTTTAATACCCCACTCATTACTATGAATTAGGCGAAATAAGGCGCGGGCCCGCGCGGCCCGCGAGGAGAAAGGCGGAACATGTCCACTCAGCTGCTCAACGTGAGCGCCCTCTCTGCGGGCACCGAGGACAAGCCCATCCTGCACGGCGTGGACCTCGCCGTGGGCGAGGGCGAGTGCCACGTCCTCATGGGCCCCAACGGCGCCGGCAAGTCCACGCTCGGCCACGTCATCATGGGCGACCCCGCCTATCGCGTGACCTCGGGCTCCATCAGCTTCGCGGGCGAGGACGTGACCGAGCTCAGCGCCGACAAGCGCTCGCTCGCCGGCATCTTCCTCTCCTACCAGGCTCCCGTGGAGGTGCCCGGCGTACCGCTCTACAGCTTCCTGCGCTCGATCTGCCAGATGCGCCCGGAGCTCAAGACCACCGCGCGCAAGTTCCGCGAGCGCGTGGGCGCCATCGCCGACCAGCTGGAGCTCGACCAGGGCTTCCTCATGCGCGAGCTCAACGTGGGCTTCTCCGGCGGCGAGAAGAAGAAGATCGAGATGCTGCAGCTCCTTTTGCTCCAGCCCAAGCTGGCCATCCTCGACGAGACCGACTCCGGCCTGGACGTGGACGCGCTGGGCATCGTCTCCCGCGGCATCCAGGCCTATCGCGAGCAGGTGGGCGGCGCCCTCATCGTGATCACGCACAACACGCGCATCCTCGAGCGGCTTGACGTGGACCGCACGCACGTCATGGTCAAGGGCCGCATGGTGGCCGAGGGGCCCGCGGAGCTCATCGCGGACATCGATGCCCACGGCTTCGAGCGCTTCGAGCGCGGGGCCGGCCAGGACGACGCGGCCTGCGCGGACTGTCCGGGCTGCCCCATGGTCGGTGATGCCCAGTGAGCGAGGAGCGCAGCAAGAACCGCACGCAGGTCGCCGACGTCGACCGCTCCCTCTACGACTTCACCAAGTCCGAGGAGGGCTACGAGCGCTACGACGACGGCCTGACGCCCGAGATCGTCCGCGCGATCTCCGCCAAGAAGGACGAGCCGGAGTGGATGCTCGAGATGCGCCTGCGCGCGCTCGACCTCTACCACGCGCGCGAGATGGCGCCCAACTGGGGCCCGAGCATCGATGGGCTGGACCTGGACCACATCTCCACGTACGTCTCGCCCAAGACCAAGCAGGCCAAGAGCTGGGACGACGTCCCCGAGGACATCAAGGACACCTTCGAGCGCCTGGGCATCCCCGAGGCGGAGCGCGAGAGCCTCGCCGGCGTGGGCGCCCAGTACGACTCGGAGATCGTCTACCACAACATGCGCGAGGAGGTGGCCGAGCAGGGCGTCATCTACACCACGATCGAGGACGCCCTCCACGACCCCAAGTGGGAGCCGGTGGTGCACGAGTACTTCGGCACGCTGATCCCGCCCACCGACCACAAGTTCGCCGCGCTGCACTACGCCGTGTGGTCGGGCGGATCGTTCGTCTACGTGCCCGCCGGCGTGACGCTGCCCTACCCGCTGCAGAGCTACTTCCGCCTCAACGCCGCGGGCGCGGGCCAGTTCGAGCACACGCTCATCATCGTGGAGCCGGGCGCCGACCTGCACTTCATCGAGGGCTGCTCCGCGCCCAAGTACTACGAGGCGAACCTGCACGCCGGGGCCGTGGAGCTCTTCGTGAAGGACGGCGCGCGCCTGCGCTACTCCACGATCGAGAACTGGTCCAAGAACATGTACAACCTCAACACCAAGCGCGCCACCATCGGCGCCGACGCCAAGATGGAGTGGGTCTCCGGCAGCTTTGGCAGCCACGTGAGCTACCTCTATCCCTCCACCATCATGGCGGGTGACCGCGGCACCTGCGAGTTCACCGGCATCACGTTCGCCGGCGCCACGCAGGACCTGGACACCGGCTGCAAGGTGATCATGAACGGCGCGGACACGACGGCGTCCGTAAGCACCAAGTCCATCTCCAAGGACGGCGGCGTGAACACGTTCCGCTCGTCCGTGGTGATCGGCCGGCACGCGGACCGCGCGCGCTGCAGTGTGAGCTGCCAGAGCCTCATGCTCGACGACATCTCCCGCTCCGACACCATCCCCGCGATGGACGTGCGCAACGCCACCGCTCAGGTGGGCCACGAGGCCACGATCGGCCGCATCTCCGACGACACGGTGCTCTACCTCATGAGCCGCGGCTGCTCCGAGGCCGAGGCGCGCACGCTCGTGGTCAACGGCTTTGCCAACCCCGTCTCCAAGGAGCTCCCGATGGAGTACGCCGTGGAGATGAACAACCTCATCAAGCTCGAGATGGAAGGGGCCATAGGATGATGGCCGAGAAGAACCTGGCGCCCGAGGCCGGCGCCGAGGGCGAGCTCACCCTCGAGCGCGTCAACGTTGCCCCCGCGCAGACGTGGAACCGCCTGCGCACGAACGACATCACGCTCACGGTGCCCCTGCGAGGCCGCAAGGGCGACGTGTACTTCTCGCTGCCGCGCCTCTTCGAGGGCGTGGAGTGCGGGATGGGCCGCAAGGTCACCGACTGGGTGGAGTCCCAGGCTCGCGGCGCGCGCTACGTGGAGGTCCCGCGCGGCGAGAGGCGCGAGGAGCCGATCGTGGTTGCCGTGGGCGCCGGCGACGTCGCCGACACGGGCGTGATGGTCCGCGCAGGAGCCGAGGCCACCATCGTCGTGGCCGCGGGTGAGACACTGGGGACAGGTTCGTTTGTCTCATCCGCAGACAACGCCACCTCCCCCGACGCGCCCGCCACGGATGAGACAAACGAACCTGTCCCCAGTGTCTCATCCGCGTCGCTGCTGCGCGTGATCGTCGAGGCCGGGGCGCGCGTGCACCTGCACGAGTACGTGGGCGTGGGCGCGACCCAGCAGCACCTCGAGAGCGTGGGCATCTCTGCGGCGCGCGACGCCCGCGTGGACGTGCACCAGTACCTGCTCGGCGGCGGCACCGTCGCGCTGGGCCTCGCCTGCGACCTCGCCGGCGAGCGCGCGCGCGTGGACCTGGGCTGCCGCTACCACGCCGGCGGCACGGAGGTCCTGGACGTCAACGAGGTCGTGCGCCAGCGCGGCCGCAACACGCGCTCCGAGCTCAGCTACAACGGCGTGCTCGAGGACGCGGCCAAGAAGGGCCTGCGCACCACGATCGACCTCGTCCACGGCGCCAAGGGCGCGCAGGGCAACGAGGCGGAGACCGTGCTCGTGCTGGGCGACGACGTGGTCAACAAGACGCTGCCCACGATCCTCTGCGACGAGGACGACGTCGCCGGCAACCACGGCGCCACGATCGGCTCGGTGAGCCCCGAGCAGCTGGCCTACCTCGCCGACCGCGGCCTCTCCCGCGCCGACGCCGAGCGCCTCTTCGTGAGCGCCCTCTACGAGGACGCCCTCATGCACGCCCCCTGCCCCGAGGCCCGCGCCGTCGTCGAGGCGAGCGCCGTGCAAAAGGGACAGGCACTTTTGCACACTGAGGAGGCGTGATGGCCGACATCCGTCAGAACCCGTACCGCGCCGACTTCCCGCTGCTGGCCGGCCACCCCGAGATCGCGTTTCTCGACAGCGCGGCCACCGCACAGCGCCCCGCCTGCGCGCTCGACGCCCAGCGCCGCTTCTACGAGACCATGAACGCCAACCCGCTGCGCGGTCTCTACAGCCTCTCCGTGGCGGCCACCGCGGCCATCGCCGACGTGCGCGCGCAGGTGGCGGCCCTCATCGGGGCCCCCGACGCGCGCGACGTGGTCTTCACGCGCAACACGAGCGAGAGCCTGAACCTCGTGGCCAAGTCCTTCTCGCCCCGCGTCCTGGGCCCCGGCGACGAGGTTGCCATCACCATCATGGAGCACCACTCCAACCTCATCCCGTGGCAGGAGGCATGCCGCGCCGCCGGTGCGCGCCTCGTCTACCTCTATCCCGAGAAGGACGGCACGCTCGCGGACGCGGAGATCGCCGAGAAGATCGGACCGCGCACCAAGATCGTCTCCGCCGCGCACGTCTCCAACGTCATGGGCTGCGAGCTGCCCGTCCGCAGGCTCGCGGACGCCGCGCACGCCGTGGGCGCCGTGATGGTCGTCGACGCCGCGCAGTCCGTGCCCCACCTGCGCGTGAACGTGGGGGAGCTGGGCGCGGACTTCCTCGCGTTCTCCGGCCACAAGGCGCTCGGCCCGATGGGCGTGGGCGTGCTCTGGGGCCGCCACGAGCTTCTGGAGGCCATGCCGCCGATGCTCACCGGCGGCGAGATGATCGACTCCGTGCGCGAGCAGGACGCCACGTGGGCGCCCGTGCCCGAGAAGTTCGAGGCCGGCACGCAAGACGCCGCCGGCATCTACGCCACCGGCGCCGCGCTCGCATACCTCACCGAGACCGTGGGCATCGACGCCGTGGCCGAGCGCGAGGCGGCGCTTGTGGCCTACGCGTTCGAGCGCCTGGCGGAGCTGGACTTCGTCGACCTTATCGGCCCTGCGGAGGCTGCGCGTCACCACGGCGTCATCAGCTTCAACGTGCGCGGCGTCCACCCGCACGACGTGGCGAGCATCCTCGACGCCTCCGGCGTGTGCATCCGCGCCGGGCACCACTGCGCACAGCCGCTGCTCGCGTGGCTCGGCGTGGAGAACCTCGCCTGCTGCCGCGCGAGCCTCGCGTTCTACAACGACGCCGCCGACGTGGACCGCCTCGTCGACGGCCTGAGCCAGGTCTGGGGGATCTTCCATGGCAGTGACTGACCTCTACAACGCGGCCTTTATGGACCACGTCTCGCACCCCGACTACAAGTACCAGCTCGAGGACGCCGACTGCAGCCACGAGGGCGTGAACCCCTCCTGCGGCGACGAGCTCACGTTCTCGGTGCGCTTCGCTGACGACGGCACCATCGAGGAGGCAGCCTTCACCGGCCACGGCTGCGCCATCTCCCAGGCGAGCGCCGACATCATGAGCGACCTCATGATCGACAAGACGCCCGAGGAGGCCCGCGAGCTCTGCGCCCTGTTCATGCGCATGGTCCGCGGCGAGGAGACCGACGAGGCCGCGCTCGAGGCGCTCGAGGACGGCGTGCTGCTGCGCGACATCGCGCACATGCCCGCGCGCGTGAAGTGCGCCGAGCTGGCCTGGCGCACGCTCGACGAGATGCTCGAGGCACGGGGCCGCTAACCCAAGGAAAAGGGGACGTGTTTTTTCTCTCAGGAAGAAATAACCCGTCCCCAATTAACAGAGAGAAAAAACCCGTCCCCAATTTACAGACGGAGGTGACGAGATGGCTGGAATGTTCTCGACCAAGGGGATGTACGCGCTGCGCGCGATGGCGGACCTCGCCTGCCACGAGGGCTGGGTCTCGCTCGGCGACGTCTCGCGCCGGCAGGGCATCTCGCGCAAGTACCTCGAGCAGGTCATCTCGCTCATGCACAAGGCCGGCTACGTGCGCAGCCAGCGCGGCAAGGGCGGCGGCTACCAGCTCACGCGCAAGCCGGAGGACTACACCCTCGGCGAGCTCCTGCGCGCCGCGGAGGGATCCCTCGCGCCGGTGAGCTGCCTCGACTGCACCAACGAGGAGCTCTGCCCGCAGCGAGACACCTGCACCACCGTGGGCGTCTGGCGCGACCTCGGCCGCGTGACGTCCTCCTACCTGGACAGCCGCACGCTCGCCGACCTCGTGCGCCCCGACGACGCGGGCCCCTGCACCGCCAAGCCGATCTAGCGCCGCGACCTCGGACCCCCGCTCCCGGCACGCCCCGTGCGGACGTCGCCCCAGGGGACGGGCGGCGCCCAGGGCGTCGATGCCGGCCGCTACTCCAGCGCGTCGTTCAGGCGCACCATGTGGACGTGGTCCTCCCAGACCCCGTTGATGCGCAGGTAGCGCGGCGAGAGCCCCTCGTTGGCAAAGCCGCACTTCTCGAGCACCCTGAGCGAGCGGGCGTTGCGGGGCATGACGTTGGCCTCCACCCGATGGAGCCCCAGCTCGCCGAAGGCCCAGTCCACCACGAGGCGCGTCGCGCGCGTGGCGTACCCGCGGCCCCCGCGCGCGCCGTCCATGCGGATGCCCAGGTGGGCGCTCAGGAAGGCGCCGCGCACCACGTTGTTCAGGGCCACGCTGCCGACGAGCAGGCCGCCCTCGGCAACGAGCCGCACGTAGAGCCGATACCCACGGTCTTCTCGCCAGGCGGCGAGCTCGCCCTCGAGCAGCTCCCGCTGCGCCCCCTCGGTGTAGTAGCCGTCCTCGCGGGCGGGCTCGAACTCCCGCAGGAACGCGCGGTTGCGCGTCACGTAGTCGAGCAGCTCGGCCGGCCGCACCTGGTCGGGAGACACCAGGCGCACCACGCCGTCATCGAGCGTCACCGGCACCTCTGGCGTCACCGGCACCGCCGTCACCTCTGGCACCGCTCCTCCTCCCCGTCGTCCGGGCCATTCCCGGAAGGCCGCCGAGGCCTCCCACGAGAAGAAGGATACAGCAGGCGAGAAGGACGAGCGTCTGGTCAGGATAGTAGGACGCGAAGTCGCGCCAGCGCATGCCCGTGAGGAGCGGCGGGGTGCCCAGCAGGTAGACCGGCGCCGCCATGTGCAGCAGCAGGAACGGCAGCGCCCGGGGCGCCCGCCGGGACCCGCGGAGCCGCCGCACCGCCCCCCACGCGAGCGGCAGCGCGCTGAGCAGGACGGCGAGCGCGTAGAGCGCGTTGTAGCGCGCGTGCTCGCCCGGGCGCGCCGCCGCGTCCGCCGGGTCGGCGCGCCCGCCCACGGCGATGGCCGTCACCCCGTCCGCCAGCGAGAAGAACGCCTCGTTGCCGCCGAACTCGTCGCTGCCGTCCGCGAGCACCACGATCGCGAGGTCGCGGCCGGGAATCGCGCACATGCGCGCCACGTAGTTCTCCACCTGGCCGTCGTGCGACATCACGAGCTCGCCATCGCCCCAGGAGTAGGTGGTCCAGCCCATGCCGTAGTAGGTGTCCCCCTCGGGGTCGGGCACGCGCGAGAAGATCATCCGGTGGACGGCGCGGGACGAGAGCACGCGCGCGCCGCCGGGCGCCACCTCCCCGCTGTTGAGATACATCCGCAGGTACGCCGCCATGTCCGAGACGCTCGCGCGGACGTAGCCGGAGGCCGGGCCGCCCCAGGCGTCGTCCCCTTCCCCGTGCTCGAAGCCGTCCGCCGCCCACGCGCCGAACCACGAGCGGTGCCCCTCGGCCCGGGGGGCGCGCTCGGGCTCGCCGCCAGCGGAGGCGTCGCCCATCCCGAGCGGGGTGAAGACAAACTCGCGCAGGTACGCCCCCAGCGGCATCCCGCTCGCGCACTCCACGATGCGCCCGAGCAGGTCGTAGTTGGCGTTGGCGTACGAGAAGGACCCGGCGGCCTCGCCCGACCGCGCGCCCGAGAGCGGCTCGAAGTACCCAAATCCGCTCGTCTGGTTGAGCAGGTCGCGCACCGTCACCGACGCGGGGACGCCATAGCCCGGGGCATACGCCGCGGCGGGCGTGTCCAGGTCGACGGCCCCCTCGTCCACGAGCTGCATCACGGCCGCCGCCGTCATGGACTTGGAGAGCGAGCCTATGAGGAAGGTCTCGTCCGGTCCCGTGACGTCGCCGAGGCAGCGCAGGTAGCGCACCCCGCCGGCATCCACCACGGCCACGGCGGCACCCGGCATGCCGCAGGCGGGGAACGCCTCGTCGAGGTAGTCGTCGAGCCGGGATGCGAGCTCGTCTCCCCGCGGCTCGTCGCCGGGGCGCGCCGCGCCGTCCTCGGTGGGGTCGAGCTCCGGCTCCGTGATGCGGGCCACCTCCTCGGCCGAGAGGCCCGGCTCGCCGAGGTCGTCCTCGCCGGGCAGGAGCGCCTCGTCGGCCCGGGCCGCCGCGGGCGCCAGCGCGAGCGCGCACGCGAGAAGGACGGCGACGGCGCGCGCCCTCCCGGGGACCGCCCCGCTCGCCCCGCTCATGGCGCGGTCACGAAGTCGTAGAAGGCCCGCTCGATCCTGACCCAGCCCACCCAGCCGGGATGGACCGTGTCGCAGAGGAAGTACGGCTCGTACTCGCAGCCGGAGAAGTCGGCATAGGCCGCCCCCGCGTCGTCGCAGATCTTCCGCACCCGCGCGTAGTAGGCCTCGCGCTCCTCCCGGGAGACGTCGGCGAGATCGTACCAGCGCCCGTGGACCGGCAGGATGCACACCAGCGGCTCCAGGCCCGCCTCGCGGCAGACCTCGAGCAGGCACGCGAGGTCCGCGTACTCGTCGTCGGCCTCGTGGAAGTTCTCGAAGAGCTCGGGCATGAACGTGTGGTTCTTCTCCCAGTAGGCGTCGTAGACGCAGAAGTCGTTCGTCGTGCAGGCGGCCGCCCCCTCGGCGCGGGCCTCGTCGAGCAAGGCGTCCCAGTCGGGCTCCCCGGTGGGGACGCCGGCCGTGCGCGCGGGGCTCTTCGAGGGCGAGATGGCCACGATCCCCGGGACCCGGGAGCGCAGGCGCCACGCGTCCGCGAGGTCGTGGAACCAGCCGCTCACCGCATCCACCGGCGAGGCGCCGGGGTCTGCGGCGTCGAGCTCGGCCGCCGGGACGCCGAGCGCCTCGCAGCGGGCGCGCACGTACTCCTTCGTCTCGTCCGAGATGTCGGGGTTCTGCGCGAAGGCGCGATAGAGGGAGTAGGAGAAGCGCCCCTCGAACTTGTCCTGGTCGCCGTTCCCCTTGAAGAACCACTGCGGGGAGACCACGATCATAACTTTGCGGTTGCGCACGCGCCCGCCGTAGGCGCCGGCCGCTATCGCCTGCCAGAGGCTCTGGTCGTAGCCCTGGCCCACGAAGGTCATGTCCACGCCGGCCACGCTCTCGCCGAAGACCGCCTGCGGGCACATGCTCACCAGGTCCTTGGAGATGGCGAACTCCGAGGAGCCGAAGCAGAGGTAGCCGTCGTCGGACATGTTGGCCAGCGTGAAGTCCTCGTTCTCCGACTTGCCGTCCGCATAGACGTAGTCGTAGATCCTCGTGGGGTCGGCGGGGCCGTTCGAGGGCAGGGCGCACCAGAGCGCGGCGAGCGTCCCGACGCAGAGCGCGAGCGCCCCCGTCACGGCCACGAGGCGCCGGACGCCCGCCGACGGGCGGGCTCCGGGCCGCCGCGCGTGGCGCCTCATGCTAGAGGCGCCTCTCGACCTGCGCCGCGATGGTGCGGGCGGAGTTCATCTCCGAGCGCTCGACCTCGGTCGGGGCGATTGTGACGCCAAACTCGTCCTCGAGCCCCACCAGGAGCTCGATTGCCGCCATAGAGTCAAGCAGCCCCAGCTCAAAGAGGTCGTCGTCGGGGTGCTCGCGCGCCGCGTCGTCGCCGCAGACGTCCGCCAGAAGGTCGAGCACGCGTCCCATGACCTCGTCATGTCCCATCTTTGCCATGTCGTTCTCCTTTGATCGTCAGCCTTGTCCCATCCGTCGGCCACGCGTCGGGCGCGGCCGCTCAGGCGGCGCCCCCGGGCGGGACGCCCGTGTCCACGACGCCCTCGGTGAACCACCGGTAGATGCACCGGGAGTAGTAGGCGCTCCCGAGCGCCGAGGGGTGCGAGGCGTCCCGGCAGAAGAGGAGGTCGTCGTCATAGGCCGAGAAGTCCGCGACCTCCACGCCCGCGTCGGCGCACATGGCCTCCACCCGGTCGCGGAAGCCCTCCCGGACGGGCCCGTCGTAGGCCGTCTGGTCGTATGCCCAGCCCTTGTTGGCCTGGATCACCACGAGCGGCCGGAGCCCCGCCTCCTGGCAGACGTCGAGCAGCAGCTGGAAGTCGCCGAACTCCTGCTCGCTGAAGAGGCCGCCGCTGGGAAACGGCCTCCAGCGGCGCGACGCGGCGAGGAAGCGGTCGTACTCCCCTGAGGTCCAGACGGCGTCCGCGTAGCCCGCGTCGTTGCTCGTCGAGTCGGCCTCGGCGAGCGCGCGGCCCTCGGATATGAGCGAGTCCCAGTTGGGCTCGGCGCCCCCGCCGTCCCCGGCCGCGGCCGTGACCTCGGCGTCCGTCTGCCCCGCCATGCCGTTGGACGGCCCTCCCGAGGCCAGCTCGAGCGCGAGCCGGACGCGTCCCTGCGCCCCGCGCGCGGCGCCGTCGACGGCGGAGGCCGCCCCGAACACGGGGTTGTCCTCCCCCTCCGCAATGGTCCCATAGGCGGCCAGGCGGGCGCGGACGCGGGCCTTGACCTCGTCCGATATGGTGTCGCTCGCCATGAGCGCGTCCAGGGCGCCCTGCGAGAAGGACGTGGAGAGGTCCGCCGCCGTGTTGCGGCTGGGCATGAACCACTGCATGCTCAGGAAGACCACCACGCGGTCGTCCCCCGTCGAGAGGACGTCGGGCGCGAGCGCGCCGAGCTCGACCGCCTGCCAGAGGCTCTCGCAGTAGGCGCGGCCCACGGGCATCACGTCGATGCCGTGGGCGCGCCCCCGCAGGAGCGCGACCGGGTGCGCAGGGCCCTTCCCGCCCGGGTAGAGCTCGGAGGTGCCAAACACGAGACGCGTGTCGTTGCCGAGGGCGCGCCGGCCCGCGAGCGACGCGCGGACGAACTCCAGGCTCGCCACCTCCCGGGTGGAGAGGTAGTCGACGTAGGGCGCGGACGCAGCGAGCGTGCCGACGTAGGAGCCGGACCACGCCCAGAGGCCCGCGAGGGCCGCGAGGGCCAGGCACGGCACGGCGAGAAGCGCGCAGAGCCGACGACGCATCACGACACCTCCCTAGAATCCCGCATAGACCGGCTGCGCGGGGACCCCGAACGGCGAGACGAGGAAGAACCACGCGAGCACGCCCACGCACGCGACCGCCACCGCGGCCCACGCGAGCGCGGCGGACCAGCTGTCCCCGAAGAACCACGCGACCAGGCGGGCACGCCGGGCGGCGAGGGTGGGCCGCACGTCCTTCTCGCCCGCCGCGCCCTTCTCGCCCGCCGCGTCCTTCTCGCCCGCCGCGTCCTTCCTTCCCAGCGCGCCCCTCTTTCCCGCGGCGTCAGCCGACGGGCCCCTCCCGACGTCACAGGCCATTGACGATCCTCCCCACGATCGAGCTCAGCTGCCCCGAGAAGATGGCGAATCCGATGATGACGAGCTGCATCGTCACGAACCAGGAGCACGCGCGGTACCACCGCCTCTGGTGGTTCCTCCGGTAGAACGCCGACTTCTTCTGCCAGACCTCGAGCCCCGCGAGCAGCACGCCGTGGTAGAGGCCGTAGAGCAGGTAGTCGGCCGTGAGGCCGTGCCAGGCGCCCATGACGAGCATGTTGACGACGTAGCCCGCGCAGGCGCGCTGGAGGCGCGAGGAGAGGAGCTTCCGGCGCGTGAGCGAGCGCACGAGCCGCATGAACACGAAGTCGCGCAGCCAGGTGGAGAGCGTGATGTGCCAGCGGTTCCAGAAGTCCTTGAGGTCCACCGCGCGATAGGGCGCGTCGAAGTTCCTCGGGCAGCGGATCCCCAGGCAGTAGCTCACGCCCATGGCCATGAGGCTGTAGCCGGCGAAGTCGAAGAAGAGGTAGATGCCGTAGAGGTAGGCGTTTGCCACCTGCCGGGCCACGCCGTAGGCGAGCCCCGCCGAGACGAGCGGCCGGTCGGGCTGGTAGTAGCGCAGCGCGATCGTGGCGATGACGAGCTGGCCCACCGCGCCGAGAAGGACGAGCAGGACCCCGCGGGAGAGCAGGTCGGCGTACTCGTCCCGGCCGAGCGGCGCGTTGGCGTCCGCGAGGAAGCGCCGGCTGCGGTCGATGGGGCCCGAGGTGATGGTGGCGAAGAACGTGAGGAAGTAGAGGTAGTCGCCCACCGTGAGCTCGGTGATGAGCCCGTCTTTGATCTCTATGAGCACCTGCACCGCGCGGAAGGTCACGTACGAGATGCCCGCGAAGCCCACGAGGTCGGCGACGCCGGAGCCCGCGCCGGAGGCGAGCTTGTACGCGACGAGCGGGGCGAGCGTCGCCGCGAGGCACGCGCGGTAGAGCGCGACTGACCCCTCCCCGCCCCGCCAGCTCCTGAGCGTGAGGCGCATGGCCGCGGTGGAGACGAGCACGAAGGCGAGAAACGCCACGAGCTGCGCCGCGCTCCCCGAGAAGAGCAGGGCGAGCATCACGGCGGAGGCCGCCATGCCGTAGCGCTTGATCGGCCGGCCGGAGAGGCCGAGCGCGGCGGCGGGGACGATGAGCGCGACGAGCGCGACGAAGAACGCTGGCGAGGCGTAGAACGTCATGCGGCGCCCCCTCCCACGCCGCGGCGCCCGCGCGCCCCGCGTCGCGGGAGCTCCTCGGCGAGCGCGTGGCGGTCGACCTTCCCGTTGGGGGTCACGGGGAGCGCGTCGTCGAAGACGATGCGCCGCGGGATCATGTAGTGCGGGAGGCTGGAGCGCAGGCGGGCCTTGACGTCGCGCGCGAGCTCGAAGTCCGAGGAGGGCCGCTCGCCCTCCCAGACCACGTGGGCCACGAGGTGGTCCGCCCGGCCGTCGCGCGTGGCGGCAACCACGGCCGCCGCCTTGACGCCCGGGACCTGCGCGAGGTGGGACTCCACGTCGCCGAGTTCGATGCGGTAGCCGTTGAGCTTGACCTGGAGGTCGATCCGACCGTGGTAGTGGAGCATGCCCCCCTCGTCGAGCCAGCCCTCGTCGCCCGTGCGGTAGGTGCGGACCGGGCGCCCGCCCAGGGTCGCGGACCCAAACCGCGCGGCGGTGAGCGCGGGCTGCCCGAGGTAGCCGAGCGCCACCGTGTCCCCCTCGATGACGACCTCGCCGAGGGCGCCCGTCGCCACGTCCGCGCCCCGCTCGTCGACGACCCTGATCCGCGTGCCCGGCCGCGGCGCGCCCACGGGCAGCGGGTCGGGGGCGGCCGCCATCGCGGGGGTCACCTCCACGGCGCTCACCGCGACCGTCGACTCCGTGGGCCCGTACGAGTTGACCACGCGCGCCGCGGGGAAGCGCTCCTGGAGCCTGCGCGCGCAGGCGTTGGTGAGCGTCTCGCCGCAGAAGAGGAAGGTCTCGACCCGGGGCATGAGGGACGCCGAGAAGGACGGGTCAGCGAGGCACATCTCGGCGAACGAGGGCGTGGACACCCAGACGTAGACCCCGGACGCGTCGAGCGCCGCCAGCTGGTCGCGCATGCTGGACTGCGTCGCGTGCGTGAGCGAGAAGAGCGCCCCTCCCGTGGCGAGCGCGCCCACGAGCTCGAAGACCGAGAGGTCGAAGGAGAAGGGCGCCTGGTCGAGGAAGCGGCGCGGGGCGCCCGCCGCGACGCCCAGCCCCATGATCGAGACGCACCAGGGCATGAAGCGGTCCACGCACGCGGCGGTGACCTCGACGCCCTTGGGGGCGCCGGTCGAGCCCGAGGTGAAGAGCACGTACGCCAGCTCGTCGCCCGAGACGGCGAGGCCGGCGTCGGGCCGCTCGCTCAGCGCGGCGGCCCGCGCGACCTTCTCGGCGTCCCAGACGTCGGCGGCGAGGGCGCGGCCCTCCCCGTCGGCAAGCGCCTCCGGCGGCAGGGGCTCCACGGCGAGCAGCACGGGCGAGCCGAGCTGGGCGGCTATGGCGCGGACGCGGGCGGGCGGCACGCTGTGGCAGTCGCACGGCACGTAGGGGCGCCCGGAGCGCAGGCACGCGAGCAGGCAGGCCAGCATGAGCGGGGACTTGTGCCCGTAGACCATCACCGGCTCGTGCGCGGGGCGGCCGTCGCGGGCGGCCTCCCTCGCGAGCAGGGCCGCCACGCCGCCCGAGGCCGACCAGAGCTCGCCGTAGCCCATGCGGGCGCCGTCGGAGGTGACGAGCGCCTCCGCCTCGGGGTGCTCCCGCGCGTGCCTCTCCACGAGGTCAAGAAACTCCATGGCATCCATCCTCTCCTCGGGCGTCGCGCCCGACGACCGGAGTAGGTACCCCTCCGGCGGCGCGCGATACGCCCCTGTGCGACGCGGCGCCAATCGACACCGACAACGCACAAAAGATAGGGGAAGCTTGAATGCCGCGGCATTACGGCAACGTGACAGATCTGACACGTGACCCCTAGCGGAACCAGCGGGTTTGCGGCGCGGGGTCGCGCGGCACAGGAAGGCGCCCGGCCCCGCGCGATGCGGGACCGGGCGCCGACGTCACCTCAGTGGCGGGCGTTCCTCTCGCCGTTCTTCTCGCTTACGCCCAGCCCTTGCCCGTGGAGCCGAACTCCTCCATGAGCTCCTTGGTGCGCTCGACGATGGCGTCGCGGCCGGGCTTGAGGAGCTTGCGCGGGTCGTAGCCCTTGCCCTGCTGGTCCTTGCCCTCCTCGATGTACTTGCGGGTGGCCTCGGCAAAGACGACCTGGAGGTCGGTGTTGACGTTGATCTTGGAGATGCCGAGGGAGATGGCCTTCTGGATCTGGTCGACGGGGATGCCGGTGCCGCCGTGGAGGACGAGCGGCAGGTCGCCGGTCAGGGCCTTGATCTCACCGAGGCGGTCGAAGGACAGGCCGGCCCAGTTCTCGGGGTAGATGCCGTGGATGTTGCCGATGCCGCAGGCGAGGAAGTCAACGCCCAGGTCGGCGATGGCCTTGCACTGCTCGGGGTCGGCGAGCTCGCCGTTGGAGGCGACGCCGTCCTCGACGCCACCGATGCCGCCGACCTCGGCCTCGACGGAGATGCCCTTGGCGTGGGCGGCCTTGACGACCTCGGCGGTGCGCTGGAGGTTGAGGTCGAAGGTCTCCTCGTGGGAGCCGTCATACATGACGGAGGTGAAGCCGGCCTCGATGCACTTGAAGACGTCCTCGTAGGTGCCGTGATCGAGGTGGAGGGCCACCGGCACGGTGATGCCCTTGTCCTCGACGAGCTGCTTCACGATGTCGGCGACGACCTTGTAGCTGGTCTGCCACTTGGCGGCGCCGGAGGTGCACTGGATGATGACCGGGGACTGGAGCTCCTCGGCGGCGTCGAGGATCGAGGACGCCCACTCGAGGTTGTTGGTGTTGAACGCGCCGACGGCGTAGTGGCCCTTCTCTGCGGCCTGAAGCATGGCAGTAGCGTTGACGAGCATGTTGACCTCCATACGTTGGTGTAACCCGGAAGGACAGTACGGGTAAATGATACCCCGACACGCAGCGGAAATCGGTCTCACAGCCACATTTTGGGGGAACGGTTTTGTTAGGTCTTCGTGATGCCGCACGTCACGGGCGACAATTGGGGAGCCAGGGAGAACGTCGAGGGAGGGCGCATGGCCGATAAGAACGAGCGACGCGGAGGCATCCTCGGGGACTTCTCCCTCTCGCAGATCGTGGCGACGGGCCTCGCGGCGGCCACGTCCTTCGCGCTCTCGGCGCAGATCGGCATCGCCGGGTCGATCATCGGCGCGGTCATCGGCGCGGTGGCGTCGAGCGTGGCGACGCAGGTCTACCGCAACCTCATCAACGCCTCCGCCGAGAAGCTCCGCTCGCTCGGCCCCGACCCCGCGGGAGGGGACGCGACGCCGGCCGCCGGCGCGACCCGCGTCATGCCCGCGCCCGCCCCCGCGCCCGCCGAGGGCACGCGCGTCGCCGCCTCCGGGACGCCCATCGCCCCGCCCGAGGTCATCGACGCCGCCCGCGAGCGCCAGCGCACGCGCCTGCGCCGCCGCGTCGCCGTCATCGCCACGGTCGCGGCCATCGCCGTCGTGCTGGCGTACGCCCTCGTGGTGAGCCTCGCCACGCAGGGGGCCGGCATCGGTCCGTCCTTCTCGCCCGCCGCGCCGGCCGCGGAACGGGGCGAGGCCGCGGCCGAGGACGCGCCGCAGGCAGCCGAGCCGCCGACCGGGGGGACCACCGCGGAGACGGTCGGCGAGCAGGGCGGCGAGCCTGCGGGCTCCCCCGTCGAGGGCGACGCCGGCACGGGCGACCAGGGGTCCGGGGCGCAGGGCGGCGCGGGTACCTCGGACGAGGGCGGCACGCAGCCCGGGACGGGGTCGGGCGCAGGTGCGGGCTCCGGGACCGGCGCCGACGCGGGCGCGGATGCGGGCTCCGGCTCCGGCGCGCAGGGCGGCACCGGCTCCGACGCCGGCGGCGACGCGGGCACGGGCGCCGGGACCGGCGGGTCGACGAGTGCCGGCGGCTCCACGGGGGCCGCGGACCCGGCCGGCCAGCCGTAGGCGCGGGCACGCTGCGGAAATCGGCCCCGTGGCACTTTTTCGCGAGCGGGCGTTGTCCAAAGAGGGGTTATGGCAGGCGCGGATCAGCGAATCCTGCGGTTCTTCTCGCCCCCGTTCTTGAATCGGGGGTTATGGCAGCCCCCGCGCTGCCACAACCCCCTTCCCCGCAACGCGCGCCCGCCCCGCGCTGCCACAACCCCAGATTCCACAACGCCTCCCTGGCCCGCGCCGCCGGGCTGGTCTAGAATCGTGAGCCGATTTGCGTATCTCCGAGGAAGGGAGTCCCATGGACCGTCCGAACGCATGGAAGGAATACACCGAGGAGCAGCTCGACCAGCTGCACTACCTCTGCGAGGGCTACAAGGCCTTCATCTCCGAGAACAAGACCGAGCGCGAGTGCTGCGCCGCCGCCGTGGCCATGGCCGAGGAGGCCGGCTACGTGAGCCTGGAGAGCCGCATCGAGGCCGGCGAGCGCCTCGTGCCCGGCGACAAGGTCTACGCCGTCAACCGCGACAAGACCCTCATGCTGCTCCAGCTGGGCACCGAGCCCCTCGAGGCGGGCGTGAACATCCTGGGCGCGCACGTCGACTCGCCGCGCCTCGACGTCAAGCAGGACCCCGTGGACGAGAAGAACGAGCTCGTGACGCTCGACACGCACTACTACGGCGGCGTCAAGAAGTACCAGTGGGTGGCCATGCCGCTCGCCATCCACGGCGTGGTGGCCAAGAAGGACGGCACCGTCGTCTCCGTGGTCATCGGCGAGGATGACGACGACCCGGTCTTCTGCATCACCGACCTCCTCCCCCACCTCGCGAGCGATCAGATGGGCAAGAAGGCCACCGAGGTCATCGAGGGCGAGATGCTCGACGTCCTGGTGGGCAACCGCCCGGTCGTCGTCAAGGAGGGCGAGAAGGACGACGACGCCGAGAAGAACCCGGTCAAGGCCGGCGTGCTCGGCATCCTGCGCGACCTGCTCGACATCGAGGAGGAGGACCTGCTCTCCGCCGAGCTCGAGGTCGTGCCCGCGGGCGCTGCCCGCGACCTGGGCCTCGACCGCTCGATGATCCTCGGCTACGGCCAGGACGACCGCGTGTGCGCCTACACGAGCCTCGTGGCGCAGCTCGACGCCGAGGCGCCGGCGCGCACCGCCGTCACCCTGCTCGTCGACAAGGAGGAGATCGGCTCGGTGGGCGCCACCGGCATGACGAGCCACTTCTTCGAGAACACGATGGCCGAGGTGCTCGAGCTCGCCGGCGAGACCGGCCCGCTCGCGCTGCGTCGCTGCCTCGCGAACTCCAACATGCTCTCGAGCGACGTCTCGGCCGGCTTCGACCCCACGTTCGCGAGCGTCTTCGAGCCGAAGAACAGCTGCTACCTGGGCCACGGCCTCACGTTCAACAAGTACACGGGCAGCCGCGGCAAGTCCGGCTCCAACGACGCCGACGCCGAGTACCTGGCCACCATCCGTCGCGTGATGGACGAGGGCGGCGTGCACTTCCAGACCGCCGAGCTCGGCAAGGTCGACGCGGGCGGCGGCGGCACGATCGCCTACATCCTGGCGACCTACGGCATGAACGTCGTCGACTGCGGCGTGCCGGTGCTCTCGATGCACGCCCCCTGGGAGGCCACGAGCAAGGCCGACGTGTACGAGGCGTATCGCGGCTACCAGGAGTTCCTCAAGCTCGCGTAGCGGACTGACTCGCAGCCACGACGGCCGCCCCTCCGACCTGCACGCAGAACTGCGCTTCGCGGAAGATTCTGCTTAGCAGGTCGGAGGGGCGGCCTCTTGCGTGAGCGGTTGGATGCGACGACACGTGAGGAACTCCTGATGGCCGTCGCTCAGGGCCTCCACCTTCTGGAGGGCGCGGGGAGGGTCACTCGATGGCGAGCGTCACCTGGGTGTTGGGGAGGCCGGTCACGGTGGCGGTGGTGCGGTCGCGGTCCCAGCTGAGGAACGTATCGCTGTTAATGCGGAACTCCCACTCCTTGCCGGACTCGTCGACGCCGCTGAGGTAGTACGTCGCGCCGCTCTCGCCGCTCACGTCCCTCGTCTCGACATCGTGCAGCTCGACGCGCACGGGGTCGAAGAGGTACGGGATGTCCAGCAGCGGCTGCCCCACAAAGACGTAGCAGGTAACCACCATGAGCGCGATGATGACCGCCCCGAAGATGCGCTCGCCCACGCCCTTGAAGTCGTCGCGCAGCTGCCGCGCCACCGCCACGACGCCAAAGGAGAAGATGGCAAGCCAGCCCGGGACGCCCACGAGCCGATACGCCACCGCAATCGGCCCCTCGTCCGTCTTGCCCAAGGTAAAAAGGCCGATGAGCCCCCACACGACGTAGCTGACCACAGCCAGGGGAACAATCACAATCAAGGCAATCGCCAGATAGCGGCGCCGGCGGTCACGGGCGGACTCCACGGGGGACTCGCTCGCCTCCGCCTCCTCCATCGCCGCCTTGAGCCTCGCGTACGTATCGTCCTCGTGCGCTTCCATATACCCCCTCTGCTCTCAGGACAACGTTAGCCTGACGCAAGGGGAAATGTTGGCTTGGCCGGCATCCCTTGCGCAACGCTTACGTCGCAGGCTAGGGCGGCCGGGCAGGACCCTTCGCAGAGATCTCGGGTTGCGCATGGCGAGAAGAACGCGTAGCTCGGGATTTTGCGGCCAAGCGGCCACGTTTCCCGAGCTACGCGTTCGGTAGTTCAACTTCTATCACGCGCTAACGCGGATGTTGGAAATCCCCGGTTGCGCGTGGAGGCCCGGGGCCGAGGTTCTTCTCGCCCGCCCCTACAGGTCGGCCATCGTCTTGCCGGCGCCAACGAGACCCTCGAAGTCGGCGGTGAAGGCGTCCACCGCGGCGTCGATCGCGGCGTTCTTGACCAGGCCCTCGATCACGGAGGAGGCGGCCGTCACGGCGCCCACGCCGTAGCGGGCGAGCTCGAGGATCTGCTGGGAGTTCTTGAAGCTCGCGGCGAGCACCTCGCAGGGGAGGTCGTTGGCGCGGAAGATGTCGTGGATCTCCATGGCCACGCCCACGCCGTCATAGCCCATGTTGTCGATGCGGTTGATGTAGGGCGCGGCGTACGAGGCGCCGGCCTTGGCGGCGAGGAACGCCTGCATGGGGGTGTAGATCGCCGTGGCGGTGGTGCGGATGCCCTCCGCGGCGAGCATGCGGATGGCCTTGAAGCCCTCGGGGACGCTCGGAACCTTGGGGAAGGTGTTGGCGCCGAGCTCGGCCACGATGCGCTTGCCGTCGGCGACCATGCCCTCGGCGTCGCGGGCCACGACCTGCGCGTGGAGCTCCATCTCGGGCCCGATGATGTCGCGGATCTCGTGCAGGACCTCGAAGGGCGCGCGCCCGGAGGCGGCGAGGATCGACGGGTTGGTGGTCACGCCGTCAACGGGGTAGTACTCGACCAGGCGCTTGATGGCGTTGACGTCGGCGTCGTCGATGATGAGCTTCATGAGGCATTCCTTTCGCTAGCTCGTTGGCGTGCAAAAGTGCCTGTCACTTTTGCACGCCTTGCACATTACAGGGTCTGTTCGGTGCGGGCGATGATGTCGTCCTGGGTAGCGCGGGAGAGTACGTTGAAGAAGGCGGAGTAGCCGGCCACGCGCACGATGAGGTCCTTGTGGCACTCGGGGTGCTCCTGCGCGTCGATGAGGGTGGCGCGGTCGACGACGTTGTACTGCACGTGATAGCCATGCAGGCGGTCGAAGAAGGCGGAGATGAGCATCTCGAGCTTCTGCTTGTTGCGCTCGGTGGCCAGCGTCGCGGGCGTGACCTTCTGGTTGAGCAGCACGCCGCCGGTGATCTTCTCCGTGGGGAGCTTGGAGACGGACTTGAAGACGGCGGTGGGGCCGTGGGTGTCCGCGTTGTGCGCGGGGCTGCAGCCCTCTGCCAGCGGTTCGTGGGCGTGACGGCCGTCGGGCGTGGCCATGGTGCCCATGCCCTGGCCCACGTTGGCGCTGATCGAGGAGGTGCCGGCGTAGCGGATGCCGCCGATGGGGCCGCGGCCGTGGCGCGTGTTGGGGTACTTGGCGATCTCGTCGATGTAGGACTGGTAGGCGTCCACCACGAGCTGGTCCACGGAGTCGTCGTCGTTGCCGTACTTGGGGGCGTCGTTCACGAGCATCTGGCGGATGCGCTCGCCCTGCTCGCCCGCGAAGTCGCTCTCCAGCGCGTCGGCAAGCTCTGCCGGGGTGATGCGACCCTCATCAAAGACGAGCTTCTTGATGGCGGCGAGGGAGTCGGCCATGTTGGCGATGCCCACCTGCAGGCCGGAGATGAAGTCGTAGACCGCACCGCCCTCCTTGATGGTCTTGCCGCGGCCGATGCAGTCGTCCGTGAGCGCGGAGCAGAGGATGTCGGGCACGTCGCGCTCGGACGCCTTGTCGATGGCGTTCTCCACGATGACGCTCGCGCGGGTGACCTCGCGCACGGTCTTGTCCCAGGCCTCCATGAGCTCGTCGTAGCTCTTCATGTCACGGAAGTAGCCGTAGCCGTGGGCAAAGCGCTTGCCGGAGGTGACGTCCACGCCGTTGTTCATGGCCACGAGCAGCATGCGCGGGAAGTTCACGTAGCTCATGCCCGTGCAGCGATAGCCCCACTTGCCCGGGACGGCCGTCTCCACGCAGCCGATGGCGGAGTAGTTGTAGGCGTCCTCCTCGGCCACGCCCCAGTTGATGAAGGACGGGATGATGACCTCGTCGTTGTTGAGGGCGGGCATGCCAAAGCCGAGCTTCATGACCTCGACGCACTCGTCGTAGAACTTCTTGTTGAGCCCCGCGTGGTAGCGCACCGTGAGGTTGGGCTGGGTGAGGCGGGTCTGCGCCACGGACTGCAGCACGAGGAAGGAGAGGTCGTTGACGGCGTCGGTCTTGTCCGTGGTCTGACCGCCGATGGTCACGTTCTGATACATGGGGCTGCCGGCGCTCGAGAAGGTGTGCGCCTGGCTGCGCACCTTGTTGACGGAGAGCGTCTTGATCCACAGGCACGTGAGGAGCTCGAGGGCCTCGTCGCGCGTGATGGCGCCGGAGGCGATGTCGGCCTCGTAGTACGGGAACATGTACTGGTCGAAGCGGCCGTAGGAGAGGCTGTGGCCGTTGGACTCGATCTGCAGGATGAGCTGGATGAACCAGACGGACTGCACGGCCTCGCGGAAGGAGCGGGCGGGCTCGTAGGGCACGCGGTCGCAGGCCTCGGCCATCTGGAGGAGCTCGGCGGCGCGCGCCGGGTCCTTCTCGGCCGCCGCCATCTCGCGGGCGAGGGCGGCATAGCGCGCGGCAAAGCGGCGAACCGCGGCGATCACCACGAGGACGGCCTTGTAGAAGACGTACTTGTCGATGGACTCAGGGTCGGTGAGGTCGAGGGCGGCCTTGAGCGCGCGGACGCGCTCCTCGTAGCCCTTGAGACCGTCGGAGAGCACGCGGGCGTAGTTCACGGCCAGGTGGGCGTCGCCGGCGTTGAGCTTGCCCTCCATGCCGAAGACGCCGGTCTCCATGTAGACCTGGACCTCGTCGGGCAGAAGCGCCTCGCCGCGGGCGCGCAGGTTGTTGTTGTCCCAGAAGGGCGCGAGGTCGCGGAGCTGCCGCTTGGTCTCCTCCGTGATGTAGAAGACGTCGCCGTCGCGCTTCTCGAAGGTGTCGAGCTCGTCGATCACGAACTCCATCGTGTACTCGGGGAAGATCGGGGCGTTGCGGTTCTTGGTGGCCTGGTTGCCCGCGATGAGCGTCTTGCCCTCGATGTAGATCGTCATGTTGTCGAGGATCTTCTCGAGCATGAGGGCGCGCTTCATGACGTTGGGCTGGTTCTGGTGCTCGCGGTAGGCCTCCGTCGCCAGCACGGCGCGCTCGGCGTCGATGTAGGGCTTCTCGTCGAGCATCTCCTCGCGAAACGCCTTCATGCGGGACGTGAGCTCGCCGAAGTGGCTCTCGTTTGCCTGGGACATCTGGGACTTCCCTTCTCGTGGGACGCCTTCTGGCTACAGCATACTTATAGCAGCCGTCAGGTGCAGTGTCAACGTTCGGAATGAGATTTACTTTCGTTCGTAAGTGTCTTAGAATGACGGCGGGGAGAGGGACGGAGGCCCGGGGAGGGACCATGCAGACAGCGACCGTATTCAACGTGCAGAAGTTCAGCCTCGACGATGGGCCAGGCATCCGCACCGTGGTCTTCCTCAAGGGCTGCCCGCTGCGCTGCTACTGGTGCTCCAACCCGGAGAGCCAGCTGCGCCGCCCGCAGCTCGAGTGGAACGCCCGGAGCTGCGTCGGCTGCCGGGCGTGCCTGGCGGCGTGCCCGGGCGTCGCGGCGGCGGGGCCAGAGGACAGGCGCCACGTGGACGTGCGCGCGGTGGACGCCGCGTCGCCGGAGGCGGCGGCCGCCGTCGCGGGCTGCCCGGGGCGCGCGCTCACGGTTGCCGGGCGCACCCGCACCACAGAGGACGTCTTCGAGGAGTGCATACAGGACGAGCCCTTCTACCTGCAGAGCGGGGGCGGCGTCACGCTCTCGGGCGGCGAGCCCCTCACCTGGCCGGACTTCTGCGTGGAGCTCCTCGGCCTCCTGTGCGAGGCGGGCGTGGACACCAACGTGGAGACCACGGCCTACGTGCCCGCGCGCGACTTCGACCGCGTGGCCGGGCTGCTCAGCCACGCCTACATCGACATGAAGCACTGGGACGCCGCGGCGCACCGCGAGGGCACGGGGGTGGAGAACGACCTCATCCTCGCCAACACCCGCCGCGCGATCGAGGCGGGCGTCGACGTGCTCGTGCGCACGCCCGTCATCCCCGGCTTCAATGACGGACCCGAGGACGCCCGGTGCTTTGCGGAGCGCCTCCACGAGGTCGGCGCCTCGCGCGTGCAGCTCCTCCCCTTCCACAACTTCGGCGAGAACAAGTACGACCTGCTCGGCCGCGACTACCGCCTCCATGGCCTCGCCAACCTCCACGAGGAGGACCTCGAGGGGTTCCGGCAGGTCTACGTGGACGCCGGGATTGACGCATTCTTCTGAGGGCTACTTCCCCGGAGTGTACATATGCCCCTGTTTTTGCGCCTTAAGGGTCAAAAAACACCGCATGTGTACAGTCGCACGAGCTATCGATTCTTTGAGAGCTTCGTTCGTAAGCGCATTATGCAATACTCCTTACGAATAGGCATTCAAAGGAGAACGTCATGCCCTCACGCACCAACCGGATTCTCGAAATCCTCACCGAGCGCACGCGCGTCGAGGTCTCGGCGCTCGCCGAGGAGCTCGGCGTGTCGCAGGTCACCATGCGCAAGGACCTCACCGAGCTCGAGCGGCGCCACCTCATCCGCCGCGAGCACGGCTACGCGGTGCTGCGCAGCACGGACAACGTGGAGGGGCGCCTCGCCTATCACTACGAGGAGAAGCGCGCCATCGCCCAACGCGCCGCCAGGCTGGTGCACGACGGCGACACGATCATGGTGGAGAGCGGGAGCTGCTGCGCGCTGCTCGTGGCGCAGCTCGCGGCAGAGGGCCGCGAGGTCACCGTCATCACCAACAGCGCCTTCATCGCGGCGTCCGTGCGTGACGACCCCACGGTGAAGGTCGTGCTCATCGGCGGCATCTACCAGAAGGACTCGCAGGTCATGGTGGGCCCCATGGTGCGCGCATGCGTCGAGGGATTCTACGTGGACCAGCTTTTCGCCGGCACGGACGGCTTCTCGGCGCGCACCGGCTTCACCAACAGCGACCAGATGCGCGCCCAGGCCGTGCGCGACATGGCCGAGCACGCCGAGCGCGTGGTGGTGCTCACGGAGAGCGAGAAGTTCAGCCGCCGCGGAACCGTGCCGCTTGCGCTAGGCGAGAAGGACGTCAGCGTGATCACCGACTCCCACGTGAGCAACGAGGCGCGCACCGAGCTCGCCGCGGCCGGCGTGGAGCTCGTCTGCGCATAGCGCGGGGCCGTGCCGCCGACTATTCCGTCGCGCCGCCCTCGCCGTCGCGGTTCATCCGCTCGGCATAGGCGTGGGCGCGCTCGAGCTGGTCGTTCAGCACGTCAATGGTCTTGGAGAAGGACTCGTTTGCCTGCTCGCGGAACTTGTCGATGCTGTCAAGCGTGGAGAAGACCGCATCATAGGCCCGGCGCAGCGTCTCCGGGGAGACGCCACTCGAGACCGCCTGCTGCTGCGTGCGCAGGGAGTTCTCCTGCAGGAGCTTGCTCGTGCGGTCAATCATGGCGTCCGTGGTCTTGTTGACCGCGTCGATCTGGTCGAGCACGAGCTTCTGGTTCTCGAGCGACTGCGCCACGATCACGGCCGTGCGCAGCGCGGTCACCGTGGTGGTCTTGGCGCGCTCGACGCCACGCACGAGCTGGTCGTTGTTCTGCTGGATGATGCCCATCGAGAGGTAGGCCTGGATGGTCACGGCGGCCTGCGTCTGCACGTCCTGGCGACGCTGGCGCACCGCGAACAGGGCGTCTCTCTCGAGCGATGCCGCCAGCTCGGCGTTGCCCGCCGCACGCTCCCGGTCGATGCGCGCCACGAGCTCGCCATCGATGCTCGTAAGCAGCTCGTAGGCGCGCTTGAGGGTGCCCAGGTTGCCCCAGAGGCTGCGGCGCTCCACGTTGAGGGCGGCGTTGTCCTTGCGCAGCAGGTCCTGACCCTTGCCGAGCGACAGCAGGATGGCGTTGAGCTGCTGCTGGTTTGACTCATAGCGCTTGAAGTAGCGCTTCACGCGATTGGCGAAGGGCAGAGTCCCCAGCAGGCGGTCGGCGAAGGTGTCCTCCCCTGGCGCGAGCTCGTCGACCTCGTTGCGCAGGTCCACGAGGCTCCTGGAGACCTGCTCCTGGGCGCCTCCGCTCTTCGACGTCGCCAGGGACTGCTCAAGAAAGCGGCTCGAGGTGCTGGCCGTCTCCAGAAAGGCGTCGGACCCCACCTCGAAGATCGCGTCGACCTCCTGCTTGAACTCCAGGCTCTGGGGCGGCAGGGCGGCCACCTTGGCAACCCAGGAGCTGGCGTTGCCGCTCAGGCGCAGGAGCTCCTCGGGGCTCGGCGCGGGCACCTGCGCGAGGGCGCCCTCGGTCTTGACGGGCTCCGGCGCCGGCGTCACCTCCAGGTCAAAGCTGTCGTCGGGCGCGTCGAGAAGGTCGTGTGCCATGATGGCTCCTCTCCAAGTGTCAGATCCAAGTGTCGAATCGTTCCGTCGGCTACGGGAGGTCATCGGGCGGCTCCCCCAAGGAGAGCTCGGGCGACCGATGGCCGAGACGCTGGCGCAAGTAGTCGGAGCCCGTCTCGATCTTCGCGGAGGCCCCGTCGACGATGTTGGTCCGTATGCGGTCGAGCGCGCCGGCAACATGCGCGCACTGCTCGTCGAGCGCGGTCACGTTCCGCCTGGCGCGCGAGCTCGCCCGACCGCCAAACCCCAGGTAGCGGACGTTGGTCACGAGCTGGTCCCAGGCGCCCGGCAGCCACGTGGTGGCAAGCGAAAGGACGAGGTGGCGGTCCTCCTCCGCCCCGGCCGTGGCAAACTCGGGCAGCTCCACGAGCTCCGCCATGGAGGACACGAGGGCCCGCAGCCGCTCGGACTCCGCCGCGATGCCGCGGGGGCTGTCCGCGGCGCACGCCTCGTCGATGCGGCCCGCCATGCCACTCACGGCCTCGGCGGACTCCTTGAGCGTGGGATCGGCCCCGACGAGTGCGTCCAGGTCTATCGCCGCCACGTGGCGAGGCATGTTGAGCGAGGTGAGCAGCAGCCATGAGCCTGCGGACATGAGGGCGCCGACGACCACGAGCGCCACCTGAGCGGCGAGCCCCGAGGCAAGAAGGGCGGAGACGCAGAACACGACGAAGACCGCCGCCGACATCCCGAGCACGAGACCCCGTTCCCCTGGCATCGAACCTCCCATCCGTGGCGACGTGGCGGGCGCCCCCAACCTGTCCCGTTTTCTCTGAGAGAACAAACCCGTCCCCAATTTACAGATAGCCGCGTATCTCCTTGAAGGCGGCGGTGAGGTCGCCGTCCGCGGCGTCAAAGGCGCGCCCGCCCGTCAGCTGGGTGAGCTGCTCCATCTCCGCCCTGCTGGTCTCGCCGAAGAGAATCGCGTAGACGGGGATGCCCTGGACCTCGGGCGTGGCCTCGTACCAGGAGGAGAACTCGGCGATGCCCGGGTAGTCGGTGTTCTCCCCGTCCGAGAAGAGCACGACCGACGTCACGTTGTCGTCCGAGCGGCTCTGCGCCGCCAGCTCGAGGGAGTGCTGCAGGGTGCCGTAGATTGCCGTGTTGCCCGCCGTGCGAAGCCCCTCCACGTAGGCGCGCACGTCGGAGAGGTCTCCGTCCGCCGCCACCTCGAGGTCCTTCTCGCTCTTGATCTCCGAGCCAAACTCGACGAAGTGCACCGTCTCTCGCGGCTGGAACGTGAGGAGCGAGGTCGTGCCGTCCGCTCCGGTGTCCGTGAGGGAGACGAGCGCAGCCTTGAGCGCGTCGAGGCGCGCGCCCTCCATGGAGCCCGAGGTGTCGATCTGAAAGACCATGTTGGCGGGCTTGCGCACGTCGGCGACCCAGCTGGAGAGCAGGGCGCGCACCGTCTCGAGACGGTTGGGGAAGGGGATCTCAAAGACCATCCGCGCGTCATCGGGCGTCGTCGCGGCCGTGCGGCGGAGCGTCTCGTCCGCGATGCGCCGCTGCACGTCATCGCGACGCAGGTAGTCCACGAGCGCCCGATACGCCGCCTCGGCGTCCTCCCCGCGGCCGGAGAGCAGCGTGAGCGGGTAGTCCGCGGTGATGACGCCGTCCTGCGGGATCACCTCCACGAGCCCCTCGTCCTGCAGGATGAGCGACTCGTAGTTGAAGATGCCGTCGACGGCGGACGCGTCCTTGTCGTAGGCCTCCATGAGCCAGCCCGAAGAGCCGCTCGTGAGCGCCTGCCCCTGGGCAAAGCGCGTGAGGTCAGCCGCCACGAGCGAGACGTCGTCGGCTGAGATGGCAACGCCCGTTCCCGAGAGCGCCGTCGCGAGCTCCACCAGCGCGGAGAAGCCGCTGTTGGACGAGACCGGGCTGGACATGCCATAGGAGAACTCGCCCGAGGCGGCGGCGTCCACGACCTCGGCCCACGTGGGGCTCTCCTCGTCCCAGCCGAGCTCGACAGCGCGATCTGCCCTCACGCCGAGCACCACCGGCGTCCGCATGATCGAGGTCTCCTGCGAGACGAGCGAGCCCTTCTCGTCAAAGAGGCTCATGTAGGCGTTGGACGGAAACCACGTGGCGTCGTAGTCCCCCTCGCCCGCCATGACCGCCTCCGTGCCGTCGAGCGTTCCCATGTACTCAAGCTCCACCGAGATCCCCAGTTCCGCTTCGGCGTCCTCCAGGATGGGCAGCATGTCCTGGACCTCCGAGCCCGCGAGCACGCGCAGCGTCGTGCCCGAGACGTCGACCGCGGGCTCGGAGTCGACGTCCTCGCTGGCGGGCCGTCCCTGGGGCTCGCCCTGCGCGGGCCCGCCGCCCGTGCAGGCGGGCAGGGCGGCCACGCAGCCAAGCGCGCAGCCCAGGGCGAGAAGAACGGCGAGCCAGCGGCGGCGTGTGACGGGTGCGTTCAGCATGGTCCCTCTCCTCCCCGGCGCTAGTACAGCGCCTCGATGGTCTGGAGCATGGCGTCCGCCACCTCGTAGCTGGGAGCCTGGGCGGCGTCGATAAACGTGCCGTCCGCAGCGTATCCAGTGAGTCCGGCCTCCCCTACCTGCTCGGAGAAGACGCCCGAGTTGGAGCCGTTGAGGCGAAACCCGTGCCGGGCGATGACGCGCGCCATGTCAGGGTCGTTGTCCAGCACGTCCTGGACCCGCTGCCCCGCCTCGGAGAAGGCCACGACCACGTGGTCCGAGAAAATGGTGGGCGCGGGGTAGCAGATGCGCATCTCGTCGGTCACACGCGTGGGCTCGTTCATCTGGGCCTCGAGGTACTGGCTCTCGTAGATGAGCGTGAGCGGCTGGTTCATGGGCCCCTTGGAGAGGAAGGACTCCCACGGTCCCGCGGATGAGGACTGCGAGTAGCCCTGGTCGAGGAAAAGGCGCGCGAGAGCGTCCGTGGCCTGCTGGCGCCCCGCATCCTCGCTTGTGACCACGGCGTTGCCGTTGAGGACGTAGCTCGCGAGGCTGAGATACATGAGCGCGGAGTTGGAGGAGCGCACGTCGGTGGTGGTGATCATGACGTTTCTGCTCGAGGGATAGGCCTCGGAGCCCGCGAGGTCCGTCCAGCGCCTGCCGTTGGCGACGGCATCGAGGTAGGCGGCCATGTCGAGATACCAGACGCCGTCACGCTGTTCGGCGAGGCCGTTCTGCCCGAGAACGGCGAGGACCGTCTCGCCGGTGGCTATGGCAAGCGGCGAGTAGAAGGGACGCGTGGTGGAGAGAACGGCGTCGCCGTGGACGTCCTCGATGTGCGCGGCCGCGATCTCAGAGGAGGGCGAGGCGAAGTCCGACCCCTCGATGCCCTCGCGCTCCGCCATGGCCCAGGAGCCCGACGTCGTGACCTGAACGTCGAGCCCGTAGCGAGCGAAGATCTCCTTGGCCTCGGGGTCCGCGAAAAGCGACTCCTTCTCGGAGCCGATGACGCCGCGGACCACCGTGAGCGACTGCTCGGCAGGCGCGTCCCCGGATGCCTCGCTGGGGCCCTGCCCGGGCACCGTCCCGTTGGAGAAGAGCGCAATCCCCACAGCGAGCGCCGCCGCCACCACGATGAGCGCGACTCCGGCGACGAGGGTCCTGGTCCTTGCTCCCACGAAGCTCCCTTCAGACGTATCGATGCCCTAACGATACGTCCGGGGGAAGACCTTTTACGGATCGTTCCCCTCCCCTTGCGCGAGCCTTACACCGCCGTTATTCCTTGCTTACGATGCGCGGGGTCTCTCGGCCATTCGTTCTTCTCGCCCACTCGCCCGCTCACCCTTCTCGCCCACGCGCCCTTCTCGCCTACAACATAAATTCTGGCCGCGGCTTTTTGGCGCTTTTTGCCCTCCCGAGGGGGACGAAAGCGCCAAAAAGCCGCGGCCAGATTTGATATGGGCACATTGAGCCACCGAGAAGGGCCTCGGGTCGGCGGCGGCTACCCCAGAAGCGCCATGACCTCGCGCTTGGCGGCGAGGTACTCGTCGGTGAGCTCGAAGTGCTCGCTGTTCACGCGTTCCACGGGCACGATGCCCGCCACGTGGCTGGGCTCGCCCGCAGCCGGCGCACCCGCGAGCACGTAGATCCGGCTCGCCATGGAGACGGCCTCGTCCACGTCATGCGTGATCACGAGCGCGGAGAGCCCCAGCTCGGCCGCCACGCCCACGAACCACCGGCGCACGTCCGTGCGCGTGAGGGCGTCGAGCGCCGAGAAGGGCTCGTCCAAGAGCGTCACGTCCGCGCCCATGAGGTAGGTGCGCAGGAACGCCGCGCGCTGGCGCATGCCGCCGGAGAGCTCGCTCGGCCACTTGCGCTCGCAGCCCGCGAGGCCGAAGCGCTCGAAGAGCGGGGCGGCCTTGGCACGGGCGTCGGTCTTCTTCATGCCCGCGAGCACGAGCGGCAGGCACACGTTGTCGATGATGCGGCGGCTCGGCAGCAGCAGGTCCTTCTGCAGCATGTAGCTCACGCGGCCCGGCCGGCCGGTCACGTCCTCGCCATGCAGGAGGACGCGACCGGACACAGGCGTCGTGAGGCCGGCGAGCGCGTGCAGGATCGTGGTCTTTCCGCAGCCGGAGCGGCCCACGAGGCAGCAGACCTCGCCGGGAGCGACGTCAACGGACACGCCCTGGACGACGATATGCTCGCCGTCCCAGGACAGCGTCAGGTCGCGCGCCTCGAGCGCGGGCACCACGTTCTTCTCGCCAGCGCCCACGCCTACTCCAGGAAGGAGAGGTCGTAGCCGGCGTTGACGTCGAGCTGGTTGTTCACGAGCTCGTTGTCGTTCAGCCACTGGTAGAAGGCGGCCCAGCGCTCGGGGTCGATGACGCCCCAGGCCTCGGCGTCGGCGACGTACTGGTCGGCGAGGTAGGTCTGGCTCTGGTGGACGAGCGCGGAGTCGAGCTCGGGCACCTGCTCGCAGAGGATGTCCGCCGCGGCGTCGGGGTTCTCCACGGCGTACTCGTAGCCCCTCTTGGCCGCGCGCAAGAACGCCCTCACGGCCTCGGGGTTCTCCTTGGCGAAGTCGTCGTTGGCGGCGATGACCGGCGTGTAGTAGTCAAAGACCGGGTCCACCGAGATGAAGCTGAAGTAGTTGTACGGGAAGTCCTGCACCACGGCGTTCTGGACGGCCCAGGCCTCGTAGACCCACACGGTGTCGAACATGTTGGCGCGCAGGCCGCTGACCTCGTCGTCCACCTCGTACGGCACGAGCTCGACCTTGGACCAGTCGCCGCCGTCGGCCTCGACGCAATGGCGCACGGTGGCCTGCTCGACGGGCATGTCCCACGTGGCGTAGGTGTGGCCCTCCATGGCGGCGGGGTGCGTGACGCCGTCCTCCTCGCGGCTCATGATGCCGGAGGTGTTGTGCTGGATGATCGCGGCCACGGCGGAGTAGGGCATCGGCTGGTCGGAGGCCAGGTTGTTTGCGATGTAGTCCTGGTAGGAGACGCCCATCTGCGCGCCGCCGGCGCCGATGAGGGCGTCCGCGCCGTCCGCGGGCGGCTGGATGATCTCCACCTCGAGGCCCTCCTCGTCGAAGTAGCCCTCGGCGAGCGCCACGTAGATGCCGGTGTGGTTGGTGTTGGGGGTGTAGTCCAGGACGAAGGAGACCTTGGTCTTCCCGCCGTCCGCGGAGCCGGAGGCGTCGTCAGCGGCGGGGGCCTGCGCGCCGTCGCAGGCCGCGAGGGCCGCGGTCGTCGCGGCGGCGCCCGCGGCGGCGACGAACTGGCGGCGGCTGAGGTTCCTGGCGAGGTTCTTATCGCTCATTGCTGTTCCTTTCTGCCCGCTTCCAGGGCATGCACGTGCGCTGGGCGAGCTCCACGAGCTTCATGAGGGCGAGCGACAGCGCGGAGATGACGATGATCGAGGCAAACATGCGGTCATACGAGAAGGACTTGCGCACGCGCGTCATGTAGACGCCGAGGCCCACGTTGCCGCCGAGCCACTCGGCGATGACCGCGCCGACGATGGCGTAGGTGGCGGAGATCTTGAGGCCGCTGAAGAACTGCTCCGTCGCGGCGGGCAGCTTGGCGTACCAGAAGATCTGCCAGCGCGAGGCGTTCATCGTGCGCATGAGGTCGATGACGTCCGGGTCCACCGAGCGGAACCCCGAGGCCAGAGACACCGTGATCGGGAAGAACGTCGAGATGATCACGAGCACGACCTTGGGCAGCGCGCCGTAGCCGAGCCACAGCACCAGAAGCGGGGCTATGGCCACGGTGGGGATGGTCTGCGAGATGGTCATGAGCGGCTCGAAGGCCAGGTAGAAGCCCTCGAAGCGATCCATGAGCACCGCAAAGACAAAGCCCAGCGCAACGCCTGCCGCAAGGCCGGCAGCGGCCTCGGCAAGCGTGGTCACGCAGTGGCTCGCGAGCAGTGGGGCGTCCTCCACGAGGGACTGGACCACCTGCACCGGCGTGGGCAGCAGGAAGTTGGGGACGATCCCCACGCCCACGACGGCCTGCCACAGGGCGAGAAGCGCCGCGACGGTCAGAAGCGGCGTGAGCACGCGACGCGCGCGGGCGGGCTCGGGACGGGACGCCATGCTAGGCCGCCGCGTCCTCGGCCTTGGGGGCAAACTCCGGGTCGCCGGGGTGGTACTTGCCGATCTTGCGGTCGGTGGACATGACGTCGCCGTCGGGACGGTAGTTGATCTTGGCGTAGCACATCATGTGCCTGCACCCCGCCTTGGCACCCACGAGCTGGCAGTTCTTGAGGATCTCCATGCAGGTCTCGTAGTCGCCCTCGATCGCCGTCTCAAAGGGGCCGACGAAGTAGTCCACCCCCGTCGAGTCGATGTAGGCGATGACGGCATCCACCGCGTCGCACGTGGCGTCGTCCGTGGTGGCGTCCATGGGCAGGAACTGAATCGCAACCGAGCAGTTCACGCGCCCTCCCTTCCGGGTGCCCCAGGGCACCCCGTCTCCCGTAGGTGCCTCGTTGCGCGCGAAGCTCTTCCCTACGCCGGCATTACCCGGATCAGGTTCCTGGGTCAGGGCCGCAATCCTGGGCCCAATCTCAGCCGGCATGCGCCAGCCCCCCGTTGTCGTAAGGTAGTGTAGCACGCGCGCAGGCGAGAAGGACGGAGGGCACGTGACGGGAAGGACGCACCTCGCGGTGGGCGTCGCGGCGGCGCTGCTCGCGGCGGGGCCGGCGGCGGGCCTCACCGGCCTCGCGGTCGCGGCCGCCGGGGGCGCGGTCGGTGCCGTCCTGCCGGATCTGGACGTCCGCGACACGGCTCACCCCTGGCGAGAGCGGCTCACGCGCGCCGGCGCTGCGGCGCTGCTCGCGGGCGCACTGGTCTTCGATGCTGCGAACGGCGCATCGCTCGCGCGGGAGGCGGTGACACACGGCGTCGGCCCGCTCTCACTTGGCGCGGTCGGGCTCGTCGCCCTGGCCTGCGCGGCGCGGCTCTCGGCGCACCGGTCCTTCTCGCACTCGCTGCCCGCGCTCGTAGGATTTGCGGCGGCGACGTGGCTCGTCTGTCCGCCGCTCGCGCCGTACGTGGCGCTCGGTTTTGCCACGCACCTCGCGCTCGACGCGCTCACCTACCGCGGCCTGCGCCTCTTCTGGCCGTCCAGGCACGGCTTCAGCGCGCGCCTCTGCCACACGGGCGGCATCGTGGACGCGTGCTGCCTCGCTGCGGCGCTCGTCATAGCCGCGGCCTCGCTCTGGCAGGCCCTCCCCTAGCTAGTCCTCCGCGCGGACGCCGAGCTCGCGGCAGAGGATCCGCGCCGCGGCGCCGGCCGCGAGCGAGCAGTGGTACTGGCACTGGGAGACGCGCTCCTCGCCCCACCAGTCCATCCCGCGCGTGAGCACGCGGCAGCAGGTCACGTGCTTGGCGGTGCCGTCGCGGAAGGCGTCGTGCAGCTCGGCCGCGAGCGGCTTGGCGCGCTCCTTGGTCCCCACCATGAGGCCGAGAAACGCCACGGCGCCGGCAAGCGCGCCGCAGATGCACCCCGACCCGCCGATGCCCGCCCCCATGCCGGCGCCCATCGCCACGACCGAGCGCGGGAAGTCGGGCTCGAAGGCGTCCCAGAGCGCCGCGATCACGGACTCGCCGCAGTTCATGTGGTCCGGGCCGGGCGTGTTGTTGGCGCGCGCCGCGGCCTCCACCGCCTCGATGCTCACGCTGTCCGTCATGTCTCCCCCTCCGTCGAAGTCTCGCCAATTCTAGCAGCGGAACCGCTAGCATAGGGCCATCCGACCACGGGAGGCCCCATGAGAATCTTCGCCTACGCCCTGCGCCCCTACGACGAGCTGCCCTGCCTCGAGGCGCTGAGCCGCGAGCTGGGCTTTGACTTCGGCTGGACGGCCGACTACCCCACGCTGGAGAACGCGGGCCTCGCGGCCGGCGCGGACGGCATCTGCATCATCACCAACCCCATGTCGCGCGAGCTCCTCGCGGCCTACCGCGAGCTTGGCGTCCGCGGACTCGCCACGCGGTCGATCGGCTATGAGCACATCGACCTTGCCGCGGCGCGCGAGCTGGGCATCCGCGTGGGGCACGCGTCCTACCCGCCCGAGGGCGTGGCGGACTACGCCATCATGCTGATGCTCATGGCGCTGCGCAAGCTCAAGCTCGTCTGCCGCCACGCCGCGGCGCAGGACTTCACCCTCGAGGGCAAGCTCGGTCGGGCGCTCTCCAGCTGTACCGTGGGCGTGGTGGGGACGGGCGCCATCGGCTCCTGCGTGGTGCGCGAGCTCAGGGGCTTCGGTTGCCGCGTGCTCGCGTACGACCCGTTCCCGCGCGCCGAGCTCGCGGACCTCGCCACCTACACGAGCCTGCCCGAACTTCTCGCCTCCTCTGACGTGGTGACGCTCCACGCGCCGGGCCTGCCCGAGAACCACCACATGATCGGCGCCGAGGAGCTCGCGCTCATGAAGACGGACGCCGTGCTCGTGAATGCCGCGCGCGGCAGCCTCGTTGACACGGCCGCGCTCGTCGAAGCGCTCGAGTCCGAGCGGATAGGCGGGGCGGCGCTCGACACCATCGAGCACGAGGCCGGCCTCTACTACCTTGACCGCAGCCGCGACGCCCTCCCCAACCGGGACCGCGCCGCGCTCATGGCGCTGCCCAACGCCATCGTGACCCCGCACATGGCGTTCTACACCGCCGAGGACGTGGAGGGCATGGTCCGCAGCAACGTCGAGGCGCTGCTCGCCTTCGCCGCAGGCGTCGAGACGCCGCACGAGGTTCGCTGATCCCGGGGCGGTCCCCTTCTGTCCTCATCGCCGCCCTCGTCCCCCTCGCGCCCCCAGCCTCGCGTCGCCCCTGCCTTGCCGCCTGCCTCGCCCCGCAGCGCCCCCTTCTCGCCGCCCGTCGCTTAGGTGAGCACAAAAGTTGAACTATCTTGCATGGTTTTCTTAGGTGAGTAACGTTTTCACAGGTCGCAGGAAGCCACCTCTCTTAGGTGAGCAGAGATGGTTCAACTAATTTGCTCACCTAAGCGGTGGGGCGGCAGGAGCGGGCGCAGGGGCGGCAGAGGCAGGAGACGGCGGAGGCGAGAGGGGGCGCGGAGAGGAAGAAAAAGCCGGGTCGCGGCAAAGAAAGGCCGCGCGGCAAGAAGGACCGCGCGGCCGAAACGGGTGACTGAGCGGAGTCGCTACTCCTCCGGCTCCTCGTCCTTCTCGTCCTTCTTTGCGGGGGCTGCGCGGCGGCTGCGCTGCTCGATCTCCTCGGGCGTGAGCACGTCCTCGATGCGCAGGTTGACGCCGGCCACCTCGAGTCCCGTCATGCCCGTGACCTGCTTGACCACGGCGCGCTTGACGTCCTCGAAGACCTGCGGTGCGTACGCGCCGTACTCGATGAGCACGGAGATGTTCACGCGCACGGCGCTCTCGGGCGTGACCTCGACGGTGACGCCCTTCGTGGAGTCGCTCGCGCCAAAGGCGTCCTGCACGCGGTTGAACCAGCTGCCCTTCATGCCCACGACGCCCGGGACCTCGCGCATCGCGATGGCCACGATCTTCTCGATGACGCCGTTTGAGAAGGTGAGGGAGTCCTCGGAGTCCGTGTCCTCGTCACCCTCCGTGGAGAGGTCGATGTCCTGGCCCTCCTCGGGAAGCTCGGCGAGGGCGTCCTCAGCGGGCTCCGGCCCCTCCTCGACGGCCTCCTCGACCGCCGTCTCCTCGACGACCTCGGGCTCCGGCTCGGCGACCGGCTCGTTGGTCCTGATGCTGCTCGGCTTGCTCATGTCTGCTCCTCGCTGCCGGGGCGGCGCGCCGCCCGCGTCTGCACTACTCGTTATGCCCGTCACTGGTTGCGTGAGAAGAGGCTGCGGATGAGGTTCCAGATCTTGGGGTCCCCGTCAACGGCCTGGCCGACGGCCACGCCCACGAGCACGAAGGCGGCGATGACCGCGGTGTACCAGACGCCCAGGACCAGGAAGGCGATGGCCGCCACGAGGCCCACGACGCCGCCCCAGAAGGCTCCCTCGCCGCCCGGGAAGGTGCGGCGCACCCAGTCGCACACGCAGCCCAGGCCGTCGCGCGCGGGCTCGCCGGAGGCGGCCCCGTCGTCGGGGACGTCGGCGGACGGCCGCTGCCCCGCGTCCTTCTCGCCCGCGTCCTCGAGCTCCACCTTGAACTCCACCCTGGGCTTGGCGCCCCTCTCGTCTGCCATGGCTCCTACGCCTCCCTCTCGGACTCGCGCGCGGCGCCCATCGACACCGTGATCTCACTCGTGGAGTCGGGCTCGGCCGGCGCGAGGCCACCGTCGTCGACGGGCTCGTCGACCTCCGCCAGCGAGACCGTGACCGACTCGGGCTCCACGAACTCCAGGCTCACGTCCTCGACCTTGTCGCCGCAGACCTTGGCGAGCCCGTGCAGGAGGTCCTCGTGCAGCTCGGCGCCCTTGGCGACCACGTCCACACTCTCGTGCGGGAGCACGCGCACGTGGACGCGCACGTGACCGCGGGCCCTGGCGTCAACGATGACGCGCGCCGCCGAGCACGTGCCGTCGGCCTCCACGATGTGGGAGGCCTGGGCGGCGATGGCGTCGCGCGTGACGGAGATGACGCCGCCGTCGACGGAGGCCACCTCGATCGTGCGGACCTTGCGGACCACGAGCGCGCGGACGAGAAGGACCACGAGGCCGAAGGCGCTCACGGCGAGGCACGCCAAGATGGCGATGGAATACGGCTCGAGGTTGAGCAGCGCCGACGCCTCCGCCGTCCACGGGCCGTACCACGTGAGCGCGAGGGCCGCCAGGACGAAGAGGTTCGCCAGCGTGAAGAGGACCATGCAGAGGCGCTTGAAACCGTTCATGCGAGACTCCTAACGGGTGCGAGCGTGCGCATGCACCCTAGGATACCCCTTGCCCCGGACGGTTTGCCCCGCGAGGGCGAGACTTCCGCCCATGCCCGCCGCCGCGCCCGCGAACGGCCAGCCGCACGAAGGCGTAGCCGAGAAGGGCGGAGGTCACCGAGCCCAGCAGGATGGCGCACTTGGCCGCGACGGCGTCGGCCGGGTCCGCGAAGGCCAGGCCGGAGATGAGGATGGACATGGTGAAGCCCACGCCGCCGAGGATGCCCACGGCCACGACCTGGCCCCAGTCCATCCCGCGCGGCAGCCGCGAGAAGCCGAGGCGCACGAGCAGGACGGTCACGAGGATGATGCCCACGGGCTTGCCGACGACGGCGCCGAGATAGGTGCCGAGCGCCGCCGGGTTGGAGAGGATGGCGCCGAAGTTCTCCCCCACGAGGTGCAGCTCCGCGTTCACGAAGGCGAAGAGCGGCAGCACGAGGAAGTTCACGAAGACGGACACGTAGCGCTCCATGCGCTGCAGCGGCGGGGTCACGTGGTGCATGACGCGCTCCACGCGCCAGGCGCCCTCGGTGAAGTCGTGCTGGCCGAGGACGTGGTGCTCGTCGTCGTAGGCGTCATCGAGGTCGTGGGCCCGGTGCGCGAGCCAGTCGGAGAGCTCGGGGAGGCGCACGTCCGAGCGGCTCGGCAGCGCGAAGGCGAGGATGACGCCCGCGAGCGTGGCATGGACGCCCGAGTTGAACATGCACGCCCAGAGCACGAGGCCCACCGCCACGTACGGGGCCACCGAGTAGACCCGCGCCCGGTTGAGCGCCACGAGGCCCAGGACGGCCACGAGCGAGGCGGCGCACCAGCCGAGGTCCGGCACCTGCCCGTAGAAGAGGGCGATGACGACGATGGCGAGGATGTCATCGGCGATGGCGAGCGTCTGGAAGAAGACCTTGGCCTCGGGTGAGATGCGGTCGCCGAGGAGCGACACCACGCCGAGCGCAAAGGCGATGTCGGTGGCGATGGGGACCGCCCATCCGCTCGCGGTGGGCTGGCCGGCGTTGACGGCGAGGTAGATGAGGGCGGGCGCGGTGACGCCGCCCACCGCCGCGAGCATGGGGAGGATGGCCTGGCGCGGGCGGCGGAGCTGCCCCACCGTGGTCTCGTACTTGAGCTCGATGCCCACGAGCAGGAAGAAGACCGCCATGAGGAAGTCGTTCACGAAGGCCTCGACGGTGAGCGAGACCTCGAACGGGCCCGCGCCCACCTCGAGCGGCAGCGCGAGCACCCACTCCACGCCCTCGTAGAGCGGGGTGTTGGCGATCACGAGCGCAAGGAGGGCCGCGGCCACCATGACGCCCGCGGCGACGGTGCCGTTCCCGGTCACCGTGGCGAGCGCGCCGCGCCGCTCGAGGCGGCGCACGACGGCAGGCTCGCCGTAGATGCTCTTGGCCATGCCTCACGCCCCCCGCTCGCCGAGGAGGAGCACCTGCTCCACCGCGACCTTGTCCGCCAGGGCATCCATGGCGGCCTGGAGCAGCCACGCGAGCCCCGTCTCGGCCGGGCGTCCGTCCTTGTCGAGAAGAACGAGCGCGCCCTCCTGGCAGGCCTGCTCGCCGCCAGGCGAGAAGCGCCGCGCGAGCGCCGCCTCGAGCGCCGCGCACGAGCTGTCGTAGAGCGCCTCGAGGTCGAGCTCGGAGGACCAGATGAGGGCGGCGAGCTGGCTCACCTGCGAGATGGAGAACACGCGCTTCAGGGCGCACACGAAGAGCAGCGACGCCACGTGCCGGCGCGTGTAGCGCTTCTTGCGCGGCGCGGGGATCACGCCCTGCTTGACGTAGTTGTTGACCATGGAGCCCGTGACGAGGGTCTCGCCCGGGACCTGCATGAACTCGAGCTCCTGCGAGACGAGCGTGAGCAGCTGGTCGAGGTAGAGCTCGATGCGCGGCATCTCGCGGATGCGCGAGATGTGCACGGAGCGCATCCGCTCCCCGAGAGACCTGAGGTCGTCCTCGCTTGCCGACGCGGCGCGGAGCTCACGGTTCTTCTCGCCCATGGCACTCCTTTGTTTTTCTCGTAAACAGATAATCTAGTATTCAAGACCATGTGAAAGGGATATAGTCTAGCTAGCATCATACCGGCCAGCGGGGACCTCGTCACGCATCAGGGGGAGAAACCATGAACGAGCAGCGCATCGCCGTCATCACCGACTCCGGGACCGACACGCCGGCCGACTTCGTGGCCGCCCACGACGTGCGCGTCATACCGCTGCGCATCAACTACTCCGACGGGTCGAGCTACGAGAACGGCGTCGACATCACCACGGAGGACGTGGTCCGCCGCTTTGACGAGGAGATCCCCTCGACCTCGCTCCCCTCGCCCATGAAGATCCGCGACACCTTCGAGCAGGCGCGGCGCGACGGGTATGTCGGCGCCGTCGTGGTGACCATCTCCTCGGGGCTCTCCGCCACCAACGAGACCATGAACATGGTCGCGCGCCAGATGGAGGACTTCCCCGTCGTGGTGGTGGACACCAAGAGCATCGGCGTCGCCGCGGGCCTCATCGTCATGGAGGCCGTGCGGCAGGTCGAGGCCGGCATGCCGCTCGACAGGATCGGCAGCGTGCTGGGCGCGCTCTCCGAGCGCACGCGCGTGTACTTCTCCGTCCAGAAGCTCGACTTCCTGCGCAAGGGCGGCCGCATCAGCGAGGCCGTCTACCGCGTGGGGTCCGTCCTCAACATCAAGCCCGTCCTCATGTGCGACGAGCGCGAGGGCAAGTACGTCATCGCCAAGAAGGCCCGCGGCTGGCAGCGCGCGCTCGACACGCAGGTCAAGCTGCTCGCTGAGAACGCCACGCGGTGGGGCCGCGTGCGCATTGCGGTCTGCACGTTCGACCCCGCGCTGCGCGGCGAGCTCGTGGCGCGCGTGCGCGAGCGCGTGGGCGCCGTGGCGGAGATCGTCGAGTTTGTGAGCTGCGGCATCTCCGCCGACCTGCTCGTCCACACCGGCCCCACCCTCGTGGGCATGGCGGTCCAGGGAGTCTAGGCGCGCCGCCGCGTGGCATGCCACTGGCGTCAGGTTTATTTGGCACATTTGGCACACGCGCCATCACGCGCAGCCATGGTTTTTCAGACATCCCGGTTTACGCGTGCCGAGAAGGACGCGCAAGCCGGGATTCTGGTTGATTCTGACGCGAGATCCCAAGCTACGCATCCGAAGGTTTCACCTTTTGCACGCGTAAACCGGGATGTGCGGAAATCTCCGCTTCCGCGTGCCTACAGCG
>NZ_SJOU01000014.1 GCF_012027725.1 Olsenella sp. SW781 | reverse complement strand
GGAGGCGGGGCGCGGGCGCGGGGGCCGCGGGGGCGGCGGGGGCCGGGGCCGCGGGGGCGGGGGCGGATACGGCGGGCGCCGCAGGGGCGGGCGCGACGGCGCCGCACTCGAGCTCGACCGCCGAGCCGTCAGGCTCCTCGACGCGCACGCGCGAGAGGCCGTGGTCCCTCATGATGTCGGCAATCTGGGAGATCTTCGCAGAGTCCATCGTTAGCTCCTCTCCACGGCGCGCAGCGCCAGCGCGGCGTTGTGGCCGCCGAATCCGAGGTTGGTGGAGAGGGCCCAGGTGAGCTCGCACTCCACGGCCTCGTTGGGCGTGTAGTCGAGGTCGCACGCCGGGTCGGGCGTGTGATAGTTGATCGTGGGCGGGACGATTCCGTTCTCGAGGGCGAGGGCGCAGGCCATGGCCTCGACGGCACCGGTGGCCCCGATCATGTGGCCGGTCATGGACTTGGTCGAGGAGACGTGCGCGGCGCGCGCGGCCTCCTCGCCGAGGGCCTGCTTGAAGCCGAGGGTCTCGGAGGCGTCGTTGAGCTTGGTGGAGGTGCCGTGGGCGTTGATGTAGAGGCCCTCCTCGGGCTTCACGCCGCCCTCCTCCACGGCGAGCCTGATGGCGCGCGTGATGCCGGCCGCCTCCGGGTCGGGAGAGGTGATGTGGTAGGCGTCGTCGGTGTTGCCGTAGCCAACGACCTCAGCGTAGATGTGGGCACCGCGCGCGACGGCGTGCTCCCACTCCTCGAGGACGAGCACGCAGGCGCCCTCGCCCATGACGAAGCCGTTGCGGTCGGCGTCGAACGGGCGACACGCGGTCGCGGGGTCCGGGTTGGTGGTGAGGGCGCGGCAGCTCGTGAAGCCGGCGATGGTCTCGGGCATGATCGCGGCCTCGGCGCCGCCGGCGAGAATGGCGTCGGCGTAGCCGTGCTTGATCGCGCGGAAGGCCTCGCCCACGGCGTGGGCGGAGGTGGCGCAGGCGGTCACGACGGGCAGGGTGGGGCCAAGGGCCTTGTGGCGGATGGCGATGTTGCCGGTCGCCATGTTGGCGATCATCATCGTGATCATGAACGGGGAGGCGCGGCGCGGGCCGCGCTCGGCGATGGTGTGGACGTTGTCGGCGAAGGCGTTGATGCCGCCCGTGCCGGAGCCCACGTAGACGCCCAGGCGCTCGCGGTCGATCGAGCCCTCGGCGTCGAGGCCGGAGTCGGCCATGGCCTCGTCGGAGGCGACGAGCGCGTACTGGGAATAGAGGTCCAGGTGCGCCGCCTCCTGCTTGCCCAGGAGCTCGGCTCCGTCGAAGCCCTTGACCTCGGCGGCGACCTTGACCTTGAACGCCTCGGTGTCGAAGTGGGTGATGGGGCCGATGCCGCAGCGACCGGCGACCATGCCCTCCCACGTCTCCTTGGCCGTGTTTCCGAGCGGCGTAACGGCGCCGATACCGGTGATTGCTACCCTGTGCTCCATCTCAACTCCCAACGCGTGCAAAAGGGACAGTCACTTTTGCACGTCTGTCGTGCGGGCGTGCAAAAGTGACTGTCCCTTTTGCACGCGTGCCAGTTACATCGCCATGCCGCCGTCGACGCGGATGACCTCGCCGGTCACGTAGGACGCGGCGTCGCTCACCAGGAAGCGAGTGACTGCGGCGATCTCGTCCGCGGAGGCCAGGCGCCCGAGGGGAATCTGCTTCTCGTAGCTCTCGACGACGCCCTCGGAGAGGACCGCCGTCATGTCCGTCTCCACGAAGCCGGGCGCGATGGCGTTCACCGTCACGCCGCGCGGAGCGAGCTCGCGCGCCACGGACTTGGTGAGGCCGATCAGGCCCGCCTTGGACGCCGCGTAGTTGGCCTGGCCGGCGTTGCCCATGAGGCCCACGACGGACGCCATGTTCACGATGCGGCCGCCGCGCTGGCGCATGAAGGCGCGCGTGAGGGCGCGCGTGGTGTGGAAGGCGCCCTTGAGGTTGACGTCGATCACGCGGGAGAAGTCCTCGTCGCTCATGCGCACGAGCAGGCCGTCACGGGTGACGCCCGCGTTGTTGACGAGGGCCCAGACGCTCCCGAAGTCGGCGAGAACCGCGTCGACGGTGGCCTTGACCTCGTCGGCGCTCGCCACGTCGCAGCGATAGGCGCGCGCCGTGGCGCCGGCCTCCTCGCAGGCGGCGACGGCCTCGGCGGCCGCGGCCTCGTTGCCCGCGTAGACGAGCGCGAGGTCAAAGCCGTCCGCGGCGAGCCCCTCGGCGACGGCGCGGCCGATGCCGCGGGAGGCGCCGGTCACGAGGGCCACGCGACGGGAGGCGTCGCGCTCGATGGTCCCGGTCTTCTCGGCCATGGCTACTCCCCCTTCTCGGATAGCGCGGCGAGAACAGCCTCGAGCTGCTCGACGGTCTCGCACGGCAGCGCCGTGACGCCCTCGAGCGTGCGGGAGACGAGGCCCGTGAGGGTCTTGCCGGGACCGACCTCGATGAACGTGTCGACGCCGTCGGCGGCCATATTCTGCAGGGTGCGGACCCACTGGACGGGGTTGGCCACCTGGCTGGAGAGCAGCTCAACGCGAGCGGCCTCGTCAGCCGGGTAGGCCTCGCCCGTGCGGTTGGCCAGCACGGGCACGGACGGCTGCGCCGGGGCGTGGCCGTCAGCGAGGTACGCGGCGAGGCCCTTCTCGGCATCCGCCATGAACGGGCTGTGGAAGGCGCCCGAGACGGCGACCTTCATCGCGCGGCCCTTGGCCTCCTTGACGAGAAGATCGAGCTTCTCGCAGGCCTCCGGCGTCCCCGCGACGACGGTCTGGAGCGGGCTGTTGTAGTTCACGGGCCAGGCGTCGCCCGCCTCGGCCGCGAGGCGCTCGACGGTCTCCGCGTCGAGCTTCACGACGGCGCGCATGGCGCCGGGGTGGGTCTCTGCGGCGTCGGCCATGAGCTCGGCGCGGTGGCACACGAGCTCGAAGCCCTGCTCGTCGGTGTAGGCGCCGGCAAAGGTGAGCGCGGCGACCTCGCCGAGCGAGAAGCCCGCCACCACGTCCGGCGTCACGCCGCGCCCGGCGAGCGCGCGGGCGCACGCGAGGTCGGCGGCAAAGACGCAGGGCTGCGTGTTGATGGTCTGCGCCAGCTCCTCCTTGGTGCCGGAGAGGCACTGCTCGGTGGTGCCGGGGCGCACCGCGTCGGCCACGTCGAAGACGGCCTTGGCGGCGGGCTCGGACTCGATGAGGTCGGCGCACATGCCGGGGTGCTGGGCGCCCTGGCCGGCGAAGAGGAAGGCTACTTTACCCATTGCATCGCTCCTGCCAGGACCTTCTCGGCCCCGTTCACGAGGTCGTCGACGATCTCGAGCGCGCTCTGGCGCTCCTTCACCATGCCGGCGATCTGGCCGCAGAGGAAGCTGCCGTTCTCGTAGTCGCCCTCCTTGGCGGCCTTGCGGAGTGCCCCGGTGCCAAAGGCGTTGAGCTCCTCCTCGGGCGCGCCCGAGGACTCCATCTGGGCGTACTTGTTGGAGAACGGGTTCTTGAGGGCGCGGACCGGGTGGCCGGTCGAGCGGCCGGTGGCGCGCGTGGCGATGTCGTTAGCCTTGAGGACCATGTCCTTGTACTTGTCGGACACGGTGCACTCCTCCGCCACGAGGAAGCGCGTCCCCACCTGGACCCCCACGGCGCCGAGCATGAAGGCGGCGGCGACCCCGCGCCCGTCGGCGATGCCGCCGGCGGCGATGACGGGGATCTTCACTGCATCCACGACCTGCGGCACGAGGGCCATCGTGGTGGTCTCGCCGATGTGGCCGCCGGACTCGGTGCCCTCGGCCACCACGGCCACGGCGCCGGCGCGCTGGACGAGCTTAGCCATGGCAACGGAGGCCACCACGGGGATGACCTTGATGCCGGCCGCGTTCCAGGCCTTCATGTACTTGGTGGGGTTGCCGGCGCCCGTCACGACCACGGGCACGTGCTCGTCGATGACGACCTGGGCGACCTCGTCGGCGAACGGGCTCATGAGCATGACGTTCACGCCGAAGGGCTTGTCGGTCTTCTCGCGCAGCTCGTGGATCTGGTCGCGCAGCCAGTCGGCGTTGGCGTTCATGGCGGCGATGATGCCGAGGCCGCCGGCCTCGGAGACCGCGGCGGCGAGGGAGGCGTCGGCGATCCAGGCCATGCCGCCCTGGAAGACGGGCTTCTCGATGCCGAGAAGGTCACAGATGGGGGTGCGCAGCATGACTAGTTCTCCAGGAGGGCGTCGACCATCTCGACGAACTCGCCGATGGTGGTGGGGTTGGACTCGGCGTCGATCTCGATGCCGAACTCGTCCTCGCAGGCCATAACGGCCTCGACGGTGGCCAGGCTGTCCAGGCCGACCTCGGCGAGCGTGGTCTCGGCGGTGAGCTCGACGTCATCGAGGCCGCCCTGCTCGCGGACGATCGCGCAGACGCGGTCGAAGGTGCTCTGATCTGCCATGGTGTTCTCCTTTGTTCCGTGCGCCCGGTCGGGCGCGCCAATGGACGAATATGTGCGACCTACTCCCAGCGGAGCAGGCAGGCACCCGTATCGAGGCCGGCCCCAAAGCCCACGAGGGCGACGAGCTGTCCGGCCTTGAGCTGGCCGGAGCGGACGAGCCGGTCGAGGGCGAGCGGCACGCACGCGCTCGAGATGTTGCCGGTCTCCGCAAGCGAGCGCACGACCTTCTCGTCATCGAGGCCCAGGCGGGCGACGGCTGACGACAGGATGCGCTCGTTGGCCTGATGGAAGACGAAGTGGTCGATGTCCTCGACGGCCACGCCCGCCTCGCGCGCGAGCTCGGTCACCGAGGTGCAGATGGCGTTCACGCCGAACTTGAAGACGCGGCGCCCCTCCATGGAGAGGGTGTTGGCGGGATGCTCGGTCGCGTCGTAGGGCGAGCTGCCCCCGATGCCGGGCACGTGGAGGATCTCCACGGACGGCTCCGTCTCGAGCCGCATGGCGAGCGGGTTCTGGCCGCCCGCGGACAGAACCGCCGCGGCGGCCCCGTCACCGAAGAGGACGCACGTGGCGCGGTCCTCCCAGTCCACGAGGCGGCTCATCTTCTCCGCCGCAACGACGAGCACGCGCTCCGCGCGGCCGCGCGCGAAGTAGCCGTCCGCGACGTCGAGGGCAAAGACGAAGCCCGCGCAGGCCGCCGACACGTCGAAGGCCGGGCAGGTCGCGCCGAGGCGCTCGGCGATGGCGCAGGCCTCGGCGGGGATGAGGTGGTCGCCGCTCGTGGTGGAGCAGATGATGAGGTCAAGCTGGTCGGGCGTGACGCCGGCCGCCTCGAGGGCGCCGCGGCTCGCCTCGCACGCGAGGTCGTCGAGCGACTCGGAGGTGCAGATGCGGCGGCTCCTGATGCCGGTCCGGGGGAAGATCCACTCGTCAGAGGTATCCAGGAACTCCGAGAGGTCGTCGTTGGTGACGGAGCGCGCCGGAAGCGCCGAGCCCGTTCCCAGAATGCGGAATCCCATCTTCTCGCCTCCTGCCTCGCTCTGTTGTTAACGCGTCAACATCTCTTTGGTAGGCTAGCAATATAGACGATGACGCTGCGTCGTCATTCCCCCACCCCGCTATTTTGCCACGATACCTCCACACGCGTGTGTACCATTTGAGCACCTGCCGCAAACGGGGGAAACGACCGGGAGAGCGTATGGAAAACGAAACCGAGATTCGCGTGGTCGACGAGGTTGGCTCCACGAACGACGAGGCGCTTTCCCTTGGCCGGGCCGGCGCGGCGCACGGGTCCGCAATCGCCGCGCGACGCCAGATTGCGGGGCGCGGGCGGCGCGGGCACGCGTGGGAGTCGCCCGAGGGCAACCTCTACCTCTCCGTCGTGCTGCGGCCCGCCGTAAGCCCCGCACGCCTCCCCGGCCTTGCCGCCGCCTGCGGGCTGGGCGTGACGGACGTCCTGCGTGGCACGCAGCTCAAGTGGCCCAACGACGTCCTCGCTCGCGGGCGCAAGCTGGCCGGGATCCTCGTCGAGACCGCGCGCGATGACGCCGGGCGGACGTTCGCCGTCTGCGGCGTGGGCGTCAACGTGGGACGGGCGCCGCGTGACCTGCCCGCGATCTCCTTGGCCGAGCTGGGGGGCGCGCCGTCCTTCTCGGCCCTCGCCGAGGCGCTGCGGGGCGAGGTCGTCCGACGGGTCGACGCATGGGCCGCCGCACCCGGCGACCGGCCGCTCGACGGGATTCGCGAGGACTACCTCGCCCGCCTCGCCTGGCTCGGCAACGAGGTCCGCGTGCTCGCGGGCGACGGAGAGGCCGCGCTCTCATGCGGCACGTTCGAGACCGTCGACCCCTGGGGACGCGCCGTCGTGGACGGCACCGCGTATGCGGCCGAGCTCTCCTCCCTGCGCCCGCTCGCCTAGCGCGTCCACCTCCGCCTGTCCGCGCGCTGCCGATTTGGGGGTCATGGCAATTCTCGCGCGCGGGGCGTTGCGCGGATGGGGGTCGTGGCAGAGATTGGGCTGCCATGACCCCCTTCCGCGCAACAGGGCGAGAAGAACGCCCAGTTGACGCCCCGCGCCGATTGCCACGACCCCCATCCGCGCAACGCCCCAAGCGGAGCCCCAGCCCCGCCCGTTGCGGTCGGCGACCCTCGGCCCACACGACACGGGGCGGCCCGGTTCTTCTCGCCCGGCGACTTCTGCGCGCAGCGCAGTGAGCCGGAGAGAAGAACCGGGCCGCCCCTTGCGGATGCGTAGACAAGCGCTTACGAGGTCTTGCGCGCCGCGAAGCGCCTCACGGCGACGACGCCGAGCCCCACGAGCGCCACGCCGATCACGGCGTCGACCGCGTAGGTCGCGATCTGCCACGCGGGCGTGACGGCGGCCGGGTCGCCATCGGCGTAACGCCAGCTGTTCACGGCCGTGTAGAGGATGTTGTGAGCGGCGCGGCGCATCTGGATGACCGCCGTGGCGCTCTGGTCCTCCACGTTGTTCGTTGTCTCGGTGGAGGCGAGCATGATGTCGGTGCCGCCGCGGATGAGCTGGTCGGCGTTCTGGTAGCCATAGTTGGGGCCGGAGAAGTAGTCCGTCTCGACCATGCCCTCGAAGCCCCACTCGTCACGCAGGACGGTCTGGTTGAGGCCGAGGTGGGCGCTCGCGTACGTGTTGCCGATGTAGTTGAACGCGCCCATGATGGCCTGCGCGGAGACGTCGGCCTTCACGACCTCCTCGAAGGCGCGCAGGTAGATCTCACGGATGGCCTGCTCGTTTGACCAGGTGCAGAGCTGGCCGTTGCGCTCGGTCTCCTGCTCGTTGAGGGCGAAGTGCTTGGTGAAGGCGTAGACGCCGCGGCTGTCGGCGCCGAGCACCTGCTGGGCCGCCAGGGTGCCGGTGAGCACCGGGTCCTCAGAGAAGTACTCGAAGTTGCGGCCGCCAAAGGCGGAGCGGTGGATGTTGATGGAGGGGGCGTACCAGCCGGAGACCTCCATCTCGTGCGCCATGTCGCCGATCGTCACGCCGAACTCGTAGGCGAGCTCCTTGTTCCACGAGCACGCGAGGGACACGTTGGACGGCAGGCCGATCGAGCTCACGCCGGTGAAGTTGTCCTTGAGGGCGGCCGGGCCGTCGACGTCGGACAGGCGGATCTTGCCGATGGAGTCAACCGCAGCGTTCTGGTAGCCGCCGTTGGCGATGAGGGTGTTCATCTCGTCCACGGTCAGCTGGTCGAGAAGGGCGCCCCACTGCGGGTCGTCGTAGGCAACGCCACGCAGGTCGATGAGGCGCAGCCCGTTGTCGGCGCCCGTCACGGGCATCTCGTCGTCGGGGTTGTCGAACTCCGTGGGATCGTAGTTGCCGTTGTTGTAGAACGTGGCCTTGTACTCGTCTGACATGGAGTAGTTCGTCGGGGCGGCCGTGGCCTCGGCGTAGTTGGCAAAGCCGTCCTCGCGCGAAAGGTACTCGAGGTCGCCGTTGGCGTCGTCGAAGACGTTGGTCGCCGCCTGGAGGTCGCCGTTGTGGGTGTTGTCCTCGGTGTCGTAGGTGATGGTCTCGGGCACGCTCACCGTCTGCTCGGAGATGACGGTGTGGGAGTCAGAGTTGATGGAGACCACGTAGTCGCCGGCCTCGAGCACGTAGGCGCGAGCGCCCTCGTAGTCGTAGGAGGCCATGTCGTCATCCTCGAAGCTGATGGTGACGGTCTGGGACTCGCCGGGCTCGAGGAGGGCGGTCTTCTCGTACGCCACGAGGTTCGCCGTCGCCTTCTCGATGCCGCCATTGGTGTAGGGCGGGTTCACGTAGGCCTCGACCACGTCCTTGCCCGCCACGTCGCCCGTGTTGGTGACGGTGACGTCAAAGCTCACCGTGTCCCCGTCAAAGCTCGCGGGACCCATCTCCTGGCTGAACGTGGTGTAGCTGAGGCCGTAGCCAAACGGGTACTGGACGCTCGCCTCGTAGTCGACGAGCCCCTCGTCGTCCGCCGTCTCCCAGAAGCGATAGCCCACGTAGATGCCCTCGACGTAGTTCACGAACTTGGGAGAGCGGGTGCCGCGGGCGCTCTCGACCTCGAACTCGCTCACGTTGTCGTACTGGAAGGCGCCGAAGTTGTTCCACGTGGGGGCCTGGGTGAGGTCATAGAGGAACGTGTCGGACGTCTTGCCGGACGGGTTCACCGCGCCGGTGAGGACCGAGCCCAGCGCCTCGAAGCCGGCCTGGCCGGGGTGCGGCGCCCACAGCACGCTCTTGATCTCGGGGTAGTCCGCAAGGAAGCCCATCTCGAAGGCGTTGGCGCCGTTGTAGACGAGGACCACGTTGTCGAAGTTCTCGCACACGAGGTCGAGCATGTCGCGCTCGGTGCGGCTGAGCTCGAGGTAGTGCTGGCCCGCCTCGAAGTCGGCGTACTCCGTGGAGTTGTTGGTGTAGGTGACGCCCTCGGCGCCCATGTCGGTGGGCAGGTCGAGGCCCTCGCCGCCCACGCGCCCGATGACCACGATCGCGGTGTCGGAGAAGTCGCGCGCGTCGGCCATGAGCTCGTCGGTGTAGGTGCTCGCCGGCGGCTCGGGCAGCGTCCAGTCCGCCGCGGTGACGGCGATGACGCCGCGCTCGGTCGAGTAGTCCGTGTAGAAGCTCGTGAGCTCCTCGTTGGTGGTGAAGCCGGCCATCTCCAGGCTGTCGAGCAGCGTCACCGTCTCATAGGCGTCGGAGAGCGAGCCGGAGCCCGTGCCGCCGTAGATGGGGTTGGTGGACGCCCAGCCAAAGACGCTCACGTTGCCCGGCTCAATCGGGAGCAGGTCCTCGCTGTTCTGAAGCAGGGTGATGCCCTCGGACTCGATGTCCACGGCAAGCTGGTTGGTCCTGTCGATGGTCTCCTGCGAAAGCTCGTGGCGCTCGGCGGTGGCCATGGTGACCACGCTGTTGAGCGGCCCCAGGAGCATCGCGTTCACCGAGCCCGCGATCACGGCCACGGCCGCGACCCACGTGAGCGAGCGGGCGAGCTTGCGCCTCCCCTCCGCCATGCGCGCCACGACGACCGTGACCACAATGGCCGCCACCAGCGCAATCGCGATGACGACGAGCTGCGGCGCAACCGACTGCAGCACGGCGAGCACATCGTCCATGTTGATCTCGAGCATGCGTTCTCCTTCCCTCGTTCCCTCGTGCATGGGCCCGCCCCTCTGGCGGCCCGTCCTTCTCGTCCTTTGTATGAAAACGGCCTGAAGGAGATAAGGGGTCCGGGGGCATCGGTCGGTTTTTTGACGTCTTCTGCCCTCCCCCGCCCGCTCGCGCACGCTGCCCGGAGGCGCGCCTGTCGCGCGCCGGCACCCTTACAATTGAGATGAGCGCAAGGGCCCTGAACGAGCCGGCGGGAGGTGTCATGCACAAGGTTCTTATCGTCGAGGACTACGCAGACGAGGCGGAGGTCCTGAGTGACGCCGTCATGCGCTATGGCGAGAAGCACGGGCTTGAGTTCGAGATAGAGACGAGCCCGGTGGCAACGGCGCTGGCGCGCGGCAACCGCACGTTTGACCTCGTCTTCCTTGACATCGAGCTCCCGGGGATCAACGGCATGGAGGCGGCCGAGCTCATGCGCTCCTACGACCCGGATACGCCCCTCATCTTCACGACGAGCCTCGCCCAGTACGCGGTGCGCGGCTACGAGGTCGGCGCCGCGGGCTTCATCGTCAAGCCCGTCACGCAGCCCAAGCTCGAGATGGCGCTCGACAAGGTGGTGGGTCGGCTCAGCCGGGCCGGCGCGGGGAGAATCGTCCTCCAGGTGGGCGGGGGCGTTCGCGTGATTCCGCTCCACGAGCTCTACTACGTGGAGCTGCTCCGCCATGACCTCGCCTTCCACCTCACCACCGGCGACGAGCCCCTCATGCTCCGCGGGACCATCCGGCAGATTATGGAGGCGGCCGAGAAGGACGGGCCGCTGCTCCAGATCTCAAGCGGATGCGTCGTCAACATGGACTACGTGCGGCTCATGCAGGGATCGCGCGTCAGCATGGCCAACGGCGACCTCCTCCCGCTCAGCCGCTCGCGCCGCCGGGAGGCCATCGAGCGCTTCTCCTCCTACCTGGGAGGGACGCTCTGATGCCGGGCCTGCTCGGCCTCGTGCAGCGGGCCCTGCTCGTCAGTTTGCCGAACTTCCTCACCATCTTTGTGGCCATGGGCCTCTTCTGCGCGCTCTACCCGCTGAGGGCCGGCCGCTGGCGGCTTCTCGCGTGCGCCGGAACGTGTCTTGGCATCTCGTTTGCGAGCTCCCTTTTCCACACCACGGTCACGACCTGGGCCATCTCCCAGTTCGGCGACTTTGCCGCCGCGGCGGCCACCATCATGTTTTTCGTCGTGGTCCTTCTCGCCTGCGTGCCCATCGCCCGGATGGTCTTCGAGGTGAGCCTCTGGGATGCCGTATTCTGCTGCACGGCGGGCTATGCCCTGCAGAACCTCGCGCACTCCCTCTGGGAGACCCTGCGCTTCCTCACCGTGCCCGACCTCCCCTCCGACAATCCCCTCTCCGGCGCCTCCCAGCTTGCCGTTGCCGCCGTCGTCTTCCTGCTGGGATACCGCCTGCTCGTGCGACGCATCCATACCGACCGGCTGGAGGGCGAGGGCGATCGCCGAACGCTGCTCGTCCTTTTGGGCGTCATCGCCGTGAACATCGTCCTCGACACCTCGATCCGCGAGCTGTACGACATGGGCGCCCTTCCCGAGGAGGCCTTCCTGCTCCTCATGCTCGTGCAGCTCTTCATCTGCGCGCTCACGCTCTATCTTGACTACGAGATCCTCTACTCCAACCGCATGCGCGCCGACGCCGCGGCGACGCGTCAGCTCATGGCCGACGAGCGCCGTCAGTACGAGCTCTCGCGCGACACGATCGAGGCCATCAACGTGCGCTGCCATGACATCCGTCACCAGGTCCACTCCCTCTCGGGGAGGTCGGGCACCGGCGAGGAGTTCATGCGCAGCATCGATGGGCTCATCTCGATATACGATTCCGGGGTGCAGACCTCGAACCCCGCCCTCGACGTCATCCTCACCGAGAAGGGGCTGCTCTGCGGCCGCAAGGAAATCGAGCTCACGTGCTCGGCCAACGGCTCGATCCTGTCGTTCATGTCCGAGCAGGACGTCTACTCGCTCTTTGGCAACGCGCTCGACAACGCGATCGACGCGGCTGACGCCATCTCCGACCCCGAGCGCCGCCTCATCGACGTGAGCGTTCGTCGCATGGGCCAGATGGCCGTCATCCAGGTGCGCAACTTCTACGAGGGAGAGCTCAGGCAGGAGGGTGGCTCGCTCGGCAGCACCAAGGGCGGTGGCCTGCACGGCTATGGCACCAAGTCCATGCGGCTCGTCGCCGAGCGCTACGGCGGGTCGATCACCTTCGATGCCCGCGACGGGCTCTTCCGCGTCCACGTGCTGCTGCCCATCCCTGAATAGGGCCCGGGCCACCGCCCCGCTCGCATTTCTCTCCCCGCTTCGCCCGCGCCGCTGAGGACGCGCTGCTGATTTCGGGGTCGTGGCAATTCCCGCGCGCGGGGCGTTGCGCGGATGGGGGTTATGGCAATCGGCGCGGGGCGTCAACTGGGCGTTCTTCTCGCCCTGTTGCGCGGACGGGGGTTATGGCAGCCCAATCTCTGCCGCGACCCCCATCCGCGCAACGCCCCGACCTCATGAACTGCCACGACCCCGAAACCCGCAACGCACGTTGCGGTCGGCGACCTTCGGCCCACACGACACGGGGCGGCCCGGTTCTTCTCGCCCGGCGACTTCTGCGCGCAGCGCAGTGAGCCGGAGAGAAGAACCGGGCCGCCCCCTCAGGTGCGATGGAACGAGCGCCTACTCCTCGGTCTCCTGGCGGACCACCTGGGAGAGGAGGTCGTCGAGGGAGCCAAGGTCCTCGTTGATGATGCCCGAGTCGCTGGACGGGGCCTCCGAGCCGCCGATCAGCTCGTCGTCATCGAAGTGGTGCGTCGAGGGCGCGGCGGTGCCGAGCATGATGTCGGCGTCCGCGTCCGGCGAGAAGACCATGTTGAGGAGCTGGGAGAGGTCCTCGCTGTCAGCCTCGGAGTCATCGGGCTCCAGGATGTAGAGCAGGCCGCGGGCCTCGAGGCCGTCGCGGAGCTCCTCGATCGCCTTGGCGCCGATGCCGTCGATGCGCAGCAGGTCGTCCTCGGTCTTGCCGATGAGGTCGCCCACGGTCTCGATGCCCACCTCGCTGAACTTGTTGGTCCAGCGCTGCGAGACGCCGAGGTCGTCGAAGAGGTAGAGCTTGGCGTCCTCGCTGGAGAGCGTGCGGCCGTTCTTGGAGTACACGCCGCCGAAGCCGTAGTCATCGCCGACCCAGTCGAGCTGCTTGGGCAGCTGCTCCTCGATGTCCTTGAGCTCGTCGGGCGCCCACTCCGGCAGGCTCTTGGCGAGCGGCGAGGTGGGACCGTCGATCTTGGTGCCGTGGTAGGTGAGCTCCACGTTGTTGTAGGCGGAGAGGCCGGTGCCGGCGGGGATCTGCTTGCCCACGATGACGTTGGACTTGAGGTCGAGCAGGTGGTCGATGTCGCCCTCGATGGCGGCCTCGGTGAGGACGCCGGCGGTGCGGATGAACGACGCGCTCGAGAGCCAGGAGTCGATGCTCGAGGCGACCTTGAGCGTACCGAGGATGACGGGCTCGGCCTCGGGCGGGGTGCCGCCGGCCAGCGTCACGTTGCGCACGGTGTCGGCGAACACGTAGCGGTCAACGTACTGGCCGAGCAGGTACTGGGAGTCGCCCGGGTTGGTCACCTGGACGCGGCGCAGCATCTGGCGAGCGATGACCTCGATGTGCTTGTCGTTGAGGTCGACGCCCTGGGAGGTGTAGACGTCCTTGACCGACTCGACGAAGGTGTGCATCGTCGACTCGATGTCCGTCAGGCGGCGCAGCTTGCGGAAGTTGACGAAGCCGCGGGTGATCTGGTCGCCGGCGCGGACCACGACACCGTCCTCGACGTCCGGCATGAAGCGCACGGACGCGGGCACGCGCCACTCCTCGATGATGCGGCTCGGGTCCTCCGTGTCGACGATGCGCAGGAGGTACTCGGTCTGCTCGGGGGTGATGCGCAGGGTGCCGGAGACGGGCGCGAGGTCGGCCTCGCGGCCGAGGATCTTCTCGTTGACGTTGCCGACGACGTCGAACATGCGGGCGACCGTGGGAAGGCCCTGCGTGATGTCGTCAGCGCCCGCGACGCCACCGGAGTGAATGGTGCGCATCGTGAGCTGGGTGCCCGGCTCGCCGATGGACTGGGCGGCGATGACGCCGACCGCGGTGCCGATGTTGACCGGGCGACGGGTGGAGAGGTCCCAGCCGTAGCACTTCTGGCAGACGCCGTACTTGGATTTGCAGGTGAGCAGCGCACGAAGCTCAACGCGCTTGAGGCCGTGCTCGACGAGCATCTCGAGGTCGGCCTTGGACTCGATGTAGCCGTCCTTGGCGATGAGCACCTCGCCGGTGGCGGGGTCGACGATGTCGTTGAGCGCGCAGCGGCCCACGAGGTCGGTGTCCACGGAGGTCTGGCCCGGCTTGATCAGCGGGTAGGTGACGCCCTCGTCGGTGCCGCAGTCCTCCTCGCGGACGATGACGTCCTGGGCCACGTCGACGAGACGACGGGTCAGGTAGCCGGAGTCGGAGGTGTGCGACGCGGTGTCGACGAGGCCCTTGCGGGCGCCGTAGGTGGAGATGAAGTACTCGAGCGGCTCGAGGCCCTCGCGGAAGTTGGCCTTGATCGGCAGGTCGATCGTGTCGCCGGACATGTCCGCCATGAGGCCGCGCATGCCGGCGAGCTGACGGAGCTGCGTCTTGGAGCCACGGGCGCCGGAGTCGGCCATCATGTAGATGGGGTTGTCCTCGGCAAAGCCCGCGAGCATCTCGGTGGCGAGGAGGTCGGTGCACTCGGTCCACGCGTTGACGACCTCGGTGTGACGCTCCACCTCGGAGAGGAAGCCGTCCTCGTAGTACTCGTTGATCTCGTCGACGCGGCCCTGCGCCTCCTCGAGGAGCTGGGGCTTGTCGGCCGGGATCGTGGCGTCCCACACGGAGACGGTGAGGCCCGCGAGCGTGGCGTAGTGGAAGCCGGTCTCCTTGATGGCGTCGAGGATCGGCTCGACCTCGGCCGTGGAGTAGCGGTCGCAGCAGTCGTTGACCAGCGCGCCGATGTCGCTCTTCACCATCTTGTAGTTGATGAAGGGGTAGTCGGCCGGCAGGCACTGACGGTTGAAGATGATGCGGCCCGGCGTGGTCTCGAAGCGCGCGGTGTGCTCGGTGACGTCGAAGTCCTCGTACTGGCCCTTGGCGGTGAGCACGCGGAAGATCTTGCGGTCGCCCTCGACGACGTTGGCGTCGGCGGCGGAGACGCGCACGATGACCGGCTCCTGGATGCCCAGGCCGCGCTTCATGTCGATGGCGAGAAGGGCGTCGTCGAAGTCGGCGAAGACCTGGGTCTCGTCGTTCTTCTCGCCCGTCTCGGTGGTGAGGTAGTAGGCGCCGAAGACCATGTCCTGGGACGGCACGGTCAGCACCTTGCCGGAGGCCGGCGAGCGCAGGTTGTTGGAGGACAGCATGAGGACGCGGGCCTCGGTCTGCGCCTGCGTGGAGAGCGGCACGTGCACGGACATCTGGTCGCCGTCGAAGTCGGCGTTGAAGGGGGCGCACACGAGCGGGTGCAGGTGGATGGCCTTGCCCTCAACGAGAACCGGCTCGAAGGCCTGGATGGAGAGGCGGTGCAGCGTAGGGGCGCGGTTGAGCAGGACCAGGCGATCCTGGACGACCTCCTCGAGCACGTCCCAGACGGCCGGCAGCTGGCGGTCGATCGCGCGCTTGGCGCCCTTGATGTTCTCCACCTTGCCGAGCTCGACGAGGCGGCGCATCACGAACGGCTTGAAGAGCTCGAGGGCCATCTGCGTGGGCAGGCCGCACTGGTGCAGCTTCAGCTTGGGATCGACGACGATGACCGAGCGGCCGGAGTAGTCGACGCGCTTGCCGAGCAGGTTCTGGCGGAAGCGGCCCTGCTTGCCCTTGAGGGCCTCGGCGAGCGACTTCAGCGGACGCCCGCCGCGCCCGGTGACGGGGCGGCCGCGACGGCCGTTGTCGAAGAGCGCGTCCACGGACTCCTGGAGCATGCGCTTCTCGTTGTTGACGATGATCGCCGGGGCGTCGAGGTCGAGCAGGCGCTTCAGGCGGTTGTTGCGGTTGATCACGCGACGGTAGAGGTCGTTCAGGTCAGACGCCGCGAAGCGGCCGCCGTCGAGCTGCACCATCGGGCGCAGGTCGGGCGGGATGACCGGGATGACGTCGAGGATCATGTTGGCCGGGTCGTTGCCGCCCTTGAGGAAGGCGTCGACGATCTCCAGGCGCTTGATGGCCTTCTCGCGCTTCTGCTTCTGGGCGTCCTCGGAGGCGATGATCTGGCGCAGGGTCTGGGCCTCGGACTCGAGGTCGATGCCGCGCAGCAGCTCGCGCACGGCCTCGGCGCCCATGCCGCCCTTGAAGTAGATGCCGTAGTAGCGCTTGAGCTCGGAGAAGAGGCTCTCGTCGGAGATGAGCTCGCGCTCCTCGAGCTGCATGAACTTCTCGTAGGCGTCGCGGCGGAGCGCCTTCTCCTCCTCGTACTCCTCCTCGAGGTCGGCGATGCCGGCGCGGATCTCGTCGGCCGAGAGCGGCTCGATGTCGCTGAACTCGTCGTCGGAGGCCTCGCCCTGCTCCTTCAGGCGCTCGATCTGCTCGTCGCGCTCGGCGTCGAGCTCCTCGAGGTCGGCGGCCAGCTCCTCCTTGAGGTCGTCGGCGTCGGCCTCGCGGGCCTCGGTGTCGACGTTGGTGATGATGTAGCTGGCGAAGTACAGGACCTTCTCGAGGTCCTTGCTCTTGATGTCGAGCAGGCGCGCGAGCGGGAAGCTCGTGGGGCTCTTGAAGTACCAGATGTGGCTCACGGGGGCAGCGAGCTCGATGTGGCCCATGCGCTCGCGGCGCACCTTGGCCGTGGTCACCTCAACGCCGCAGCGCTCGCAGACGATGCCGCGGAAGCGGATGCCCTTGTACTTGCCGCAGGCGCACTCCCAGTCCTTGGTGGGGCCGAAGATCTTCTCGCAGAACAGGCCGTCCTTCTCGGGCTTGAGGGTGCGGTAGTTGATGGTCTCGGGCTTCTTGACCTCGCCCTGCGACCAGCTGCGGATGCGGTCGGCAGAGGCAAGGGAGATCTTGATGGCGTCGAAGTCGGTGGTGTCGAAGTCTGCCACAGTCGCTACTCCTTATCGCTCTTCACGTCGCCAGCGAGAACGGCGTCGGCGTTGTCGAGGTCATCGTCCGAGCCGATGAGGTCATCGGCGGGCGCCATGTCGGCGAAGACGTCCACGGCGCTCTCGGCAGCGGCCTCCTCCTGCTCCTGGGCGGCGCGGTCGGCGCGCTTCTTGTAGGAGATGGGCTCGATGTCCAGGGCCAGGGAGCGGATCTCCTTGACGAGGACCTTGAAGGACTCCGGGATGCCGGCGGACGGCACGTTCTCGCCCTTGACGATGGACTCGTAGGTCTTGACGCGGCCGTTGGTGTCGTCGGACTTGACGGTGAGGATCTCCTGGAGGACGTTGGCCGCGCCGTAGGCGTAGAGGGCCCACACCTCCATCTCGCCGAAGCGCTGGCCGCCGAACTGGGCCTTGCCGCCGAGCGGCTGCTGGGTGACGAGGCTGTAGGGGCCGGTCGAGCGCGCGTGGATCTTGTCGTCGACCATGTGGCCGAGCTTCAGGATGTAGCTCGTGCCCACGGTGATCGGGCTCGCGAAGGGCTCGCCGGTGCGGCCGTCGTAGAGGGTGGTCTTGCCGAGCTCGTTCAGCTGCGGGACGAACTCCTCGCGCATGTGCTCGCCGTAGTCCATGCGGGCCTTGTTCATGAGGTTGATGTTCGTGCGGCGCAGGAGCTCAGCGACCTCCTCGTCGGTGGCGCCGTCGAAGACAGGCGTGGCCACGTTGATCGGGCCGGGCACGTAGCGCTCGGAGTTCTCCGACTCGTCGTCCCAGCCGTGGGCGGCACCCCAGCCGAGGTGGCACTCGAGGAGCTGGCCGACGTTCATACGGGACGGGACGCCCAGCGGGTCGAGAAGGACGTCGACGGGCGTGCCGTCGGCCATGTAGGGCATGTCCTCCACGGGCAGGACGTTGCAGACGACGCCCTTGTTGCCGTGGCGGCCGGCGATCTTGTCGCCCTGCTGGATCTTGCGGCGCTGCGCGACGAAGACGCGGACGAGCTCGTTGACGCCCGGCGGGAGGTCGTCGCCGGCCTCGCGGCTGAAGCGGACCACGTCCACGACGCGGCCGTAGGCGCCGTGCGGCATCTTGAGGGAGGTGTCGCGCACGTCGTGGGCCTTGGCGCCGAAGATGGCGCGGAGCAGGCGCTCCTCGGCCGTGAGGGCCGTCTCGCCCTTGGGCGTGACCTTGCCCACGAGGATGTCGCCAGGGCCGACCTCGGCGCCGATGCGGATGATGCCGTCATCGTCGAGGTTGGCGAGCATGTCCTCGGAGAGGTTGGGGATCTCGCGGGTGATCTCCTCGGGGCCGAGCTTGGTGTCGCGGGCGTCGATCTCGTGGCGGGAGATGCTCACCGAGGTGAGGAGGTCCTCCTGCACGACGCGCTCGGAGACGATGATGCCGTCCTCGTAGTTGAAGCCCTCCCACGGCATGTAGGCCACGGTGAGGTTGGCACCGAGGGCGAGCTCGGAGTGGTCGATCGAGGTGCCGTCGGCGAGCGGCTGGCCCGCCTCGACCTTCTCGCCCGCGCGCACGATCGGGCGGTGGTTGATGCACGTGGACTGGTTGGAGCGCTCGTACTTGGGGAGGTCGTAGCGCTCGGAGCCGTACTCGTCGGAGTAGACGACCACGTGGGCGGCGTCGACCTCGGAGACAGTGCCGGCGTGCGCGGCGCGGATGAGCTCGCCGGAGTCGAGCGCGGCGCGCTCCTCCATGCCGGTGCCGACGAACGGGGCGTGCGCCTTGATCAGGGGCACGGCCTGACGCTGCATGTTGGCGCCCATGAGGGTACGCTTGGCGTCGTCGTGCTCAAGGAACGGGATGAGGTTGGCGGCCACGGAGAGCAGCTGGCGCGGGGAGACGTCCATGTAGTCGACGTCCTCGACGGCGACCTGCGCAGGAGCGCCGAAGGAGCCGTCGAAGTCGCGGGTGCGGGCGATGACGCGCTCGGGGTGCGTCACGTTGCCGTGGGAGTCGACCTCCACGAACTCGCCGGTCTTGGGGTCGAACGGCGTGTTGGCGGGGGCGATGTTGTGCACCTCCTCCTCGTCGGCCGTCATCCAGTCGATCTTGTCGGTGACCTTGCCGTCCTCGACGCGGCGGTACGGCGACTCGATGAAGCCGTACTCGTTGACGTGGGCGTAGAGGGCGAGCGAGCCGATGAGGCCGATGTTCGGGCCCTCGGGGGTCTCGATCGGGCACATGCGGGAGTAGTGCGAGTTGTGGACGTCGCGGACGGCCGTCGGCACGTTGGTGCGGCGGCTGGAGCCGGACTTGTGGCCGGCGAGGCCGCCCGGGCCGAGCGCCGAGAGGCGGCGCTTGTGGGTGAGGCCGGCCAGCGGGTTGGCCTGGTCCATGAACTGCGAGAGCTGCGAGGAGCCGAAGAACTCCTTGATGGCCGCCACGATCGGGCGGATGTTGATCAGGCTCTGCGGCGTGATGTCGTCAACGTCCTGGGACGCCATGCGCTCGCGCACGACGCGCTCCATGCGGCTCATGCCGATGCGGAACTGGTTCTGGACCAGCTCGCCCACGGTGCGGACGCGGCGGTTGCCGAAGTGGTCGATGTCGTCGAGGCGCTTGGTGGTGTCACCGGCGTGGAGGGCCAGCAGGTAGCGCAGGGACTCGACGATGTCCTCCTGCGTGAGCACGCGGGCGGAGGACTCGAGGTCGAGGCCGAGCTTCTTGTTGACCTTGTAGCGGCCGACGCGAGCGAGGTCGTAGCGCTGCTCGTTGAAGTAGAGGCCGTCGATGAGCGAGCGGGCGGAGTCCACGGTGGGGGGCTCGCCGGGGCGCTGGCGACGGTAGATCTCGAGCAGGGCGTCCTCGCGGGTGGTGGCGGTGTCGCGCTCGAGCGTGTTGCGCACGACGTCGGAGTCGCCGAGGAGCGAGAGAATCTCGTCGTCCGTCTCGGCGATGCCGAGGGCGCGCAGGAACATCGTCGCGGACTGGCGGCGCTTGCGGTCGATGGAGACCACGAGGTGGCCGCGCTTGTCGACCTCGAACTCGAGCCATGCGCCACGGGCGGGGATGAACTGCGCCTTGTGGACGCGCACGCCGTTGTCCATCTCGGAGGCGAAGTACACGCCCGGGGAGCGGACGAGCTGGGAGACCACGACGCGCTCGGTGCCGTTGATCACGAAGGTGCCGCGCTCGGTCATGAGCGGGAAGTCGCCCATGAAGACGAGCTGCTCCTTCATCTCGCCGGTCTCCTTGTTGACGAAGCGCACGTCAACGAAGAGGGGGGCCTGGTAGGAGATGTCCTTCGCGCGGCACTCGGCGATGGTGTGCGCCGGATCGCCGAACTGGTGGTCACCAAAGGTGACCTGCAGGGTGTGCGCGGAGTTCTCGATCGGGGAGAACTCGGCGAAGGACTCGGCAAGCCCCTCCCCCATGAACCGCTCGAAGGACTCCTTCTGAACGGAGATGAGGTTCGGCAGCTCCATCGCCGGGGCGATCTTGCTGAAGGTCTTGCGTCCGGTCGTTCCTTGTGGTTTGGTAAGAGCAGTCTTTGCGGTAGACACCAGGCTTTTCCTCCTTCAAAAAGGGTGGAAGGCGGCAATTGTCGCAACGTAATAAGTTACCGAAACCACCTGGCATGGTCAATGAAAAGTCTTGACTTGACTACCGTTTTCGAGTAGGTTTTCGCAGATACCCCTTTGAGCTGCATAAATGCGATGACGAGAAGAACCTCGATGTGAAGGTTCGGTGTTTGCCCGCCGCTCGACGTTCTTCTCGCCGTCAGCGGGCCTCTCGTCGTGGCGGCCGACCGGCCGTGGCCCGTGGCGGCCCGCCCCCATCCTTCCCCGTTGGCAGATCTGGGGTTATGGCAATCTCGCCGCGTTCGGCGTTGCCCAATCCGGGGTCGTGGCAGCGATCGGCCTGCCACGACCCCGGATTCCGCAACATGCCGAGAAGAACTCCCTGTTGGCGCCTCGTCCTGCTTGCCATAAGCCCCAAAACGCCAACGCCGCCGGCTCGGGAATTGCCACAACCCCCAACCGCGCAACGCGTGCGGGCACTCACGCAAAAAGGGGCCGGACCCGAAGGTCCGACCCCTTGTCTGCGCTGAGCGCGTAACCCGAGCAAGCGAACTTACTTGAGGGTGACGGTGGCGCCGGCCTCCTCGAGCTGCTTCTTGGCGGCCTCGGCGTCCTCCTTCTTGGCGCCCTCGAGAACGGCCTTCGGGGCGCTCTCGACGACCTCCTTGGCCTCCTTGAGGCCGAGGCTGGTCAGGGCACGGACGACCTTGATGACGGCGATCTTGTTGTCGCCGAAGCCCTCGAGCACGACGTCAAAGTTGGTCTTCTCCTCCTCCTCGGCGGCAGCGGCGGCCGGAGCGGCGGCCACGGCGGCGACGGGGGCGGCGGCGGAGACGCCGAAGGTCTCCTCGATGGCCTTGACGAGCTCGGAAGCCTCGAGCAGGGTCATCTCCTTGAGGGCGTCAATGATCTCCTCGGTGGTAAGCTTAGCCATTTCTGTTTCCTTTCGGTCCCGTGCGGCGTGCACGGATTGCTTTTGCGTGTGCGGGGCTGACGCCCCGGGTCCGCGGCGTGATGCCGCAGGTTGCCGCTAGGCGGCCTGCTTCTGCTCGGAGACAGCGTTGACGGAGCGCGCGAGGCCAGCGGGGACCTCCTTGACGCACACGGCGATGTCGCGGGCGAAGCCGCTGATGAGACCAGCGATCTGAGCCATGAGCTGCTCGCGGTTGGGCAGGTCGGCGTAGGCCTTGGCCTCGTCGGCAGTAAGGGCCTTGCCATCGGCGATGGCGCCGACGAACGCCATCTTCTTGAGCTTCTCGGACTGCTCCTTGATGACCTTGGCGGCATCGACGGGGTCCTTCTCATAGAAGACGTAGGCGCAGGTGCCGGCGAGCGCGTCGTCGATGTTGGGCAGCCCGGCGTTCTCGAGCGCGAGCTTGACGATGTTGTTCTTGTACACCTTCATCTCGGCGCCCGCCTCGCGCAGCGCGCGACGAACCTCCTGGGTCTCCTTGACGGAGAGGCCACGGTAGTCGACGACGAACACGCCCTGGGAGGACTCCAGCGAGTGGGAGACCTTCTCGAGCATCTCGACATTGGACTTGGACGGCATGTAGTACACCTCCTTCTCTCTGCGGTCGGGCATGCCGCCGACGCGGGCGGGCCTTCCGCATGAGAAGACCCCGTTCGGCACAGCCAAAGCGGGGTCCTCGAAGATGCTATCTCTGAGACCACCTCGGCAGGCGGGTTACCCCTTTGAGCCTTGCGGCACCGGCTGTCTTTGGCAGCGGACATGCGATGTTCTTCACACAGGACGGGCGTCCTGCGCGTGACATTCTGTCACGACGCCGGACGCCCGTCAAGCAGACACAGGAACTTCAAACGAGAAGAACTACTCCTCCATGAGGTTGCGGGTCTTGGTGGAGTCGACCTTGATGCCAGGGCCCATCGTGGTGGAGACGACGACGGACTTGACGTACTTGCCCTTGGCGCTGGACGGCTTCACGCGGAGCAGCTCGTTGATGAGCGCGCCGTAGTTCTCGACGAGCTTCTGGGTGTCGAAGGACACCTTGCCCATCGGGACGTGGCAGATGCCGTAGCGGTCGGCGCGGTACTCGACGCGGCCGGCCTTGAGCTCGCCGACCATCTTGGCGACGTCCATGGTGACGGTGCCGAGCTTGGGGTTCGGCATGAGGCCGCGGGGGCCGAGGATCTTGCCGAGACGGCCGACCTTGCCCATCATGTTGGGCGTGGCGATGGCGGCGTCGAAGTTCAGCTCGCCAGCCTGGACCTGGGCCACGAGATCGTCGGAGCCGATGACGTCGGCGCCGGCGGCCTCGGCCTCGCGGGCCTTCTCGCCCTCGGCGAAGACGGCGACGCGCACGGTCTTGCCGGTGCCGTGGGGCAGCGCGATGGAGCCGCGGACGTTCTGGTCGGCCTTGCGGGTGTCGACGCCGAGGCGGACGTGGACCTCGACGGTCTCGTCGAACTTGGCGGGGGCGAGCTCCTTGGCGAGCTCCATGGCCTCCTTCGGGGAGTAGAGCTTGGTGCTCTCGACCTTCTCCGCGGCGGCCTTGTAGTTCTTTCCGTGCTTAGGCATGTTGCTACCTCCTGTGGTCAACGGGCTTCTTGCCCTCCCACATCGTGCGTGCAAAGGGGACAGTCCCTTTTGCACGGTGAAAGCGTGCAAAAGGGACTGTCCCCTTTGCACGCACGAAACGCTACTCGGCGATGGTGACGCCCATGGAGCGGGCGGTGCCGGCGACGATCTTCTTGGCGGCCTCGATGTCGTTGGCGTTGAGGTCCGGCATCTTGATCTCGGCAATCTTGGTGAGCTGCTCCTGGGTGAGCTGGCCGACCTTGTCGCGCTGGGGCACGCCGGAGCCGCTCTTGAGGCCGAGCTCCTTCTTGATGAGCTGCGCCGCGGGCGGGGTCTTGCAGACGAAGTCAAAGGAGCGATCCTCGTAGACGGTGATCTCGACGGGGATGATGTCGCCCTGCTTGTCCTGCGTGGCGGCGTTGAAGGCCTGGCAGAACTGCATGATGTTGACCTGGGCGGCGCCGAGGGCGGGGCCGACGGGAGGCGCGGGGTTGGCCGCACCGGCCGGGATCTGGAGCTTGATGAAGGCAGTGACCTTCTTCTTTGCCATGGTTCTTCTCCTTGAAGACGTGTCGGGTCGTACTATGTGTGCGCCGCGTCCGAGAAGCTATCCTCACCGATACCGGACGGGCGGGAACTCCGCTAGGCGATGACGGAGATCTGGTCGAGCGTGAGCTCGACGGGGGTCTCGCGGCCAAAGATGGTGAGCATGACCTTGACCTTGCCGGACTCGGGCATGACCTCGGAGATCTGGCCGTCGAAGTCGGCAAGCGGGCCGGAGAGCACGTGGACCGCCTGGCCGACCTCGAGGTTGGTGGCGACGCGCTTGGGAACGGCCGTGGTAGTGCCGCGAGAGCCGCCGCGGCGCATGATCTTGTCGAACTCGTCGCGACGAAGCGGCGTCGGCTTGCCGTCCAGCCCCACGAACCCGGTCACGCCCGGGGTGTTGCGCACCACGGCCCAGGTGTTGTCGTCAACCTCCATACGGACGAGGACGTAGCTCGGGAAGACCTTGGACTCCTTGGTCTCGCGCTTGCCGCCGTCCTTGATCTCCGTGACCTCCTCGGTCGGAATCTGGATGTCGACGACCTTGTCCTCGAGGCCATAGGTCTCGATGCGGTGCTCAAGGTCAGCCTTGACCTTGTTCTCGTAACCAGAGTAGGTGTGAATCACGTACCAACGCTTAGCCATGCCTACCCCCTGAGACCAGTGAAGCCGATAAGAGCGGCGACGATGCCGGAGTCAACGAGCCAAATGACGATGCCAAAGACGATGAGCATGGCGATGATGGCCACCGAGTAGCTCATGAGCTCGTCGCGAGAGGGCCACACCACGCGGCGCATCTCGGAGCGGACGTCGCCGAGGTAGTTCCGCAGGCGACGGAAAAGGCCGGGCTTCTTGTCCGACTTCTTCTCGTCCTTCTTCGCGGGCTTCTTCTCGGCCTTGACGACCTCCTTGGCCGGCTTCTTGCCGTCGGAGCCGGCAGAACCCTGCGCAGAGGCAGCCTGGGCGGCCTCGACGCGGGCGCGCTCCTCGGCACGGGCCTTGCGGACGCTCCTCTTGTTACGGTCCTTGTTCGCCATCCGTCGACTCCTAGAAACGGGCCTTACATGGAAACCGGCTATCCCCGAAGGGAAAGCCGGTGGTGAAATCTGGCAGGCCAGGAAGGACTCGAACCCTCAACAAACGGTTTTGGAGACCGCCGCTCTACCATTGGAGCTACTGGCCTGTGATGAAAACCCACCTAGTTAGCGGGTCTCCCTGTGAAGCGTGTGCTTCTTGCACCACGGGCAGTACTTCTTGAGCTGCATACGGTCCGGGTTGTTGGACTTGTTCTTGTCCGTGGTGTAGTTGCGGCGCTTGCACTCGGTGCACGCGAGGGTAACTAGAGTACGCATTGATCCTCCTGAAGAGCTTCTCGTTGGAGGGAGTTTCCCTCGAACGCGGTGCGGTGGTAAACACTACCAGTACCGCAGCCATTCTGTCAACCTCGCACGAGGCGAGAAGAACGAATCACAAAACCGTCAAATATCTTGGCGGATTCGAGCGAAAAAAGGACCCGGTACCAGAGGGTACCGGGTCCAAGAGTCTCTTCCTGGGAAGTTACTCGATGATGGTGGAGATACGGCCGTCGCCGACGGTGTGGCCGCCCTCACGGATGGCGAACTTGTCGCCCTGCTCCATGGCGATGGCGTGGATGAGCTCGGCGGTGATGGTCACGTGGTCGCCCGGCATGGCCATCTCGACCTTGGTGCCGTTGGAGTCGGTAAGCTCCTGGATGTCGCCCGTGATGTCCGTGGTGCGGAAGTAGAACTGCGGACGATAGCCGGCGAAGAACGGGGTGTGACGGCCGCCCTCCTCCTTGGTCAGGACGTAAATCTCACCGGTGAACTTCTTGTGCGGGTCAACGGAGCCCGGCTTGCAGATGACCTGGCCGCGCTCGATGTCCTCGCGCTTGATGCCGCGGAGGAGGATGCCGACGTTATCGCCAGCCTCGCAGAAGTCCATGGTCTTGCGGAACATCTCGATGCCGGTGGCAACGGAGGTCTGCTTCTCACGGATGCCGACAATCTCGACGGGGTCGTTGAGCTTGAGCTGGCCACGCTCGACACGACCGGTGGCGACGGTGCCGCGGCCGGAGATGGTCATGACGTCCTCGATAGCCATCAGGAACGGCTTGTCGTTGTCACGCGGCGGGGTCGGGATGTACTCGTCGACGGCGTGCATGAGCTCGATGATGGAGTCGACCCACTTCTGCTCGCCGTTGAGGGCGCCGAGGCCGGAGCCGCGGATGATGGGGAGGTCGTCTCCGGGGAAGCCGTACTCGGAGAGGAGGTCACGGGTCTCCATCTCAACGAGGTCGATGAGCTCCTCGTCGTCAACCATGTCGCACTTGTTCAGGAAGACGATGATGTAGGGGACGCCGACCTGACGGGCGAGAAGGATGTGCTCGCGGGTCTGGGCCATGGGGCCGTCGGTGGCGGCGATGACCAGGATCGCGCCGTCCATCTGAGCAGCGCCGGAAATCATGTTCTTGATGTAGTCGGCGTGGCCCGGGCAGTCGACGTGAGCGTAGTGGCGCTCCCAAGTCTCGTACTCGATGTGGGCAACGTTAATGGTGATGCCGCGCTGACGCTCCTCGGGAGCCTTGTCGATGTTCTCGAAGGCGGTGTAGTCGGCCTTGCAGCCCTCGGTCTCAGAGAGGACCTTGGTGATGGCCGCGGTCGTGGTGGTCTTGCCGTGGTCGACGTGACCAATCGTACCGATGTTTACGTGGGGCTTAGAACGATCGAACTTCTCCTTGGCCATTGCCATCCTCCTTTTGGAACCAACCTGTTCGGCCATCCCGTAGTGCTAACGCGTTCTTATGGTAAGCGGCGCCGAAGCGCCGCTAAGAACTCTGGTACCGGTGACTGGACTCGAACCAGTGACATCGCGGGTATGAGCCGCGTGCTCTAACCAACTGAGCTACACCGGCGTGGTGCCGTACGACTGAAAGAGGGAATGGAGCCCGCGACCGGATTTGAACCGGTGACCTCTTCGTTACCAACGAAGTGCTCTACCGACTGAGCTACACGGGCGGATGGTGGGGATGCTTGGACTCGAACCAAGGAACCCAGAGGGAGCGGATTTACAGTCCGCCGCAGTTGCCGCTGTGCCACATCCCCATTCCGTTTTCAGCCACCCACAAGGCGCTTTCTCCCCTGCGAGCGGAAGATAGATTACGCCGGAGAAAAAAACTTGTCAACGTATACCCCGTAGCCGGGCGTCTCTATACTCACGAGTTGCACACATCCGCAGGTCAGAATGGTCCTTCGTGGCGCTTTATACGCAACGAGGCCGCAGCGCATGACGCAACGGCCTCGAATCCTTTCTGGAGCCGGCAGAGGGAGTCGAACCCCCAACCCACGGTTTACAAAACCGTTGCTCTGCCATTGAGCCATGCCGGCGTGTCAGTACATGATAGCGGGTTGGTCGTGCGGCGAGAAGTGCGTTCTTCTCGCCGACGCCTTTGCGTACCCGGGCCGGCACTCATGAGTGCCGGCCCGGGAGTGCGGGCTGAGGCGACGGCCCAGGGCATCGAGTGCCGGCTCTTTCCTGCCGTTTGGCGAGAAGTGCCGGCCGGCAGAGGGCGTTGTGCCCGCACTTATGAGTGCGGGCTAGAAGTGCCGGCTGGGCCCAGGGAGAAGGGCACCGGGAGAGCCTCACCCGCGCAGGAGGCGCCAGAGCTTCTCGCGGGCGGCCGGATCGATGCGGTCCTCCAGGCGCATGTGCTGCGTCTGGCGCTCGGCGTTGGCCTGCTCGTACTCCGCGGTCAGCTGGTTCACGTCGGCAACGAGGACGTCGCTCGAGATTCGCGTCACGGGCACGCCGCCCACCGTCGCGCGGATCGTGCGGTCCGAGGTCACCACGGTCACCGCCCGCGGCAGCAGGCGCTGCTCGGTCACGATCCGCTCTATGACCGCGTCCGCGGACTCGCCGGTGCGCGAGAAGACCATGCGCACGCCGGCCTTGGAGAGGTCGGGCCGCTCCGGGGAGACGTTTCCGGCCGCGTCGAACACGATCACCGGCTCGTAGCGCCCCTTGGCATAGGCTGCCACGTCAGCGACGAGCAAGTCGCGGGCCTGCTCGAAGGGGTCGCCCGCAACGGTCTCGTCCATGCGGGCGAGATAGCGGGCCGACTTGAAGATCACGTTGTAGCCGTCCACCACGAGCAGCTCGCGGGAGCCCTCCAGGCTAGGCATCCGCCCCACCCGTCTCGACGCGCCGCAGCCACTCGTAGCAGAGCACGGTCGTGGCCTGGGCGACGTTCAGCGACTCCACACGGCCCCGCTGCGGAAGACGGCAGGCAAAGTCGCACTTCTCGGCAACCAGGCGCGAGATGCCCTCTCCCTCGGAGCCCATGACCAGGGCCAGGCGACCGCCCACGGGCGCGTGCCAGACGTCCTGCTCGGCATGCTCGGTCGCGGCGCAGGCCCAGAAGCCCGCGGCCTGGAGATCCTCGATGGCACGGGCGAGGTTGGGCACCTGCGCGATGGGCAGGTGCATGACGGCGCCGGCGGAGGTCTTGTACGCGCCCACGCCCACGGAGGCGCTCCTCGCCTTGGCCACGACGACGCCCGCCGCGCCCACGACCTCGGCCGTGCGCACGATGGCGCCGAAGTTGCCCTGGTCGGTCACGTGGTCGAGCACCACCACGAGGGCGTCGCCCTCCCCCGCCGCAGCGATCACGTCGGAGAGCTCGGCATACTCAAAGGGGCGCGTGCGCACCACGACGCCCTGGTGCGCGCCGTGGCTCGACAGCGCGTCAAGCCGGCCGCGCGGCACCCGCTCCACGGGGACGCCGGCATCCTCCAGGCGCGCGGCGATCCTCTCGAGCGCCTGGTCACGCTCGCCGGAGCGCTCCTGCACGAGGGCGCTCCTCAGCGGCATGCCGCACCCGAGCGCCTCCTCGACGGCGCGACGCCCCTCGATGAGGTCGCCCCTGTCGCGGAGCTGCGGGCCGCGCCGCGCCGCGCCCGGGAACGGACGAGGCCCGCGGCCCTTCTCGCCCCGCGTGGCCCTGCCCTTGGGCCCACCTGGGCGAGGCGCCTGCGCGCGCCCCTTGCCCTTGCCGCCGCGGACGTCGCGGCCCGGCGTGCGTGACTGGTTCTTTGCCATACGACTCTCCCCTTGCTTTGTTTAGCCAGTATACCGGGCCCACGTCACCCGACGCGACGATACTTCAGCCCCCTGCCCGCGCCAATCGTCTCCACGAGCCCAAGAGCAATCAGACGCTTGAGGATTCCCCGGAGCTTTGAGCGACTAAAACTCACGCTCTTCTCAAGCTCTCCGGTCGCCATGGCCCGCACGGGACTGAGCAGATCGTATACGAGCCTCTGATCGCCCTCCAGTCCGTTATCCTCCTTGACGAAGGGCAGGGTCACCGTTATCGAATTCTCAGCGACAGCAAACGTCGGCTTTGCAACGCTGCCCTCATACGCCTCCTTGATCCTGATGACCCCCGTACCAAAGGCCTCGATGATGCCCAGCCGGTAGAACACGTTGGCAAGGATGGGATTACGCATGATGGAGACCCTGCCGAAGAGGTACTCCTCCTCGGATATGCCCGCTGGAAGCCCGCCCGGAGATGAGACCTCCACGCGGTCGGGGTGCATCGACACGCGAACCCGCGCCGCAACGTCCCACGTCCTGTGAACGACCGCGTTTGCGAGCGCCTCGCGGAACGCCTGGACGGGAACCGTTTCGACCAGCCTGCGATGGACCCCCTCAACCCGTTCGTAGCAATATGCGTCCCTGAAGAGCCCTGCCACGTCATCAAACTCCGCCAGGAGAGACGCGCCTTCATAGGTCGCGCGCTTGAGTATCACGCTGATGTCCTCGCCAAAGCGTGCGACATCGATTCCGGGGAACGCGCTTCGATCGGCGAGAATCGCCGCGGCGTTGTTGTAGGTTCCCGACGGGGAGAGAAGGCTGAGCGTCTTGAGCGTGTCGGAGTTAAAACTCGCAAGACCCAGCTCCTCCTGCATCGCCGCCCCAAGTCGAGCGAACGTAAGATCCTGGTCCTCTGACGGGAGCTGCTCGAAGCTCAGATTGCTGCCGGCAAGGGTGAGGCGCGTCAGTTCCGTACGATCGACCTCGACCGTCGCGCTATCTGCGCGCTTGTAAGCCTTCGCACGATAGAGATAAGGCGTTGCGGCACCCGGCATGACCTTGAGCTCGACCGTCGAGGTGAGCGCGCGTATCGTGAGCTCAAACTCCGGAATGGGTGCGATGGAGTCGTTGATGCGGTTCTCTATGTCGAGACACGCCCGCGTGGGGTCTTGAAGACCAACCGGCGTCCCGTCATCAGCGATGCCGAAGTAGACCGTCCCGCCACCGTAGTTCGCAAACGCAGAAACAGTTTTGAGGAACGAGTTGCTCACGGACGCCTTGAACTCAACGGTTTTCGACTCTCGCATTTCATCCCCCTCTCTCGTTTGCCCACAAAGTGTACGCAGAAAAGTGCGCACAAAATTTTGCGCGCACTTTTCTGCGTAAAAAAACGAGAAAGCCGTATTTGCTCGTACGCTGGCGCCTACTCCTTGCGACGCAGGCGGGCGCCCGCGGCGGTGTCCTCGACCACGAGGCCGAGGGCGGTGATGCCGTCGCGGATGGCGTCGGCCACGCCCCAGTTCTTCTCGGCACGCGCCTGCTGGCGCGCGGCGAGAAGGACCTCTGCGGCCTCTGAGGGGGCATCGCCCTCATATCCGGCCTGCTCGCGCGCGAGGTCGACGAGCTCGGCCGGCAGGTCGTCGTTCCCGGCGGTGCGGGGCAGCTCGATGCCCATGACGTCGGCGAGCTCGCAGAGCATGTCGGCGGCGCGCAGCGTCACGGCCGTCGAGGTGTCGTCCGCGGCGTCGGCCAGGTAGGTGTTGGCGTCGGTCACGAGCGAGAAGATCGCGGCGAGGCCGCCCGCGGTGTTGAAGTCGTCGTCCATCTGGCGGCAGAACTCCTCGCGCGCGGCGTCGATGGCGCGGCCGAGCGTGCGGTCGGCATCGTTGAGCTCGCCGTCCTGCGGGGCGCGCTCCGCGGCCCAGCGCAGGTTCTTCACGCAGGTCTGCAGGCGCTCGAGGGTGCCGCACACGCCGTCGAGCCGGTCGAAGGAGAAGTCGAGCGGCGCGCGGTAGTGGGTCTGCAGCATGAGCAGGCGCACGGCGTCGGCGGGGTACTTGTCGAGCACCTCCTTGAGCGTGTAGAAGTTGCCGAGGCTCTTGGACATCTTCTCGCCGTCGACGCGCAGCATGCCCGTGTGCATCCAGGTGTTGGCGAGCGCGGCGTCCCAGGCGCACATGGCCTGGGCGGTCTCGTTCTCGTGGTGCGGGAAGACGAGGTCGGCGCCGCCGCCGTGGATGTCGATCGGGGTGCCCAGATAGCGGTGGATCATCGCGCAGCACTCGGTGTGCCAGCCGGGGCGGCCGTCTCCCCACGGGGAGGGCCAGCTGGGCTCGCCGGGCTTCGCGGCCTTCCAGAGGGCAAAGTCGAAGGGGTCGCGCTTCTCGTCGTTGACCTCCACGCGCTCGCCGGCGCGCATCTGGTCGAGGTCGCGCCCGGAGAGGACGCCGTAGCTGTGGTCGGAGCGCACGGAGAAGTAGACGTCGCCGGACGGCACCGGGTAGGCATGGCCGCGTTCGATGAGAAGCGAGATCATCTCCTGCATGGCCTCGATCTCGCGCGTGGCGCGCGGGCGGATGTCGGGGTCGAGCACGCCGAAGCGGTGCATCTGCTCGATGAAGGCGGCCGAGCACTCCTCGGCGACCTCGGCGGCGGTCTTGCCCTCCTCGTTGGCGCGGTTGATGATCTTGTCGTCCACGTCCGTGAGGTTCTGGGCAAAGGTGACGGCGTAGCCCTTGTACATGAGGTAGCGGCGAATCACGTCGAACGCGAGGAACGTCCGCGCGTTGCCGATGTGGATCTGATCGTAGACCGTGGGGCCGCAGACGTACATCCGGATCTTGCCCTCCTCGATGGGGGTAAGCTCCTCCTTCTTGTGCGTCTGGCTGTTATAGACGAGCATGCTTGCTCCTTGGCGTCTCGGATACGTTGTCTGACCAGTATAGCGCCGGGACCGGCGCAGGCCGGCCTAGGGCTCCGCGCGCTCGAGAAGGACGACGGCCCAGGCCGCGATCCCCTCCTCGCGTCCCACGAAGCCGAGCCGCTCCGTCGTGGTGGCCTTGACGCCCACCGCCTCGGTGGGAACGCCGAGGGCGGCGGCCATGTTGGCGCGCATCTGCTCGCGGTAGGGCGCGAGCTTGGGCGCCTGCGCCGCGATGGTGCAGTCGGCGTCCGCCACGCGCCAGCCGCGGCCGCGGGCGAGCTCGGCCACGCGGCGCATCAGCGCGAGCGAGTCGGCGCCCTCGTAGGCGGGGTCCGTGTCGGGGAAGAGCTTGCCGATGTCGCCCTCGCGCAGCGCGCCGAGCACGGCGTCCATGAGCGCGTGCGCTACGACGTCCGCATCCGAGTGGCCGGCGAGGCCGCGCTCCGCGGGCACGTCGACGCCGCCCAGGATGAGACGGCGCCCCTCGGCGAACGCGTGCACGTCAAAGCCATGTCCTATGCGAAGCATCTTCGTCCTTTCCTGGTTGTGCCACCGTCGTCTGCCTCCGGCGTCAGGCGTGCCACCGGCGTCTGCGTGCCACTGGCGTCAGGTTTATTTGGCACGCGATCTACGCGTGCCAAATAAACCTGACGCCAGTGGCACGCAGACGCCGGTGGCACGCCTGACGCCGGAGGCAGACGACGGTGGCACGCTCATTGCCCTATGAGGCGCTGTCCGAGGGCGGCCTCGGCGAGGGCGAGGTCCTCGGGAACGGTGACCTTGATGTTGTCGCGCGAGCACTCGACCACGCGCACGCGGCCGCCATGGCGCTCGACGAGCGAGGAGTCATCGGTGCCCTGGTACTCGTCGCGGGCGGCCGCCCGGTGCGCCGCGAGCAGGATGCGGCGCCGGAAGACCTGCGGGGTCTGGGCCGCCCAGTAGAACGAGCGGTCCGGAGTGGCCACGATGGTGTCCCCCTCCACAAGCTTGAGCGTGTCGACGGAGCGGGAGGCCAGGATGGCGCCGGCGAGCGAGGCGTCCCCGCGCACGGCGGCAACGGCCCGCTCGATCATCTCGACCTCGATCAGCGGGCGCGCCGCGTCATGCACGGCAACGAACTCCAGCTCGCGGGGCACGGACCCCAGGCCGGACAACACCGACGCCTGCCGCGTCGCCCCGGAGGGGGCCAGGGACACGGGCTTGGTCAGGGAGAGCCGCGAGAGCACGTCCTTCTCGACCTCCGGACCGCGCTCGGGGGCGCAGACGACCACGATTCGCGCGACGGAGGGGGCCTGGTCGAAGGCCGCGACGGACCAGCACATGAGCGGGAGGCCGCAGAGGTCCACGAACTGCTTGCCGCGCGGGTCGCCGAAGCGCTCGCCGGTGCCGCCCGCCACGATGACGGCGCAGGTGTCCGCGCCGGCCTCGGGCGCGCCCATGAGACTCGGCTCCGCGCAGGCGCACGGCATCGGGGCGTCGGGGCCCATCACTCGCCCTTCCCCCACATGCGGTGCAGGCTGCTGGCGAGGATGTCGGGGTTCTTCACGCCGATCTCGCCGAGGCGCTGCGGGTCATCGTCGACGGCCTCGAGAATCTCCTGGAGTGAGCCGTACTCGTCGACGATCTTGTCGGCCATGCCGTCCCGGACCACCGGGACGCGCGAGAGCGTGCGCAGCCCGAGCGGCGTCATGATGGAGTCCTCGCCGCGCTCGTCCCCGTAGCCGAGGATCTTGGCCACGAGCTTGGCGGAGCGCAGCTGCGCGTTGACGGTGTCGTGGAGGCGCTTGCGGATGGTTCGCGCGGCCTCCTCGGAGGAGTCGACCGCGTAGTCGCGAATCATGAGCGTGTAGGCCTCGTCCACGCCCGAGAGGTACTCCTCGCGCTGCATCTGGGCGATCTTGCCCTCGTTTCCGAGCTGGACGATGCACTCGTCGAGCTCGGAGCCCGCGGACATGAGCACCTCGAAGAGGTAGAAGATGTCCGTGAGGTCGCCGAGCGTGACGCAGTCGTCGAGCTCGAGGCTCGTGAGGCGCAGCAGGCTCCGGTCGAGCTGCGAGCGCGTGTTCTGCATCGCCACGGTGAGCTGGTTGCCCAGGACGAAGAGGTCGCGCACGCTCTTGATCTGGAAGCCCTTGCCGTCCACGTAGACGTTTACGACGGAGCGGCGCGAGGACACCGAGATGACCGTCGCCTTGGTGAGCAGGCTCATCCGCGCGGCGGTGCGGTGGCGCGTGCCGGTCTCGGAGGTGGGCAGCGACGGGTCGGGGTTCAGGTGGTAGTTGGCGCGCAGGATCTTGGTGATGTCGCGGTCGATGACCACGGCACCGTCCATCTTGCAGAGCTCGAAGAGGCGGTTGGCCGTGAACGAGACGTCGAGCTTGAAGCCGTCGTCGCCGGCGGCGAGCACGTTCTCGGTGTCACCGACGCAGATGAGCGCCCCGAGGTGGCCGGCGAGGATCATGTCGAGCGCCACCCTGAGGGGCGTGCCGGGGGCGGTGTTCCTGATGGCGTCCTGCAGGCGCTGCTCGCGCTCCGCGACACCCGTGTTCAGCTGGGATGCGTCCATGGGCGGCCCCTTCATGTGCGCCGACCTCAAACGGGCCGGCCGGTCTTCTCATCCCCCAGTATACGGCCTCGGCGGCAATGGGTCATGAGAGGTCGGAGGTGAGGGGGACGGAGCGGCCACGGCCCCTCCGTCCCCCTGTCGCGCTAGTCGGATGCGAGGAGGCTCCCGCCGCTCGCCCTCGGGGCGGACGGCTCCGGGAGCGAAGCGAGGTCGGGTGACGCCATGTGCTCGCGGCGACGCGGCGCGGGAATCTCGCCGGTCGTGTGCTCGAACACGAGCCGCCCGTCCTTCTCGTCCACGCGGATGATCTCCCCGCGGTGCCAGAGGTTCTGCAGCAGCTCCTCGGAGAGCGGGTCCTCGATGAGCGTCTGGATGGCGCGGCGGAGCGGCCGCGCGCCATACACCGGGTCGGCGCCCTCCTTGGCCACGAAGTCGCGCGCCGCGTCCGTGAGCTCGATGGACATGCCCTGCGCGATGAGACGGTCGCGCAGGTCGGCCACCATGAGCTCCACGATGCCGCGCAGCTGCTCGGGCGTGAGGGACTTGAAGACCACGACCTCGTCCACGCGGTTGAGGAACTCCGGGCGGAAGTGTTTCTTGAGCTCGGACATCACGCGGCTCGTGATCTCCTTGTCGGAGAGGCCGTTCGCGCCCTGCGCGGAGAAGCCCATCGTGGTGGTCTGCGCGATGTCGCGCGCGCCGATGTTGGACGTCATGATGATGACGGTGTTGGAGAAGTCCACGTGACGGCCCTGTCCGTCCGTGAGGCGACCCTCCTCCAGGATCTGGAGAAGGACGTTGAAGACGTCGGGGTGCGCCTTCTCCACCTCGTCGAAGAGCACGACGGAGTAGGGCCGGCGGCGCACGGCCTTGGTGAGCTCGCCGCCCTCGTCATAGCCCACGTATCCCGGAGGGGCGCCGACGAGCTTGGAGACGGTGTGCTTCTCCATGAACTCCGACATGTCAAAGCTGATGAGCGCCTCCTCGGAGCCGAAGAGGAACTCGGCGAGCGCCTTGGCGAGCTCGGTCTTGCCCACGCCCGAGGGGCCGAGGAAGATGAACGAGCCGCCGGGGCGACGCGGGTCCTTGAGGGGGCTGCGGCTGCGCCGGATGGCCTTGGCGACCTTGGTCACGGCCTCGTCCTGGCCCACGACGCGCTCGTGGAGCACGTCCTCGCAGCGCAGGAGCTTGGAGGCCTCGGCCTCGGTGAGGCTCGAGACGGGCACGCCGGTCATCGTGGAGACCACGTCGGCGATGTCCTCCTCGTCGACGGTCACCACGTTGGCGGCCAGCTCCTCGCGCCACTTGGCCTCAAGCTCGTCACGGCGGGCCACGAGCGCCTTCTCCTCGTCGCGCAGGCGCGCCGCCTCCTCGAACTCCTGGGCGGCGGCCGCGGCGGACTTCTCGTCGCGCACGCGCGCGAGGTCGGCGTCGGTCTGGGCAATCTCGGGCGGCAGCGCCATCTTGTGCACGCGCGTGCGGGCGCCCGCCTCGTCGAGCACGTCGATGGCCTTGTCGGGAAGGAAGCGGTCCTGCACGTAGCGGCTCGAGAGCGTCACGGCGGCCTCCACGGCGGCGTCCGTGTACCGGACGTGGTGGTGCTTCTCGTAGCGCTCCTTCAGGCCCTCGATGATCTTGATCGTGTCCTCGGGGCTCGGCTCGCCGATGTTCACCGGCTGGAAGCGCCGCTCGAAGGCGGAGTCCTTCTCCACGTGCTTGCGGTACTCCTCGGCCGTGGTGGCGCCGATGACCTGGATCTCGCCGCGCGAGAGGGGCGGCTTCAGGATGGAGGCAGCGTCGATAGAGCCCTCGGCCGAGCCCGCACCGATCACGGTATGGATCTCGTCGATGAAGAGGATGTCCTCCTTGGAGTCCTGGAGCTCCCTCACGACCTTCTTCATGCGCTCCTCGAACTCGCCGCGGTACTTGGAGCCGGCGACGAGGCTCGCGAGGTCGAGCGTCCAGATCTGCTTGCCGCGCAGGATGTCCGGCACGTTGCCGCCGGCGATGAGCTGAGCGAGCCCCTCGACGATGGCGGTCTTGCCCACGCCCGGGTCGCCCAGGATGAGCGGGTTGTTCTTCTGGCGGCGCGCGAGGACCTGCATGACGCGCTCGATCTCTCGGTCGCGGCCGATCACCGGGTCAAGGCGGTCGTCCGCGGCGAGCTTGGTGAGGTTGCGCCCGTACTGCTCCAGGACCGAGCCCTCCTCGCCCTGCTGCTGCGGGCCGGGCCCGCCGAAGCCGGCCATCCGCACGTCGGCGGTGGCGGGCTGGGCGCCCTCGGAGGACTTCGAGGCGAGCTCGTTCACGGCGTTGCGCACCGCGTCGGCCGAGACGCCCATCTGGCGCAGGGCGTCCATCGCGCGGCCGTTGCCCTCGGACACGATGCCGAGCAGCAGGTGCTCGGTCGAGATGTACGTCTGGCCGTGGGTCATCGTCTCGCGGTACGCCCCCTCGAGCACGCGCTTCGCACGCGGCGTGAAGGGGATGTGGCCGCCCGGCACGGGCTCGGTCTCGCTGGGCGTGAGGTCGCGCACCGTGGAGAGCGTCTCGTCATAGGTGACGTCAAGCTTGGCGAGCGCCTGGGCCGCCACGCCCTCGCCCTCCTTGATGAGGGCCAGGAGCAGGTGCTCGGTGCCCACGTACATCTGTCCGAGGCCGCGCGCCTCCTCCTGCGCGAGGCTCATCACCTTGCGCGCCTTGTCGGTAAACTTCTCAAACATAGGGGGTTCCCTCCCATGGTCGTTTCACGGTTATAGTTTGTACCCACCACGCGCCCAGCGCAAACGCGATAAGCGACGTGACGTTCTTCTCGCCTTTTTTCCGCCCCTCCCTTCGCGAGGCCCCCCTCAGCAGGCCCTCCTCCAGACGACCTCCTCCTCCGGTCGCCCCTCTTCAGCCGGCATCCTCCGGTCGCCCCTCCTCAGCCGGCACTTATAAGTGCCGGCTGAACGCCTGCCACCAGCCGGCACTTCTCGCTAAACCCCGAGAGATTGCCGACACTCCTGTCGACAGCCCGCCAAATCAGCCGACACTCCTTGCCGACACTCATAGGTGTCGGCTACGAGCGGGGCGCAAGGGGCTTTCGTCTCAGGCCCCTGCCCTGAACGCCGGACCACACGGGTTGTGATGGTTTGGCGCATCAACAGAATGTCAAGGCAAAAGCCCCCTATGCCATGCGCGTGGCTCACACCTCGCCCGACCTGCTCTTTTCTCGGCATGTCGACAGGAAAACGCAGAGTTTGGTCAGAGGCCGGCAACCAGATGGAGCGCTTCGCGCAAGTGCCCCCCGCTAGGCTTTCGAGCCCACCGAAGGAAAGGGGGCCTCATGGCGGAGAGCATCTTTCTCGCAGGCACCGACTCGCTCAAGTTCACGCGCATCGCTCGGCGCGACCCAGACCTGCGGCTTGTGCCCGCGCCGGGCGCCGCCCCCATGGTCCGACAAGGCCCGATTGACCTCTCCGCCCTACGCGCCTCCCTCCCCGACGGCCTCGGGGGCATCTCGAGCGCACGCCCACTCGAGCTCACCTTCTTCTCTCGCCGGGACCGGACGGAATCCTCCCTCGTCAGGTCGCGTGCCTTGCTGTCGCATCTGCCGGACGCGGCGTTCTATGAAGTCGTGCACGAGGACGGGCGCGCCTGGGACTACGCGGGCGGCGGCGACCTCCGCATCTTTGTCGAGTCCCCTGCGCTCAGCATGGTGCGGATGCAGCAGGCCCTCGCGACCCTCGTAAGACACGGGGCGCTCACCGACAACGCGAGCCTCTACCGACTCTTAACGTTTCCCATGGAGGCCTGTGGATCCTATGCGCGCGACCCCTTCGACCCGGCGCACGGCGCCTGCGCCTTCGAGCTCGAGCCCATCGCGCACGCCGCCGACCTGCGCGTCTTCCTGGGGGAGGCGACCGGCATCAAGGGCCTTGCCCAAGCCCGGCGAGCCGCCGGCCTCGTTCAGGACGGGTCCGGCTCCCCCGAGGAGACGCTCCTCTCGTTTGCGTTCAAGCTTCCGGGAGAGCTCGGGGGCATAGAGACGCCGCCCTTCCTCGAGAACGCGCCCATCGAGTGGCCGCATGAGGTGCGTGACCTCATCGAGCATCAGCGCATGCGGCCCGACTTTCACTGGCCGGACCAGCTCACCGCATCTGAGTACAACGGCAAGGAGCATATCAGCGAGGCTGCCTTCGAGGAGGATCAGCGCAGAATCCGCGACTACCAGACCTGCGGGATCTCCGTGTTTCCGGCGAGCTATAAGAACGTGAGCACCCTGCCCGCGCTCAACGCCTACCTCGCCCGCGTCGCACACGCACTCGCAGTGCATGAGGGCGCCAGCTACGAGACCAAGGTCAGGGGAATTCTTGCCGACGAGGGATGCGCCCACGCCCGTCGCGTCCTTCTCAGCCAGATGCTGCCGGCGCTTCCCAGCGAGAAGCCCGGGTGGTGACACCGAGCGGTCGGAGCGCAGCCGACACTCATGAGTGCCGGCAAGGAGTGCCGGCCAAAAGGGTGGCCTGTCCGCAGGAGTGCCGGCCCCTTCTTGGCGTTTGTCGAGAAGTGCCGGCTGAAAATGACACGGCAGCCGACACTCATGAGTGTCGGCCGCCGCAGAGCGAAACAACGAGAAGGACGGGCGCCCTGTCGCTACTTGCCAAACGTGTCGCGGTCGGGCGCGATGGCCTTCATCGCGTCGATGGTGCGCGAGAAGAGCTCGTCGAGCTCCCAGCCGCAGAGCTCGGCGCCCTTGCGGATGACGTCGCGGTTGCAGCCGGCGGCGAAGCGCTTGTCCTTGAACTTCTTCTTGAGCGACTTCACCTCGAAGTCCATGACGGACTTGCTCGGGCGCATGATCACGGCCGCGCCGATGAGGCCCGTGAGCTCGTCCACGGCAAAGAGGACCTTCTCCATGGGGAGCTCGGGCGCGGGCAAATCGGGGTTGTTGTCGGAGTTGTGCGACTGGATGGCACGCACGAGCTCCTCGGAGGCACCCGCCGCGCGCAGCAGCTCAGCGGCGTAGACCGTGTGGTTGGCCGGGTCGTCGGCGTGCTCCTCCCAGTCGAGGTCGTGCAGGATGCCCACGACCTCCCAGAAGTCGGCGTTGTCGGGGTCCATCTCCTCGGCGAAGACGCGCATCACGCCGCCGACGGTCTGGCCGTGCTCGAGGTGGAACTCCTCGTGGTTGTGCTTGGCGAGAAGGGCGAGCGCGGCATCGCGGTCAATGCCGGCGACGAGCGCCGCAGGGGCCTCCGCCGTGGCGGCCGTGACCTTCTCGCTGTCCTCGGCGATGGCGTCCACGGAGGCGGCGGCGTTGTCCGTCACCACGCCCGCGACCTGGGCCTCGATGTCCGCGCGCGTGATGGTCTCCGGCTTCATGGCCGGGAAGAGCAGCACGTCGCGGATCGCGGGCTGGTCGCAGAAGAGCATGATCATGCGGTCGATACCGTAGCCGATGCCGCCCGCCGGCGGCATGCCGTACTCGAGGGCGCGCACGTAGTCGTAGTCGTAGCCCATGGCCTCGTCGTCGCCCATGCCCTTGGCGGCAACCTGCTCGGCAAAGCGGCCGGCCTGGTCCACGGGGTCGTTGAGCTCGGAAAAGGCGTTGGCGTACTCGTGGCCGGCGATGACCAGCTCAAAGCGGTCGGTCAGGCGCGGGTCCTCGGCCTTGCGCTTGGAGAGCGGGGAGACCTCCTCCGGGTAGTCGCACACGAAGGTGGGGTTGACGATGGTCTTCTCGCCCAGCTCGTCGTAGAGCTCAAAGAGGAGCTTGCCGGCGCCCCAGCTGGGCTGGACCTCGACGCCGTGCTTCTCGCAGAGCTCGCGCAGGTGCTCGATGGGGGTGTCCATCGTGAGCTCCTCGCCCACGCACTCGGAGGCGATCTCGGAGAGCGGGCGGCTCGCCCAGGTGCCGGACATGTCGATCTGCTGTCCCTGGAAGGTGATGACCTCGTGGCCTTCCTCGCAGCCGCAGACCTCGCGCGCGATGGCCTTGAACAGACCCTCGGAGAGGCGCTTCATGCCCTCGAGGTCGGAGTAGGCGCAGTAGGCCTCCATCGAGGTGAACTCGGGGTTGTGCGTGAGGTCCATGCCTTCGTTGCGGAACTGGCGGCCGATCTCAAAGACGCGCTCCATGCCGCCCACGATGAGGCGCTTGAGCGGCAGCTCCGTTGCGATGCGCAGGTAGAAGTCGCGGTCGAGCGCGTTGAAGTGCGTCACGAAGGGACGCGCGTTGGCACCGCCGAGGATGGCGTGCATCATCGGCGTCTCGACCTCCATGTAGCCCTCGGCCTCCATGTAGCGGCGGATGAGGGAGATGATCTGGCTGCGCTTGCGGAAGACGTCGCGGACCTCGGGGTTCATGATGAGGTCAACGTAGCGCTGGCGGTAGCGGACCTCGCGGTCCGTGAGGCCGTGGAACTTCTCGGGCAGCGGGCGCAGGGACTTGGAGAGCACCGTGAGCTGCGTCGGAGAGACGGAGAGCTGCCCGCGGCGCGTGCGCATGACGGCACCCGTGGCACCTAGGATGTCTCCGAGGTCGAGCTTGCCGAGAAGGTCCCAGCCCTCGTCACCGAGCACGTCGTGGCGGCAGAAGAGCTGGATGGAGCCCGTCACGTCCTCGAGCACGATGAATGCGGCCTTGCCCTGCTTGCGGAGCGCCCGGATGCGGCCGGCGACGCTCACCACGTCCTCGGTGTCCGTGCCGTCCGCGAGGTCGGCGTACTTGGCCTCGAGCTCGGCGGCGTGCGCCGTGACCTCGGAGGCGATGGGATACGGGTTCACGCCCGCGTCGATGAGCGCCTGGCGGCGGGCGCGGCGCATCGCGCGCTCGTCGGTGGCGGCGGTGCCCGCGGCGGTGTTCTCTGCCATGTTGTCCCTTTCAGATAGAAGCGCCCCGCACCTGCGATACGCAGACACGGGGCGCCACGCTTGCTGCTTGCCGGAGAGGAAGTGCCGACCTAGCGGGAAATCCCCGTGATGACGTACTTCCTCGTCTTGCCGGACGGCGCGACGACCTCGACCTCGTCGCCCTCGCGGTGGCCCACCAGGGCGCTGCCCACGGGGGACTCGTTGGAGATCTTGTGCTCGAGGGAGTTGGTCTCGGTGGTGCCCACGATGGTGAAGGTGGACGCCTTGCCCTTCTCGTCCTTCAGCTCGACGGTGGTGCCGATGGAGACCGTGAGGTCGTGCGCGGGGCCGGCCTCGACGACCGTGGCAACGGAGAGAATCTGGCGAATCTCGTTGATGCGCGCGGCGTTGCGCGCCTCCTCCTCCTTGGCGGCGTCGTACTCGGAGTTCTCGGAGAGGTCACCGAAGCCGCGGGCCTCCTTGATGCGCTCGACGATCTCGTCGTGCTTCTCGCCCTCGCGGTACGCGAGCTCGTCGACGAGCTTCTGGCGACCCTCGGAGGTGAGCTCGATCTTCTTGGTGCTGTCCATGCGCTGCTCCCTACCTGCCGCGTGCCACTAGTTGAGCTTGTTGCCGCACTTGGAGCAGAACCCGGCGTCGGCCGCGTTCTTGGCGCCGCACTTGGAGCAGAACACCGCGTCGTCGGCAGCGGTCTCGGGGGCGTCGGCGTCGTCCTCGTCCTCGATGACCTCGACGGAGTCGTCATGGGACTCGATCGGGCTCTCGTCCTTCTCGTCCTTGCCCTCTTCCATGCCCTCGCGAACGTTCTTGACGGTCTTGCCAAGGGCGCTGCCGATCTTGGGGAGGTTCTTGGGCCCAAAGATGACCAGCACGATGACGAGGATGATGACGATCTCAAGCGGCCCCATGCCAAGAATCATGATGAAGTGTCCTTCCGGTGCGTTGTCTCAGACGGGCCCCAGGCCCAATACAGCATCAGCTAGTATAGCCGACGTTACGCGCTACTCACAATCTCTAAAACGCGAAAAGGGGCCCATGTTGAGAGAGCTCGTCTACGCCCTCCTCATCCTGACCGTCGTCTGCACCGTCGTGCTGGTCGTCCTGCTCTGGGGGCTGCGCCGGCGCGGCGTGAGCGTGCTGCGCACCAAGTTCGGCCTCACCCTCGTCTTTGACTCGCTGACCGAGGACAAGACGCCCGTGCGCCTGCTCAACGTCAACGGCACGTTTCAGTCCGTGAGCTACGTCCCCCACGACCTGCGCTTCGAGCTTGCCTGCGAGTATCACCGCGCGATGGCCGCCATCATCGAGGGGCTCGTCTCCGCCCGCGGGCGGTCGGCCGACCGTCCGCTGCGCGTGATGGTCATGGGAGGCGGCGGCTACTCGCTCCCCAAGTACCTGGCCGCGTACGTGCCGGCCGCGCGCGTGGACGTGGTCGAGGTCGACCCCGCCATCACGAAGCTGGCACGCGAGCGGTTCTTCCTAGACGACTGCCTCGAGGAGACGGGAGCCGAGAAGGACGGGCGCATTCGCCTGGTAAACGATGACGCCTGGGGGTTCCTCCGCGCCGCTGCGGAGCCTTACGACGTGATCGTCAACGACGCGTTCTCGGGCAAGCGCCCGCTCGGGCCGCTCACCACCGACGAGGGCGCGCGGGTGGTGCGCGGGCACCTCGCCGAGGACGGCGTCTACCTCGCGAACGTCCGCTGCGCCTGCGAGGGGCGCGGCGCGCGCACGCTGCGCGAGGTCGAGGCGGCCTTCGGGCGCGAGCTCGCGCACGTGAGCTACGTGCCGGAATGGCCGGGCGAGCCGGAGAAGCCCGGGAACAACGTGGTCGTGGCAAGCGACGCTGAGGTCGCCGTTCCCGAGGGAGCCGTGACGGTGCAGTAGCGGGCTTCTCTCGCCTCCGCGTGCTTCTTGTCCCCGCGTTCTTCTCGCCTCCGCGTTCTTCTCGCCCTCCCCCAGCGGCCCCATTTGACGTTTGCACGAGCAAACTCAAAACGTGAGAAAAACGACGTGTTGCGTCGGCTTTGTGTCACCTTGGACGAGCGGCAGCTCCGCGCGGCTGGGCGGCGGCATCCCCAACGCGGCGGCAACGGGGCGATATACTGCCTCCTGTATCGCCGTGGGAGGTGGGACCCCTGATCAGACTCTTTGCCAGCGACCTCGATGGGACGCTCTTCAACGCGCTCCACCAGACGGACCGCGCCATCCTCCTGCAGCTGAGGCGCGTGCTTGACGCGGGCCGCCACGTGGCGCTCGCAACCGGGCGCGCCGTGCGCCGCGCCTCCACGCTCGGCTTTGGCGACCTTCCGCTCGAAACCGTCTCCGCAAACGGCGCGCTCATCTGCGACGCGCGCGGGGAGCTGCTGCGCTTCTCGCACTTCGACCCACAGACGCTCGAGGAGCTCCTTTCCGCGTTTCCCGAGGTGTGCTTCAACTGCATCGCCGAGGACGGCACCTATGTCCGAGGCACGCGCGAGAGCTTCCTCGCGGGGCTCCGCCCGTCCCCCGGGCTGCTTGGGAGGCTCGTCGCGCATCGGCTGCGCCGGCGGCCGCCCGCCCCCGACACCCACTTCGACCAGACGGACGCCGACGTGCTGGCGCGCCCGATCTGCAAGGTCAACTTCCGCGTAGCCGACGGGGCGCTTCGCCGCGAGCTGGCCGGCTTCATTGCCGACCATGCCCGCTCGATCGTGAACGCCTCCTTCGACGGCGACCTCTTCGAGCTCACCGACGCCCGGGTCAACAAGGGCGAGGCCGTGGCCTGGCTCGCGGGGCACCTCGGCATCGCCGAGAGCGACGTGGCCGTCTACGGCGACGGCGGCAACGACCTCGCCATGCTCGAGCGCTTCTCGCACGCCTACGCCCCGAAGGGCGCGAGCGAGGCGGCCAAGCTCGCCGCGAGCCACGTGATCGGCAGCTGCGCGCATCACGCCGTCTCCCGTCACATGCTGATGACCTGCCGGCGAGAAGGGCGTCTGGGCAGCGCAAGCTGACGGCGAGAAACCCGGTTTGACATCACGTTGCGTCGTTCGGCGATGGTGTGTGGATCGCACTGTCAGCCACAACTAACACGGAGGAAAACATGCACCGCACCAACAGGCGCGCGCACATCTTCGGTGCGCTCGTCGCAATCTGCGCCGCGCTGGCGTTCTCGCTGACGCCGCTGCCCGCGCAGGCCCTGAGCACCAACAGCTTCTACACGGGGACCAGGCCCGGGGGCGGCTCCCGCGTCAACGACGCGCCCCTCACCGCGGCCACCGGCGTCACGTATGCGCTCTACTACACCGACGACTCGGGCCAGGTATCCAACTACGCCAACGTGAGCGACACGGACGTCAATCGCATGGACAAGTCGGTCGCCGACGTCGACCTCGTACACAACCTGCGCGCGGTGCTCGTCGTCACCAACCCGGGGAATGAGGATGTCTCGTTTGACGCGCGCCTCTCGACGCCCTATGCGGACTACGCGGGCGGCGGGACCGAGGACCGCCCGCTGGTAAGGGTCTCCGGAGCCGCGACGTTTGCCTCGACCGTCGCCGGATCCGAGGCGTATGCGAGCCTGGAGGCGGACTCCGGCTCGATGGACCCCGCCCCCTTTGCCGACGCGGCGGGAGCATACGCCGCCACCAACGCCTGGGACGACCTCAAGCGCGTCACCCTGAGCGGCTCCATCCAGCCGGGCGAGACCCTGACCGTGACGCTGCCGCTCGAGCTCACCAACGAGACCCGCGCGGTGCTCTACGGCCACGGCTTTGCCAAGCTCGGCCTCTGGAGCTCCTCCACGCTCGAAGGTCGCAGCAACAACGCGAGCGCCTTCCTGCGCTTTGCCCGGCAGCTCACCGAGGAGGACGCCAACGGCGCCACGGTGGGCCGCTTCCAGGGCGGCGGCAAGTACCTCGGCGTGACGGTGGTCCCCGAGGGCGACCTCCTTGCCGGGACCTTCACGCCAGTCCCCGCCGACGTACAGGCCGCGATCCCCGAGATCTCACTCGAGGACTTCCACTTTGACAACATCAACTACCTTGACCGTCACCGCGCAACCGACGACCCGACCCTGTATTCGGGAAGCGTCTATAGCATTGACCTGCGCCGCATTCGCGATGCCATACGCGACCTCGGGTGGTCGGTGGGCACGGGCAACTCGGCCGTGGTCTACCCCGGGCTTCCCGACTGGGTGCTCAACGAGGACGAGAACCTCGACGATGACCTCATGCAGGAGTATCGCTATCGCGCCGCGGCAAAGGACGCCGTCATCCTCAACCCCGACGGCAGCGATGCCACGCTGAGGGGCGTCAACGCTGACGGCATACGAATCGGCAGCATCCACGTAAGGCTGCGCCCCACCATCCAGACGCGTGACCTCGAGCTTGCCGTCGGCGACTCCTGGCAGCCCTCTGACAGCCTCGTGAGCATGTCCGACCATGCCGGCGCCGCGGTGGGCCTCGATGACGCCGAGCACGCGCGGGTCGAGCACGACGTCGACACGTCGCTGCCCGGAACCTACGCGGTCCGGTTCTATCACCACTACACCGGCAACGCCGCGTCCGGCGGAGACTACGAGACCTCCCGCGCGGCAAAGGTCGCGGTGACGGGAACCTACCGCGTTGCGTACGACGCCAACGGCGGCACCGATGCCCCGGACGCGGAGGAGACCCGCGCCGCCGCAGCGACCCTCGAGACCGCGGTGTCCTCGAAGGAGCCCACGCGCGAGGGGTTTGCGTTCGTCGGCTGGAACACCAAGGCCGACGGAACGGGAACGGCCTACGACGCGGGCGCGCACCTCTCGCTCCCCTACGCCAACCACGACCTCACCCTCTACGCCCAGTGGAAGCCCGTCGAGAAGGACGCGGGCACCAGCGGCCAGCAGGGCGGGAAGGACGGCTCGTCCACCTCGCCGCAGGGCGAGAAGAACGGCGGGCGTGACGGCGGCTCCCCCGAGAAGCCCGGCGCGAAGAGGGCCTCCGGGCGGCGGAAGGCCGGCGTTCCCGAGACCGGTGACGCCACCTCCAACGCGCCCCTCTTCCTCCTCGGCGCGGCGATCCCCCTCGTTGCCGCCGGCTCCGTCATGATCGTTCGCGCGCGGCGCTCCTAGACCGCCGGCAGGGAGGACCCGCCGGTCCGCCCACCCCGGGCGCTGCCTTCCCGAGTGCGGCCCTCCCCGAGCGCTGCTCTCCCCGAGTGCAACCCCCCCGAGTGACGGGTTTCGAACAAACGAGGCCGAAAAAACGGCCCCATCCGTTCGAAATCCGTCACTCTCTTTGTGTCCGATGCCCCCGGGGGCGCGCTGTCCGCAAGCGCGTTCTTCTCGCCCAGGGCGCATGCAAAAGGGCCGCCGGCGCACTGCCGACGGCCCTGCATCTACGTGGTCGGGTTGACTGGATTCGAACCAGCGACCTCTCGGTCCCGAACCGAGCGCTCTACCAAGCTGAGCCACAACCCGTAGCAGGGGAGTATTCTAGCAGACTTTCTCGCGCGAGCCAACCAGTTTTTGTCGCCCACGCGCGCCAGCCCTTCCGACGCGCCTCGGCACAGGCGGCCTCCGCCGCAGCGGCGCTCTCGCAGAGCGCAAACGAGCAGGTGCCTGACCCCGTTATCTGTGCCGCAAGGACGCCCGGCCGCCGGCGAAGCCACGCCTCGACCTCGCCCGCCTCCGAGCACAGGGCGCGCGCCGCGGGCGCAAGGTTGTTGTGAAGGTGAGCGGCAGCCGAGGAGACGTCCCCCTCCTCGAGCGTGGAGCAGAGGTCATCGTAGCCACGGGGCTCCGCGCCTGCCCGATCGAACTCCGCGTAGGCGGCAACCGTCGAGCCGCCCTCCGCGCGGGGCATCACCAGCGCAACGGGAACCTCGAGCGCGGGGAAGGTCCGCTCGAGCACGTCCCCCGCACCGCCATAGAGTCCCGGTTCGGGGTTGAGAAAGAACGCCACGTCGGCCCCGACGCGACGTGCCACCGCAACGACGCGCGAGTCGAGCGGATCGACTCCCCAGAGCCCGCAGAGCGCGCGAATCGCGGCACCCGCGTCCGCAGAGGACCCCCCGAGACCCGCGCGCTCGGGAATGTGACACGCCACTGACACGGAGACGCCGGGCTGCCGACCCAGGGCCTCGGTGAGAAGGACGGCCGCCTTCCAGACGCCCGTCTTCTCGGGGGCGACCTCGAGCGCGGGCTCAAACCGAACGCTCAGCGCGGGCGCCTCCTCAACCGTCACCACGTCGCACAGGTCGACCGGCACCATCACGGAGTCGACGCGATGATACCCGCGCCCGTCCTTCTCGCGATGAACGCCGAGGTGCAGGTTGACCTTACAGGGGGTCGTGACGACGACTGCGCCCGCCATCGTGCGCCGGGCCTACTCCGAGAAGGACTCGACGAAGTCGAAGAGACGCTCGCCGGTCTCCGTGTCGTAGAGCTCCACGGTACCGGTAAGCACGTCGACATACTGATAGGACTGGCGAGAGGTGCGGCCGCGGCGCTCCTCCACCTCGACGACGAAGAGCGAGGGGTGCGCGTGCACGAGCGTGCCGGCACGCTCCACGATGCGGGAGCGGCCCATGTTCGCCTTCACCTTGAGGCGCTTGCCCTCGAGCCTGCCGAGCTCCTCACGAATCTCGTCAACCCGGTTCACGGGAGGAATGTCGTTCTCCATGGATGCCTCCATTCGTCTCATGGGCAAAATGCCCAGAATGAGCGAAGTTCTATCTTACTCTGACTTCACGCAAGCAACAAACTGCCCGGCGGCCGCCACGATGCCGCCACATGACGACGGCGTACCATGGCAGGAGGACTGCACCCACGGCAGAAGGAGACGCAATGGACGAGAGTCGCCTCGCACGCGTGAGGGAAAACCTCGCGAGAAGAACCATCGATCAGATGCTCGTGGTGGACCCGCTTTCCATCTGGTGGCTCTGCGGCTACTACACCGAGCCCTACGAGCGCTTCCTCGCACTCTTCGTCCCTGTCGAGGGAACGCCGACCCTCTTTGCGAACCGCCTCTTCCCGGACGCGTCCGGATGCGGGGCGCGCGTGGTCGAGTTCTCCGACACAGACGACCCCGTCCCCCTGGTGGCGCAGGTCACCATGCACGACCGCCCGCTCGGCGTGGACAAGGAGCTCGCCGCCCGCTGGCTCGTGCCCCTCATGGAGGCCGGGGCCGCCTCGCGCTTTGTTCTCGCGTCCGATGCCGTGGACGACGCGCGCTCGGTCAAGGACGCCCGCGAGCGTGAGCTCATGCGCGCCGCGTCGCGCACGAACGACGAGGCCATGGCGTGGCTCGTCGACCAGGTGCGCCCCGGCGTGACCGAGCGCCAGATCGCCGACGGGCTGCTCGGCGAGTATCGCCGCCTCGGGGCGCAGGGGCACTCCTTCTCCCCCATCGTGAGCTTTGGCGACCACGCCGCCGACCCGCACCACGAGCCCGACGACACGCCGTTCGTGCCGGGCGACATGGTCCTCTTTGACGTGGGGTGCAAGCGCGACTGGTACTGCTCCGACATGACGCGCACGTTCTTCTCCGCCGAGCCAACCGAGCATCAGCGCGCGGTCTACGACGCGGTGCGACGCGCGAACGAGGAGGCCGAGAAGATCGTGCGGCCCGGGGTCACCTTTGCCGAGATCGACCTCACGGCGCGCCGCGTCATTGAGGACGCGGGATGGGGCCCGGCGTTCACGCACCGTCTCGGGCACCAGATTGGGCTCGTCGACCACGAGCCGGGAGACGTCAGCTCCACGCACGACGAGCCGGTGCGCCCCGGCCAGTGCTTCTCCATCGAGCCGGGCATCTACCTTCCCGGCGACATGGGCGTCAGGATCGAGGACCTCGTCATCGTGACCGAGGACGGCTGCGAGGTCCTCAACAGCTACCCCAAGGGGATTACGATTCTGTAGCTGCACGAAGGCGGCGGGGCGACTCGACATGAAAAACGGGCCGGAACCCGTGGGTTCCGGCCCGAGACGTTGCCGCGTCGAGAGGCGCTACTAGTCGATGGAGACCTTGGTGACGTTGGCCTTCTCCTGCTGCTTGGGGACGTTCACGGTGAGGACGCCGCCCTCGAGCTTGGCGGTCAGGCCGGCAACGGCCGCATCCTTGAGGTAAACGCCGCGCGTGGCGCTCCACTCGCCGGTCTCCTTGTAGAGGTAGTTCTTGCCCTTCTCCTCATCGGACTCCTTGCGCTCGACGGAGATGGAGAGGCGGCCCTCGTTGAGCTCGACGTCGATCTCCTCACGCTTGACGCCCGGAAGCTCCGCGGAGACGACGTACCTGTCGCCCGCGTCCTCGACGTTCATCTTGAAGCTCGCGGCGGTCGAGGAGAGCGGCGCGAAGGGCGCGTCGAAGAAGTTGTCCAGCGCGTCAAACGGCCAGTTGCGAAGAGCGCGAGAATAACGATCGTAAGGAACCAGTGCCATGATGATCACTCCCTTGTGATGTGGGCGCCGCCCCGGCGCCCTTGCTGTACATAGCTATTTGTTCCCCTCGCCTCGATTTCTATACGCTTGGCAGGAACTTTTCTTAGCGTCATATACTCACCATATCTAAGCGTAATGGGCTTAGATATATCACTGATTCGAACTGGGAATTCTTACAGTTTTAGAAGTCTTTTCGCCCGCGGGCGGCGCGCGGTCGCGCTGCCGTATGATGTGTGCATTGCTGTTCATGACTGCTAACGGGAGCACACATGACCAACGATAACGAGCGTGACGACCTCGCCGATGGCGCCAGCGAGCCTTCCGGAACCACGCAGAGGGCGCCCGAGCAGGCGGCGCGTACGCCCTACGTCCGCCAGAGGCCAGCCCACCGCAGCGTCGAGCCCATCGACGACTTTGCCAACGAGGAGGATGAGCCCGCCCAGATAGCCCACGACTCCGGGTACACGGTCGGCGGCGGAGCGTTCTCGGGACGGGGGTATCGCCGCTCCCGCGCCGACGGGCAGCAGCTTCGCCGCGACCTTCACTACGGCCAGTACCTCGAGATTCCGAAGGGACGTCGCGACATCTTCGTCTCTCGGGAGCGCAAGACCCGCATCAAGACCGCCCTCGCGCTCATCGCCGTCCTCGCCGTCCTCGCAGTGGTCGTCTACTTCCTCTGGGGCTACATGCAGACCAACTGGGGCGCCACGAGCTAACCCAGCCAAGGCTTGTGCCACTGGCGTCAGGTTTATTTGGCGTGCCATGGGCGTCAGGTTTATTTGGCACACGTTGCCCGTGTGCCAAATAAACCTGACGCCCATGGCACGCCAAATAAACCTGACGCCAGTGGCACAAGCCGGCAAGCGGCGCGCCTTACGACCAGGGGTCGCGCTCGAAGAGCGGCTCGGGGTCGGGTCGCCGGTCGGAATAGGGGTCGTATCCGTCGTCGTCCTCGTTCTCGGCGCGCACGAACTCGTCACGCTCCACGTCCTTCTCGCCCTTCTTCTTGTCACCCATGCAGCATCACCCCGTGTACTGGTCGATGTAGGCAATGTAGTCGCAGACGCTCCCGCCAAAGCTCGAGAGGTTGACGGAGGAAAAGTGCGCCGTCGGCGCGACGAGCGCCACCACGCGCGTGGACCCCTCGTAGCCGCCGATGATGACCGCCCACGTGTAGTCACCCTGGCGGCCATAGCCGCAGATGAAGTGGTGCGCGGGCTCTGCGGGCTCCTCCGCGTCGCCCTCCCCGTCGGTGCTCTCCTTGTCCGCGGGATCCTCGGGCTCCGCGGGCTCCTGCGGCTCCGGATCCGGTATGGGCGCGACGATGTCGCTCTCGGTGCAGGTGTCGAGCAGCCCCTCGAGTCCGCACGCCTCCATGACGGCGCGGATGCCCGACTCGTTCTCGGTGGCGCCGCCCTCAGGCAGGGTCTCCGCGGAGAACGCGTAGCGCACGCCGCCCACCCCCGCGCCACGCGCGAGCACGTCGGCCTGAGATCCGCCCGCGTAGTGGGCGGTCTCGGGCTCGTTGGTTATCTGGAGGAGGTCGCCGGAGGCACCCGTATAGGCAACGTGTGCGTTGCCGCCCGAGGCGTAGATCTCCCCGTAGTCTAGCGTGTATCCCGCGTCCGCGAGATACACGGAGAGCGCCTGGGGCGCCGCGTCGAGGTATCCCATCAGGTCATAGGGCTCGTGGGGCATGGGCGTCGCCACCGCCAGGGTGATGCTCGCGCCCGCGGCGACCTCGGTCCCCGCAGGCGGGTCGAGGCTCACCACGGTGCTCTTCTCCGCGTCGGACTCGACGTAGATGACCGTTGAGGTCAGGCCCCCTGCCTCGAGCTGGGCCTGAGCGTCCGAGAGGGGCATCCCCTCGAGCGCGGGGACGGTGAACGCCCGCGCCACGGTCACGGTGATGGGGTCGGACGAGACGAACGCGCTCCCCTCCTCGGGGCTCACGGCCAGGACCGTCCCGGCGGGCTGGTCGGAGTTCTGGTAGGAGAGCGTGACGTTCTCCGCGCCCGCGTCCAGAAGCGCCTGATGGGCGGACTCGACGTCCATCCCCACGATCTGGGGTATGGTGCGCTGACTCGCCACGGAGATGGTGGCGCCGTTCGCGGGGTCGACGCGCTGGCCCTCCGACGGGCTGCACGCCAGCACGATGCCAAACCCGTCATCGGCCGCGACGGGCTGCACGCTCACGGCAAAGCCGAGGTTCTCAAGGGCGCGCGTGGCCTCCTCCTGCGTGAGGCCGACGACGCGGGGGATGGTCTTGCCGCCCCACATCTCCTGGCCGTAGGTGTAGTACGCCACCCCGCCCGCGCAGGCGAGAAGGACCACGACGATGAGGGCCACCGCCCAGCGCGGAAGGCGGCGCTTGCGCTCGGGCAGGCTCTGGACCGGCGACGGGATTGAGACGGGGACGCGCGCCTCGGTGAGGTCGTTGGGGACGACGGGCGAGAAGTACGGGTCGCCGAGGGCGTCGATGCCATCGACCGCCGTCTCGGGCGCGTCCTTCTCGGCGGGCAGCACGATCGTGGGAAGGGCCTCCGGAGCGACGCGGCGCGTCGGGGCTTCGTCCGCAAGCTGCGTGGCATCCGGGTCTGAGTCGGGCGGCATCGCCACGGTCTCGCCCAGAGGGTTCTTCTCGTCCTGTGCCATGTCGTCCCCAACCTATCGTTGAATGATGCCTCTATCGTAAAGCAACAGCCCAACGGGAGACAAAGGGGACGGTGAGACAAAGGGGACGGGTTCATTTGTCTCATGCACCCCAATGAGACAAATGAACCCGTCCCCTTTGTCTCAGTCCCCCCTGTCTCACCGCCCCCCTGGCGCTACTCCACGGAGTCGGGCTCGAGGGGCTCGCCGTCGTGGCTCGCCGCATCGTCGCGCGCCGCGAAGAGGCGGTCGTCGGGGCCCACGTCCACGCGGACCGTGTCCCCCTCGGCGAGCTGACCGTCGATGATGAGGTTGGCCACCGAGTCCACCACCTGGCGCTGGATGAGACGCTTGAGCGGGCGCGCGCCGTAGACGGGGTCGAGGCCGTCAAGGGCGAGCGACTGCTTGGCCGCAGGCGTCAGCACGAGCTGGATACGGTCGCGGCTGAGGCGGTCGCGTACGTCGCGGAGCTGGATGTCCACGATCTTCTCGATGTCCTCGAGGCCGAGGGCGTGGAAGACCACCACGTCGTCGATGCGGTTGAGGAACTCCGGCTTGAAGGTCTGGCGCAGAGCGTTGTTGACCTCGCGCTGGACCTCGTCCGGGTCGCTCGCCGCGTTGGCCCCGGCGATGAACTGACTGCCGACGTTGGACGTCATGATGATGATCGTGTTCTTGAAGCTCACCACGCGGCCCTGGCCGTCCGTGAGGCGCCCGTCGTCGAGCACCTGTAGCAGGATGTTGAAGACGTCGGGATGCGCCTTCTCCATCTCGTCGAGCAGGATCACGGAGTACGGACGGCGCCGCACGGCCTCGGTGAGCTGGCCGCCCTCGTCGTAGCCCACGTATCCGGGAGGCGCGCCGATGAGGCGCTGCACGCTGAACTTCTCCATGTACTCGGACATGTCGATGCGCACGAGCGCGCGCTCGTCGTCAAAGAGGTTCTCCGCGAGCGCCTTGGCGAGCTCCGTCTTGCCCACGCCGGTGGGGCCGAGGAAGAAGAAGCTGCCGATGGGTCGGTTGGGGTCGGAGAGTCCCGCGCGGCTGCGGCGCACGGCGGCGGCCACGGCGGAGACGGCCTCGTCCTGCCCCACGACGCGCTTGTGCAGCTCGCCCTCCAGGTTCTTGAGCTTGTCCATCTCGCCCTGCATCATCTTGGACACGGGCACGCCGGTCCACGAGCTCACGACCTCGGCGATTTCCTCGGACGTGACCTCCTCCTTGAGCAGGCCGCCCTCCTCCTGCCGGGCGGTGAGCGCGGCCTCCGCCTCGTCGTACTCGCGCTGGAGGCTCGGGATCGTGGAGTAGCGCAGCTCGGACGCGCGGGCGAGGTTGCCCTCGCGGGTCACGCGCTCCATCTCCACCCGCGCGCCCTCGATCTTGGACTTGAGGTCCTGCACGCGGTCGATCGCGCCCTTCTCGTTTTCCCAGCTGGCCTTCATGCCGTCGAGCTTCTCGCGCGTGGTGGCGATCTCGCCGCGCAGGGTCTCGAGACGCTCCTTGCTGGCGGCGTCCTCCTCCTTCATGAGGGCCTGCTCCTCGATCTGCATCTGCGTGAGCTGGCGGTCCACGGCGTCGATGTCTGCCGGCATGCTGTCGAGCTCCATGCGCAGGCGGCTCGCCGCCTCGTCGACGAGGTCGATGGCCTTGTCCGGGAGGAACCGGTCGGAGATGTAGCGGTTGGAGAGGTCGGCAGCGCTGACCAGCGCGGAGTCCGTGATGCGCACGCGGTGGTGCTGCTCGTAGCGGTCCTTGATGCCGCGCAGGATGGAGATCGTGTCCTCGACGGTGGGCTCCGAGACCATGACGGTCTGGAAGCGCCGCGCGAGGGCCGCGTCCTTCTCGATGTACTTGCGGTACTCGTCCAGCGTGGTGGCGCCGATGGCATGCAGCGTGCCGCGCGCGAGGGCGGGCTTCAGGATGTTGCCGGCGTCCATGGAGCCCTCCGTGGCGCCCGCGCCCACGATGGTGTGGAGCTCGTCGATGAAGAGGATGATTCGCCCGTCGGACTTCTCGACCTCCTTGAGCACGGACTTCAGGCGGTCCTCGAACTCGCCGCGGTACTTGGCGCCAGCCACGAGCGCGGACATGTCGAGCTCGATGAGCTCCTTGTCACGCAGGGTGGACGGGACATCGCCGTTGACGATGCGCTGGGCGAGGCCCTCGACGATGGCGGTCTTGCCCACGCCGGGCTCACCGATGAGCACGGGGTTGTTCTTGGTGCGGCGGGAGAGCACCTGGATGGTGCGGCGGATCTCCTCGACGCGGCCGATGATCGGGTCGAGCTTGCCCTGGCGCGCGAGGTCCGTGACGTTGCGGCCGTACTTCTCGAGCGCCTCGAACTCCGGCTTGGAGTCCTGGCTGGTCACGCGCTCGTCCCCGCGCAGGTCGTCATAGGCCTCCTCGACGCGCTTGGCCGTGACGCCGGCGGCCTTGAGGATTGAGCCGGCCTCGTCCTTGGCGTCGGCGAGCGCGCAGAGCAGGTGCTCGGTGGTGACGTAGGAGTCCCCCATCTTGGACGCGAGCTTCTCCGCCGCGTTGGTCACGCGAACGAGGGCGTCGCCCATCCCCATCTGGCTGGCGTCTCCGGTGACGCGCGGCTGGCGCGCGATGGCCTGGTCCACCTGGGCCTCGATGCCGGCCGGGTCCGCACCGACGCGCTCGATGATCGCGCGCAGGTTGTGCTCTCCCGAGCTGAGCAGGGCCTTGAGCAGGTGAATGGGCATGAGCTGCCCGGCGCTGGCATCCGTCGCGATGCCGATGGACGCCTGCAGCGCCTCCTGGGCCGTCACGGCCCACTTGTCGAGTCTCATGATTGCCCCCTTCTTGGGTCGTTGTTTATCAAGGGATATTGTTCCCTCCCAAGCTGGGGCGTATACGCAAATCTAAGCGTCTACATAGTAGATTTTCTGCGTGCTGGCGAGAAGAACGTGGGTGGCGCGGGGACCTCTCCGGGTCCTTGTGCCGTGGGGGCCGCACGGGGTGCCGCGGGGATGTCGCGGGGCCTCCTACCGTGCGCCGTATGCCGCCGTGCTGCCGCGGCGCCGTGCTGCCGTGCTCAAATCCGGATTTGAGCACGGCTACGCACTCAGTTGGGAATTTGAGTGCCAGGTCCTGCCCCTCAGAAGCGTAAGACCACGCCCTAGGAAGGTTCGACAGCACGCGAACTGGGCTTTTGTCGCCCAGCGCAACATGCAAGCCCCTGCCCGCGCGCTCAAATCCGGATTTGAGCGCGCCCCTGTACTCAGTTGGGGATTTGAGCAAGGCCGCGCGCTCGGTTGGGGATTTGAGTGCCAGCATGCCGCCCGCCGCCTCGCATGGCAGCGCACGGCGAGACGTGCCGGCTTTCTCTATACTTTACGAAACCGTATCTGGGAGGCCGCAATGGGACGGGCCACGCATCGGCTTGTCGTTCTTCTCGCCACAGTCGTCGCCATCGTGATGACGCTGGGGGCATGTCAGACGGTGACGAGCGGCACCGTCTCCTCCGCATATGATGTGGCGGGCATGCTGGCATGCGATCCCAAGGACCTGCCCGGCGCCCTCAGCAAGCTGGGGTTCACGTATTCGGTCGGCGTGCCGTATGGCTCGTGGCAGACGAGCGAGCCCGTGGAGGGGCAGCCCGAGTGCCGCTCCAACAGCCTGATGCTCGGCGGCACGTCGCCAGACCTTCTGAGTGCCGGCAACGCGCCGTCGGAGGCATCGTTCAGCTTTCAGTGCGCGCCCGTCGTGAGCGAGGAGGAGTCGAACGCGATTGGCGACGACATGCTCGACCGTGCCGGGCTTCGCGACCCGTTCTACACGGACCGCGTCGAGGACGAGGAGTTCGGCCGCGTGCGACTCTATCGCGTGGGGCGCATCGAGGGGGAGGGGCCGGCGGCGTACTGGATGCTTCTCATAGGCATCGACGAGGACTTCGGCTACACGACGTACATACTCTCCGCCTACACCGAGGCGGCCGTCGACTCGCTGCCGGACGAAGCGCTGGCAGCCGAGGTCGCGTAAAAACATGCCTAAAAGGGGCCTGGCCCCTTTTAGGCATGGCCCCTTTTAGGCATGCCCGTCCTTCTCGCCAGAATCGGGGGCGCCGTTGAGCAGGAGGCGGCGCATGACCTGCTCGGGACTGCTCGCGCTGTCATAGCGGGCGAGCGCCGTGATCTTCTCCTGCATGCGGAACTCGTGGACCTCGTCCTCGAGCTCGCGCACGCGGCGACGCAGCTCCTCGAGCTCGTCCTCGCGCGCCAGCATGCGCTCGCGCATGTCGAGGATGCGCACGACGCCGGCGAGGTTGATGCCCTCGTCGGTGAGCTTGGAGATGAGGTTCAGCCGGTCGATGTCTGACTGCGAGTAGAGGCGCGTGTTGCCGCGCGAGCGTCCGGGCGTGACGAGCCCCTTCTGCTCGTAGACGCGCAGGGTCTGCGGGTGCATGCCCGTGAGCTCGGCGGCCACGCTGATCATGTAGAGGGGCTTGTCGCGGTCGCGGCCCTCGCGCCCGCGGTCCCTGCCGCGCTCCTCGCTAGCGCTGCGTACCATAACGGTTGACCTCCTCGCGGTAGTCGCGCGTGTCGGCGTCGCGCAGCGCCTCGAGCGCGTCGCGCTCCTTCTTGGTGATGAGCGTCGGGACCTTCACGCGCACCGTCACGTAGAGCGCGCCGCGCGTGCCCTTGCGCTTGACGTTGGGGGCGCCCAGGTCGCGGAAGCGGAAGGTCTTGCCGTCCTGCGTGCCAGCCGGGACCTTGAGGCGCACCTCGGTCCCGTCGGGCGTCGGGACCTCGACGGTCGCGCCGAGCGTTGCCTCGTACATGCTGATGGGAAGGTCCATCCGCACGTCCGCGCCATCGCGCTTGAACAGCGGGTGCTCCGCCACGTGCGTGGTGATCACGAGGTCGCCACGGTCGCCGCCGTTGGTGCCATACTCGCCGCGGCCCCGGTAGCGGAGCTTGCCGCCGTCCACGGCGCCGGCGGGAATCTTGATGGTGAGCGTCTGCTCCTCGCCCGTGGATGGCACGCGATACGTCGCCTTGCGCGTGGCGCCGCGGAACGCCTCCTCGGCGGAGACGTCCACCGACATGGTGAGGTCGCTGCCCTTGGTGGGCCGATTGGCCGCACGCCCCGCAGCCCCGCCGAAGATCGACGAGAAGTCGAACCCGCCGAAGCCGCCGTCACCGCCGCCGCGCATGCTGTCGAAGATGTCGGACCAGTCCCCGCCCACGTTGGTGGTGTACGTGTAGCGGCCGCGGCCGCCCGAGCCGCCGAAGTCGGCGCCGGGGATGCCGCCGAACATGAGCATCTGGTCGTACTCACGGCGCTTCTTGGGGTCCGAGAGCGTGGTGTACGCCTCGCTGACCTCCTTGAACTTCTGCTCGTCGCCGCCGGCGTCCGGGTGGTACTTGGCCGCCAGCTTGCGGAACGCCTTCTTGATCTCGTCGTCAGAGGCGTCGCGCTTCACGCCCAGCACATCATAGTAGCTTCGCTTAGTTGCCATCTCGCACGAGCCTCCCTTCTGATAGGGCGTGCAAAGGGGGCAGTCACTTTTGCACGCCGTCCAACTAACCTGCGCGCGTGCAAAAGTGACTGTCCCCTTTGCACGCCCGTGGCGCTACTCTTCCTCGGCGGGGCGCTTGGGCCCGCCGTAGGTCACCGTCACCATGGCGGTGCGAATGACCTTGTCGCCCATCTTGTAGCCCTTCTGATACACCTGGGCCACGGTCTCGTCGAAGGCGTCCTTGTCCTCCACGCGGCCGACGGCCTGGTGGGCCAGCGGCTCAAAGGGCTCCCCCACCGGGTCGATGGGCTCGACGCCCTCCTTCTCGAGCACGCCGAGCATCTTGGCGTGCACCGCGGAGACGCCGTCGACGAACTGCTGGAACTGCGTGTCGCCCTCGGTGACGCCGGCGTGCTCGATGGCGCGCTCGATGTCGTCGATTACCGGCAGCAGGTTGGTGACCAGCTTCTCTGCCGCACGCTCCTTCTCGGCAAGACGCTCGGCGGCGGTGCGGCGACGGTAGTTGTCCCAGTCCGCCTGGAGGCGCAGCATGCGCTCCGTGGCCTCGGAGGCCTCCTTCTTGGCGGCCTCGATCTGGTCCTCGACGTCGGCGAGCTTCTTCTGCAGCTCGTCGCGCTCCTCGCGAATCTTGCTCGCGTCGGCGGCAAGCTCGCGCTCCGCCGCCTCCTCGCCGGCGCGGATGGCGGCCTCTACGCGGGCGCGCTCCTCGTCCGGGTCCACGTCCTCGACGACGTCCTCGGCCTCGGCCTCCTCGGATTCCGGGTCCACGTCCTCCGGCTCGACGGGCTCGGGCTCCATGGCCTCGTTCTTCTCGTCCTCTACCTCGATGGGCACCTTCACGTCACCCTCCTCAAACTCTCGGGTGTGCAAAAGTGACTGTCCCCTTTGCACGGTCCCCTTTGCACGAGGGGCGGCCGCGTAGCCGTGGCCGCCCCTGTTCTAATCCGTTACGTACGGCCGCTGTGGACTAGTTGTTCTTGTCGTCGTCCACGACCTCGTAGTCGGCGTCCACGACGTCGTTGGCGGAGCCGCCCTGCGCGCCCGCGCCGGCGCCGGCCGCAGCGTCCTCCTGCGTGGCGGAGTAGACGACCTCGGCGAGCTTGTGGCCGACCTCCTGGAGCTTGTCGCCCGCGGCGCGGATGGCCTCCACGTCGGTGCCGTCAAGCGCCTTCTTGGCCTCGGCCACGGCGTCCTCGGCGGCCTTCTTCTGGTCGGCCGGAACCTTGTCGCCCAGGTCCTTGAGGGTCTGCTCGGTGGAGTACGCGAGGGAGTCGACCTGGTTGCGGACCTCGATCTCGTCCTTGTGCTTCTTGTCCTCCTCTGCGTGGGCCTCGGCGTCCTTGACCATGCGGTCGACCTCGTCGTCGGAGAGGGCGGTGGAGCCGGAGATGGTGATCTGCTGGCTCTTGCCGGTGGCCTTGTCCTTAGCGGTGACCTTCACGATGCCGTTGGCGTCGATGTCGAAGGTGACCTCGATCTGCGGGATGCCACGGCGGGCCGCCGGGATGCCGGTGAGGTTGAACTTGCCGAGGGACTTGTTGTCCGCGGCCATCTCGCGCTCGCCCTGCAGGACGTTGATCTCGACGGAGGTCTGGTTGTCGGCCGCCGTGGAGTAGATCTCGGTCTTGGAGGTGGGGATCGTGGTGTTGCGGTCGATCATCTTGGTCATGACGCCGCCCATGGTCTCCACGCCGAGGGACAGCGGCGTGACGTCCAGAAGCAGGATGCCCGAGACGTCGCCGGTGAGGACGCCGCCCTGGACGGCCGCGCCGTCGGCCACGACCTCGTCCGGGTTCACGGACATGTTGGGCTGCTTGCCGGTCATCTGCTTGACGAGCTCCTGGACGGCGGGCATACGGCTGGAGCCGCCCACGAGGATGACCTCGTTGACCTCGGAGAGCTGCAGGTTGGCGTCGTGCAGGGCCTTGGTGACGGGGCCCTTGCAGCGGTCGAGCAGGTCGCGCGTGATGCGCTCGAACTCGGCGCGGGTCAGCGTGTAGTCGAGGTGCTTGGGGCCGGTGGCGTCGGCAGTGATGAAGGGCAGGTTGATCTGGGCCTGCTGGGCGGAGGAGAGCTCCTTCTTGGCGTTCTCCGCGGCCTCCTTCAGGCGCTGCAGGGCCATGGGGTCCTTGCGCAGGTCGATGCCGTTGTCGGACTGGAACTTGTCGGCCAGCCAGTCGATGACGCGCTGGTCCCAGTCGTCGCCGCCGAGGTGGTTGTCGCCGTTGGTGGCAAGGACCTCCACGACGCCGTCGGCGAGGTCGAGAAGCGACACGTCGAAGGTGCCGCCGCCGAGGTCGAAGACCAGGACCTTCTGGTCGATGCCCTTCTTGTCGAGGCCGTAGGCCAGGGCCGCGGCGGTGGGCTCGTTGACGATGCGCTGGACGTTGAGGCCGGCGATCTTGCCGGCGTCCTTGGTGGCCTGGCGCTGGGCGTCGTTGAAGTAGGCCGGGACGGTGATGACGGCGTCGGTGACGGGCTCGCCGAGGTACTTCTCGGCGTCGGCCTTCATCTTGGAGAGGATCATGGCGCTGATCTGCTCGGGGGTGAAGTCCTCGCCGTCGATCTCAACGACCGCACGGCCGCCCACGCCGGGCTTGACCTTGTACGGGACGGTCTTGAGCTCGGAGCCGACCTCGTCGTAGCGACGGCCCATGAAGCGCTTGATCGAGAAGACCGTGTTGGTGGGGTTGGTGACGGCCTGGTTCTTGGCCGCCTTGCCGACGATGCGGTCGCCGTCGGAGCGGAAGCCCACGACGGACGGGGTGGTGCGGTCGCCCTCGGCGTTGACGATGATCGTGGGCTCGCCGCCCTCGAGGACCGCCATCGCGGAGTTGGTGGTACCAAGGTCGATACCGAGAATCTTGCCCATGATGCTCTCCTTTTCCTGCGTGGAGCCCGCGCCTGCGCGGGCCCGCTCGCCTGTTTCCTGTCTGTACGGTTGAGTTTATCCCCTCTGCGCCTCGATTCTATACATAATCTAAGTCTCTACACATGAGATTTTTTGAAGCGAGGATTTTAGGGCGTGCAAAGGGGACAGTCACTTTCGCACGGGCAAACCGTGCGAAAGTGACTGTCCCCTTTGCACGCCTGCGGCACGACGCCGATGAGGGGCTACAGCAGCCGATGCTCGAAGCTGCCGTCCTCGTAGACGCCGTAGCTGGCCGAGCCATCCTTGGGAATGCCCACGGAGCCGGGGTTGAAGACCCAGGCCCCGTGCGCCTCGTCCTTCTCGCTCACTTTGACGTGAGTGTGACCGTACACGAGCGCGGAGCGCTCCGGCAGCTTTGGCCATGCATCCACGCTGTTGTGGTAGCCGGGCCCATAGACGTGTCCGTGCGTGAGGAAAAGCGTCATCCCGGCCGCCGGGTCCAGCAGGATGTTGTGGTCCGCCATGCAGGGGAACTTGAGGACCATCTGGTCGACCTCGGCCTCGCAGTTGCCGCGCACGGCGATCACGCGGTCGGCGACGGCGTTAAGCATCTCAATCACGCGCTTGGGGGCGTAGTCGGCCGGGAGGTCGTTGCGCGGACCGTGGTAGAGCAGGTCGCCGAGAAGCACCACGCGGTCGGGAGACTCCTCCTCAATCGCGGCCATGAGGCGGGCGCAGGCGTCGGCCGCGCCGTGGATGTCGGAGGCGATGACGAGCTTCATGGGAGGTCCTTTCTGCGCGTGCCGGGAGGGTCGGAAAATTAACGCACATTTGGTTTTGTGGAGCGCGCGTTTTCCCAGTTGGCATTCGCGGCGGGCACATTGGATGTGCGTTAATTTCCGGACGCGACGGGAGACGCGGGCTCGCAGACCATTCTAGACCACCCCGGACGGGCAGAAGGAAAGCGCGTGGGCCACTACGAGCGCGCGAACGGCAGGCAGCTCGGCCAGGGCATGCGGCCAGGTCGACACGGTAAGGCCCTGCGCGGCAAGCTGTTCCCGCAGATCAACGAGCACGTCGTGGCGCGCATGGTGGCCCAGGGCCATCAGAAGGGGGCCAAGCAGAACCTTGCGCTCGGGCCGGCGCGCGAGGCGGCCGGACAGGTGGCCCGGCGCGTCCACGAGCACGTCGGCACGACCGCGCTCCGAAAGGGCTTCCTCAAGCCGGGCGAACGCCTCCTCGCACGCGGCGCCACGGTGGCCGGCAAGCGCGACCACGAGCCCCGGGCGGGCGGGCAGCGCCTCGTCGAGGGCGGCGGCCACGGCGGCGAAGTCCTCCTCTTCGGAGAGCAGGGGCGGGGCGAGGTTCAGCCCGTCAAAGCCCCAGAACGCGGCGCGCACGGCAAATCGGGCCTCACGCTGGAGCCGGCCGTTCGTCACGTGCGTCGTCACCACGAGGGCCCGGCGGACGCCGCGCGCCCGCAGCTCCGCCAGGGCCTCGGGGACCGCGGGCCCCACGGGACGTCCGCCCGTTCGAGCCCGCAGCACCGCGCCGGCACCGACCGCCGCCGCAAGCTCGTCCACAAGCGCGGCCACGCCCGCGTCGTTCTTCTCGCCGGACAGGCAGCCGGCTATGACCAGGGCATCGGGCACGCTAGTGATGGCAGGCGTGCTCCTCGCCCATGACGGGGAGCGTTCCGGCGGCGGCCATCTGCGCGACGTCTCCCACGCCCGGGGTCTGGTTCTCAAAGTAGACGGTGATGCCCGCCTGCGCGAAGCCCATCATCGGGCGCATGCCCATGCCGGCGGCGACGATGGCGTCGATGCCGTTCTGAGCGAGCAGCGCCACGGGGCGCATGCAGCCGCCCTCCTCGTGGGGCGGGTTGTCGATGACGCTCACGGCGCCGACCTTGCCGTCCTCGACGTCGACCACGGTGAAGCAGTCGCAGTGGCCAAAGTGGCCGGAGCGCTCGCAGTCAAGACCGCCCTTGCCGAGGGTGGGAATGGCGACCTTCATGGGGTTCTCCTTTCGTTTATGACAGTTGACCCTGTCACCTTTGTCATATGAGGCCAAGATGCTCGAGCACGCGCGCCACGCCGTCCTCGTCGTTCGTGGGTGCGACGAGCGACGCGCGCTCCAGGAGCTCCGACGGCGCGTTGCCCATGAGGTAGCCATGGCCCACGGCCTCGAGCATGGGAAGGTCATTGTAGTTGTCGCCGAACGCCAGGGCGTCGGCCGGGTCAAGCCCCCAGAGGTCGCAGAGGATGCGAACCGCGCCCGCCTTGCTCGATCCGGCGGGCATGACCTCGATGAGCGTCTCCGAGGAGATGGCGATGGCAAACTCGGGAAAGCGCTCCTTGAGACGGCGCTCGACCTCCTTGGTGCTGCCCGCCGTGCAGAGGCAGAGGATCTTCTGCACCTCGTCACGCTCGATGGAGTCGATGGTGCCCTCGCGCGCCTCGGCCATCACGATGCGCTCCTCCTGGAGCAGGCGCGGGTCGGTGCGGTCGGGCGCCACCCAGTCCTCGAAGGAGTAGGCGCTCCAGGTCATGTCCAGGCCCTCGGCCTCGGCAAAGGAGACGACCTCCTGGGCCTGCGCGCGCGTGAGGCCGTGGTGGTGGATGACGTTGCGCGCCTCGTCCAGGATGACGCCGCCGCTGTAGGTGACCACGGTGCAGGAGATGTCCTGCTGATCGAGGAGCGGGTAGGTCCCCGAGACGCCGCGCGCCGTCACGATCACAAACGGCACGCCCGCCGCCTGCACCGCGCGGATCGCGGCGCGCGTGCGGGACGTCACCTGATGGGTGGAGTTGAGCAACGTTCCGTCGATGTCACTGAAAACTGCCGTGCGGGGCATGAGGCCTCCCGTTCTTCTCGCCTGAGCAGCATGATAGGCCGAGTCGGGCGCGCTTCTCGCCGATTGCCGATAAAAACCTCGATGCGCGGACCTACCATGGGAATGTGCGCCGCGAGGGGTGGCGCCAACGGAGAGGAACGCCATGAGGTACCTGATCGTGGGCGGCGTGGCCGCCGGAACCAAGGTCGCGGCCAAGCTCAAGCGGTGCGACCGCTCGGCCGAGGTCGTGGTCGTGACCAAGAGCGAGGACATCAGCTACGCCGGGTGCGGCCTGCCGTACTACATCGGCGGGGACATCCAGACGCGCGGCGAGCTCATCGTCAACACGCCGGCCGCCTACGAGGGGCTCACCGGCGTTGAGGTGCGCACGGGCGTGGAGGCCGTGGCGCTTGACGCCGCAGCGCACGAGGTCACGGTGCGCGAGAAGGACGGCTCCGAGCACGGCGAGAAGTACGATAAGCTGGTCATCGCCACCGGTGCCTCGCCGATCGTGCCCGCGAGCATCCCCGGCACCGACCTGCCGGGCGTCTTCACCGTGCGCACGCCCGACGACGCCGAGGCCATCCGCGACTACGCCGACGCCGGGGCGCGCCGTGCGGTGATTGTGGGCGCCGGCTTCATCGGCCTGGAGGTGGCCGAGAACCTGCTCTCGCGCGGTCTCTCCGTCACGGTGATCGACGCGCTGCCGCAGATCCTGCCCAACGTCTTTGACCCCGAGATGGCCGGCTTCGCGCAGCGCCAGCTCAAGGCGGCCGGCATGCGCGTCATGACGTCGTGCCCGCTGGCGGCCATCAAGGGCGGCGACAAGGTCGAGGGCGTGGAGACCGGCGCGGGCACGCTGCCGGCGGACCTCGTGATCCTCTCCATTGGCATCAGGCCCAACACCGCGTGGCTCGAGGGCTCCGGCGCGGAGCTCGACCGCGGCTGCGTGGTCGTGGACGAGTTCGGCGCCACCAACCTGGCGGACGTCTACGCCGCCGGCGACTGTGCCGAGGTCACGAACGCCATCACCGGCCGCCCGTTCTGGAGCGCCATGGGCTCGACGGCCAACATCGCTGGCCGCGCGATCGCCCGCACGCTCACGGGCACGCCGACGCCCTACCCCGGTGCGCTCGGGACCGGCGCGGTGCGCCTGCTGCCCACGCTGAACGGCGGCCGCACCGGCCTCACCGAGGCGGCCGCGCGCGAGGCGGGCTTTGACCCGGTGAGCGTGGTCTCCGTGGTGGACGACAAGGCCCACTACTACCCCGGCTCCTCGAGCTTCATGGTGAAGCTCGTCGCGGACCGCGCGTCGCACCGCCTGCTCGGCATGCAGGTGCTCGGCGCCAGCGCCGTGGACAAGGTCACGGACGTGGTGGTGACCGCGCTCTACCAGAAGGCGCGCGTGGAGGACCTTGACCTGATGGACCTCTCCTACGCACCGCCCTTCTCGACCGCCATTCACCCGCTGGTCACGACGGCCTACATTCTGGAGAACAAGCTCGCGGGCGAGCTCGAGAGCTTCACGCCGGCCGAGTACGCCGCCGGTGCCGCCACGGACTACCACGTGATCGACGTGCTGCCCGCCCCCACGATCCCCGGCGCGGAGTGGGTTGACCTCACCAAGATCGGTCCGGACGGGCTGCCCGGTCACGAGAAGGACGAGAGGCTCCTGCTGGTGTGCGCCAAGGGCAAGCGCGGGTACTTCGCGCAGAACCGTCTCAAGGCCGCTGGCTACACGCAGACGCGCGTCCTCGAGGGCGGCGTGACGTTCAACGAGGTCCGCGTGCCGCGCCCGGCGGGCACCCAGCTGCCCGCCGCCGAGGTCAAGCGACTCAAGGGCCTGGGCTGCCTGCAGGACAAGCGCTACGACGACGTCTTCAACATCCGCGTGATCACGCGCAACGGCAAGATCACGGTGGACGAGCAGCGCGCCGTGGCCGAGGCCGCCGAGCGCTTTGGCTCCGGCGAGGTCACGATGACCACGCGCCTCACGCTGGAGATCCAGGGCGTGAGGTACGAGAAGATCGACGAGTGCATCGCGTTTCTCCAGGACCACGGCCTGGACGCCGGCGGCACCGGCTCCAAGGTGCGCCCGGTCGTGAGCTGCAAGGGCACCACCTGCCAGTACGGCCTCATCGACACCTTCGACCTCTCCGAGAAGCTGCACGAGCGCTTCTACGTGGGCTATCACGGCGTGGACCTGCCGCACAAGTTCAAGATCGCCGTGGGCGGCTGCCCCAACATGTGCGTCAAGCCCGACCTCAACGACCTGGGCATCGTTGGCCAGCGCGTGCCGCAGATCGACCTCGAGAAGTGTCGCGCGTGCAAGGTCTGCCAGGTCGTGAAGGCGTGCCCGATGGGCGACGCGCAGATCGGGCCGGACGGTAAGATCACGATCGATGGCTCCGCGTGCAACCACTGCGGCCGTTGCGTGGGCGCGTGCCCGTTTGGCGCCGTGACCGAGGGGCTTGCGGGCTACAAGGTCTACATCGGCGGGCGCTGGGGCAAGAAGGTCGCGCATGGCCAGGCGCTGGACAAGATCTTCACCAGCGAGGACGAGGTCATGGACCTCGTGGAGCGCGCGATCCTCTTCTTCCGCGACGAGGGCGAGAGCGGCGAGCGCTTTGCCGACACCGTGGCGCGCCTCGGCTTTGACTACGTGCAGGAGAAGCTGCTGACCGCGCCCATCGACAAGGACGCCATCCTCAACAAGACCGTCATCGGCGGCGCCACCTGCTAGCGTGCAAAACGTGCAAAAGGGACAGTCACTTTTGCACATCGGCCGGGCCCGGACGTGGGTGTCCGGGCCCGGCCGCTTGTCTCGGTGAAGCACCGGGAATCAGCGTCCGCTGAGGGGAGAGACTTTCGAACTCTCTCCGAATCCGATGCACCGAGCGCGGTCCCGAAGCGCGAAGCCGTTCCCGATATGGGGCTCAATTACGAGCTCGATCCCCTCGGCAGCCATATTCGCCGCGCCGACAAAATGGTCGCCCTCCGTGTGGCAGTCCGAGAGATTAGGGGGTCGCACGCTATAGCCACTAAGCTTGTTGGGCTCGAATTGGCCGGGCGGGCAAATATCACCTTCTATCCAAATGCGGCCTGAGTCGCTCCGTGGGCGACTCAGGCCGCATTGGCACTGCCGGCGCAGCAACCTCAAAAGCAGAATCGAGTTCTGCGCAATCGACTCCTCAAGCCCTCAACGCTTGGGCAATACATCATGGGCTCCTTAACGAACCGAAATAGACACCAGGTCAAGCTCAAGCCAATCTGCTGTTGAGTTGTAGTCGCCGACAATTGCGGTAATGGTGATATTGTCACCCCCGCGGAGCGAGTCTGCATTTGTCACGTTCATGTCATAGAAGTTCACGTCTGTAAGTCTGAAGTTTGGCCCTGTCATTGGACTTACGCCGTTATCTCCCGCGAGGATAAGTACGTCGTAACGGGTGTCATAGTTTTCGTGGTTCATCATGTCGGCAACCCAGCCATCAAAGGTGATGGTCCTGCCCCGATACGCAGAGCTAAACCAACTCGCATCAGTATCGCTTGAGGCGAGCAGCGAGCTGAGGTCCTCTTCGGGCACCTCCTCAGCAGGGGGCTGCATCGACTCGTCCGATGTTGAAGCGCCCTCGTAATACGTAATCTCAACTCCGGCGTCAAAGGGGAACGAATCACTTGTTGTGAAGTCAGATGACCCGAAAATACCTCCAATCTTCACTGAGGAGACCGTTCCGCCAACCCCAGAAGCACTCGTCGATGTAGTCGTCACATTGATGAACCCGGCATCCTCAAACAGCTCAACAACGTTTTCGTAGCCCATTCCTTCAAGCTCATCAGAAGAGGCGGGAGGGTTGAGGTCCGCGAGAACGTGATAGCTAATTACGACCTCCTCATCAGCAGCAAACGCATCCTGCACGCTGAAGCTCTCCGCGCCCCCAATGGAAACGCTTCCCACAAGCCAGTTCTTGTCACTTTGGTCCGGCGTCAAATCGCGCAGCTCTTCTTCTCTTATGTTGGTGAATCCCGCTTCTTCGAATGCGCGATAGAGCTCATCGTGATATTTCGTCGATGCCTCGTCGGACGAAATCGGCGGGAAAACCGAGTCAATCTGCTCAATCTCGACTTGGGAAGAGGTGCACTTAACTCGATATTTGAGCGACGTATCACCGTTGATGGATATCCCCACTGACCCATCAACGTTTCCGTCGTCTTCTTTTGCGAATCTCAGCTCATGGTCCCCGTCGGCCAAGGTCGCCTCAAACGTCTTGGTTGTCCCATGGTCGAGAGTCCCCAAAGAGTCCGCGTCGACATAAACAGCAATGTCGTACTTACTCAATAAGAGATTTGACTCGCACTCAACGGTAATGGATACGCTTGATCCGGCATCTTGATTGGGCTCTGTCTCCGCTTGACCTTCCGAGCAGCCAATAAGAGATAGGGCCATGGCCGCCGCAACGAGCATGCACGACAGGCCACGAATGGCCCGATACCCGAAGTTAGACAACATACGCTCCATTCATCCGTATGAATCGGCTCTCTATAGAGAGCATGAGCCAATGGTACCGCTTCTATCCTTTCCCGCATGGACAACGCGGAAGAGAAACGGGCCATCGGCGCCCGAATACGCGCTGAGCGCACCCGGAGCGGAATATCTCAGCGCCAGCTTGCGCTCATGACGGGCACAAGCCGTTCCTATCTCTGGAAAATCGAGACAGGAACGGCTGATGTTGGCATCGATGTCCTTATCCGCATCGCGAAGGCCCTTGATGTACCAACGCGAGACCTGATCAACTTCTAGCCCTATTGTCCAACCTCGGCCAGCATCTCATATATGCGCGCAGTCACTTCGGCATAATATGCGGCATCGGCCGGCGTCAGGGAGCCTTCGTCGATCTCCCCCATTGCGTTTATGGTCTCCGTATACCTTGTCATCAGATCTGAGTACTGTCCGATGAGTTCAACCGAAGTGGGGTCAGCCTCATATGCCTTCATGAATTCGACGTACTCGCTGAAGAATGCCTCATACCCGTCCATTGTCTCCTTGAACGCTGGATCAACGGCCGAGGTATCCACAGCGTCGTCTTCAGAGGAGTCAGCTACGGGTTCCTCAGCGTCGCCCTCCTGACCTTCGTCCTTCGTCTGTACTGGGGCAAAGATTCCTTCCACATCAAAGTCGTTTGAGTAAAACGCGCTGCGCACATCGGAGTAATCGCCATACACGTCAGACCGACCATCGGAGATTGCCTCATAGACATCACTCCGAGCGTCGGAGTACGCCTCATACGCGTCACTCGATGTATCCGACCACTCGTCGTACGGGGTCGTGTCATACGCATCCCGAATAATGCCATCGTAGTACGTGTCATACATCTCGTCGTATGCATCCTCGTAGATGGCGTCGTAATAATCGTCGTATGCGTCCTCATAAACCGTGTCGTAGAACTCCTCGGTCGCCTTGTCGAGCTCGCGATCGTCCGTCACGTCAACGTTGTCGACAACAGCCTTGTAGTATTCGCGCCCATACTCGACAGCGCGCTCGCCAAGCGCCTCCGTCTCGCTAATGGACAGGTCGTACCATGCTTGAATCATGTCGAGATTGGCGAGGTAGTCCTCGTAGCTGTCTCCAACCTCAGAGAACACCTTCTCCTGCTCGTCAAGCAGTTTCTGACTTGTCTCGGTGAAGTCAGCCTGAGCGCGCTGGATTATCTCCTCGAGGCTATTTGCCGGAGCCGCGCTCTCGGGCTCGCTCGAGGGCGCCTGCTGGGGAGCAGATTCTCCGCCATCACTGCCACCGCCGCACGCCGCAAGCGTCACAACCATCGCGGCCGCGCATAACGTCCGAACTATCCGTTTCATGACTGCCACCCCTCTTGCTCGAGCTCCCTATGCTTTCTTCGACTGCCCGCGCAGCACGATCTGCCACACCGCGCACGAAACCACGACGATGCCTGCCAGCAGATACACCCACTTCGCAATGCCCCAGTCGTAGCTGCTGCTCGGAATCACGCCACGGTCCTCGAAGTCCCAGTTCAGGAGGAACGTCATAGCCACGGTGAGCACGGAGAACACAATCGCGGGAATCGGCTTGCGCAGCAGCGCGAACAGCAGCGTCAGCGCTCCGAGCACCGCCGGAGCGACCGTCAGAGGAACATAGACCATCGCAAACGTCTCGCCCATACCTAGGTCACTGGACGAGCCGTAGATTCGCGCGTACTTGAAGAGAGAAATGTCGGCGAGGTCCTCGTTACTCATGCCCAGAGTCTCGGAGTAGGGATTCGCGGACATCGAGTCCAAGCCATCGCGGAACTCCTGCGTTCCCGCCGCATACGGCAGGAAGAACGCCGCTACCAGCAGGGCCGCCGCGATAATCGTCGCAATGACCGCGACACGTTTCGTTTCCACGTTCTTCTCGCCCATTCCAAACTCCTTTCAGAAGGTTGACGCCCATTCTGAAAGGAGGGCCAAAGCAATTCCTCAGTTGCCAACTGAATTACGTGAACGGTCAAGGCCACCGAACGGCCGCGCCTCACCACGCCTGCGTGTACACCTCATATGTTGCGTAATCCACGTCATCGACGACGTTAATCTCAAACGAGGTCGACTCGCCTTCGTCAGGACGTTCCGCAAAGGTCAGCGCGCCATAAACAATGTTGCCGCCCGCATCGCGGAGAACCACGGCAATCAGAACGTCACCCATGCCGATGCTCTCATCACCCGCGTGCTCAGTCTTAATCTCCCCCACGACGCTAAATCCCCCGAGGGTGCCTTCTACGACGCCGGCATCGAGTACGGAGAAGGCGGGCACGTCCATCTCGGGCTTGATCTGATCCTGATCGACGCCCATAAGAGAAAAGTCAACGGAGGTCGGCGCGGTGCCGTTTCCGGTCAACGACCCAAAAAAGACCGTCTCACCGGCCGGGACTGCAAAAACGCGCTGCTCGTCAGAAAAGACCACTCTTCCAGACTCATCGCGACCAGTTACCGTATACCCGGGGTTATCGATGGTGACGTCCCCGTTGTTTCGAAGCCCGACCGCATAATGCACATAGCCCTGCGAGTCCACTGACCACCCGGATTCGACGATCTCGAGGTCAACGGTCTCCGCTGCAGGCGCGGTACCACTGGTGGACTCACCGCCCCCCGCGGGCCCGTCATCCGCGGTCACGCTCGCCGCAGGCTCGTCCGCCGGCGGGACGTCCACGTCCTTCTCGCCGGCCCCAAACGTCTGCGCCAAGATGATTGCCACCGCAGCCATAAACGCAACGGCTGCCATCACGGCGAGAAGGACCTTCACCCAGTTGCGCCGCCGAGGCGCGGGCTCAAACGTCGGTGGCTCCACCGAGTCAGCGGGCGGCTCTGGCCCAGCAACCTCCTCCCCGCCCAGCGCCGCCGCAAGGGCCTCGGCGCTCTGGTAGCGCGCGCTCGGCTCCATCGCGCTTGCGCGCTGGATGACCGCCCGCAGGTCCGGCGAGACCAGCGATTCGTCCTCGAGCGCCGCCTCGTACTTCTCGCCCTCCGCCGGCATGATGCCCGTGAGCAGGTATCCGAGCATGCGGCCGAGCGAGTAGACGTCCGAACGGGCGTCGGTCTGGGCAAAGCCGTACTGCTCCGGGGACGCAAAGCCGTACGTGCCGAGCTGCGTGGTGTCGCGCGTGGCACCCTCCACGCGAAAGCGGGCAATTCCCAGGTCGATGAGGTGCGCGCCGTCCGCGGCGACGATCACGTTCGTAGGCGAGATATCACGGTGGATGATGCCGTGAGCGTGAAGGGCGCCGACCGCCTCGCAGAGCTGGGCGACTATCTGCAGCGCGTCCTTCTCTCCAAGATGACCGCGAGCGGCGACCAGCTGCTCGAGATTCTCTCCCGGGACGTAGTCGCACACCACGACGAACTCGCGGGGCATCTCGTAGGTTGCCTCGACCCGTGGCAGGCGGGCCGAGTCGCACTCGACGAGCGTCGCCCACACGCCGCGGCGCGCCAGCTTGGCAGGGATCCGCTTCCGCACGAACGGGCCAGAGCCGTCCAGGGTCACAAGCTCCGTCGTGCCGCCGGCTCCGCTGGCCAGCACGCGCTCCACGTGATATGCGTCGTCTATGCCCATGGCATGCATGACCTGCTCGTCGTTCACCTCAGCGCCATCCGCTCGTCCCCACCCTCAGCCAACAATAGTAAAGGTTATATTCAGTCATGGACTGATTCCTCAGTTCGCAACTGAATGAGCGGCATGCGCCGGATGCGCCGGCGGCTAACGGAGCGGACCGGTGCCCAGCAGGGTCTTCTCGCCCAGACGATACAGCTCGTCATCCGTCTGAGTTCGGCTATAGCCGTGCTCCACGCACCAGATGATCACAGCATCTCGGCGGTTCTTTGCCCAGAGCTCGGAGACGCCATCAAGGCGCAGCAGCCGCTGGGTCTCCCGCAGGGTGCATCCCATGCCAAGCGCCAGCATGATGGCCTTGTCCCGGCCAAGGCGGCTGTCGCCGTTGAAAACGTCGTAGACGAACGTGCTGTTGAGACCCGAGGCACGCACCACCTCGGAGCGCTTCATGCCCTTCTCGCCGAGCAGCTGAAAGAGGTAGTCGGGAAGCTCGCGTTCGATGGTCAGGCCCTCGTCGAGATATGCCTCCGGCGTCGAGGACGCCAGCAGGCGCTCAAGCAGCTTCTCTGTCAGACGCTCATTGGGCATGGCGCATCACCTTTCTCGTACGACGGGACGAGGCCGACCTCGCCCACCACTATGATGCGCGGAGCGCGCGTTTGCAATTAGCGGGATAGTGCGAAATATCGACCAGCGGCCCTGCAATCGGCGGGATAGTGTGAAGGCATTTTGGCCAAAAAACGACGCCAGGAGACGTCCCGGGCGCCTCTCCAGCGACGTTTTCGCAGGAAATGGAAGGGCGTCTA
>NZ_SJOU01000013.1 GCF_012027725.1 Olsenella sp. SW781 | reverse complement strand
CGCGGGAATCGGGAGGTTCACGTTTCCTCCACAAGTAGAGGAGTTTAGCAGCGTTCTTCATCCGCTCATGCTAGAGGGCATAGTTGGCAATTAGGAGAACCTCCGAGGGTGCGTGAACCCAGTAGCTCGCCTGTTCGACGTACGATGCCGCGCCCCATCCGGCAAACACGAAGGAGACTCCTGCCGCACGCGCCGCCCGGGAGTCATGAGCGGTGTCGCCCACATAGATGGCCTCCTCCGGCTTTGCCCCGGCGCGCCTCAGGTACTCGAGCAGCGGATCCGGCTCCGGCTTGTGCCGATCGGTGTCCTCGGCGAGAACCATGTTCTCGAAGTAGCCGTCAATGCCAAGCGGAGAAATTACCGCCTCGTATTCGTCACGCCTGCGTGATGAGACGACTCCCATCTTCTTGCCGCTCTTGAGCAGCTCCTCGAGCATCTCGCGCACTCCATAGAAGAGCTTTACCTCGTCAGCATGCTCCCTCGCGAGCTCATCCCACCTCTCCAGGGCCCCTTCGTCGAGGATCCCCAGCTGTGCGAGGGCCTCGTCGCCCGGAATCCCCCGGGTAAACGCGAGGTCCTTGAGATCTTCCTCCTCGCCCGTCCACTCAAAGAGAAGGTCCTGGAGCGCACGCTGCGAGATGTTGTCCGTGTCCGCCAGCGTTCCGTCAACGTCAAAGATCACGTGCTTGAACCCTGCCATGTCAGCCCCCTTCGTTCGAGTTGCCTTGAGGCAAGTCTGCCGAGAAGAAGACCCCTGCACCATATTCATTTGTGCCACTAGGTATCGGATTCACGCCACCTGGCACGATAGGCGGACGGAGTGCTGCCCATGATTGTCCTGAACGTCTGCGAGAACTGCGTGGCGGACGAAAAGCCGCAGGACAGCGCGACCGACTCGATGGTTCTCGACGTATGGGCAAGCAGTCTGCACGACTGCCTCACCCGATACTCGCGAACGTACTGCGCGGGCCCCATGCCAACGTAGTCCCTGAACGAGCGAAAGCAGTCGCGCACGCTCGTGCAACCTGCCGAGGCGATGTCGGCAACCTCGATGGTCTCGGCATAATGCTCGTGCACGAAATCGCGCATCTTCTCAAAACGAAGATCGCGATGAGTCGGATATGACGCCGGGCCCTCGTCCATGAGCGGGCGGGCCTTCTCGAGGGCAAGCGCCCAGATTTCCGAGAGCAGTGACCGAAGGCGCAGCTCGTATGCGGCACCGTCCTCTGGGCGCAGGCCAAAAGACTCCCTAAAGAGGCTGAGGGCACGCGCGTCCTGCGGCGAATCCGCACTCCAGGAGAGAACCTCAGCCCTGCGCGCCTCGACAAGAGGGCGAATGCAGCGCTCAGTTATCCGACCACCCGCATCTTCAAGCAGTCCCGGCCTAAAGATGTGGCAGAGCTGAACCGTCCCGGAGCCCTCGTCTGTCGCGCGCGTCATGTGATAGACGCCCGCATTTACAAAGCCAGCCGACCCCGTCCCAAAGCTCGTGGCGCCGCGGAGAGTCCGGTACTCCAGCGACCCGCTCTGGACATAGAAAATTTCGACCTCCTGGTGCCAGTGCCAAGGACAGCTGCGATGCGGGTACCTGTCAAGCTCGGCGCACTCGAGGACATATGGCCAAGCGTCGGATATCTCCTCGATGCACTCCTCGTGCCCGCCCCCTCGAAGGGTGATGTGGTCGACGTTCTTCACGGAGGCGTCTTTATATGCCGCGTCGCACGACGTCACACGCTGCGGAGAGCAGCTCGTCTCTGTCCTGCTTCGTCGGAGCCTCCGCGTACACCCGCACCACAGAGCTCGTCCTCGAGGGGCGAACGAGCACCCAGGAGTCATCGGCGAACTGGAGCCTCAGGCCGTCGGCGTGAGAGACCTCGACAGGGCTTCTCCCTGCCAGCTCGCCGGGGTTGAGCCCCGGGAGGACGTTTCTGAACGCCTGGGTCGACGCCGCGTCGAGCCTGAGGTCGCGTCGCGCGTAGCACATCGTTCCCACGGTGCCCTCAAGCTCCTCGGCCATCGTTGACACCGACTTGCCCGAGCGCGCCACCATCTCAACGGCGAGCAGGGCAACGAGCAGGCCGTCCCTCTCGCGCAGATGCGTGGGCACGCAGACGCCCCCGTACTCCTCGACCCCCATGATCACGTCGGCGTCCAGCAGCTCCCTATATATCCTCGAGAACCCGACGGGGACCGACGTGACGCTGCACCCGAGGCGCGAGGCCTCGCGCGCTATGCACGCCGAGCAGGTGAGCGTCGTCACGACGCGCCCGTGAATCCCATGGCCCATCACGAGGTTGCCCAGCAGCATCGGAACCAGCACGCGTGCGGGAAGGAGCCGTCCACGCTCGTCTATGACGGCGGCGCGGTCGGCGTCTCCGTCAAGGGCGATGCCCATGTCGGCCCCCTGCGCCACAACGGCCTGCTCGCAGGCATCAACCCATGGTTCGACCGGGTCGGGGTGGATGCCCCCGAAGTCCTCACGAGGCTCGACGTGCATCTCCACGACGTCGCATCCGAGATCTCTCAGCAGGCGAGCGAGATGCGTGGTGCCCGACCCATACATGGCGTCGACGACCACGCGCGGGGCCCGGCGCTCGATGGCGTCGCCATCCACGACCGAGGCGAGGTCCTCAAGATATGGCCCGACGAGGTCGCACTCCTCGAAGGCTCCGCGCGACTCCGGCGGCGCGAGCGATATCGCCTGCTCCACCTCATCGAGAAAGCGCCTCGAGACGGGTCCCCCGTCCGCCCCGCGAACAAGAAGCCCGCCGTACTCGCACGAGAGCTCGCTCGCCGTGAGCATGACCGCGCCGCATGCCCGCTCGTCGCGCGCGCAGCTCCACCCCACGGCCGCCGTTGGGCACGGAACGTCCGAAACGCGCACGACAAGGCCGTACGAGGAGAGGATCCCCGCCGCGAGCCGCGCGAGCTCACGCGACTCGTGGCGGGTGTCAAAGCCCACGTACGCGGTCGTCCCGGGCATGGAGTCCGACCAGACGAGCCCAAGGCCGTCCGCAACGCGGGCGACGCCCTCGGCGTCGAAGCCGTCCTCGTAGCGCGCCCTCCAGCCGTCACTCCCGAAGCGGATGATGTCGCCCCTCCTATCCAAGAACCGCCGCGCCCTTCTCGCCAAACTCCTCACGGAAGGCGTCGCTGAAGGACGGGTCCTCGAGGGCCATGCGGGCGTTCGTGGCCGCCCAGGCGGCCGGGGTGCCGGTATCGCAGCCCTCCGCGGGGTCGACGACGAGCGCGTACATCTCCTCCTCGGCGAGCAGGCGCTCCATGGCATCGGTCAGCTGAATCTCATTGCCGGCACCGGGGCCCTGCGTCGCAAGCAGCTCCATGATGCGCGGGGAAAGCAGATAGCGGCCAACGATGAAGAGGTGCGAGGGCGCATACTCCGGTCGGGGCTTCTCGACGAGCCCCGTGACCTTCCAGACCGCGCCCTCCTGCTCGCCCTCGGCCTCAGTGCCCGGGAGGCACCCCACGCACTCGCCGGCGATGATTCCATAGCGGCTCACCTGGTCGGCGGGCACAGGCGCGACGGCGATGACCGAGGCGCCGCCGTGCTCGCGGGAGACCTCCGCCATGCGGACGCACATCTGGCGGTCGGGAACGAAGTAGTCGCCGAGAAGGACGAAGAACGGGTCGCGGTCAATCTCGTCGGCAGCCTGGAGGACGGCGTGGCCGAGGCCGCGGGCCTCGTCCTGATAGACGAACGAGACGGGAAGCGTCGAGGCCTCGTGGACGCGGGCGGCCTCCGCCGTCTTGCCACGCTTGCGCAGCATCGACTCGAAGGCGTGGTCGACGGAGAAGTAGGACTCGATCTGGGGCTTCTCGTGAGAGTTGACGATAACCACGCCGTCGACGCCCTCCGGCTCGAGGGCCTCCTCGACCACGTACTGAATGACGGGCTTGTCGAGCACGGGGAGGAGCTCCTTGGGGGTGCACTTGGTCGCGGGGAGGAAGCGCGTTCCGAGACCGGCGGCGGGGATGATTGCCTTCATGGGGTTTCCCTTCGGTAGGTTCGTTGCCGTGCCGCCCGATGCAGTCCGGCGGCACAAGAAACATACCCCATCATGCCGCTGACGGAACGTCCTTCTCTGCAAGTGGACGAAGAAGCGCGCCCTCCGCAGGGGAGGGCGCGCAAGCCACACAGTGAGTTCACATGTCTGGAGATGCCGTGCGGCTAGCTCGGGACGTCGATGCCCTGCCGCTCAAGGTAGGAGATGAGCCGCTCCATGGTGTCCTCGGACAGGACGTGCTCCATGAGGCACGCCTCCTGGTCGGCGACCTCGGGGTCGACCCCGAGGTCCGACTCGAGAAACGTCCTGAGCGCCCGATGCGCGCGCCACACGACGGCGGCGTAGCGACGGCCCTTCTCGGTCAGCGTCACGCGACCGTAGCGGTTCTGCGCGACCATATCCGTCTCCTTGAGCATGGAGAGCGCCTTGTTCACGCTCGCCTTGGAGACTCCCAGCTGCTCGGCAACGTCCACGGAGCGAACGGAGCCGTCCGTCGAGCCCCCCTCGGTGGACAGGCGGTAGATCGCCTCGAGGTAGTCCTCCCCCGCACGGGTGAGGGCGTGATCGCCCTGAACGCCGGTGTTGATCATGTGGTCTCCCGTTTCCTGCGCAGCCGCGGGACCTAGAGGTCGTCGTCCTCGCACTCGATGCTCGCACGCCGCACGCGCGCGCCCAGCGAGGCGAGCTTCTCGACAAAGCCCTCGTAGCCGCGGTCGATATGATGGATGTCAGAGACGGTGGTGATGCCGTCGGCCACGAGGCCGGCCATGACGAGTGCCGCTCCTCCGCGCAGGTCGGGGGACTTCACCTGCGCCCCTGAGAAGCCGTCGACGCCGTGGACGATCGCATGGTGACCCTCGATCGTGATGTTGGCGCCCATGCGCGAGAGCTCGCTCGCGAGCATGAAGCGGTTCTCGAAGACGTTCTCCGTGATGATGCAGCTCCCCTTGGCGAGGGCGAGCAGGCACATGGTCTGGGCCTGCATGTCCGTGGGAAACCCGGGGAAGGGCAGCGTCTGGATGTCGGTCGGGATGAGCGGGCGGTCGCGCCAGGCGGTGCAGACACGCTGGCCGCACTCGATCTTCACGCCCATCTGCTCGTACTTCCTGAGGACGAGCCCGAGGTGCTTGGGCTCGAACCCGCGTACGGTCACGGGGTCGCCGGTGAGGGCGCCGATGGCCAGGAAGGTCCCGGCCTCGATACGGTCGCCCACGACCTTGTGCGTGACCGGATGGAGCTCGGACACGCCCTCGATCTCGATGACCGGGGAGCCGGCGCCGCTGATCTTGGCGCCCATCTCGTTCAGCAGGTTTGCGAGGTCAACGATCTCGGGCTCGCGGGCAGCGTTGTCGATGGTGGTGACGCCCTCGGCGAAGACCGACGCCATCATGAGGTTCTCGGTGGCGCCGACGCTTGCAAAGGAGAGCGTGACAGTCTCGCCCTTGAGGCCGTGTGGGGCGCTCGCGTGGATGTTGCCGTGGTCGACCTTGAACTCGACCCCGAGTGCCTCGAGGCCAAGGATGTGCATGTCGATCTTGCGCGCGCCGATGTTGCAGCCGCCCGGCATGGCGACGACCGCCTTGCCGAAGCGGGAGAGCAGCGGCCCCAGGACGGCGGTCGAGGCGCGCATCTGGGCGACGAGGTGATACGGCGTCTCCCACGAGTCGACGGTCGAGGTGTCGATCTTGAGCTCGTGCTCGTTCACGACCTCGATCGTGGCGCCGATGTTCTTGAGCACCTTCCCCATGACGTGGACGTCGGCGATGTTGGGCACGTTGGTGAGCGTGGTCACGCCGGGGGCCATGATGGTCGCGGCCATGAGCTTGAGGGCCGAGTTCTTGGCCCCCTCGACGCGCACCTCGCCCGTGACGCGATGCCCACCCTCGATCTGAATGACGTCCATGAGGCCTCCGTGCTAGCGCTGGCCCGAAGCCGAGCCCTTGGTGACTTGCTTGAGCAAAAGGTTACACCACCGGACCTTGCTCTCGTAGTAGGCGCGGCGGTGGTCTCCGTCCTCAACCTGGTCGAGGTGCTCGAGGGCCAGCTCGCGCGTCTCGCGGACCTTGTCCGGGTCGATGTCGTCGACGCGACGCGCGTGGTCGGCGAGGATGATGACGCCATCGTTGTCGATCTCTGCATAGCCTCCGGAGACCACGACGTCATATTCGTGGCCGCCGTCGCGCTGAAGGGCGGTGATGCGCACGACGCCGTCGCCGAGCGCCACGATCTCCGCCGCATGCCCCGGCCAGACGCCGAGCTCGCCGGCGTAGGTCACGAGGATGAGGTGGTCGACGGGCCCGTCGAACATGAGCCCGTCGGGCCGCACAAACTGGCAGTTGAGCTCAGCCATGTCGCTCCCCTAGCCCTTTGCCCCGTCGGACATCGCGGCCGCCCTCTGGCGGACGTCCTCGATCGTGCCCGCGAAGCGGAACGCCTGCTCGGGCAGGTCGTCGCACTTGCCGTCGACAATCTCGGCGAAGGAGCGCACCGTGTCCTCGACGGTCACGTAGGTGCCGGGGTTGCCGGTGAACTTCTCGGCCACGTGGAAGGACTGCGAGAGGAACTGCTGAATCTTGCGCGCACGAGACACGACGTTCTGCTGCTCCTCGGAGAGCTCGTCCATGCCGAGAATGGCGATGATGTCCTGCAGGTCGGAGTACTCCTGAAGCGTCTCCTGCACCGCCATGGCCACGCGGTAGTGCTCCTCGCCGACAATCGAGGGGTCGAGCGCGGAGCTCGAGCTCGCAAGCGGGTCCACGGCCGGGTAGATGCCGAGGTCGGTGATGGCGCGCGAGAGGACCGTCGTGGCGTCGAGGTGCGTGAAGGTGGTGGCAGGGGCCGGGTCGGTGAGGTCGTCAGCGGGAACGTAGACGGCCTGGACCGAGGTGATCGAGCCCTCCTTGGTGGAGGTGATGCGCTCCTGGAGCTCGCCCATCTCCGTTGCCAGCGTGGGCTGGTAGCCAACGGCGGAGGGCATGCGGCCGAGAAGGGCCGAGACCTCGGAGCCCGCCTGCGAGAAGCGGAAGATGTTGTCGATGAACAGGAGCACGTCCTGGCCCTGGTCGCGGAAGTACTCCGCGGTGGTGAGGCCGGCGAGCGCCACGCGCATGCGCGCTCCGGGCGGCTCGTTCATCTGCCCGTAGACCAGGCAGGTCTTCTCGATGACGCCGGACTCGCTCATCTCGAGGTAGAGGTCGGTGCCCTCGCGGGTGCGCTCGCCGACGCCCGTGAAGACCGAGGTGCCGCCGTGCTGCTGCGCGAGGTTGTTGATGAGCTCCTGGATGAGGACCGTCTTGCCGACGCCCGCGCCGCCGAAGAGGCCCGTCTTGCCGCCGCGGACGTAGGGCTCGAGAAGGTCGATGGCCTTGATGCCGGTCTCGAAGATCTCGGTCTGCGTGGTGAGCTCGTCAAAGGACGGGGCGGGGTGGTGGATCGGATAGTACTGGACGTCGTCGGGCGTTCCCTTGCCGTCGACCGGCTGGCCCATGACGTTCCAGACGCGTCCGAGGGTGGAGGGGCCGACCGGCATCATCATGGGGTGGCCGGTGTCGCGCACCTTGAGGCCGCGCGTGAGGCCGTCGGTCGAGGACATGGCGACGGTGCGGACGACGCCGCCCGGGAGCTGGGACTCGACCTCGAGCACCGTGCTCACGTGGCCGACGGGGGTGTCACCCTCGACGGTGAGCGCGGTGTAGACGCTCGGGACCTGACCCTCGAACTGCACGTCGACGACGGGGCCGACGATGCGGACGACCGTGCCCACGCCGACGGAGCGGTTGAGCTTGTTGTAGGCCGCCTCCTCAAGCGCGGAGCGCGGCTCCAGGTTCTTCTCTGACATCAGTAGTCCTCCAATGCGGACGCGCCGCCGATGATCTCGTTGAGCTCGGTGGTGATGGCGCCCTGGCGCTCACGGTTGTACGTGCGTGCGAGCGAGTCCAGGACCTCCTTGGCGTTGTCGGTCGCAGACTGCATGGCGCGGCGGCGCGCACCATGCTCCGCGGCGGCGGAGTCGAGCAGGGCGTGGAAGATGACCGTCCGGAAGTAGGCGGGCATGAGGTGGCCCAGGACCTCGCTCGGCGAGGGGTCGAACGCGAAGTCGGTGTGCTCGTGCGCCCCCACCTTCGAGAGCGCCTCGCGCTCGCGCGGCTTGTTGGGCATCGTGAGCTGCTCCTTGGAGAGCGGCAGCAGCTGCTCGGTGACCTGGGTCTGCTCCACGCGGTTCTTGGCGTGCCAGTAGTACAGCACCACGCGATCGATTGCCCCGGACGCATAGCCGTCCATGACGTAGGAGGCAATGCGGTCCGCCTGGTCCATGTTCGGCTCAGAGGAGATGCCGACGAACGACATCACGGGGACGATCTTGCGGTACGTGAAGTACTCCGTGGGCTTGCGCCCGCAGGTGATGACCGACGAGGAGACCCCGCGCGCCGCAAGCTCGGCCATCTCGTGCTCGACCGCGCGCTGCTGCACGATGTTGAAGCCACCGGCAAGGCCGCGGTCAGACGCGATGAGGATGAACAGGACGTGCTTCTCGGCGGCGTGCCGCGCCAGAAGCGGCTGCGACGTGTCGAAACCCGCCGCGGCGACGTTGGCGAGCATGCGCGTGATGGCGTCCTTGTAGGGCTCCGCCTCCTCGGCCCTCGTGAGCGCCTTGCGAATCCGCGCGGTGGAGATCATCTCCATCGTTCGGGTGATCTGCATGGTGCTCTGGATCGAGGCGCGGCGCCTCTGTATCTCGCGCAGGTTAGCCATCGGGCACTACTCCTGACCGAGCGAGGGCGCGCCAGCGTGGTCGACCGTCGGCTCGGCGTTCTTCTCGACGTCCTCGCGCACCTTGTTGGGGTGCTCCTTGAGGAACTCCGCCTTGAAGTGGGCGATGTGCGTGCGCAGGCGGTTCTGCTGGTCCTCGCCGATCTTTCCGTCGAGCAGCGAGTCGCGCAGGCGCGGGTGGCGCTCTGCCATGTAGCGGGCGAGGCCGTCGCGGAACAGGTTCACGTTGCCGAGGTCGATGTCGTCAAGGAAGTCCTCCTTGGCGGCGAAGATGGCGATGATCTGGTCGCGCACGTCGAGCGCCGAGTAACGCTGCTGCTTGAGCAGCTCCATCATGTGGGCGCCGTGGTTGAGCTGATACTGCGTCGTGGCGTCGAGGTCGGAGCCGAACTGCGAGAAGGCCTGCTTCTCGCGGTAGGCCGCAAGGTCCAGACGCAGCGTGCCCACGACCTGCTTCATGGCCTTGACCTGCGCGTCGCCACCGACGCGCGACACCGAGATGCCCACGTCGACGGCCGGGCGCTGGCCCTGGAAGAAGAGGTTGGACTGCAGGTAGATCTGACCGTCCGTGATGGAGATCACGTTCGTCGGGATGTAGGCGGAGACGTCGCCCTCCTGCGTCTCGATGATCGGGAGCGCCGTGAGCGAGCCGCCGCCGTTGGCGTCGGAGAGCTTGCAGGCACGCTCGAGCAGGCGAGAGTGCAGATAGAAGATGTCGCCGGGATAGGCCTCGCGTCCGGGCGGACGATGCAGCGTCAGCGACATCTGACGATATGCCACCGCCTGCTTGGAGAGGTCATCATAGACCACGAGGACGTGGCCGCCGGGGTGCTCGGCATCGGCGGGGTTGCCGTGCTCGTCGTTGTACATGAAGTACTCGCCGATCGCGGCGCCCGCCATGGGGGCGATGTACTGCATCGGCGCGGAGTCGGCGGCGGTGGCGGCCACGATGACCGTCTTGTCCAGGACGCCGCGCTGCGAGAGGGACTCGCGAATCGTGGCGACCGTGGAGGCCTTCTGGCCGATGGCCACATAGATGCAGATCATGTCGGTCTTGCGCTGGTTGACGATGGCGTCGATGGCGATTGCCGTCTTGCCCGTCTTGCGGTCGCCGATGATGAGCTCTCGCTGGCCACGCCCGATGGGCACCATCGCGTCGACGGCGAGAAGGCCCGTCTGGACGGGCTCGCACACCGGCTGGCGCTCCATGATGCCGGGGGCCTTGAACTCGATGGGGCGGCGATGCGTGGTGTTGATGGGGCCGAGGCCGTCGATCGGCTGGCCGAGGGGGTTCACTACGCGGCCGAGCATGGCGTGTCCGACCGGGATATCCATGACGCGGCCGGTGGTACGGCACTCGTCGCCCTCCTTGATGTCCTCGACATCGCCGAAGAGGACGGCACCGACCTCGTCGCGGTCGAGGTTCTGGGCGAGGCCGTAGACGTCGCGCCCGGTGAGAGAGCTCGTGAACTGGAGAAGCTCACCGGCCATGGCGGTCTTGAGGCCCGAGACGTGCGCGATGCCGTCTCCGACCTCGGTCACGACGGAGGCCTCCTGCCTGTCCACCGTGGCGCTGATGGCCGCGAGCTCCTTGCGGAGCGTGTCCATGATCTTCTGCGAGCTGATGGAGTCCGTCACTTCTCCTCACCTCCAATGAACGAAGAGGAAAGCGTCTTTCTGATGTTTGCGAGCTGGGCGCGGACCGAGGCGTCGTAGCGCTTGCCACGCACCTCGAGCATGATGCCGCCGATGATGGCGGGGTCCACGCGCTCGACGAGGTAAACCGGGGCGTCGAGGTCATGCTCGGCCTTCTCGCGCACCTTGGCGCGAAGCGCCTCGTCCATGGGGACGGCGGTGGTGACCGTCACCGAGACCGTGCGGTCCTCGGCGTCGAGCAGCTCCTTGTACTGCTTGGCCACCTCCGCCACGAGGTCGAGGTCGTCCTCGCGCTGCATGGCGGCAAGGGTCTCCAGGACCTCGGGCGAGAACTTCCTCGCATGCTGCCACTGGACGAGGTCCGCGTTGGCGCGACCCTCGGAGCGGGCCGCCTCGATGAGGGCCCGGGTGTATGCCTCGACCCTATCGGCGTCGGAGCGCTTAGTTGCCATTTGAGGTGCCCACTTCCGCGAGGTACTTCTCGGCAAGGCGACGCTGCTGCTCGTCGGTGAGGTCGTTGCCGATGATCTTGCTCGCAATCTCCACGGAGAGGTCCACCACGGAGCCTGAGAGCTCGATCATGGCCTTGTGACGCTCGGAGTCCACGGCGCCATGCGCCTTGGCGATGATGTCGACGGCCTCCTTCTGGGCCTTGGCGAGGATGCGCGAGCGCTCCTCCTCGGCCTCCTTCTTCGCCTTGGCGACGATGGCCTCGGCCTCGCGATGGGCCTCGACGATCTTCTCGTCATAGGCGCGGGCCTGCTCGGCGGCCTCGACCTTGGAGCGCTCGGCGGCGTCGAGGTCGGACTGGATCTTCTCCTGGCGCTTCTCCATCATCTGGAGCACCTGCGGCCAGACGAGCTTGGCGAGGACGGCCCAGATGATGAGGAAGGCGATGAGGGCCGGGACGAACTCGGCCACCTTGGGGATGAGGATGTCGGCGCCGACCGCGGACTCCTCTGCGAGCGCCACCGTCGGCATCGTCGTCAGCGCGAGGGCGAGGCCCCCGGAGACGGCCGCGGCCGAGGCGGCTCTGTGTGCGGTGTTCTTCATGCGTGCCTCCAACTCGCTCGTGCGACAGCCCTTACTTGACGATGAGGCTGACGACGAAGCCGATGAGGGCGAGCGCCTCGACGAACGCCGAGCCCAGGATGAAGACCGTGAAGAGACGGCCCTGGACCTCGGGCTGGCGAGCCATGCCCTGAGCGACACCGCTGGCGGCAAGGCCGATGCCGATGCCCGCGCCGATAACGCCGAGACCATAACCAACGACACCGAGAGCTCCCACTGTTCCTCCTTTGACATCCGCCCCGCGCTCCTGTCGCGCACGTTGGGGCGAGTTCAAACCAAACGTACTATGCACTGCGGGCGTGCCCGCGAGTTGCCGCTGCTACTCCTCGTCCGACTCCGCGATCTGGATGTAGACCGCAGAGAGCAGGGCGAAGACATATGCCTGGATGGCGGCGACCATGATCTCCACCACGTAGATGACGAGCAGGATGCCGACCCACAGCACGGACGCGCCGGCCTGGATCGCCGTGGCCACGGAGAAGGCCTGGATCATCGGCTCGAAGAAAAGAGAGGCCAGAATCGCAAAGGTGCCCATGACGACGTGGCCCGCGAAGAGGTTGCAGAAGAGTCGGACGGCGAGCGTGATGAGGCGAAGGATCGTGGAGAAGACCTCGATGAGCCACACCAGCGCGTTGAGCGGGAAGGAGACCCCCTCCGGGGCGAGGCTCTTGACGTAGCCGAGCGCGCCCTTCTTCTTGATGCCGCACACGATGAAGTAGACGAACGAGCAGAGCGCGAGCGCGGCGGTGGTGGAGATGGTGCCGGTGCCCGGCTTGCAGCCCGGGATGATGCCCACGATGTTGTTGGCGAGAATCACCATGAAGATCGAGGCGATGAACGGGAAGTGCTTCTTCCAGGTGTCCCCGAGCAGTCCCTTGCACATGTCGTCGCGCACGAACTCGACGACATACTCGACGCCGTTCACGAAGGCGCCCTGCGGGACGAGGCTCTGAGACTGCTTCTTCTTGAAGACGAGAAGCACCACCAGCAGCAAGATGATGGCGACCGCGAACCAGAACGTGTACTGGGTGAGGCCCGCGCTGTCGAGTTGGCCGACGATCGTCTGGGACGTGAAGCTCTTGACGAGCTCGCTTACCTCATCGCCCAGGCTGTCCAGAGGATTGCCCACGCTCATCCTTCCCTTCTATGCGGGGAACGGCCGTTGGCCGCCCTCCAGGCGCGAATCGCCTCGACCGTCCAAAAGAGCAGGAACGAGCCGACCAGCGCACAACCGAACTCCAAGAAGCCCCCGTTCGCGGCAGCATACACCACAAGCAGGACGACGGTAAGGGTGAGAAACGACATGCTTACCGCCGCGAGGCCGGCGGCGAGCGACACCCCCTGACCTCCCCTCAGAGCCCGCTCGAACAGCACCGCAGGCGCGACGCACCCCAGAAGACCGAAGAGCGCGCCGGAGGCGATGGCGACCTGAGGTTCCAAGCGCGCGCCTCCCGTCCGAGCGAATTAAGGACATTGGAAGTCTAGCGCGACCGCGAAATAGGTCAAGCTGGCCCCCTCCCGCCCCCGATTCGTCACAATCGTGAAGAGTTCTTCTCGCCGGTTCTTCTCGCCCGTTCTTCTCGCCAGCCCCGCTCGGCGCGGCCCGAGCGACGCCCGGGAGTTGTCAAAAGCGGGGTCGCGGCAAAATCGCGTCGCTCGACGTTGCAGAAATGCGGGTCTTGGCAGTCGCGGAATCTCGGCAACTGGGGAGATGTCATCGCCTGTTGTGAAAAGCGGACCTATGGCAGCCGAGCTGCTGCCATAGGCCCGAATCTCACAACGCAAATCCGCGGCCAGCTGCCACGACCGCACTTTCCAAAACGCGCGGGGCGAGAAGGACGGCGCGCCGCACGCCCTACTTGGTGCCGTAGATGCGGTCGCCCGCGTCGCCGAGGCCCGGCAGGATGTAGGCGTGGTCGTTGAGCTGGCGATCGAGCGCGCAGGTGTAGAGGCGCACGTCCGGGTCGAAGTCAAGCGTCGCGCGCACGCCCTCGGGCGCGGAGACGAGCGTCAGGCAGCGGATGTCCTTGACGCCGGCCTCGCGGAGGAACTGGATGGCCGCCGTGAGCGAGCCGCCGGTGGCGAGCATGGGGTCGACGACGAGGCAGATGCGGTTCTCGATGTCGGGCGGGAACTTGCAGTAGTACTGATGCGGCACGTGCGTCTCGGGGTCACGGTACATGCCCACGTGGCCCACGCGCGCGGAGGGGACGAGCTGGAGCAGGCCGTCCACCATGCCGAGGCCGGCGCGCAGGATCGGGATGATGGCGACCTTCTTGCCGGAGAGCCGGCGGCACGTGGTGACCTCGAGCGGCGTCTCCACCTCGACGTCCTCGAGCGGGAAGTCGCGCATGGCCTCATAGCCCTCGAAGATCGCAAGCTCGTTCACGAGCTCGCGGAACTGCTTGGTGGGCGTGTCCTTGTCGCGCAGGATGGAGAGCTTGTGCTGCACGAGCGGGTGGTCGATGACGGTGAAGCGTGCCGGGTCGAACTCCTCTGCCATGGATTCTCCTTCGTTGTCTAGTTGCCTATTTGGGGACAGGCCCCTTTTAGGCAAGTTTGCAGGTATGAACACTTGCCTAAAAGGGGCCTGTCCCCAAATAGGCAACCGGACGAGAGGCTAGCCGAGCTCGGGGTAGAGCGGATGCTCGGCGAGCAGCTCGCGAACCTCCATGCTGATGCGGTCCATGAGCTCGTCGTTGCCGTGGCCCGAGACGACGTCACCGATGAGCTCGCCCACGCGCTCGCACTCCTGCTCACTGAAGCCTCGGGTGGTGACGGCGGCAGAGCCCACGCGGATGCCGCTCGTGACGAAGGGCGAGCGCTTCTCGCCGGGGATGGTGTTCTTGTTGACCGTGATGCCCACCGAGTCGAGCAGCCCCTCGGCGTCCTTGCCCGTGACGTCCCCCGCCGGGGTGAGGTCGACGAGCAGGAGGTGGTTGTCGGTTCCGCCGGAGACGAGGCGCAGCCCGCGGGACTCCATGCCGCGCCCGAGCGCCTTGGCGTTGGCGAGGATGGCATCGGTGTAGGCAGCGAAGTCCGGCGAGAGCGCCTCGCCGAAGGCGACGGCCTTGCCGGCGATGACGTGCTCGAGCGGGCCGCCCTGGCTTCCGGGGAAGACCGCGGAGTTGAGCTTCTTGGCAAGGTCGGCGTCGTTTGCCAGGATGAGGCCGCCGCGCGGTCCGCGCAGGGTCTTGTGGGTGGTGGAGGTGGTGACGTCAGCGTAGGGCACGGGGCTGGGATGGCGGCCCGTGGCCACGAGGCCGGCGATGTGCGCCATGTCGACCATGAGGGACGCGCCCACGCCGTGCGCGATCTGGGCGAAGCGCTCGAAGTCGATGGTGCGCGGGTAGGCCGAGGCACCGGCGATGATCACCTTGGGGCGGTGCTTCTCGGCGAGCTCCGCCACGACGTCATAGTCGATGCGCTCCGTCTGGGGATCAACCCCATAGGAGACGATGTTGTAGAGCTTGCCGGAGAAGTTGGCAGGCGAGCCGTGCGTGAGGTGGCCGCCGTTGTCGAGCGCCATGCCCATGACGGTGTCGCCGGGAGTCGCCAGCGCCGCGAGGGCGGCGTAGTTTGCCTGGGCGCCCGAATGCGGCTGCACGTTGGCAAAGCCCGCGCCAAAGAGCTTGCAGACGCGGTCGCGCGCGAGGTTCTCCGCACGGTCGACAGCCCAGCAGCCGCCGTAGTAGCGCTTGCCCGGCAGGCCCTCGGCGTACTTGTTGGTGAGGGGCGACCCCACGGCCTCCATGACGGCCAGGGAAACGAAGTTCTCCGACGCGATGAGCTCGACGGACGAGCGCTGGCGACGCAGCTCGTCCTCGACCGTGGAGAAGACCTCGGGATCGGACGCTCTCAGGTGCTCGCAGAACATGGGACCTCCTCTGGTTGGGAGCCGCCCCGAGCGCCATCACGCGCCCCGCGCGGCCCGGCTCGCCGATCCGCAGGGCGCCCCTGCGGCGTGCGCAGGATATAGCGTAGCACGATGACGCGGGGTCTCCGTGAGCGCCGTGTTACGCCTCGCAAACGGCGAGAAGGACCTCGTCGCGCGTGAGGGCGCCCTCCCTCAGCACGCACGGCTCGGGGCGCGTGGCGTCCACGATCGTCGAGGCCACGCCCACCGGGGCCTCGCCGCCATCGAGGGTGAGGTCCGCCGCGTCCACGATCTGGGGCTCGACGGAGCTTCCGCTCGTGGCCGAGGGGGCGCCGTGCGTGTTGGCGCTCGTCTGGGCGAGCGGCGCGCCGAGGGCGCGGACGACGGCCCGGTCGAGCGCGGAGCCGGGAACGCGCAGGGCGATCGTGGCACCGCCCTCGGAGGGCTGCGCGTACTCCGGCGGCACCTCGTCGGAGGCGCGCACGACGACCGTGAGCGCGCCCGGCCAGTAGCGCTCGGCGAGTCGCATGGCCCACGCCGGGACATCCCTGCCGTAGCGCGTGAGGTCGGAGGCCTCGGCGATGAACCACGGCAGGGTCTGGGCGCGGTCGCGGCGCTTGATGTCGAAGATGCGCCCGTGGGCGGGGTTGCCCGGCGTCGCGGCGCAGCAGATGCCATAGACCGAGTCCGTGGGGAGCACGGCCACGCCGCCCTCCCTCAGGACGTCGACGACGCGGGCGACGGCACCCTCGTCCGGGGCCTGCTGGTCAACCGAAAGAACGCGTCCCATCTTATCCCTCCCGTATTGCCACGAGCACGCGCGGACGATGCGTGAGGTCCTCCCGGACCTCGATCGAGGACCAGCCGCCCTGGGCGCGCGCGAGGGCGGCCGCATCCTCCAGGGAGCCCTCGAAGAGCTCGACCGCGAGCATGCCTTCGGGCGCGAGGACGCGAGGGGCGAGGTCGAGCAGGCGACGGAAGACGTCGAGCCCATCATCGCCGCCGTCGAGCGCGAGCTCGGGCTCGTAGTCCGCCACCTCGGCGGGGACCTCCTCGCGCAGCACGGCGGTGGGGATATAGGGCGGGTTTGAGACAAGTACCGAGAAGGACCCCATGAGCTCGGGGTCAACCCCCTCCGCAAGGTCCGTCTGGACGATGTCCACCGCGCCCTCGAGGCCAAGCGCCTCGCGGTTGCGGGAGGCGAGCTCGACCGCACGCTCGGAGAGGTCGGTCGCGGTGACGTGCGTTCCCGGGCGCTCCGAGGCAATGGAGAGCGCGATGCAGCCCGTGCCCGTGCCGACCTCGAGCACGCGGACGGGATCGCCCGCCGGCTCGTCCTTCTCGCCGTCCGGGCGCTTCTCGTCCTTCTCGCCTTCCGCGTCCTTCTCGTCCTTCTCGCCTTCCGGGCGCTTCTCGTCCTTCTCGCCTCGACGCGCGAGGGCCGCGTCCACGCCCTCGAGGGCAGCGTCCACGAGGACCTCCGTCTCGGGGCGCGGGATGAGCACGCCGCGCTCGCACTTGAGGACGATGTGGCGGAAGGGCATCTCGCCGGTCACGTACTGCAGGGGCTCCCCCGCCGCGCGCCGCTCGATCGCCACGTGCATGGCAGCGAGCTCGTCGGCCTCCAGCGGCTTGTCGTAGTTGACGTAGAGCTCCACGCGTGAGAGCCCGGTGACGTTGGCGAGCAGCCACTCCGCCGAGAGGCGCGGGTGCTCGTCACCCTTGCGCTCGAGGTATCCGCTCGTCCAGTCGAGTATGCGCTTGATGGTCCAGGGCTCGCCGTGTGGCATCGTGCTCCCTTCGCTCGCGAGGCGTCACTGCATCATAGCGCGGGTGGGGTGCCATGGGGCGGGAGGGCCGCGGGACCTGCCGCGAAAACGTCGCGAGGCCCCCGCGCGACAGGCATGCGGGGGGGGTTGCGACGGGCGGTCTGGGCGAGGTGTCGCCTCGGCTCCGCACGGTGCCTGTGCGGGGGTTTCGCGACTAAAAGCCGCCAGAAAGTGTCGTATTGGCCCCGCGCAGTGTTTGTGCGGGGGCTTCGCGACGGACGGGCCGGGCGAGGTGTCGCATTGGCTCCGCGCAGCCGCCGTGCGGGGGCTTCGCGACGGGCGGTCTGGGCGAGGTGTCGCCTCGGCTCCGCACGGTGCCTGTGCGGGGGTTTCGCGACGAAAAGCCGCCAGAAAGTGTCGTATTGGCCCCGCGCAGTGTTTGTGCGGGGGTTTTGCGACGGACGGGCCGGAGGGAGCCCCCTCAGGCCCTGAGCGACGCCCCGAGGGAGACGAGGGCGAGCGCCCGGCGAACCGCCAGCCGATAGAGCTCCTCCGCATGCTCGAGCGCGTGCGCGAGCCCCAGATCGGAATCGACCGCCGTGGGAACGACCGCCGCAAGCCCGGGCAGCTCAGGGGCCTCGAGGTCGAGAGCGCCCGTGATGGCGACGCACGGGACCCCCGCGCGGGCGCACGCTTGGGCGACCCCGGCGACCACCTTGCCGCGGACGCTCTGCGCGTCGAGCCGCCCCTCACCCGTGATGCAGAGGTCGGCCGTGGCGAGCCTGTCCCCAAGCCCGACGAGCGAGGCCACCTGCTCGACGCCGGGGACGAGCGCCGCGCTGAAAAACGCCACGCAGCACGCCCCGATGCCACCCGCCGCGCCGCTGCCGGGAATGCCCTCGACGTCGATTCCGAGCTGGTCTCTGATGGCCGCGGCAAAGCGACGCATGCCCGCGTCGATCCGGGCGACGTCCTCCGGGCTCGCGCCCTTCTGGGGCCCGTACACCGCGGTGGCCCCGTCCGGCCCCGTCAGGGGGTTGTCGACGTCGCACATGACGCGAAACTCCGTCTGGCCTACGCGCTCGTCCAGACCCGAGAGGTCGATGCGGGAGATGCTCCCCAGCTCGTCGCCCGTCCCCTGGAGCTCGTCGCCCGCGACGTCAAGAAAGCGGGCGCCCAGGGCGCGCAGGACCCCCGTTCCGCAGTCGTTGGTGGCACTTCCGCCGAGGGCGAGCGTGATGCTGCGACACCCCTGGTCAAGGGCGTCGAGGATGAGCTGGCCCGTCCCGAAGCTCGTGGTCCGCCCGGCGCGGCGCTCCTCGGGGGCGAGCAGCGGAAGGCCCGACGCCGCAGCGACCTCCACGACGGCCCTGCCCGATCCGAGCAGGGCATACGATGCGCGCACGGGCCGCCCGAGGGGATCGAGCGCGTCGACCTCCCGGAGCCTGCCCCCGCAGGCGGAGGCGAGCACCTCGGACGTGCCCTCCCCGCCGTCCGCCATGGGGACGGCGACCACCTCGGCCCCCGGGATGACGCCCGGGGCCTCCTCGGCGACGAGGCGGGCGATCCTGACGGACGAGAGCGTGCCCTTGAACGAGTCGGACGCCACGACGATGCGCACGATCCCCCCCTTGCTCCATGTGCGGTCAGAGCGGTGCCGCACCCGATGGCAGGACGCCCCGCCGCCCATCAGGGCCGCGGGGCGTCCGGGCGTACCCGTCTGAGATCAGACCGCCTGGGCGAGCTTCTCCGCGCGCTCGGCGGCGGCGAGCGCCTCGATGACGCTCGACAGCGCGTCGCCGAGAAGGACGCCGTTATACGTGCTGTTGAAGCCGATGCGGTGGTCGGTCACGCGGTCCTGCGGCTGGTTGTAGGTGCGGATCTTCTCGGAGCGGTTGCCGTGGCCGATCTGCGAGAGGCGCGCGGCGCCCTGCTCAGCCTGCTGCTTCTCCAGCTCCATCTCGTAGAGGCGGGCGCGCAGCATCTGCATGCAGACCTCGCGGTTCTGAATCTGCGAGCGCTGGTCCTGGGACTGCACCACGGTGTTGGTGGGCAGGTGCGTGATGCGCACCGCCGAGTAGGTGGTGTTGACGCACTGGCCGCCGGGGCCGGACGCGCAGTAGGTGTCGATGCGCAGGTCGGACTGATCGATCTGGATGTCGATCTCGTCGGCCTCGGGCAGCACCGCAACGGTGGCCGTGGAGGTCTGGATGCGACCCTGGCTCTCGGTCTTGGGCACGCGCTGGACGCGGTGGACGCCGGACTCGTACTTCATGACGGAGTAGACCTTCTCGCCCGTGACCTTGAACTCGATGGTCTTGAAGCCGCCGGCCTCGCTCGGGCTGGACGAGAGGATCTGGATCTTCCACCCGCGGCTCTCGCAGAAGCGCTGGTACATCTTGAAGAGGTCTCCGGCGAAGATGGCGGCCTCGTCGCCGCCCACGCCGCCGCGGATCTCCACGATCGTGTCCTTCTCGTCGTTGGGGTCGGCCGGGATGAGCAGGAACTTGATCTCGTCCTCGAGCTCGGGGAGCTTGGCCTCGTTGGCGGAGATGTCCTCCTGGAGCATGGCCTTCTCGTCGGCATCTGCCTCGTGGAGCATCTCCTTGGCGGCCTCGATGTCGTCGAGCGCGCCGAGGTACTCGCGGGCGCGGGCCACGAGCTCGGCCTGGCTCGCGTGCTCCTTGGCCAGGCGCGCGTACTCCTTGGGGTCGGAGACCACGGCCGGGTCCATGAGCTTCTGCTCGAGCTCCTCGTAGGCCTGGATGATCTTGGTGAGCTTGTCTCGCATTTCTTCTCCTCGTGGGGGCTTGGTGTCTGGGCATGCGCGATGGGGGGTCTCCCCCTTCCCAGCCGCTAGAGCATGTCGAATCTCGCGTACACAGGCCCTCCCCCGCACGTGTCTTTAACCGTCTTATCATACCCCGAGCCGCCGGTATGAGACACTAGAGCCCAGTGCGACCAAAGGAGAAACGCATGTCGGCAGCTGACGAGAGCGAGAAGGACGGGCGCGAGGCGCGCGAGGCGGCCGAAGACGGGCTGCTTGAGGCGACGCCCGCGCCGGCCAGGGTGACGGACGACGCCCCCGACGCGAGCGATGCCGACGCCACCGTCGCGGGCAGAACCGCGGCGCTCGGCGGACGCCCGGCGGATGACACCGAGCGGCGCCCGCCCGTCGCCCCCACGCCGGCCGGCCCCGATGCGGGCGCCGACGACCCCGCGCTGCGCGACGTGGCGGGGACGATGGGGCGCTACCTGCGCGGCAGGGCGCAGGCGGTCCGCGACGCGCTGCACGCCCATCGCGTCGCGGCCGTGGTGGTGGCGGTGGCCGTCCTCGTTCTTCTCGCCGTGGGCGTCGCGCTGGCGCTCCGACCCCCTGAGGCCCCCTCGGAGGAGCTCGTCGCCGAGGACGCGCGCACGCGCCTGACGACGCCCGAGTATGCGCCGGGCGCCTTTGGCATCGATGACATCCTCGTCGCGCGGGACGTCGAGGTCCGCTCGATCGCCCCGTCCGAGGACGGCGTGGCGCGAGCGGAGGTGCTCGTCACCTACGAGGGCTCGAACGCCGTGCGCGCCGAGAAGTCGGCCACGCTGGGCTACGCGCTCCGGGACGGCGAGTGGGTCGCCGCGGGGGAGCCCGAGGACGTCCGCGTGTCATGGACGCCGGTCAACGGCATCAGCCGGGAGCGACTCGCCGCGAACATGGCGACCGTGCTCGAGCGCGCCGACCAGCAGCTCGGCGGCGACGGGGGCGGGGCGAGCCTCGAGGAGCTCTACGAGGGCGCCGAGCTGACCGTCGAGCGCGAGGAGTTCGACCCCGAGGAGGGCACCGACGTCCTGGACCTCGTGTGCGTTCGCGCGGGGATCTTCGAGTCGTACGAGTGCCGCCTGACCGTGACGTTCTCCTTCCGCTCGTCGACCGGGCAGTGGGAGATCGAGGGGGTGCGGGTGTCCGAGGACGGCCGGACGCGCAGCCTGGACCCCTTGGTGGGGACGTGGTCGGGCACCTTCTCGCGCCAGGAGACCGACGGCACCAAGTGCCTTGCCGCGCGGGCGGCGGGCCTTGTCATCAACGTTGACCAGACGTGGACGGAGGGCGGCGTCACGCAGGTCTCGGGCTCCGTCGCGGGCGTCGCCCACTACCATGCCCACCCCGCCCAGGACGCCCAGGGCTGCGACGGCGACGCCCTGTTCCAGGAGGTCCCGTTCACGGCCACCCTCGTTGACGACGAGGACGGGACGCTCGTCCTCGAGGCGACGCTTCCCGAGGACGTGGACGGCGTGGTCTCGCTCACGCTGCGGCTGGGGAGCCCCGACGACCCGACGGCCGCGACCGCCGAGGTCACGACGAGCTTCGCGCACACGGGCTCGTTCCTGTTCATCCCCTACGACGAGACCCTCACGTACACGGACGTGTTCTCGCTGCGGAAGTGAGCCTCGCACGCAAAAGGGCGCCCCGGGCGATCGCACGGCGAGAACGGCCCGCTGGCCCTCGCGCCGGGTTGCCCCGGGCGCATGCCCGACGCGCACACAGAAGGGCGCCCCGCGGAGCGATTCCGCGGGGCGCCCTCTCATGCCATGATGCCTGGGGCTACTCGGCCTCGGTGGCCTCCGGCTCGGCAGCGGCCTCCTCGGCGGGGGCGGCGGCAGCGGCCTTGGCGGCCTCGGCCTTCTTGGCGTACTCGGCGGCACGCTTGGCCTTCTCGGCGGCCTTGGCCTCCTTGGCGGCCTTCTTGGCGGCGGCCTCCTCGGCGGCCTTGGCGGCCTTGGCGGCCTTGGCCTCCTGGGCCTTCTTCAGCTGCGCGGCAGCGGCGCCACCGAACTTGTCGGCGAAGCGCTGGACGCGGCCGCCGGTGTCGACGAGCTTCTGGGTGCCGGTGTAGAACGGGTGGCACTTGTCGCAGAGGTCGACGACGATCTCCTTCTTGGTGGAGCGGGTCGTCCAGGTGTTGCCGCAGGTGCAGCGGACCGTGCACTCCACGTAGTCGGGGTGGATACCTTGCTTCATGGCAGGACTCCTCTTCTTCGGCCCTGGTTTCCGACCAGAGCAGGGGTTCGTCTTGGTTCCGACCAAGACACAATAGCCGTATGACTATATCAGAAACCCCGTAGCGCATATGTGGAGATTTCCGCGTAAGATGAGGCGAGAAGAACGCGCCGCCGCGGGCGGCAGGCCACGGGGAGGCACGCATGTTCCTTGCCATCGACGTCGGAAACACGCAGACCACGCTGGGGCTCTTCCGGGAGGACGGCTCCCTTGCGCGCGGGTGGCGCATGTCCACGGACGCGAGCGACACGGCCGACATGCTTCACGCTCGGCTCCTCTCCTTCTTCGCGAAGGACGGCCTCGCGCTCGACGACGCGAGCGAGGCGGGCGTGGCCTCGGTGGTCCCCGCGCTCGAGCGCGCGTGGAAGCGCTGCCTCACGGCGCATCTCGGCAAGGCCCCGCTCGTCGTCCGCGCGAGCGAGGGCTATGGGATGGAGGTCGCCATGCCCGACCCGCGCCAGGTCGGGGCCGACCGCATCGCCAACGCCATCGCGGCGAGAAGCACCTACGGCTCGCCGGTCATCGTGGTGGACTTTGGGACGGCAACGAACATCGACGTCGTGGACCAGCGGGGGCGCTACCGCGGCGGCGCCATCTCGCCGGGGCTCATGCTCTCCGCGAACGCGCTCTTCTCGCGCGCGGCTCGGCTCGCGAGCGTGCCCATCGAGGCTCCCGCCCGGACGCTCGGCGACTCCACCGAGTCGGCCCTGCAGTCGGGCCTCGTCGTCGGCGCCGCGGCGCAGGCCGAGGGGCTCGTGGCGCGCATCCGCGCCGAGCTGGGCGCCCCTGACGCCACGGTCGTGGGCACGGGCGGCCTCGCCGGGACCGTCGCCCAGGCGACGGACCTCTTCGACGCCGTGGACCCCGACCTCACCCTGCGCGGCATCCGCGAGATCTGGCTCTGGGAGCGGGCGCGCGGCTAGCGCGGCGCCTCCCTACGCGATGCGACGAAGCTCCGCCTGCTCGGGGGCGAGCTCGAGCTCCCGGCCGTCCGCGAGGCGCACCGTGGCCCGACCCCACACGTCCACGGCCACGAGCGTGCCCTCGGCAACGGCTCGTCCCGCGCGCAGGACCTCCACGGCCTCCCCCATGGAGGCGAGGGCGTCGAAGTAGTCGGAGAGCACGGGCGCGAGCGGGCCCGCGGCGGCGCGGCCCGCGGCGACGGATGCCGCCCATGCGTCCACGGCCTCACGGACGGCGCAGGAGAGCGCGTCGGCATCGAGGTCCTTCTCGCCCCGCGGCACGATGTCGCAGCTTACGTAGATGCCCTCGTCATCGTAGCCGGCACGGGCCCGGACGGACGCGATTGGCTCCCCGTCCGCGCCCACCACCTCATGCGGCCAGGAAACGCGCGCGCCGAGCGCGCCCGCCACGCCGAGGGCCGCCACGAACGGCACGCCGGTCACATGCCCCATCGGCACCGCGGGGCGCAGCGTGAGCGAGGCTACTCCCATGCGACCTCCCCGAGGTCGGCGGTCACGAGGCCCACACGCTGCTCGCGGGGGAGCACCTCCACGTCGCCGTGCGTGAGGAAGCGCACCGGGTCATGCATGAGGTCCTCCATGGGGACGATGACGTAGTCGCGCTCGCCGAGGCGGGGGTGCGGCAGGGTGAGCCGGGACCCGGCGTGGCGCTCGCCCTCGACCCACATGAGGTCGCAGTCGATGGTGCGCGGGCCCGTCCCGGGCTTCTTGGGGTCGCGCGTGGCGGCGTCCGCGCGGATGCGGCCGAGCTCGTTTTCCACCTCGAGCAGCTTGCCCATGAGGACGAGCGGGTGGAGCTCCGTGCGGATCTCCGCCACGGCGTTGGCCACGGGAGTGGCGATACCGTAGGCGGGCTCGGTCTCGTACGCGTGGCTCACGTTGACCACGCAGGTGAGGGGAATCTCGTCGATGAGCTGCGTGGCCCGCGCGAGGTTGGCCACGCGGTTGCCCACGTTGGAGCCGAGGCTCACAAACCCCTGGCGCGCGTCCTTGTGGGACACGGCCCAGTAGGCGTTCACCGCCTGGGAGACCCCCGCCACGTCATGGACGCGCAGGATGCGGGCGCCGTTCTCGAGCGCGGAGATGCAGATGCCCGCCGTGGCAAAGTCGCGCTCCGCGGCATCGGCCACGCCGGAGACCGCCCCGACGAAGCGCTTGCGCGAGACCGCCGTGACCACGGGGTAGCCCATCGAGACCATCGAGCGGGTGGCGCGCTGGATGACCACGTCCTCGTCCGCCATCTTGTCAAAGCCGGGGCCCGGGTCCACGCAGATCCGCTCGCGCGCGACGCCGGCGCGCATGAGCGTGCGCGCCTGGTCCCCAAGAAAGCCCATGACCTTGCGCATGATGGGGGCCTCCTCGGGCAGCGTGAAGCGGCGCTGGGAGGTGACGGGGCGCTGGGCGGCAGACCCCGTGGGGCGCGACTCGTCGAGAAGGACCTGGCGCCGCGGCGGTCGGGCGGCGAGCGAGTCCTTGCTCCAGTGCATCACGATGCACCCGCAGTCCGTGTCTGCCGCGACCTGCACCATCTCGGGGTCGGTGAAGCCCGTCACGTCGTTCACGATGGCGGCGCCCAGGCGGACGCACATGCGGGCGACGTCGGCGTGACGCGTGTCCACGGAGACGACGGCCCCCTCCGCGACGAGCGCGCGCACCACCGGGACGATCCGCTCCGCCTCCTCCTTCGAGGGGACGGGGGTGTGCCCGGGCCGCGTCGACTCGCCGCCCACGTCGATGATGTCCGCGCCCTCGTCGAGCATCTCAAGGCCGCGCGCGACGGCGGCCTTGGGGTCGAGGTTCTCCCCGCCGTCCGAGAAGGAGTCCGGCGTGACGTTGAGGACGCCCATGATGCGTGGGCGCGCGAGCGAGATCTCATGCGCGCCGCAGCGCCAGGTGGTGTGGTTCTCTCGAAGCATGGTCATCCTCCTCGGTCCGAGCGTATTCGACCATTGTACCCGCCTCGGCCGGCATGCCGCCGCGCCACCGGCGTCAGGCTTATTTGGCGTGCCGCTGGCGTCAGGTTTATTTGGCACGCGGGTAACGTGTGCCAAATAAACCTGACGCCAGTGGCACGCCAAATAAGCCTGACGCCAGTGGGACGCGCCCCCTTTGAGCGGCTAGAAGTCGAAGGCGGCCGCGATGTCGCAGGCGCAGACGAGGTCGGCGACGTCATCCTGCGGGGTGCGGTCCCGGTTGACGATCACGAGATCCTCCCCCTGGAAGTAGTTGACCAGCCCCGCCGCGGGGTACACCACGAGCGACGTCCCCCCGATGACGAGCAGGTCCGCCTCGGATATCGCGCGCACGCTGGCGAGAAGGACGTGCTCGTCGAGCTGCTCCCCGTAGAGGACGACGTCGGGCTTCACAAGGCCTCCGCACTTCTCGCATCGCGGCACGCCGTCAGTCGCCATGACCCACTCGGCGGCGTAGGTCTCGCCGCAGCGCGTGCAAACGTTGCGGTGCGTGGAGCCGTGGAGCTCGTGAACCACGCGCGAGCCCGCCGCCTGGTGAAGCCCATCGATGTTCTGCGTCACCACCGCGGCGAGGCGCCCGTCGCGCTCGAGCTCGGCGAGCTTCCGGTGGGCCTGGTTGGGGCGCGCGTCGAGGCAGATCATGCGCTCGCGATAGAAGTCGTAGAACTCCTCCGTGTGGGAGACGAAGAACCCATGGCTGAGCATCTCCTCCGGAGGATAGGCAAAGTGCTGGTGGTAGAGCCCGTCCGCGCTGCGGAAGTCGGGGATGCCGCTCGCCGTCGAGACGCCCGCGCCCCCGAAGAACACGGCGCGGCGCGCACGTGAGAAGCGCTCCGCGAGCTCCGCGGCGGCCTGGGTCGGATCGGTGATGGTCTGCGCCATGTTCCTCTCCCCTCGTCGTTCTTCTCGCCATGGTAGCGCGAACGGCGCCGCCGCGCAGGCACCCCAACGTCATGGAGAAACCGTCGACGGGGAATCCCCTGGCAAGGTTTGGGGCATATAACAGGGTATTGCGCGCCGGAGCGTCGAATTGCGCGAAGGAGGCACCGTGAACACGCTCACCAACAACGTCTTCGACTGCGCCCTCGTGTTCGAGGGCGGCGGGTATCGAGGCAGCTTCTCTGCCGGAATCGCCAACGTCCTGCTGGAACAGGGAATCCACTTTGACTACGTCTGCGGCCTCTCGGCCGGGGCGAGCAACACGATCAACTACGTCTCGCGCGACCGCACGCGCGTGAGGAAGTCGTTCATCGTGGACGGCCCCGCGAAGCCTGCCGTGGGCCTGCGCTCCGTCCTGCGCGGAAAGGGGTACTTCGACGCCGACGCGCTCTATGAGGGCGCCCTCACCTCGGGTGCGCTCCCCTTTGACTGGGAGACGTTCTCGGCCAACCCCGCCCGAGTCCGCATCCAGGCCTTCGAGCGCGACTCCGGCCGCACCGTTCGCTTTGGCCGCGAGGACATGACGGACCCCGCGCGCATGGTCAACATCGTGCGCGCAAGCTCCACCCTCCCGGGCGCGATGCAGCCCCTCCCCATCGACGACGTGACCTACTACGACGGCGGCCTGGGGACGGGCGCGGGCATCCCGCTCTGCATGGCGGAGGACGACGGGTTCGAGCGGTTCTTCTTCGTGGCAACGCGTCCGCGCGGCTACCGCAAGCAGCCCCCGACGGACCGCGAGGCCCGGATCTACGCCCGCGTCGCCAAGGACCACCCCTACCTGCGCAAGGCCCTTCTCTCTCGCTGGGAGCGCTACAACGTCGCCATCGAGCACGTGGAGCGCCTCGCCGCCGAGGGTCGTGCCTACGTGGTCTATCCCGACGAGATGACCGTCGAGAGCGGGACCGTGAGCACGCGCAAGCTGACGGCCTCCTATGAGGCGGCGCACGAACAGGGCCTGCGCGACCTGCCGCTCTGGCGCACGTTCCTCTTTGGCACGCCTGACGCCGGCCCGCGACCGGAGGACCCCGACGCCGGAACCGGCTACATCACCCTGGGCTAGGGACCCGCCCCGCCTTCAGGCCACGATCCCCCTGCCTCGAGCATGCCTCCGCGCACAGTTGCGCCGAGCATGCCTCTGTGCACGGTTCTTCTCGATTTTTGGCCAAAAGCGTGCGCCGGGGCATGCTCGGCGCAACCGTGAGCGGAGGCATGCTCGAGATAGGACGGAGAAGCGCGCAGGGTCGGAAGCGCATCGCCGGGCATGCCGCTCGGCACGCCCGGCGCGGCGAGAAGAACGCGCCCCCGCACCTCCCCCGCTAGAGGCTGATGGTCAGCTCCACCGGGCAGTGGTCGGAGCCATAGACCTCGGAGAGGATCGAAGCCCTGGTCACGCGGTCGGCGATGTCGTTGGACACGAGGAAGTAGTCGATGCGCCAGCCCGCGTTGTTCTTGCGCGCGTTGAAGCGGTAGCTCCACCAGCTGTAGGCGCCGGCGAGGTCGGGGTGGCGCGCGCGGAAGGTGTCGGTGAAGCCGGCGTCGAGCAGGCGGGTGAAGCTCTCGCGCTCCTCATCGGAGAAGCCGGCGTTGCCACGGTTGGGGCCGGGGTTCTTGAGGTCGATCTCGTTGTGGGCCACGTTGAAGTCGCCGCAGGTCACCACGGGCTTCTTGGCGGCCAGCCCGCACAGGAACTCGCGATACGCCGCGTCCCAGGCCAGGCGCGTGTCGATGCGCGCCAGCTCGTTCTGGGCGTTGGGCGTGTAGACGTCCACGAACCAATAGCTCGGGAACTCCAGGGCGCAGACGCGACCCTCGTCGTCTGCGGCGGGGGCGCCGATGTGGTTGATCACTCGCAGCGGCTCCTCGCGGCTGAAGACGGCGGTGCCGGAGTAGCCCTTGCGCTCGGCATAACTCCAGGTCTGGTAGTAGCCGGGCAGGTCAAGGGCAATCTGGCCCTCCTGCAGCTTGGTCTCCTGGATGGCAAAGACGTCGGCGTTCGTGGCCTCAACCACGTCGGTGAAGCTGGGATCCTTCTTCATGACGGCGCGCAGGCCGTTGACGTTCCAGGAGACGAGGCGCAGCTCGCGAGACATGGCATTCCTTTCGGCGCGGGGCGGGCGTGCCCCGTGGCTTTCGATTGTCGGTGCTTTTTGAAAGATACCCGAAGTAATAGACAAATTCCCGCTGCGAATGTGCCGGTAGAAAAATGACACTAACTTGGTGATACTTGGCACCTTGGCGAAAAACCACCGACAATCGGCGCAGGGGCCCTGATTAGAAGCCCGGGACCTCAAGGCCGGTAGTCGCCATCGCCGAGAGGAACGCCTCTGCCGAGCGCGTGGCCACCAGCTCCTGCGGGAAGTGAATCCGCTCGAGCATCTCGAGCGCGTTGGGCGTACGGCCGATCGACGGGCAGATGTGCGCATCCGTGTTGACCACGATCTGGCACCCAAGCTCGGCGCACTTCTCGGCAATCTTGCTGCAGCTCGTCCAGGTGCGGCCGTCACGACGGCTGATCTCGAGGCTGTGCTCGTTGATCTCTATGAGCTTGTGCCGGCGCGCGGCCTCCCCCACCACCTCGTCGACGTCAAAGGGCACGCCGGCGCGGCCCGTGTGGCCGAGCACGAGCACCTTGGGCTGGGCGAGGGCCCCGAGATACATCTGCGTGGTCTGCGCGAGCGAGGCCCCTGCGGCAAATTCCTTGTAGTGGACGCTCGCGATCACGTAGTCGCAGCCAGCAACGACCCGGTCGTAGAGCGTAGCGGCGGCGCTCAGCGAGCGCCCGGTGATGTCCTCGGCAACCTCGATGCCCTGGCCGAAGAGGCGCCCGTCAAGCGTTCGGATGTCCGCCTCCGCGCCATGCAGGAGGCGGATGCCTTCCCACGTACGCGGCCAGACCCGCATATTGATGAAGTGCTGGTAGTCGCGAAGGCTCCCGCGCGTGAGGTCGGTGTTGGGGAAGAGCATGTCGGAGAAGTGGTCCGTCACGCCCAGAAGCTCGAGGCCCGCCTCGCGGGCGGCGAGCACGTTCTCGCGCACCGTGGAGTAGGCGTGGCGCGAGTAGAGCGTGTGCGTGTGGACGTCACAGCGGTTCTGCAGCATGGCTCTCCTCAAAATGGGTCAAAAGTGCCTGTCCCTTTTGACTCATCGGTAGCTGGCGGCGAGGGCGGCCCAGGCGGGCATGGAGTTGACGATGGTCTCGTGGCTCACGCAGTAGCCCACGCGGACCCAGCCCGGGCATCCGAAGGAGTCAGACGGGACGGGCAGCAGCTCGAGGGCCTTGGCGCGCTCGAAGAACGCGCCCGCATCCGGCTCCAGCGCCTTGACCCACAGGTAGAACGCGCCCTCGGGCTCGATGAACTCGTAGCCCAGCGCGGAGAGCCCCTCGGTGAGGGCGCGGCGGTTCTCGGCGTAGGCCTCGACGTCGCTCGGGCAGTCCACGCAGTCCATGAGCACGCGCTGGAAGAGCGCCGGCGCGCAGACGAAGCCCAGCTTGCGGCCGGCCCCGGCCACGGCGAGCACCAGATCGTCGTGCTCGGGGTTGGTCGGCGGCACCAGCACCCAGCCGATGCGCTCGCCCGGGAGCGACAAGCTCTTGGAGTAGGAGTAGCACACGATCGTGCGGTCGTAGACGCCCGGCACCCAGGGCACCTCGGCGCCGTAGGTGATCTCGCGATAGGGCTCGTCGGCCACGAGGTAGATGGTCGTGCCGAGGCGCTTCTCAGCCTCGTGCAGCACGTCCGCGAGCGCCTCGAGGTTGGCGCGGGAGTACACCGATCCCACCGGGTTGTTGGGCGAGTTGATGACCACGGCCTTGGTGCGCTCCGTGATGGCGGCAGCCACGGCGGCGGTGTCGATCTGGAACGTGGCGGGGTCCGCGAGCACCTCCACGCACGTGGCGCCCGAGGTCTCGATCCAGACGCGGTACTCGGGGAAGTACGGCGCGATCACGATAACCTCGTCGCCCGGGTTGACGATTGAGTGGAACGAGATGGAGAGCGACGCGGCCGCACCGCAGGTGAGGTAGAGGTCCCCGGCAGACGCCGTCCCCTCGCCGAAGCGGCGGCAGAGGCTCGCGGCCACGGCCTCGCGCGCGGCGGGAAGGCCGCTCGCCGGCGTGTAGCCGTGGAGCTGCGTGGCGGGCAGCGTGAGGCTCTTCTCGATGGAGGCGCGCACGGCGTCGGGGGCGGGAATCGACGGGTTGCCAAGCGAGAAGTCGAAGACGTTCTCGGCCCCGATCTGGGCCTTGCGCTCCCCCGCATAGGCGGAGATCTCTCGAATGGAGGACTTCTGCGCGCCGTAGGCGACGCTCTTCTCGTTAAGTGACATGCTTCTCTCCTCTCGCGGCACCGCCGCTCGCACGTTGCTGCGGCTCATTGTACTCGCGAGAAGGACCACACGGACGCTCCGCGGCAAGCCGTTATCAGGATTTATCCTGCTCCGGCGCGCCCTTGAGCACCGCCCAGCCCACCAGCGTGACCTCGTACCTGTTGGCGTCGAAGCTCCCGTCCGCGCGCTTGGTCCGCCAGCTTCTGATGAGCCCCATCCTCTCGAGCTTCTGACAGGAGCGGCGGACTGCCTGGGCGGACTTGCTGATGCCGTCGGCGAACTCGCGGTTGGGGACGGTGACCTTCACGTTGGGGCCTCCCGCCCTGAGGCCCATCGCACGAAGGACGTCGCGATCGGTCTCGTTGATCTTGATGCGCACGCTCTGGGACAGCTGCTTGGCCAACCGCGACACCTCCTCCACGTCCTGTCGGGGGCACTTCCAAAACATCCCCGTTTTCTTTCCAGAACGTAGCATCAAGCTGACGCGAAGACCCTCTAGTTACCCCAATCTACCTGCGCATTATTTGAACGTACCCCCTCTCTTCCCTGAAGCGTTCCGCCATCTGACGAGCGGTGTTCTGGCAGCTGTCAGTCATTTTGGTAGTACCTTCTATCGTTTTTTAGCTGTAGATACAGAAACTGCCGGTTATTGGTTCAGAAGAACTCCATAACCGGCAGCACCTATCACTTTTATCCGCGAGGGCCTACGCGTCTGCGCCGTCCTTCTCGGCAGTCCCGTCACCGGAGGCGTACTCGTCCCAGCGGTCCTCGAGCAGGGCGTCCACGGCCTCGCCCTCGACGGTCTCGCGCTCCAGGAGCACGCGCGCCATCGTGTCCATCTGTCCCCGGCGCTCGTCCAGAACCGCGCGGGCGCGCCCGTGACCCTCGCGCATGATGCGCTCGACCTCGTCGTCGATGCGCTTGGCGGTCTCGGCGGAGTAATCCTGGTGGTTGGCGTAGTCGCGGCCCAGGAAGACCTCGTGCTGCGCCTCACCAAAGACCTGCGCGCCCAGCTCCTCGCTCATGCCGTAGCGCGTGACCATCGTGCGCGCGAGCTTGGTGGCGCGCTCGAGGTCGTTGCTCGCGCCCGTGGTGATGTCGTCGCAGAAGAGCTCCTCGGCGGTGCGCCCGGCGAGAAGGACGGCGATCTGGTCGAGCATGCCGTCGCGCGTCTCGAGGAAGTGGTCCTCCTCGGGGACCTGCATCGTGTAGCCGAGCGCCTGGCCGCGGCTCACGATGCTGATCTTGTGGATGGGGTCGGAGTTCTCGAGCACGTGCCCCACGAGGGCGTGCCCGGACTCGTGGTAGGCGATCACGCGGCGCTCGCGCTCCGTGATGACGCGGCTCTTGCGCTCCGGTCCGGCCATGACGCGCTCCATGGCCTCCTCGACCTCGCCCGGGCCGATCGTCTCCTTGTGGCGACGCGCGGCGAGAAGGGCCGACTCGTTCATGAGGTTGGCGAGGTCCGCGCCCGTGAAGCCGGGAGTGATCTTGGAGAGCCGCTCGAAGTCCACGTCGTCGGAGAAGGGCTTGCCCTCGGCGTGGACGCGCAAGATCTGCTCGCGGCCGCGCACGTCGGGACGGTCCACGGTCACGCGCCGGTCAAAGCGGCCGGGGCGCAGGAGCGCCGGGTCGAGAATGTCGGGGCGGTTGGTGGCCGCGATGAGGATGACCGAGGAGTTGTCCTCGAAGCCGTCCATCTCGACGAGCAGCTGGTTCAGGGTCTGCTCGCGCTCGTCGTGACCGCCGCCGAGCCCCGCGCCGCGCTGGCGGCCAACCGCGTCGATCTCGTCGATGAAGACGATGCAGGGAGCGGCCTCCTTGGCCTGCTTGAAGAGGTCGCGCACGCGCGAGGCGCCCACGCCCACGAACATCTCCACGAAGTCGGAGCCGGAGATCGAGAAGAACGGGACGCCCGCCTCGCCGGCCACGGCCTTGGCCAGGAGCGTCTTGCCCGTGCCCGGAGGGCCCATGAGCAGCACGCCACGCGGGATGCGGGCGCCCATGCTGTGGTAGCGATCGGGGTCGGAGAGGAAGTCGCGGACCTCCTGGAGCTCCTCCACGGCCTCGTCGATGCCCGCGACGTCCGAGAACTTCACCTTGGGTCGCTCGCTCTCGGCCGTCTTGGCCTTGGTCTTGGCGAACGACATCGTCTTGTCCTGCTGGCCGGACATCCGGTTCATGTAGAACACGAACACGCCCACCAGAAGGAGCGTGGGCACCACGGAGAGCAGGATCGTCTCGAGCATCGCCGAGTCCGAGGTGTCGATCTTGTAGGTGACATCCGGGTGCGCGGCCATGAGCTCGGCAAGCGAGTCGGTCCCCACGTAGACGCTCGTGTAGCGCACGAGGGCGCCCTCGTTGTCGGCCTCCGCGTCCTTCTCGTCATGCCAGTAGGTGCCGGAGACGCTGCCGTCCGAGGTCTTGTACGTGGCATCGTGCACGCGCCCGTCCTTGACCGCGGTCACGAACTCGTTGGTCGCAAGCGTGTCGGGGCCCTTGCCTCCCGGGGTGAGGGCGCCGCCCATGGAGAAGACCAGGTAGAGCACGATGGCGACGACGATGGCCGTTGAGATGACGATCGAGCGACGGTGCTCGGGGCCGGGCATTCCCGGCGGGGTCGGAAGGTCGGGCTTGTTCTGCTGGGACACGGTACTCCTTACGATGCGTGACGGGCCTCTCGCCCACCGGCCGCGGGCCGGGCGTCTTACTTCTGGTAGACCTCGGGCTTGAGGATGCCGATGTAGGGCAGGTTGCGGTAGCGCTCCGCGAAGTCGAGGCCATAGCCCACGATGAACTCGTCGGGCACGTGGGCGCCCACGTAGCGCGGGGTGACGGCGGGACGGTTGCCCGGCACGTCCTTCACGAGGAACGCCGCGACCTCGATGGAGGCCGGGTTGCGGTTGGAGAGCATGCGCATGAGGTAGGAGAGCGTGAGGCCGGAGTCGAGGATGTCCTCGACGATAAGGACGTTGCGCCCCTCGATCTTGGTGTCGAGGTCCTTCACGATCCGCACGACGCCCGAGCTCTTGGCGCCCTCGCCGTAGCTCGACACCGCCATGAAGTCGATGGCCATCGGGCAGTCGATCGCGCGCATGAGGTCTGCCATGAAGACGACGGCACCCCGCAGAACGGCCACGACCAGCGGGTTCTTGTCGGCATAGTCGCGAGAGATCTCCGCGCCCATGCGGCTCACGACGTCGTGGATGTCCTTCTCGCTGAGCAGAATCCCCTGAACGTCGGGGTGCATCGACTCCATGGCACTCCCCTTTCCGGGCGTCACCCGACGCCCCACGGCGGCTCGATTGTTCCAGAATAGCGCACGGCCTGCTACTCGCCCACGACGAGCGTCAACTCCAGCATCCATCTCGTCTGCGCGCCGCACCGCACGCGCTCGTCCGCGCGCACGCCCGCCACCCACACGACCGAGCCCGTGGGCGAGGTGTGCACGACGGGCAGAAGCGCGCGCTCCGCAACGGGGATGCGAGCCTCGCCGAGCAGGTCGGAGAGCTTCTTGGACTGTCCGTGCATGCCCAGGGGGCAGAGCACCTCGCCCGCATGGGGAACGTCGACCCAGAGCCGCCCTCCGCGCGCCGGGTCAACGCCGGCCGCCACGGCGTCGAGCAGGACGGAGGACCCCTCCCACTCGAGCCCGTGCGCCCGGGCGTGCGCCGCCGCGTCCGTCCCCTCGGGAACGCGCAGCACGCGCGCCGTGAGCGCGCGCCCGTCCGGGAACTCCAGCCTGCCGGGCACCTCGAGCCACGCCGCGGCCGGCGCAGGCGGGGCGATGCGCGCCCGGATGGCGAGAAGCCCGTGCTCAACGCGCACGTCCGCGCCCATCGGCACGGTCAGCGAGCCCTCCCCCGCAGCGACGCGCGCCAGCGCCGCGGCCACGTGCCGCGCCTCGAGGCGGGCATCCGGGCAGACGGAGAGGATCGCCTGGCGGACCACCCGGCGCGCGATGGCGACCTCGGTCGCCGCGAGGCGCGCGGCGTCGAGCACGACGAGCCCCTCGGCTTCGCGGCGCGTGAGCTCGCGCAGGACGCGCGCCGCGACGGAGGTGAGGTAGGCGTCCTCCTCGGAGAGGATGTCGCAGGTCGTCGACAGGCTCGCGACCACGCGCGGGTTGCGCTCTCGGGCGATGGGCAGCAGCTCGTGGCGCACGAAGGCGCGCAGGTAGTGGGTGTCCTCGTTGGTGCCGTCCTCGCGCCAGACGATTCCGCGCATGCGCAGCAGGTCGCAGAGCTCCGCGTGCGTTCGGTCGAGCAGCGGGCGCACGATGCGGTTGCGGCGGCGCGGGATGGACGAGAGGCCAGCCGCACCCGTGCCCCGGATGGCGTTCATGAGGAAGGTCTCGGCGCGGTCGTCCGCGGTGTGCGCCGTCACGATGCGCGCGGCCGAGCGCGGCGTGCCGAAGCGGGAGGAGAGCTCGTTCGCGAGGCGGCTCGCCTCCGCATAGCGCGCCTCGCGCCCGGCGTTCTCCACGTTGCCGCCGGGCGTTGACGCGGCGAGCGCCGCCACGTCCACGCGCCGGATCGTGCAGGGGATGCCGAAGCGCGCGGCGAGGTCCCGGACGAACTCCTCGTCCTCTTTGGCGTCCAGGCCGCGCAGGCCGTGGTTGACGTGGAGCACGTGCAGCCGCTCTCGGGCGATGCGGGCGGCGCCGCGGCCGTCCTCGATGTCGAGCGCGGAGGTCGCGGCGAGCACGAGCAGGGCCGTCGAGTCCGCCCCTCCCGAGACCATGAGCACCACGGGGGCGGCCCGCTCCTCGTCCGGCCGGCCGCTCGGCCGGGCAAAGCGGTTGCGGCCCGTGGCGTATCGGCGAGAAACACTTGGCATGCGCTGCCTCCCAACGGCTACCCTAGTACGTGCGGCCCGAAGGGCGCCGCACGGGAAGAGTGTACGACAGCGAGAGGACGCCCATGACCCCCGAGATTCACCTGCACGTCCTGGCCAGCGGCTCCAAGGGAAACGCCGCCGTCGTGGAGGGGCCCGAGGGGTCCGTCCTCGTGGACTGCGGCATCTCGCGCAGGGCGCTTCTCGCCCGGGCGGAGGAGCTCGGGCTGGACATGGGCGAGGTCCGCGCCGTCCTGCTCACCCACGAGCACTCCGACCACGTGGGCGGGCTCACCGTCTTCTGCAACCACTTCGAGGGCGAGCTCGTGACCACCGCGGGCACGGCCGCCGCCCGCCCGTACCTCTCCGCGCTGCCCTTCACCATCGTGGGGCACGCCGACTCCTTCGAGCTGGCCGGCATGCGGGTGCAGGCCTTCCCCACCTCGCACGACGTCGCGGACCCGATGGGGTTTCGGTTCTCGACCGGCGACGACGCGCTCGGGTTCTGCACCGACACCGGCGAGCTCGGCCCCGAGGCGCTCGGGGCGCTCGCGGGCGTGCGCATCCTCGCCCTCGAGTCCAACCACGACGAGCGCATGCTCGCCACGGGGCCGTACCCCGGCTATCTCAAGGCGCGCGTGGCGGGGCGGACCGGCCACCTCTCCAACGCCCAGGCGGCCGACGCCCTGGGCTCGCTTGTGGGAGAGGACACCGAGACCGTCGTGGCCATGCACCTCTCGCAGGAGAACAACCGGCCGAGCGTCTGCATGCGCACGCTCGCGGGGGCGGTCGGCGCAGAGGCGGCGAACGACGCCTTCACCGAGGCGCGCACGCCCGACGGGCGGCTCAGCCTCTGCTGCGCCGCACAGGACTGGCCGCTCACGATCTGGTAGGGGGCGGGCCCCTGCCGCGCGGCGCCACGCGGGCACGCGTGCGGACTCGCTCCCGGACCGCACTCGCTGACCGCACTCGCGAGTGCGGTCGGTCCCCGGCGTCGCGGCGGGCACTTCCCGGCGTATCGGCCCCATCGGGCCGCACCGGCGTCCCTTTCACGCCCAGTGCGGCCGCACTCCCGGAACACGCTCGCGAGCATGCCGGCTCGGACAAGGGTCGGGCGAGAAGGACCCGCATGACGAAGGGGCGATCCCCTGCCGGGAATCGCCCCCCCTGACGGACGAAAGATGCGCGACGCGCGCCTACGCCTCCGGGCACTTGGCGAGCGCGGCCTCGTCGGCCACGACCACCACGTTGGGGTGCAGCTGCAGGATGGAGGCCTGGCAGGACGGCGTGATCGGGCCATAGATCATGTCGTGCACCGCCTGGGCCTTGGCGTCGCCGTTGGCCACGACGAGAATCCTCTTGGCGGCCATGATGGTGCCGATGCCCATGGAGAACGCCTGACGCGGCACGTCGTCGATGCTGTCGAAGAGACGGCTGTTGGCCTGGATGGTGGACTCGGTGAGGTCCACGCAGTGGGTGCCCTTGACGAAGGCGTCGCCGGGCTCGTTGAAGCCGATGTGGCCGTTGTTGCCGATGCCCAGGAGCTGGAGGTCCTGGTTGCCGGCGGCGGCGACGGCGGCGTCGTACTCGGCGCAGGCGGCCTCGTAGTCCTCCATCAGGCCGTCGGGCACGTGGGTGTTGGCCTTGTCGATGTTCACGTGGTCGAAGAGGTTCACGTTCATGAAGTAGCGATAGCTCTGCTCGTGGTCGCCGGGCAGGCCGCGGTACTCGTCGAGGTTGTAGGTCTTGACCTCGGAGAAGTCGAGCTCGCCGGCCTCATAGGCGGCAACGAGGTTCTGGTAGGTGCCGATGGGCGTGGAGCCCGTGGCAAGGCCGAGCACGCAGTCGGGCTTGAGGGTGACCTCGGCCGCGATGATGGCGGCGGCCTTGCGGCTCATGTCCTCGTAATCCTTGGCGCGAACGATTCTCATAACGCATCCCTTCCATAGACCGGCAAGCTCCCCGCCCGCCGTGCGGCCCCATCGGCCGCGGCCAATGTGACTGCGACCACCAGGGCGAGGTCGCCAAAAGCTATGAGAAGGACTCGTCGCGTCGAGGCCCCTGCCCGTCCACGACGAACCGGGACTCCTCATCCCGGACGGTTACCGATTGTGCCTCATTTCTAACGTGTTTCGCCACCCTTTTGGGCGAGCGGTGCAAAAACGCCGCGGGCGGGCAGCTGACGGGCTGTGCTACAGCTTGTCGGCGAGGTCCTCAAGGGCATGGAAGCGATGCGAGATCAGGTTCTTCTCGTCCAGCGCGAGCTCGGCCATCGTGCGGCCCGGCGTCTCCGCGGGCAGGAAGAGCGGATCGTAGCCGAAGCCGTGCTCTCCGCGAGGCTCGTGGCCAACGAGGCCCTCGCAGTCGCCATCCCCGCGCAGAACCTCATCGCCGCGCACCAGGACAACGCTGGAGTGGAAGCGCGCGGTGCGCTCGGAGTCGGGCACGCCCGCCATCTGTGCCATGAGTTTCTCGTTGTTGGCGGCGTCATTGCCATGCTCGCCGGCCCAGCGCGCGGAGAAGATCCCGGGGGCGCCGTCCAGGGCGTCCACACAGAGGCCGGAGTCGTCGGCCACGGCCATGGGAAGGCCCGTCTCCTTCTGTGCCGCGCGCGCCTTGATGAGGGCGTTGTCGAAGAACGTGTCCCCGTCCTCCACCGGGTCGGGGAAGTCGCCCAGCTCCCCGAGGGCGACAAAGCGAACGCCCGGCATCACGGGCGCGAGGATGGTCTCTATCTCGACGACCTTGTGCGCGTTGCCCGTGGCCACGACCACGGTGCGCTCGGGGTCCAGCTCGGCGATGCTGATCTCTGCCATCGTTCCTCCTTTGGTCAGAAAACTTGCCTAAAAGGGGACAGGCCCCTTTTAGGCACTTTGGTCGGCGGGCCCGCGCCCACCTACAGGCTGAAGCCGGTCACCTGGGCCTGAAGGTCGGTGAGGCGGGCGATGCCATCCTGGCCGAGGTCCAAGAGCGCGTCCAGCTGCGCGCGGTCGAAGCAGGCGCGCTCGCCGGTGCCCTGCACCTCGACAATATCCCCGGCGGCGGTACCCACGAGGTTAAGGTCAACCTCAGCATGGGAGTCCTCGGGGTAGTCGAGGTCGAGCAGGGCGATGCCGTCCACCACGCCCGCGGAGACGGCGGCGACGCGGCCCGTAAGGGGCAGGCGTGGAAGCTTCCCGGCCTCCACGAGTCCGAGCAGCGCCTGGTGAAGCGCCACCCACGCACCGGTGATCGACGCGGTGCGGGTGCCGCCGTCCGCCTGGATGACGTCGCAGTCCAGCGTGATCGTGATCTCCCCCAGGCGGTCGAGGCGCGTGACCGCGCGCAGGCTCCGCCCGATGAGGCGCTCGATCTCCATGGATCGGCCCTTGCGACCGCGATACTCGCGCGGCGTGCGCCGGTTGGTCGAGGCCGGCAGCATCGCGTACTCCGCGGTGACCCAGCCCGCATGTGACCCCTTGCGCCAGTTGGGCACGCTCTCCTCCACCGTCGCCGAGCAAAGCACGCGCGTGTCGCCGAACTCCGCGAGGCACGACCCGTCGGCGTTCTTCATGACGCCGGGCGTGAGCGTGACCGGGCGCATCTCCGAGGCCGTGCGGCCATATGAGCGGGTGGACTCTTCCGTCATGGCATCTCCCCTCAAAATTAATCCGCCCTGTGGGCGACTGGCGTTTCAGCGACCTGCACTTTTTCATCCGGACCCTTCCACAGGGCGGATTAATTCTAGCAGCTGCCGTCGGCCGGCACGAAAAGGCCCCCGCCGCGCGAGGCGGGCGGGGGCCGGAGGATGGCTGGTGGGCGATGACGGGTTCGAACCGCCGACCTTGTGCGTGTAAGGCACCTGCGCTAGCCGCTGCGCCAATCGCCCGAGCACCTGCAGTCTAGCATACGGCGCAGCGTCGCCGAGACGCGGCTATACTAACTCGTATGAAGACTATTACGCTCACAGACATCGCGCGGGCGCTCGAGGCCTCCGGGACGCTTGCCTCGTCCATCCCCGCCGGCAACGACGCCGTGCCCGTGACGGGCGCCTCCTGCGACTCGCGCTCCGTCCGGCCCGGCGACCTCTTCGTCTGCAAGGGGGCGGCCTTCAGGCCCGCGTTCCTCGAGTCGGCGCTCGCCGCAGGCGCCACGGCGTACCTCTGCGACACCGCGCACGCGGACGAGCTTGCCGCCCATGCGCAGGGCGTCCCCGCCCTCGTGGCCTCCGACCTGCGCCGCGCCATGGCAATCGCCTCCGCCGAGGCCTTCGGCCACCCAGACCGCGACCTGCCCACCGTAGGCATCACGGGCACCAAGGGCAAGACCACGACGGCCTACATGCTCCGCTCCATCGTGGACGCGGCGCGCGGCGAGAAGAGCTGCGGCATGATCGGCACCGTGGAGACCTTCGACGGCCGTGCGGACGAGCCCTCGAGAAACACCACGCCCGAGGCGCCGGACCTCTGGCGTCACCTCGCCAACGCGCGCGAGGCGGGGCTCGCCGCCCTGGTGATGGAGGTCTCGAGCCAGGCGCTCAAGTACGACCGCACCTATGGCGTGGGCCTCGACGTGGCCTGCTTCCTCAACATCGGCCTCGACCACATCTCCCCCGTCGAGCACGCCGACTTCGAGGACTACTTCACCTCCAAGCTCAAGATCTTCTCGCAGTGCGAGACCGCGGTCGTGAACCTGGACTCGGACCATGCAGGCCGTGTCCTCGAGGCGGCCTCCCGCGCCCCGCGCACGCTCACGTTTGGGATCGACCACCCCGAGGCGGACGCCTGGGCGGACGGCATCGCGCACTCGGAGGAGGGCGTTGCCTTCACGCTGCACCTCGACGGCTGGGAGCGCCGCGTACAGCTTCCCTTCCCGGGGGACTTCAGCGTCTCCAACGCGCTCGCCGCGGCGCTCTCCGCGCATCTGCTGGGCGTCGGGCCCGACGCCATCGCGGAGGGCCTCGCGCAAACGCGCGTCCCCGGACGCATGGAGTTCTATCGCAGCGTCGACCGCCAGCTCACCGCCATCGTCGATTACGCGCACAACAAGCTCGCCTTCGAGTCGCTGCTCTCCGCCGTCGCGGGCACCTTCACGGGCGCCCGCGTGATCGCCGTCTTCGGGGCGGTGGGCGGCAAGGCGCGGGAGCGCCGCCACGAGCTCCCCGAGGTCGCCGCCCGCTATGCGGACTACGTGGTGCTCACCGCGGACGACCCCTGGACGGAGGACCCGCTCGACATCTGCCACGAGATGGAGCGGTCGCTCCCGGAGGGCTATCCCCACGAGATCGTGATCGACCGCGAGGCCGCGGCGGCCCGAGCCTTCGAGCTCGCGGAGGGCGAGAAGAGCGTCGTCCTGCTCCTCGCCAAGGGCCACGAGGCCTACCAGCTCACGCGCGACGGCTTTGTTCCCTGCGTCTCCGACTGCGAGCTCGCGCGCCGGGGCGTGGCCGCCCACGACGAGCGGCATCCGGCGTAGCGCCTGGCCGGCCGCCTCCGTACGCGAATACGCCGCATACGCCGAGTGACGGCTTTTGGACGGATGGACGACCTTTGAGGCCCTCGTCCGTCCAAAAGCCGTCACTCATGAAGGCCCTACGGGAGGGAGGCGGGCCCGCGGGCGGGAGGAGGCCCCTCGGGCGGGATTCCCCCACGAACGGGAGGCCGCAGTCCTAGATGAGCCCGAAGTGCTCCAGCGCCGCGGGCACGCCGTCCTCGGCGGCCGTGAGCGTCACGTAGTCGGCCACCGCGCGCACGTTGGGCAGCGCGTTTCCCATGGCCACGAAGGTCTCCACGGCGGCGCGCATGGAGAGGTCGTTCTCCGAGTCGCCAAACGCGAAGGTCCCCTCACGCCCGTGCCCCAGGTGAGCGAGCGCCGCCTCGATGCCCGTCCCCTTGTCGACGCCGCGCATGGAGAACTCGAGCACGCCGCCCTGGAGGTCGCAGATCGTGTAGTGCGCGTCGATGAAGTCGCGCAGCGGCACAAGGTCGCGCTCCCCCACACCGTTCGAGCAGAACTTGCTGTAGCGGCGCTCCCGGGAGAGCTCCGCGACCTCCTCCGCCGTGCGCGCAAGGCGCGAGCCCGGAAAGCGCGCGGGACGCCCGGAGGGATGGAGCTCGATGTTGTCCTCGTCGCCCTCGAGGGTGATGTCGATGCCCGCCGCAACGAAGCGCCGCGCCGTCTCGAGGAGCAGGTCGCGCTCGATGAACTCGGCGCGCACCACCTCGTCCCCCACGCATACGAGCGCGCCGGCCCCCGCCACGAAGCCGTCGGGGTTGAGCTCGCGTATCGCCTGAGGGATGAACGGCAGGTGGCGGCCGGTGCAGATGAAGGTGAGGTTGCCCGCCGCGCGCATGCGGGAAAACGCCTCGTATACGGCCTCGCTCGGACGAATCTGAAGGGCCTCGGAGGTCGCGCCCTCCTTCGCCCGCGCCCGCAGCCTCTCGAAGTCGTGCCACACCAGCGTGCCGTCAACGTCAAAGAACGCGACCGCCCCGTTCTTCTCGCCCATCGCTCCCCCTTACGCAACGTTTCCGATGCGGCATTGTACCCGACAAAGACAAGCGACATGAAAGCCGCAGGATTGGCTCCACCCGAACCCCCAAGCGCAAAGGGGGCCGAGCCCGAAGGCCCGACCCCCTGCTGCGAAGCGATAAGAACGCGTGGCTTAGAAGTCCACGTCCACGTCGTTGTAGACGCACTCGAGGAGCTTCTCCATCTCCTCCTGGGACGGCTGGCGCGGGTTGGAGCCGGTGCAGGCGTCGAGGATGGCGTTGGCGGCCACGTCGGCCTTCTTGGACTCGAACTCGGCGTAGTCGATGATGGACTCGTCGGCCTTCACGCCGCCCTTGCCGTAGTTCTTGATGCCCTGCGGGATGTCCAGCTTGTCGTTGAGGTCGCGGATGCACTGGACGAGGGACGCGACGAGCTCGTCCTCGGTCTCGCCGGCGAGGTGCAGGACCTCCTTGGCGATGTAGGCGTAGCGGCTCTTGGCGCGCTCGTCCTTGGCGTTGAACTGGATGACCTTGCCGAGGTACATGGCGTTGGCGCAGCCGTGGATGATGTGGTCGCCGGAGAAGGCGGCGCCGGTCTTGTGGGCCATGGAGTGCACGATGCCGAGCAGGCCGGAGGAGAAGGCGATGCCGGCGATGCACTGGGCCTCGTGCATGTGCTGACGGGCCTCGTGATCGCCCTGGTAGGACTTGGGCAGCCACTCGACGATCTCGCGGATGGCGTGGAGGGCGTTGGCGTCGGTGAACATGGAGCCCGCGGTGGAGACGTAGGCCTCGATGGCGTGGGTCAGCGCGTCCATGCCGGTGTGGGCGCAGAGCTTCTGCGGCATGGTGTAGGTGAGCTCGGGGTCGACGATGGCGACGTCAGGGGTGATGTTGAAGTCGGCGAGCGGGTACTTGATGCCCTTCTCGTAGTCGGTGATGACGGAGAAGGCCGTGACCTCGGTGGCCGTGCCGGAGGTGGAGGCGATGGCGCAGAACTTGGCCTTGGTGCGGAGCTCGGGGAAGCTGAACGGGACGATGGCCTGCTCGAAGGTCTCCTCGGGGTACTCGTAGAAGAGCCACATGGCCTTGGCCGCGTCGATGGGCGAGCCGCCGCCGATGCCGATGATCCAGTCGGGCTGGAACTTCTGCATGGCCTCGGCGCCGCGCTTCACGGTGTCGACGGACGGGTCGGACTCGACGCCCTCGAAGATCTCAACCTCGAAGCCGGCCTCCTTGAGGTCAGCCTCGACGTCCTGCAGGAAGCCGCCACGACGCATGGAGCCGCCGCCGGTGACGATCATGGCGCGGGAGCCCTTGAGGTTCTTGACCTCGTGGCGAGCGCCCTCACCAAAGTACAGGTCGCGCGGGTTGGTGAAACGTCCCATAACACTCCTCCAATTCCTATGCCGCCGCCACCGCGACGGATTCGAACGGGAGACCATCTCCCCCGTTTTCGCCGAACGAGAAGTACCGCCCCGGGCCGTCGAGGGATCGGCGACTCGGCCGGATTCAGTATAGCGAAATCGACTGGCAACATTGCGATGTTTCCGGCGCGAGAGCCGCTTCGCGGGCGGAGCCGCGAGCTCCCGCCCCCGCCCGTGGCGCGCCCTTCTCGGCTACCATAGGGGGACGAGAGGGGGCAGCATGGCGCACGACCCACGGCGAGAGGACTACCAGCGACTGAGCCTGCGTTTTGCGGAGGAGCTCGACAAGGGCGACCCCGCGGACGCCGCGCGCGCCTTCGCCTCGTTTGGGCGGCGCTTCGCCCAGGACCGCGACGGTCTCCCCCAGACGGATGCCGACCGCGCCTTCCACCTCGTGGCGATGGCGAGCGACGTCGTTGACAGGCGCCTCCCCTTCGCCTCCGACGAGCAGGCGCCCGACCTCATCAAGCGCGGGAAGGAGCTGCTCGAGGAGGCCCTGAGGCTCGACCCGGCGTGCCATGACGCGACGCGCATGCTCTCGTCCTCGAGAACTGCGTCGATCGACGAGCGCTACCGCTTCCTCAGCGACCATGCCGACGAGGTCCGCGCATCCTGCGAGCAGGCGCGCGACCAGGCGCTCGGCGAGCTGAGCGACGAGCGCGCCGCCCTCGCGGCGGACATCGCGATGCGACCCTACTGGCGCTGGCTCGCCTCCCTCGCGGAGGAGGCGCTCATCTGCGGGCGCAACCGCGTCGCGATCGACGTCTCCGAACGGCTCCTCGCATCTGACCCGCGAGACACCTCCGACGTCCGCTTCACGCTCGCCTACGCGCTCGCAAAGCTCGAGGACCTGCAGGGCTGGCTGGCGCTGACAAAGCGCTACGCCGCGCTCGCCTCGGGCCGGCCGGCCGACGACGCCTGGACCCTGCTCGCCGGTGCCTCGCTCGCGTTTCACAACGGCAACCCCATGGTCGCGCGCACGGGGATCGAGAAGCTGCTGCGGAAGTACCCGGGCGGCGCCATGACGCTCATCCGCCAGGCCGAGCTCCCCGACGGCGAGTTTGCCCGGCTGCACGTGACGCCCTACAGCGAGGACGAGCTCATCCTCGCCGTCAGCGAGGGAATCGTGCTGCTGCAGGAGGGGACGGATCGCTCCGGGAGGGGCACCTTCGGTGCCTGGGTGGCCCGCGAGGCCGCGCGCATCGACCCAAAGGCGGCGCGCGAGGCGATGGCGGCAAGAGAGGGGAGCCAGCAGTCGTGAACGCATGGGACGAGCTCGTGGAGCGCTGCGCGCAGCGCCGCCTGAAGAAGCTGGGGCCCCTTTCCGACGAGGCGTACGCCGAGCTGGTCCTCGCCGTGCGCGAGAACCCCGAGTCGTTCATCGAGCACACGCCCGAGCGCGCGATGCTCGTGATAGCGCGGGCGCTCGACGCCTATCGGGCGAGCTGCCGGAACGACGACCTCCTCGACGACGCCGCCTTCGAGGAGGAGCGCTCGCGAAGGCTCGCGAAGGCGCACGCCGAGTTCACCCTCGCGCGCGAGATAGACGAGAGCAGCCTCGACGCGTGCCTGCTCGAGCTGCTCACGGAGGACCGCGACCCCGACCTGCTCTTCCGGGGCCTCATCGAGCTCGAGCGCGACTTCTCCTCGGACGAGCTGCCCCCGGGCGACGCCTGGGACGACGTCTTCTACCGACCCCACCTGCGGCTGCGTGCCGCCCTGGCGAGAACCTGCCTCGACACGGCGCGCTACGGCATAGCCGAGCGCGCGGCGACCTCCGTGATGGACGCCTCCCCATCAGACCCGCTCGGCGCCCGCCACACCTGCGCCCTCGCGCTCGCACGGCTCGAGGACGAGAAGGGCTTCGATGAGCTCGACGCGCGCTTCTCCCGGCAGGGCGACCCGTGGTCCCACCTCGCGCGGGTGATCCTCCTCTACAAGCTCGACCGCATGAGCGCGGCACGGCGCGCCCTGCGCGGCTTTGACCAGCTCTGCCGCGGCGGCGCCTACGCGCTGCTGCGCCCCACCTGCGTGGAGCCCTACCTCCCCGACCGGCCCGACGTGACGCCGGGCGGATTCGAGGAGAGCGTCTTCGCCGTGCGCGAGGCGGAGCCCATCATCGCCGACGTGCCCGACTTTATCAACTGGTGCCAGGGCCACGACTGGCTCGTGGCGTCCGCGCGGCAGTTTGCCGAGAAGAACGACCTGGACTGGTAGCCCCGGCGCGACGTTCTTCTCGCCGGGGCGGCGCCGCTGGGGGCCTCTCCCTCCGGGACCCGTTATCGCGCATTGCGAATTCTGCGCGATAATCGCCCACACAGGGGATTCGTGAACACCCGCCCGCATGTCACGACAGCGAGAAAAGCGGGCCCGCCCGAAACCCGGACGAGCCCGCAGCGCTTCGTGGTGCCCCCAACGGGAGTCGAACCCGTGTCGTCGCCTTGAAAGGGCGATGTCCTAGGCCACTAGACGATGGGGACGCACGGGAGAGTATACCAGACCGCGTTGCCCGGCGGGCATCCTTTGGCGGGCAAGCGACGGCCGCCTGGGGCAGTAGTATGCCGTTCTTATCGCTTGATAATGGCGAGATAACGTCCCGCGCATACCATTGTGAGACGAGGAAACCCGACGATGGGAGGCGCCATGTTCTGCCCTGCCTGCGGAAGACAGCTGAGCGACGATGCCCGCTTCTGCCCCGGGTGCGGAAGCCCCGTAACCCCGGCCAGCCCCGAGACGACCCCCGGGCCGCCTGCCGCGGACGGGCCCGTCCGCCCAGAGGCAGCGCCCACGCCGCAGGCGCCCCAGCCTGCGCAGCCAATGCCCCAGCCCACTCCCCAGCCACCGACCTTTGAGGCCACCAACGGCACGGCGCAGGGGATGAAGTGGTTCAAGTTCGTTATCTACGCGCAGCTGTTTCTGAGCGCCGCGGCGTCGCTCCTGAACGCATTCGCGCTCTTCACGGGCGCAAGCTATGGGGACTCCGCAGACCTGGTCTATACCTTCTACTCCGGCCTGCGGGCGGTCGACATCCTCTTTGCGATCATATACGTGGCGCTTGCCGGAGCGGCGATCTACGTCCGCATGAGGCTCGCCAAGTTCAGGCGCGACGCGCCGTCGCTCTACCTGATGTTCCTCGCGGCGTCTCTCGCCGCTCAGATTCTCTACGCCGTGTTCGTCATGGTCGTGATAGGAATCTCGCCGCTCGACATGTTCGACATCTCAACAGTGACCTCGACCATCACGACCGTCGTTCTCATCGTCGCCAACAAGGTCTACTTCGAGAGGCGCGCGCACCTCTTCGTCAACTAGGGGACACGCGACGCGGCGGCGCATGGGAACGGCCGGCCGTAACGCACCGACACAAAAATGCCCGGGAGGCCGTCCCGGGCATTGCGTTGCAGCTGGTAGGGGCGGTGGGACTCGAACCCACAATCCTCGCGGCGAGAGATTTTAAGTCTCCTGCGTATGCCAATTCCGCCACGCCCCCATATGCGCGCTCATACCATCCTAGCGCAGCGGGCGCTCCGGGAGGACATGCATCTCGGGGCGCCAGCCCACCGGCGAGGCCGTCCCGTCGAGCGAGGCCGCGGCCGTCAGGGCCAGGCCGAAGAGCAGGTCGGACTCGCTCGCCTGAAGCGTCGAGAAGGACGTCTGGCGCATGAGCTCGGAGATGGCGACCGCGCCGCCCAGAATCACGGGCGCGCGCTTGGCCTGGAGGCCCGGCAGCTCGGCGCGCTGCTCGACGGTGAGGCCGGCAAGGCGCCCCTCGAGCGCCTCGACCTTCTCGCGCGTGAGGCTGGCAAGGTGGACGCGCGCGGAGTCATAGGGCTCCATCTCGGCGTCCATGGCCACGAGGCTCGTGACCGTGCCGCCGCAGACGACGAGCGCCTCCGGGGCGCCCGCGACGGCGCGCTCGGAGCCGGCTGCCCAGAGCCCGCCCTCCTCGACGGCCGGGGCAAACCCCTCGGCGACGAAGGCGTGGGCGGCAGTCAGGTCGCCCGCGGTCGGCAGCGGGGCAGCCTGGAGGTACTTCTCGGTCACCCGGCGGCAGCCCACGTCGACCGAGCGCACGTAGGTGAGGTCGAGCGCCCCGTCCTCCCCCAGCGACCCGAGGGCAAGCTCGGTGGAGCCGCCGCCGTTGTCGGCCACGAGGATGCGCCGGCCCCGGAAGTCCTGGGCCACGCCGAGAAACGTCAGCGAGCCCTCGATCCGGCCGGGGATGACGAGCGGCGAGAGGCCCAGGGACTCGAGCGCAGACGTCATGTCGCGCGAGTTCTCCGCGTCGCGCGCCGCGCTCGTGAGGGTGCAGCACGCCGCGGGGGCGCCGGCCTCGACCGCCAGGGCAACGTAGCCGCGGACGCATGAGAATACGCGGCCGATGGCGTCATCCCTGAGCCTTCCGGTGGCGTCGACCCCCTCGCCGAGGTTGCAGATCTCCGAGTGCTTGATGAGGCGGACCACGCGGCCGCCCTCGACGTCCGCCACGGCGAGGCGGGCGGTCACGGTCCCGATGTCGATGCAGGCGACGCGCGTCATGCTACTTCACCTCGTACTGGAAGACGACGTCGCCGAGGGCCACGTACCAGGGGAGCGCCTCGCCCTCGTTGGCGGGGGCGTCGTCGGACTCCTCCGGCGCGCCCTCGAGCACGACGCCGACCTCGCCCTCGTCCACAAATCCGCGACGGCGCGCCTCGTCCTCGATGCCCTCGCGGGTCTGGAGGCGGCTGATGTCTCCCTGATACTCCTCGATGCTGGCGTTGAGCCCGTCAAGCGTCTCCTGCTTCACGCCCTGGTCACGCCACGCGCGATAGAGGCCCTGCGCCGGCGGGTAGACCGAGACGAGGACGAAGAGCACGACGGCGGCGATGACGATCGGCGCGCGAAGGCGCGAGAGCAGGCCGGATGCGTCGACCTCCCGCACGCCGCGCAGGAGAGACGGGCCCGACGGACGCCTTCCCGCGTCGCCGCGCGCGGGCGCGCCCTTCTCCGCGCGCCGACCGGGGGCCCTCCTCGCCGCGCCCTGGGCGCGCGAGACGCGCCGGCCGGGCGCGCCCGCGGATGCCGGGCGTGCCCCCATGCCGACTCTCAGGCTGGGTCTTGTGAGTACTCTCTCGCTCATGCCGCTGCTTCGTTTCTGGTTCGTGTTTGGCTGGGCTGTACGCTGTGTCTGCCTTAGTTATACCAGACGGGCGGCGGCACGGGGGCGCACTCAGAGGTTCTCCTCCGCCTTCGCACGGTCCCAAAGCTCATTCAGGGCCGCAGCGTCAAGCTCGTCGAGAACAACGCCCAGCTCACGGGCCCTCTCCTCCATGCGGGCCCAGCGCGCCCTGAACTTGCGGTTGGAGGCCGCGAGCGCCTCCTCGGCGTCGATGCCCTCCCAGCGGGCCACGTTCACGAGCGCAAAGAGCAGGTCGCCAAACTCCGCGGCGCGCTCCGGGGAGCCCGGCGCCTCGCGCTCCATCTCCGCGCGCTCCTCGGCGACCTTCTCCCACACGCCCGCCTCGTCCGGCCACTCAAAGCCCGCCTTGGCGGCGCGCTTGGAGATCTTCTGGCACTGCATGAGCGCGGGGAGGGAACGCGGCACGCTGTCGAGCAGCCCCTGCGGCCGCTCGTCCTCGCCGGAGGCGGCGCGCTCCGCGGCCTTCACCTCGTCCCAGATGTCCTGGACCTCACCTCCGTCGCCAGCCGCCGCATGCTCGCCAAAGACGTGGGGATGGCGGCGCACGAGCTTCTCGTTCAGGCCGTGGATGACGTCGTCGATCGTGAAGGCGCCGTCGTCCGCGGCTATCTGCGCGTGCAGGACCACCTGCTCCAGAACGTCGCCGAGCTCCTCCACCAGGTGCGTGGCGTCATCCGCCTCGATGGCCTCCACCGCCTCGTAGGCCTCCTCGACCATGTTCTTGGTGATGGAGCGGTGCGTCTGCTCGCGGTCCCACGGGCAGCCGTCCGGCTGGCGCAGGCGCCACATCGTGCGGACCAGGCGATCAAACTCGGGGTGCGTGGCCGGCGCTCCCGGGCGAGCGGCGTTCTCGGCGTCCACGCGATCGGCGATCTGAGACATGACGGCTCCTTCTGCAGCAGGTTCTTCTCGCCTGCGATTCTACCGCGGGGCGCCCTGCCGCCGGGCGAGTGGCTCGTTTTGGACGGACGGCCGCCTCGTACGGCCTCATCCGTCCAAAACGCGTCACTCGGCCGGGTGGGACGCGACGGCGCGCGGCGAGAAGAACGCGCTACTCGTGATGGTGGTCGTGATGGTGGCGGTGCCCGTCGTGATGCCCGTGATGGTGCCCGTAATCGAGCGACTCGTCATCGGCTGCCTCCGCATGGCCCGCGGCCACGGCGTCGCGCACGAGCGGCAGCAGCGTCTCGCGCAGCCAGGGCCTGCGCACCTCCGGGCCAATGAACACCGCGAGCGCACCGTCCTTCTCGCCCTCAGCGGGCGGCTCGGCCCCGGTGACCGACCACGCCCGGTCCACCACGTCAAAGCGCAGCCACTGGCCACCGCAGGGCAGCACGCCCTTGGCGCGCACGACCTCGCCGAAGACCCCTGCGACCAAGGCGTCCAGAAACCACAGCAGGTGGTTCTCCGTGGGCAGCGAGACCCCCGCAAGAGACAGGCTCTCAAACTCGTCCTCCGCCGACGCCGCATCCGGACGCGCCGCGGAGCGCTCTGGGTCGAGGTCGTGCTCGAGCAATGCCGAGAAGAACTCGTCGGGCAGCTGCCCGTACGGCACGTCCACGATCCGCGCGCCCGGGTTCCTCTCGGCCACCCACGCCCGCGCGGCGGCGACCTGGCCCGGCCCCGCATGCTGCACCTTGGAGAGCACCACCACGGGCGCCGTGGCAACCTGGTCGAGGTAGATGTCCGAGAAGCGCTCGCGCTGACGCTCCCAGGCGACCGCGTCCACGATCACGAGCGGCGCGAGCAGCGAGATGCGCTCGTAGCTCACCTGGTCGACGTTTTCCAGCACGCTGGAGAGGCGCGCGACGCCCGTGGGCTCCACGACCAGGTACTCGGGGTCGAGCGTGTTGGCGATCGTGAGGACGGACGCGGCGAAGTCCTGCTTGCCCGAGCAGCAGATGCAGTTCTCGGTGGACTCCCAGACGGAGAGCTCGTCGGTCTCGGAGAGGACCTTGGCGTCGATGTCCGCCTGGCCGTACTCGTTCTCGTACACCACGAAGTCGCGCCCGGTGCGACGGGCGAGCTCCTGGATGAACGTCGTCTTCCCGGCCCCAAGGAAGCCGGACACCACCAGCACGCGCATGCGACCCCCAACCTGAAACGCCGTCGCTTTTGGGCACGTCGATTCTCTCACATGTTAGCCAGCCCTTGCGCTGGCCCACATTCCGCCGCGTCCGTCCCGGCGTAGGAGAAGATCGTCATTTCGTTGTATCACGGTATCGTGATATACTGCTCCCAACCGAGGGAAGGTGGTCAGCATGCCCGTACTTGCCCGCTTTTACGGAATCGTCATACGCATGTACTTCCTTGGCTCGGAGCACAACCCTCCGCACATTCACGCAATCTATGGAGACAACACAGCGGCCTTCGACATTCGGACGGGCAACTTGCTCGACGGAGAGCTTCCTTCACGAGCCGCCACAATGGTCCGCGAATGGATTGGACTTCATCGAGTCGCCCTCATCGAAATGTGGGAGACACAGGAGTTCAGAGCGCTTGCTCCACTAGACTGAGAGGAGTAGTCCCATGTTTCACAAGATAAAGGACGTAACACCCCTTCCTGGCCTTTGCATGCGCGTGCAGTTTGTCAACGGAACGACCAAGCTCTACGACGTCGCACCGCTTACCGAGCGATTCGACGCCTTCCAGGAGCTCAAGAGAGGCCATCTGTTCGAGGATGTCGAGGTCGACGCCGGCGGATACGGCGTCTCGTGGAACGATAACCTTGACCTGTCCTGCGACGAAATCTGGGAACACGGCGAGCCCATAACGACGGAGTTCGACGGGCTGATGTCGTTCGCCGACGCGAGCGAACTCTGGGGGCTCAGCGAGTCCACACTCCGCAAGGCGGTCTCATACGGCAAGATCGTCGCCGGCATCGACGCGAGGAAGTTTGGCAAGCAGTGGATCGTTACCTCCGCTGCCATGCACAGAGAGTACGGGGAGCCGCTGAGCGCCTAGGCGCATGCGACCCCCAGACAGACGAGCGGGCGGGGGCCGAGAAGGACCCCCGCCCGCGACTCACCATGAAACGCTAGTCGATGACGACGACCGGCTTGATGAGGTCGGCCGGCTTGTCACGCATGAGGAAGAGCGCCTCCTCGAGGTGGTCCCAGCCGTGGAAGACATGGGTGGAGAGCGGCGCCACGTCCAGGCGACCGGAGCTTACGAGCGCGCCGAGCTTCTCCATGCGCAGACGGCCGCCGGGCATGAGGCCGCCGCGGATGTCCTTGTGACCCATGCCGACGCCCCACTCCACGCGCGGGATGGTGACGAAGTCGCCGCCGCCGAGGTAGTTGACGTTGCCGATCTTGCCGCCGGGCTTGAGGGCCTTGACGGCGTCCTCGAAGGTCTGGCAGCCGCCGCCGGCCACAATCACGCGGTCGACGCCCTTGCCGCCAGTCATCTCGAGGACCTGGTCGGCAATCGGGCCGTCCTTGTAGGAGATGAACTCGGTGGCGCCGTAGCCCTTGGCCGCCTCGACGCACTTCGGGCGCGTGCCCACGGCGATGATGCGGGAGGCGCCGCGCAGGTTGGCGCCGGCCACGCTCATGAGGCCCACGGGACCGATGCCGATGACGAGGACCTCGTCGCCAAACTGCACGTCGGCGAGCTCAACGCCGTGGAAGCCGGTCGGGACCATGTCGGAGAGCATGCAGGCGTCGACGGGGTTGATGTTCTCGGGCAGGTGGGCGAGGTTACCGTCAGCGTCGTTGACGTGGAAGAACTCGCCGAAGACGCCGTCCTTGAAGTTGGAGAACTTCCAGCCTGCAAGCATGCCGCCGGAGTGCATGGAGTAGCCGGCCTGGGCCTCGAGGGAGTTCCAGTCGGGGGTGATGGCGGGGATGAGGACCTTGTCGCCGGGCTTGAAGTCACGGACGAGCTCGCCGACCTCGTCGACGACGCCGCAGGCCTCGTGGCCAAGAATCATGTTGTGGCGCTCGCCGATGGCGCCCTCCCAGAGCGTGTGCACGTCGGACGTGCAGATGGCGACGGCCAGCGGACGGACGATCGCGTCCATCGGCCCGCACGCCGGGCGCTCCTTCTCGATCCAGCCGGACTCGCCGATCTTGAGCATTGCGTAACCCTTCATGGGCGCACCCCTTTCGGTCGGTGGTTCACACGTTGCCCCTGTGGCAACCCAACTCACTTAGGGTTCCCGAAACAGCGTCGAAACATAACCGGGGGCGCGGCGGGCGGTCGGCGTTAGACCGCAAGCGGCGAGAAGAACCTCTCGACCGCTGGCCGTGCAAAGGGGGCGTGCAAAGGGGACAGGCACTTTTGCACGGCCCCGTGCAAAAGTGCCTGTCCCCTTTGCACGCCCCCTTTGCACGCTGCCCCCCCTGCACGCCCTGCGCCGCTACTCCTCCGCCTCGTCGTCGCCGCCGATCTCCTCCAGCACGCCGAGCGCGGCGGGCATGACCTCCTCCTCGGTGCGATGGAAGGGGTAGGCAACCTTGTGCGTCTTGGGGTACACGAGCGTGCCGCGCTCCTTGAGCCGCAGCGCCACGGGACGCGGCACCTCGACGCCCTGGTAGATGAGCCGCCCGTTGGAGAGGCTGACGGAGGAGCACCCCAGCCGCTGCGCGCGGATGCGCACGCGGGCGCGGTCGAAGAGGTTGCGCCCGGCAAGCGGCAGCGCGCCAAAGTCCTTCTCGCACTCCTCCTGCAGGGCATCCACCTCGGCCAGGTCCACGGCGGCCGCCAGGCGCCGGTATGCGAGCACGCGCTTGTCCACGTCGGGCAGGTACTCCTCGGCGAGGAAGAAGTCCGCGGGCAGGTTGATGGTGACCTCGGCCTGTTCCACGTCGCGCGTCTCACCGCGCGCCTCGGCCACGGCCTCGCCGAGCATCTGCGTGAAGAGGTCAAAGCCCACGCTGGAGAGGTTGCCGTGCTGCTCGGCCCCCATGAGCGAGCCCGCGCCGCGGATCTCCAGGTCGCGCATCGCGATCTTCATGCCGCTGCCCAGGTCCTGGTACTCGTTGATGGCCGTGAGGCGGTCGGTGGCCTCGGGCGTGAGGGGCTGCTCGGCCGGGAACATGAAGTAGGCGTAGGCCTGCGTGCGGCCGCGGCCCACGCGGCCCTTGAGCTGGTAGAGCTGAGCCAGGCCCAGACGCTGCGAGTCCTCGATGATGAGCGTGTTGGTGCGCGGGTTGTCGATGCCGCTCTCGATGATGGTGGTCGCCACCAGAACGTCGATCTCATGCTCCTGGAAGTGGAGCATCACGTCCTCGACCTCGCGCGCGCTCATCTTGCCATGCGCCACGCCCACGCGGGCCTCGGGCGCGGCCTCCATCACGCGCTCCACTGCGTCGTCGATCGTGTGGACGCGGTTGCTCACGTAGTAGACCTGGCCCTTGCGCGCGAGCTCCTCGCGGATGGCGGCGGAGACGATGTCCGGGTCCCACTCCCCCACCGTGACCTTCACGGGCAGTCGGCCGGGCGGCGGCGTCATGATGAGGCTCATGTCGCGCACCCCGCTCATGGCCATCTGCATGGTGCGCGGGATGGGCGTCGCCGAGAGCGTGAGCACGTCCACCTGCTCGCGCATGTTCTTGAGCTGCTCCTTGTGCTGCACGCCAAAGCGCTGCTCCTCGTCGATGATAACGAGCCCCAGGTCGTAGGGGTTGACGTCGGCCGAGAGCAGCCGGTGCGTGCCGATGAGCACGTCAACCGAGCCGTCCGCGAAGCCCTCGAGCGCCTTGCGCTGCCGGGCGGGCGTCACAAAGCGGGAGAGCACGGCCACCCTGAGGTCAAAGGGCGCGAAGCGCGAGAAGAACGTCTCGAAGTGCTGCTGCGCCAGGATCGTGGTGGGGCAGAGCACCATGACCTGCTTGGCGTCCTGGCAGCACTTGAACGCCGCGCGCAGGGCCACCTCGGTCTTGCCGAAGCCCACGTCGCCGCAGAGCAGGCGGTCCATCGGGCGGCGCGCCTCCATGTCCGCCTTGATGTCGGCGATCGCGGAACGCTGGTCGGGCGTGAGCTCGTAGGAGAAGCTCGCCTCCATCTCCTCCTGGACGGGCGTGTCCTGCGAGAACGCGTAGCCGGGCACGGAGCTGCGGCGCGTGTAGAGGTCCACGAGGTCAAAGGCGAGCTTTTTCGCGGAGCGGCGCGCCTTGCCCGTGGCGCGGGACCAGTCGGCCGTGTTGAGGCGCGTGAGGCGCGGGGAGCTGCCGTCCGGCCCCACGTAGCGCGTGATGCGGTCGACCTGCTCGAAGGGCACGAAGAGCTTGTCGCCGCCGGCGTACTCCAGGAGGAAGTAGTCGCGCTCGCGGCCGGCCACCTCCTGGCGCACGATCTCCGAGAAGAGCGCGATGCCGTGCGTGGCGTGGACGACGTAGTCGCCGGGCTTGAAGGGGAAGGTCACGCTCGTGGGGTCCACGCGGCGGGCGCGACGGCGGTTCTTGGCCGTGCGCGCCGTGAGGTCGGAGACCGAGAAGACCGCGAGCCCCGCCGTGGGGATCACGATGCCCGCCGGCACCGGCGCGTCGATGAACGTGACGCGACCGCGCTCAAGGGGCGGGACCTGCGGGTCGTTGTTCTCCGCCGACGTGCCGAGCGACTCCACCACCGGGACGGACTCGTCGGTGAAGCGCAGCTCCAGGGCCTCGCGCGCCGCACGGTCCGGCACGGCGAAGAGCACCGAGGCCCTATCGTCCACGAGCTGGCGCACGCGCCCCATGAGCTTGGCGTCAGAGCCTGCGATCTGCGGCTGGCGCACGGCGAGCTCGGCCGTCGCCGCGCCTGACCCCGCGCGCAGGATGGACGAGAAGGACAGGCGCTGCTGGCTGCCGAAGTCCATCTCGCGGGGGGCGGTGTAGAGGCCGTCCAGCGAGACGTGCGAGGCGTTGGCCGCGACGGAGATCTCGTCGTAGGCGCGCATGCAGTCGTCGAAGAGGGCGCGCGGCTCGGCGAGGACCACGAGGGCGTCGGCGCTCATGTGCTCGAGCGGGCCCGACGTGGACCCGTAGAGCGCAGGAAGGTAGCGCTCCAGCGCCGGGTCCGCCGCTCGCTGCCGGATCAACTCGAGGTCCGCGGCTATCTTGCCGTTATCCTGCGCCCGGTTGTAGAGCGCACGCTCGGCGCGGGCCACGGTCTCGTCGGTGAAGGCCAGCTCGCGGCAGGGGGAGACCGTCACCTCGGAGAGCTCGCCGATGGTCTGGCCCGTGGAGGGGACCATGCGGCGCACGCGGTCGATCTCATCGCCGAAGAACTCCAGGCGCACCGGCGAGGTGGCCTGCGCAGGGAAGACGTCGACCGTGTCGCCGTGCACGTGGAAGGTGCCGGGTGCGTCCACGTCCCCGGCGTCGGTATAGCCCATGCCCACGAGCAGCGCGGGCACGTCCTCGAAGGGCACCTCTTCCCCCACAGCGAAGGTGCTCGAGGCGAAGTAGCCCGAGCCCCGGGGCGGCACGCGCCGCAGCAGGGCGTGTGCCGAGGCCACCACGACGCACCTCTCGCCCTCGGCGAGGCGCGCGACGGCGCGGCAGCGCGCCCCGATCACGGCGTCGTCCGGGGCGGCGTCCGACCACGGGCGGTCCCGGCGCTCCGGATAGCGGCAGACCGCGTCCTGCCCGAGCCACGCGGCGAGCGCGCGAGCCGCGCGGTCGGCGGCCTCCTCGCCCGACACCACGAAGAGGCATGGGCGCGGGTCGCGCGCCCAGAGGGCCGCGAGCACGAGCGGGCGCGCGGACTGCGCCACGGCAAGCGTGGCGTCATGCCCGGCGTTGAGCTCGCGCAGCAGCGGCTCGAGCTCGGGCGCGGAGAGGAGCTTGCGAGAGACGCGGTCGATCAGCATGGGCATCCCTACATGAGGACGCGCCGGCCCCGGCTTCGGGGTCGGTGCGTGGCGGCTTGGTTTTCCCGGCTATTGTACCTGCGCGGGCGTGCGCACACAGGTTCTTCTCGCCCGGCGCCGCCCTCCGCCCCAGAACGTCGCGAAGGCCCCGCGGAGTCAGCGTGCGGGGGCGCGGCGACATTTCCCCGCCGCAGAACGTCGCGAGGGCCCCGCACGTCGGCGCTGCGGGGGATTGGCGACACTTCGCCGCACAAAAACGTCGCGAGACCCCCGCACACCCACCCTGCGGGGGCCTCGCGACGTCTGTTATTTGGCACACGAGCCCGGGGGCGTGCCACTGGCGTCAGGTTTATTTGGCACACGGGCCCGTGTGCCAAATAAACCTGACGCCAGTGGCACGGTGGCACGCTAGCGGCCGGACTCCTTCGCGAGCTTGGAGAGCCGCTCGCCCGCGGCCTCCACGAGCTCGGCATCCGCACGCCAGGACCAGTTGCCGCCCGCGATGCCGGGCACGTTCATGCGCGCCTCGTCGCCGAGGCCGAGCACGTCCTGGAGGGGCACGATCGCCACGTCGGCCGAAGACCCCAGGGCGCTCCGCAGGACCGAATCGGCAAGCTCGGCGGCGTCCTCCCCCACGACGCCAAAGCGGCTCTCGCAGAAGCCCCGGAGCGTCCGGTTGTCGTGCGTGCCGGTGTAGACCACGGTCTCGGGCCGCGGCTCGTAGGACGCGCGGACGTCGCCGTCGAAGAACTGGACCACGTCCATCCCCGCAAACCCGGTCGAGCTCATGAGCGCGCGGACCGCCGGCGTGATGACGCCGAGGTCCTCCGCGATGAACGGCAGCGGGCCAAACTGGCGGCACGCTGCCTCGAAGAGCTCCGCGCCCGGGCCAAAGGCAAAGGAGCCCTCGCTCGCGGGCTTTCCGGACGGCACCGAGAAGAACGACGAGAACCCGATGAAGTGGTCGAGGCGCACGTGGTCGTAGAGCGCCAGCATGCGGCTGAAGCGGCGGAGCCACCACCCGTAGTTCTGCTCGCGCAGCATGTCCCAGCGGTAGGTGGGGTTGCCCCACACCTGGCCCTCGGGGGCGAAGGCGTCTCCGGGGGCGCCGGCCTGGCGGCGCGCGTGCCCCGACTCGTCGAGGTCGAAGATGTCGGGCTCGCTCCAGACGTCTGCCGAGTCGCCGGAGACGTACATGGGCATGTCGCCGATGATCTGCACGCCGCGAGCGTGCGCGTAGCCGAGCAGGTCGCGCCACTCGCGGTCGAAGGCGTACTGCAGGCGGCGGTGGTTCTCCACGGCGGCCGCGATGCGCGGGTTGCGCGTGAGCGCCGGGCTGTAGCGGCGGTAGCGCGCGGGCCAGCTCTGCCACGGACCCTCGCCGAAGAGCTCCTTGATGGCGCGGAAGGTGGCATAGGGCGTCAGCCAGTAGTCATTCTCGTGGCAGAACTCGAGGTAGTCCTCAGAGGTGCCGACCTTCTCGAGGCTCGTGAGCGTCTCGGCGACGTCCTTCTCGAGAAGGTCCGTGTTGCCCGCGAAGGCCGAGACGCCCGCGTACGGCGAGCCGTACTCGTCCGTGGGGTTCACGGGGAGGACCTGCCAGTAGGTCTGCCCGTGGTCGGCGAGCCAGTCGACGAAGCGGCGGGCGGGGGCGCCGAGGGTGCCCGGCTTTCCGTCGTTGGGGACCGAGGTGATGTGGCAGAGCACGCCCATGCCCCGGCCGAGCGGAAGCTGGAGGCGCTGCGCGCGATGGAAGTGCAGGACCGCCGTGCCGAGCGGCCACAGGAACGTGGACGCCTGCCCGCCCTCGACCTTGGGCGCGCGCCCGGAGACCACGTCCGTGACGAGGTCGCCCACCATGGGGACTTTGACGTCATGCGCCTCGGAGAGGCTCGCGTTGACGAGGACGCACACGCTCTCGTCCGCGCCCGTCCGCCAGAAGCCGAAGACGTCCTCCCCAAACGAGAAGGGCTCGAACTCGCCGTCCACGAGCACGGGGAGCGTGCGGCGGATGGCGATGGCGTTGCGGTACGTCAGGAGGCAGTCGGCGTGCCCGCGGCTGCCGTCCCACGGGAAGCTCCCGCGGCAGTACGGGTCGCGCAGGCCCTCGAGGCCGAGCTCGTCGCCGTAGTAGACGCAGGGGACGCCGGGAAGCGTCATCTGCAGGAGCGCGGCCACCCACAGGCGCGCCTTCGCAAGGCCAACCTGGTCGTCCGCGAGGTGCCAGCCCGCGCGCTCGCCCTCCGGGATGGAGTCAGGGTCCGGCGCCCCTCCGAGCACGGTGAAGAGGCGCTCGCGGTCATGGCTGCCGAGGAGGTTGAGGGACGAGTAGAAGTTGTCGCGCGGGTAGTTCTCGCGCAGCTGCTCAAGGCGGGCGGCGAGCTCGGGGGCGCCGATCTCCCTCCTTAGGAAGGCGAGCACGCCCGTGCGGAACGGGTAGTTCATCGTGCCGTCGAGCTCCCGCCCCTGGAAGTACTGGCGGAGCTTGCCGTAGGCGAGCTTGTTGGAGGCGTCCTCCCAGACCTCGCCGATCAGCACGCCGTCGGGGCGCTCCGTGACGAGCGCGCGCTTGATGTCCTCGATGAACTCGTCCGAGAGCTCGTCGGCCACGTCGAGGCGCCAGCCGCGCGCGCCGGCGCGCAGCCACTTGCGCACCACGCCGCGCCGGCCGCAGATGAGCTCGTGGTAGTCGGGGTTGTCCTCGTTGAGCGCCGGCAGGTCGCCGTTGCCCCACCAGCCCGCGTAGGTGCCGTCCTCGTTGAAGAAGTACCAGTCGCGATAGGGGGAGTCCGGGCTCTGATAGGCCCCGAGGTCGGGGTAGTTCCCGTAGGAGTTGAAGTAGCGCGAGTCCTGGCCCGAGTGGTTGAAGACGCCGTCCAGAATGACGGAGATCCCCCGGTCCTCGGCGTCCACGCACAGGGCGCTGAAGTCCTGCTCGGTGCCCAGAAGGGGATCGATGGCGAGGTAGTCCGCCGTGTCGTAGCGGTGGTTGGAGGAGGCCTCGAAGATGGGGTTGAGGTAGATGGCCGTCACGCCGAGGCCCTCGAGGTACTCGAGCTTCTCGCGAATGCCCTCGAGAGTCCCCCCGTAGAAGTCCCACACAGCGATGCCGCCCTCCGGCGTGCGCTCGTAGTCGACGGGCTTGTCCCAGTCCACGAGCCGGTGCCCCGGGCCCCTCCTCGGCCGGTCGAGCGTCTTGGCGCGCTCCTCCCAGTCCTCGCCGCGCGCAAAGCGGTCGGGGAAGATCTGGTAGACCACCGCGTCACGGTACCAGCGGGGCTGCTCGGCGCGCGGGACGTAGACCGTGATCTGGAACGAGGGCGGGTCGCCGTACGCGAAGGCGCCCTCCCCCGTGGTCCAGCCCGGCTTGGCGCCGTAGCGCCAGACCGAGCCGTCCTTGGCCTCGATGTCGAAGCTGTACCAGACGACGCCGGTCTCGGCCGGCCGATAGTTTGCCGAGAAGCGCAGGCAGTCCCCCTTGAGGGAGCCGTGCATCTCGATGAGCTCCTCGCCGTGTGCGTCCGTCCAGACGCGCAGCGTGCAGAAGACGACGTCGTCCCCCCACACGTCTATGGACAGCGAAACGGTGCCGCCCAACTGGACGGCACCGAAAGGACTTCTGTACTCCGGCTCGGATGTGACGTGACGTGCCTTCAAACTTACCTGTCTCTCCGCTTGTTGTACCGAATGATCTCCGGATGGAGGTCGTGGTAGATGTCCATGTAGTCGTTCGCGGCGCGGCGCCAGCTGAAGTCCGTCGCCATGGCCTGCTGCATCAGGTTAGACCAAGCGTCGGGATCGGTCCAGAAAATCTCGCACGCGCCGAGGAGGGTGTCGGCCATCTCGTCGCCGTTCATGTTGGCGAACGAGAAGCCCGTGCCCTCGCCGGTGAACTTGTTGTACGGGATGACCGAGTCGCGCAGGCCGCCCGTCTCGCGCACCACGGGAAGCGTGCCGTAGCGCATGGCGATCATCTGGGAGAGGCCGCAGGGCTCGAACTCGGACGGCATGAGCAGCAGGTCGCCGCCGGCGTACATGCGGTGCGAGAGCGCGTTGTCAAACGCGATGCGCGCGCACATCTGACCGGGGTACTTGGCCGCGAAGTAGCGGAACGCGTCCTCGTGGTCCTTGTCGCCCGTGCCGAGGATGGCAACCTGGACGCCGCGGGACATGAGGTGGTCCATCGCGTAGCGGACGAGGCCGAGGCCCTTCTGGTCCGTGAGGCGGCCGATCGAGACCACGAGCGGGCGCGTCGGGTCCTGTGCCAGCCCCAGCTCCTCCTGGAGGGCGCGCTTGCACTCGGCCTTGTTCCCGATCTCCTTGGCGGAGTAGTTGGCCGGGATCATCGGGTCCGTCGTGGGGTTCCAGATGGACTGGTCGATGCCGTTCAGGATGCCGCGCAGCTGCCCCGCGCGACGGCGGAAGATGTCGTCGAGGCCCTCGCCGTAGAACGGCATCTGCAGCTCGTAGGCGTAGCTCGGGCTCACCGTGGTGAGGAAGTCCGTGTAGAGCAGGGCGCCCTTCATGAAGTTGATGGAGCGCTCGTCGCAGCGGAGCTGGTCGCGGGCGGCCGGGATGTGGGCGAGGCCGAGCACCTGCTCGAGCATCTCGTCGCTGTACTGGCCCTGGAACTTGACGTTGTGGATCGTGAAGATGGTCTTCACGTTGGCGCACTGCGGGACGTCCTGGTAGAACTCGCGCAGGAACACGCAGCACAGCGCGGTCTGCCAGTCGTTGCAGTGCAGCACGTCGCACTCGAGCTCGGGCACCTTGGCGATGGCCTCGCAGATGGCCTTCGAGAAGAACGCGAAGCGCTCGCCGTCGTCGAAGTAGCCATAGAGGCTGTCGCGCTTGAAGTAGGCCTCGTTGTCGATGAAGTAGAAGTCAAGGTCCTGCATCGTGAGCTTCTCGATGCCGCAGTACTCGTTGCGCCAGGCGAGCGGCACGTAGAACTCGGTGACGTGCTTCATCTGGTCGAGGTACTCCTGCGGGATCGTGGAGTACTTGGGCAGGATGACGGCGACGCGGGCGCCGGCGTGCTTGAGTGCGCGGGGAAGGGAGCCGGCGACGTCCCCGAGGCCGCCCGACTTGGCAAACGGGACGGCCTCGGAAGACGCGAAGAGCACCCTCAACTTCCTGCGCTTGGCATTGGTTGACACGGTGGTTCTCCCTCGGTACTAGTCGCGAGACTTCTCCTTGATGAGCACGTCCTCAGGGGTGCCCCTGAGCTCGGTGCCGGCGGGCACGACGTTGGCGCGGTCCACGATCGCGTTCTCGACGCGCGCCCCGCTCTTGACGACGCAGCCCTGCATCACGATCGAGTTGCGCACGGTGGCGCCGGCCTCGATGATGACGTTGCGGCCGAGGATCGTGTCGCTCACGCTGCCGTAGATGCGGTCGCCGGAGGAGACGGCCGAGTTGAGGACGTGGGAGCCGACCTCGAACTTGGCGGGCGGCGTGTCGTGCGTCTTGGTCTTGACGGTGCGGTCGTCGGGGAAGAGCTCGGCGGTGATGCGCGGGTCGAGCAGGTCCATGTTGGCGCGGAAGTAGGCGCGCTTGTTGAAGATCGGCGCGACGTAGCCGTCGTACTCGTAGGTGCGCACGTTCACGCGGCCGAAGTCGCCGGTCATGGCCTCGAAGAGGTCGAGGTAGTCCGTCGGGCCGTACCAGTCGAACATGTCGAGCAGGAGCTGGCGGTTGATGACGAAGCAGTCGAGGAACATCGTCTCGCCGAAGTTGGCGCCGTGGTGCACGCCGCAGACGCGACCGTCCTCGACGTCGAAGGCGGTGACGTCGGCGTCCTTCTCGGAGGCGGTCTTGACGATCACCGTGACGTCGGCGCCGGACTCCTTGTGCGCGTCGTAGACCTTGTTGAGGTCAGCGTTGAACACGAAGTTGGCGGTCGAGAAGAACACGGCGTCAGAGGTGCTGCGCGTGAAGTAGGCCTTGTTGTGGACGAGGTCGCGCAGCAGGAAGCGGGCGCCGGTGCGGGAGGTGCCGAAGGCGGAGCCGGGCAGGATGAACAGGCCGCCGTTCTTGCGGTCGAGGTCCCAGTCCTTGCCGGAGCCCACGTGGTCGATGATGGAGCGGTAGTTGTACGGCATGACCATGCCGACGGTGCGGATGCCGCAGTTCACCATGTTGGAGAGGGCAAAGTCGACGAGGCGGTAGCGGCCGAAGTAGGGCAGCGACGCCACGGGGCGGCTCTCGGTGAGCGCGCTCGACTCTTTTGCCGAGTAGTTGCAGGTGATAAGGCCGATGACCTTCTCCATGATTAGTTCTCCCCCTTTCCGACCACGACGTCGTTGCCGATGACGGCGGTGTCCTTCGTCTGGTCGACGCTGCCGACGCTAACGTTCTCCTCCACGACGGAGTTCTCGCCGAGGATGGCGCGCACGACGTGGGCGCCATCCTTGACCCTCGCGCCCGGGAGCAGCACCGAGTCGATGACCGTGGCGCGCTCGCCGACGTAGGCGTCGGTCGAGAGGATCGAGTGCTTGGCGGTGCCGTAGACCTGGCAGCCGTTGGAGACGAGGCAGTCGTCGATGGTGGCGTCCTTGCCCACGAGCGCGGGCGGGCGGGTGGACGAGTTGCTCATGATGGGGAACTCGTTGCTGAAGATGTCGAAGGCGGGGTTGGGCCCGAGGAGGTCCATGCTCGTCTCGTGGTAGCTCGAGATGGTGCCGACGTCACGCCAGAAGCCCTCGAACTTGTAGGTGTAGAGGCGCTTGCCGGCCTCGAGGAGCTTCGGGATGATGTCGCCGCCGAAGTCGTGGCTCGAGTTCTGGTCGTTGGCATCCTCCTTCAGCGTCTCGACGAGAAGGTCGGCGGTGAAGATGTAGATGCCCATGGAGGCGAGGTTTGAATCCGGCTTCTTGGGCTTCTCGGTGAACTTGCTGATGCGGCCGTCCTCGTCGGCGGTCAGGATGCCGAAGCGGGAAGCCTCCTCCCAAGGCACCGGCATGACGGCGATGGTGAGGTCGGCGTTGTTCTTCTTGTGGGTCTCGAGCATGTCGTCATAGTCCATGCGGTAGAGCTGGTCGCCGGACAGGATGAGGACGTAGTCGGGATCGTTGGTCTCGATGTAGCCCAGGTTCTGGGTCACGGCGTCGGCCGTGCCCTCGTACCAGGCGCCACCGGTCTGGGTCGCGTAGGGAGGGAGGATGGAGACGCCGCCGCCACGCTCGTCGAGGTTCCACGCCTCACCCGTCCCGATGTAGCTGTGCAGCAGGTACGGACGGTACTGCGTGAGGACGCCCACCGTCGTGATGCCCGAGTTGGCGCAGTTCGAGAGGGCAAAGTCGATGATGCGGAACTTCCCGCCGAAGGAAACCGCCGGCTTTGCGACGTTGCTCGTCAGCGCACCGAGCCTGCTGCCCTGACCGCCTGCCAGGAGCATTGCGATGCACTCTTTCTTACTCATACCCCCACTCCTTTCGACTACCAGACGCGGGGGCCGCGGAGGGCCCCCGCACGTAAGCCTAAATGTGCCAGATATCCGTCATGTACTCACGGATAGTTCGGTCAGAAGAGAAATATCCGGCCTTGGCGGTATTGTGGAGCGCCGCCTTGTTCCACGCGCGACGGTCGCCGTAGGCTCCGGTGAGCTCCTCCCACGCCTGGACATAGGAGTGGAAGTCGCGCAGGACCAGGTCCGGGTCGTTGTCGACCATCAGGTAGTCGTGGATGCTGTCGAAGTTGCCGGAGAGGCGCGCGAGCGTGCCGTCGGTCAGCATGTCCACGATGCGGCCGACGCGGTCGCGGTCGCCGTTGTACATGTCCCAGGCGTAGTAGCGGCCGCTGGCGCGCAGGGCGTCGACCTCGTCGGCGTGCAGGCCGAAGATCTTGATGTTCTCGGGGCCCACGAGCTCGGAGATCTCGATGTTGGCGCCGTCGAGGGTGCCGAGCGTGATGGCGGCGTTCATCATGAGCTTCATGTTGGAGGTGCCGGAGGCCTCGGCGCCGGCCACGCTGATCTGCTCGGAGATCTCCGCGGCGGAGTAGATGAGCTGCGCGTTGGAGACCGCGAAGTTAGGCACGAAGGCCACCTTGATCTTGTCGTTCACGCGCTCGTCGTTGTTGATGACGTCGGCCACCGAGTTGATGAGGCGGATGACCTCCTTGGCGAAGGTGTAGCTCTGGGCCGCCTTGCCGGAGAAGATGAAGGCCGTCGGGCGCGGGCTGTAGCTCGGGTCCTTGAGCATGCGGTTGTAGACGTCGAGCACCTTGAAGACGTTGAGGAGCTGGCGCTTGTAGGCGTGGAAGCGCTTGACCTGGACGTCGAAGACCATGTTGGTGTCAAGCTCGACGCCGGAGGTCTCCTTGATGAAGGCGGCCAGGCGCTCCTTGTCGGCCTTCTTGGCGGCCTCCATGCCATCGAGGAAGCTCGCGTCCTCCTCGAAGGGCAGCAGCTTCTCGAGCTCCATCGCGTCGTCCATCCAGCCGTCGCCGATGGCCTCGGTGATGAGCTTGGAGTAGGACGGGTTGGCCTCGCAGAGGAAGCGACGGTGCGTGACGCCGTTGGTCTTGTTGTTGAAGCGGTGCGGCATCATCTCGTAGAACTCGTGGAAGACGCTGTCCTTGAGGATCTGCGTGTGCAGCGCGGAGACGCCGTTGATCGAGTGAGAGAAGATGATCGAGAGGTTGGCCATGCGGACCTGGCCGTCCCAGAGGATGGCGGTCTTGCTCAGGACGTCCGTCCAGTTGCCCTCGTTCGGCGAGAGGTGGGTGGACAGGCTGTCGCGGTAGCGGCGGTCGACCTCGTCGATGAACATGTAGAGGCGCGGCAGGAGGTTGCGGAAGGTGTTGATGGGCCACTTCTCCAGTGCCTCGGGCATGACCGTGTGGTTGGTGAAGGAAATGGTCTCCTTGCAGATCTTGTACGCCTCGTCAAAGCCCACGCCCTTCTCGTCGACGAGGATGCGCATGAGCTCGGGGCCGCACATGGCGGGGTGCGTGTCGTTGGTGTGGACGCAGACGTGCTCGCCGAGGTGCTCCCAGTCGGGGCCGAACTCGCGCTCGTAGGTGCGCAGGATCGTCTGCAGGCCGGCGGAGACGAAGAGGTACTCCTGCTTGAGGCGCAGCATGCGGCCGTGCTCGCCGGCGTCGTTGGGGTAGAGGATCGTGGAGATGGCCTCGACGTCGGAGCGGAACTTGTTGGCGCGCGCGTAGTCGCCGGCGTTGAAGGCGTCGAGGTCGAAGTCCTCGGTGTAGGGCTCGGCCGACCACAGGCGGAGCTTGTTCACGACCTTGCCGCCGTAGCCGATGATGGGCACGTCATACGGGACGGCGCGGACGACCTCGCCGCCCTCCTGGGTGAACCAGAACTTGCCGTCCTCCTCGTGGCGGACGACCTGGCCGCCAAAGCGGACGAGCACGGCGCTGCCGTCCTTGCGGGTCTCCCAGGGGAAGCCGCCCGCAAGCCAGTTGTCCGTGCGCTCGACCTGGCGGCCGCCCTCGATGTACTGGCGGAACAGGCCGTAGCGGTAGCGCATGCCGTTGCCGTAGCCGGCGATGCCCTCGTGGGCCATGGAGTCGAGGAAGCACGCGGCCAGACGGCCCAGGCCGCCGTTGCCGAGGCCGGGGTCGACCTCCTGGCGGCAGAGGGCGTCGAGGTCGGCGCCCATCTCCTTGACGCCCTCGGCAACGAGGTCGCGGACGCCGAAGTTGATCAGGTAGTTGTCAAGCAGGGGGCCGAGGAGGAACTCGAGGGAGAAGTAGTAGACCTTCTTGGCTCCCTTGGGGTGGGACTCCGGGAAGATGGCGCGGCCCTTGTTGGCGATGAGCTCAGCGAGGGCGTAGAAGCGCTCGTGGTCGGCAAGGCCCTCGAAGGGCGTGCCGTAGCGCGCGACGCACGCCTCGCGGTACTGCTCGACGAAGTCCTTCTCGTTCTCAAAGATCTTGTTGTCAGTCAAAGCCTCTCCTAGCGTCGGGCGACAAGAACTCAGGGGCGTGCGGGAGGGTCCCGCACGAGGGCGTCGGCTGTCGCTTGGCCGTCACCCGTCTGGGGCCACCCGCCGGGTGGCCCCATAAAAGTTTACTCCGCCTTCGTCGTTTTTCTAGCGGCGGGTTTCTTCGATGACGCCGTCTTTACGGAAGACGTCGCCTTCTTGGCCGCGGGCTTCTTTGCGGCGGGCTTCTTCGGCGCGGCCTTCTCGGCCGTCTTCGCCGCGGCCTTGGTGGCCTTGGCCGCGGGCTTGGCGGCGGCGGGCTTCTTCTTGGCCGGGCGACGCAGCGTGCCCGTCTTCTTGAGGATCATGCCACCGAGCGGCGGGACGCGCACCACGACGGACTGCTCGCGGCCGTTCCACGGCTCGTCCTGGCACTTGAGCTTGCCGGTGTTGATGACGCCGGAGCCGCCGTAGCGCTCGTCGTCGGAGTTGAAGAGCTCCTCGTAGACGCCCCACTCCGGGACGCCCATGCGGAAGTCCTCGCGCGCGTTGACGTCGAAGTTGATGAGGATGACGAGCTCGTCGCCGGGCTTGTCGCCCCTGCGGATGAACGAGATGATCGACTGGTCGGAGTTGTCCGCGTCGATCCACTCGAAGCCCTCGGAAGCGAAGGCGCACTGCCAGAGCGCGGCGTGGTCGTTGTAGAAGCGGTTGAGGTCGCGGACGAACTGCTGCTGGTGGCGGTGCGTCTCGTACTGCTCGGCGAGGAAGTACTGGATCCCCTCGTAGTAGCGCCACTCGATGAACTGCGCGATCTCGTTGCCCATGAAGTTGAGCTTGCCGCCGGGGTGCGTGACCTGGTAGAACGCCAGCGCCCTCATGCCGGCGAACTGGCGCCAGTAGTCGCCGGGCATGCGGGTGATGAGCGAGCACTTGCCGTTGACGACCTCGTCGTGGCTGAGCGGCAGGATGAAGTTCTCATTGAACTGGTACATCGAGGAGAACGTGAGCATGCGGTAGTTGCCCGGACGCCACGGGAAGTCGGTCTGCATGTAGTGCAGGGTGTCGTTCATCCAGCCCATGTCCCACTTGAAGTGGAAGCCGAGGCCGCCGTCCTCGGGCGGATAGGTCACGAGCGGCCAGGCGGTGGACTCCTCGGCGATCATCATGACGTCGGGGTGGAACTTGCCCATGACCTCGTTGGTCTGACGGATGAACGCGGAGGCGTCGAGGTCCTCCTCGGTGCCCTTCTCGTTGAAGCGCTTCTGGCCGGGGTCGTCGATGCCGAAGTTCATGTAGAGCATCGAGGAGACGCCGTCCATGCGGATGCCGTCGGCGTGGAAGAGGTCGGCCCAGAAGAGCGCGTTGGAGACGAGGAAGCTACGGACCTCGCCGCGGGAGTAGTCGAACTGGTGCGTGCTCCAGTTGGGGTGGATTTTGTGCTCGTAGAGCATCTCGCCGTTGAAGGTGGCGAGGCCCTGGGCGTCGGCGCAGAAGCCGCCCGGCACCCAGTCGAGGATCACGCCGATACCCGCCTCGTGGCAGGCGTCGATGAAGTGCATGAACTGCTTGGGGTTGCCGTAGCGCGAGGTGGCGGCGTAGTAGCCGGTGGGCTGGTAGCCCCAGGAGCCGTCGAACGGGTGCTCGTTCACGGGCATGATCTCGATGTGCGAGTAGCCCATGTCCTTGGCGTAGGCGACGAGCTCGACGGAGAGGTCGTCATAGGAGTAGACGACGCCGCGCTGCGCGGGGAACGGGTCGCCGGGGCCGGGGTAGGTGCCGTCGGGGCGCGGCTCGCCCTGGGGCTCGTCGCCGTGGCGTCGCCAGCTGCCGAGGTGCACCTCGAAGATGTTGAGCGGCTCCTTGAACATGTCGCGCTTGGCGCGCGCCTTCATGTAGGCGCCGTCGGCCCAGTCGTAGCCGGCGAGGTCGAAGGTGCGCGACGCGGTGCCGGGGATCTGCTCGGCGTAGAAGCCGTACGGGTCGGCCTTGTAGAGCTTGCGGCCGTCCGCGGTCTCGATCAGGTACTTGTAGAGCGCCTCCTGGCCGATGCCGGGGATGAAGCCCTGCCAGACGCCGCCGGTCTCGGAGCAGGAGAGCGGGTTGGCCTGCTCGTCCCAGCCGTTGAAGTCCCCGATGACGTGCACGCTCTTGACGTCGGGCGCCCAGACGGCGAAGTGGTAGCCGCTCGTCCCGGCATCGTCCACGGCGGGGTGGGCGCCCAGCTTCTCGTAGCTCCGGTACCACTTTCCGCTCGCGAGCAGGAACAGGTCGTCGTTGCTCAGGTAGAGGGTGCTGTCAAGAGATTCCATGTCAGGCTCCTCGAAGGTCAGTGCACAGGACAACACTCATTGTGCGGCCTACGTCAACCGCGTGTCCACGAAAAGGCGGCGAGTGCGGGAAATGGGACGGCGAAGCAATGCGACGCTGGCAGGGCATCACGCCGTAAGCCCCTCTCGAGGGCGGCCGCCCGTTCTTCTCGCCAACTCTGTGGCGCATGGGCGACAGCTCCGCCGCCCCGCCGCCCCGGCGTTGTCGATTTGGGGGTTGTGGCAATCCCGGCCCTCCCGGCGTCAACGAATAGGGGGTTATGGCAGCGATCGGCCTGCCATAACCCCCTATTCCGCAGCGCGGCGAGAAGAACGCCCAGCTGGCGCCCGCCCCCGGCTGCCACAACCCCCAAAGCGGCAACGCCCGCAGCCCGGGAATTGCCATGCCCCGGATCCCGCAACGCGCGTGCGCAGCCGCCCCGCCAGCGCCTCAAATTCCCCGGCGGCAGGAGCGACATGAGACGGGCGCCCCGGGCTCCACGCGAGGATTCCGCAAAGCGCCTCAAATTCCCGGCGGCAGGAGCGACCCTGCATGCGAGAGGCCCCCGACTTCCTAAGCAGGATCTTCCGCGAAGCGCATCAAATTCCACGGCGGCAGGAGCGACATGAGACGGGCGGCCCCGGGCTCCTAAGCGAGGATTCCGCAAAGCGCATCCTCGCGTGGAGCCCGGGGCCGCCCCTCCGGCTCAGGTCAGGCGACTAGTAGTTCAGGGCCTGCTCCTCGAAGTAGGCCTTGGGGTGGTTGCACACCGGGCAGACCTCGGGGGCCTCGGCGCCCACGTGCAGGTGACCGCAGTTGCGGCACTTCCACACCTTGACGCCCTCGCGGGCGAAGACCTCGCCCTTCTCGACGCGCTCGGCCAGCTTGTTGTAGCGCTCCTCGTGGTGCTTCTCCACCTCGCCGACCATGCGGAACTTGGCCGCGATCTCGGCGAAGCCCTCGGCCTCGGCGGTCTCGGCGAAGCCCTTGTACATGTCGGTCCACTCGTAGTTCTCGCCCGCCGCGGCGTCCTTGATGTTGGTCAGGGTGTCGGGCACCTCGCCGCCGTGGAGGTACTTGAACCAGAGCTTGGCGTGCTCCTTCTCGTTGCCGGAGGTCTCGGTGAAGATCGCGGCGATCTGCTCGTAGCCCTCCTTCTTGGCCTTGCTCGCGTAGTAGGCGTACTTGTTGGTAGCCTGGGACTCGCCGGCGAAGGCAGCCTCGAGGTTCTTCTTCGTCTGCGAGCTCTCAAAGTCAACGGCCATTGGAACTCCTCTCCTGTCCCCTCTCGGGAACGCTCGACGTGCGCCGGGCCCTCTGCCCGGTATTAGGACATTGTATCATTTAGACGTACCAAACGCCACTCTCGTTATGGCAAAATCCCTCGCGTTCGAGCTCGTCGAGAAGTGCCCGGACGTCAGGCTCGCCTATGGCGCTTCTACCCGCCCGGAGCTCCGTGCTAACAAGCTCCTGGAAAATCGTCTCGAAGTCCGCGCCGCCGGCCCCGTCCCCCCGGTGAGCGAGAAGGACGCGCAGCAGCTCGGCGCGCTTCTGCCGGTGAGACCCCTCGAAGCGCGACTGACGCGTGTGCCCGCGCGAGCGCCGCGACGGGTTGGGGACGGTGCGCTTGAGGTAGGCGCCGTAGTCGAGCAGGGCGTAGTACCAGGTGCGCGGGTCGTCCTCGGGGTCGCTCGCATCCGGCGGGCAGGTGTCGCGCACGAGCGGCACGAGCTCGCGGTCGGGGACGGACTCGGCGTTTGGGTAGAGCTCGTGAAGAAAGACGGTGCGGACGTTGGTCTCGAGGTAGACGCCAGGCAGGTCGAAGGCGAAGGCGCGGATGCCCGCCGCCGTGGCCGGCCCGATCCCCGGCAGGGCCTCGAGCGCCGCGGTCTCCGCCGGCATCGCGCCGCCTGCGGCCGAGACCACCTGCGCCGCGCGCAGCACGGAGAGGGCGCGGCGGTTGTAGCCGAGCCCCTGCCACTCGTCCAGCACGTCGGCGGCATCCGCCGCGGCGAGCGCGTCCACCGTGGGGAACCGCTCGAGCCAGCGCTGCCAGCGGCCGTCCACGCGCGTCGTCTGGGTCTGCTGGAGCATGACCTCGGATATCCAGATGGCATAGGGGTCGCGCGTGCGGCGCCACGGAAGGTCGCGATAGAGCTCGCGCCCGCGCGCGAGCACGAGGGCGCGAAAGTCCCCCAGGTCGAGGGTCCCGTGTTCCGAGGGCTCGCTCACGCGGCCCCCTCGATATACGCGGCGTCACGCGCCACGTCCTCGTCGACGAGCTCGAAGGTGCCCCGGAACATCGGCGAGCGGCGCTCGACCACGAGCTCGTGCAGGGTGACGGACGAGAAGAGCCGGCGCAGCATCCGCTCGGCGTTGCACCAGACCGACGTGAAGTGGCAGGTGCCCCGGCGCGGGCACGGCTCGGTGCCGTCGAGCGCGGTGGCGCAGCCCGAGACGATGATGGGGCCCTGCACCGCCTCGACGAGCTGGAGCAGGGTGGTCTCGCGCGGGTCCACGGCGAGCCTCATGCCGCCCGCGGCGCCGCGCGAGTTCTCGACGATTCCCGCAAGGGCGAGGTCATGCTGGATCGAGCGGGCGAAGGAGTACGGGATGTTGTTCTCCTTGGCCGCCGTGCGGACGGAGATGATCCCGTCCGGGTCGCTCACGAGCGCGGCGAGCATGCGCAGCGCATAGTCTGTCTTTCGCGATATCTCCATGGTTCCTCCCCTCGGCGCCTCCCCCGCGCCGATCGAACCCTACGCGTCCCAGTCGAGAATCTGCCAGCCGCGGCGCTTCGCGAGCAGCCTCAGCGTCTTGCCCGGGCAGACGGCGACGGCCGTCCCGGCGCGGGCGAGAAGGTCCTTGTCGCTGTGGTGATCCCCGTAGGCGCGGGCGAGCTCCCAGCGCCCGACCCCCAGATGGGCGTCGCACCAGGCCGCGGCGGCACGGTACTTCTCGTCGCCCGCCACCACGGGGCCGTCGACGGCTCCTGTGTAGTTGCCCTGGTCGTCGCGCTCCATGTGCGTGGCCGCATAGCCGTCGAAGCCGATCCTCTCGGCCGCGGCCGCAGCTATGGCGTCGAAGGTCGCGGACACGAGAAGGGTCACCAGGCCCTCGTCGTGGCAGCGGCGAACCTCGGCGAGCGCCTGCGCGCGGTAGCGCGGAACGAGCACCTTGTCGTGGAAGCGCACCATGAGGGCGTCCACCTCGCTGGCGCTGCGGCCCTTGAGGGAGCCGAGCACGAGCTCTCTGGCCTCGTCCTGGCGATACGGCAGGTGGAGCTTGTAGCGGATGCCCCACCAGATCAGCCTCAGCGCCCTGGGCAGGGACATCGCGCCGTTCAGGACCAGGTACTCGGTGAAGAGCGCACCCGACTGCCCCCGGATGGAGGTCCCGTCAAAGTCGAATACGGCGACACGATATGTCAGCTGCTCGGCGCTGGGGTCCATCCTCGTTCCCTCGTCAGATTCAAAACTGATGTGAATATGATACTCCGAGATGAGCATTTGAGGGAGGAAAAACCGGAGGCGGTTGATGTGCTTGCCTACGAAAAAGGGGCCCCGAAGGGCCCCTCGTACGGTGCAATGGCGGGATGTAAGGGACTCGAACCCTCGACCTCCGACGTGACAGGCCGGCGCTCTAACCAGCTGAGCTAACACCCCGTTCGCCTTGCGCAGAAGCTATTCTTACATAGGTCCGCCCCCTTTGGCAAGAGGAATTTTGAAAAAATCTTCCGCCGCCGTTTTTTCGTGCGGAGGGCGAGACAAAGGGGACGGGTTCATTTGTCTCATGAACCCCAATGAGACAAATGAACCCGTCCCCTTTGTCTCGCCGTGCGCCTACTCGAGGGCGACCTCGGTGACCGAGCCCGACGCGTCCGTCACCCGCAGCGTGGCGCCGGAGAGCTCCACCGAGGTAGCCTCCCCCGAGCCCTGGACCATCGAGCCGTCAGGACCGGCGACGTACGTGGCGGAGCCGTGGCCGCCGATCACGTAGCAGACCACGTCCCAGCCCCCGTCGCGGTTCTCGGGGACGAGCAGGGTCTCCGCGCGGCGGACCAGGGCCACGGGCGTGCCCTCAAGCTCCGTGAGAACCTCGTCGGAGCCGTCGGAGCCAACGCGGACGAGACCCACCCGGCCGTCGTCGAGCTGTCGCAGGGCGTAGGTGACGCCCGCATACGAGACGGTGCCGTCGACGCCCACCTGCTCCGAGCCGGCGTCATGCTGCGTCTGCTGCTCCTGGTACTCGCGCTCCGCGTCGGTAAGGGCCGCCTGACCGTGGCCCTGCTGGGGCGCGCCCTCCTCGGGGGCGGGGCTCAGCACCGTGGCCACGCAGCGGCCGAGGAAGAAGACGAGGACCAGGGCCGCCACCGCCGCGAGGACGAGAAGGACGACGTTCTTGCGGCTGCGCTCGGGACCGCCGTGCGCGGCGCGGGCCTCGGGATGGCGCTCGTAGTAGCGCTCCTCGGCGTTGTGGCGCGCGCGGCCCGCCGCCTCCGCGGCGTTGCTCCTCGTGGTGACCCGTGCCCCCTGGCCCGCCCGGATGGTGGAAATCTGGTCGGAGTCGCTTGCCAGGCGCTGGCGCGCCCCGGACGTGCGGGACCCGCGCGCGCTCCGCTTCGAGGCCTGCGGCGCGCCGTGAGCGGGGCGCCTCCTCTGTCCGTCAGCCATTGCGTTTCCCCCTTAGCTAGACCTCCCGGCGCGCCTCGATGGCGCGGCCGAGGGTCACCTCGTCTGCATACTCAAGGTCCCCGCCCACGGGCAGGCCGCTCGCCAGCCGGGTCACGCGCACGCCGAGCGGGCGGATGACGCGGGCAAGATAGGTTGCCGTGGTCTCGCCCTCGACGTCCGGGTTGGTGGCGAGGATGACCTCGTCCACCGCGCCGTCGGCGAGACGAGCGAGCAGCTCGCGGACGTGCAGCTGCTCCGGCCCGATCTTGTCCATGGGGCTGATGACGCCGCCGAGGACGTGGTAGAGACCGTGATACGTGCCCGTTCGCTCGATGGCCGTGACGTCGCGCGGCTCCGAGACCACGCAGATGGACGCGCGGTCGCGCGTGCCGTCAGCGCAGACGTCGCAGGTGTCGCGCGTCGCGTACGAGAAGCAGACGGGGCAGAAGTGCACCTGCTGCTTCACGTCGAGAATCGCGTTGGCGAGCCGGCGCGCCTCCTCGGCATCCGCCTCGAGGAGGTGGTAGGCGATCCGCTGGGCGGACTTCGGCCCTATGCCGGGCAGCCTGCCGAGCTCGTCGAGCAGCCGCTGGAGCGCGCGACCATCGTTGACCGGGTCGATCATCGCGAAGGCCGCCCTAGAAGAGGCCCGGGATGTTGAGGCCGCCCGTGACGGCGCTCATCTGCTGGCTCGCCATGCGCTCAGCGGACTCGAGGGCGTCATTCACGGCGGCGAGGATCATGTCCTGCAGCATCTCGACGTCCTCGGGGTCGAGCGCGGCCGGGTCGATGGCGAGCGAGGTCAGGCGCATGTCGCCCGTGGCCGTCACCTTGACGGCGCCGCCGCCCGCGCTCGCGGAGACCTCGGTCTCGGCGGCCTTCTGCTGCGCGGCGATGAGCTGCTCCTGCATCTTGCGGGCCTGCGCCATCATCTGGTTGCGGTTCATGCCGCCCATGTTGAATCCCTTGGCCATCATGGCTCCTTTCGTCCTCCCGGGCGCCCCGGGATCAGTCGTCGTCCTCGTCCTCCTCGGGCTCGGCCGTGAAGCCGTCGTCCGAGGCGGGGTCACCATCATAGGCGAGCTCGGCCGCGGCGTCCTCGTCGGAGGTCGTCACCGCCGACTCCACGCTCACCTCGAGCGGCTGCCCGAACGCCTCAGCCAGCATGGAGGCGATGTCCGCGAACTCGGGCGTGAGCTCGCCCCCGCCTCCGACCGCACTGGGGCCTTGCCCGTCCGCTCGGCGCTCGTCGCTACGCTCCTCGCTCGTTTCGCTGGTCGCGGCGGGGGCGGCGGCGGGGGCCGGCTTTTTTACAAATCTTGCGCCGCCGGCGGTTTTCCGCGGGGGGCTTGCGCGTGTAGGCGGGGTCTGCCTGTATCACAGTTGCCTATGGTGGCGCAGTCGC
>NZ_SJOU01000012.1 GCF_012027725.1 Olsenella sp. SW781 | reverse complement strand
CTGAAAAAAAAAGCTAACTACTTGCCTGCAGCCGCGGTACTACGTAGGTGGCAAGCGTTGTCCGGATTTATTGGGCGTAACGCGAGCGCAGGCGGTTGCGTAGGTCGGATGTGAAAGCCTGCGGCGTAACCGAAGAACTGCATCGGAAACCGGCGAACAGGAGCGCCGGCGACGTCAGTGGAGCACAAGGGGCAGCCGCGACACCATCCGCCAGGTCGCCGAGGGCCTCCTGGGACGCGTCACGGAGATGGCGCGCTCCATCATCCCCGCTCCCGCCGAGGAGACCGACGACGCGGCCGCACAGCTCCCGTCCGATGAGGGGCAGCATGACGCGCCCGTCGAGGACGTCCCCGCGCCCATGCCCGCGGACGAGCCGCTGCCCACTCCCGCCGTCGAGGAGGTCGCGGCCCCGGCCGAGGAGCCCGAGCAGCCCACCGAGCCCCAGGCCGCCCCGGTGGAGCCCGTCGAGGAGACGGCCCCCTTCGCTGCCGTCTCAGATGACCAGACCACCCGCGACGAGCTTCTCTCCACGGGCCGCTTCTCGCTCGTGATGGACGACGAGACGAGCCACGGCGTCGGGCCGAAGGACTCCTCGGGGCTGACCGAGCTGGGCGACACCGCGGTCGACCTCGACGCCACGCAGCCCTCGTCTCCCGTCACGGCACCGCGCCCCGAGGCCCCTGATGACCCCGAGTGGGGCAAGGCGGGCTATCGCCCCCAGGTCTCCAACGTCGCGCGGAGGGCGACCCTCTTCGACCTCCCCGACCCCAACGATAGCGCGGTCGACCCGCTGGGCAGCACGGGCAAGACGCGCCCGACCAGGTCCTCCAGCGCCCCCGGGTCCCTCCCCGTCATCACCGCCGCGGCCCTTCAGCCCGAGGAGCAGCCCCTCGAGGACGAGGGACAGGACGCCTCCCAGGGCGCCCTCTCGGGATTCCTGGGTCGCGCGAAGGGCCTGTTCTCCCGCCTGACGACGCCGTCCGCCGCCGAGCCCGAGGATGGAGCTTCGGACGAGGAGGCCGACGACCCCATGTGGCGCGGCGGCGCGGCCCCGCGCGGCGGCCTCAGGCTCGTCGAGGACGAGGAGGCCGCCCCGACCGAGGAGGAGCTGCGCGACGCCGTCCTCTCCCTCGGGGATGACGAGCTCCTCGCCCACGACATCTGGTTCGTTGCCCTCGGCGCCTCCGCGCTCGACCACGCCGGCATGAGGTCGTTCCTGAGCCAGCATCGCCGTGACGTCCGCGGCGCCTTCGTGGTCAACCTCGACTGCGTCGGCGCGGGCGAGCTCACCGTCCTTACGCGCGAGGGGACCGACGTCCCGCGGCGCTCCGACCGCCGCCTCGGCCGTCTTCTCGCCAATGCGGCACGCGACCTCCACGTTGAGATGGGTCAGGCGCGCTATGACTGGACCTCGACGGACGCCCATCCCGCCATGCGCTCGTCGATGCGCGCCGCGACGATCATGGGCATCGAAGAGAACGGCCTGCCGGCCCTCTCCCGCACCCTCGACGACGTCGCGGAGAACGTCTCCGGCGACCAGGCGCACGCCGTTGCCGAGATCGTCACCGAGATGATCCGCCGGTCCTAGGTCGCGCCCGCACCACTCCCAGGAGCCCTCCTCGCCGCCGTCACGGGTTACGTGGCGGCGGCGAGTCTTTTGAGCTGAGCACGGCCCGCATGCCCCGTCGCGGGTGGGTGGCCGCCGCCAAGGCGATCCCCTCCCACGAGAACCGCCGTCGGTCCCCCTCGTGACCTCCCCGGCCTCGCCGTCCTTCTCGTCCCCTGCCTTCTTCCCCTGACATCTCTCATGTGCCCTCCTCTCCGAGTGGGTCACACGATACGAAGGGCCGCGTTCCGTCCCCTGACACGAAGCGCCTGCGTCGCTGACGGCCAGCTGACGAGCGGTGCGCACAAGATGGCACGTGGCTTGTTCAGGGTCCCCGCTTGCTAAGAAAACGCATGCTCAATGGCAGGAGCCCCGATTGCGCGGCGCTCCTGGCCTCCATGAGTTCTTCGTCAGGTGGCCCCTAGGCGCTCGTCATGGCTGATGGGGCTCCGAGCGCGCGCCTCACGCGAAGTCCCACGGCAACCCCGACTCCCAGCTTGATGGCGTCGGGGAGCACGAAGGGAACGACTGCCGAGAGCGCCGCCGCGGGAAGCGAGATGGAGAGGTGGGCGGCGAGCTGCGCCGTTCCGAGCAGGTAGGAGGTGGCGAGCATCATCATGGCGCACATCGCGTGACGCGCGGCGTCGGGTACCGCGCGGAGGCGAAGCAACGGCGCTCCGAGGGCGGTCCCCAGCAGAAATCCCCAGAGGAAGCCGCCCGTCGGCCCGAGGAGCTGCCCTACGCCGCCTGAGAACCCCGAGAACACGGGAAGCCCGAGCGCGCCGGCGAGCAGGTAGAGCCCCACCGCGGCCACCGCACCCCGTCCGCCGAGAATGGCGGGCAGCATCGCGAGCACGAGCGTCTGTAGGGTGAAGGGGACAGGCCCAAGCGGCACCGTCACCATGGCGGACACGGCGAGAAGGGCAACGGCCGCTCCGAGGCGGCAGGTCTGGGCAGCGCTCATGAGAACCCCCTCGCGGCGGGTGCACGGTCCCGCCGTCGGCCTGACAGGAGATATAGACTACCAGTCTATCGCTGGCCTGAAGCGCCAGGCAGGGCTCGCAGACTCGTCTCACTCGTGCTCATCGCGTGGACGCCCGCGGCGCCACCGTTCTTCTCGACAGAGTGTGATAGAATCGGCTCTCGCAAGCGGGCATCGCCAAGTGGTAAGGCATCAGCTTCCCAAGCTGACATTCGCGGGTTCGAGTCCCGTTGCCCGCTCCAGAAATTGTCAGGGCCCCGAAAGGGGCCCTTTCCATGTGGGTAGAACCTTTATGCGCGCAGCGCGCGCCCGCATGAGATTGTCGAAAGGAACAGCATCGTGTCACCTCTGCCCATGACAGACGAGGAGTGCCGCGTCGCAACCGATGCCCTCTCCAGCCAGCTCGACCTCTACGCCACCCTGCTCGTGAGAAAGGGCGTCTCCCTGCGCGAGGGCCAGGAGCTCGTTCTCCAGGCTCCCGTCGAGCGCGCGGACTTTGCGCGGCGCGTGGTCGAGGCCGCCTATCGCGCCGGGGCGGGCCACGTGACCGTCATCTGGGCGGATGACGTCGTGTCCCGCCTCACGTATGAGAACTGCCCGCTCTCGTTCTTCGAGCACACGCCCTCCTGGCAGGTGGAGCAGCTGAACTCCCTCGCCGACGACGGCGCGGCGTTCCTCTTCCTGGAGGGGTCCGACCCCTCGGCCCTCAAGGGCATCGACCCGGCCAAGCCAGCGGCGGCCGCCAAGGCGCGCAACACCGAGTGCCGCTCCTTCCGTGACGGAATGGACTTCGGCCGCAACGCCTGGTGCATCGCGGGGGTCCCCGTCGAGGCCTGGGCGCGCGAGGTCTTCCCCGACTTCTCGCCCGCCGAGGCGGTCTATCGGCTGTGGTGCCTCATCCTCGAGGTCTCCCGCGCGGACGGGGAGGACCCCGAGAGCGCCTGGGAGACGCACAACGCCTCCTTCGAGAAGACCAAGCGCTTCCTCAACTCCCATCGCTTCGACGCGCTGCGCTACGAGTCCGCCAACGGTACCGACCTCACGGTGGGGCTCACCGACGGCCACATCTGGGGCGGCGGTGCCGGTCGCACGCAGTCCGGCGTGACCTTCTTCCCCAACATCCCCACCGAGGAGGTCTTTACCGCGCCGGACCGCATGCGCGCCGAGGGCGTCGTCCACTCGGCCCTGCCGCTCGTGCGCGCGGGGCAGATCGTGCGGGACTTCTGGCTGCGCTTCGAGGGCGGACGCGTGGTCGACTACGGTGCCGAGCAGGGCAAGGAGGTCCTCCGCCACATCCTCGAGACGGACGAGGGCGCCTGCCGCCTCGGCGAGGTGGCGCTCGTCTCCAAGAACACCCCCATTCGTCAGAGCGACACGCTCTTCTATGACACCCTCTACGACGAGAACGCGAGCTGTCACCTTGCCCTCGGAATGGGCTTTCCCGAGTGCATCGCCGGCGGGGAGGGCCTCGGCAAGGAGGGACTCCTCGAGCACGGCGTCAACCAGAGCAGCACGCACGTGGACTTCATGATCGGCACCGATGACATGAACATCTATGGCGTCGCCGCCGATGGCACCGAGACCCCCGTCTTCGTGAATGGCCAGTGGGCCTGGGAGTAGCGCTCGTCTCCGTGATAGAATCGTCAGCGCGCGCCCTTAGCTCAGCTGGCAGAGCAGGGGACTTTTAATCCCAAGGCCCAGGGTTCGAACCCCTGAGGGCGCACCATCGCATCATGGCAGGTCAGAGTCCGTTTTGGTCTCTGACCTGCTTTTCGTGCGCGCGTCGTTTGTGGGAATCTCCGAGCGGCCCGCCCTTCTCGCCCTTGGGGCCTGCCGCCCGGGACCTCAAACCCGGTCGAGGAAGAGGGGTGTAAAGGGGGGCGATTATCAACCTAAGATGCCGACCTCGCCCGCGTTTGACCCCATGCCGTGTATCATGCCGTGTAGTGGTGTTTCTCGGCATCCACGCTCTTGAGAGAAACGCGCGCCTACTATGTACGATGCCAGTTGGGACGGATGACCGGCGTGCCACGCCGGGCAGAAAGGGGAACGTCATGAAGTTCTTCATCGACACCGCCGACCTCGACGAGATTCGCGAGGCCGCGAGCTGGGGAGTCCTGTCCGGCGTGACGACCAACCCGTCCCTCTACGCCAAGACGGGCGGCAAGCTCGTCGACTTCGATCCGCACATGGTCAAGATCTGCCAGATCTGCGAGGGCCTGCCGGTCTCGGCCGAGTCCACCGCCTCGACGACCGAGGCCATGGTCGAGGAGGGCCGCCGTCTTGCGGCGCTCGCCCCCAACATCGTGGTCAAGCTGCCGATCTGCGAGGCGTCCCTGCCCGCGACGCACCAGCTTGCCTCCGAGGGGATTCGCGTGAACATGACGCTCGTCTTCTCCGCTCCGCAGGCGCTTCTCGCCGCCCGCGCCGGCGCGCGCTACATCAGCCCCTTCGTCGGTCGCTTTGATGACATCGGGGACGAGGGCCTCGATCACCTCGCCGAGGTGGTCACCGCCGTCAAGAACTACACCTACGGGTACTGGGACGAGGAGGGCGGCCCTGAGATCATCACGGCCTCCGTCCGCACGCCGCATCACGTGACGCAGGCCGCGCTCATGGGCGCCGACATCGCCACCGTGCCCTTCGGCGCGCTCAAGAAGTGCCTCAAGCACCCGCTCACCGACCAGGGCCTCGCCAGCTTCGAGGCTGACTGGAAGAAGGTCACCCAGGCCTAGCGCCCCCGCGCAGGCCGTCCCCCGCAGACACCCAAGAAGGAGAACACATGACCGATGACGAGCTCAGGAAGGTTGCCAACGAGGTCCGCAAGGGCATCGTCGTGGGCACCCACGCCGCCAAGTCGGGACACCCCGGCGGCTCGCTGTCCGCCGCCGACATCCTCACCTACCTCTACTTCGAGGAGATGAACGTCGACCCGAAGGACCCCGGCAAGGCGGACCGTGACCGGCTCGTCCTCTCCAAGGGCCACGCGGCGCCCGGGCTCTACGCCGTGCTCGCCGAGCGCGGCTACTTCCCCAAGGAGGACCTCGAGACGCTGCGCCACATCGGCAGCCACCTGCAGGGCCACCCCAACATGAACGACACGCCCGGCGTGGACATGTCCACGGGCAGCCTCGGCCAGGGCGTCTCGGCCGCCGTGGGCATGGCGCTTGCGTCCAAGGTCTGGAACGACGGCTATCGCGTCTACGCCATCCTCGGCGACGGCGAGATCGAGGAGGGCCAGGTCTGGGAGGCGGCGATGTTCGCCGGCAACCACGGCCTGGACAACCTCGTGGTGGTCGTGGACCACAACGGCCTGCAGATCGACGGCACCATCGAGGAGGTCAACTCCGCGATGCCCATCGCCGACAAGTTCCGCGCGTTCAAGTTCCACGTGATCGAGCTCGCGGACGGAAACGACATGGCACAGGTCCGCGCAGCCTTCTCCGCCGCGCGCGAGGTCACGGGGCAGCCCGTGTGCATCGTCGCGGAGACGGTCAAGGGCAAGGGCGTCTCCTTCATGGAGAACGAGGTCGACTGGCACGGCAAGGGACCGAACGACGATCAGTACGAGCAGGCCCTCGCCGAGCTCGAGGCCGCTGGGAAGGAGCTCTAGGATGGCTGACGTGAAGAAGGTGGCCACGCGCGTGAGCTACGGCGAGACGCTCGTCGAGCTGGGTGCCGAGCACGACGACTTCGTGGTGCTCGATGCTGACCTCGCCGCCTCCACCCAGACCGGCAAGTTCAAGGCCGCCTATCCCGACCGCTTCTTCGACGTGGGCATTGCCGAGCAGAACCTCATGAGCCTCGCCGCCGGCATCGCCACGACCGGGCGCACCGCATTTGTGAGCAGCTTCGCCATGTTCGCCGCCGGCCGCGCCTGGGAGCAGGTGCGCAACTCCATCGGCTACCCGCGCCTCAACGTGAAGGTCTGCGCGTCCCACGCCGGGCTCTCCGTGGGCGAGGACGGCGCCACCCACCAGTGCTGCGAGGACATCGCGCTCATGCGCGCCATCCCCGGCATGACGGTCGTCGTCCCCGCGGACGACGTCGAGGCCCGCGCGGCCACCCGGGCGGCCTACGAGCACGAGGGGCCGATGTACCTGCGCCTCGCCCGCCTGGCCACCCCCGTCGTCAACGATCCCGAGACCTATGAGTTCAAGCTCGGGAAGGGCATCGTCCTGCGCGAGGGCACCGACGTCACGGTCGTGGCCTGCGGCCTCATGGTTGGCGAGGCGCTCGCCGCCGCCGAGGAGCTTGCCTCCCGCGGGATCTCCGCCGAGGTGATCAACATCCACACGATCAAGCCGATCGACTCGGAGCTCTTGCTCGCGAGCGCCGCCAAGACCGGCCACGTGGTCACCGCCGAGGAGCATTCTGTCATCGGCGGCCTGGGCGACGCCGTGCTCGCCGCGCTGGCCGAGCATCCCGTCCCCACGCGCAAGCTCGGTGTGAACGACGTCTTCGGCGAGTCCGGCCCCGCGCTTGACCTGCTGCACAAGTACCATCTCGACGCTACGGGCATCGTTGCCTCCGTCGAGGGGCTTCTCGCCCAGGAGTAGGCCCTCTTCATCTGTCTGATAGGGAGAAGAACATGAAGCTCGCCATTGGCAACGATCACTCCGCACTCGCCATCAAGGCCGAGGTCGTCGAGCACCTGAACGACCGCGGAGACGTGGAGCTCGTCGACGTGGGGACCAACTCCCCCGAGAGCTTCGACTATGCCATCAGCGGCTACCGCGTGGCGCGCCTCGTTGCCGACGGTGAGGTGGACGGCGGCATCCTCATCTGCGGCACCGGCGTTGGCATCAGCCTTGCCGCCAACAAGGTGCACGGCATCCGCGCCTGCGTCTGCTCGGAGCCGTACTCCGCCGAGCTCTCCAAGCGTCACAACAACAGCAACATCATCTGCTTCGGCGCCCGCGTCGTCGGCCCCGAGGTGGCCAAGCAGATCGTCGACGCCTGGCTGGACGCCGAGTTCGAGGGCGGCCGCCACGCCCGTCGCGTCGCGCAGATCATGGAGATCGAGGAGACCCAGGCCCTCGCAGCCGCCGAGGAGTAAGGAACGCGCCGCCGGCGTCACGCCACTGGCGTCAGGTTTATTTGGCGCACGGACCCGTGCGCCAAATAAACCTGACGCCAGTGGCGTGACGGGCGGCGCAGTGGCAGCTTTGTCAGATCAGAGCCGCGCCACGGCCTCGGCGGCGTCGGCGATGGCGTCTATGACGAGCCGACGGTCCTTCTCGCCAACGCCGCGCGCGTAGCGCATGTAGGCGGCGTGGCTCCCGTGCACCTGATAGGCGAGCAGCACGTTGAAGCGCAGGTCTTTCGCACGCTCCGGGCTCGCCTCGAGGACGCGCTCCCGCAGCTCGCGCTCGACGCTCTCCACGAGGGCATGCTCCTCCCCGCGCGAGAAGAGCGTGTCCACCTCATCTCCATGCACGATGAACGCCGAGAAGAGCTCACGCGCGAAGCGGCGCGGATCGGACAGGAACGCCCCCGGCGACTCCAGCTCGTCGACCACCCGATGCACGAGCTCCTCCTGCAGTTCGGTCGAGAGGTCGACGATGCTGTGGTAGTGCAGGTAGAACGTGGCCTTGCTGACTTCTGCGCGTTCGCAGAGCTCCCGGACCGTGATGCGTGCAAGCGGGCGATCGCGTCTCAGGTCGAGAAACGCCGCACGCAGAGACCTCAGGGTCTTTCTCGTCCTCAGATCCACTTCTTGTCTCCTTGTCAGAATCGTCCAGTAATGGACGAAGGTCAAAAGCTGTGGCTAGCCGTTTCATGAGTCTCTGGGTACATTGATTCTAGTCAAATACTGGACGACCGTATATAAACGTGGCCGTTGGGACCAAGGGAGAGCCATGAGCACGTGGGAGAACGTTGACCTGGGGGCCTTCTACGACGGGCGCGAGTTTGAGGCGTGGCGCTGGATGGGGGCTCGCCTCTCCGGTGACGGCGCTGACTTTCGCGTGCTGGCGCCTGCGGCTGCGGGCGCGAGCGTCCTTCTTGGCGCGCCCGGCGGCGAGACGCGCGAGGTGCCCATGACGCGCTGCCTCAACGGAGCGTTCCTGGAGGCGCACGTTCCCGGCGTGCGCGCGGGCGACGCCTACGAGTACCGCGTCTACCTGCCTGGCGGCGGCTTCCAGGACCACTGCGACCCCTACGGCCTGGGGATGGAGCTGCGTCCCGCGCACCGCTCCGTGGTGCGCGACCTCGGGCGTCACGAGTTTGCGGACGCCGCATGGATGGCCTCTCGCACGGCGTGCCAGGACCGGCCGCTCAGCATCTACGAGCTCCATGCCGGCTCGTGGAGAAAGCCGGGGCCGGAGACGGATGACTGGTACACCTACGACGAGCTCGCCGACCTGCTCATACCGTACGTGACCGAGCTCGGCTGCACGCACGTGGAGCTTCTCCCGCTGGCGGAGCATCCCTTCGATGGCTCTTGGGGATACCAGGGCTGCGCGCCCTTCTCGGCAACCAGCCGCTACGGCACGCCCGAGCAGCTCATGGGCCTGGTTGACCGGCTCCACCAGGCGGGGATAGGCGCGATCCTGGACTTTGTCCCCGTGCACTTTGCCACCGACGCGTGGGCGCTCGCCCACTTTGACGGCACCCCACTCTACGAGTACCCCAACGACGCCGTGGGGGTCTCCGAGTGGGGCAGCCACAACTTCATGCACTCGCGCGGCGAGGTGAGGAGCCTGCTTGCCTCCGCCGCGGACCTCTGGCTGGGCGCGTACCACTTCGACGGGCTGCGCCTGGATGCCGTGAGCCGCATCGTCTACTGGCAGGGCGACGAGCGGCGTGGCGTCAACGGCATGGGCGCTGACTTCCTGCGTGCGCTCTGCGACGGCCTGCACGAGCGCCATCCCGGCTGCATGCTCATCGCCGAGGACTCGAGCGGCTTTCCCGGCGTCACGCGGCCCACGGCCGAGGGCGGCCTGGGGTTTGACTACAAGTGGGACCTCGGCTGGATGCACGACACGCTCTCGTACTTCCAGGCGCCCCCGGAGGAGCGCCGCCACGCCGAGGGGCGGCTCACGTTCTCGATGATGTACTTCCCCAACGAGCGCTACCTGCTGCCCCTGAGCCACGACGAGGTGGTGCACGGCAAGGCCACGATCGCGCAGAAGATGGACGGCGGCTACGAGGGCAAGTTCCCGCAGGCTCGGGCGCTCTATCTCTACATGGCGGCGCACCCGGGCAAGATGCTCGACTTCATGGGCAACGAGTTTGCCCAGCTCCGCGAGTGGGACGAGAAGCGCGAGCAGGACTGGTGCCTGCTGGAGTACCCCGTGCACGACGCCTTCCTGCGCTTCCGCCGCGAGCTGGGCGCGGCGTACCGCGCCCATCCCGCGCTCTGGGAGCGCGACTACCGCGAGGACGGCTTTGCGTGGCTCGACTGCGAGCAGCTGGCGCCGCGCTGCACCGCCATCCTACGGCGGGGCGGGGGCGAGCGGGTCGCCGCGCTCCTCAACCTGGACTCGACCGCGCACGAGTACGCGGTGCCGCTACCGGCGGATGCCGCGGGGGCGTCCGGGGCGGAGGTTCTTCTCGACACGGACTGGCAGCGCTACGGCGGCTCCGTGCCGGACGGGGAGACCGTCTGTCGCGTTGAGGAGGGTCGCCTGATCGCTGAGCTGTCCCCGCTCTCAGGGGTTCTCGCACTTCTGGCGTAGGGTTCGTGCCGCCGGCGCCGCGCGCCACTGGCGTCAGGTTTATTTGGCACACAAGTCCGTGTGCCAAATAAACCTGACGCCAGTGGCGCGAACCCGACGCCGGCGGCACGGCGGCAAATGTTTCAACAATGAGTCGCTTCTCGCCAGAGGCCGCCCGATGCCGTGAACAAGCCCTATAGTCAGCCACGTCAGACAGCCGCGGGCCAATAGCCCGCGCTCGCTCAACTACTGAGGAGGCCAACGTTGATGAACGTTCACAGCGCGCACGCGTGTGCCGCCTCCTCCCAGCTCGCCCGACGCCAGAACCGACGAATCTCGCCCGCGATGTCGCGCGCGACGCTCTAGCTTGACGGTTCTTCTCGACAGACCGAGCTCCTGCGCCCCGCGACGTCGGGGCATTCTTGTGTAGACGCATCCAACACCCAGAAGCGAAAGGGAAACCATCATGGCTGAGAAGGAAAAGGTCGTACTCGCGTACTCCGGCGGACTTGACACGTCCGTCATCGTCAAGTGGCTGCAGATCGAGAAGAACCTCGACGTCATCGCCATCTGCGGCAACGTGGGCCAGGACGAGAAGGACCTCTCCTGGATCAAGCAGAAGGCCCTCGACATGGGCGCCATCGCCTCCGAGGCCATCGACATGCGCGCCGAGTACGCCGAGAAGATCCTCTCCAAGGCCATCTGGGCCAACGGCAAGTACGAGGGCGTCTACCCGCTGCTCTCCGCGCTCAGCCGTCCGCTTATCTCCAAGCACCTCGTCGACATCGCGCACCAGTACGGCGCCAAGTACATCGCCCACGGCTGCACCGGCAAGGGCAACGACCAGGTGCGCTTTGAGACCTGCATCCGCGCGCTCGACCCCGAGCTCGAGATCATCGCCCCCGTGCGCGAGTGGGACCTCACCACGCGTGACTCCGAGATGGAGTGGGCCGAGGCCAACGGCGTGCCCGTGCCCACCACCAAGAAGAAGCCCTACTCCATCGACGACAACCTCTGGGGTCGCGCGATCGAGTGCGGCGTGCTCGAGGACACCTGGAACAAGCCGCCTGCGGACATCTGGACGATGACCAACAACCTCGAGGACTGCCCGGCGGAGCCCGAGGAGGTCGTGATCTCCTTCGAGGAGGGCATCCCGACCGCCATCAACGGCGAGAAGATGGATCTGCTCAGCCTCATCATCAAGGCCAACGAGATCGCCGGCCGCAACGGCTACGGCCGCATCGACATGATCGAGGACCGCGTCGTGGGCATCAAGAGCCGCGAGTGCTACGAGTGCCCGGCCGCCCTCCTGCTCATTCAGGCGCACCAGACGCTCGAGCAGCTCTGCCTCGACGCCGAGACCCTCAAGCAGAAGGCCAAGATGGACGTCGAGTGGGCCTCCACGGTCTACCGCGGCCTCTGGTTCAGCCAGAACCGCAACGCCATCGACGCGTACAACGCCTACACGCAGAAGTACGTGACCGGTGACGTGCGCATCATCCTCTGCAAGGGCGGCCTGTTCGTGGACGGCGTGCGCTCCGCCTACAGCCTCTACGACTACAACCTGGCCACCTACGACGAGGGCGACTCCTTCGACCACTCCGCCGCCGAGGGCTTCATCGTCCTCCACGGCCTGCAGTCCAAGACCTGGTCCAAGGTCCAGGGCCCCGGCTCCGGCCTCCAGCCTGTCCACTAGGCTGCTAATTGGGGACAGCACCCAGCTTGCATGCGGCCGGTCGGGTGTCCCGACCGGCCGTTCTTTGTGCGGCAAAACCAAAGACAACGTTAATCGCCCCTCAAGCTACGGTTAATCTTGGCCTGTGACCATGGGTACAGGATGAGATTGGCCGACAACGAGAGAGGCGGTCGCCATGGAGAGGATAGAACTGGTCGAGCTCGTGCGCGAGAAGGCGGACGTCGGGTACACGGATGCCAAGGAGGCACTCGACGCCTGTGGGGACGACCTGCTCGATGCGCTGGTCTGGCTTGAGACGCAGGGTCGCTCCCAGACGAGGACCGCACACGTCACCACGGCCGTTCCGCCGGCGGGCATCTCCGGCGAGATGTACGAGGCGCAGGCCGGCTACGCGCGCTCGTCCCAGTCGGGGCTGCGCGTGCTGACGCGCTGGCTGGGCAGCGCGCGCGACGCGATTGCCCGCGCGATACGGCGCGGCATGGACACCAAGGTCGTCTCGCGTCGCGGCGGCGACCGACCTCTAACGCTACCGCTGCTGGGCACCGTGCTGGGAACGGCGGCGTGGCTGATGCTCGTGCCTCAGACGCTGCAGAGCCACTACTACATCTGGGGAATCCTCTTTCCGCTTATCCTGGCGGCCCCTGTTGTGTGGTTCTTCTACCTTGTCTTTGCCTGTCGCATAGAGCGGCCGGGTGCCGAGCCCTCGCCGGTGTCGCGGTCTGTTCCGTCCGCTCAGGCGCCCGTCATGACGCCTGCTGGCCCGCCGCGGCCGATGGCCTCGCCGAAACCTTCCGTCGCCCCCGCGGCGCCTGCCGAGCCCGTGGCGGAGAAGCCCGGGACAGAGACGGCCTCGGAAGAGGGCACGTCGCTCACGTCGGATGATTCTGCAGACGATACGGGGGACACCACGCGCGCGGACTCCGCCGGCGGCGCAGGCCCCGTCGAGGGGGACCCCGATCATGACTAGAATCCTGCTCGTCGAGGACGAGGAGAAGCTTGCCCGCTTCGTCGAACTCGAGCTTGCCCACGAGGGATACGAGGTCGAGCGTGTGGCGGATGGACGCGCGGGCGTGGAGCGAGCGCTTGGCGACGACTTTGACCTCGTTCTTCTCGACATCCTGCTTCCCAAGCTCAACGGCATGGAGGTCCTGCGCCGTGTCCGGCGCGAGAAGAACGTGCCGATCATCATGCTCACGGCCCGCGATGCCGTGATGGACAAGGTCGCCGGCCTCGATGCCGGGGCAGATGACTACGTCACCAAACCGTTTGCCATCGAGGAGCTGCTCGCACGCGTGCGCGTGGCACTCAAGCGCCATGCGGCTTCTCCTCCCGCCGCGCCCGGAGCCTCCTCGCCGCTTCCCCTCACTGCCTGCGGCGTGTCGCTCGACGCCGATCGCCACGAGGTGACCGCCCTCGGCGAGCCCGTGGAGCTGACGGCTCGTGAGTTCGATCTGCTGCACGCCCTCATGGAGCACGTCGGTCGCGTCCTCACGCGCGAGCAGCTCGCGCGCGAGGCCTTGGGCTATGACTACGTGGGCGAGACCAATGTGGTCGACGTGCACATCGCGCACCTGCGCGCAAAGCTCGACGACCGCTTTGGGATAAAGCTCATCACTACCGTTCGAGGGGTGGGCTATGTCGTCAGAGAATCCTGACGCCGCGAGCGTCGACCGACCGAGACTGCGCGAGGAGGCCCCGGCCACCCCGGCCCCCGACGCCGCCCGCCGGTCCTCGTCCATAGCCCGCCGCGTTGCGTGGGGCTTCTGGTGGAGGCGCCTCGCTCGGTGGGTGGTTGTGGACCTGCTGGCCCTTCTCGCCGTACTGGCTGCCCTGTGGGTGGGATATGCTCGCTATCTGCCGGAACGTGCGTTGACGTATTACGGGCTCGTGCCGTCAGGAGACACCGCCCTCGCCCTCGCCTGGGGCTTTGGCCCTGATTCGAGCGGCCTCGGGGCGCTTGCGCTCCGAGTCGCCCCGGCGTCGGGCGGAGAGTGGTTCTTCCCCGTGGGACGCGACCTGCTTGTCCTCTGGCCGGTCGGTGCCCTGCTCCTGGCTTTCGAGGCCCTGAGCCTGCTGGGCATCTTTTCCGACATCCGGCGCGTGCGCCGGCGCCTGAAGCCGCTCAACGCCCTCGCCCTCCGGGCCGAGGCGCTTGGCTCCAAGGGCATCATGGACGCGAGCAAGATCGAGAGCCTCGAGCAGGCAATCGAGCGCGCGAGCGTGGATTCGCCCCAGGTGTCGACCGGCGTGGATGACCTTGCGAGCATCGAGGTGGCGCTGAACGGGCTTCTGCGCCAGATGCAGGAGGCCAAGCTCCAGCAGATTCGCTTTGTCTCGGATGCGAGTCACGAGCTGCGCACGCCCATCGCGGTGATCCAGGGCTACGTGAACATGCTCGATCGATGGGGCAAGGATGACCGCGCGGTGCTGGAGGAGTCCATCGCCGCCCTCAAGGCCGAGGGCGCGCACATGCAGGAGCTTGTTGAGCAGCTGCTCTTCCTGGCGCGCGGGGACTCGGGGCGCAACGTGCTGGAGCGCGCGCCGGTAAACCTGGCCGCCCTCTCGGCTGAGGTGGCCGACGAGTCTGCCATGATCGACTCGGGTCACGACTACAGGCTGGGGTTTGGTCGAGAGGCGGCAAGCGATGCGCGCTACGTGGTCATCGGAGATGCGTCGATGCTCAAGCAGTCGATTCGTGTGATGGTGCAGAACGCCGCGCGCTACTCCCCGGAGGGCACCGCGATAACCCTGGGCGTCGCGTCCGACGACGGAGGCGTGTCCTACTCTGTGCGCGACGAGGGCATCGGCATGACCCCCGAGGAGGCCGGGCATGTCTTCGAGCGCTTCTGGCGCGCCGACGCCGCGCGAGACGTCTCCAAGGAGGGGACAGGCCTCGGCCTCTCCATCGCCCGCTGGATCGTCGAGCGGCACGGCGGGACCATCGACCTGGTCTCGCGCGAGGGCGTTGGGTCGCGCTTCACCGTGCGGATACCGCGGTCGTGATCTTCTCCAAGGCCCGCGTTTGGGCTGCGTCTTCGGAAGGTGCTTCGCGAGGGCCCAAAATTAATCCGCCCTGTGGCGTCTTCGCCGAAATATCAACTGGCCTTTTGTCGACTGTCGGCGCCACAGGGCGGATTAATTTTGTGGTTCCCGCCAAGACCGAGCGCCAGTGGCTAGCAGGGCCCGAGCGAACCCCCTCCTTCCCACGGCAGCAGGGACCAGATGAGCTGCTGGCGCGCCCTCGTCTCTTCCGGGGTCCACACCTCCTCGGGTACCACGTCCTTCGCGCGGGGCCCGCCGAGGCGCTCCGATGCCATGAGCGCCTCAAGAATGACAATGTCGAGGCCGCCATGGTCAAACAGGTCCTCGGAAACGACCGACATGACAAGCCGGCCCTGAGCGGCCAGCTCCCGGTCCCTCCTCCTATCATCAACGTACTTCCGGCGTAGGGAGCCCAGTGCGCGGCCAAGCTCGTCCTTGTTCTCGGCCGCGGCCGCAATTGCCTCGAGGTCAAGGTGGTCGCGCCCGTCATAGTTGAAGCCAACGGGGCAGTCTTCGAGGACTATGTCGGGAACGCGGGCGCCCGCGCATCCCCTTCTGACGAGCTCCCACGGATTGTCCTGCCGCTCGTTGAGACGAATTCTTCGGATTCCGTATCCGTGCTCGGCGACGGGCTTCTTGAGGAGCAGCGCCATGGTCGCCTCCATTGCCGACCAGGCGTTGTCCTCGACGCTGAGAAGGGCCCGCCGCGCCGCGCTCGTCCCCGTTAGCCTGTGTGTCTCCTCAATGAAAGAGCGGATGCTCGCAACGTCTGTGACAGGACTGAGCCCATGGGCGACCTTCCCAGAACGAGGGTTGAGGGGGTCGCGACAGAAGCTCCCGCACAGCTCGTATCCCAAGAGGCCGAGCGCGGCGGGCTTCATGATCGTGGCGAGCTCGACAAAGAGAAGCTCAGGGCACGGGATCGTGAGGTTCTCGCCAAGCCGGAGGAACGACCCCTCGGGAAGTCCCGAGAGGTAGAGGGTGTTCTTGAAGAAGGAGGCGAGCGGCCGCACCCCCTTCGAGGGGGCTGCCACATAGACGGGCCGAGAGCTGCTGGGCGGATCCGATAGGCCGAGGAGCTGATGGGGGATGATCCGTGCGCTCCACCTGCGCTGCGGATGGGGGTCGGGCTCGGGGAGGCCGCAGACCTGGGCGGATGCGTATTCCCCCGTGATCCTCACGTGACGGAGAAGCGCGAGCGCAGAGAGCTTGTTGACGCAGAGATGCACCGGAAATCCAATCACGAATCTAGTACATTATGTAGTGGACATAATGTACTAGATTAGTATGCTAATCCAATCATTATCGATAAAATCAAAGAAACAAACATTGGGGACTTTTTGGGAGCGGTCTGCCCTTTGGTAAGCTAGACGCGTCAAATCGCGAGCAAGGAGGCTATGATGGCGCTGTGGGGCGGCAGGTTCGAGAAGGGCGTGGACGCGTTCACGCAGGAGTTCGGCGCGAGCCTCGAGGTCGACAAGAACATGGCGGCCCAGGACATCGCCGGCAGCCGCGCGCACGCTCGCATGCTCGCTGAGCAGGGCATCATTTCCGCCGAGGACCAGGCCACGATCGACGCGGGCCTCGCCGACATCGCCCGCCAGATCGAGGACGGCTCCTTCGCCTGGGACGTCAATGACGAGGATGTCCACATGGCCGTGGAGGGCGCGCTCACGCGCAGCATCGGTGCGGCCGGCGGGCGCCTCCATACGGGCCGCAGTCGCAACGACCAGGTTGCCACCGACATCCGCCTGCTCGCCAAGGACCTCTGCGACCAGCTGCTCGCGGGCAACGTCGCCCTGCGCCGCGTCCTCGTGGAGGCGGCCACCCAGAACCTCGACGTCGTGATGCCCGGCTACACGCACCTCCAGCACGCCCAGCCGGTGCTGCTCTCCCACCACCTGCTCGCGTACTTCTGGATGTTCTCGCGCGACTTCACCCGTCTCGCTGCGGCGCGCACGGCAGCCGATGCCAACCCGCTCGGCGCGGCGGCGCTCGCCGGCACCACCTACCCGCTCGACCGCGAGCGCACCACGGAGCTTCTGGGCTTCTCCCGCGCGATTCCCAACTCGCTCGACGCCGTCTCCGACCGCGACTACCTGCTCGACCTCGAGTACGCCTGCGCCGTGAGCATGATGCACCTTTCGCGCCTCTGCGAGGAGATCGTGCTCTGGAGCTCCACGGAGTTCGGCTTCATCACGCTCTCTGACGCCTACTCCACCGGCTCCTCGATCATGCCGCAGAAGAAGAACCCCGACTTTGCCGAGCTCACGCGCGGCAAGACCGGCCGCGTCTACGGCGACCTGATGGCGCTGCTCACCACGATGAAGTCGCTGCCGCTGGCCTACAACAAGGATCTCCAGGAGTGCAAGGAGGGCCCGCTCGACGCCGCGCGCACGCTCTCCGACTGCATGGAGATCGCCGCGGGCATGGTGGAGACCTGGACCGTCAACGCCGACGTCATGCTCGCACAGGCGGGGACGGGCTTCTCGGCCGCCACGGACGTGGCCGACTACCTTGCCAAGAAGGGCATGCCCTTCCGCGAGGCGCACCGCGTGGTGGGCGAGCTCGTGCTCTACTGCGAGAAGCACGGCAAGGGCCTCGAGGACCTCACGGCCGAGGAGTTCGCCGCGGCGAGCCCGCTCTTCGAGGCGGACATCGCGCAGGACCTGGACCCGGCCGGCATCGCCAACGCCCGCGTGACGTATGGCGGCACCGGGCATGATGCGGTCGTCGTGCAGCTTGACGAGGCACGCTCCGCGCTCGAGAAAGACGCGGAGGCCGTCGCCTAAATCGCATAAAACCATTCACCGACTTGACCCCCTCGTCTGCCGACGAGGGGGTTTGCATCTGCGGCAAATGTGCAAGTACGGGCATCTTCTCAGTAGGTATCCCTCTATTCCTACGCGAGAAGGGCGGGAACTATGAGACGGGATCGCAGATGGGCCCTCTGGCCCCTCGCGGTGCTGCTCGGCACCGCGCTCACCTTCGCGCCCGCGCTCGGGGCGCACGCGTATGCCGTAGAGGGTGATGTTGCCGGCGGCTCGACGGGCGTTGTCGAGCCGGGGGATCCCGCGGGAGCCCCGCTCGACGCCGAGACGCTCGTCACCGCGCTCGATGCCGGCGGCGAGGTTACGCTGACCGCCGACGTGACGCTTGAGGGGCGGGTGGACGTGACCGAAGACGTCACGCTCGACCTCAACGGCTTCACGCTGACGGGCGTCCTGCGCGCGAAGGGCGCGAGCCTGACGGTTCTTGATTCCAGCGAGGGTCAGACCGGGTCCATGGTTGACCCCGCCGGCGAGTTCCCACTCGTGAGAGGCGACGGGGCGACGGTCCTCGTCACGGGCGGGACGTTCCACGTGGAGCCTCCGGAGGGCTTTGTCCCGGAGGGCCATGGGGCAATCGAGAAGGACGGCGTGTGGCTGGTGACCACGGCCGTGGAGCCCGAGCCCGTGCACGCGCACGATCTTGTTGCCCATGAGGAGGCGCCTGCGACCTGCACGACGCCGGGAACAAAGGCGTACTGGGAGTGCGCCGGCTGCGGCAAGCTCTTTGCGGATGCGTCCGCAACGACGGAGCTCCTGCGCGACGAGCTGGAGATCGCGCCCACGGGCCACACCCTCGCCTCCGTGCAGGAGGTGGCATCCACCTGCGTCGCCCCCGGCACCGCCGCCCACTGGAGGTGCGAGGCCTGCGGGGCGCTCTTTGGGGATGACAAGGCCGAGCAGGCTGTGTCCGCGGGCGACCTGGCGCTCCCGCTGGCTGCCCATGACCTCGAGTACGTTCCCGAGGTCCCGTCCACATGCGTTCAGGCTGGGACGGCCGGGCACTGGCACTGCTCCGTCTGTGGCGGTCGCTTCGCTGACGAGGCCGCCGCGCAGGCCGTGACGCTTGACGAGCTCGCGCTCCCGATCGGCGGCCACGCGCTCGCAGCCGTCGAGGAGACCCCTGCCACCTGCACGAAGCCCGGAACGGCAGCCCACTGGGCGTGCACGCTCTGCGGCAAGCTCTTCGCTGACGAGGCCGGCGGCGTTGAGGCAACAACGGAGAGCCTGGTCACCGACCTCGCGCCCCACGCGCTCGCCGAGGTGGGCGGGACGCCCGCGACCTGCACCGAGCCGGGCGTTCGTGACCATTGGAAGTGCTCCGTCTGCGGCAAGCTCTTCTCCGACGAGGCGGGCACGACAGAGGTGACGGCCGGGCAGCTCGGAACCGACCTCGCGCCCCACGCGCTCACGGCCGTCGCGGAGGTCCCTGCCACCTGCGTGGAGACCGGCACCGCGGCGCACTGGCGCTGCACCAGCTGCGGCGGCCTCTTCAAGGACGAGGGGGGCACGCAGCCCGTCTCTGCCGACGGCCTGGTCATTCCGCTCGCCGCGCACAGGCTGACGGCGCACGCCCCCAAGGCGGCCACCTGCACCGAGCCGGGCAGCCTCGCCCACTGGACCTGCGAGGTCTGCGGAAAGACCTTCCTGGACGACCGTACACTCGACCCCGCGGGTGACGTCGTCGTCTCCGCGACGGGCCACGAGGCCGTCCATCACGAGCGCATCGCGCCTACGACCAGGGCGGAGGGTCGTGCGGAGTACTGGGAGTGCTCCACCTGCGGGAAGCTCTTCTCCGACGAGGACATGACCAAGGAGACCACAAAGGATGCGCTCGTCCTGGCCAAGCTCAGGGTCTTTACCGTCACCTTTGACGACTGCCTCAAGGGGACGGAAAACGTCGCCTACGAGGTGGCCGAGGGCCGCGCCACGCCACGGCCCAAGGACCCGTCCCTCAAGGGCTGGAAGTTCGAGGGCTGGTACGCCTATGACGGCGGCTGGGCCCGTGAGGCGTACGACTTCGACGCCCCCGTGACCGAGGACCTCACGCTCTACGCCAAGTGGAGCGAGCTTCCCGGCGTCGAGGCGGCGGGCGAGAAGGACGCGGCGCCCACGGTCCCCGAGACCGGCGACGACCTCAACGCCACTGCCCCCGTGGTAGTTGCCCTGGTTGGCGTCGCGGCGCTCGCGGGCACCGTCATAGCGCGGCGGCGCGCACGTCGCTAGCGTGTCCGAACATGACCAAACGCCGTCATGACGACGGCGCCTTCGGGGCCTCGCCGCGCGCGGGGCCCCGCTCGTTTGTGGGGCGTCCGTCGGGCCGTACGTATCGCCCCGCGCCCTGCGGTAAAATCAATCCGTTAGACGCGCGCCTAAGCCGAGGAGGCCTCATGATCGATCGCTACACCCGTCCTGAGATGGGCCACATCTTCTCCCTGGAGAACAAGTACCGCATCTGGCAGGAGATCGAGGTCCTGGCCTGCGAGGCGCATGCCGAGATGGGCAAGATCGGCATCACGAAGGAGGAGGCCGCCTGGATCCGCGAGCACGCCGCCTTCAACAAGGACGAGGTCGACGCCATCGAGGCCGTGACCAACCACGACGTCATCGCCTTCCTCACCAACATGGGCGAGTACATTGACAAGGACGTCCCCGAGGGCGAGCCCAAGCCGTCCCGCTGGGTGCATTTTGGCATGACGTCCTCCGACCTTGGTGACACGGCCCTCTGCTATCAGCTCGTCCAGGCCACCGACATCCTGATCGAGGACTGCAAGAAGCTCGGCGAGATCTGCAAGCGCCGCGCCTTCGAGGAGCGCGACACCCTCTGCGTGGGCCGCACCCACGGCATCCACGCCGAGCCCATGACCTTTGGCATGAAATTCGGCAGCTGGGCCTGGGAGCTCAAGCGCGACTACGACCGCCTCAAGGACGCCCGCGCCAACGTGGCCTTTGGTGCCATATCCGGCGCGGTGGGCACCTACTCCTCCATCGACCCGTTCGTCGAGGAGTACGTCTGCGAGCACCTGGGACTGGTGCACGACCCGCTGTCCACGCAGGTCATCTCCCGCGACCACCACGCCTACCTCGCCGGCGTCCTGGCCACCACCGCCGCCACCTGCGAGCGCATCGCCACGGAGATCCGCAACCTCCAGAAGACCGACACCCTCGAGGCCGAGGAGCCGTTCCGCAAGGGCCAGAAGGGTAGCTCGGCCATGCCGCACAAGCGCAATCCCATCACCGTGGAGAAGGTCTGCGGCCTCTCCCGCGTGGTGAAGGCCAACGCCCAGGTTGCCTTTGACAACGTGGCGCTCTGGCACGAGCGCGACATCAGCCACAGCTCCGCCGAGCGCGTAGCGCAGGCCGACAGCTTCATCGCCCTCGACCACATGTTCCAGTGCCTCACGCGCATCGTGGACGGTCTCATCCTCTACCCGGCACAGATGCTCGCCAACCTCAACAAGACCCGCGGCCTGATCTTCTCGTCCAAGGTCCTTCTCGCCCTCGTGGAGACGGGCATCACGCGCGAGGAGGCCTACGCCATCGTGCAGGAGAACGCCATGGCCACGTGGCGCGAGGTCCAGCAGTGCGCCGGCGGCACCACGTTCCGCGAGAAGCTCGAGGCCGATCCGCGCTGCACCGTGCCCGCCGCCGAGCTGGACCGAATCTTCGACCCGCGCGCCTTCCTCACGCGTGCCGGCGTCGTCTTTGACCGCCTGGAGCAGCTCAACTTCGACTAACCGCGCGCCGTGCAAAAGGGACAGTCACTTTTGCACGCCGGCGACAGACATCAGAGAGCGTGCAAAAGTGACTGTCCCTTTTGCACGGAAGGAGCGGACATGCACTTTGACTACACGCCGCGCGGGGTCTGCTCGCGCGCCATCCACATCGACCTTGCGGATGACGGCAAGACTATCGAGCAGGTCTCCTTTGAGGGCGGCTGCAACGGCAACCTCAAGGCCGTGAGCAAGCTCGTGGCCGGCCACCCCGTCGACGAGATCGTGGGCATCCTCTCCGGCAACACCTGCGGCCCGCGCCAGACCTCCTGCGCCGACCAGCTCGCGCGGGCCCTCGTCGAGGCCTCGGCCCAGGCGCGCTAGGCGAGAAGGACGGTCGACCCGGTGAGGCTCCCCAAGCTCAAGATGACGCGCCGCTCGCTCTTCAAGGCGACGGCGGTCGGCGGTGTGACCGCGGCGGCGGTCGGCATCCTGGCCGGCTGCACGCATGGCGCGAACGACACCGTGGCAGACCCCACCGTGGTCGACGAGTCCGAGGCGGACGACATCCTCTCGGAGTTCGAGGGCGTGGACACGACGCTCGCCGTCGAGGGGTCGTGGACCCTGCCGCTCGGCAACGTGCTCCACCCGGCTGAGGGCACGTGGATTCCCGTCACCACGGCGGGGTCCTCTGCCACGCCGATGGTCACGGGATCGGCCTTCTCGCTCGCGTCCGGGGAGCTCATGGAGGTCGTCCCCGAGCCCGTCAGCGGCTCGGCGACCTCGGTCATCTATGACGCGCGTTGCTCGGACAGCGTGTACGCCTGGACCGAGCTCGACCTGGTGACGCGGGCGTGGTCGCTCCATGCGTCCTCGTTTTCCGCCGGCGCGCTGACCGGGGACACCAAGACCCTCTGGGAGGGCACCTCGGACTATGACCCGGCCCCCTTCGCCGTCTCCGGCTCGAGCGTGATCTGGCAGGTCCAGCCGTCGACGCTCGGGACCAAGACGCAGGAGCACTCCTTCTGCTACATCTGGCACGCCGGGGACTCGGACGCCCAGGCGGTGGTGGAGTCCCCGGGCCGCTTTGCCATGTGGCCGACCGTCTCGGGCGAGGTCGTCACGCTCGCGCCGCGCGTGCGCGCCTCCGAGGGGACCTACTACGGCGTCACCGCCTACTCCCTCTCGGACGACCTCAAGACGAGGATCGACCAGCTCGTCATGCCCCAGGGCGTGCGACCGTTCCGCGCGGTGCGCGTGGGGGACCGGTTTCTCGTCTCGGTTGAGGCCAGCTACAGCACCGGCGGCCTCCTCGGGCAGATGGGCACCTACATCGGGACGTCCTCGGCCGGCTTCTACCGCCTCAACCGCGAGCCGTCCGAGTGCGGCTGCGGCAACGGCGACCTGTTCATCGTCAAGAGCAACGCCACATACCTCGTGCTCGACCTCGCCAAGCGCCAGTACTCGGCGCTGCCCTCGGCAGACCGCATCGTCGACTACGGGGAGTACCCGGCCCGCGTGGGAGAGTGCGACCTCTTCGTGACCTTCTCGACGGTCAAGGACGCGGACACCGGCTACCCCGCTTCCGTTGCGGTGCGTACCTTCCGCCTGTAACTTGGAATCTCCAGCGGCCCGGTAGGGTACACTAGGGTCATCCACGGACCGGATTTCCCGGAGACGACCAGTCGTTAGCGAGGAGGCCAGCATGGCTTCAGATGAGAAGAAGATTCTGCTCGTTGAGGACGAGAAGGCAATCAGGGACGCCGTCGCGGCGTACCTCGAGCGCGAGAGCTATATCGTGCGCGGCGTCGGCGACGGCCAGAGCGCCGTCGAGGAGTTTGAGAAGCACACCTTCGACCTCGTGATCCTCGACCTCATGCTCCCCAAGCTCTCGGGCGAGCGCGTCTGCCGCGCCATCCGCGAGACGTCCAACGTGCCCATCATCATGCTCACCGCCAAGGGCGAGGTCGAGGACCGCATCATCGGCCTCGAGCTCGGTGCCGATGACTACCTCATCAAGCCCTTCTCGCCGCGCGAGCTCGTCGCCCGCGTGCGCGCCCTGCTTCGTCGCGCCCACACCGAGACCGAGCCGCAGCTCGAGGTGCTCGACTTCGGCGACCTCGTGATCGACATCTCGGGCCACAAGGTGCTCGTGGAGGGCAAGGAGGTCGACCTCACCGCCTCCGAGTTCAAGCTGCTGACCACGCTCGCGCGCTACCCGGGCCGCGTCTACACCCGCATGGAGCTCGTCGAGAAGGTCCTCGGCTACGACTTCGAGGGCTACGAGCGCACCATCGACTCCCACGTCAAGAACCTCCGCGCCAAGCTCGGCGACGACCCGCGCAACCCGCGCTGGCTCTACACCGTTCACGGCGTCGGCTATCGCTTCGAGGCTCCCGAGAAGGCGGCCGACGCCGGCAGCCGATAGGCGCCGGGATGTCCGCGCGCTTCGTCACCGGAAGGGACGCACAGCTGGACGAGGGCGGCTCCGAGCGGCCCTCGTCCTCTCGTAGCTCTTGGAACACGATCAAGCCCTCGCCCAAGCGCGGGCGCCCCTACTCCACGAGCCTCACCCTCGGCTTTGCGCTGACGGCGATAATGACGGCCGTGGTGCTCGTGGTGGTGCTCGCCATGGTGTGGGAGGGCCAGTTCATGGCCTACACCCGCCAGAACATGCAGAGCATCGCCGACTCCACGGCGGAGAGCATATCCGAGGCATACCAGCAGACCGGCGAGCTCGACGAGACCGCCGCCGCTGCCGCCGCGGGGGCGTCCTCGCTCTCCTCTGACATCGTCGTCCAGGTCGTCGACGCCGACGGCAACGTGCTCTACGATGACACCTGGGCTCGGTCGACCACGCTCACCCCGGATGCCGCCGAGGGCGCGAAGCCCGTTCCCGCCACGGTCCCGACCGCCCAGGAGGCGCTCGTCACCTCGCAGATCCTCGACGAGGACGGGGCCGTCGTCGGCGAGGTCCGGCTCTGGGCCTTTGGCTCCGAGGCCCTGCTCACCAAGAGCGACGCGTCCTTCCGCTCCAACTCGTACGGCGCCATCGCGACGGCCGCCGCGATCGCGGCCCTTCTCGCCTGCGTGATCGGGTACTTTGTCTCGCGCGGGATGGCAAAGCCCATCCAGCGCATCACCTCGACGGCCAAGCAGATCAGAAACGGCGACCTCACGGCGCGCACCGGCGTCACGGGTGCCGACGAGATTGGCCAGCTCGGCGAGACCTTCGACGACATGGCCACGACCATCGAGCGCGACATCAAGCTCGAGCACCGCCTCACCGGGGATGTCGCCCATGAGCTGCGCACGCCGCTCATGGCCATGCAGGCCACGGTCGAGGCCATGCAGGACGGCGTCCTGCCCGCGGACGACGAGCACCTGGAGGTCGTGGCCTCCGAGGTGCGCCGCCTCTCCCGCCTCATCGACGCCATGCTCAAGCTCTCGCGCCTGGAGAACGGCACCACCGAGGTCAAGGTCGAGAAGACCGACATGGTGTACCTCGTCAAGAGCCTGGTCTCCGCCCAGCATCAGCTCTTCCACGAGCGCGGCCTCCACCTGCGCTTCGTTGACGAGACCGCCCACGGCGAGCTCTACGCCGACGTCGACCCCGACCTCATCCGCGAGGCGATCGTGAACCTCATGAGCAACGCGATGCGCTACACCAACGCGGACGGCTGGGTGAAGGTCTTTCTGCGGCAGGATCGCTCCGACGTGCTGATCGGGGTCCAGGACACCGGCATCGGCATCGCCAAGGAAGACATCCCGCAGACCTTCTCGCGCTTCTGGCGCTCCGACGTGAGCCGCGAGCGCGTGTCCGGCGGCCTCGGCGTGGGCCTGGCCATCACCAAGGAGATCGTCGACAAGCACAACGGTACGATCCTCGTGGAGTCCGAGCTCGGCAAGGGAACCACGTTCACGCTGCGGATTCCCCAGCGCCGCGAGCGCAAGGAGAAGGACCGGTAGCGCCGCTGCGCTCGCCGCGCCGCGGCGCGAGTGACGTATACTGGATGGTTGAGTGAAACGCCTACGAAAGGTGGCCGGAATGGCTGAGATGGAACTTCGTCCGGACTCGCACGGCAAGGTCCGCGACATCTACGACTGCGGCGACAGCCTCCTCATGGTGGCGTCCGACCGCATCAGCGCCTATGACTTCATCCTGCCGGACGAGATCCCGCACAAGGGCGAGATCCTCACGCGCATCTCCGCGTTCTGGTTCGAGCGCTTTGCCGACCTCATCCCCAACCACATGATCAGCTGCGACGTGGCGGACCTCCCCGAGGAGTTCAAGCCGTACGCCGACTACCTCGCCGGCCGCTCCATGCTGGTCAAGAAGGCCCAGACCGTGCCCATCGAGTGCATCGTCCGCGGCTACCTCACCGGCTCCGGCAAGAAGACCTACGACGAGGACGGTACCGTCTGCGGCATCAAGCTGCCCGACGGCCTGACCGAGGCCTCCAAGCTCCCCGAGCCGATCTTCACCCCCTCCACCAAGGCGGAGCTCGGCGACCACGACGAGAACATCTCCTTCGAGCGCTGCTGCGAGATCGTGGGCGAGGACGTGGCGGCCCAGCTGCGCGATGCCTCCCTCTCGATCTACAAGGCCGCTGCCGACTACGCCGCCGAGCAGGGCATCATCATTGCCGACACCAAGTTCGAGTTTGGCTTCATCGACGGCAAGCTCACCCTCATCGACGAGTGCCTCACCCCCGACTCCAGCCGCTTCTGGCCTGCCGACTCCTACGAGGAGGGCAAGGTCCAGCCGAGCTACGACAAGCAGTACGTCCGCGACTGGCTGCGCGCCAACTGGGACATGACCGGCGAGCCGCCGCGCATCCCCGCCGAGGTCATCGAGGGAACCTCCAAGCGCTACCAGGAGGCCTTCCAGATCATCACCGGCACCGAGTTCGTGCCCGCCCGCTAACGTCGAAGACGACCGCAGAAGGAGCTTCATGTCACTCAAGGACACCATCGAGGGCGCCCGTCGCGAGGCCGAGGGCAACGCCGTCGGCCGTCCCAAGAAGGAGGCCGAGGCCGTGACCTCCACGAGCGAGGAGCGCAAGGGCTTCTCGCGCAGCTCTGCGGCCAAGGCGCGTCCCGTGCGCGAGGCCGGTGCCTCCGTGCGCGTGGAGAGCAAGGCGAAGGCCTCCGGCCTTGGCCGTGCCGAGACAAAGGAGGAGAAGAAGGAGCGCAAGCGCCGCGAGCGCGAGGAGGAGGACATCCGCAACCGCGCCTACGACCTCGTCCTGCGGGAGCTTCCCGGCTACAAGAAGACCGAGAAGGTCTTCTGGGCGTTTCTCGGCGTGGGCATGGCGCTCGCCGTCATTTCCCTCATCTGCGCCTACGTCTTTGGACAGAACACCGACCTCGGCACCTGGCAGGGCATCCTGAGCGTGGCGTCGCTCGTCTTTGCGTACGCCGCCATCATTGGTAGCTTCATCTACGACATGGTGAAGCGCCGCCCGTTCCGCAAGGCGGCCGAGGCCCGCGTCCGCGGCCTCTCCGACAAGAAGCTCCTCGAGCTCTTCCAGCGCGCGAGCGCCGAGGCGTCCGCGAAGAAGGTCGAGAAGAACGTCAAGAAGTAGCTTTTGTCGCCGCGCGTGCGCGGTGATAGAATAGTTCGACGCACTGCCTTCGTAGCTCAGGGGATAGAGCACCGCTCTCCTAAAGCGGGTGTCGGCCGTTCGAATCGGCCCGGGGGCACCAGAATTTTCGCAGGTCAGATGGTATAAGCCGTCTGACCTGCTTCTCTTTTCCGTGTAAGATGCCTAAAAGGTGCCTGTCCCCATTTAGGCATGCCTAAATGGGGACAGGCACCTTTTAGGCATCTTGTAGGCAGAAAAACGGCCGGGCCCCGCGGGGCCCGGCCGTCGTGGCGTCGGGTGTGTTTGCGCTAGTTGCCGCTCTTCTGACGCGAGGACGAGCGCGAGTTGACGCTGACGCCGTTTCCGATGTCGGTGCCGGTGCCCTCGCCGCTCGTGCCGCCCTGGTTGTCCCCGGTGGAGGAGTTCCCGCCCCCCTCGGTTCCCGTGTTGGACCCGCCGCCCTCGTTGCCGGTGGACTGGACCTCGGTGGTGAGGACGATCGTGCCGCCCTCGGGCAGGGACTCCCAGGCGGACTGGCTGACGACCACGCCCTCGGCGCTGCTGCCCGAGGCGAGCTGCACCACGAAGCCGAGGTTCTGGAGCTGCGCGCGGGCGTCGTAGTAGCTCTTGCCCACGACGTACGGCACGGGCACGTTCTCCACGGGCTTGGGGCCGCTCGAGACGGTGATGGTGACCGTGGAGCCCACCTCGGCGGTGTTGCCCGCCGCAGGGTCGACGGAGATGACGTTGCCCTCGGCCACGGTGTTGCTGTAGTCCCAGACCACCTTGACGTCAAACTCGCCGTCGCTGCTGGAGAGGCGCTCCTGCGCGTCCTCGTAGTAGTCGCCCACCACGTTGGGGATGACGGCCGTGCTCGCGCCGGAGGAGATGTGATAGGTGATGGTCTCGCCGACGTTGACCTCGGTGCCCTCGGGCGTGTCCTGGGCGCAGACGCGGCCCTTCTCGATGGAGTCGCTCTCCTGGTCCTCGCCCTTGCGCCCCTTGAGGTTGTACTTGGCAAGCTCGTCTTCCACCTGGTCCTCGGGGAGGTTCGTGAGGTCGGGCACCGTGACCTTCTCGGCCGGCGCCTCACCCTTGGAGACGCGGATGTCAATGGAGGAGCCCTCGGGCATCGCGCGGGTGGCAAGGGGGTTCTGCTCGTAGACGAGGCCCGGGTCCTGCGCCGACGTGTAGCCCTGCTCCACCTTGCCGACCTCGAAGCCGTTGTCCTCGATCGCCTTGATGGCCTGCTCCTGGGTGAGGCCGATGAGGTTGGGCACCGGCTTGGTCTGGGTGCCGGAGCCAAAGATCGAGAAGAGCGCGACAGCCGCCACGGCCACGACGGCGATGACGCCGATCACGCCGAGGATGACGTTGCGGCGGTGCCTGCGCTGACGCTCGGCCTCCTCCTCGGCGGCCTGCTCGGTGGCGCTCTGCGCGCGATAGCGGTTCGTGCGCTCGACGCGGGGGATGGAGGCGGTGCCGCCCGTGGCGGGGATGGCGCCCGTGCCGCGCTCGAGCTTGTTGGTGGGCTGGATGGGGAGCATGGCGGTGGCGCTGTTCACGGCCTGCACGCGGCCCGCGAGGTAGTCGCGCAGCGTGCGGAAGAGCTCGTCGGCCGTCTGGAAGCGGTCGGCCGGGTTCTTCTGCATGCACTTGAGGATGATGGACTCGAGGGCGGGGTCCACGGCGGGGTTGAGCTGGCTGGGCGGCTTGGGCTGCTCGTTCACCTGCTTGAGGGCAACGGTGATGGCGTCGTCGCCCTGGAAGGGGACCTGCCCGGTGGCCGCCTCGTACATCACGATGCCGAGCGAGTAGATGTCCGTGGTGGGCCCGAGCTCCTTGCCCTGCGTCTGCTCGGGGGAGACGTAGTGGGCCGTGCCGAGGACGGAGTTGTCCTGCGTGAGGTGGCTGTTCTTGGCGCGCGCGATGCCGAAGTCCATCACCTTGATGTTGCCGTCCGGCTGCACCATGATGTTCTGCGGCTTGATGTCGCGGTGGATGATGTCGTGCTTGTGGGCCACGGAGAGCGCCTGCGCGATCTGCGAGCCGATCTGCGCGACCTTCTTGCAGTCGAGTGCGCCGTGCTTGCGAATGCCGCTCTTGAGGTCGGTGCCGCGCAGGTACTCCATGACGATGTAGTACGTGTCGGCGTCCTTGCCCCAGTCGTAGACGGAGACGATGTAGGGGCTCTGCAGAGCAGCCGCGGCCTGCGCCTCCTGCTTGAAGCGCGCGGCGAAGGACGGGTCCGCGGCGTACTGGGGCAGCATCGTCTTGATGGCGACGGTGCGGCCGAGCACCTCGTCAAGGCCGCGGAAGACCGTGGCCATGCCTCCCGTCCCGATCTTGTCCTGCACCTGGTAGCGTCCGCCGAGAATCATCCCTGGCATGCTCAACTCCTATCCCGCTCGCGGCCGTGCCGCGTCCCCTTTTCTGTGCGCCGAGGGCGCGTCCTGCTCTATCTCTGGTTCGTTTCTGCTTCGTTGGTCAGTGTGTCCTGTCGGTCTGTCGCGCCCCCATCAGCTGCCCGCCCCGGATGACTGCACGGCGAGGGCGCGCGCGAGCACCTGCCCGGCGAGCGAGGCCGCGAGGCCCTCGACGTCCTCCCCCTGGCCCTCGACGCAGATCGAGATGACGAGGGTCGGGTTGTCATACGGCGCGAAGCCGATGAAGAGCGAGTTGATGGTGCCGTCTCCGACCTCGGCGGTGCCGGTCTTTCCGGCCACGCGGGTCCCCTGGACCCGGGCCGCCATGCCCGTGCCGCTCTCGACGACCTGGAGCATGGCCTCCTTCACGAGCGCGGCGGTGTCGGCCGAGATGGCCTGCCCGAGCGAGCGGGCCTGGGTGCGCGAGGTCTCGACGCCCTCGGGGGAGAGCACGTGGTCGACCACGTAGGGGTCCATGACCACGCCGCCGTTGGCGATGGCCTGGGCCACCATGGCGTTCTGCATGACGGTGGTCTGCGGGCCCGCGGGGCTCTCGTGCTCGCCCACGGGCTGGCCGCAGGCCGCCCACGCGGTCTCCCACTCCGTCATCTCGGACGGGTCGGGCATGAGGGAGGCGGTGCACTTGAAGTCCTGGCCGACGCGGCGCCCGTAGCCGAAGGCGTTGGCGTAGCTCACGAGCGTGCTGGCTCCCACCTCCACGCCGACCTGCCCGAAGGCGGTGTTGGAGGAGACGGCGAGCGCGTCGCGCAGCGTGAGCTCGCCGTAGTCGGCGTCGTGGTTGTTGGTGACGGGTGCGCCGCCGATCTCTATCTCGGCGCTCGCGTCGTAGACGGCGTCGAGCGTGGTGGTGCCGGAGTCGAGCGCGGCGGCCAGCGTGAGGGCCTTGAAGGAGGACCCGGGCGGGTAGAGGACGCTCGTCGCGCGGTCGATGAGCTCGCCGTTCGTGCCCGAGGCCATGACGGACTCGAGGTTGTCGACGGTGTAGGTGGGGTTGGACGCCTTGGCCAGGACGGCACCCGTCTTGGGGTCGAGGATCACGATCGAGCCGGTGTAGCCCTGCAGGGCGTCCTCCGCCGCGCGCTGGATGAGCGAGTTGATGGTGAGCGCCACGGTCGAGCCGGGCTGGTCGACGCCCGCGAGGGTGTAGAGCGCGCTTCTCCAGTTGGAGTAGTCCGCATGTCCGGTGAGCGTGTCGTTCATGGTCTCCTCGATGCCGGCTGAGCCGTACTGGAGGGAGATGTAGCCCACGGTGTGGCGCGCGAGCGTGCCCTGGGGGTAGCTCCGGAGGTAGGTGCCGTCGGCCTGCTGGATGCTCTCGGCCAGCGTCACGCCGTCGGACGTGATGATGGCGCCGCGCTGCACGTAGGCGCTCCGGGCGATGGTGTGGTTGTTCGTGGGCAGGTCCTGCACGCGCGCGGCGTCGATCTGCATCACGTACGTGAGGTTGGCGATAAGGACGGCAAAGAGCAGCGAGAAGACCGTGATGAGGTTCGTCAGACGCTTTCCGAGCGCCACGCGGCCCAGGACGCCGGACTCGGCCGTGAGCAGCGAGAAGCTTCCGCGCGCATGGCTGCCGTGCACCACGGACGCCGCGTGCGCGCCGACCTTGCCGGCCCCCTCGGCGACAGACGACAGCGGCGGGCGCACGTTCTTCTCGCCCGAAAGGCCGCTCTCGATCTGGGTGCCGCGGCCGGTGCCCTCGTCTCCCGCGCGCAGGAGCAGGCCCACGATGATGAAGCTCGCGAGCAGCGAGGTGCCGCCCTGGCTCATGAAGGGCAGGGTCACGCCCGTGAGCGGCAGGAGCTTGGTGACGCCTCCCACGATGAGGAAGGCCTGGAAGCAGATGGCGCTCGTGAGGCCCACCGCGGCGAAGGCCGAAGTGTCGGACTTGGCGCGCGCCGCCGTTGCGAGGCCGCGCACACACAGCAGCAGGTAGAGGATCAAGATGGCCGCGCCGCCGAGCAGCCCCATCTCCTCGCCGATGGCGGAGAAGATGAAGTCGCTCTCCACGACGGGGATGACCGTCGCCATGCCCTTGCCGATGCCGCGCCCCATGAGCCCGCCGTCGGCGAGCGAGTAGAGCGACTGCACGATCTGGTAGCCGCCGCCCGAGGCGTCGGCCCACGGGTCGAGCCAGATGTTCACGCGCGTCTGCACGTGGCCGAAGAGGTTGTAGCAGGCCACGCCGCCCACGGCGAGCAGAAGGAGGCTCACCACGACGTAGCTCACGCGGCCGGTGGCCACGTAGAGCATGATGAGGAAGAACGTGAAGAGGAGAAGGGCGCTGCCGAGGTCGGTCTCAAAGGCCACGACGAGCAGGCTCACGCCCCAGACCACGAAGAGCGGCAGGAGCATCCTCAGGCGCGGGAGGCTCACAGGGCCGATCTTGCGCATGGAGGCCGAGAGCGCCTCGCGGTTGGCGGCGAGGTAGAACGCCAGGAAGAGGACGATGGCGATCTTGGCGAACTCGCCCGGCTGGAAGGTGAAGCCGCCGATGTTGATCCAGAGCTTGGACCCGCCACGCTCGGTGCCGACGATCATGGGCAGCACCAGCAGGACCACGCCGGCGATTCCGAGCGTGTACTTGAAGTCCGCGAGGCGGTCGAGGTTGCGCACCACGGCGAGCACGACGACCATGGCCGCGATGGAGACGAAGAGCCAGATGACCTGGTTGACGGCGAGATCGGGCGCGAGGCGCGTGAGGAACGTGATGCCCGTCCCCGAGAGCGCGAAGACGATGGGCAGGATGGCGGGGTCGGCCCCCGGCGCGAGGAAGCGTATGGCGACGTGGGCCGCGCCGAAGGCGGCGAAGAGCCCCAGCGGCACGCCCAGCGTGGCGAGGCTCAGCTGCGCCGTGGTGGTGACCACGTACATCGCATAGAGCAGGACGACGGGCACCGCCGCGAGGAACAGCAGGAAGAGCTCGGTGTTGCGGCGTGAGAGGCCGCGCGGGGCGGGAGCGGCGGGGGCGGCCATGGCCTCGTAGGCCGCGCGCGTGCGAGCGCCCGAGAAGTGCGTTCTTCTCGCCATCTCACTCGCCCCCGTTCGTCTCTGCGTCGCCCGTCTGCCCCTCGGTCGGAGGGGTCTCGGCAGCGCTCTGGCCCGCCTGACCGGCGTCCTCCGCAGCGGCCCCCTCCTCGGCGCCGGGCTGACCGTCGGACTTGGCCCCCTCGGCCACCTGGGCGGCCTTCACGGCCTCCTCGTCGATCTGGCGGTGGTAGGAGTCGATCGTCTCGAGCGCCGCCTCTTCGCCGTTCACGCGGATGCCCTGCTCGAGCTGGTCCTGGACGGACGAGGGGAGGTCGCTCACCTTCACGGCGCTCGTCCCCACGAGCTCGTTCAGCGGGATGCCGAGGATGTCACCCTTGATGCCGCGGTAGATGGCGACGGTGCCGCCGTTCTCGGCGAGGTACCACTCGCTGCGGACGAAGGCTGCGGTGACGAGGAAGGCGGCGATGAGGACGCCGGCCACGGCGCTCGTGATCATGGCGGCGCGCCGGATGAGCCGCCGGCGGATCTCGTCGGCGACGCCGTCGTTCAGGACGTCAACGACGATGACGGTGACGTTGTCCGCGCCGCCCGCCGTGAGCGCGGCGGAGACGAGGTTGTCGGCCGCCTGCTGCGGCGTGGCGCTGGACACGGCGACGGACTCTATCTCGCTGTCGGAGATCATCGACGAGAGGCCGTCCGAGCACAGGATGATGCGGTCGCCCGTGTTGACCTCGAGGGAGAAGTGGTCCGCGTACATGTCGGGGTCCGAGCCGAGCGCTCGGGTGATGATGGAGCGCGAGGGGTGCGTGCGCGCCTCGTCGGCCGTGATCTGGCCGGAGTCGACGAGCTCCTCGACGTAGGAGTGGTCGTGCGTGACGCGCACGAGCGTGCCGTGGTGCAGCACGTAGGCGCGCGAGTCGCCGACGTGGGCCACGGCCATCTTGTTCTTCTCGATGAGGATGGCGGTGGCGGTGCAGCCCATGCCGGGCTTGCCGATGCCCTCCTCGGCGCCCTTGATCACGGCCTGGTTCGCGGCCTCGACGGCGGCGCCGAGCAGGACGTCGTCGGCGGTCGCGGGCGCGCGCTCGCCGATGGTGTCAACGGCGATGGAGCTTGCGACCTCGCCGGCCGCATGGCCGCCCATGCCGTCGGACACCACGAAGAGCGGCGCGCGAAGGAAGAACGAGTCCTCGTTGTGGCCGCGGACGAGGCCCACGTCGCTGCGCGAGCCCCAGGAGATGAACCCGTTGGAGCCCGTGACCTTGTCCGCGCCGGCGCGTCCCTCGACGGGCATCTCGGCGCGGCCCGGGGCGTTGGCGGGCTCCGGGGCGGTGATGACCTGAGACTCCTCCGTCATCCGCGGCTCACCCTCATGATGGTGTCGCCCACCTGGACCTCGTCGCCCTCCCTCAGCGTGACGGGCTGCTCGATGCCGTGCCCGTTGACGAGCGTTCCGTTGGTGGAGCCGAGGTCCTCGAGCACGAGGGCCGGCCCCTGGAGGGTGAAGCGGGCGTGCGTTGACGAGACGTAGGGCTCGTCAACGACGATGTCCGACGAGGGGGAGCGCCCGATGACGACGGGGCCGAGGATGTCGACGTGCAGGCCCCTGAGCGAGCGGGTGCCCTTCTCCACGTCCACGGACCAGATCGCCGCGTCGCGACGCTGGCCCCGCACGAGGCCCACGCCCGTCCGCATGACGGCGAAGAGGAAGATGTACAGGACGACGACGAGAAGGACGCGTCCCACGAAGAGGACGAGGTCGATCATGCGCGCATCTCCCTGAACTCGAGGTTCACGAGGCCGAGCGTGATGAGGTCGCCGTCGCGCAGGACGCAGTCCTGGACGTCGACGTCGTTCACGAGCGTGCCGTTGGTGGAGTTGAGGTCGGTGATGTGCCAGTCGCGCCCGTCAAAGGAGAGCTGGGCGTGGCGGCGGGAGACGTTGGGGTCGCGCAGGACGACGCCGGCCTGGGAGCGCTCGCGCCCGATGACGGTCGCGGGGGCCTTGGCCGAGAAGGTCCGCCCGGTCTGGCGGTCGATAAGCAGGCAGGTGGCCACGCTCTCGTCCTCGGCCGGTGCCGCGGGCGTCGGCGCCGGGGCGGGGATGGAGGACGCCACGGCGGCGGCCCCGGGGACCGCGCCGGCGATGCCGGCGACCGCGTCCGCCCCCACGCCGCGCCTCATGTCGACGAGCGGGACGTTGCGGCGCTGCGTCTGCGGAACCGGGATGGCGGCGGGCTGCGCCGCGGGCGCGACGAGCGGCGTGCCGGCTGCCGCGACGGGCATGGGCGTGGACTCGGACGCGGAGGCGACGGGTCCCGCGACGTCGTCAAACTCGGCGGGCATGACCTCGAGGCCGGCCTCGGAGTCGGAGAGCGCGGGACGGCGCTCGGGCTCGCGCGGGGCGAGCGACGCCATGCGGTCGGACGGGCGGCGCGTGGGTCGCGGCTGCGGTCCGCGACGGTTGATCTTGGCCGCGGCGCCGCCGGCGCTCGAGTTGCCCGCGAGGAACGCACGCTCCTCCTCGCGCAGGCGGTTGAGCGTCCGCGCGTCGACGTTCTCCGCGAAGACGGCGAACTTGCCGGAGCGCTGCGACGGGTCGACCATGAAGCGCACGAGGGGACTGCCCACGAAGGCGTAGCCCTTCTTCTGGGCCTGGGCCGTGACGAAGGAGGAGATCTCGTAGGTGATCTGCTCGTAGAGCGGCCGCATGAGGGAGTCGTCTGAGGAGGAGACGAGCACGGTGTAGAGCGCCGGCGCGGTGTCCACGCCGTCTATCTCGTACGTCTCGTTCTCCATCTCGCGCGCCGCGCGCTTGGCGAGCTTCTTGAATGAGAACGGCTCGGTATATCCCTGCGGCGCGGCCCCGAACACGGAGCTGATGCGCCCCTCAAAGTCACTGAGGAAGCTCATGGTACCCATCCTCGTCATCCAGGTCCTCGAAGAGCGGGCCTCTGAGGACTGTCGCAATGCACAAAAGCACAGACAAGAGTACCGCAATGACGGCGGCCTCCCAATCGAGGGCGGCCCATATACCGGCATTCTCCATGCTAGCTGCGATGACCTCGGAGCCCACAAGCAGGCAGAGGCCGAGGATCTGGCCGCAGACCCCCGCCGCCACCGAGCCGCGCAGCGCCACGGCGGACGAGACGGCGCCGCAGAGCGCAGCACCCGCGCAGACGGCCCAGAACGCCGGGTCCGACCACTCCGCGAGCAGCGCCGCGACGGTCACCGTGGCGGAAAACCCCGCGTCGACGGCGCACCCGAAGAGGCTTCCCAGCAGGTAGCCGACCGCGCCCGTGACCGCGGCGGGGCCGGGGTCGAGCGCGTACCCCGCGACGCCCGCGCCCGCGGCGGGCGTGGGCAGGCAGCAGGGGAGAAGGACGGCGAGGCCGCCGAGGTGCTCCTTTCGGCCCACGGCGGCCCACCACACGAGGGTCGCCGCCGCTACCGCGGCCGCCAGCGGGAACGACGAGGGCGCCCGCGCGGTGACGCCGAGCGCGCCCGCCAGCGCGAGGCCGCCGAGCGCGCCGCCGAGGGGCGGCCAGGCCGCCGCGGCAACGGCGCACGCGAGTGACGCCGCCGCGGCGGCGCCGGACTCGGGTCCAAGCAGCGCGGGCAGCGCGAGCCGGACGGTCGCGAACGTCGCGAGCGCGGTGACGGCACGGCCGATCGCGCTCGGCAGCCACGGGAGGCGCAGGGCGATCGGCGGGCGCTCGCCCACGAGCGTGGCCGCCGACCCGTCGTCCTTCTCGGCCTGGTCAACGAGCTCCCTGAGCGACGCGGCGCCGGCGCGCGGGTCGCCCAGCCAGGGGACGAGCTCGTCGGCGAACTCACGGACGTCGGCGGGCCGCGCGGAGGCCTGGGGGGCGAGCGCGTCGGCGAGGATGAGCTCGGGGTCTCCGGCCAGCTCCGGGCAGTCGCGGGAGAGGGGCCGCCGCGGCCCGCGCTCGATGAGGCGCAGCGAGGCGGCGGCGGAGTCCGCGGCAAAGGGGCAGGTCCCGCCGAGCGCCTGCCAGAGGACCACGGCGAGCGAGAAGACGTCGCTGCGCTCGTCCACGAGCATGCCCTCGATCTGCTCGGGGGGCATGTAGCCCACGGTGCCGCCGCGCGCCCCGCCGTATCCGGCGGCCGAGGCGAGCGTGGCCATGCCAAAGTCCGCGAGCTTCACCACGCCCTGCCGGTCGATCATGATGTTGGTGGGCTTGATGTCCAGGTGCAGGACGCGGTTCTCGTGGGCAAACTCGAGCGCGCGTGCCACGGAGTCGAGCACCTGCGCGCACTCCTCGCAGGTGAGCCTGCCGCCCTCCACGCGGGCGAGCAGCTCGGCGAGGTTGAGCCCGTCGACGTACTCCATGACGATGTACGCGTAGGCCCCGTCGGACTCAAAGTCAAAGACCGTCACGATGTTGGGGTGTCCCAGCATGCACGCCGTGCGCGCCTCCGCGAGGGCCTCCTCGGCCGTCGTGGTTGCGGCGTCATCGAGGATGGGGAGCCGCTTGATGGCCACACGGCGCTGGAGGCGCAGGTCCCAGCAGGTGCAGACCGTGCCAAAGCCGCCGGTCCCCCGGCGCGCGAGAACGCGATACCTGCCTAGGAGGATCTCCTCGGGCGGCGTGTGCTGCTGCGCGATAGGGCTCGTCTCGCTCACGGCGTCTCCTTCGGTTGTGCTGCGTGTGCCGTGTCGTGGGCCCATTCTACCGCAGGCGCGCGGGCGGGCCGTCCCGCCAGAAAAAACACTTGGCAGGTTGCGGGGCATGCGCTAGAATGACCTCTGCACGCGGGCGTGGCGGAATTGGCAGACGCGTACGGTTCAGGTCCGTATGGGGGCAACTCCATGAAGGTTCAAGTCCTTTCGCCCGCACCATGATTGTTTGGCCCCGGCTTCGCGCCGGGGCTTTTTTGTGCCGCGGGCCGCGGCCCGTCCCCTGTCACGGCTGCAATTAACGCGCACTCGTGCACGGTTCTTCTCGCGTTTGCCCAGTTGGCACTTTAGAACTCGTGCACGAGTGCGCGTTAATCTCCGGCAAGGGAAACCTCCTCCACCGTCACGAACTCGTCCCCTAGGAGGAGGACGTCCTCGGGGGTTCCCTCCCTCGCCTCCTGACGCGCCGCCATGGCACGGGCGTAGCGCGTCCCCGGCTCCCACGGGAGGAGCGACCAGATGAGTTCCTGGCGTTTCCGGGCGAGCAACGGGGACGCGAGCGCCAGGCGCACGTCCCCGAGCGATTGGCCGCAGAGCTCCTCGCAGGCCAAGGCAGCCTCGAGCATGACGGTGTCAAGCCCGCCGTCGGCAAACAGGTCGTCGGCGATGACGGGCAGGATTATCTTGCCGCGCGCGGTGAGCTCCCGGTTTCTCCTGAGGTCGTCGAGGTATTTCTCGCGCACGCTGCGCATGGCACCCATGCGCTCCTCGGCAGACTCGGCCCGAGCGATGGAGGCGAGGTCAAAGTGCCCGTACCCGTCATAGTTGAATCCCATGGGCGTTCCGTCCACCTCTATGTCAGGCACGCGCGACGCCCTCACTCCACGTTGCAGCAGCTCGGCCGTCGTCTCGTGGCGGACGTTGAGGGTCACGGGCCCCGCGCCGAAGCCCAGCTCGGTGACGGGCAGGCGGACGAGAAGCGCGAGAAGCGCCTCCGTGGGTGACCAGGCGTTGTCGGCGACATGCGCGAGGGTGCGACGGGCTTGGTCAACGCCGCGCAGGCCCGGGCAGCCGTCGAGAAACTCCGCGATTCTCGCCTTCGTCGTGGCCGGCTCGACGCCAAACGTCACACTGCCCGTTCGCGGCGAGCGCGGGTCGCGCGCGTAGGTGCCGCAGAGCTCGTAGCCTACGAGGGCGTGGACGATGGGGTGCATGACTCCCGCAAGCTCGAGAAACAGCAGCTCGGGGCCAACGGAGGCGACCTCCTCCCCCAAGCTGACGTAGGAGCCGGGCGGAATGTCGCCCCCGTGCACGGAGCTCCGGAAGAACGCGGCGCGCGGTCGCAAGCGCGCCTGCGGGACCACGATGTCAAGGGGGCGATCCCGGCTCGGCGGCGCGTCAATCGCGAGCGGGCCCTTCGGTATGATGCCGGCGGTCCAGCGTTTCCGCGGGGTGGGGTCCGGCGCGGCGAGGTCGGTTCGGGCGCCGGTCAGACGACCGTTCTCGCTTCGCTCACGCCGCAGCGCCCTCAGCGCGGACATCCGATTGACGGTAAGAAGCACGCCCCCTCCTCCCGACGAGCGGCTGATAGGGAATTAACGCGCACTCGTGCACGGGTTCTTAAATGCCAACTGGGCAAACGTAAGAAGAGCCGTGCACGAGTGCGCGTTAATCGAGAAGAACCTGCGGGCAGAGTCCGCTACTCGTCACCCTCGTCGTCGAAGAGGTCCCAGTCACCCTCGGACTTCTCGTGGTTGAAGTAGCGCTTCTTGGTGGTGCGCTCCATGAGCAGGGCGATGACGAGGCAGATCACGATGCCACCGCCGATGAGGCAGATGACGCCCATCCTGTCGTTGAAGAGCCATGTGAAGAAGTCGCCAATCGCCTGCATGCACCCTCCCGGGAACGCGTCGTTTCATCCGCACAAGTATATACTTGGAGGGCCGCGCGCGAGCGCCGGCGAAATGCACGCACCCAAAGCTAGGAGCCAGCATGCTCGACATCAAGTTCGTCCGCGAGAACCCTGACCTTGTGGACAAGGCCTGCGAGTCTCGCCAGAACGCCCACTGGGACCGCGAGAAGTTCTTCGAGCTTGACGAGGAGCGCCGCTCCGTCATCGCCGAGGTCGAGAAGCTCCAGGCCGAGCGCAACTCCGTATCCAAGCAGATCGGCCAGCTCATGCGCGAGGGCAAGAAGGACGAGGCCGAGGCCGCCAAGGCGCGCGTGGCCGCCAACAAGGACCGCATCGCAAGCCTGGACGACCGCCGCACCGAGGTCGAGGACGCCCTCTTTGACCTGGTGTCCCGCATTCCCAACATCCCGCACGAGAGCGTTCCCTACGGCAAGGACGACTCCGACAACCCCGAGGTGCGCCGCTGGGGCACCCCGCGCGACTTCTCCTCGGACGGCTTTGAGCCCAAGGCGCACTGGGACCTCGGCCCCGCCACGGGCATGATTGACTTTGACCGCGGCGTCAAGATCGCGGGCACGCGCTTCTACGTGCTCGGCGGCATGGGCGCCCGCATGGAGCGCGCCCTCATCAGCTTCATGGTGGACATGCACGTCAAGGCCGGTTTCAAGGAGTGGTGGATGCCCGTCATCACCAACCGCGAGACCCTCTTTGGCACGGGCCAGCTGCCCAAGTTCGAGGACGACCTCTACCACGTCAACCCCGACCTCTACCTCATCCCCACGGCCGAGGTCATGCTCACCAACCTCCATCGCGGCGAGGTCCTCGAGGCCTCCCAGCTGCCGCTGTGGTACACGGCCTTCACGCCGTGCTTCCGCGAGGAGGCGGGATCGGCCGGCCGCGACACGCGCGGCATCATCCGCGTGCACCAGTTCGACAAGGTCGAGATGGTCAAGTTTGCCAAGCCCGAGGACTCGATGAACCAGCTCGAGAGCATGGTCGGCGAGGCCGAGGCGGTGCTCCAGGCGCTGGAGCTGCCCTATCACGTGGTCACGCTCTGCACCGGCGACATCGGCTTCTCCGCATGCAAGTGCTACGACCTCGAGGTGTGGCTGCCCAGCTACGGCGCCTACAAGGAGATCTCCTCCTGCTCCAACTGCTGGGACTTCCAGGCCCGCCGCGCCAACATCCGCTACAAGGACCCGGCGGAGTTCAAGGGCACGCGCTACGTCCACACCCTCAACGGCTCCGGCCTCGCCGTTGGCCGCACGATGGCTGCCATCATGGAGAACTATCAGAACGCCGACGGCTCCATCACGGTGCCCGAGGCCCTGCGTCCCTACATGGGCGGCGTCGAGGTCATCCGTCCGGAGGCCTAGCGCCTTCCGCCCAGAGTGCTGCGGGGTCGTCCGTCACGCGCGGGCGACCCCGTTTTTCTTGCCGCTCTCACCGTTGACGGAAAAAGAACATGTGTTCCAAAAGAACAAATGTTCTGCTATACTGTTGGCGGGGACGAGAGGGAAGGCGGTTGCCATGGAAGAGCGTGAGATTGCCAGATTCGAATGCGCGGGCGACGTGCGGGTGATGCGCGTTGGCGCGGATGGCGAGAAGATCGTGGTGCGCGAGGACCTTTCCGGCCCGTCGGTTCTTCTCGCCTATGGCGAGAAGAACCGGACGCTCAGGGTATCGCTCGCGGCGGAGGACGCCGCACGGCTGCTGCGGCTGGGCTTCTGCGGGGGCGTTGACTCGCTGTGGAGCTACCTGTCGGACGAGGCGCATGACATCGTCGACCTGATGGATCTCTGCGACGGGCTGGGCGTTCCGTATGCGTTCTCGTCTGAGGGGCCGGGCGGCGTCCTGCAGTTTAGGCCGGCCCGTCGGTCAGATCAGGGCCCGGGCGCCCCGCCCGCGATCAGACTCGGCTGACGTTGAGCTCAAAGCTGTTGCTCTCCCCGCGGTAGGTGGCCACGGAGTACTCCACGGCCGTTCCGCTGGCGTCACGGGCGACAGTGTGGAAGAGCAGCAGCGGGTCTCCGGCCTCGACGTCGAGGAGCGCGGCGGCCGCGCCGTCGGCCTTGATGACCTCGAGGCGCCTTCGCGCCGTCATCACGGGGTTCCCGCAGGCGTCCATCGCGGCGTAGAGGCTCGACTCGTTGAAGTCGAACGAGTCGAGGCCGGGGTAGAGCGCGCAGGGGATGTAGCTCTCCACAAAGACGTTGGGCAGGTCGTCGGCATAGCGGAGTCGGACGAGCTTGAAGACGTCCTGGCCGCGGGTGAGCTCGAGGCGCTTCTCGACCTCGGCGTTCGCGCGCTCGCGCTTGAACACGAGGACCTTGGTCTTGGGGAGGCGCCCCGCGAGGCGCATGGCGTCCTCGAAGCTCGAGATGCTCATGGTGAAGGACTGGCTCACCTTGGGCTTGGTGACCACGGTGCCGCGACGCCTCCGCTTCTCAAGATAGCCGTCGCTGACGAGGATCTGGAGCGCCTGACGGATGGTGGGGCGGCTGACGCCATAGATCTCGGCGAGCTCAAGCTCGGAGGGGATGGTCTGCCCCTCGGGATAGGTGCCGTCCTTGATCTTTGAGAGGAGGTCGTCCTTGATTTGGTCGTAGAGGGTCATGGGATCCTGCCGTCGTGTGAGCGCGTTGATGCGTTGATTGTAACGCGCGCGGGACCCGCACAGAGCGCAGGTCCCGCAGGGGGTGGGGCATAAACAATCATTCAAAAGGCGCGGGCCTCTCCTAGAAGACGCCGAGGACGCACAGAACGCTGATGGCAACAGCAAGAATGACGATGACCTTGGTGGGGCTGTACTGCTTCTTGCCGAGCATCCACCAGGTCACGAGGACCGCGATGAGCGGGAGCAGCGCGGGGAAGACCCCGTCGAGGGTGGTCTGAAGCGGCTGCCACTCCTCGCCGAAGGGGATGTTCAGCGTGGTCGTGAGGGCAATGTTGCCCGCGGCAAGCGCGCCGACGACCATGATGCCGAGCACGTTGAAGGCGTCCATGATGCGTCTAGCGCTCTCGCCGACGATGACGTCGATGGCGCCCACGCCCAGCTTGTAGCCCGTGCGGTAGCTGATGAACGAGATGACGGGGCCGATGATGCCGTAGGCGACGATGTAGAAGAGCGGCCCGAGGGGGCTTCCGCCGTTGGCGAGGCTCATGCCAATGGAGAGCAGCGTCGGGACGATGATGCCCTGGATGATGGAGTCGCCGATGCCCGCGAGCGGTCCCATGAGCGTGGCCTTGATGTTGTTGGGCATCTCCTCGGAGACCTCGCCGCCCAGGGCGATGTTCTCCTCGAGGGAGGTCACGATGCCGTTGATGATCTGGCCGGTCTGCGGCTCGGTGTTGAAGAAGACCGAGTGGCGGACGAGGAGGCGACGCTTTGCCTCGGGGTCGTCGGCATAGTACTTGTTGGCGAAGGGGATGTACGACCAGGCGTAGGCGTGGCCCTGGAGCTTCTCGTAGCTCATGGAGGCGAGGTGGGTGAACGCCCAGCGCAGCCAGATCGTGTTGAGCTCCTTGTTGGTCAGACGCGGCTTTCCGTTGGCGCCGACGCCCTGCTGGGTCATATCGGTGGTTTCAGTGGCCATGGGAGTGCTCCTTTCCGGTGCTTAGAACAGGTCGTCGTCCTCGTAGACCGCGTGCGCGTCGGCCTCTGCCACGGCCTCTGCCGCCGGCTCTGCGGCGGACTTGCCGCTGGAGAGGAACACGAGGTACGCGACAAGCGCGGCGATGAAGACGATCGCGACCATCGAGAGGCCGGCGAAGGACAGGAGAACGAAGCCGGCGAGGAAGAAGATGAGCTGCATCTTGTCCTTGATGACGATGTTCATGAGCATGCCGATTCCGAGGGCGGGCAGGACGCCGCCGAGGACGGAGATGATGTGCGTGACGATCTCGGGAACGCTGTTGAGCAGCGCGTCGACGACGCCCTGGCCGAAGAAGACGATCAGGAAGACGGGGACCGCGCGGATGAAGAAGGTGCAGATCTGCGGGTAGACGATGTGCCAGAGGGTGATGCCGCGGTCGTCGTTGTTCTCCGCGGCGCGCGAGGCCCCGTTGTTGAAGAACGAGTAGAGCGCCATGCGCGTGTTATAGAAGATCAGGCCGAGGGTCTGGCCAATGAGCACGGAGAGCGTCACCGCGATCGCGGGGTCCTTGGTCGTGGCCATGGCAAGGCCGATGCCGCCGTACGAGGCGTAGGTGATCTCGGAGTTGGTGGCGCCACCGGTCGAGAGGTTGGCGATAAAGACGGCCTGGACGGCAACGCCGCACAGGACGCCCTGGGTGACGTCGCCAAACACGAGGCCGCAGAGCAGGCCGGCCACGAGCGGACGGCCCATCACGTAATAGCCCCAGCTCATGCCAAAGAGGCAGCAGCTCTCGATGGCGCCGAGGTAGCAGAACACGCCACACATGAGCGCGGGGAACAGCAGCGCGAGGTTCATGTCTTTCTCCCTTTCTCGTTAGGGGTCGCTACATTGCCTGGTACTTTGCCTTGAGCTCGGGCCAGGTGCGGATGGAGTCGTCGGGGAGCAGCTGGAACTGGATGTCCACGCCGGCCGCGGCGAGCTCGTCGAGGGCCACGACGTCCTCGTCGTTGAGCATCACGGTGTTGCCCATGTTCTTGGTGCCCTCGCGCGTGGCGTTGAGGTTGCCCACGTTGAGGACCCCGCCGTAGTTGCCGCCGAGCTTGGTGAGGTCGGCGAAGTTCCTGATGGAGTCAGAGATGACGAAGAACTTCTTCGGGGAGGCGCTTGCCTTGGCGAGGGCCTCGGGACCCTGGGCGAGGGTGTAGATGCCCAGCTTGAGCTTGCCGGCTGCGGCCTTGAGGACCTTGCAGCGCAGCTGGTCGGCAGCGACCTTGTCGCTGATCACGAGGATGGCGTCGGCGGGCTTGACGGCGACCCACCTCGTGGTCGTCTGCCCATGGATGACGCGATCGTCAACGCGTGCGAGCACAATGGCCATGTTCTTCTCCTTTCCTGAGCGCCCGGGGTGCGGGCGCCTTGCCTACGTCGCTAGAAGAGGTCGTCCTCGTCGTTCTCGGGCCCCTCGTCGGGGAGCTCGGCGGCGATCACGCCGCCCCGCCCCGCCTCGACGGCCACGCCGAGCACCTCATCGAGGTCGTCCGAGTCCGCGGCGGCGATTCCCACCTCGATGAGCATGGGGAAGTTTGCCCCCGCGACCACGCGAAGCTCCTCGGGATGCTGGAGGAAGAGGGCATACGCCTCGTTGTACGGCGTGCCGCCAATAAGGTCAGACATAATAAGCGTCTTTCCTTGGGCGAGCGATGCGTCGACGGCGGCGACGAGGCGCTTGCGAAAGTCGTCGATGCCGTGCTCGTCAAGCCCGACGGCGACGACCGGGGCGGGCTCAGCCACCATCATGTGCAGGGCGTCCACGAGTCCCTCGCAGAGTTTCCCGTGGGAAGCCACTACAATGTTCATATGCGCTCCTTTCGATCGCGTTGGTTGTAGTGAATCATATAAGTCAGACAAAAAATGTCCATATTGCAAGAATTGCGGTCCCATGAACGGTAGTAAAACAGACATAAACGGTACAAATAGAATATGACAGTCTAATAAGTCATCTATATGTTAGTATCAGCGCAAGGTCGAATCGAACGAAAGGACTGCCATGAAGCGCTATACGATTGATGATCTTGCCCGCCTCGTCGACCACACCAACCTGCACGCGGACGCCACGCGCGCGGACATGGAGAAGCTCTGCGAGGAGGCCAAGCGCTATCACTTCAAGATGGTCGCGGTGAACTCCGTCCAGTCCAAGCTCTGCTCCGAGCTGCTCGCCGGCACCGACATCCACACCGGCGCCGCCATCGGCTTCCCCCTTGGGCAGACCACCATCGCCGTCAAGGTGTTCGAGACCAGAGACGCCCTCGCCAACGGCGCGAACGAGATCGACTACGTGGTCAACCTCACCGAGGTCAAGGCCGGGAACTGGGACTACATCGAGGACGAGATGGCCCAGATCGTGGCCATCTGCCGCGAGGCGGACGTCCCCTCCAAGGTCATCTTCGAGAACTGCCTGCTCACCCAGGACGAGAAGCTCAAGCTCTGCGAGGTCGCGAGCAAGGTGCTCCCGACCTTCGTCAAGACCTCCACGGGCTTCTCGACCGGCGGTGCCACCGTCGAGGACGTCAAGCTCATGCGCGAGCACACGGACGAGCGCGTGAAGGTCAAGGCCGCGGGCGGCATTCGCACGGCGGACGACTTCCTCGCCATGGTCAGCGCCGGTGCGGAGCGCATCGGCTGCAGCGCCGGCATCCCCATCATCGAGGAGCTCAAGGCACGCCTCGAGGCCACGGGCGCCGACGCCTTCGAGCTCTAGGGGGCTGTGATGGGCCCGCTTCTGCTCAGGCCAAACTACATCTCCCCGGTGTGGTCGGGGCCGCGCGTCAACGAGGCGCGCGGCATTGCGGGGGAGACCCTCTACGGGGAGTCGTTCGACGTCTCCGTGCACGAGGGCCTCGTCAACACGGTCGAGGGAGGGCCCTTTGACGGCAAGCCGCTCGACGAGCTCGTTCGCACGCACCGCGCGGAGATCATGGGTGACCTTCCCGATGACGGTATCGTGCAGATCATCGTGATGGATGCGGGGGAGAACCTCTCCGTTCAGGTGCATCCGGACGAGGCCTATGCCCAGGCGCACGAGGGCGACCACGAGAAGACCGAGTCCTGGTACATCCTCGCGGCGGACCCCGGCGCCTTCATCTACTGCGGCACGACGACCGATGACGTGGCGGCCCTGCGCGCCTCCGCGGCGGATGACACGCTTGGCGAGAAGTACGGCCGCAAGGTACCCGTGTCCGAGGGAGACTTCGTCCTCATTCCGGCGGGGACGCTCCACGCCATGGGAAAGGGCGTCTTTGCGCTCGAGGTGGGAAGCCTCGGCTTCAAGACCTACCGCATCTGTGACTGGGGCCGGGGGCGCGAGCTTCACGTGCGCCAGGCCTTTGACGTGCTGAGGACCGACTCGCTTCCCACGCCCAACCATCTGGGCCCGTTTGACCCCCAGGCGTCCGCGGGCGTGCGTCGCGGGGTGACGCATCGACTCTTCGCCTCTGACGTGATCGACGTGCGCGGAACGTGGGAGCAGGCGATGGATGGCCGCTACGAGGTGCTTTCCTGCGTTGCGGGCTCCGCGCGCGTGCGCACCGCTGAGGGGGAGGTTGACCTGCCCTTCACGCGCTCGCTCCTCATGCCCGCAAGCGCCGGCTCCTATACGATTGAGGGGACGTGCCGGGTCCTGCGGAGCTATGCGGCCCGACCCGGCGAGGCGCTGTGACGGGGATGCTGACAAACGACCCGGTCACCATTGTCAGGAAGGAAGGGGCATGAAGCGGATTCTCATCACGGGCGCGCGCGGGTACCTTGCGAGCCTCGCGCGCCTCTACAACGCCGGGAGCTACGAGTTCTCCTGCATCTCCCACACCGACGTCGACTTTCACGATCCCGTCGGCGTGGAGGAGTTCTTCCGCGCGGCGGACTTCGACGTGTGCCTGCACATGGCCGCGGACGCGACGACGGCCCACTGCGAGCAGGACCCCGATGGCACGCATCGCGTGAACACCGAGTCAGCGATCGCCATTGCGCGCGCGTGCGCCGAGCGTGGCCGGCGCGTGGTTTTCATCTCCACCGAGCAGTGCTTCAACGCCTCGCCCGGGCCGGCGCCCTTCTCGGAGGATGACGAGCAGGTCTCGACGACGCGCTACGGCCAGCAGAAGATGGAGGCCGATGCCTGGATTCGCGAGAACGTGGACGACTATCTCATCCTGCGATTCTCGTGGATGTTTGGTCTGGCCATGCCTGGCGTGCGTCCCTCGCCCAATATCCTCACCAACGTGATGCGCGTCCTGCGCTCCGGGGAGCCCGCGGCCTTCCGCGTGCACGAGCGTCGGAACATGACCTACGCGCAGCGCTTTGCGGGGCAGCTGCCGCAGATCCTCGAGCTTCCGAGTGGGGCGTATCACTTCGCCAGCCAGAACGGGCGCACCACGTACGAGACCGCCCGGCTCGTGGCCGAGCGCCTCGGCTGTCCCGCGGGCGAGGTCGACCGTCTCGTCCTGCCCGACGAGACCACGTACGCGGACCGGCCGCGCGACTTCCGTCTGGCGTCGGACAAGATTCAGGCGGCAGGCATTGAGCTCGGGACCTTCGAGGAGGACCTTGACCTCTGCCTCGGGGACTTTGGTCTTAGGTAGGCAGCACGCGCTCCTCGTACGCACCCCGGCCACGGGTTCTTCTCGCCATCAGCGCTGACGCGAGAGGGGTTGGCTGGGGTGCGTACTTTATGTAGCGCGAAGGCATGCAAAAAGGGGCTCCCGAAGGAGCCCCTTACTTTGCGTGGTGCGGCGTATAGGATTCGAACCTATGACGCCCTGATTCGTAGTCAGGTCCTCTATCCAGCTGAGGTAACGCCGCGTGCAGTTGGATATATTGCCACGCCTCCCCCGGCGCGTCAAGCGGGATTTCAAAAAATGTTGGAGATGTGTGGGTGAGGAGGGGTGGCGTCCACGAGAAAGGCCCGCCCCGCAGCGCGGAACGGGCCCGAACAGTCTGGCGGAGAGCTGGGGATTCGAACCCCAGATAGGATTTGCATCCTATACTCGCTTAGCAGGCGAGCACCTTCGGCCTCTCGGTCAGCTCTCCAAACTGGTGCCTGAGCATCATACCGCACAACCGGTGAACTCACAACTATCGCGCAAGCAGGCGGGCGAGAAACGCAAAGAATGTCAGACGAGTCGATACCTGCGTCTTTTGCTTCCGGCCGGGTCGGTGGGCTCGACGGTTCCGTTATTAATGAGGCGCTTTAGGTGGCTGAGGACCGTCGAGCGCGCGAGCCCGGAGGCGTCCTGGATTTCACGGGTGCTCACCGTTCCACGATCCATGATCATTTGGATAATCGCCTCGTCGAGCTCGGCAGCCGAGAAACCCTGGCGCTCGGCGGTCGCCAGCCTTCTTCGCTCAAACACGATGGTGAATCGCCCTGGGCTGTCGTAAACGAGCGGGTCACGCATGAGCGCATCGGCGAGTGTCCGCTTTATCTCAACGTATCCCGTCCCCTTGTTCTCAACGACATAGCGCGCCCCGTGAAGATCGGATGGGTAGGGAGTGCTTGACAGGAGCTTGGACAGGAACTGATTTCTTGTCGAGGAAACTCCCGGCATCCCGAGCGTGTCGACTGTCACGCCGCCGAACAGCCCGCCGGGGTTGGTGATCTCTAGGCAGTCGGCGTACAGGTTAATCTGCACCTGACCCCCACGCGCCTCGGGAGAGTAGTCCCGGTGCATGAGCGCGTTGGCAAATGCCTCCCTAAGCGCCGCGGGGGGATAGTCGGGCAGGTCTTGGCGAAACGCCCCGCTCACGAGCGCTCCCGTGCGGGTGTTCCTTTCGATGACGGAAAGGGCTTGCGCCACCATGGTTGGTATAGATCCGCCGATCTCCTGCGAATCTACGTAGCGCCTGCCCGAGGAGAACGGGCTGTGACGCGTTCCGGGGAATTCCACGAACGTTATTCCAAGTCGCGGAAAGAATGTCTGTGGAAACACGCCTAAGGCGAGTAGGCCGGCGAGCGTCGGGCGATCCTCTCCATTGGAGTCGGTCCTGATTACCCGGAGGGCCCTGAGAGCGGCAGAGTCATCAAGTGAGCCGAACACTAGGGGGTTGAGTGAGCGCTCGCGGGCAAGCAGCTTGCCAATAAGGACGGAATCGAGGTCGCCTAAGGTTGCCTCGTCTACGACGTCCAGGTCATGCTTTGGCTGGGTGCGCTCCTCGCGAAGTCGGTCTATTTCGTATGGCGTGAGGTGACGGTCGCCGTCTCCAACACGTACGTAGGAGCCTTCGTATATATGGCTTGCGGTGATATAGCAGGGTTTTTCTGTGGGACGCATCTCTGGTATGTCGGCAACGACGACGGGCGTGCCCTGATAGGGGACAACTTCGATTCGAGGTGTTACGGGCGGGGTGAGCTGCTGGCGACACGCATTGCCCAGGGCGTCACGCATTGCGGGGGCATCGAAGTTCTCGACTGGCAAAAAGCCGTCCTGTTCGGAGACGCCCAGAATGAGCACTCCCCCTGACGTGTTGGCAAAGGCGGATATCGTTCTAAGGACATCTTTTGGGAAGCCGCCCTTCGCGCTCTTGACCTCGACGTTCGTAAGATCGCTCTCGATTGTGCGCATGAGGCCGAGGAGTTGCTCGGGGAGCCTGCTCGTCTCGAGGTCCATGAATCCTCCCAATAAGATGGATGGATAGACAGTGCAATGAACTGATATTAGCAAATTATAGACTGATAGACAGAAAGGATGGACTCATGGAGGGATAATATGGACTGAAGAGAGGCTGTTATGGAGCGTGAACCGGACGCAGCTCTATGACAGCCTGGCGAGAAACGCATCGTCCACGACGATGTCCTCCCGGTGGGCGGTGACCTTGTCCCACGAGAAAAGCGGCACGAGCTCGGGGGCGCTGCCCTCCCAGCCGGGCTCGGCAAGCCCCGCCGCGCAGGCGAGCGCGCTCACCACGCGCTCGGGCCGCACGCCGCGCTCCCGCAGGGCGCCGAGGTCGAGGTCCTTCTCGCGCTTTGCGAGGCGCCGCCCGTCGGGGGCAACGAGCAGCGGCACGTGGCCGTATTCGGGCGCCGCATACCCAAGGAGCCCGCCCAGATAGACCTGGCGCGCGCAGGAGCCCAGGAGGTCTCGTCCCCGCACCACCTGCGTCACGCCCATGAGCGCGTCGTCCACCACCACGGCGAGCTGATAGGCCACCACGCCGTCGCTGCGCCGCACGAGGAAGTCGCCGCATTCGCGCGCAAGGATCTCACGCTGCGGCCCATAGGCCAGGTCGCAGAACTCGACTACGCCCGCGGGGTCGTCGGCGTCGGGCACGCGGAGGCGCGTCGCGGGCGGCCGTTTCGCCGAGCGTCGGGCGACCTCGTCCGCCGAGAGCCCTCGACACGTTCCCGCATAGACCGGCGTGCCGTCGGAGGCGTGCGGGGCGCTCGCGGCGTGCAGCTCCGCGCGCGAGCAGAAGCAGGGGTAGGTCAGCCCGGCGTCAGCCAGTCGGTCGAGGGCCTCGGAGTAGGCCGCGGAGCGCTCGCTCTGCCAGTACGGTCCCTCGTCCCAGTCCAGCCCCAGCCAGCGGAGGTCATCGATGAGCAGCTCGGCGCGCTCGCGATTGGCTGCGCGCGGGTCAAGGTCCTCGATCCTGAGCACCATCTCTCCGTCCGCGGCACGCACGGAGAGCCACGCCACGAGCGCGGCAAATGCGTTGCCCAGATGCATCCGTCCCGAGGGCGTCGGGGCAAAGCGCCCGCGCACTTGCCTAAAAGGGGCCTGTCCCCTTTTAGGCAAGTTAGAGGAGCTGGTCGTAGACGTAGACATAGAACTCGTCCCTCTCGGGGTCAACGCCGGGCCAGTAGGCGCCGGAGCGGCGGCGCATGGCCTGCGTGAGGCCCTTGTGCTCGTAGAACCCAACGTCGCAGCTGTCGTCGGTGAGCAGGTGGTAGCCCGCGGCCCCGGACTCGCGCAGGTGGTCGAGGGCTGCCGAGAAGAGCCTCCCGCCGATGCCGAGCCTCTTGGCGTCAGGGGAGACGATGAGCAGCTTCACCGCCGCGTCGACGCCCGCGGGGTCTCCTGCGGCGTACTCGCGCTCGAGCTCCGCCTCCTCGCGCACGCCGTCCATCTCCGTGCGCACGGCCTCCGCGAGCTGCGGGTCCTTCTCGGCGGCTCGCGTGAGGCGAGTCTCGAGCTCGGTCCAGCCGGCGCCCTCGGGAGCCTCCTGGCCGCGCTCGGCGAGAAGGACCACGCCCAGGATCTCACCCGCGCGCTCGGCCACGAGCGACCACGTCGCCTGCGAGAGGTAGTGGGCGAGCTCGATCTGGCTCGCCGCGCGCTGGGCGGCCCCGTCGAACTCGGGGAGCCACGTGCGGCCGAGAAGCGCCGCCGCGCGCTCGAAGTCCTCCGGCGCAAAGGCGCGCCACGTCAACTTTTCCGTCTGCGTCATGTTGTCCTCCAGCTGCGGTATCGTAGAAGAGACGGTACAACATGTCGTCGTCAAACCCAAGGAGGGGCCATGGCAGACACTCCCATCAAGCGAGCGCTCGTCTCCGTCACGGACAAGACGGGCGTGGTCGACTTCGTCAAGGCGCTGGAGGACGAGTTCGGCGTCGAGGTCATCTCGACCGGAGGCACCGCGCGCGTGCTCGAGGAGGCGGGCGTCCACGTGGTGCCCATCGAGCAGTACACGGGCTTCCCCGAGATGATGGACGGCCGCGTGAAGACGCTGCACCCCAAGGTGCACGGCGGCCTGCTCGCCCGGCGCGACAACCCCGCCCACATGGCCGAGGCGGCCGAGCACGGCATCGGCATGATCGACCTCGTGTGCGTGAACCTCTACGAGTTCGAGAAGACCGTGGCCAAGCCGGACGTCACGTTCGACGATGCCATCGAGCACATTGACATCGGCGGCCCCTCGATGCTGCGCTCCGCGGCCAAGAACGCCGCCTCCGTGACCGTGGTCTCCGACCCGGCCGACTACGACGAGATTCTCGAGGAGATGCGCGCCAATGGTGGCTGCACCTCCCTCGAGCTGCGTCGCTACCTGCAGCTCAAGGTCTATGAGACCACGGCCAACTACGACGCGGCCATCGCCATGTGGCTCGCCGACCGCTACGACGAGGACTTCGCCGACGACGAGGCCGAGGACGAGCCCGCCATGCCCGAGGAGCTTGGCTTCTATCTCGAGAAGGTCGATGACCTGCGCTATGGCGAGAACCCCCAGCAGACCGCCGCGGTCTATCGCTTTGCCGACGACATGGCCGACGCCCTCTCCTCGGCGAACCCCCTCGTGGGCGCCGAGCAGGTCCAGGGCAAGCCGCTCTCCTACAACAACTACCTCGACGCGGACGCCGCGTGGAACCTCGTGCGCGAGTTCGACGGCCCCGCCTGCGTGATCCTCAAGCACCAGAACCCCTGCGGCTCCGCCGTTGCCGACGACGTCACCACGGCCTACGACCGCGCCTTCGCATGTGACCCCAAGAGCGCCTTCGGCGGGATCATCGCCTGCAACCGCGAGGTTCCCTACGAGCTGGTGGAGCACTTCGCCGACGAGAACAAGCAGTTCGTCGAGGTCATCATCGCCCCGAGCTACACGCCCGAGGCGCTCGAGCGCATGGCCAAGCGCCCCAACCTCCGCGTGCTCGCCACGGGCGGCGCCGAGGGCCACGCCGAGTTTGAGCTGCGCTCCATCGACGGCGGCGTTCTCGTCCAGAACGTCGACACCGTGAGCGAGGACCCCGAGACCTTCACCTGCCCGACGGAGCGCAAGCCCACGCCGGAGGAGATGGACGAGCTCATGTTTGCCTGGCGCGTCTGCAAGGGCGTGAAGTCCAACGCGATCCTCGTCTCCAAGGACAAGGCCGGCATCGGCATGGGGCCGGGTCAGCCCAACCGCGTTGACTCCGCGCTGCTCGCCTGCGAGCGCGCCGACGAGGCCTGCGAGCGCATGGGCGTGGAGAAGGGCGGCTACGCCTGCGCGTCCGACGCCTTCTTCCCGTTCCGCGACAACGTGGACGTGCTCGCCGAGCACGGCGTGACCTGCATCATCCAGCCCGGCGGGTCCAAGCGCGACGACGAGTCCATCGAGGCGTGCAACGAGCACGGCATCGCGATGGTCTTCACCGGCAACCGCCACTTCCGTCACTAGACTTGCCTAAAAGGGAACAGGCCCCTTTTAGGCAAAGCGCCCCGGACGGCCGAGATGCCGCCCGGGGCGCTTCGTCAGACGGCGGCGTGCAAAGGGGACAGGCACTTTTGCACGCGGACGCCGTGCAAAAGTGCCTGTCCCCTTTGCACGGTCGCGACGGGCTCGTTGGGGTACCCTACGGGAACGTGACGCAGACGTAGGGGGAGGACGCATGCAGCTGGAAGACACGACGCAGATGGACGGATTCAAGCTGGGGAGCCCTGCGCTCGTCTGCCGCTGGCGGCTCGCGAGCCGCGCGCTGCCGCTGGAGAACCGCCACCTTCGCGCGCTCGGGCAGCGAGTCGTGAACGGCGAGCTCGTTCCGACCGAGCTTGTCGCCTGGGCGAAGCAGCACATTGAGTGGACGCTCGCCGAGGGCGCCGCGGAACACCCCGATGGCGTGCTCATGCTCATCATCGACGGCGAGGGGAGGGCGGCCATGACCGTGGGGCCCTACGAGCCGCTGGCGCTGCGCTCCCCGTCGGCGCTCGCCGACCGCGCCCGAGCGGCGGGCGCTGAGGCGAGGAGCACGGGGGTTGCCCCGGAGTCGCTCTGGCTCGTCCGCGAGGAGGGGCTCATTTGGGGCATCGATGCCGACGAGCGCCCCTCCGGGGCGGCGACGCTCATGGCCGACCTCGCCAAGACCGTTGGCTTTGCGGTCGAGCGCAGGGCCGGGCTCGCGGAGGCCCTGCTGGCAGGAGAGGTCTCCTACGACGAGGTCCTTCTCGTCTCCGACGAGCACGGGATCGTGCCGGCGTCGGGCAAGGCGCAGCCACGCGCGGAGCGATTTGCCGAGGGGTATGCCAAGCTGCTCGCGTCGTCCGGAAGGCGCAGGTAGGGTGCCCTACGCTGCCGAGAAGCTCCAGATGTTCTGGGCCTCGGCGCAGATGGTCTCGAGGTCCCAGACGCGCATGCTGCGACCCACGCTGTTGGAGTCGTGCACGAGGACGTGGGTCCCGTCCGAGGCCATGCCCTCCACCACGATGTAGTGGCCGACGCGCGTGAACGTGCCGGGCTCCATGGCGCAGATGAGCGGGTGCCCCGCCTCGAGCGCCGCCTTGAGCTGGCTCTCGACGGCGGGAAGGGTCTGGCTGTAGAGGCCGAGCGTCGCGGCGCCCTCACTCATGAGCGTCCAGGCGCTGCCGTTGCCGTCGGTGGCGTAGCCGTTCTCGGTGCTGAAGGCGGCCATCTGAACGGGGTCGTAGTCGGTGCTGCCCGTCAGGTACACGTAGACCATCGTGAGCGCGGTGGGCCCGCAGCCCTGCTCGGCGAAGCTCCCTCCGCAGTACTCCGCGTCGGCCCACTGCGGGTCGATCTGGTAGAGGTAGGGCATCTCGCCCTTGCGCCACTCCTCGCGCGGCGTGCTCGTGATCGCGGGCTCGTCTGCCGTGGCGGGGATGCTCGTGTCAACGGGTCCTGAGGCCTCCGCCTTGCCGGGGCCCGATCCCAGCGAGCATGCCGCAACCAGCGCCAGCGCGATGACGAGAAGAACCCCGGCGCAGACGGCCGCCACGAGCGCGCGTCCCGCGCCGCCCTTCTTGCGCCCCCGCGGGCTTCCGCCGCGGGCAAGCGCCATGTTGCCGATGTCGTTCACGCCCGCCCTCCCGTCTTACGTACTGAAGGATTCTATCATGCGACTTCCGCCTGCCGCCGCGGGCCCATCTGCGCTCGTGGGGGAGGAGTCAGCCGGGCGTCACAATTTCACCACGAACCGGCCGGCCTGAGCCGCCGTCCTTCTCGCCCTGCGGAAGACGAGGCCCCGTCCTGCGCCGCCGTAGGGTAATCCCCCTCATTTCGGGGTATTTTACCTGCGATTTGTTATACGGGACGTTTTACGGCAAAAACCGCACGCTCGACCGATTTGCCGCCGAAGTCGTGAATAAAAACGCGCGTGCGGAGTACACTGTCACCATGCATGGGCCATTGGCCCGACTCAGTCATGTGTCTTGTGAGTGAGAGCTGCCTGAGGCCATGGGGGTCCTCAGGGGACCGGTTCGAAGGAGAGGATATGGCGCGTAAGTTTAAGTCCATGGACGGCAACGAGGCGGCGGCGTACGTCTCGTATGCGTTCACCGAGGTGGCGGGCATCTACCCGATCACCCCGTCGAGCCCCATGGCCGACCACGTTGACCAGTGGGCCGCTCAGGGCATGAAGAACGTCTTTGGCACGCCGGTCAAGGTCGTTGAGATGGAGTCCGAGGCGGGCGCCGCGGGCACCGTTCACGGCTCGCTCGGCGCCGGCGCACTCACGACCACCTACACGGCGTCGCAGGGTCTGCTCCTCATGATCCCGAACATGTACAAGATCGCCGGCGAGGGTCTTCCGGGCGTCTTCCACGTGTCCGCCCGTACCGTGGCCACCCACGCCCTCAACATCTTCGGCGACCACTCCGACGTCATGGCCTGCCGTCAGACCGGCTTTGCCATGCTCGCCGAGGGCAACGTCCAGGAGGTCATGGACCTCGCGCCGGTGGCCCACCTCGCGGCCATCGAGGGCAAGGTGCCGTTCCTGAACTTCTTCGACGGCTTCCGCACCTCGCACGAGATCCAGAAGGTCGCGGTCTGGGACTTCGACGACCTCAAGGAGATGCTGGACATGGACGCCGTCCAGGCGTTCCGCGACCACGCCCTCAACCCGGAGCACCCGCACGCCCGCGGCTCCCACGAGAACGGCGACATCTTCTTCCAGCACCGCGAGGCCTGCAACAAGGCCTACGACGCGCTGCCCGCCGTGGTCCAGTCCTACATGGACAAGATCAACGAGAAGCTCGGCACCAGCTACCACCTGTTCGACTACTACGGCGCCGATGACGCCGACCGCGTCGTGGTCTGCATGGGCTCCTTCTGCGACACGCTCGAGGAGGTCATCGACTACCTGAACGCCCACGGCGAGAAGGTCGGCCTCGTGAAGGTCCGCCTGTACCGCCCGTGGTCCGTCGAGGACTTCGTGGCCGCGCTGCCCGCAACCGTCAAGAAGATCGCCGTCCTCGACCGCACCAAGGAGCCCGGCTCCATCGGCGAGCCCCTCTACGAGGACGTCATCTCCGCGCTCTACGAGGCCGGCAAGACCGAGATCACCGTCGTCGGCGGCCGCTATGGCCTCGGCTCCAAGGACGAGCCGCCCGCGGCAGCGTTTGCCGTCTACAAGGAGCTCGAGAAGGACGCCCCCGCCCGCGAGTTCACCATCGGCATCGTGGACGACGTCACCAACCTGTCGCTCCCCATGGACCCGGACGCCCCCAACACGGCGGACCCGTCCACGATCGAGTGCAAGTTCTGGGGCCTCGGCGGCGACGGCACCGTCGGCGCCAACAAGAACTCCATCAAGATCATCGGCGACCACACCGACAAGTACGTTCAGGCCTACTTCCAGTACGACTCCAAGAAGACCGGCGGCGTCACCATCTCGCACCTGCGCTTCGGTGACTCCCCGATCCGCTCGCCGTACTACATCAACAAGGCCAACTTCGTTGCCTGCCACAACCCGTCCTACATCATCAAGGGCTTCCCGATGGTCCGCGACGTCAAGCCGGGCGGCACGTTCCTCGTGAACTGCCAGTGGTCCGACGAGGAGTTCGCCTCCCACCTGCCGGCCGTGGCCAAGCGCTACATCGCCAAGAACAACATCAACGTCTACCTGATCGACGCCATCGACCTCGCCGAGAAGGTCGGCATGGGCAAGCGCACCAACACGGTGCTGCAGTCCGCGTTCTTCTCGCTCGCGCAGGTGCTTCCCGCCGAGGACGCCATTCAGTACATGAAGGACGCCGCGGAGAAGTCCTACGCCAAGAAGGGCCAGAACATCGTCGAGGCCAACTGGAAGGCCATCGACGCCGGTGCCACCGCGTACCGCAAGTTCGAGGTTCCCGCCGACTGGGCCAACGCCGAGGACGAGAAGGTCGAGCTCACGCTCGAGGGCCGCGAGGCCATCGTCAAGCAGGTCCGCGAGCTCATGGAGCCCATCAACCGCATGGACGGCGACTCGCTGCCCGTCTCCAAGTTCGTCGACGTTGCCGACGGCCAGTGGGAGCTCGGCGCCTCTCAGTACGAGAAGCGCGGCGTCGCCGTCATGGTTCCGCACTGGGATGAGACCAAGTGCATCCAGTGCAACCAGTGCTCCTTCGTCTGCCCGCACGCCACGATTCGCCCGATCGTGATGAACGCCGAGGAGCAGGCTGCCGCCCCCGAGAACATGCGTCGTCTCGACCTCACCATCCCCAAGGGCACCGGCTACACCTTCACCATGGCGATCAGCCCGCTCGACTGCATGGGCTGCACCAACTGCGCGAAGGTCTGCCCGAAGGGCGCCCTCACGATGGTCCCGCAGGAGTCCGAGCTCGATCAGGCTCCGGTGTGGGACTACGCGGTGAACAAGGTCTCCGAGAAGAATGAGCTCGTGGCCGCCAACGTCAAGGGCAGCCAGTACGCCAAGCCGTACCTCGAGTTCTCCGGCTCCTGCGCCGGCTGCGCCGAGACCGCGTACGCGCGCCTCGTCACGCAGGTCTGCGGTGACCGCATGTTCATCTCCAACGCCACCGGCTGCTCCTCGATCTGGGGCAACCCGGCCGCTACCTCGCCGTTCAACGTCAACGCCTGCGGCCACGGCCCGGCGTGGAACAACTCCCTGTTCGAGGACAACGCCGAGCACGGCCTGGGTCTCGCCCTTGGCTATGACGCCGTCCAGGAGAAGGTCGTCGCCGAGACCGAGAAGCTCCTCCAGTCCGACTGCGCGTCCGACGCCCTGAAGGAGGCCGCGACCGCCTGGCTCGAGGCCCGCAACGACACCGAGGCCAGCAAGACCACCGCTGCCGCCTACGTCGCCGAGCTCGAGAAGGCCGACTGCGACACCGCCAAGGCCATCCTCGCCGACAAGGCCTACCTCACCAAGAAGGCCTTCTGGATCTTCGGCGGCGACGGTTGGGCGTATGACATCGGCTTCGGCGGCCTCGATCACGTGCTTGCCTCCGGCAACAACGTGAACGTCTTCGTCTTTGACACCGAGGTCTACTCCAACACCGGCGGCCAGGCCTCCAAGGCCTCCAACATCGGCCAGGTGGCCCAGTTCGCCGCGGCCGGCAAGGTGACCAAGAAGAAGAGCCTCGCCGAGATCGCCATGTCCTACGGCTACGTCTACGTGGCTCAGGTCGCCATGGGCGCCAACATGAACCAGACGCTCAAGGCCATCCACGAGGCCGTCTCCTACGACGGTCCGTCGCTCATCATCGGCTACAGCCCGTGCGAGATGCACTCCATCAAGGGCGGCGGCATGCAGAACTGCCAGATGGAGATGAAGAAGGCCGTGGAGTGCGGCTACTGGAACCTCTTCCGCTACAACCCGGCCGCGCCTGCGGGCAAGAAGTTCACGCTCGACTCCAAGGAGCCGGCTGGCGGGTACCAGGACTTCCTCATGAACGAGGCTCGCTACACCTCGCTCACCCGCTCCTTCCCCGAGCGCGCCAAGGAGCTCTTCGCCGAGAACGAGGAGGCCGCCATGGCTCGCTACGCGCACCTGCTCAAGCTCAAGGACCTCTACGCTGAGGCGTAAGCTCCTCTCGCTGAGCTGATTGCGCAAGCTGCGGCCCCCGGCATCGAGCCGGGGGCCGTTTTTTGTGGGCCCTCGGCGTCTGGCCGCGCCGCTGCGCCACTGGCGTCAGGCTTATTTGGCACGCGATCCACGCGTGCCAAATAAGCCTGACGCCAGTGGCGCGGTGGCGCGGCCAGACGCCGAGGGCGCCGATGACATAGCTCGATAGGGGGCTAGCGTCCCGTCGCGATCCTCATGGCGACGTCGTGCGCCAGGTGCTCAAGGGAGTCGTCCAGCGGCGAGAGCTCGATCCTCTCGCCACGTCGACACAGGGCGCGCTCGATCAGCCAGTCCGTGACGCCGGGGTTCTTGGGCAGGATCGGACCGTGCAGATAGGTGCCCACAACGCCGTTATGAAGCACGCCCTCGCCGCCGTCCTCGCCGTTGTTGCCGGTCCCGTGGACCATCGCGCGCCCCAAGGGCTTCTCGCCTGCGCTGAGCACCGTGCGGCCCGCGTGGTTCTCAAAGCCCACGATCGGAGCGTCGCATACGGGCGACTCAATCGCCACGTTGCCAATGAGGCGCGTGCTCCCTGCGGTCGTCTCGATGTCCAGCACGTGCAGGCCCTCCACGCGCTCCTCGCCCATCATGTAGTAGTGGCCGAGCAGCTGGTAGCCGCCGCAGATGGCAAGAAGAACGCCGCCCTCGTCGACGTAGGCCTCCACCTTCTCGCGCTGCGCCTGCAGCTCGCGGCAGACGGCAAGCTGGTCGCGGTCTGCGCCGCCGCCCAGAAGCACGATGTCGGCGTCGGTGAGGTTAAGCTCCTGGCCCATGAGGACCTGGTCAACCCGGCAGGGAATGCCGCGCCACGCGCAGCGCTTGGAGAGCGAGGCGATGTTTCCGCCGTCGCCGTAGAGGTTGAGGGCGTCGGGGTAGAGGTGCACGATGCGCAGCGGGCGGTCAAGGGCAGGGGTTGCCGGCTCCTCATGCGCTATCCACGAGACGCCGACGGACGTTGCGCTCACGGTGTCGGCAGCGGGTCTGTCCCCTTTTTTCTGCGAGGAAAAACCCGTCCCCAATTTACAGAGGCGGTCGAGGTCGGCGACGACGGGCGGGAAGGCGGTGTAGTTGGCGATCACGTGGAGCTTCTCGCCCGCGTCAACAAAGCGCAGGGCGTCCTCGACGCCATCGGTGAGCTCGATGGGGCAGCCGAGCTCGGCGTACTTCACGCGCACCGCCATGTCCTCGCGGCGGGTGCCCCCCACGCAGACGCACCGCAGGTCGGTGAGGTCACGCAGGCGCTCGAGGTCGATGTCCCAGATCCAGGAGACGTCGTGGCCGTCCGCGTCGTTGTCGTTGAGGAAGAGTGCCACGTAGCGCCCGTCCTCGGCGCGTACCTGCTGCACCATGCGGTTGAAGCCCGTGGGGTTCTTCGCGAGGTTGCTCACGACGGAGTGGCCGCTGCCGAGCCGGTAGGTCTTGCCGCGGCCGCTCGCGGGCTCGTAGGCGTTGAGCGCGCCCTGGAAGTCGTCCGCGTCTCCGCCGCCAAGCAGGCACGCCACCAGGGCCGCCATCACGTTGTAGACCATGTAGAGGCCGTTGTAGCGGGTGCGCACGTGGTGCCGCACGTTCTTCTCGCCCCGGCGGTCCTCGACGTCGAACTCGTAGCCGCCGCAGGTCAGCGTCACGTTGACGGCGGCAAAGGCAAGCTCGGGACGCTCCCAGCCGCATGCGGGGCAGCGATACTTGCCCAGCTGGCCGTAGTGGACGTACGCGTAGTCCAGGGGCGCGTTGCACTTCGCGCAGAAGCGGCTGTCGGAGATGCGGTCGGCCTCCTGGCCGGTGGGCTCGTCGATGCCGAAGGGGACGCCCGGGTTGTCCACGCGCGCTGCGATGGAGGCGCAGAACGGGTCGTCCGCGTTGTAGGCGATGGCGGTCTGCGGCGAGCGGCGCAGCGCCTCGGCAATGACGTCCTGCGTGTGGTCGATCTCGCCGTAGCGGTCCAGCTGGTCGCGGAACAGGTTGAGAAGGACGAGCGCCCGCGGCCGAAGCGCCGGCAGCACGCGCACGGTGTAGAGCTCGTCGCACTCGAAGCAGCCCACGCGCGCGCCCGACCCGCGGGACTCCACGAGCGCGGAGGCGATGCCCGACTCCATGTTGTTGCCCGCGCGGTTGCACACCACGCCTCCGGCCCCCGCCGCGAGCGCGTCGGCGGCAAGGCCGGTCGTGGTGGTCTTGCCGTTGGTGCCCGTGACCACCACCGAGCGCTCGAGCGCGCCGCCAAGCTCGCCGATGAGGTTCGGCGCAAGGCGCAGCGCCACGGCGCCCGGAGCGTTTCCGCCGCCTCGATGCAGCAGGCGGGTGGTGCCCCAGCGCGCCGCGTCGGCGGCGAGGCAGGCGATTCTTACGCGCGGGTTCATGCGGGGCTCCCTCCGGGCGGCTCTCACTGCAGCAATACTAGCACGCGGGCCAGGGCGGCCCTTCCGGCCGCGCGCGCCGCGGGCGGGGGGTCCGCGCGGGGCGGGGGGCACAACTCTGCTAGTATCAGTTCTGTCGTGCCCGCGGGGATGCTTCTTTTGGAGTGCTTTCCACCGGGATCCCGCAGGTCGTGGGCGCGACATGCCCGTCCGGGCATCCAGCAAAGCCCTCCGACAGAAAAGAGAGAAGAATGGGACAGCACAACGCGGCAGCAAACATCACGGCACACCACGTCGACGCGAGAAGGACGGCGCGCATCGGGGCCGTCGCGGCCATCTATGCGGCCCTGACGCTCTGCGCCCTGCTCTTCCTCGGCAGTCTCGCCTGGGGGCCTGTGCAGTTCCGCGTCTCCGAGGCGGCGTGCGTCCTGGCGCTCTTCACCGCCGACGCCGTCCCGGGCCTGGCGCTCGGCTGCGCCATCGCCAACCTCGCTAACATCGCGCTCTCGGGCACCGGCATGCTCGGCATGCTCGACGTGGTCTTCGGCAGCCTCGCCACCGCGCTCGGCGCGTGGTTCACGTGGCGCAACCGCCGCCGCCCCGCGCTCGCCCTCATGGGGCCGGTGCTTGCCAACGCCCTCATCGTGCCGCTCTACCTCCCGCTCATGCTCCAGGGGATCGGCTTCTACACCATCCCGTTCACGAGCATTGCCATCGACGGCGCGTATCCGGCCATGTACGTCTTCGGCCTGCTTGCCACCGGCATCGGCGAGGCCGTGGTCATGTACGTGCTCGGCCTGCCGCTTGCCCGGGCCCTCTCCAAGACGTCGCTTCCCCGCCAGCTGGGCAGCGACGGGACGTCGCAGGGGTAGCGCTTGAATCCGGTCATCGTCATACCGTCGTACTGGGCCGAGGGGGCGCAGCCGGGCGCCCTCGGTGAGCGGGGGGTCTATGACTACACCACCCCGATCGACAAGCCCCTGCCCGAGCTGGAGCTCTGCCTCTCGTCGCTCGACCAGGTGCGCGGCGTCATCCGCGTGATCGTGCTCGTGGTGTCGCCCATCACGTGCGAGGACTCGGCACGGGCCCGCGTGGAGAGCATCTGTCGCGCGCACCCCGCGCTGAACCCCCTCGTCATCGGCGCCCGCGAGGCCGCCCACGTGGAGCGTGCCGTCGCTCGCATGGCGCACCACGTCACCGGCGAGACGGTCGCGCTGCGCGGCTATGGCGCCATCAAGAACATGGGCCTCGCGGTCGCCGCCGTCTTCGGCCACGACGTCGTGGTCTTTCTCGATGACGACGAGGTCGTGCTGGACCCCGACTTCCTCATCAACGCGGTGCACGGCCTCGGGTCGCTCACGCGGCAGAACCTCAAGGTCCTCGTCAAGAGCGGCTTCTTCATCGACGCCAACAACAGCCCCTACGCAGACCCCACCGACGAGTGGACCGAGAAGTACTGGTCGAAGGCGGCGGAGTTCAACCGCGTCATGGAGCGGATGCAGACCTCGTCGTCGCGCTTCTCGCGGTCGAACCACCTCTGCGGCGGGTGCTGCGCCCTGCATGCCGAGGCCTACTCGAAGGTCCCCTTTGACCCGTACATCACGCGCGGCGAGGACCTCGACTACGTGCTCAACCTGCGGGCCAACGGCATGGACGCGTGGTTTGACAACGCGTGGTTCGTCCGCTCGCAGCCGCCCGAGGAGATGGCGAGCGTCCCGTCCATGTTCATGCAGGACGTCCATCGCTGGCTGTACGAGTATCGCAAGCTCGATGCCATGAACGCTCGTCGCGACCTGCGCACCATCACGCCCGAGTCCCTCATGCCCTATCCGGCGCCGTGGCTCTCTGCCGGCGTGCGCCGACGCGTCTTCCAGACGGCCCTGCGCCGGTTCATCAAGGGGCCGAACCGTCTTGCGTACCTGCGCATCCTCACGAAGGGGCGCTACGACGCCGACAAGTTCGCCCGCGCGGCGAGCTCGCGCTACCTGTCCTTCTCGATGATGTGGCCGGGCGTGGTGGCGGCACTCTGGGAGGACCCGCTGCTCCAGGGTGCCATCAGGCGCACAGGCGAGATCGTGCCGCCGGAGGAGCGCGCGGCGGCCGCGACCGACGACCTCGGCGACACCGGGGCGCTCCCGACGGTTGGTGATGCCCAGTGATCGGAAAGCTCCGCCCGCGCCGGCGCTCCGCCGACGTCCTTCTCGCCGTCTGCGCCGTCCTTCTCGCCGCGCTGCTCATCACGAGCATGCGCGACGGCATCGTCGTGGCCGCCATGCTCGTGGGCTGCGGCATGGCCGGCGTCATCGTGATGAGCGGAGCCATCAGCGTGACGCCCGAGGACACGCGCTCCGAGGCCACCGAGCGCACGCTGCGCGTGGCCGCGAACACCCTCGCCCACCTGCGCGGCGGCCTCACCGAGGAGAACGCCCGCGCCATCTGCTCGATGCTTCTTCCCGAGACGGACGCCGCCGCCATCGCCATCACCGACACCGTGAAGGTGCTTGCCTACGAGGGCGCCGTCCAGACGCCCTTCCGCGCGGGCACCCCCAACGCCAAGCCCACGCTCGAGGTGCTGGAGAGCCGGCGCATGGAGACCTTCGTCGCCGTTGACGACGACACGCAGGAGGCGCGCCTCTTCGCCGTGGGGAGCCGCGCCGAGGGCAGCGCCTTCGGCATCATCGTGCCGCTGCTCGTGCAGGACCGAGCGGTGGGGACGATCAAGTTCTACTACCGGCGCGACCTCGACATCGACCGCACGCAGCTCGCCATCGCCGAGGGCCTGGGGCTGCTCCTCTCCACTCAGCTCTCGTCCTACGAGCTGGACAGGCAGGCCGAGCTCACCGCCCGCGCGGAGGTCAAGGCGCTCCAGGCGCAGATCAACCCGCACTTCCTCTTCAACGCGCTCAACACCATCGCGTCGTTCACGCGGACCAACCCCACCAAGGCGCGCGACCTGCTGCGCGAGTTCTCGCTCTTCTATCGTCGTACGCTGGAGAGCTCCGAGAAGGCGCTCATCCCGCTCTCCCAGGAGCTCCAGCAGACGCGCAGCTACCTGCGGATCGAGAAGGCGCGCTTCGGCGAGGACCGCATCGTGGAGAGCGAGCGCGTCGAGAGCGGCTGCGAGAGCCTGCCGGTCCCGTCGTTTCTGGTGCAGCCCATCGTGGAGAACGCCGTCCGCCATGCCATGCGCGACGAGGGGCCTCTTCACGTTGAAGTTCAGGTAGCCACCGACGGAAATGATATTCTTATTGCCGTGACTGACGACGGCCTGGGCATGGACGACGCCGTCGCCAGTCGGCTCATGGCCGAGGCCGTCGAGCCCCGTCCCTCATCGGGCGCGGGCGCCGAGAAGGGCGCGGGCATGGCGCTGCGCAACGTGGCCGAGCGCATCGAGCGCTTCTACGGCGTCGGCTCGGGGGTGGAGATCGTCTCCAAGCCGGGCGAGGGCACGTGCGTGACGCTCAGGCTCGCGGGGGCGAGAAGGTCGCTCCTCTCGGGGGCGGCCCAGAAGCAGGATGAGGGGACGTGCGGCCGCTCTGGCCGGGCGTCCTGAGAGCGTGAAGGGGAACGTGTATGCGCGCGATGATCGTGGACGATGAGGCTCCGGCCCGCTCCGAGCTGAGGTATCTCCTCGAGGAGACCGGCAGGGTCGACGCCATCATGGAGGCTTCGAGCGCACGCGAGGCCGTCGAGAAGCTGATGGAGAGCAAGGCCGACGTCATGTTCCTCGACATTCAGATGCCCAAGACCTCCGGCATGCAGCTCGCGGAGGCGCTCCATCGCCTCAAGAACCCTCCCGCGATCGTGTTCGTGACCGCCTACAGCGAGTACGCGCTCGAGGCGTTTGGCGTGGATGCAATCGACTACCTCATGAAGCCCGTCGAGCCCGAGCGTCTGGGCCAGGCGCTCGACAAGGTCCAGTCGCGCATGAAGCCGCAGCCCCAGAACCACTCCTCGGTGGAGCGCATCCCCGTGGTCAAGAGCGGTCGCAAGGTGCTGGTGCCCATCGACCAGATCCGCTACATCGAGGCCAAGGACGACTACTCCTGCATCTACACCGCTGACGATCGCTTCCTCTCCACGATCTCCCTCGCCAAGCTCGAGCAGAAGCTCGCGCCGCACGGGTTCTTCCGCGTGCACCGCGGCTACATCGTGAACCTCGAGTACGTTGAGGACGTCGAGGTCATCTCGTCCGGCATCCTGCAGCTGGGCGTCAACGGCATCGAGGGCAAGAAGATCTCCGTCTCGCGCCGCCGCGTCGTGGCGCTCAAGCGGGCGCTCGGCCTCTAGGCCCCTCGCTCCCAATCCAGACCCAGACTCCAAGGGAGGTCGCGCGTGGGCGAGCTCAGGCGCTACGACATCATCTCGGACACCCATGGATACCTGCCCCCGGAGCTGCTCGAGGCGCTCCAGGGCGCGGACGTCATCGTGCACGCGGGCGACATCTGCTCGCCCTCCGACTTTCACAAGCTGCAGCTCATCGCGCCCGTCCAGGCGTGCCTCGGCAATAACGACTATGCGTCCGACTATCCGCCGACCGTCCGCACGCGCAAGATGTTCTACGGCAGCGGCCTCAAGTGGCAGGTGACGCACCGCCGCGAGCGGCTCAACCTTGCGATGTGCGACATCGGCATCTTCGGGCACACCCATGTGCCGTTCCTCGAGCGTGACGAGTGGACGGGCGCGCTCGTGATGAACCCCGGCAGCCCCACGGGCCCCCGCCGCTCTCGGCCGTCGATGGGCCGAATCCTCTGCGAGGAGGGGCGCGTCGTCGACGCGCAGATCATCACACTGCGGTAGACGGCGCCGGGCCCAAAATTAATCCGCCCTGTGGCGGTGTAGCGAAAATGCCAACTGGGCAAATGTCGCCGCACGCCGCCACAGGGCGGATTAATTTTGGGCCTGGCGCCGGAGCCGCCCTAGGAAGCGTCCACGGTAACGAGTGCCGGCGCCACCACGCGCGTGTAGAACGCCAGCCACACGAGCGAGACGCAGAACCCCGCAATCACGTCCGAGGCAAAGTGGACGCCCAGGTAGATGCGGCTCACCCCGACCATCACGATGACGAGGCCAAACACGACGCACCAGACCGTGCGCATGGCGTCGCGCCGGTGATAATGCCAGATCATCCAGATGAGCAGGCCAAAGAACGCCATGGCAACCATGGAGTGCCCGGAGGGAAAGCTGTATCCCGTCTCCTCGACGAGACGGAACCCCTCTGGTCGCGGCCGCTGGACGATGAGCTTGAGCAGCGCGTTCAGCACGACTACGCATGCCAGGTTGATGGAGACGCACCATCCCGGGGCCTTCCCCGGGGCGAGCGCGGCGATGGCCGCCGCCATCACGGCGAGCACGATGACGGAGGCGAGCGAGGTGAAGCCCTCCATGACGGGCGTCAGGGCGTCCGAGCGAAGGCCCTCGACGAATACCTGGTATGCCAGGGCGTCGAGCCGCATGAGCTCGCCCTCGGCGACCTTGCCAAGAAGGACGAGAAAGACGAGCGTGGCAACCAGGGCGATGATCGCACGCAGGTTGTTCCGGGCAAGGGCCAGGGCGCCGCGAGCAACGTCGCGGGCGCCCTGGGAGAAGTCCGATCTGCGGTTCATGCTAGAGGTTGGCCTCCAGCTCGGAGACGAGCGAGGGCTTGGGCATGTTGCCGACCATGGTGTGGACGGGCTGCCCGCCCTTGAAGAGGATGAGCGTGGGGATCGAGACGATCCTGAAGCGCGTGGCGAGGTCGGGCTCCTCGTCGACGTTGCACTTGTAGACGGTGAGGCGGTCGGCCATCTCCTCGGAGACCTGCTCGACGGTGGGGCCGAGCGCGCGGCACGGACCGCACCACGGCGCCCAGAAGTCAACGAGGACGGGCTTGTCAGACCCGGCGATGACGGAGTCGAACTCGGCCGCGGTGATTGCCTGAGACATGTGACCCTCCCTTTGGTCGGTGATGTTCTTGATTGGCTTATGCCCGATTTACACTAGTTCAAACGACGGCGAACGGATATGTGACAATTCACATAGCAATTTTTCGACAGCGGACTCCCGACATATGGGCAAGGTCAGCCGTCAGGAGGCTGGACGTAACGCGAAAGGAGCGCAATGGCATCAGAGCGAGACGCGCGTCGGCGCGCGTATCTTGACAAGGCCTCGGCGGAGGTCGACGCGCTTGAGGCGCGGGGCGTCGTCATGGGCGGCAACGCGTTCTCCACGGTCCTTCTCGCCAAGGGCGAGCTCACGGAGGGCGAGAGGGGCGGAGACGCCCCGTTCTCAGGCGCCGACGGCACGGCCCTCAAGGCATCGCTCAAGGCGCTCGGCTACGCGCCCGAGGAGTGGGAGTGGCTGCTCACGGTCGATGCCGCCGGTGAGCCTCTCGATTCAGACCTCTTGGTCGAGGCAGTCTGCGCGCTCGACCCCGCCACGATTGTCTGCTGCGACGACGCGGCCGCCTCGGCCCTGCGGGACGCCTACGCGGACGACCTCGTGCTCATAGACGCGCTCGAGGAGGCCATGCTCGCCCCGGGCGCCGTGGCCCGCGTGCGGGGCATGCGCGTCCTCAACCTGGGGGGCTTCGCCGACGCCCTTGCAGACCCCCACGAGAAGCAGGTTATGTGGGCGCGCCTGAAGAAGATTCCGCCGCTGGGCGAGCCGTTCTAGCAGCTCGCCCTCGCGCGCGATATGCTTACCCTATCTGTAGCTTCCCGGGGAAGGAGCACGTACCATGTCCACCATTGCCGCGCCCATCGACGCAACCGCCACGCCCGAGTGGGCGGCCCTCCAGGCCCACCATGATGAGCTCGTGAGCTCCGGCTTCAACCTCAAGGACGCCTTCGCCGGCGATCAGGACCGCGTGGAGAAGCTCTCGTTTGACACCGAGGACCTGCACTTCGACCTCTCCAAGAACCTCGTGACCGAGAAGACCCTCGGCCTGCTCTGCGACCTCGCGCGCGCCGTGGGCCTCGAGGAGCGCCGCGACGCCATGTACGCCGGAACGCACATCAACACCACCGAGGACCGTGCCGTCCTGCACACCGCGCTGCGCCGCCCGGCGGCCGAGAAGGGCACCGTCTTCGACGGCGAGCAGGACTGCGTGGCCGACGTCCGCGAGGTGCTCGACCGTATGTACGCCTTCGCCGAGCGCGTGCGCTCTGGCGAGTGGAAGGGCGTCACGGGCAAGCGCATCGAGCACGTCATGTCCATCGGCATCGGTGGCTCCGACCTCGGCCCCGTCATGGTCTACGAGGCCCTGAAGCCCATGGCTGACGCCGGCATCGACTGCCGCTACGTCTCCAACATCGACCCCAATGACATGGCCGAGAAGGTCAAGGGCCTCGACCCCGAGACCACGCTCGTCATCGTTGTCTCCAAGACGTTCACCACGCTGGAGACCCTTACCAACGCCCGCGAGGCCAAGACCTGGCTGCTCGAGACGCTGCGCGCGCAGGGCGCGATCGACGGCTCGGCCGAGAAGGACGCCGAGGCCATCCGCAAGCACTTCGTCGCCGTCTCCACCAACCTCGAGCGCGTGGCCGAGTTCGGCATCGACCCCGAGAACGCCTTCGGCTTCTGGAACTGGGTCGGCGGCCGCTACTCCGTTGACTCTGCGGTGGGCCTCTCGCTCATCATCGCCTTCGGGCCGGAGCGCTTCGAGTGCTTCCTCAAGGGCTTCCACGACCTCGACACCTACTTCAAGGAGACCCCGCTCGAGAAGAACGTCGTGGCGCTTCTCGGCCTCATCAACGTCTGGTATGTGAACTTCTACGGCGCCGAGAGCCACGCCGTGCTGCCGTACAACCAGTACCTGCACCGCTTTGCCGCCTACCTCCAGCAGCTCACGATGGAGTCCAACGGCAAGAGCGTCCGCTGGGACGGCAGCCCCGTGACCTGCGCCACCGGCGAGATCTTCTGGGGCGAGCCGGGCACCAACGGCCAGCACGCCTTCTACCAGCTCATCCACCAGGGCACCCGCATGATTCCCGCGGACTTCATCGCCTTCGTGAACACGCCCAACCCCGTGAAGGACGGCGATCAGGACGTCCACGAGCTCTTCCTCGGCAACTTCCTCGCGCAGACCAAGGCCCTCGCCTTTGGCAAGACGGCCGACGAGGTCCGCGCCGAGGGCACGGCCGAGTGGATGGTGCCGGCGCGCGTCTTCGAGGGCAACCGCCCGACCACGTCGATCTTTGGCGTGGAGCTGACGCCGCACGCGCTCGGCGAGCTCATCGCGCTCTACGAGCACATCACCTTCGTCGAGGGCACAGTCTGGGGGCTTGACTCCTACGACCAGTGGGGCGTCGAGCTGGGCAAGCAGCTCGCCAAGCAGATCACGCCCGCCTTCCACGACGACGAGGCCCTTGCCGCGCAGGACGCGAGCACCCAGGCCCTCATCCAGTACTACCGCGCCCATCGCAAGTAGCGTGCAAAAGGGACAGGCACTTTTGCACGTTTCGGGCCGCCGGGCTTCTCGTCCGGCGGCCCTTTTGTCAATCGGGGGACATCCCCCAATTTGCATATAAGCTTGGCATGGGGTGCGGCCGGTCCCGCCGATTGTCGGTGTATTTTGAGGACGGGGTCGAGCATGGCCCCCATTCCGAAGGAAGAAGCCACAGCTAGGCAAACGCCACATTGCCGGTCGTACTTAGGGGTCCCGGCGAAAATCACCGACAATCGGCGGGACGGCCCCCTAAGAGAAACCTCGCCGGCCTCGTGCCCCGCGAATCCAGGCTGACCTACAATTTTGCTGGAATCCAGCCGAGGAGAGGGGACGCATGGATACTGCTGCTAACAGCACCGCAAAAGTCTACTACACCAACCTGCGCACCTACGCGCGCGAGAGCCAGCTCGACAAGCTCAAGCGCCTCATCCGCCGCGCCGGCATCGAGCAGATCGACTTTGAGAACAAGTTCGTGGCCATCAAGATCCACTTTGGCGAGTTGGGCAACCTCAGCTTCCTGCGCCCCAACTACGCGCGCGCCGTGGCCGACGTGGTCAAGGAGCTGGGCGGCAAGCCCTTCCTCACGGATTGCAACACGCTCTACGTGGGCAGCCGCAAGAATGCGCTCGAGCACATCGACTGCGCGTACCAGAACGGCTTCACCCCGTACGCCACCGGCTGCCAGGTGATCATAGCCGACGGCCTCAAGGGCACCGACGAGACCCTCGTCCCTGTGAAGAACGGCGAGTACGTGCGCGAGGCCAAGATCGGCCACGCCCTCATGGATGCGGACATCGTGATCTCGCTCACGCACTTCAAGGGCCACGAGCAGGCCGGCTTTGGCGGCTGTATGAAGAACCTCGGCATGGGCGGCGGCAGCCGTGCAGGCAAGATGGAGCAGCACGCGGCCGGCAAGCCAAACGTCAAGACCGAGAAGTGCATCGGCTGCCACGCGTGTGAGCGCATCTGCGCGCACGGCGCCATCAGCTTCGACGAGACGCGCGAGCGCGAGCTCAGGAGCGGCAAGACCGTCACCGTGCCCGTGGCCCATATCAACCACGACGTCTGCGTCGGCTGCGGCCGCTGCATCGGCGCATGCAACCAGGACGCCATCGCACCGGGCTCCGATGCCGCCGTCGACGTGCTCAACTGCAAGATCGCCGAGTACACGCAGGCAGTGGTGCAGGACCGCCCGAGCTTCCACATCTCCATCGCCATGGACATCAGCCCCAACTGCGACTGCCACGCCGAGAACGACACGCCCATCGTGCCCGACCTCGGCATGTTCGCGAGCTTTGACCCCGTGGCCATCGACCAGGCCTGCATCGACATGGCGCTGGCAGCGCCCACGCTGCCCAACTCCGAGCTCACGGACATGAAGGCCAAGCTGGAGGCCGAGGGCGGCGTCCCGGAGCGCTGCCAGCACGATCACTTCAACCTCACGCACCCGGACACCAACTGGCGCTCCATGATCGAACACGGCGAGAAGATCGGGCTGGGCACGAGCCACTACGAGCTGATTGAGGTCAAGTAACCTCGGCGCGGCCGATAGTCGAACGGACGAACTCCTCTGTATCATACGATACAGAGGAGTTTGCAGCGTGCGGACGCTGTCTCCTTGACTGCCGGGAAGGCGGTTCGTGCGGGGTGCGGGTGGAATGGCGGAGACCTGTCCGTTTGTCTCGCCCCCGGCCCGTCTCCAAGAGAACGCAATGAGAAGGCCGGGACGTTTGTGAGCCGGGCGACAGCGCGGGCGCCGGGCCCAATTGCCTTGCAACCGCGCGTTCACATCCGGTCACGCCCGATTCTGCGCCGCTTGCGGTGTATATAATTCATTTACAATTCTAATTGAATCATTTAGATAATATCAAATAGTCTGGAGCCCAAAACCGCGTGAGGAGGTCCCATGAGACCAAGTAAGCCGTTTCAGACTATGCGCCAACTGCTGATTTTACTTACCATTTCTGTCGTCATGGCCATTTCAGCTCCCCTTATGGCTTTTGCCGATGAGGCGTCGCGAGCGACGGGGCCGGTATCCCACAACGCGATCGTCCTCGTTCTCGACAACTCTGGCAGCATGAGCGGCGCCAAGGCGCAAAAGCTTGAAGAGGCGGCGCAGCAGTTCAGCGAGAAGATTCTTGAGGCGGATCCTCGCAGCCAGATCGCAATCGTTTCGTTTGGGTCGGACGTCAACGTACTCCCGTTCACAAGCGACCTCAACGAACTGGAGTCGTTTGTAGAGAACGACATGAACGACTGGGGCTCAACAGATGTGACGAGCGCCCTTAAGTACGCGCATAGTACTGCCCTGCTGCTGCAGGACACCGGACTCGACCAGTACGCAAAGAGCATCGTAACGATGTCGGATGGAATGCCGAACAGTTCCAGCACCGCCATCGCGCAGGCGGAGACCATGTTCCCCAGCTACAACATGTACTCCGTTGGGTTTATGGCAACCTCAAGCTCGGAAATCAACTTCCTCAAGGCAATTCAGAACTCCGGGTACTTTGAGGCCGATGACCTAGATTCCCTCATCGAGAAGTTCGTCGAGATTGCAGAGGAGCTCCTCAACCCGGTCCAGATCTCACTCTCCCATACCCCCATCCAGAGCGTCTCTCCCGACCAGCTGGCAAGCTATCGGCTTTCCGCCACCATCACCAACCCAAACAGCAAGGCCGTGCAGAATCTCACCGCCGACCTTGCGCTTCCGGGCGAGGCAACTCTTCAGAGTGGCGAGTTACATCAGGAGCTGGGCGCGCTGCTCACTGGCCAGTCCGTAGCGCTCTCATGGGACATCACGGTTGGCTCCTCGGCTGTTGGGGAGATCACCTATTCAGTTACCGCGGGCGGGAGCAACATCGTCAATCTCACGCAGTCTGAGAAGATCGTTCTGGAGCCCACGGGCAGCGATGACAACCAGTTTGTGTTTGGAACCGACAACTGGTCCTTCGCGAACAGCTCCACGTATTTCGGCAGCACGTACTACCTGAACTCAGCCGACTACAATGCCCTTCTGAGCGGCCTCAGCAACTCTGAGAAGCAGAACATCAAAGACAGCGTTAGCGCTCAGTGGGGCGGAAGCTGCTATGGGTTTGCCGCAAGCTCCATCCTCAGCAAGATGGAGGTTATCAACCCGCTGCTCCGTCAGCCGGGCGCCAGCAGCCTCTATGACATGACCGCCTCGAAAGACGTCCAGTCCTATATCAACTACTGCATGTTCACCCAGATGCTTGAGCCCATTCGCGAAGACCGTGCCAACTTTGTCTCTTTGACTGATGTTGAGAAGGTCAATCTGCTCAAGGAGCGCGTGAGCGCGGTGGCGACTGGGGGGAGCCCCGTGCTGCTCGGTTTCAACCTCGATTTTGACTATCTTGGACGGAACGCCGGTCACGCTATCGTGGGTGACCGTTACGACAGTGGAAGCTATACCCTTGACTCGGGCACGTATGATGGCAGGATCCGCTACTACGACTCCAATGACCCCGATGGGCGGGATTGCTACATCTACGTCAACACCGAGACGGGGGCGTGGGATATTCCTGACTACGGCGAAACCAACTCAGCTAGTTCAAGCGCCGACCTCACGCGGGCAAACAATGACCTCGCGCTCATGAACACAAAGGATATCGAGACTTCCGTGGAAAACTACAAGGCAATTCTCCGAGCCACCAGTGAGACAAACTTCACTAACGCCGTGCTGCGATTCAAGAACATGATCTACAGCTTCTTCGACATCGTGTCCGGCAAGACGGACCTCGTCCACTGGTTTGACGACCAATCCGGGTCAGGCTCCCCGCTGTCCGTCGTCCTTCCCGACAACAGTGGCGACTACACCATCAGCTCGCCCGACGGCTATGGCTACTCTCTGCAGTACGCTGACATGCTGCTGAGCGTTGATGCGGACTCCGCCGAAAGCGCAAGCTTCACCAGGAGCGGATCCGTCTCCCTTGAGGGCAATAGCGGGGCATATTCCCTGCAGGCAACAAGCGACGATGCCCAAGGCGAGCTCTACACCTTTGGCGTGCGCGGCTCCTCGTCCGGGAACGTGGCACTCATAAAGACGGCCGAAGGCTACGTTGCCAAGGCGGACTCTCTTGACGGGGCTGTCGTGACTGCTGAGGGAGACAATACCTCCAAGGAGCTTCCCATCGAGGGGGAGAGGGATGAGCTGCTGATTTCCTCTGATGGAACCGACATCACGGCTTCCGCAGACGAAGACGGCGACGGCACGTTTGAGACCGTCGTAGCCTCGACATCCGATGACAATCAGACGCCGCCGCCCTCGGCCCCCGGAGGAACCGACCCGTCCGATGATGCGGGGGCTTCCCAGCCCAACAAGGATGCCGACCCCTCCGAGGGCCCTGACAAGAGCGGCGAGGGAACTCCCAACACAGGCGACGTCAGCTTCGCCTTTGCCCCCATCATCGCCGCGGTTGGCGTGATCGTCTGCGCCATCGGGGCGGTCACGCGCGCCCTCTTGGGCCACGGAAGAACCGGGCGTGATGGCTCCGTCAATTCCTAGCTTGACTTACGTCCCCATGGCCTAAAACCCGTCGGCCCGTCGCAGTTCATTGGACCTAGCGACGGGCCGACGTCTTATGAGAGGGCAATTCGTCTTTCACAGGCGTTTCTTGCCAGCGGGGGTGGCGGGGCGCAACCCTCGCTCTGCGTTGAAGCCCGCTGCACGGCGAGGCAAAAGAGTGGAAAATGGTGTCGTCAACCATCGCGGAGAGGAGCCCCATGCCCAAGGTCATCGTTTTCGGCAGCATGAACATGGACCTCTCCATCGACGTACCGCGCGTGCCGGCCGCCGGAGAGACGCTGGCGGGCTCTGGATTCATCACGGCGGCAGGCGGAAAGGGCGCCAACCAGGCCGTGGCGGCCGCGCGTCTTGGCGCGGACGTGCGCATGGTCGCGGCCGTGGGTGCGGACGGCTTCGGCGACGAGCTGACGGCCGGACTTGCGGCGGCGGGGGCGGACGTCTCGCTCGTTCGTCACGTCGCGGACGAGACGACGGGCGTCGCCGTCATTCTCCGCACGGCGGGCGAGAACCGCATCGTGCTGCACGCAGGGGCCAACCACGTGCTCGGCGCGGACGACGTGGTCTCTGACCTGCGGCGCATTGGCGAGAAGGACGACATTCTCGTCACGCAGGGAGAGTGCGATCCCGCGGCGACGGAGGCCGTCCTGCGCTCGGCGCATGAGCTGGGGCTCTATACAATCTTCAACCCCGCGCCGGCGCGCCCCGTGCCAGACGACCTATGGCCCTGCGTCGACCTCGTCTGCCTCAACGAGACGGAGTGCCAGATCATGTGCGGCGTTCTGCCCGTCGACGATGCCACCTGCCTGGCAGACGCGCGCCGCCTGCGCGAGGCGGGCGTCGGCGCGGTCGCGATCACACTCGGGGCGGCCGGGTCGTTCGGGCTCGACGCCGGCGGCCCCGTGCACGTTCCCGCAGCGCCGACGACCGTCGTGGACACCACGGGCGCGGGGGACACCTTCATCGGCGCGCTTGCGGCCGGGAGGGCACGGTCCTTCTCGCTTGCCGAGTCCATGGGCTGGGGCGCCCGCGCCGCGGCCCTTGCCGTGAGCCGGCTGGGCGCCCAGCCCTCAATACCCACCGCGGACGAAGTGGAGGCCGCTCGATGAGCGAGCGCAAGAAGCTGATACTCGACCTCGACACCGGCATCGACGACGCCCTGGCGCTCGCCTACGCGCTCGGGAGCCCCGAGGTCGAGCTCGTGGGCATCATCGCGAGCTACGGCAACGTGACCATGCGCCGGGCGGAGAGGAATGCTCGCGCGGTGCTCGAGGTCCTCGGTCACCCCGAGGTGCCCGTCTTTCGCGGGGCCGAGCGCGCGCTCGCGGCGGAGGGGGAGTTTGCCCCCTCGGAGGCCGTCCTCCGCATCCACGGCAGCAACGGTCTTGGCGAGCAGGACTTCTGCGCCGCCGCGGGCGGGTGGTGCTACTCGGCGCCGCGGGATGGGATGGCGTTTCTCGCTCGCGCCGTGGACGAGTACGGGGACGATCTGCTCTATGTGCCGACGGGGCCTCTTACCAACCTCGCCACGGCGCTCGTGCACGAGCCGCGCCTGGCGCGCTCCCTCCCGTGCGTGACGTTCATGGGAGGTGCCCTGGCGGTGCCCGGCAACGTTACCCCCTGTGCGGAAGCGAACATCCACAACGACCCCGAGGCCGCCGACGTGGTGCTGAGCCTCGGCCTGCGACTGCGCATGATTGGCCTCGACGTGACGCACCAGGCCGTCCTGACGCGCGACGACACGGCGTCCTGGCGCGAGCTCGGCACGGCGGCTGGGCGGCTCTACGCGGACATGACCGATCACTACATCGGCACCTACGAGCAGAACAACCCCCACATGGGCGGGTGTGCCCTGCACGACCCGCTTGCGGTGGCAGCGGCGATTGACCCCTCGCTCGTGGAGTGCCTCCGGACGAATCTGCGCGTGGACCTCTCCGGCGCGACGCGCGGTCGCACCGTCTGCGACCCCGACCGGCTCAGGGATGCCGAGAAGAACCACGAGGCAGCCCTCGTCGTCGACGCGTCGCGCTTTTTGAGGCTCTTCCGCGAGCGCGTGGGACGCGCGCTCGCGTCGTGACAGTCAGGGCCATGCCACTGGCGTCAGGTTTATTTGGCACGCGTGGCTTGCGTGCCAAATAAACCTGACGCCAGTGGCATGGCCCGTCCCCTTTGCACGCCTGACGCCAGTGGCATGGCCCGTCCCCTTTGCACGCCTGACGCCAGTGGCATGGCCCGTCCCCTTTGCGCGCCTGAGGCCGACCTACTGGTTCTCGGGCGGGCGGAGCTTGGTGAGGGCGGTGTAGTCGACCTCGGCCGAGCTCGGCTTCATGGGGCCGGGGGCGTACCAGTCGAGCGCGCAGTCAATCCAGGCGTTCCAGAACGGCCACTCGTGCGCGCCTATCTCCGGCTCCCAGTAGGTGACGTCAAAGTTGGCATCACGCAGCAGGTGAACGAGGTCGCGGTTGTTCTGGCAGAGGTTGTCGTGCAGGCCGCACGCGGCGTAGAAGCGCGGCTTGGGCAGCTCGGGGTCTTGCCGGAACTTGTCGATGAGCGCCACGTAGTCCTTGTCAGACCCGATCACGGTGTCGAGGTCGCCGAAGAAGCGCTCGTAGTACTTGCGCTTGCGCGGGGAGTGCGAGTCCACGGCCTCGAGCACGCGGTCGCGCATGAACGCGCCGGAGAGGATGACGATGTTGCCAAACCGGTCGGGGCGCAGCAGGCCGTTGATGAGCGCGGTGTAGGCGCCGATTGAGATGCCTGCGAGCGCGGTGTCCTCGCGCTTGGTGGAGAGCGGGAAGAGACGGCGCGTAAAGTCCACCAGCTCCTCGCTGATGAACTTGCCGTGCCACTCGTTTATCTCGGGCTTGTTGAGATAAAGCCCGTCCTCGCCCGAGGGGAGGATGAGGGCGACGTCGCGCGCCTCGGCCGTCTCGACCACGTGCGTGCGGTCAATCCAGTCGACGTCCTGTCCGAAGAGCCCGTGCAGCAGATACATTGTCCGGTACGGCCCGCGACGCTTCTTCGCGAGCTTGTCGCCGTCCATCTTGTCGGCGGGAATCACCGCCGTGAGCACGACGTTGCGCTGAAGATAGTGAGAGTAGAAGTCGACTCTGAGCAGTGCCATCCCGAGTCCCTCCCTGCGCGGTCGGATTAGACGGAGTCCCGGCTCCGCCGCATGACGCTAGAGGAGCCAGTCGAGCGCCTGCGGCAGGGCTGCGTTCCAGAAGTCCCAGTCGTGGCCGCCCGCCATCTCATGATACGTGACCTCAAGACCGGTGTCGCGCATGCGACCTGCCAGCATCCGGTTAGCTTCGGCGAGCGGGTCCTGGTTGCCGCAGGACATGTAGATGCGCGGGCGGGGACGGTCGCAGTAGACGAGGTCCGCCGCCAGGCGCGCCGGGTCCTTGTCGCTTCCGCGCACCTCGTCGAGCTTGCCGAAGGTGTGCTCGAGGAAGGGGCGGGACAGGAAGAAGAGATCGTCGGAGATGATCTGGTCGAAGCCGTCGATGATCATGGCAGAGGAGAGGGCCACGATGGAGCCGAAGGTCTCGCAGTACCTGAGGCCGTTGCGCAGGGCGCCGTACGCGCCCATCGAGATGCCGCCGATGAAGGTGTCCTCGCGGCGGTCGGAGAGCGGGAACATCCGGCGTGCCACCTCGACGAGCTCCTGACCCACGAAGCGGCCGTAGTAGTCGTGCGTCTCGGGCTGATCCAGGTAGAACGCGTTGTACCCAGAGGGCATGACCACGGCGATGCCGTGGCTCTCCGCCCAGTGGTGGATGCGCGTCTCGGAGATCCAGTCGGCGTGGTTGCCGGAGATGCCATGCAGCAAGAAGAGCGTCTTGAAAGGCGCCTTCTTGGGCGGGTAGGGCATGCGCTTCCACGCGCCGTCCTGGGCCTCGACGGTCTTCTCGGCATGGCGCAGGTTCGAGTTGACGGCATAGGCGGCGCCCTGGTCGTCAAAGGGCAGGATGACCTCGAGCGTGGTGGTGCGCATGAGGCTCGAGGAGAAGTAGTCGACACTGATGAGGGCCATGGGGGCCTCCTTGTTGCGGGTTAGTGGAACCACGCAAGTATAGCGTGCCGACGGCCGTGTGGGCGGTGCAGGGGGGGGCGTGCGAAGGGGACAGCGTGCAAAGGGGACAGGCACTTTTGCACGGTTCCGTGCAAAAGTGCCTGTCCCCTTTGCACGCTGTCCCCTTCGCACGCCGCCTGTCCCCCTTGCACGCGACTGCGGTGGTCACACCCGCTGGCGGACGGCGGTGTCGCGGAAGCAGAAGTGGTCCGGGCGGTGGCGGGACTGCGTCCACTCGATGAGGACGCCCTGCGCGTCGAAGGTCTGGCTCGCAACCACCGCCAGATAGTCGATGCCGTCGAGGTCAAGGAGCTCACGGTCCTTCTCGCCCGCCCGCTCCACGGTGATGGTGCGCTTGCTCATGGCGATGGTGATTCCCAGGGTCCCCTCGATGTGGTCGTAGATCGACCGGCGCGCCACCTCAACGGTGATGCCGGGGACCGAGGACGTGCGGAAGAGGCTGTGGTCGAGGATGAGCGCCTCGCCGCCGATGCGTCGCACGCGGATTACGTAGGTGAGCTCGTCCCCCTGGGCAAAGCCGGTCAGGCGCGCCAGCCGCCCGTCCGCGATGACCTGCTCCACGCGCGCCACCTCCGTCCGCGTGTCAAGATGGGCCCGCTCGCCCGCCTCGCGGAACGACTCGATGGCGCCCACCGTGAACGAGGTGCGCTCCTGCGGCTGGTAGACCACGCGCACGCCCTTGCCGTGAACGGGCTGGACGTAGCCCTGCTCGCGAAGCAGCCCCAGGGCTCGCCGCAGCGTGTTGTGGGAGCAGTCGAATGCGGCCGTGAGCTCGGCCTCCGAGGGGAGGAACGACTGGAAGGGGTAGTCGCCACGCTCGATGCTGTCGCGAATCTCGCGGAAGATGACGTCATAGCGCGCCTTCATGGTACCTCCTTCATATCCTGTATGAATCTTATTCAAATGAGGTATTTCCGCAAAATACTGCCGTTTGCGGATGATTATCTACCATTCACCGCTGATAACCAACTTATTCAAATAAGTAGTGCCACGCTCATGATGAACTTATTCAAATAAGTTTACGCGCCCGGGAGGGCGCGGAGGGAGCGGGCCGGTTATGGTTACCAGGAGGAGGTAGCTGATGGGAAAGTACACGGAGGACGCCGCGAGGCTCCTCGACCTCGTTGGCGGCAAGGGGAACATCTCCGCCGTAACGCACTGCATGACGCGCATGCGCTTCGTGCTGGTGGACCCGGGCAAGGCCGACGTCGAGGCCATTGAGGGGCTGCCCAGCGCAAAGGGCACCTTCACGCAGGCGGGGCAGTTCCAGGTCATCATCGGCAACGACGTCGCGGACTTCTACCGGGAGTTCACGTCCGTGAGCGGCATCGAGGGCGTCTCAAAGGAGGCAGCCAAGGAGGCGGCGGGCGCCAACCAGAACCCGCTGCAGCGCGCGATGGGCATCCTGGGGGAGATCTTCGCCCCGATCATCCCCGCCCTCATCTGCGGCGGCCTCATCCTCGGCTTTCGCAACATCATCGGCGAGGTCAACTTCTTCACCGACGCGGGCGCCTTCGACCTCCAGCACGGCACCAAGTCCATCGCCGACACGTGGACGTTCTGGAACGGCATGTACGGCTTCCTCTGGGTCATCGGCGAGGCCGTCTTCCACATGCTGCCCGTGGGCATCTGCTGGTCGGTCACGCGCAAGATGGGCACCACGCAGATCCTCGGCATCGTCCTGGGCCTGACGCTCGTCTCGCCGCAGCTGCTCAACGGCTTCTCCGCGGCAACCGCCACCGCCGAGGACATCGCGGCGCACACCTATGACTTCGGCTTCTACTCGTTCTTGGGCACCGGCTATCAGGGGCAGGTCATCGCCTCGCTCATGGCCGCCTTCGTGCTGGTGTGGCTCGAGAAGTTCTTCACCAGGGTCACGCCCGAGGTAGTGCGCATGATCGTGGTGCCGTTCATGTCCCTCGTGCCGGCCGTGTTCATCGCGCACCTGGTCGTGGGCCCCATCGGCTGGGCCATCGGAAACGCGATCGCCGACGTGGTCAACTGGGGCCTCTCATCTGACGTCCGCGTGCTCTTCGCCGCGCTCTTCGGCGCCGTCTACGCACCGCTCGTGATGACGGGCCTGCACCACATGACCAACGCCATCGACACCCAGCTCGTGAACCAGCTCGGCTACACCACCCTCTGGCCCATGATCGCGCTCTCCAACATCGCGCAGGGCTCCGCGGTCCTGGCCATGACGGTGCTCCAGCGCAAGAACGAGCGCGCCGAGCAGGTCAACATCCCCGCCTGCATCTCGTGCTACCTCGGCGTCACCGAGCCCGCGCTCTTTGGCGTGAACCTCAAGTACAAGTTCCCGCTGGTCTGCGGCATGATCGGCTCCGCCTGCGCGGCCATGGTCTGCACCGGCTTCGGCGTCCAGGCCCTCTCCATCGGCGTCGGTGGCCTGCCGGGCATCCTCTCGATCGTCTTCGCCTACTGGGGCGTCTTCGCGGCCTGCATGCTCATCGCGATCGTCGTGCCGTTCGTGCTGACGTGCTTCGTGGGAATGCGCCAGCTTGGCGAGAAGGACCGTGGGCTCGCGGCTGCCGCGGCTCCCGTCGAGGGCGCCGCCGCGTCCGTCGCGGCGCCGGATGCCCCCGCCCCTTCCGCGGAGGTGCGCGACCGCGTTCTTCTCGCCCCGCTCTCCGGCTCCGTGGCGCCCATCACCGAGATGCCCGACCCGGTCTTCTCCAGCAGGGCCATGGGCGACGGGCTGGCCATCGAGCCCGCCGCCGGGGCGGACACCGTCGTCGCGCCCGCCGACGCCACCGTCGCCGCCACGATGCCCGGCTCCAACCACGCGATTGGTCTCGTGCTCGACGACGGCATGGAGCTTCTCGTCCACGTGGGCGTGGACACCGTCGAGATGGGAGGGGACGGCTTTGCCTGCCTCGTCGAGCAGGGGCAGCGCGTGAGCGCCGGCCAGCCGCTCATGACCTTCTCGACCGAGAAGATCCGCGCGGCCGGGCACCCCACCGCCGTCGCCTTCGTGGTGACGGGCGAGGGCTCCGCAACCGGCCTCGCGCTGCTCGACGGCATGGACGCCGAGGCCGGCCTCACGACCGTCGCCACCTACCGCGCCTGACGGGGGCGTCCCCGCTCAGGACCTACGTTGAGAGGAGGCTGCCGGATGGCAGCGATCGAGAAGGACTTCCGCAGGAGCGTGGTCTACCAGATCTACGTTAAGAGCTTCTGTGACAGCGACGGCGACGGCGTGGGTGACCTGCCTGGCATTACGGGCAAGCTCGACTACCTGGCTCGGCTGGGCGTGGACTACCTGTGGCTGACGCCGTTCTACCCCTCGCCCCAGCGTGACGGCGGCTACGACATCTCGGACTATCGCGCCGTCGACCCCGCGTACGGAACGATGGACGACTTTGACGAGCTCGTCGCGCGGGCCCACGAGCGCGGGATCGGCATCATGCTCGACATGGTGCTCTGCCACACCTCCTGCGAGCACGAGTGGTTCCAGCGCGCCCTCGCCGGCGACGAGCGGTACCGGACGTACTACATCCTGCGTGACGGCCGGGGCTCCTCCGGCCCCGGCGACCCCGGGCAGCCCCCCACCAACTGGGACTGCGCCTTTGGCGGCAGCGCCTGGAAGTGGGAGCCGCGTCTCGGCGCGTGGTACCTCCACCTGCACGACGTGAGCCAGCCCGACCTCGACTGGACCAATCCCGAGGTGCGCGAGGCATGCGCCGACGTGGTGCGCTTCTGGAAGGGGCGCGGCGTGGACGGGTTCCGCTTCGACGTGGTGAACCTCATCTCCAAGCCGGAGGTCTTCGAGGACGACCTCTCTGGCCAGGGGCGGAGCCTCTTCGCGGACGGGCCTCACGTGCATGAGTACCTGCGCGAGCTCGTGGCGCGTGCGGGAATCGACGGCATGGTGACCGTGGGAGAGATGGCCTCGACCGACCTCGCCAACTGCGTGCGCTACACGCGGCCGGAGGACCACGAGCTTTCCATGAGCTTCAGCTTCCACCATCTCAAGGTCGACTATGCCGGCGGCAGGAAGTGGGAGCTCACCGAGCCCGACGTCGGGCAGCTGCGCTCAATCTTCCGCGAGTGGCAGGAGGGCATGCAGGCCGGAGGCGGCTGGAACGCGCTCTTCTGGGACAACCATGACCAGCCGCGCGCGGTGACGCGCTTCGGCGGGCACACGGGCGTGGGAGAGCGCGGGAGCGGCTGGGAGCGCGTGGGGAAGATGCTCGCCGTCTGCGACTTCCTCATGAAGGGGACGCCCTATGTCTACCAGGGAGACGAGCTCGGCATGGTCAACCCCGGCTACGACTCCATCGAGGAGTTCCGCGACGTGGAGAGCCTCAACCACTACCAGATCATGCTCGAGATGGGGAAGAGCCCCGCAGAGGCGCTGCGCGTGGTGAACGAGCGCTCGCGCGACAACGGTCGCACGCCGATGCAGTGGAGCGCCGCCCCGGGCGCGGGCTTCACCTCGGGTGAGCCGTGGATCGGGATTCCGGCGTCGGCAGGGCTCGTGAACGCCGAGGCCGAGGTGGGAGTCGAGGGGTCGATGTTCGAGTTCTACCGCTCGCTGGTGGCGTTGCGGCACGCGTCCGACGTGGTCGCGACGGGGGAGGTGCGCTTCCTCGATGCCGGGGAGGCGGCGCCCAAGGTGATCGCGTACGATCGCGCGCTTGGCGACGAGCGGCTGGTGGTGGCGTGCTCCTTCGATGACGCGCCGTGCCGGATAGCGGGCCTGGGGGTCGAGAAGTACGAGGTTCTTCTCGGCAACTATGACGACGCGCCTGCGCCCGGCGTGCTGCGCCCCTACGAGGCCGTTGTCTGGCGCAGCTAAATCGTGTAGGCGCGCGAGGCGTGCAAAGGCGTGCAAAGGGGACAGGCACTTTCGCACGGCACACCGTGCGAAAGTGCCTGTCCCCTTTGCACGCCCCTGCCAGGTCGCGCTTATCGCTGGTCCTCGAGGAAGCGGATGAGGTCGCGATAGCGGTTCTCGCTCAGGCAGCGGCGGGGGACGTAGACGTAGCGCCCGTGACCGAAGCTTGCGAGGAGGCACTCGTCGGTGGCGCTCACCCACTTGAGGTCAGAGAGCGGGTAGGTTGCCGAGCTGCCGAGGTTGGTCTGCACGTGGACCGCATCGTCACAGACGACCACGTGCCTGCGCTCGTTGGGGCCCTCGAGTGCGAGGCTGCCCCCGCGCGCGAGGCGCAGCTGGATGGTATTCCAGTTGGCCCATACGTAGAGCAGGGCAAACGCGATCACGGCCAGCACGATGAGCAGGACGTTGTTGTCCCGGAAGTTCCAGGCGCAGAACACGAGGACCAGCAGGGACGCAAGGTTGACGAAGGTCAGGCACTGCTTGGTGCGCGGGTGGATGCGCTCGGCCGCGCGCGCCAGGACGAGCTCGTTGTAGTCGTACGTCATGGAGGCGCGGACGTTCTCAAAGGCGTCGTCGTTGAACTCGCTCTGCTCGCTCCGGCGCCGAACGGCGGACTTTTTGGCCATGCTCACTCCTTTGGGTCGGTGCACCCGATACATCCTATCGCGGCTGTGGAGACCTTGTCGGCGAGATGTGCTTCGTCGGTGAATATGACCGTTCGCCGCAATGTCGCCTTGGTGACGCTACGTATTGGGAATGATATACGCCGTGCAGGGAGCGACGGCACGACGGATTGACGTCCGTGTTGACGCACTGTGTGAGCGTAATTGCTAGGCAGCTGCCAAAAGTGGGGGCCCGGGGCGCGTACAATGCGCCGACGGGCCCTCGTCCATATGTGCCACTGGCGTCAGGCGTGCAAAGGGGACGGGCCGTGCCACTGGCGTCAGGTTTATTTGGCACACGCGGTTTGCGTGCCAAATAAACCTGACGCCAGTGGCACGGCCCGTCCCCTTTGCACGCCTGACGCCAGTGGCGCGGCCCCGGTGGGCCTACTCTACGATCAGGTCCTCCATCTCGAAGGTGAGGCAGTTCACGTAGCCGCGGTTCGTGAGGCGCAGCTCCGGCACGCACGCGAGCGACATCACGCCCATCGTCATGAAGGGCGATGGCATCGTGCAGCCCATCTGCTCCCAGGCCCTTCTCGCTCCCGCGACCTTCTCGGCCACGACCTCAACGCGCTCCGTGCTCATGAGGCCGCACACGGGCAGCTCCACGAGGGCGAGCACCTTGCCGTCGGCAACGGCGACCTCGCCGCCCCCGCACCCCACGAGCGTGCGCGCCGCGAGCGCCATGTCCTCGTCGTTGTCGCCCATCACGAGCAGGTTGTGGGCGTCGTGGGAGACGGTCTGCGCGAGCGCGCCGTGAATGCCGAAGCCCGTGACGAAGCCCTGGGAGTGCGTGCCCGCCTCGCCGTGATGGCGGTCGAAGACGCAAACCTTGAGGACGTCATGATCGGGGTCGGCGAGCAGCGCGCCGTCGCGCACGGGCACCTCTACGACGATGTCGCGCGTGAGGGTGTCGCCGGGCTCGATGCCCATGGCGCGCACGCGCGCGGTGCCATCCGGGCGGCCGCCGGCATCAAATCGGAACGCCTCGGGCGTGGGAACAAAGCCGAGGCTCATGGTGTGCGTCATGAAGTCGGGCCACTCGTAGGGGGCGGGCGAGAAGAGCGCGTGCCCGTCCTCGGCCACCAGCTCGCCGTCGATGAACACCTTGCGCGCGCGGAAGCTCTCGAGGTCGTCGAGAAGAACGATGTCGGCGCACTTGCCCGGCGTGACGGATCCCATGTCGTGCGCGAGCCCGAAGTACTGCGCGCAGTTGATGGTGGCCATCTGGAGGGCGGTGACCGGGTCGAGCCCGAGCTCGACGGCCGTGCGCAGGATGCGGTCCATGTGGCCCTCGTCCACGAGGGTGTGCGGGTGGTTGTCGTCGGAGCAGAGCAGGCACAGGCGCGTGTCAACGCCGCTTGCCACGAGCTGCGGGAGATAGCCGGGCAGGTTGAGCCAGGCCGAGCCCTGGCGCAGCTGCACGTACATGCCCAGGCGGAGCTTCGCGAGCACCTCGTCAAAGCTGCCGGACTCGTGGCAGGAGGAGACGCCGGCGGCGACATAGGCGTTGAGGCCGCGGTCTCGGTCGGGGGAGGGGAAATGCCCGGTGACCACGTGGTCCGCCTTGAGCGTCTCGCGCATCTCGTCGATCGCGTTCTTCTCGCCAGCGAGGATGCCGGGGAAGTTCATCATCTCGCCGAGGGCGACGACGTTGTCCCACGTCATGCTGTCCGCGATGTCCGCCGCAGTGACCTCGGCGCCGGTGTCCTCCACGCCCGTTACGGCCGGCACGCAGGACGGAGGGGTCATCATGGCCTTGAGCGGCGTTCGGCGGGCGTCCTCGAACATCGCGCGGACGCCTTCCATGCCGGCAACGTTTCCGACCTCGTGCGGATCGCAGAAGATGCCGGTGGTCCCGTGCGGGACGACGGCGCGCGCGTACTCGGCCGGACCGATCATGGCGCTCTCGATGTGGATGTGGCTGTCCATGAGGCCGGGTGCGGCGTAGAGGCCGCTTGCGTCCACGACCTGCGTGTCGGGTCCGATGCAGTGCTCGGCCGTGTGCTCGCCGAGGCCGAGGTAGGCCACGCGTCCGCACGCGACGGCGATGTCGGCGTCCGGCAGGATCTCGTGCGTGGTCACGCTCACGAGGTTGGCGTGGCGAATCACCAGGTCCGCTGGCTGGGTGCCCTGCGCCACTCGCACGAGCTCGTCGTTGCACTCCCAGAGCGGGACCTTGCAGAAGTTGTTGCGCATGGGGCCTCCTTGCGATCGGTTGTGACAAGGGTAGCGCGCCGTCGCGCGCGGGCAGCGTGCCATCGGCGGGCGGTTATGGGTTTTGGTAC
>NZ_SJOU01000011.1 GCF_012027725.1 Olsenella sp. SW781 | reverse complement strand
GATTCTGAACGCCAAGAGCTTCTCGCCGCGCAACCTTCGGTACATGAAGCGCTTCTACGAGCTGTTTCCTGTGGGCCCGGCAATTCTGCCACAACTTATGGCAGAATTGCCGGCTTGCGATGAGTTGTTCTCTGTCCCATGGGGCCATATCAGAACGATTATTGACAAGTGTCGTGGCAGCCGCGAGAAAGCGGAGTTCTACATCCGTAAGACCGTGGAGAATGGCTGGTCGCGCGCCGTATTGCTCAACTATCTGGATAGTGGTCTCTATGAGCGTCAGGGCAAGGCGGTAAACAACTTTTCGAGTGCGCTTGCCGCCCCGCAGGGCGATCTCGCTCAGGAGATCACACGCGACCCCTATCAGTTCGACTTTCTCGCCATTCGCGATGACTACGATGAGCGTGAGCTCAAGGATGCCCTGATGACCAATATCTCTCAGTTTCTGATGGAGCTGGGGACGGGCTTTGCCCTTCTCGGGCGGGAATATCGTTTGGTGGTGGGGAAGACGGAGCAGTGGATTGACCTTCTTTTCTACCACGCCGCACTTCACTGCTATGTGGTCATTGAGGTTAAGGACACCGACTTCAGGCCGGAGTACGTGGGGCAGCTCGGGACCTACGTCGTAGCGGTCAACCACATCCTGAAGAGCGAGATTGATCAGCCCACGGTCGGGCTTCTTATCTGCAAAGGCAAAGACAATGTTCTGGCGCAGTACGCGGTGGAGGGCTCCAGCCAGCCGATTGGCATATCCGAGTACGAGCTTTCCAGGTTGATGCCGAAAGAGCTGCGCGGCTCTCTGCCTACCATTGAGGAGATTGAGGCGGAGCTGCGCGGATGAGTTATCTCGTTTGACGTAATGTTTGAGGTGCCGTTTTGAGAGGGGCAACCATACCAACACTTCGTGATTGCGTCTATGGCCAGGCGGTGGCCGACGCCCTGGGCGTTCCGTACGAGTTCCGCCCGCGGGGCACGTTCCGCTGCACGGACATGGTCGGTCACGGTAGCCACAACAAGCCGACGGGCACGTGGAGCGACGACACGTCGATGACGCTCGCGATCTGCGACAGCTATCGTGAGCTCGGGCGCATTGACGTTGATGACATCCGCGCACGCTTCGTGCGATGGTATCGCGAGGACGCCTACACCGTTGACGGGCTCTTCGACGTGGGCAACGCCACGCGCGAGGCGCTCGAGCGCGGGCACGGCCTTGCGGGGGAGTGGGACAACGGCAACGGCTCGCTCATGCGCACGGTCCCGCTCGCGTTCACCGACGCCACCGACGACGAGGTGCGCGCCGTCTCCGCGGTCACGCACGCGCACCCTACGTCCACGGAGGCATGCGTCGCCATGGTTCACATCGCGCGGGACCTCATCGCCGGCGCGAGCCCGGCGGACGTGGCGGGCGACGTCGCCGCACGGCCCGTGGATGAGATTCGCTCCGGCGGCTTCGTGTACCACACCTTCGACGCCGCGCTCTGGTGCCTAGCCAACACGTCGGGCTACGCCGAGTGCGCGCTCGCCGCGGTGAACCTCGGGGACGACACGGACACCACGGCCGCCGTCGCCGGCGCGCTCGCCGGCATCGTCTACGGCATCGAGGGGATTCCGTCCGAGTGGCTCGACAAGCTGCGCGGCAGGGACCTCATCGAGAACTGCCTGTTCTGAGGCGACCTTCTACCGGTACATCTCCTCAAGCCCTATGAGCACCGTGCGTTCGTCGGGCTGCGCCTCGAACCCGGAGCGCGAGAAGAACCCGTACCTGTGGCACACGAGCCCCGTCCGCTGCACCTGCTCGACCTCCTCCTCGATCGCTCGCTGCGTGATGGGCGTCGAGCGAAACTTCGCCTCGTAGAAGGCGTAACCAAGCGGGTCTCTGGTGACGATGTCGAACTCCCCGTTTGTTCTTGTCGCCGGGTCGTCGTAGGAATAGGCGCCAATCAGGTCGAAGGGCGGCTCGATGTTGCCTATCCGGTTCTGTCGCACTAGGTACTGGCGGCACACCTCCTCGAAGGCGTGGGGGACAAATTGGGTCTCAAAGTCGTCGTTCACGTAGCGGTCGTAGAAGACCTCGGGGTCGAGGACGCTGCGCTGCGACAGGTACCTGAAGACGTAGCGGTAGTAGAACTTGGAGAGCCCGTCGCAGATGACGTACGAGGTGCGCTTCTTGTTGTTGGGGTCGTTGATGGGCGAGCGTCGTTGGACGAGCTGCATGCCAATCAGCCTGTTGAGCACGTTGACCAGCGTCGCGCCGCTGGAGACGTGCGACTGGCTCAGGATGTCCCGGTAGCGGGCGTGCCCGTCGGCGAGGGCGGAGAAGATCTCATGGGCGTTTCCGATCTTCGAGATCTCGGAGAGCAGGTAGGAGGGTACCTCGTCCTCAAGCCGCGCGTCCGGCTCGAGAATCAGGCGAATGAGGTTCTCCCGGATCGAGGCGTTCTTGTCAATGAGGCGGTTGTAGTACGGGATGCCCCCGAACACGCTGAAGAGACGAACCTTGTCCTCGCAGGAGCGCTCCGGATAGAACTGCGCGGACTCGTAGTAGTCCATCGACTGGAGGTTGATCTTGAGGTCGATGCGCCCATAGAGGGGGTTGTCACGCTCCAGCAGGGACTTCATGACCTCTACGTACGACCCGCAGAGGATGAGCGAGAGGTGCGATCGGTCGCGATGCTCGTCGAGAAGAACCTGGAGGATGCTGTCCATTCCCTTCACGACGTCGCGGAGGTAGGGATACTCGTCGATGGCGAGCACGATCTTCTCGCTTGTCGCCCGGTCGAAGACAAAGCGCAGGGCGGCCTCGATGTCGGAGAAGGCGAGCGGGGGCATCTCAAAGGCCTCCGCGATGACCTCGGAGAGGTTTCTCGTGTTGTTCTCGGCGGTGGTCTGGCGGCACTCGTAGTAGATGGTGCGCGTGTCGCTGGCCTGCCGCATGGCATGGAGGATGAGCTCGCTCTTGCCGACGCGACGCCTGCCGTAGACGAGCGTTGCGCTCTGGGCGGGGGAGGAGAACTGGGCGAGGAGTCTCTCCTGCTCCCTCTTGCGGCCGATGAATGACATTTTGCTCACCTCAGTTTACTCAAAAAAGTTGAGTCAAAATTATTGAGTAAAAGTATACTACGTCACCCGCTGGATGATGAGGCGGACAGTCATGATTCGGCGAGGATGACGGGGCACTCACCGCTACATGAGTTCGATTGCCCTATGGTGGCGCTATCTTTGTTGATGTTCGGATTTAGCTTGCTGTGGTGATGGCGCTTGATTTGCGAAGGGCGACAGGCAATGGGCAGGGGACAAGAGTGGTCGAGCCAGCATCTGGCACAGATCGTCGAGCCGACCGATGACGAGAAGGCCGCGGCAAGGGCCGCCCAGACGTTCGGGCGCTCCTATGCGCACGACAGCACGGCGCTCGGGGTGGCGGCCTTCGCCCTGGTCTTCTTCATCGTCTTCGCTATCGTCATCGTGACGCTCGTCGATGGCGTCTTGCGCGGCGAGTTCGGGAATCAGGACGTCACGTGGCTCGCCGCGATCGGCGGCTCAGTGTTCGTCGTGTTTGCCGTGCTTGCGGTCGTGTCGGTTCTTGTCGCGCGCCACCATTACCTGCATCCGGTCAAGAGCGACGTGTTTGCGGCCGGTGGTCGCCTGTTCCATACCTGGTTCATACGCGACAAAGAGGAGCGCAGGACCGACCGCGGAATCGTCCGCATCAACGTCGTCGACATCGCGGAGTGCGCCGGGTTCCACAACCGGAAGGACAGGACGGTCTGGATCCTCCCGAGTCCCAGCGCTCGCATCCATGACGTGTGGCGGCGCGGTAAGCGATGGGAGGACGAGCGCGAGCTGTGCCTTGCTCTCTTGGAGAAGGGGGTCCCGAGCGGCGCGGACACGGACCCGTTCTTTGGCGTTGACGAGCAGTACCGGGGATTCCTCGAGCGAATCGGCGTGCGGATAGAGGAGACGACCGAGCCTGTCGACTTCCTGGCCGGGACGTGGTCGCTGGTGAAAGACGACTTTCATGATTAGTAGTCGCACGGTAGCGCTGGACTTCACGGGCCCGGGAGTTGCTCTCGGGCCCGTTTTGTATTGAGGGCGGGCGCTTTTCGACCGCGCCCAGTGAGCCGCATTTCTCGAATAAAAAAACGAGAAAAAATAAAATAACGAAAACGGATAAAACCACGATTTCGGTTATGGGGGAGCTTCTGGCTGGGAATCGCAAGGTGTTGCTTGCGGCGAGGGGCCGAGATGTGACAGTCGATTTTTCGGTATTGAGCGAGATTTTTCGGTATAGATAACGGCATCTTTAGCCAAATTACGGTATCGAAGGTAAAAGAACGATATAGATATACGGTTTTACGGTATATTTACGGTACCGAGAAATAACCAACCTTGGCGGTGGTCACTATGCCGGAGTCCCTTAACCAGCTGATCCAAAACGTCCTCTCTATGCGTTGTGAGACGCAGACCATTGAGGTGAAGGCGGCCGCGCAGGGCGCCCCACGAATCTACGACACGCTCTCGTCGTTCTCGAACCAGGAGGAGGGTGGCGCCATCGTCTTTGGCATCGACGAGGCGAATGGCTTTGAGCTGTGCGGTGTTTACGACGCCCAGGCGCTGCAGAAGAGCGTCGTCGAACAGTGTCGCGAGATGGAGCCGCAGATCCATCCGTTCATTCAGACGGGTGAGCTGGACGGCAAGACGATTGTCGTCGCTCACATTCGCGGTCTCATGATGGGGGAGCGCCCTGCGTACCGGCGCACGTCGGGCATGCTCAAGGGGTCCTATGTGCGCGTTGGTGATGCTGACGAGCGCATGACCGACGCCGAGCTGTACGAGATCGACGCTTTCAAGAAGGGCGTCTCCGACGATGTCTCGGTACATCCCGACGCCACGCGTGACATGCTCGACGCCGACTCCACGGCCCGATACATCCTCGACGCCCGAAGGGACCGCCCCCGCCTCGAGGGTCGCAGCGACGATGACGTGCTCCGCCTCACGGGGGTCCTGCGCGATGACGCCCCGACGCTTGCGGGAATGATGACGCTTGGCGATTACCCCCAGAGGCTCTACCGGAACTGCTGCATCACCGCGGTCGCCGTGGCGGGGGAGCATATGGGCACCGGCGAGGAGGGCCAGCGCTTCCTGGACAACCGGACCATCGAGGGGACTATCCCACAGATGCTGGAGGATGCGCGGGCATTCGTTGCTCGCAACGTCCGTGTCTCGTCCGTCGTGAAGGGCCTCAAGCGCGACAACATTCCGGAGTACCCGGAGGTTGCCGTGAGGGAGATGATTGCAAACGCCCTCGTCCACAGGGACTATGGTCCCTATGCGATAGGCACCCCCGTCCGTCTGGTTGTGTACTCCAACCGGATCGAGTGCGTCAATCCCGGCGGCATTTTCGGCGGAAACACCGTGGAGGCTCTGGGCCGGGAGAGCCTCCCAACGAGAAACCCCACGCTCGTCTCCCTGCTTGAGATAACGCATGACGTGGAAAACCGACACTCGGGGATTCCCGCGATGCGCGATGCGATGCGCGCCGCAGGGCTTAGGGAGCCGGAGTTTGTGGAGCGCAGGGGTACGTTCATGTGCACGCTCTATGGCGGGAGTGCCGAGAAGAACGACGAGGTCGTTGCCGACGAGGAGCGAATCCTCGAGTTCTGTCGCGAGCCCCGGTCCAGGGAGGAGATCGCGGAGGAGCTTGGGATTCAGGTTGAGACCGCTCGACGCACGCGGATCCTCCCGCTGGTGCGTGCGGGAAAGCTCGTGCTCACCATGCCAGAGGTTCCGAGGAGCAAGTTCCAGCGGTACGTGAGGGCTTAGTAATCCTATATAAGCTCATTTTGCCGGGCGAGTTTCCCCGCTTGAAGCCCAGGGGGAATTATTGTCCGGTCCGGCTGCTATGGTCTAGGCATGAGAAGCCATCGCGGACGGAGGCTCAATGAGGTTGTGGTACAGAACGGGGGACATTACCGCTCTGCGCGAACTTTCGCGCGATAGGGTCGTGTGTCTCGACGCCGAGACCACGGGGCTCGATCCGCGTTCTGATGAGGTGCTCCAGATTGCTCTTGTTCGCGGTGATGGCGAAGTCTTGCTATCTCGGTACGTGCGACCCGAACATCACTCAGGCTGGCCTTTGGCGCAGCGCACCCACGGCATCTCTCCTTCGATGGTGGAAGGCTGTCCGTCTTTGGCGTTGCTGAAGCCGGAGATTGAGGAGTTCTTCGAAGGCACAGATCTTATCGTTGGCTATAACGTTGCCTTTGACCTCCTGTTTCTTCAGACGGCAGGCATCTCCTTCGGCAACGCGTCGGTCTTTGACGTGATGCGAGAGTTCGCACCCGTTGCAGGGCGATGGGATACTGACCGCCAGAGGTATGCCTGGGTCTCTCTGACCTACTGCGCAACGTACTACGGGATTCCTTTGCGTGCCCACGATGCGTTGGGGGATGCTCAGGCAACGTTGGGGTGTTTCTGGGCCATGATCGGGAGGGATTCCGCAGGGATCCGCCCCACATCATCTAGGTCATATCTGGGCATTGTGGCACGTTATTCTCGAACAAAGACGCGCGGGAGAGGTAGACAAGATGAGTGAGTTCACGGCTCAAGTTGACTCGTTGACAAGCGGAGCCATCGAGCTCTCGAGAAGAGCCCGCGCCCTCTGGGCAAAGACCGACTCGGAGGACAGCTCCGTCTGGCTGCCGCTCTATATCCACTTGAGCGATACCGCACGAACCATGGCCAGGCTTTGGGATGGGTGGGTTCCGAAAAACGTAAGGAATCTGTTTGCACGACACTGTCGTGGGAACGAGGGGCTTGCTCGCAAGGCGCTCGTGTTTCTTGCCGGAGCACACGACATAGGAAAGGCCACGCCCATCTTCCAAGCCAAGCCCTGTGGCCGTGGGTGGGACGGGGGATGGGTGAGCCTTGCATGGAAACCGGAAAAGGCTGGTCTGTTCATCGAGGCTAGTCTCTCAGCTAGCAGGCATCCCACTCATCCCATTGCCGGTCAGGTGCTCGTCATTCGTTATCTCCAAGACACGTTCGACTGGTCGTTTGAGCAAGCTGATGCCTGGGGCTCCATAGTGGGGGCTCATCACGGGAACGTGCCAGACAAAGATCGGGTTCATAAAGGCTTTATCCTGACGACGGAAATGGGCAACACGTCCGACGATGCCGGTGAGGATTGGCGCAGCGTCCAACGAGAGCTCCTTGACTATGCCCTCCATATGACAGGGTTGTCGAATGAGGACATGGACCTACTCGCGCACTGCGCGTGGGATGCGTCAACCGAGTCGGTCGCCTGCGGCCTTCTCATCATGGCGGACTGGATTGCGAGCAATCAAGACCTGTTCCCGCTGGTCCCGCTGATTCCTGGCGAGAATTCGACACATCGCTCCTCGGAGGAGAAGGGCGACACGTCACTTGACGCGCGCGCAGATCGAGCATGGCGTGAGCTCGACCTTTCTCCTAGCTGGGCGGGCGAGAAGCCCGTAGCGTCGGACGATTGGTTCTGCGGACGTTTTGGCCTGCCCGAGGGCTGCGCTCCGCGCCCCGTCCAGAAGGCAGCGATGGAGGCTGCAGCGCAGATGACGGAGCCTTCTCTCGTGGTCATTGAGGCGCCGATGGGCGAGGGGAAGACCGAGGCGGCGCTTGCGGCAGCAGAGGTTGTCGGAGCGCAGTTTGGCTGCGGGGGCGTGTGCGTCGCCCTCCCCACTATGGCGACGACGGATGCCATGTTCGGCCGTGTCCGGCGATGGCTCGATCACCTTGCCGCGCAGGGTCCCTCGAGCATCTATCTCGCGCATGGGAAGGCTCAGCTTAACGAGGAGTATCAGGGCATCGCTCGTTCTTCTCGCTCGCGTCGTTCTTTGAGCTCCATGGGCGTCGACTTGGATGGAGCAACCGCGAGGGATGACCGCGTCGTGGTGTCCGACTGGATGCAGGGCCGCAAGAAGGGCATGCTGGCAAACTTCGTGGTCTGCACGGTCGACCAGGTGCTCATGGGCGCCCTCGACATGAGGCATCTCTCACTGAGGCAGCTTGCCCTTGCGGGCAAGGTGGTCATCATTGACGAATGTCACGCTTATGACAGCTACATGCAGCAATATCTGATGCGCATTCTGGAGTGGCTGGGGGCGTGGGGCTGCCCCGTCATCTTGCTTTCCGCCACGCTTCCCACTGTGGTGCGTGAAAAACTGGCCGAGGCCTATCGAGAAGGACGTGCTGCTCAGGGGGTTGGTTGTGTGCCCACGTCAGCTTATGGCGACGTGCTTACCGTCCCCTCTCGGAGAAGGCTCTCTCGCAGAGAGCAGGCCAGGGCAAAAAAGAGAGTGCCGGAGCCGGCTCCCGTGGATGAGGCATATCCGCTCATCACGATTGCCTCGGGGTCAGGTATCAAGAGGCTTGAATGCTCGCCGTCGTCGCGAGGTGCTCAGATAGATGTGTCGGTTCTACCTGATGAGCCCGAAGCTCTCGTTGCCCTTTTGAAGGAGGAGCTGAGTGAGGGCGGCGTCGCGGGGGTCATGTGCGACACGGTGACGCGTGCGCAGGCGGCCTATCGAGCCTTGCGGGATTCCTTTGGCAGCGACGAGGTTATGCTGACCCACGCGCGCTTCATGGATCTCGACCGCATGGAGAACGAGACCGTGCTCCGCGGCCTGCTCGGTCCCGACGCGACGCGGTCCAACGGCAAGCGTCCTGAGCGAATGATCGTGGTGGGAACGCAGGTGCTCGAGCAGTCGCTCGACATAGACTTCGACCTTCTCGTCACTGACGCCGCGCCCATCGACCTTCTGATGCAACGCCTGGGAAGGGACCATCGTCATGTCCGCGGCGAGGGCGAGAAGGACCGTCCGGCTCGCCTGCGAAAGGCTCGCTGCTTCCTCCGCGGCATTGAGGAAATTGGTCCTGAAGGCCCAGCGTTCGTGCCGGGGGTCTCAAGGGTCTATGACAGGGCGTCTCTCATGGAGGCCCTTGCGGTAAGTGGGCTCCTTGGCATGGAAGCGAGTGTTAGATTCTCCCTGCCGAAGGACATCGCTAGGCTGGTGCGTCTAGCGTATTCTCCCGCTGCGGAGGGGGAGATTCCAGAGGGGTGGCTCTCCTCGTACCACAATGCATGTGAAGAACGAGCGAAGACGGTCCAGGACAAGAGGCTGCGAGCTGGCGATTTCCTCCTTCCGTCGGCGAAGTATCTTTCGGAAAACGAGAAGACGCTCACGAACCTCTTCTGCCGAGCAATTGAGGATAGCTCGGATTCGCGGATGAGCGAAGATGCGGGGCAGTGCGCGGTCAGAGATACGCAGGAGACCGTCGAGGTTCTTCTTGTCAGCAGAAAAGGTGGCTGTGTTTACCTGCTTCCTTGGGTGAGTGACGAGAAGAGCGGTGTCGAAAGAGGACAAGAGGTTCCCACTGCATATGAGCCAGACTGGGCGCTGTCCATGGTACTCGCTCAGTGTGCGGTGAGGCTGCCGCTCTCTCTGGGTCGCCCACAACAGCTCGATAGGCTCATTGAAGAACTCGAGAGCGGCTGCGAGCGCTGGGTTGCCGCATGGCAGGGCGTTCCCGTTCTGGCGGGGAGGCTGGTGCTTGCCATGGAAGAGGTTGAGGGCGAACCGGAGGTATTTGAGGCAGAGGTACTTGACCAGCGCGTGCGTTACACCAGAGAAGAGGGATTATCGATCGTTCGCCGGATTTCTTAGTATTATCATCTCAGTTCGGTTATTTTTAACTCAGGATACTTTATCCGGTGTTTCCGCCAAAGGGTGGACTGAACCTTGAGATGAGAATACTTTGCCCTTGTTCCCCACAAATGTGGGGTTATCTGCACTTATTCAAGTATATCGAACAACTGAAAGGAGGAAGAAATGATCAAACAGAACCCACATTACGACCTGCGATTCGAGCCCTGGATTCCCGTTGAGCGGCTCGATGGCACTGCCGATGTCGTCTCGATACGGGACGCTCTGGCCGGAGCCCATCAGATTCGGCGTCTTTCGGGTGAGATTCCCGGTGAGGGGCTGGCGCTTCTGCGTCTCTTGCTTGCACTCGTCTACTGCATCAACTATGAGTTCGAGGAGTTGGGGGAAAAGCAGAAGAAGGAGCGCTGGGAGGAACTTCGATCTCAGGGGTGCTTCGGGTCGGACCAAATCGATGAGTACCTCGCTGACTACCCTCATGAGTTTGACCTCTTCGACGATGAGCATCCTTTCTATCAGATTCCCGGCCTCGACTATATGGGGGAGAAGGAGTTCGATTCTGTCAGCGAGCTCATGCTGGACGTTCCTAAGCCGGAGAAGTTCCTCTTCTCCATGAGGAGCCCCGCGCATCTGGACTCGCTGCCGTTTGATCTTGCTGCGCGCTATCTGGTTGTTGTACAGGCCTATCACACGGCCGGGATCAAGAGCCCCGTCGTTGGAAACACCTCTGCCAAGAGCGGGAAGGCGTACGCCCCCAAGGGGGCGCTTGGCACGGGATGGTGCGGAGCGCTGGGTGGAATCTATCTGGAGGGCCAGAATCTCTTCGAGACCCTGCTCCTGAACTTCGTGCTGTTTCTGAGCAATGTCTCCGTTATTGTCTCAGATGATTATGCCCCTTGGGAGCGCGAGGTGCCCTCGGCAGATACCTGCCAGCGAGAGCCGACCGGACCAGTTGACCTGCTCACCTGGCAGAGTCGGAGGATTCGACTAATTCCCAGCGAGGACGGATCGTGCGTCCGCGGTGTCATCATCAGCTACGGGGATGTCTTGATTCCGGCCAACAAGCAGCGCTTTGAGATGATGACCGGATGGCGTGAGAGCAAGCAGCAGCAGAAGAAGCTGGGCACCGCAACCGTGCCGCTCATGCCTGTTGCGCCAGATACGGCCCGCGCTCTCTGGCGCGGTCTTCCCAGCCTGCTTGCGCTTGCCGATGGAGGAAAGCTTCGCCCCGGCGTCATCCGCTGGATGTCGGAGCTGCAGGATGCTCAGAGTCCCGAAGACTGGCGCCTCAATGTCCGCATCGTGTGCCAGGGAGTCAGCTATGGCACGCAGAGCAGTGTCGTGGACGATGCCATTACGGACTCGGTTGACCTGCGTGCGACGTTGCTCCGCAAGGACTCCGAGGCCGTTGTCAAGATGCTTGATGTCATCGAGCGCACCGATCAGGCGGTGGGCGTTCTCGTTCGATTTGTTCAGAACGTGGAGCGCGCCCAGGGCGACAAGCGGCGCTACGATTCCTTCTCGGACTCTGCGGCGCAGGCATCGCGGGAGGACGTTCGTGAAGGTGCCTATGACGCTCTCGACGCCCTGTATCGTGCGCGAATTGCCGAGTTCCCCGACGAGGGAGTGGACGAGTACTGCCTTGCGTGGCGCAAGGAGGCTCAGTTCGTACTCCGAAGGCTGGCGAATGCGTACGTGTCTTATCGGCACGTCTCGTGCTTCTCGGAACACGATGACGTCTCAGTTGGCCAGGCGCTTGCCTGGTTTGAGGGCGGTCTAGTCAAGGCGTTATTTTAAGAAGGGAGGACGATATGCCGTCGCTCTATGAGCGCGCGCACGAGGTGGCTCTGTTTACGCAGAGGAAGATTGCTCGGCTGCAGCGCGCCTATGTTGGAAAAGGCTCCGATGCCGCAGATGCGCGGGCCTCTCTTGCCCGCCTACGGCGGCTGGGAATGCCCGGAGGCACGTCTTGGGCCTCCGTGGGGGAGGACCTCTTCGAGGGGCTTCTCGACCTCGCCCTGTCCGAGGCGGACGAAAAAAGGGCGCTCCGTGCCATCACAGCTGCTCTGAGGCTTTATGCCTATCACCAGCAGTCTAAAGATAGCCCCATGGCTATCACCAGTTCCTCTGGGGAGACGGGTGCCCGGCGTCGATCCTTCGGGTGGTCATGCCGACGCATCGAGTACGACAAGGACAAGGCAAAGGGGGTTCGTCGCAGGATGGCCTCCATAGAGGGCGTGCGGGATATGGATGGCGTTGAGCACCATATGCGCGCCCTCATCATGCTCATGAGAGACAAGGGGGTCCGCGTGGACTACTACCTGCTCACTCGCGACCTCTTCCTCTTGCAGTTCCCAGGCGCCCGCGGCGACGTGTTCATGCGCTGGGGGCGGGATTACTTTACGACCGTGTCCGACGAGGCGACGACAGATGAGGCCGCTGGCGCGTCGGCTGACGAGAAGAACTAGGAGGCATCTTATGTACCTTGATCTCTATGCCCTTCAGAGCGTTCCGCCCAGCAACATCAACCGTGATGACACCGGGAGTCCCAAGACCGCCATGTATGGAGGGGCGCTCCGAGCCCGCGTCTCCAGCCAAGCGTGGAAGCGCGCCATGCGCGAGATGTTCTCTGACCTCCTACCGGAGGGCCAGCTGGGCGTGCGCACGAAGTTCGTCGTGCCGCTCATCGCGGATCGCATCGCCGCCAAGCGTGAGGACCTTGCCGAGCAGTCCGTCGACTTTGCCAAGGCGGTGCTGGACGCCACGGGCATCAAGTCGTCCGAGACCGACAGGAAGGGCTCCGACGAGGGGACGCTTGCCACGGGCTACCTTGTCTTTATCGCTAATCGTGAGCTCGATGACCTAGCGGACATTGCCATTTCTTGGGCGGACGGGGGAGTCGATCCCAAGAAGCCTGACAGCAAGTCGAAGAAGGACGTCCAGAAAGCGTTCAAGGGGATCCAGGCGGTCGACATCGCCCTGTTCGGCCGCATGCTCGCCGATGCGTCCGACTTCAACGTCGATGCGTGCTCGCAGGTCGCACACGCCATCTCGGTCAACGAGATCTCCCAGGAGTACGACTACTTCACCGCCGTGGATGACTGCGCGGCAGATGACAACGCTGGAGCCGGGATGCTGGGTACCGTAAGCTTCAACTCCTCAACGCTCTACCGCTATGCGACCGTGAACGTCGACGCACTCATGGGGCAACTGGAGAACGCCGAGGCGACGGCATGCGGGGTGGCGGCCTTCGTGGAGGCGTTTGTCAAGTCCATGCCAACTGGCAAGCAGAATACCTTTGCCAACCGTACGCTGCCCAACATGGTGGCTGTCTCGCTGCGCGATGACCAGCCCATCAACCTGGCCACGGCGTTCGAGCGTCCCGTATACGCCGAGCGCGACCGCTCCATCACGCAGATTGCCGCGGAGCGTCTTGCGACATGTGCCAAGGATGTCGAGGGCGCTTTCGCGCATCCGGCAACGAAGAGCTGGCACGTCTCGTATGGCGTGGATGCTGCGTCCCTCGAGTACTTTGGGGAGGGCGTTTCCTTCGACACTCTGGTGAGCGCCGTCCGCGAGGCGATCGAATCGGCTCTTGCGTCCGAGGAGTAATCATGGCCGTTCTTCTCATCCGCCTTGCGGGGCCCATGCAGTCTTGGGGGGACTCGTCGCGCTATGCGAGAAGAACCACGAGACGCGAGCCGACCAAGAGCGGAATCGTGGGACTCATCGCCTCAGCGCTTGGCAGAACACGCGAAGACCCGGTGGACGATCTTGCGCAGCTCGAGCTCGCTGTTCGTGTTGAGCAGCCGGGCCAGCTCATGCGCGACTTTCAGACCGAGCGGCCAATGGATGGCGGTAAGCCCATGCCACTCTCGGACCGCTACTATCTTGCCGACGCCTGCTTTCTCGTCGCCCTCGGAGGGCCTGATGAGATGCTCGAGAAGGTGGAAGTGGCTTTAAGGCTGCCGCGCAGGCCTCTCTATCTGGGGAGAAGGTCGTGCCCGGCAGATATGCCGCTTTGCCTGGGCATCGATGGAGAGGCGCGGGACGTCCGTCAGGTGCTTTCCAGAGAGCCCTGGAGGGCTTCCGAGCGATACAAGTCCCGCCATGCGGACGTGCTTGCGCTTGAGATGGTCGCTGACGCGCGCGACGGGGAGGTCTGCGAGAGCTGGGCGGACTACCCACTCACGTACAGCGCCGCGGGAAGGCGCTACGCGTGCAGGCCCGTCACCCGACTGCGGGTGCCCAACCCCGACATCGTCGCTCTTGATGACGCCAGCAGTGACAAAGTTTCTGCGGCGACCGTCTTGGAGCCAAATGTGGGAGAGGCGCCCGTTCATGACCCTCTGGGATGGATGGAGTGAGGTGACATATGTATCTATCAAGAGTTCCGCTGGGCCTGACAAACCTAGATGCCATTGCGTTCGTTAGCTCGCCCTACAAGGTTCACGCGGCGGTTGAGCAGGCGTTTGCGCCTAGCGCCGTGCGCGAGGACGAGAGGGGCAGAATCCTCTGGCGTTTGGATGAGGTTCCGGGCAACGAGCGGGAGGTCTGGCTCTACGTTGTGAGTCCCGATAAACCGGACTTCACCCATATCTGCGATCAGGTGGCCTCAGTGGCATCTCCTTCTTGGGTGACCAAGGAATACGACCCTGCTCTTGACCGGGTGTCCGAAGGGCAGCTCTGGCAGTTCAGGCTTAAAGCGAATCCGGTGCGCAAGGTTCTTGTCGACAAGGGAAGAAGGGGGCGTGCGGGAGTCGTTGGCACGCTCCAGGGCCACGTTACTGAGGCTCAGCAGCGTGCGTGGCTCATGGATCGCGCGGAGGCGCACGGCTTCCGCATCGCGCAGACAGAGGAGGGGTTCGAACGGCTTACCGTGTCCCATCGTCGTCGAGAGCGGTTCAAGAGGCAGGGGAACGTTGTTACACTTACGACCGCGCAATACGATGGCGTTCTCGAGGTCGTTGATGCAGAGACGTTTAGGCACACGCTCGGCTTCGGCCTGGGCCGCGCCCGCGGCTTTGGATGTGGCCTCATGACCATCGCCCCGCTTCGGGAGCCCGGCGATGTCTGATGACGCCATTCTCGGCCTGGGTAAGGATGCGAGTTCTGAGGGCGGGGCGACGCCGAGCGTCGTCCCGCCCGTTTTGTCCGACTTGGTTCGTGCCGACGAGCGCATTTCGTTCGCTTACTTCGAGCGCTGCGTTGTCAATCAGGCGGAGAACGCCATCACGATTACTGACGACGAGGGGACGATTCGGATACCGGTCGCAACGCTGGGAGTCTTGATGCTGGGCCCCGGGACGAGCATCTCCCACAAGGCCATGGCAACGATAGGGGAGAACGGCGCGAGCGTGATTTGGGTGGGCGAGCGCGGCGTGAGGATGTATGCGTCTGGGCGGCCGCTGACGCACTCCAGCCGCCTTCTCATGCGTCAGGCGAGCTTGGTCTCCAATACGAGGACGCGACTCGCGGTCGCCCGGCAGATGTATCAGCTGCGCTTTCCGGACGAGGACGTGAGCGCGCTCACGATGCAGCAGCTACGTGGTCGTGAGGGCGCCCGCATCCGCAGGGTGTATCGGCATTGGTCCCGGGAGACGGGCGTTGAGTGGAAGCGTCGCGAATTCGACCCAGACGATTTCGATACGGGGTCCGAGATCAACAAGGCGCTTTCTGCGGCACACGTGTGTCTATACGGCGTTGCCCATGCAGTCATCGTTGCGTTGGGTTGCTCGCCCGGACTTGGGTTCGTACACACCGGACATGAGAGGTCGTTCGTGTATGACATCGCCGATCTATACAAGGCCGAGCTCTCCATTCCCGTGGCGTTCAAGACTGCGGCGATGCATCCAGATGACATCGGCTCTGCTACCCGCAAGAACATGCGGGATGCTCTCTACGACCTCTCTGTTATGAAGCGCATGGTCGAGGACATAACGGGCTTGTTCTCCATGGGCATTGACCAAGATGAGTCGTTTGGCGACGACCTGAAGCTTTGGGACGAGAAGAACGGAGAGGTTGCCGCCGGAAGGCAATACTCCGATGAGTCCGAAGGATGATGCGACATGGTTGTCATGGTGTTGACCGCGTGTCCGCCGGGAGCTCGAGGGGATTTGACTCGCTGGCTCTTGGAGATTGCGCCCGGTGTGTTTGTCGGGCGCCTCTCCGCACGCGTGAGGGAGAGGCTGTGGCAGAGGGTTTGCTCGTTTGTGAAGTCTGGCAGGGCGATCATGGTGTACAGCGCACGCAATGAGCAGCATTTGGAGTTTGAGGTGTTCCAACCGGATTGGGCTCCGGTCGACTGCGAGGGGCTGAAGCTCATCAAGCGCCCTGTTGGTACGGATGGCGCTACCCTCATGGGCTCGCTTCCGACGGGATGGAGCAGCGCGTCGAAGCACCGCAAAGCGCATAAGTTTCGTTCGCGCTAACGGCGGACACGGTACCTCGTGACGGTCGAAGAAAGTGAATCAGTTGCTGCAGAACATCTGGTAGGCTTGCAGGTAGATTACTGTGCTCCCCGCGTATGCGGGGATGATCCCTCCTCGGCGGACATGCCCGCGACGTCGGCGAAGTGCTCCCCGCGTATGCGGGGATGATCCCGCTGCGGCCTACCTCGACATGTCGGTCGACCCGTGCTCCCCGCGTATGCGGGGATGATCCCTCGCGCGACCTCGGGGCCGAGTCCTACCTCGCGTGCTCCCCGCGTATGCGGGGATGATCCTAGCCCCGAGCGGCACGAGGCCGCCCGGGGCTTGTGCTCCCCGCGTATGCGGGGATGATCCCATGCTCGTCCTCGGCGACGGCTATCAGGACGTGTGCTCCCCGCGTATGCGGGGATGATCCCACGAGCTTCTCGAAGGCCCTCTCGCACTTCGTGTGCTCCCCGCGTATGCGGGGATGATCCCTTCAGGGAGCGCGTCCGCGAGGCGCTCCGGGAGTGCTCCCCGCGTATGCGGGGATGATCCCTTTCCGTTTTCCTTGCGGGTCTCGTCCTGCCCGTGCTCCCCGCGTATGCGGGGATGATCCCGAAGCGTACGGGCTGGACGTCTCGCGCGACGGGTGCTCCCCGCGTATGCGGGGATGATCCCATCCCCATGGGCGACTTCGCGCAGGTCTGGCCGTGCTCCCCGCGTATGCGGGGATGATCCCGGCCTTTCCACCAACCGGCCGGGGACGCTCTAGTGCTCCCCGCGTATGCGGGGATGATCCTGCCAACTCACTCGGTCCCATCGCGTCAGTCAAGTGCTCCCCGCGTATGCGGGGATGATCCCTGCACGTCGGGGCCCCCGTCGAGGCTCGCTATGTGCTCCCCGCGTATGCGGGGATGATCCCGAGGTGTACAGGGCGGTCCACGGCCGCGACATGTGCTCCCCGCGTATGCGGGGATGATCCCTCCAGCGTGAACTCGACGGCCCCGCCGTTGACGTGCTCCCCGCGTATGCGGGGATGATCCCGCGCCCAAGCCCAAGCCGCAGAACACCTCCTTGTGCTCCCCGCGTATGCGGGGATGATCCCGGCTTCTCGAAGCGCCTCGCGCCGATTGCCGAGTGCTCCCCGCGTATGCGGGGATGATCCCCTCTACCCGCAGCCGGCCGCCGACTGGATATAGTGCTCCCCGCGTATGCGGGGATGATCCCTCCGCCCATCGCGAGCGGCACCGCCACGATGGGTGCTCCCCGCGTATGCGGGGATGATCCTCGGCGCGGACAGCGCATGGGGCCGGGCACCACGTGCTCCCCGCGTATGCGGGGATGATCCCATTCCATGTATGCGTCCCTTCTATGACAGAGGGTGCTCCCCGCGTATGCGGGGATGATCCCTCGGCCATCCACGGCCACAGCCAGAAGGTCGCGTGCTCCCCGCGTATGCGGGGATGATCCCGCGCGACACGAGACCGAGGGCCGTGTGGACCGGTGCTCCCCGCGTATGCGGGGATGATCCCGCGACGCGAGACGGCGCATCAATCTTGAATGCGTGCTCCCCGCGTATGCGGGGATGATCCCTCATCCTCGGCGCGCTCGGAGACGTGGGGTCGCTGTGCTCCCCGCGTATGCGGGGATGATCCTACCTTGGAAATCTTGGTGATGGTGGAGACGCGGTGCTCCCCGCGTATGCGGGGATGATCCTACGTCGCGACGTTCTCGAGTGGCTCCATGGCGGTGCTCCCCGCGTATGCGGGGATGATCCTATGACGAGCACGGTGGCTTAGGGCACGGGTACGTGCTCCCCGCGTATGCGGGGATGATCCCCTCAGGAATTTCTCGTCTGCTCCTGCCAGACGGTGCTCCCCGCGTATGCGGGGATGATCCCCTCCAGGCAGCCTTCGTGGGCGTCGGATCGCAGTGCTCCCCGCGTATGCGGGGATGATCCCGGGGTCGACAACTACGCGCAGCTCGCCGAGGCGTGCTCCCCGCGTATGCGGGGATGATCCCAAGATCACGAGCTTCGACCTCGCCTCCGCGGGGTGCTCCCCGCGTATGCGGGGATGATCCCCCCTCGTACACGTCGCCGCCGCACGAGTCGATGTGCTCCCCGCGTATGCGGGGATGATCCCGGCTCGCTCTCCGTGACCGACCCCGAGGGCAAGTGCTCCCCGCGTATGCGGGGATGATCCCAGACTCAGACGGCCTCGTGCCGACACCTCTGGGTGCTCCCCGCGTATGCGGGGATGATCCTATCAGCGTCTGCCACGTCAACGACCGGAGCGGGTGCTCCCCGCGTATGCGGGGATGATCCCCGTGGCTGCGATGGTTAGTACCGACAGGCAGCGTGCTCCCCGCGTATGCGGGGATGATCCTACGACATCGAGACGGATGCCGTGAGTCCCGACGTGCTCCCCGCGTATGCGGGGATGATCCCGAACCAAATGACCTTACCGAACGAAATTAGCGGTGCTCCCCGCGTATGCGGGGATGATCCCTTCCCGTCGGTCTCGTTGATGGCGACCGAGCGGTGCTCCCCGCGTATGCGGGGATGATCCTTCGTATATTTTGGAGAGGAAATAGCGTTACGGGTGCTCCCCGCGTATGCGGGGATGATCCCCTCACCGTTGGCGCTGAGCTGTCCGCGCCCTCGTGCTCCCCGCGTATGCGGGGATGATCCCAGGAGCAAGGCGCGCGGCACGAGGTTCGAGTCGTGCTCCCCGCGTATGCGGGGATGATCCTGCGCAAGAAGCACAACAGGTTCACCGGATATGGTGCTCCCCGCGTATGCGGGGATGATCCCGCGTCCATCACGACCGAGCCGGCCCCGACGGCGTGCTCCCCGCGTATGCGGGGATGATCCCACCGGCTACGAGTACTACGCCATCACCGGCCTGTGCTCCCCGCGTATGCGGGGATGATCCCTCGTCGAAGAGCGCAGAAAGAAGCTCTCCCGCGTGCTCCCCGCGTATGCGGGGATGATCCCGGCCGCTATCGCCGCTGTTGCGACGGTGAACTGTGCTCCCCGCGTATGCGGGGATGATCCCTCGCCCATGGAGGTCGTGAGCCGATCGCCAACGTGCTCCCCGCGTATGCGGGGATGATCCTTGCATAGCGTCGAGACCAAGCACGAGGCGGTGGTGCTCCCCGCGTATGCGGGGATGATCCCCAGCCCACCGCGCACGTCTTCTCGCAGGACGGGTGCTCCCCGCGTATGCGGGGATGATCCTACCATCAACCTCTGGCAGCGCAACATGTTCGCGTGCTCCCCGCGTATGCGGGGATGATCCTGGTCAGCTTGACGGCTCCGCCAGTGGCCTCGGTGCTCCCCGCGTATGCGGGGATGATCCTCCCACGCCGATGTTCCCTGTGCTGGGGTTGTAGTGCTCCCCGCGTATGCGGGGATGATCCCGGAGTGACGCTCAGAACCGATGAAACTGGTCTGTGCTCCCCGCGTATGCGGGGATGATCCCTTCCGCGCTTTGCCCGCCAGCACGTGGAAGAAGTGCTCCCCGCGTATGCGGGGATGATCCCTTCCGCGCTTTGCCCGCCAGCACGTGGAAGAAGTGCTCCCCGCGTATGCGGGGATGATCCCATTCTCACGGGCACGGCGAGCGGCCTTGTCGCGTGCTCCCCGCGTATGCGGGGATGATCCCACGCTCGTGGTCGCGGACGGCGACGTGATGATGTGCTCCCCGCGTATGCGGGGATGATCCCGGGGACGCCATCTTCTGCCAGTCGAGCAGGGCGTGCTCCCCGCGTATGCGGGGATGATCCTCCCCATGCAGACGAGAAAGACGATGAAAACCGGTGCTCCCCGCGTATGCGGGGATGATCCCGGGAGGTGGCTTGATGACTGATGAGATGTTCGGTGCTCCCCGCGTATGCGGGGATGATCCCGGGAGAAAGTAGAGGCGTCGAAACACGCCGTCGTGCTCCCCGCGTATGCGGGGATGATCCCCAGTCGAGCGTCGGCTCGTCATCGCCTTTCGAGTGCTCCCCGCGTATGCGGGGATGATCCCCAGATTGAGCGCGAGCACGCCGAGGACTGCTAGTGCTCCCCGCGTATGCGGGGATGATCCCCGGGCGGGCGTCGGCACCGGGGCCACGGCGGGGTGCTCCCCGCGTATGCGGGGATGATCCCTTCCCCGGCGTCGGGACGGACGAGGTCGCCTGGTGCTCCCCGCGTATGCGGGGATGATCCCCCCCCCGCAAGGGCACCACGCTCTCCGGCCACGAGTGCTCCCCGCGTATGCGGGGATGATCCTACCCCCCGACGCCGAAGCATCGGGGGTATGCGTGCTCCCCGCGTATGCGGGGATGATCCCGTCGCAGAGCACCCGAAGAGCGCGCACATGCGGTGCTCCCCGCGTATGCGGGGATGATCCCCGGAGGGGACAGATGAGAAGGAAGCGGAAGGAGTGCTCCCCGCGTATGCGGGGATGATCCTCGCCACCGGCTCGCCGTCCCACTGCGCGCGCAGTGCTCCCCGCGTATGCGGGGATGATCCCTCGGCCTCGTACTCGTCTACGCCCATGTGGCCGTGCTCCCCGCGTATGCGGGGATGATCCCTGCCTGCTCGCGCCTGCGGGCGGCATCATCGTGGTGCTCCCCGCGTATGCGGGGATGATCCCCACAGCACCCACGGCCAGCTCGGTGATCAGGAGTGCTCCCCGCGTATGCGGGAATGATCCCACCGCCAAGACCAAGGCGCTCAAGGCCCCGGCGTGCTCCCCGCGTATGCGGGGATGATCCCGCGCTCAAGTCGACCGTCAACCAGCTCATCTCGTGCTCCCCGCGTATGCGGGGATGATCCCGACTCGATCGCGGGATGGCTCTCCACGATGCGGTGCTCCCCGCGTATGCGGGGATGATCCCGCGGCGATCGTGGGGGAGGGGAGCTACGTCTTGTGCTCCCCGCGTATGCGGGGATGATCCCTCGGTGACCATCGGCACCGGCGCGCTAATGCAGTGCTCCCCGCGTATGCGGGGATGATCCCTTGTCATCCAGAAGCTCCTGTAGGCGCCCGTAGTGCTCCCCGCGTATGCGGGGATGATCCCGCCGTGGGCGGCGACCTCAACGACTTCGCGACGTGCTCCCCGCGTATGCGGGGATGATCCCGCGACGTTCGGCTGCGAGAAGACCGAGCAGGCGTGCTCCCCGCGTATGCGGGGATGATCCCTCGGCCATCCACGGCCACTCGCAGAAGGTCGCGTGCTCCCCGCGTATGCGGGGATGATCCTGGCCCGGTGGACAGCGTCGCGCAGTCGAGGTCGTGCTCCCCGCGTATGCGGGGATGATCCCCAGGTCTGCTACCGCACCGAGGCCATGCTCGGGTGCTCCCCGCGTATGCGGGATGATCCCGGCGTCCGCAGCCTGTACGACCGCATAACCGGGTGCTCCCCGCGTATGCGGGGATGATCCCGTCCCGATCGTGACGTCCCCGGAGGCGTACTGGTGCTCCCCGCGTATGCGGGGATGATCCCACCTTGGAGGGCTACGCATCGGCCATTCGACGGTGCTCCCCGCGTATGCGGGGATGATTCTCGGGACGCTCACGGCATCAGCGACCTTCGTGGGTGTTCCCCGCGTATGCGGGGATGATTCCACGTCGGAGATGAGGTCTCGCCCTCCGAACTCGTGTCCCCGCGTATGCGGGGATGATCCCGCGCGCTCCGTCTCTGGCGCCAAGATTGCCAAGTGTTCCCCGCGTATGCGGGGATGATCCCTGCGGCTGGGACGCCGGCGTGTCGCCGTCCTGGTGCTCCCCGCGCATGCGGGGATGATTCCGACGACCTCGGAGCGGCCGACGTGCGCCCATAGTGCTCCCCGCGTATGCGGGGATGATCCCAACGCCGACCGGGACTGGGCGTGGGCGGCGGCGTGCTCCCCGCGCATGCGGGGATGATCCCTGGCCGTTGTAGTAACCGATCTCCACCGTGGTGTGCTCCCCGCACGAGTGGAGATGTTCCTGATGAGGGGCCCGTCTCGCGTGGCCCCCTCTTTCATGGGCTTTAGCCCGTGCCGCGCGGTACGCGCGGCACAGAAAACCACCCGCTCAGCGGGTGGAGGGCACCAATTGCTACGCAACAAAACACCCTCCCCTCTAGCATGGTGATTGTTCAGGTCGCCGGCCCCGAGGGGAAGGTGATTGCCGTGGCCCAGAAGGCCAACAGCCTCGCGCACACGAAGTGGCTCTGCAAGTACCACATCGTGTTCGCACCAAAGTATAGAAGGAAGGTCATCTACAACCAATACCGCAAGGACCTGGGGGAGATTCTCAGGCAGCTGTGCCAGTGGAAGGGCGTCGAGATCATAGAGGGTCACCTGATGCCCGACCACGCGCGCATGCCGGCCGGCATCCCGCCCAAGATCAGCGTGTCGAGCTTCATGGGGTACCTGAAGGGGAAGAGCTCGCTGCTCATGTTCGACCGGCGCGCGAACCTCAAGCACGAGTTCGGGAACAGGAGGTTCTGGGCGGAGGGCCACTGCGTCTCCACCGTCGGGCTCAACGAGGCGACGATCGCGAAGTACATACGGGAGCAGGAGCGCGCCGACATCGCCCAGGACAGGCTGAGCGTCAAGGAGTACGAGGACCCCTTCGCGAGGGGCCCGCAGAACAGGAAGTAGGCGCGCCGCCGGTTCGACCGGCCCGCCACGAGTCAAGGGGCTATCGGGCCTGAACGCCAGTTCAGGCCAGGGGCTTGAGCCCCTGGCCTGGGACCCTAGGGTTATACCCTAAGAGCAAACCACCCGCTATGCGGGTGGTCGTGATTTTCTTGTAGGGGGTACGGTTAAGCTCCGACTGCGTATCTTTGCTGATGGCGGTTGTACTGCAGTATCGAGGTGTGACGCACGGCGGAACATCCATGGAAGAGCTCTCAGCAGATTCGGAAGGTTGATGGGACAGGAACCCCAGATAATCAACCAGCCCGACGTCCTTCTCGCCAGCCGGCACTTATGAGTGCCCGCAAGGAGTGCCGGCAAGGGTGAGGGGTTTCTGACAGAAGTGCCGGCTGATTCTCGGCGTTTGGCGAGAAGTGCCGGCTGGGGATGGCGGGAGAGCCGGCACTCATGAGTGCCGGCCGGGAGTGCCGGTTGGGGGGCCGGCCGACCGCCCGCCCGAGCGCGGCAGCCAAGCCGAACGAACGCGCCGTGCACTGGTCGTGGAGTGGTCCTTCTCGGCATGCCGTTCGCAGCCGCAAACGTACCGTCTGCGACACCGCAAAATTTCCTCTTGAAACACGCTTGAAAAGTGGGAATATATGGGCTAACAAACATTTTGTTTGGATACCAGACAAAAAGTTGGCAAGTACGGAAAGCACGGCAAGCGCGAGAGCGCAGGCGGGAAAGCCGCCAGAGCACAAGGAGGAAGCGTTGAGCGAGAAGATCAAGTGGGTCGCCAACAAGATGCCTAAGAGCGACGATCGCCACCTCGGCATCATGTCCCTCGAGAACGTGGAGGCGGCGCGCAGCTTCCACCAGAGCTTCCCGCAGTACGACGTCACCCCGCTCGCCAAGCTGGACGCGCTGGCGGGCGAGCTCGGCCTCAAGAACCTGGCCGTGAAGGACGAGTCCTACCGCTTTGGCCTCAACGCCTTCAAGGTGCTCGGCGGCTCCTTCGCCATGGCCAACTACATCGCGGGCAAGATCGGCCGCCCGGTCTCCGAGATGACCTACGACTACCTTACGAGCGACGAGCTCGCGCGCGACTTCGGCCAGGCCACCTTCTTCACCGCTACGGACGGCAACCACGGCCGCGGCGTGGCCTGGGCCGCCAACAAGCTGGGCCAGAAGGCCGTCGTGCACATGCCCAAGGGCAGCGTGAAGAGCCGCTTTGACAACATCGCCGCCGAGGGCGCCGAGGTCACCATTGAGGACGTCAACTATGACGAGTGCGTCCGCATGGCCGCCGCCGAGGCTGAGGCCTGCGAGAACGGCGTCATCGTCCAGGACACCGCCTGGGACGGCTACGAGGAGATCCCGTCCTGGATCATGGAGGGCTACGGCACCATGGCCTCCGAGGCGGCCGAGCAGTACGCGGCGGCCGGCGTGGAGCGCCCGACGCACGTCTTCGTGCAGGCCGGCGTCGGCAGCCTGGCCGGCGGCGTTGTGGGCTACTTCACCAACCTCTTCCCCGACAACCCGCCCACCTTCGTGGTAATGGAGGCCGACACTGCGGCCTGCCTCTACAAGGGCGCCCTCGCCGGCGACGGCGACCCGCGCATCGTGGACGGCGACATGCCCACGATCATGGCGGGCCTGGCCTGCGGCGAGCCCAACACGCTGGGCTGGGACATCCTGCGCAACCACGTGTCCGTGTTCGTGAGCTGCCCCAACTGGGTGGCAGCCAAGGGCATGCGCGTGCTCGGCGCCCCCAAGAAGGGCGACCCGCGCGTCATCTCCGGCGAGTCCGGCGCCGTGGGCGCGGGCCTGGTCACGACCCTCATGGAGTCCGACGAGTACGCCGAGCTCCGCGAGGCCATCGGTCTCACCGCGGAGAGCTCCGTGCTGCTCTTCTCGACCGAGGGCGACACGGACCCGGTGAACTACCGTCGCGTGGTGTGGGACGGCGCGTACCCCGCCGAGTAGGGGAGAGCGAGAAGAACAGGTTCTTCTCGGCAGAAGACTGGTAACGAGGGCGTCAGAAAGGACGTAAGCAAAATGGCCAAGGAACTGGATTTCGAGCAGATCAAGAGCGCGGCGGAGGCGTACGGCAAGGACATGACCGCGTTTCTGCGCGCCATGATCTCCCACCCGAGCGAGTCCTGCGAGGAGGGCGAGGTCGTGGCCTGCATCAAGGCCGAGATGGAGAAGCTCGGCTTTGACAAGGTCGAGGTCGACGGCCTGGGCAACGTCATCGGCTGGATGGGCGAGGGCGACAAGATCATCGCCATCGACTCGCACATCGACACCGTGGGCATCGGCAACCGTGACAACTGGGAGGCCGATCCCTACGAGGGCTACGAGACCGACGAGCTCATCTACGGCCGCGGCGGCTCCGACCAGGAGGGCGGCATGGCCTCCGCGACGTACGCCGCCAAGATGATGAAGGACCTCGGCCTCATCCCCGAGGGCTACAAGATCATGGTCGTGGGCTCCGTCCAGGAGGAGGACTGCGACGGCATGTGCTGGCAGTACATCGTCAACAAGTACTTCGACGGCCCGGAGGACGCGCGCGAGAAGATCGAGTTCGTGATCTCCACCGAGCCCACCGACGGCGGCATCTACCGTGGCCACCGTGGCCGCATGGAGATTCGCGTTGACGTGCACGGCGTCTCCTGCCACGGCTCTGCGCCCGACCGCGGCGACAACGCCATCTACAAGATGGCCGACATCATCGCCGACGTCCGCGCCCTCAACAACAACGGCTGCGACGAGTCCACCGACATCAAGGGCCTCGTCAAGATGCTCGACCCCAAGTACAACCCGGAGCACTTCGAGGACGCCCGCTTCCTGGGCCGCGGCACCTGCACCGTGAGCCAGATCTTCTACACCTCGCCCAGCCGCTGCGCCGTGGCCGATAGCTGCGCGATCTCCATCGACCGCCGCATGACCGCCGGCGAGACCTGGGACTCCTGCCTCCAGGAGATCCGCGATCTGCCGAGCGTCAAGAAGTACGGCGACGACGTCAAGGTCTCCATGTACATGTACGACCGCCCGAGCTGGAAGGGCACCGTCTACGAGACCGAGGCGTACTTCCCCACGTGGATCAACGCCGAGAGCGCCGCTCACGTCCAGGCCCTCGTTGACGCGCACCACGCGCTGTACGGCGACGAGCGCATCGGCTGCGAGCCGTCCATGGACAAGCGCGGCGGCCGTCCGCTGACCGACAAGTGGACCTTCTCCACGAACTGCGTGTCCATTCAGGGCCGCTATGGCATTCCGTGCGTGGGCTTTGGCCCCGGCGCCGAGAGCCAGGCGCACGCGCCCAACGAGGTTACCTACAAGCAGGACCTCGTGACCTGCGCCGCGCTCTACACCGCCGCGCTCAACCTCTACGACCCGTCCAAGAAGACCGGCGACGTCACCGTCTTCCGCGCTGGCGCCACCGACAACGACATCCAGTAGCGATGCGCGGGGCGTGCAAAAGGGACAGTCACTTTTGCACGCCCCCAGAACCGAAGAATCGGACCGTGCAAAAGTGACTGTCCCTTTTGCACGCAGAAAGGAAATGACAATGGCCAAGGACTTCTCCGCGCTTCTCGACGAGCTCAAGGGCTACGACTTCTCCGGCATGTACAACGCCGACTTCCTGCACACCTGGGACAAGACCACCGACGAGCTGCGCGCGCTCTACGCCGTGGCCGCGGCCCTGCGCAACCTCCGCGAGCGCAACATCTCCTCGCGCATCTTCGACTCCGGCCTCGCCGTCTCGCTCTTCCGCGACAACTCCACGCGCACGCGCTTCTCGTTCTCCAAGGCCACGAACCTGCTGGGCCTCCAGCTCCAGGACCTCGACGAGGGCAAGTCCCAGATCGCCCACGGCGAGACCGTCCGCGAGACCGCCACGATGATCTCCTTCATGGCCGACGTCATCGGCATCCGCGACGACATGTACATCGGCAAGGGCGACGCCTACATGGCCGAGGTCGCCGAGTCCGTCGACGAGGCCTACAAGGACGGCGTGCTCGACCACCGTCCCACGCTCATCTCCCTGCAGTCTGACTCCGACCACCCGACCCAGTCCTCCGCCGACATGCTCTACCTCATCGAGGAGTTTGGCGGCCTGGAGAACCTCCGCGGCAAGAAGGTGGCCGTGACCTGGGCCTACTCCCCGAGCTACGGCAAGCCGCTCTCCTGCCCGCAGTCGCTCATCTCGCTGCTGCCGCGCTTTGGCATGGACGTCACGCTGGCCCACCCCGAGGGCTACGACCTCATGGGCGACCGCGTGGAGGCCGCCAAGGCCTACGCCGCCGAGTCCGGCTGCACCTTCAAGCAGGTGAACACCATGGCCGAGGCCTTCGAGGGCGCCGACATCGTCATCCCCAAGAGCTGGGCTCCCTACGCCGCCATGGAGAAGCGCACCAACCTCTATGCCGAGGGCGACGACGCCGGCATCAAGGCGCTCGAGAAGGAGCTCCTCGCCCAGAACGCCACCCACATGGACTGGTGCTCCACGCGCGAGCTCATGGCCAAGACCGCTCACGGCGACGACACGATCTACATGCACCCGCTGCCCGCCGACATCTCCGGCGTCTCCTGCGAGCACGGCGAGGTCATGGCGGACGTCTTTGACATGCACCGCGTGGGCATGTACAAGGAGGCCAGCTACAAGCCGTACGCCATCGCGGCCATGATCTTCCTCCAGAAGGTCAAGGACCCCGTGGCCACGCTCGCGGAGCTCGAGGCCGCGGCCAAGCCCCGCTGGAACCAGGCCTAATCGCTCGATTCCCCAGAGTTGCCTAAAAGGGGACAGGCCCCTTTTAGGCAACTTTTCTATTCAGGAGAGGAACCATGGGTAAGAGAATCGTCATCGCCCTCGGTGGCAACGCCCTGGGCAACAACCTGCCCGAGCAGATGGAGGCGGTCAAGCACACGGCGCGCGCGATCGTGGACCTCATCGAGCAGGGCAATGAGGTCGTGGTTGCCCACGGCAACGGCCCGCAGGTGGGCATGATCCAGGAGGCCATGACGCAGCTCACGCGCTCCGACCCCGAGAAGTACATCCCGTGCCCGCTCTCCGTGTGCGTGGCCATGAGCCAGGGCTACATCGGCTACGACCTGCAGAACGCGTTGCGCGAGGAGATGCTCGACCGCGGGATCGACGTGGGCGCGGCCACCGTGCTCACGCAGGTCGAGGTTGACCCGAACGACCCCGCCTTTGCCAACCCCACCAAGCCGATCGGCGCCTTCATGACGCGCGAGGAGGCTGACCGCATGATCGCCGAGCGCGGCTACGAGGTGGTGGAGGACGCCGGGCGCGGGTATCGCCGCGTGGTGGCCTCGCCGCGGCCGGTGGGCATCGTCGAGCTGGACACCATTCGCTCGCTCGTGGAGACCAACCACGTCGTGGTGGCCTGCGGCGGTGGCGGCATCCCCGTGTTCAAGACCGAGGGCAACCACCTCAAGGGCGCCGCGGCGGTCATCGACAAGGACTTCGCGGCGGCGCGCCTGGCCGAGCAGCTTGACGCCGACTTCCTGGTGATCCTCACGGCCGTGGAGAAGGTCGCCGTGAACTTTGGCAAGCCCGACCAGCAGTGGCTGGACGAGCTCACGCCCGAGACGGCCGCGCGCTACATCGAGGAGGGCCAGTTCGCGCCCGGCTCGATGCTGCCCAAGGTCCAGGCCGCGCTCGCCTTTGCGCAGTCCGGGCCCGGCCGCTCGTCGCTGATCACGCTCCTCGAGCGCGCGGCCGACGGCATCGCCGGGAAGACGGGTACCATCGTACGTGGGTAGGGTCGCTGAGCTCGGGTTCTTCTCGCCGGCGCGCGATTATCGCGCAGAATCCGCTTCAATATCGTATAGCCGCAGTTGAGATGTTCGCGCATTGCGGATTCTGCGCGAAAATGAGCGAGAAGAACGCCGACGCAGCGAGAGACGACACGGCGAGAGACGGCGCGGCGAGAAGAACGAAGACGCGGCAAGAAGGACGGTGAAGCGCGGGCATGAGGCCTGACCTCAGGGCATATCTTCTGGGTGACGACGGGCACCGGGTCTTCGGGCCCGGCCCCGTCGACCTGCTGGAGCGCGTGGGCGAGCTGGGCAGCCTGCGCGCCGCGGCCATCGAGATGGGCATGGCCTACACCAAGGCCACGCGCCTCGTGCGCGACGCGGAGCGCGCCTTCGGCTTTGCGCTCACCGAGCGGACCGTGGGCGGATCCGGGGGAGGCGGGTCCCAGCTCACGGCCGAGGCGCGCGAGCTCATCGAGCGCTACCGCGCGTTCGAGCGCACGAGCCGCTGGGCGCTCTCGGCGTCCTACGAGACGTGCTTCTCGGGCTTTGCCGACGTGCCGCGCCTGGGCTGCGTGGTCATGGCGTCCGGCGAGGGCGCGCGCTTCGGCGGCGCGCCGGGCGAGAAGCTCGTGGCTCCGCTGGCCGGCGTGCCGGTGCTCGAGCGCACGCTCGCCGCGCTGCCGGCGGACCTCCTGGACGTCGTGGTTGTCACGCGCTGGGACGCGGTCGAGGAGCTGTGCCGGCGGCTCGGCGTGCGCTGCGTGCGCGCGGCGGGCCCGCTCAAGAGCGACACGATGCGCGCGGGCCTGGAGGCGCTGGGGCATCGCGCCGGCTGCCTCTTCGTGACCGGCGACCAGCCGCTCCTTAGCGAGAAGAGCGTGCGCTCGATGGTCGCGGCGCTCACGCACGAGCCCACGGCGATCGTGCGCCTGGCGTGGCGGGGCAGGGCGGCGAACCCGGTGCTCTGGCCAAACGACACGCTCGGCGCGCTGGCAAGGCTGGAGGGCGACACGGGAGGGCGCGTCCTTCTCGACGGCCACGCCGAGCTGGAGGGTCGCGTGCGCCTGGTGGAGGCCGCCGACGAGCGGGAGCTCGCCGACGTGGACACGCCCGAGGACCTCGCGCGCCTCGAATGTGAGACAAAGGGGACAGGTTCTTTTGTCTCATTTCAAAAATAATGAGACAAAAGAACCTGTCCCCTTTGTCTCACGAGGAAGGAGGGCCGATGAGGAGGATTCTGGCAAACGGCACGCTGGTCACGCCGGAGGGCCTGCGCCGCGGCGACCTCGCGCTGGGGGGCGACAAGATCGTGGGCCTGGCGGCTCACATCGAGCCCGCGCCCGGCGATGAGGTCGAGGACGTGAGCGGCTGCTGGGTGTTCCCCGGCTTCATCGACGCTCACACGCACCTGCAGTGCTGGACCGGCATGGACTGGACGGCCGACAGCTTTGAGACCGGCACGCGCGCCGCTGCCTGCGGCGGCACCACGTGCATCGTGGACTATGCCACGGCTGACCGCGGCGTGACGATGGACGAGGCGCTGGCCGAGTGGCACAGGCGCGCGGAGAGCGGCGCCGGCTGCACGGCCAACTACGGCTTCCACATGGCCATCGCCGAGTGGGGCGAGGACAGCCCCGCCCAGATGCGCCGCATGCGTGAGGCGGGCGTGAGCAGCTTCAAGACCTACCTCGCCTACGACCACCTGCGACTCTCCGACGCGGAGACGCTCCGCTGCCTGGAGGTCGTGCGCGACCTGGACGCCGTGCTCTGCGTGCACTGCGAGAACGGTGACGTGGTGAACGAGCTGCAGCGCCAGGTGCTTGCGGCCGGCATCACGGGCCCGGAGGGGCACCCGCTCTCCCGCCCGGCCGAGGCCGAGGCGGACGCCGTCTCCCGCCTGCTCTACCTGGCTAAGATCGCAGGCGCCAAGGTGAACGTGGTGCACCTGTCCACGGAGCTCGGCCTTCTCGCCGTGCGCGCCGCACGCGCCCGCGGCCAGCGGGGCATCTACGTGGAGACCTGCCCGCAGTACCTCACGCTGGACGACACGCGCTACCTCGAGGACGGCGACGACGGCTTCGCGGGCGCCAAGTACGTTATGAGCCCGCCGCTGCGCAAGCCGTCCGACGTGCGCGTCCTGCGCGGCGCGGTGCTCGCCGGCGAGGTGGACTCCATCGCGACGGACCACTGCTCGTTCAACCTGCACGGCCAGAAGGACCGCGGTCGGCCGGACCAGGGCGGCGACTTCACCAAGATCCCCAACGGCGGCCCCGGCATCGAGCACCGCCCGGCCGTGATGGCCACGACCTTCGAGGGCCAGCTCGGCCCCGAGGGGCTCTGCCGCCTGCTGTCGGAGGGCCCGGCGCGTACGTTCGGCCTGTGGCCGGAGCGCGGCCGTTTGGCCGTGGGCGCCGCCGCTGACGTCTGCGTGTGGGACCCGTCGCCGCGCTGGACCATCAGCGCGGCGACCCAGCACCAGGCCGTGGACTACACGCCGTGGGAGGGCCTCGAGGCGCACGGTCGTGCGCACCTCGTCTACGTGGGCGGCGAGCTCGTGGCCCGCGACGGAGAGCCCACCGGCGCCACCCCCGGCCGCTACGTGGCAAGATAGTCGATAGTGAGACAAGGGGGACAGGTTCCTTTGTCTCATTAAATAAGAAATGAGACAAAGGAACCTGTCCCCCTTGTCTCACGGAAGAAGGAGAAGAACATGGCAATCGAGGCAATCGTCACCGACAAGGCGCCCGCGGCGCTCGGCCCCTACTCCGCCGCCGTGGCCGCGACCGGCACGCGCGCGATCCACGTGTCCGGCCAGCTGCCGATCGACCCCACGACCGGCGAGTTCGCGGGCGACGACATCCAGGCCCAGACGCGCCAGAGCCTGACCAACATCAAGAGCATCCTCGAGGCCGCCGGCGCCTCCATGGCCGACGTCGCCGAGGTCACCGTCCTTCTGGACGACATCGCCGACTTCGGCGCCATGAACGAGGTCTACGGCGAGTTCTTCGCCGCGCCGTACCCCAGCCGCGCCGCCTTCGAGGTCGCCGCGCTGCCCAAGGCCGCCAAGGTCGAGATCAAGGCCGTGGCCTACCTGTAGCTCCCGAGGGCCGAGCCTCACGAACGAGGGCGTCCCGCCTCCTTTTCCTGCAATAACGTTCTTGCATTTTGCAATGTAACGTTGCATCAGGAGGAGGCGGGACGCCCTTTTTCTTGTCTGCACGTTAATTGAACGCCAATCCCGGCCGTAACCTCATCCGAGCGGCACCAAGCGACGCTCGATAAGTACAGGAAATAGGATGCATGTATGTATAGATGCACCGCGGCGCCTCAAGGCTGAGCGTGAGGCGTCCTGCTACCTTTCCCGTCTCCACGTGCATTGACGCACCTAACAACATGCAAAAACGTTACGTCATAAGTCATGTGGACATAGTGTGAAACCCTTCCCGGACCCACAAGGTATTATGGCCCCCCTCACATACCAGTTGAATCCGACCGCACGCCGATGAACGGGAAAGATACCCGATGGCATACGAGTGGTATCACGTCATATAGCTGCAAGTTTCCTACCTAATTCAAAATAATTTGCAGATTTAGGGTTAGTTGAGGCTTATGGAGCTATAAGATGTTGGGGTCAATAAAAAGTGGGTGGGGGTCTAATTATCAAATGATAAGAGACTCACGCACGCATACTCGAGGGCGCGTTGCCCGACGGCAGGTCGGATAGTAAGGGAGTGTCATTGTGAGAGCCTTGCGCAAGAAAATGACAATGGGAGGGGGTCTGCTCCTGGCGTTCTGCCTGGCGACGGTGCTGGGCTTTGCGTATACGCTGACGTCCCCCACGAGCTCGCTCGCAGAGGAGCCCGCCGCCGCGGGCGAGTCCGCGACCTCCGCGTCCTGGGCCGATGCCGTCGTCGAGGCGGCCGAGGGCCAGCTCGACGCCGTCGTGGACCCGAGCGAGGGCTGGAACGTCCAGTTCGTCTCCGACTGCCTGAGCGCGGCCGGGGTCGAGGGCATGCCCGAGGCCGACGACGCCCAGGCGTGGCTCGACGCCCTCCAGCAGAGCGAGGACGAGCTCTACGCCGCCCCGGCCGACCACGAGCCCGCCGCCGGCGACATCGTCTTCTTCGCCGGTGACGAGAAGGACGCGGACGGCCAGGCGCTCGCGGGGACCATGGGCATCGTGTCCGAGGTCACCCCGGCCACCGATGACGCGCCCGCGCAGATCGTCGTCATCGAGGCCAACGAGGACGGTACCGTTACCTCCGACACCTACCCCGTGGACGACGGGGCCATCCTCGGCTACGGCCTGCTCCCCGAGCAGCCGGTCGAGACCGTCGCCGCCTCCGAGGAGTCCGAGGGCGAGAAGAACGAGGGCACCGTCGCCCTCGACAACACCCTCACCTATGAGGCGGAGGACTACACCGTCGCCGTGAAGGTCTCCGGCGAGGCCACGGTCGCCGACGGCTCCGAGCCCGCTCCCGAGTCCGACGGCCTCACCATGAACACGACCGCCCTCGACGCGAGCGCTCCCGCGTACCAGGCCGCCGAGGCCTACGTCGAGGACAGCGATCCCGAGAGCGTGATCAGCGTCTCCGCCCTCGAGTTCGAGTTCGTCTACAACGGCCAGGCCCTCGACGTCTCCGACTGCGAGGTGACCGCCGAGGTCACTCCGAGCGACAAGCTCCAGGAGGCGGCCAACGCCATCGAGACCGATGAGGAAACGTCCGACGAGGCCGAGGTCGGCGTTGCCCTGACCGCGCTCCAGAGCGCTGAGGGCAGCGAGGCCGAGGAGCTCGACACCGTGATGGTCGAGAAGGACGCGACCGAGCGCCCGACGATGACGCTCGCGCTCAACGCCGCCGCGCCCGCGCTGCAGCTCGTTGCGCGCTCCTCGCTCAACCCGAAGTTCACCGTGCAGTACTACGCGAACCTCGAGGTCACCGACCGCGACTCCGGTGGCTACCTTGAGATTATCGATACGAGCAACGGTGGAAACAACCAGGGAGGCAAGCTTCCCGTCAACGGGACCGATCCGGCAACTACTGGCCTCTACCTCGTTGAGGCCAGCAACGGCAAGCGTGAGATTCGTACGCACAATGAGCTCACCAAGCTCTACACCGAAAACGAGTACAGCTACTTCGAGGCGCCGAGCCTTCCGTACGTGAACATCTTCCGTCAGAACGGTAACTACACTGCCAATGAGGTGTGGGTGCTCAAGGACGGAAAGGACCCCTCGAGCACGAACGAGGCCGACTGGGACGTCAAGAAGGGCATCGTCGACGCGACGGAGCTTCACTTCACCAACAACCCGGACAAGGCCAATGAGCTGAACACCATCCTCATCAAGGAGGGCACCGTCATCCGCCTTGTTGCCAACCAGACGAAGAGCAACTACGAAAACGCCGCAACGTTCTACGACTACGACATCACCGATGATGGCTGGACTACGTGGGACGGAACGCATGGTTCACACGGCATCAACAGTAGGAGCAACTACTCCGGTTCTGGTGCCAAGCTCGCCTTTGGTAACGCCAACACGGGCACGGGCCTTCACAATCAGTCCTGGAACGGCAATACGCTCAACCAGTACAACCGCTCCGGCAATGGCCTTCTTGGCTGCACGTTTGGACTGGTAACGGGCCTCGATAAGGACGGCCACATCATCTATGCTTCCGGTGTCGACGCCCCCAACCTTTTCGACGACGGGACTGCAACGGGTAAGTCTACGTATACGGACTGGTCGCTTGGGTTTAACCGCGAGGGTGATACCTACACGCTGAGCTCCGTCAACGGTGCTGGTCTCGACGGCCTGGAGTACTTCAACAACCCGCAGACTCCCGGCAAGGATCCGTACACTCATATTTGGACTAACAATTTCTGGCCGATGGATGGGCGTCCCGGGAAGGATGGCCTTACTGGCAAATATGATAATCGTGGCGACTATGTTGGCTACGGTGGCAACGACATGTACCCGACCAGCGACGATGGCATAGCCCACAACAACATGTTCGGCATGCAGTACGAGGTCAAGTTCAAGCTGACCGAGGACTATGTCGGCCCGCTGGAGTACTACTTCTTCGGTGACGACGACATGTGGGTCTTCCTCGATGGCAAGCTCGTCTGCGACATCGGCGGCGTTCACAGCTCCGTTGGTGCATACGTGAACCTGTGGGACTACATCGCCAAGGGCACCGAGGGCGAGCACACGCTCAAGTTCTACTACACCGAGCGCGGCCTCTCCGGCTCCACCTGCTACATGCAGTTCACGCTGCCGTCTGTCTCCTCGGTTACCCCGTCGTACCAGAACAGCCAGCTCAAGATTCAGAAGGAAGTTGTGGGCACGGCCGACACCAGCGCCGAGTTCAGCTTTGACATCACCATCGATCACGACACTCTGCCGGTCCAGAACTCCGACTACTCGATCGTCCGCTATGACGCGCAGGGCAAGCGCATCGAAAGCTCGCTCCTGACCGGCGGCGAGGGCACCTTCAAGCTCAAGGCCAACGAGTACGTGATCATCGACTACCTGCAGCATGGGACCGAGTACACCATCACGGAGACAGGTGCCGACGGCTTCTCGGTCAGCAACAGGATTGACCAGAATGCAACGACCCAGTCTGAAACAGCGGTGGGCACGATTGCCCAGGGCAAGGGCAGTATCGTTCTCTTCACCAACACGACGCGACCCAAGCTGCCCGACACCGGCGGGCCGGGCGTGCTCGTCCTCACCCTCGGCGGAGCCGCCCTCACTGCGACCGCCATCACGTATGGGTTCCATCAGCGGAAGCGTTCTTCTCGCTGAGCGATTGAATCGGGTTCTGTAAGCAAGTACCAAATGGGAAGGAATGAGAGGAAGTAAACCCATGAGGCATTTGAAGAAATTCTTTGGAGCGGTCGTTGCCGCGCTCATGGTCTTCGCCATGACCGTGACCCCCGCGTTCGCGTGGAACAACGTTGACGGTCCGAACGGCAACGGTTCCATCACCATCAACAACGCCGAGGTCGGCCACACCTACAAGGCCTATCAGGTGCTCGAGCTCGAGAGCTACAACGAGACCGCCAACGCTTATACCTACAAGGCTGCCAACTCCCAGTGGGAGACTTGGCTCAAGGGCCAGACTTCCTATGTTTCCGTTGACGCTCAGGGCTATGTGACCTGGGTTGCCGCAGATGACGACGCTACGGTTGCTGCTTTTGCGAAGGCTGCTCTTGCGTACGCCGAGGCCAACAAGATTGCTCCCACCGCTACGCAGACCGCCACTTCCAGCACGGTGACGTTCTCCAACCTGAACCTTGGCTACTACCTTGTGGACACCACCCTCGGTACGCTCTGCTCGCTCAACACCACGACCCCGGATGTCGAGATGATCGAGAAGAACGTTGAGCCTCCTGTGAAGAAGGAGGTCAAGGAGGACTCCACCGGTAACTGGGGCGAGGAGAACACCGCCGAGATCGGCCAGACCGTTGAGTTCAAGACCACCATCGGTGCCAAGCCCGGCGCCGAGAGCTACGTCCTTCACGACGTTATGTCCGCCGGCCTCACGCTCGACCCCGATTCCATCGAGGCTTCCGGCCTCAACAAGGGCCAGGACGCCGAGTCCGGTGACTATCACGTCGTCACCACCGGCCTCTCCGATGGCTGCACCTTCGAGGTCGTCTTCCACCAGTCCTACCTCGACACCATCACCACTGACACCGACATCGTCGTGACCTACGACGCCGTGGTGAACGAGAACGCGGTCATCGCTGGTGACGGCAACTCCAACAAGACCCAGCTCAAGTTCGGTGAGGATAGCAATTACGAGTCCACCTGGGACGAGACCAAGACCTACACCTTCAAGGTCGATGTCGTGAAGACCGATAGCGAAAAGAAGGTTCTCGACGGCGCCCAGTTCAAGCTCTATGACGCCAAGACCGACGGCAACGAGATTGCCCTCGTCAAGGTCTCCGACGGCGTGTATCGCCTCGCCAAGGACGGCGAGACCGGCGTCGAGTACATCACCACCGTCAACGGCGAGCTCGAGATCAAGGGCTTTGACGCCAACACCACCTACTACCTTGAGGAGACCAAGGCTCCTGACGGATACAACAAGCTCGCCGAGCGCGTTGAGATCGCCGTCAAGGATGCCAACCTCGAGGCTTCCGTCTCCAACGGCGTCTATCAGTCTGGTGGCGTTCACGTTGAGAACAAGGCCGGTTCCCTCCTGCCCACCACTGGTGGCATGGGCACCACGATCTTCTACGTGGCCGGTGGCGCCATCGTCGTCGCGGCTGCCGGCACGCTCGTGTACCGCAAGCGCATGGAGAACAACCGCTAAGTAGGATCTGACGCCCGCACGTCGGGCAGAACCCGCCAGCCGGGGAGGCGCAGCGCCTCCCCGGCAGACGCGGGAACCACGATAGCCCCACGGCTACAGTGGCAAGGAGAGGCCAGCGTGAGAAAGAGCACCACCAAGAGAAGAGCGTCAAACGTCGTCCTTATCGTCCTTCTCGTCGCCGGTTTCTCCCTGCTGCTGTACCCAACGGTAAGCAACCTTTGGAACTCAATGAACATGTCGAAGGCGATCGTCGATTACTCGGAGGAGGTGTCGGAGTTGGACGCGGAGCAGTACGTCGCGTTCTGGGAGCGCGCCGAGCGCTACAACCAGGAGCTTGCGCAGGATCCGGACCGCTTTGAGATGAACAACTCCGAGCGCGCCGACTACGAGAGCCAGCTCAGGGTGTCCGACACCGGCATCATGGGCTCCATCGACATCCCGAGCCTTGGCGTCTCCATGCCGATCTATCACGGCACGGAGGAGTCCGTCCTGCAGGTCGGCGCGGGTCACATCGAGGGCAGCTCGCTTCCCACGGGAGGCAAGGGCACGCACTGCGCGCTCTCGGGTCACCGCGGCCTGCCGAGCTCCAAGCTGTTCTCGGACATCGACAAGCTCGAGGTGGGGGACACCTTCGTCCTCAACGTGCTCGACCGCACCCTGACGTACGAGGTCGACCAGATCCTCACCGTCGACCCGTACGACATGGAGGCGCTTGCCATCGACCCGGAGCAGGACTACTGCACGCTCGTCACGTGCACGCCCTACGGCATCAACACGCATAGGCTCCTGGTGCGCGGGCACCGGGTCGCCAACCGCGTGACCGAGGATACGGTAACTCACGACACGACCAGCCCCGCCCTGCTCATGGCAGGTGCCGGCGTGGCGCTGGTCGCAGCTGGAATTGCCCTGCGAGTGGCGTCTCGCAGGAGAGGCTAGGAGGAACAACGCATGAAGTGGCTCAAGAGACTGCCGATGCTCGTGGTGATGGTGCTGGCGCTTTGCCTCACGAGCGTTCCCGCATACGCCCACGAGGTGCCGGACGCGTCGCGCAGGGGGACGATCTCCGTCACCATGGCGTATGACGGCACGCGGGTCCCGGGCGGCTCCGTGACGCTCTACCGCGTGGGCGACGTTGTCTCCGACGACGGCAACTACATCTTCACGCTCACCTCTGAGTGCGCGGCGAGCGGCGTCTCCCTTGACGACCTCGAGTCCCCCGAGGCCGCGCAGGCGCTGGCCGACTGGGCCGTGTCCCACGGCCTGAGCGGCGTCACCGTGCCGGTGGGCGATGACGGCGTGGCCACGTTCACCGACGTCGCGCTCGGCCTCTACGTCATGGTGCAGCACGACCCCGCGACGGGCTACTACGCCATCGACCCGTTCCTCATCGGCATGCCGCTGACCGAGGACGGCTCCTACGTCTACGACATCGACGCCAGCCCCAAGCTGGAGCTCGAGAAGAAGCCCACGCCGCCCCCGACGGAGGAGGAGAACCCCGAGACCGGCGAGGCCGAGCTGCCCATCGTCCCGCTGCTCGTGGGTGGCGTCGTGGTCTGCGTGGCCGGTGCCCTGCTCATCAGGAGGAAGGGCGACTCCACCGACAAGTAGGCGCTGCCTCAGAACGTCCTGTCTGCCCCTCTCGGCTCATGGCCGGGAGGGGCTTTTGCGTGGCGCGGGAGGGCGCCGGAGGCCGCGAGCCTCCGTGCTGGGCCGGCGAGAAGAACGGCGGGCTGCAGCGCTGACGTTTGCCAAGGTCTCGAGGTTCTTCTCGCCAGGCGCGTGCGGCTATGCCGTGTGGAGCTCTGGTGAGGTGCCGTTGTGCAGGCTCCCGATGACGGCGGGGATGGCGAGAAGCGCCGCGAGCTCGCGGGCGCGCTCGGGGGCGGTCTCCGCCTGGTTGACGAGGGCGACGTCTGCGAGGGCCTCCGCATTGGCGGCGCGGGCGACGAGCTCCGGCGTGGCGAGGTCGTCCGGCGCGCAGCCGGTGAGCTGACAGAAGATCTCGGGGCGGTGGACCCTCTCGCGCACGGGGCGGTCGAGGCCGGACGCTCCGAGCACGAGGACCGTGCGGTCGGAGCGCGCGGGGATGACGGGCTCCCATGCGGCATGGGCCTTCAGGGGGAGCCGTCGCGCGCCGTCCGCCTCCACGATCACGTAGTCCGCGAGGTCGGCGAGGGCGTCGATGCCGAGCTCGGGGACGGTGAGCTTGATCTTCTCGCCTCTTTTCTCTGACTCGGATGCAACGCAGATGACGCGCGAGGTCTCGAGCGCGCGTGACAGAGTGTACATATGCGGCGATTTGAGGGTCAGAACGCCCTCAAACGGCAGGATGTGCGTAGTCGTCGTGAGTACGACCGTGCCCGGAAGCTCGCGTGCCAGGGCCGTGAGCAGCGACGTCTTGCCGCCGCTGCCGATGACGGACGTCACGCCGGGCGTGATGTCGAGTACCTCGGCAAGTGACATGCCTGCCTCCTCAGGTGACGGGACGGTTCGTCGTCAGCGATGCCGGTCGCGCGCCCGCTCCGAGCATGCCGTGGCGCACAGTTCAGGGCTGCGCAGGGGCGCAATCTGTGCGATGGGGCATGCTCGTCGGCCCTTCTCGAAGGGGCGTCGGCGCGCGCAGCTCCTCGACACAATCCTACCGTCTGCCGCATTGTAGTTTGCAGAGTATAACGACCTATTACTATTTTTCAGGCAAGCAGACCGATTTTCGGTAAACGAGCGAGGAGAGAACATGGCGGACACGATGCTCACGATCGACGCGCGGGGCGAGGCGTGCCCCATCCCCGTGGTGCGGACCCTGAAGGCGCTGGGCGCGCTGGCCGGCCCGGGCGCGGTCGAGACGCTCGTGGACAACGAGATCGCGGTGCAGAACCTCACGCGCATGGGCGAGGGCAAGGGCTGCGCGGTGACGAGCGAGCGCCTGGGCGAGAAGGAGTGGCGCGTGACTGTGATCACGACGGTTGCGCTGGGCGTGAGCGATGCCGAGGCGGAGTCGGCGACGTGCGAGGTGCCGGCGCCGGGTGCAGCGGCCGAGGGGCCCGCGCCGCGCCGCGTGGTGGTGGCGATCACCTCCGAGTGCATGGGCACCGGTGACGACGTGCTCGGCAGGAAGCTCATGGGGAGCTTCGTGTACTCGCTCACGCAGCTCGACGAGCTTCCCGCGACCGTGCTGTTCTACAACGGCGGCGCGCACCTCAGCTGCGAGGGCTCGCCGGCGCTCGAGGATCTGCGCGGCCTTGCGGCCTCCGGCGTGGAGGTGCTGACCTGCGGGACCTGCCTCGACCACTACGGCATCGCGGACACGCTGGCCGTGGGCGAGGTCACCAACATGTACGTGATCGCGCAGCGCCTGACCGGCGCGAGCCTCGTGGTGCGGCCGTAGCGCGGGCGCGGCGGCGGGCGATGGCGCGCGTGCGGGTGCCGTCCCTGGTGGTGACGTTTCCCACCACGGCGGCGGCGATGTCATGCGAGGAGTGCTGCGAGCGGCGCGGCCTGGGCGGGCGGATGATCCCGGTGCCCGGCGAGGTCGCGGCCGGCTGCGGCCTGGCGTGGAAGACGGCGCCCGAGGCGCGCGAGGAGCTCGCGGCCGCGCTTGCCGCTGACGGCGTCCCCGTTGACGCCATGACCGTGATCGAGCTGCTCGAGTTCCGCTGATGTGAAAGCGTGCAAAAGTGCCTGTCACTTTTGCACGCTGGCGAGAAGGACGTGGGGCCGATGATCTATCTGGACAACGCGGCGACGACGATGCGCAAGCCGCGGGAGGTCGTGGACGCCGTCGTGGCGGCGATGGGCTCGCTCGGAAACGCGGGCCGCGGCGCGTCTGAGGGCGCGCTCGACGCCGGCCGCGTGGTGCTGCGCTGCCGCGAGGCGGTGGCGGCGCTCCTGGGCTGCCCACGCGCCGACCACGTGTGCTTTTCGGCCAACTCGACGGCGGCGCTGAACGCCGCGCTGTCTGGCCTGGTGGGACCGGGGGAGCGCGTGGTCACGACGGTGCTGGAGCACAACTCCGTGCTGCGGCCGCTCGCGCGCCTGGCGGACGAGCGGGGCGTGGAGGTTGCCTACGCCGGCTGCGACGCGCACGGGTTTCTCGACATGGACGAGCTCGAGCGGCTGGTCTGCCCGGGAACGCGCCTCGTGGCGGTGACGCACGGCTCCAACGTGACGGGCAATCTCGTGGACGTGGCCCGCGTGGCGCAGATTGCGCACGCCGCGGGCGCGCTCTGCCTCGTGGACGCGTCGCAGACCGCGGGCGCGGTGCCGCTGGACATGGCGGCCATGGACCTCGACGTGGTGTGCTTCACCGGGCATAAGGGCCTCATGGGCCCGCAGGGCACGGGCGGCATGGCGGTGGCTGAGGGTGTCGACGTGCGGCCGTGGGCCGAGGGTGGCTCTGGCGTGCACTCCTTCGAGCGTCGGCATCCGCTGGAGTGGCCCACGCGGCTGGAGGCGGGGACGCTGAACGCCCACGGCCTGGCCGGGCTTCTCGCCGCCGTGCGGTGCATCGAGGAGGGCGGCGGGCCGGCTGCGTTCGGCGCGCGCGAGCACGAGCTCGCGCAGAGGCTCTACGAGGGCGTGGCCGGGGTGCCGGGCGTGACGGTGTACGGCGGCTGGCCCGTGGCGCCCGAGCGCTGCGGATCGATCGTGGCGCTCAACGTGGACGGTCTGGACTCGGCCGAGGTGGCCGATGCGCTCTCGGCGGGCTGGGGGATCGCATGTCGCGCCGGCGCCCACTGCGCGCCGCTCATGCACCGCGCGCTGGGGACCGAGCGCAGGGGCATCGTCCGTCTGAGCTGCGGCTGGTTCAACATGGAGGACGAGGTCGACGCCGCCGTGGACGCCGTGCGTGAGATCGCCGCGGGCTGAGGTCCTTCTCGCCCGCGGCGCGCCGGCTGCGGCGGACCCCTTCTTCCGGATACGTACACCGCCGCTCCGGGTACGTACACTATTGCGAAGTTGATGCTGAGGAGCTCAGCCCCGCTAGCTGCGGAAACAATATTACATGGTACCTAATAAACATTGAAATTGTGTACGTACCCGGAGGGGCGGTGTACGTACCCGGGGGCGAGGGGCAGACGGCGGCCCGCAGGCGGCGGGCAAGCGTTGCCGAATGGGTCAAAAGTGCCTGTCCCTTTTGACCCATTACCGGCGGGAAGGTACCGTTCGGGGGCCGCGCGCCGGGGCAAACATTTTGTAAGTTAGACTAACTAGTTGGAATACGAGTTGTCGCGTAGACCGTTATGTTTTTGAAAGTATAACGCTGACGAGGAGGTTTCCGGACATGCTGGTCGTCATTCGCGGGGCGGGGGACATCGCGTCGGGCATCGCGCTGCGGCTCTTCCGCGCGGGCATGCGGGTCGTGATGTGCGACCTCGCGACGCCAACGTCCATTCGGCGCACCGTGTGCTTCTCGGAGGCCATCCGCCTGGGCGAGACGCGCGTTGAGGGCGTGCGCGGCGTGCTGTGCGCGGACGCCCCGTCGGCGCGCGCGGCCGCGGCGGAGGGAAACGTCGCCGTGCTCGTGGACCCGGATGCCGCCTGCGTGCGCGAGCTCGCGCCCGACGCGCTGGTGGACGCAATTCTCGCCAAGCGCAACCTCGGTACCACGCGCGATATGGCCCCCGTCGTGGTGGGCGTTGGCCCCGGCTTCACCGCGCGCGAGGACTGCGACGCCGCGGTGGAGACGATGCGCGGCCACTACCTGGGGCGCGTCTACTACGAGGGCTCGCCGATCCCCAACACGGCGGTGCCTGGGCTCATTGGCGGCTACGCGGGCGAGCGCGTGATGCGCGCGCCGGCTGACGGCGTCTTCGAGCCGTGCGTGGCGATTGGTGCGCAGGTCGCGGCCGGCGACGTCTGCGCCACGGTGGCCGGCGAGCCCATGCGCGCGACGATCGACGGCGTGGTGCGGGGGCTCCTCCAGGCGGGCGTTCCCGTGCACAAGGGCATGAAGTGCGGCGACGTGGACCCGCGCTGCCACCCGGAGTACATCGAGAGCGCATCGGACAAGGCGTTGGCCGTGGGCGGCGGCGTGCTCGAGGCGATTCTCGCGCTCTCAGGCGAGAAGGACGCGGGCGCCGAGAAGAACGCGCGCCCCGTCAACGGCTCCCTCTCCGATGAGGGCTTCGTCTCCGCGCTCGTGGCGGAGCTCGGGGCCGGACGGCGCGTGGGGCTGGCGAGCCTGCTTGCCACGAGCGGCTCGATGCCGCGCCACGAGGGCGCGCGTCTCGCCGTCCTCGCAAGCGGCGCGCTCATCGGGACCGTCGGCGGCGGTGCGATCGAGCAGCTGGCCATCGAGCGCGCCCGCGCGGCGCGCTCCTGCGGCGCGTCGAGCCTCGAGTGGTACCACACCGGCGACGCCATGGCCTGCGGCGGCGACGCCCTGCTCGCAACCCGCGCGCTCACGGCCGACGACCTGCCCGTCCTTCTCGCCATACGTGACGCGCTCCTGCGCGACGAGCCCGTCTGCGTGACGGAGCGCTGGGCGGACCCCGCCGCCCCGACGATCGAGGTCGGTGCGGCTACGCGTCTCTCCGCCCCGACCTGGGACGACGCGCGCGCCACCTACCGCGAGCCCGTTTCCGCCCCGAGCCGCCTGCACGTCTTCGGCGCCGGGCACGTGGGCGCCGCGCTCGTGGGTCTGGCCGCAGCGGCGGGCTTTGAGGTCCACGTCTACGACGACCGCCCGGAGCTCGCCACGAGCGAGCGCCTGCCGGAGGCAACAACCGTGACCTGCGGATCGTTCGACGAGCTTGCCGCGAGCGCCGCCATCGGGCCGCGTGACTCCGTCGTCGTGCTCACGCACGGGCACGCCCACGACGAGACGGTCCTTCTCGCCGTGCTGACCCGCGACGTCCAGCCCGCCTACGTGGGCTGCATCGGCAGCGCCCGCAAGGCCGCCCTCGCGCGCGAGCACCTCGCTGCCGCAGGCGTGCCGGCCGAACGCGTTGACGCCGTCGCCATGCCGATCGGCCTTGCCATCGGTGCCGTCACGCCCGCCGAGATCGCCCTCGCCATCGTGGCGCAGCTCGTCCGCCGTCGTGCGGAGCGTCGCGGTGAGGGCCCGGGGAAGGGCGAGCGCGCATGACGGCCCTCGCCCGCAGACACCCCGGCAGGCTCATAGCCCTTCTCGCTGCGCTGCTCGTGGCCGTCGTGCTCGTCTCGCTGGCGCTCGGCCGCTATCCCATCGGCCCGGTCGACGCGCTCGAGCTGCTGCTCTCCCGCGTGGAGCCCGGCCTCGGCGACTTCTCCGCGCAGCAGGAGACGCTCTTCTTCAACGTGCGCCTGCCGCGCATCCTGCTGGTGATCCTCGTGGGCGCGAGCCTCTCTGCCGCCGGCGCCGCATTCCAGGGCATCTTCCAGAACCCGCTCGTCTCGCCGGACTTCCTGGGCGCGTCGCAGGGCGCGGCGTTCGGTGCGTGCTGGGCCATCCTCGCGGGGGCTGGCTCGCTCGCGATCTCCGGCTCCGCCTTTGCCGTCTCGCTCGCCGCGGTGGGCATCGTGCTGCTGGTGAGCAGCCGGGCGCGTGGCAACCGGATCCTTGTCACCGTGCTCGCCGGCATCATGGTGAAGTCGCTCTTCGAGGCCGGCGTCTCCTACGCCAAGCTTGTGGCCGACCCGTCCAACCAGCTGCAGGCCATCACGTTCTGGCTGCTCGGCTCGTTCAACGGCGCCAAGGTGGCCGACCTCGCGCTGGCGGCCGCACCCATCGCGATTGGCCTCACCGGCCTCATGGCCATGCGCTGGCGCCTCAACGTTCTCACGATGTCCGACGACGAGGCGCTCTCCATGGGCGTGAACGCCCCGCGCGTGCGCGCCGTGGCCGTGCTCTTCTCGGCCCTCGTGACCGCGGCGAGCGTGGCGGTCTCGGGGCTCATCGGCTGGGTGGGGCTCGTGGTGCCGCACCTCGCGCGCGGACTCGTGGGCAGCGACTACCGGCACCTCCTGCCGGCCAGCATGCTCGCGGGCGCCACGTTTCTGCTGGTGGTCGACGACATCGCGCGCCTCGCGCTCACGGCGGAGATCCCCATCGGGATCCTCACGTCGGTGGTGGGCGCCCCGTTCTTCCTGTGGCTCATCGTGAAGAGGGGGCGCGGCTGATGCGGGCGAGAAGAACCTGGCGTCCCGGCCTCGCGGCGGGCGAGAGGGGGCGCGGCTGACATGAGCTTCGAGATCTCCGGCCTCAGCTTCTCCTACGGCGACCACGCGGTGCTCGAGGGCGTGGACCTCTCCGTTGCGGACGGCGAGCTCGCGTGCGTGCTCGGGCCCAACGGCGTGGGCAAGACGACGCTCTTCCGCTGCATCCTGGGCCTCGAGCGGCCACGCGCGGGGACCATCCTCGTGAACGGTCGGCCGCTCGGAGAGCTCTCCGTGGCCGAGCGCGCCCGCGAGATGGCCTTTGTCCCGCAGAGCCACGCGCAGGTCTTTGACTACGAGGTGCTCGACGTGGTGCTCATGAGCGCGGCGTCGCGCCTGGGGCCGCTGCGCGCGCCTGCCGCGGCCGACCGCGCCCGCGCCGAAGAGGCGCTCGAGCGCGTGGGCGTGGCGCACCTCGCGCACCGGAGCTTCATGCAGGTCTCGGGCGGTGAGCGGCAGCTCGTTCTTATCGCCCGCGCCATCGCGCAGGACGCGCGCTCGATCGTGATGGACGAGCCCACGAGCGCGCTCGACTTTGGCAACACGGCGCGCGTGATGGCGGTCGTGCGACGGCTCGCGAGCGAGGGGCTCTCGGTGATCGCGTCCACGCACGCGCCCGACCTGGCCTACCTCTACGCGGACACGGTGCTCGCGCTCGACGGCGGGCGCGTCCGCGCGTGCGGCGCCCCGGCGGACGTCATCACCGGGCCGCTCCTGAGCGAGCTCTACGGCCTGCCCGTGGAGGTCAGCTCGCTCCATAACGACAAGGTGCGCGCCTGCGTGCCTACGGAAATGTTACGAAGGGACAGTCCCTTCGTAACATCGGGAAGGGAGAAGAAGTGAGGAGAAGAACGTTCTTGTCGGCAGTTGCGGCGCTCGCGGTGGCGGTGTCGCTCGGGGCGTGCGGGGGCACGCCGGCGGCGGAGTCCGGTCAGCAGCCCGACAGCCAGCAGCCCGCGGCGGAGCAGGCCGCAACGCGCGTGGTCACGGACTCGCTCGGGCGCGAGGTGGAGATTCCGACCGAGGTCGAGCGCATCGCGGCTTCCGGCCCCGTGGCGCAGCAGGTGCTGCTCACGGTGGCTCCCGAGAAGATGGTCGGCCTCTCTGGCGAGCTCACGGACGAGCAGCTCGCCTACCTTGGCGAGGACCTCGCCGACCTGCCGGTCTTTGGCCAGATCTACGGCGGCAAGGGCGACTTCAACAAGGAGGCCGTCGCCGCGGCAGACCCGCAGCTGATCATCGACGTTGGCGAGGCCAAGGACTCGCTCGCCGAGGAGCTGGACACGCTGCAGGAGCAGATCGGCATCCCGTGCGTGCACATCGACTCGACCGACCTCCACAGCTACGCCGACCTCTACGACCAGCTTGCTGACATCCTGGACTCCGAGAAGGCCGCCGAGCTGGCGGACTACTGCCGCGATGCCGTTGCCGAGGTCGAGGCCGTCGTCGCGGAGGTGTCCGAGGACGAGCGCCCGCGTGCGGCGTACCTGCTCGGTGACACCGGCACTAACGCGATGGCGCGCGGCGGCTTCCAGTCCGGAATCATCGACCTGTGCTCCGAGAACGTTGTGGTGGTGGACGACCCATCGTCCAGCGGCAAGGGCAACGAGATCGGCCTCGAGCAGATCGCGCTCTGGGACCCCGAGCTCATCGTCTTCGTGGGCGACTCGATCTACGACACTGTGGGCGACGAGCCCGCCTGGGCCGAGCTCAGCGCCATCAAGTCCGGCAACTACTTCCGCGCACCGAGCGAGCCCTACAACTGGATTTCCATGCCGGCCTCGGTCAACCAGATCATCGGCCTGCAGTGGTACGCGCGCCTGTGCTACCCGGAGCGCTTCGACGATGACCTGCGCGACGTGGTGGGGGAGTACTACCAGCTCTTCTATGGCCACGACCTCACGGACGAGGAGTACGACGCGCTGATGCGCGGCGCCGTGCGCGAGTAGGGGGAGATTGTCTGTGATTTCATGGGCTCCTGGCGAGTATGGACACGATGCATGGTCGAGAATCCGCAGGTAGGCGAATCAGCTACCATGCCCCTACTCGTGGGGAGCGATAGAAATCACAGACAATCCTCTCTCGGACGCCGCGTGGCGCCCGTTAGCCGGGTATGTGCTCCAAGAGGCGCCGCCTGCCCCGCTCGTCGGAGCGCAGAACCTCGACGGAGCCCCACGCGGGGCGCCAGCGGGCGGCAGCCTCCTCAGCCAGCGCCGAGCGCACGACCACGAGCGCGTGAGGCCAGGTCGGCGCGGGACCGGCGTCCAGCAGCTCGAGCGCCGCGGTGAGCCCGCCGCCGCGGCGCAGCTCGAGCGGGCCGACCTCGTCGATGGCGAGGAGCCCGGGGCGCGCGTCCTTCTCGCCTGTCTTTGCGGCAAGCCGGCTGAGGTGCGCGTTCACGCGGGCGAGCGCCGCGGCGTCGAAGTCCCAGCCCAGGCCGGCCGAGCACCCACCTCCGGCAGGAGTGGCGAGAAGGACGCGCTCACGCGAGGGCAGGAGCGCGTTCTCGATTCCGACCTTCTCGCCGCCGCGCCAGACGCCCGGAGCGAGCACGCCGCGCACAGGCACGCCCGCCGCCTCGAGCTCGCGCACGCGCGCCTCGAGCCACGTGGTCTTGCCCGACCGTATGTCTCCGGTGAGAATGAACAGCATGCCGCCCCCCCCATCTGTGCCTTGGAGGAAATAATGACAGAAGCGTGGTCGCTCTACGACCGAATGATCGCCCAGGTTCCCGAGGGCGCGCTTGTGCGACACGTGGTCATGGGCGCCCACCACTGCCTCGTCGAGGCCGAGTGCGGGACGGGCGTGGCCGCGCTCCATCGCGGCGGCGCGCGCCTGCGCATGGAGCGCGGCTGGGCGGGCCGTCCCCTGCGCGAGCTCGCGGAGTGCGCGAAGTCGTGGGACTTCGAGGTGGCGTCGGTGGGCGTGGCAGCGCTCAACGCCTGGCACAACCAACGCGAGCGGCTGGGTGCGCTGGACCTGGTAGAGGGCGCGGAGAGCGTGGATCCGTTCGTGTTCCTGGCCCCGGTTGCCGCGCGCATGGCGGCCGAGAAGAACGACGGCTCGCGGCCCCGCGCGGTGGTGGTCGGTCACTTTCCGCATCTCGCGGCCATCGCGGAGCACGCGGAGGTTGCCGTGCTGGAGCGCGCCGCCCGCGCGGACACGGACCTGCCCGACACCGCCTGCGAGTACCTGCTGCCGGGCGCGGACCTCGCCATCATGACGGGCATGACGCTCGCCAACAAGACCATGCCGCGGCTGCTGGAGCTTTCGCGCGGCGCGCTCACCTGCGTGGTGGGCCCGTCGGCCGCGATCTGCGCGCCGGTACTGGACGCGGGCGCGGACCTCATCGCCGGCAGCGTGGTCGCCGACGCCGCGCTGGCCCGCGAGGTCGTGAGCTGCGGTGCCCCGCTCCACGGCTCCGGCGCCCTCGAGCACGTGCTCGTAAAAAGGGGGCGGGTTGCCTAAAAGGGGACGGGTGCATTTCTGGCAAGTTTTCTGAGAATGCCCTTTTCAGAAAACTTGCCAGAAATGCACCCGTCCCCTTTTAGGCAACCCGCCCCCTTTTTACGAGGGCTCCTCGGCCTTGTGCACAAGAAGCCACGCGGGGGAGCGCTTGTGCCACCTCGATGACGGATCAACGTCCATGTAGGTGCGGCGCGCGCAGAGCCTCACCGCCGACGGCGCACCGGCTGCGTCGGGGTCGTCCGCATATCCCTCGCGAGCGAGGAGGTCTGCGAGGTCGGAGGCATCCTCGACGTTGCCCGTGGCGAGAAGGACGGAGAGGAGCCTTGTGACGTTCTCGGGCGTGAGGTCCTGGCCTGGGTCGATGTCCCCGCAACACACGCCCTCCGCCCAGCGCACGTTGGCGTTCGCCTGGCCGAGAATCCTGGCTCCGGCCGGCGTGAGCCGGGGCCCGAGGTCCACGAGGGCGCCGCGGCAGATCATGATGGCAATCATGAGGACGCAGGCGACGGGGGCGAACACGGGCCCCGGCTCCATGTTCGCCATCGCTGGCCCAAGCAGGCACCAGAAGCACGCGAGTACGGAGACGGGGCCGCTGAACAGGAGCTGGGAGAGCACGCTCGTGCTGCGCGCAAGGCCAGCGCCAAGCAGGTCGTTGGAGTACTGCCCGAGGAACCTCTCGAGCGGACGGTAGGTGTCCCCGGAGCCGATTCTCCCGCACAGCTCGGCGACGCTGGCCTCGCGGGCGCCCTCGGGCATCAAGAGGTCGACCGCCTCGCGGTCGTAGCGGCCGAGGTCCTTCGCGCGGACCTCGATCCAGAGGCCGGAGCCGAAGTCGAGGGTCCGCTGGTCGGTTGAGTATCGCTTGCGCTTCTGACCGCGCCGCCTCCCCGTGGAGATCGGGCCGTCCTGCTCGCCCGTCGCATCCTCCTCGTTCGCCCCCTGACGCTCCTCAAGCGTGACGTGCCCTCTGCCCATCAGGCAGACGAGGGTCGCAAGCGCGACCCTGCAGGCATTCATCCCGCGCCTGACGTCCCCCTCCCGGCGGTATCGAAGCGCACCGAGAAGGGCGGGGTGGATGTCGGGCACCGTGGACGTTGGCGCGAGGTCGTCGGGGACGCGCTCTGCCCGCATTGCGTTAACGCGGTTCGCGATGATGCACATGACGATGTATCCCACGGGAATGCCCCATGCGGCGATGAGCTGGGCAAAGGAGGAGGGCATGCGGTCCGGCTCCTTTCTTACTGGCCTGCGATGCCCCCAGTTTACGTCCCCGCCCATCGCCTAACGGGCAGCCATCAAGACCCTTACGAAGCCCGTAAAAAGGGGGCGGGTCGCCTAAAAGGGGACGGGTGCATTTCTGGCAAGTTTTCTGAAAATGCCCTTTTCAGAAAACTTGCCAGAAATGCACCCGTCCCCTTTTAGGCGACCCGTTACAGCTCGCGCCGTTCGTAGAGCTTGAGGGAGACGGCGGCGGAGATCGCCAGCGCCACGGCCGACAGGGCCACGAGAATCACGCAGCCCACGGCCATGCCGCTCGGCGTGTCGAGCGCCTCGAGCGCAGAGGAGACGAGCTCCATGCCCGGGATGCCGCCGTCGAGCATGCCGCTGTTGCCGAGAATGACCACGGGTACCACGAAGAGCAGCACGATCACCGTGGGCAGGATCTGCGTGGCGCGGGTCTGGCCTAGGCGGAAGTAGAGCGGCGTCACGACGCTCGCCACCACAGAGCCGATGAGCAGGGTGAAGCAGGTGACGACGGCCATGACGCCGAGCATGTCCGGATCGAACGCGAAGGCCTCGCCGACCTCGCCGGGCACGCCGACCGCCGAGACGACGAGCGTCGCCGCGAGTGCTGCCACGAGCCCCACGACCATGCCGAGCAGGCCAAACGCCACGATGGCGGCGTAGCGGCCGAGCACGACGTCGCGCCGGGAGAGCGGCAGCGTGAGCCGGAAGAGCTCCCAGTGGTTGAGCTGGTCGTAGGCGGCGAGACCCATCGCGCTCATCATGAAGAACATGCAGGTGAGGGTTGCCGGCATCGCGAGCGGCGTCTGCATGCCGAGCCCGATGCACAGGCTCACGAGAAGCCCCAGTCCCACGAGCTGCCGTGCGTAGTCGCGAAAGATCGTCATCTCAAGGAGGAACGCGCGCTTCATTATCGGACACCGCCCTTCAGGGTGAGGGTCATGTAGTCGTCTATGGTCATGCGGTCTACCGGAATCTCCGGGAAGCTCTCCGCAAAGGCAAAGCGGTCGGGGACGAGCACGTCGATGCCGTAGTCGTGGCGCAGGTAGCGCAGCTCGGCGTCCGGGACGACGCCCGAGTCCGCGATCCTCTCGAGGTCCGCCACGCGGCAGCGCGCGACGCCCATCTCGTCGGTGATGACGTCCTTGGGCAGATCAAAGACGATGCGCCCGGCGTCGATGCACACGATGCGGTCGGCGATGCGCTCGAGGTCGCTCGTGATGTGGCTGCTCATGAGGATCGCGCGGCCGGGCTCGGCCACGAAGTCGCGCAGCAGGTCGAGCACCTCGTCGCGCGCCATCGGGTCAAGGCCGGCCGTGGCCTCGTCGAGGATGAGCAGGCGCGCGTCGTGCGCGAGCGCGCAGGCCAGGGAGAGCTTCATACCCATGCCGCGCGAGAGCTCCTTCACCGTCTTCTTGGCGTCTAGGCCAAACTGCGCGGCCAGGCGCTCGAAGCGATGAGCGTCCCAGGTGGCGTAGGTGCGCTCGTAGATGCGCCCCACGTCCGCGACCTTGAGGTGCTCCGGGAGCGAGATCGCGTCGAAGACGACGCCGACCTGCTCCTTCACCGCCGCGCCGGACGGTCGGGAGAGCTCGTCGCTGGATACGCCGAGCACGCTCGAGGTGCCGCCGTCGGTGGGGAAGAGGCCGAGAAGGGCCTTGATGGTGGTGGACTTGCCGGCGCCGTTCTGGCCGATGAAGCCTACGACCTCGCCCTCGTTCACGGTGAGGTCCACGCCCTCGAGCGAGAAGGCGCTGTAGTGCTTGGTGAGCCCGCGGGCCTCGATGAGACTGCCGCTCATGCGATGTCCTTTCTGTAAAAGGGGACGTGTTTTTTCTTTCTGAGAGAAATAACCCGTCCCCTTTTCCGTCACTCCAGTACCAGGGCGAACATCTCGGACAGCTCGTCGTCGGTGAGGCCGACGCCGCGGCCGCGCTCCACGGCCTTGGCGAGAAGCCCCTCGACCTCCCTCATCTGCTCCTCGCGGATGAGCTCGGCGTTTCCGCCGGCGACGTAGGTGCCCTTGCCCTGCACCGTCTCGATGAGCCCCGCCGCCTCCAGGTCCGCGTAGGCGCGCTTGGTGGTGATGGCGCTCACGCGCAGGCTGTTGGCGAGGGCGCGGATCGAGGGGAGCTGCTCGCCCTCCGCGAGCTGGCCCGTCACGATCGCCGACTTGATCTGGTCGGTGATCTGCTCGTAGATGGGCCTGCCGCTCGAGGTTGAGATGATGATGTCCAAGTCGTCGTCCTTCCGTGCCGGCCCGCCAGGACGTCTCCTGCGGGCCAACCGTGTATACCCGGTAAGTACAGTATATACACACCTATACACAGTGCAAGCGAGAAGGGCAAAGTTTTTCTCGGCATGCCGTTTGCCCCGCTACGGCCGCCTTTTGTCCGAGCGAACACAAGCCCTGGGGGAGCGCTATACTTGCCACAGGCGGACTTCGCTCCGCCGGGACAACCGCATAGCGCGGGGAGCTTGCAGGACGGCAGGCTGAGAGGGGGCGCGCCCGCCCCGACCCGAGGAACCTGACATGGGTAATGCCAACGGAGGGAGTCTTGCGCATGAGCACAGCTGTAGAGAAATTGGGCGGACAGGCACCGCGCGGCGAGAAGAACCTCGTCACGCAGCTCGACTATGCCCTCGCCGGGCAGATCACGCCCGAGATGCGAGCCGTGGCGGAGGCGGAGCGCCGAGACCCGGAGTTCATCCGCGCGGGCGTGGCGGCGGGGCACATCGCCATCCCGGCCAACGTTTGCCATCTCGAGAAGGGCCTCGTGCCGCGCGGCGTGGGCGCGGGCCTCTCCACCAAGGTCAACGTCAACCTCGGCATCTCCGGGGACGTGGCGGACGCCGGCATGGAGTGGGAGAAGGTCGGCACGGCCGAGAAGTACGGCGCGGACGCCATCATGGACCTCTCCAACTCCGGCAAGACCCGCTTCTTCCGCCAGCAGCTCGTGGAGCGCACGCCGCTCATGGTGGGCACCGTCCCCATGTACGACGCCATCGGCTACATGGAGAAGCCGCTCGTGGAGCTCACCGCCGAGGACCTCCTCGCCACGGTGCGCGCCCACGCGGAGGACGGCGTGGACTTCCTCACCATCCACTGCGGCATCAACCGTCGCGTGATCGAGACCTTCAAGGAGACCGGGCGCCTCATGAACATCGTCAGCCGCGGCGGGTCGCTGCTGTTTGGCTGGATGGAGGTCACGGGCAACGAGAACCCCTTCTACGAGCACTACGACGAGGTGCTCGAGATCTGCCATGAGTACGACGTGACCATCTCGCTGGGCGACTCGTGCCGCCCGGGCTGCCTCTTCGACGCCAACGACGCCGCCGAGACCGCAGAGATGATCGAGCTCGGCAAGCTCACGAGGCGCGCCTGGGACGCGGGCGTGCAGGTCATGATCGAGGGCCCGGGCCACATGGCCATCAACGAGATCGCCGCCAACGTGACGATGGAGAAGCGCCTCTGCCACGGTGCGCCGTACTACGTGCTCGGCCCGCTCGTGACGGACGTGGGCGTGGGCTACGACCACATCACGGCGGCCATCGGCGGCGCCATCTCGGCGAGCGCCGGGGCGGACTTCCTCTGCTACGTGACGCCGGCCGAGCACCTCTGCCTGCCCGACGCAAAGGACGTGCTCGACGGCCTTATCGCCACCAGGATCGCCGCGCACGCGGCGGACATCGCCAAGGGCGTGCCCGGCGCGCGCGAGGCGGACGACCGCATGGGCGACGCCCGGCGGCGCCTGGCCTGGGGCGAGATGTGGGACTACGCGCTCGACCCGGACACGGCCCGTGCGCGCCACGAGGCCTCGCCCGCCTCGACGGAGGGGACCTGCACCATGTGCGGCAAGATGTGCGCCGTCCGCACGGTGAACAAGGTCTTCGAGGGCACCACGATCGACCTCGACGCACAGTAGCCAGCAACCTCGCGAAAGGACTCCGCAATGAATGGCAGCCTGCTCGGAACCGCGCTCGAGAACGTCCGCTCCACGACGCCGCTCGTGCACTGCATCACCAACTACGTCACCGTCAACGACTGCGCCAACGCGCTTCTCGCCTGCGGGGGCAGCCCCATCATGGCCGACGACGTCGACGACGCCCCGGAGATCACCCGCATCTGCGGCGGCCTCGTGCTGAACATCGGCACGCTCAACGCCCGCACCATCGGGACCATGCGCGCCGCCGGCAGGATCGCCGGCGAGCTCGGCCACCCGATTGTGCTCGACCCCGTGGGCGCCGGCGCGAGCGCGCTTCGCACCAACACGGCTGCCGCGCTTGTCGACGAGCTGCCCGTCACCGTGGTGCGCGGCAACATGAGCGAGGTCAAGACCGTTGCCGGGGCGGCCGCCGCGACCCGCGGCGTGGACGTGAACCCGGACGACGCGGTGGGCGAGAAGAACCTCGCGTCGAGCGCCGCCTTCGCGCGCGAGCTCGCCGGGCGGCTCGGCTGCGTCGTGGCCATCACGGGCGCCATCGACGTGGTGGCCTCGGCGGATCGCGCCTACGCCATCCGCAACGGCGTGCCCATGATGGGAAAGATCACCGGGACCGGTTGCATGCTCGACACCATCGTCGCCGCGTACGCGGTGGCGAACCCCGGCCGCGCGCTTGAGGCGACCGTGGCCGCCGTCGCCGGCTGGGGCCTCGCGGGCGAGGTCGCGGCGGGTCGCATGGGGCCGCTCGACGGCAACGCGAGCTTCCGCACCTACCTCATCGACGCGGCCTACAACCTTACGGCCGAGCAGCTTGCGGCCGGCGCGCGCGTGGAGGAGCTGTGAGCGGCGCGGGCGTGCCGACGGCCCGCGGGTCCTTCTCGCCCGAGGCCATCCGCCGGGGCATGCTGCTCTATGCGGTGACGGACAGGGCCTGGCTCGACGGTCGGACGCTCGCCGGATGCGTGAGGGAGGCCATCGCCGGCGGCGCCACCTTCGTCCAGCTGCGCGAGAAGGACCTCACGACGGAGGAGATCGTGGCGGAGGCGGCGGAGATCATCCCCGTCTGCCGCGCCGCGGGCGTGCCCTTCGTGATCGACGACGACGTGGAGGCCGCGCGCCGCTCCGGCGCGGACGGCGTTCACGTGGGCCAGTCGGACACGGCCTGTGCCGAGGCCCGCTCGGTGCTGGGACCCGAGGCGATCGTGGGCGTCTCGGCGCAGACGGTGGAGGAGGCGCTCGCCGCGCAGGCGGCCGGTGCCGACTACCTGGGCGTGGGGGCGATGTACGGGACCCCCACCAAGCCCGACGCCGTCGACGTGACCTTCGAGGAGCTCGCGCGCATCTGCGCCGCCGTGGACATCCCGGTGGCGGCCATCGGCGGCATCAACGCGCGCACGATGGGCTCGCTCGCGGGGACGGGCGTCGACGGGGCGGCGGTGGTCTCGGCGATCTTTGCCGCCGAGGACATCGAGGCCGCGACGCGCGAGCTGCGCCGCCTTGCCGAGGCTGCCGTGGGGTCGAGATAGGGGGTCTCATGGACACGAGGAGCTGGAGCGTTCCCGCGGTGCTCGCGATTGCCGGCTCGGACTCGAGCGGCGGCGCGGGCATCCAGGCGGACATCAAGACCATCTCCGCGCACGGGCTCTTTGCCGAGACCGCGATAACCGCGCTCACGGCGCAGAACACCTGTGGCGTGTGCGACGTCATTGAGGCCACGCCCCAGATGGTGGCCGAGCAGATCGACGCCGTCTTCGAGGACATCCCACCCGCCGCGGTCAAGGTGGGCATGGTGTCCTCCGCGGCGATCGTCGAGACCATAGCCGAGCGGCTCGGGCACTGGGGCGCCGAGAACGTGGTCGTGGACCCGGTGATGGTGGCCACCTCGGGCGCGCGCCTCATAGACGACGGCGCGGCGGGGGCGCTCGTGGGGCGCCTGCTGCCGCTTGCGCGCGTGGTCACGCCCAACATCCCCGAGGCGGAGGCGCTGCTCGGCGAGCCGGTGCGAAACGAGGACGAGCAGGAGACGGCCGCGCTCGCGCTTGCCGAGCGCCTGGGCTGCGCCGTGCTCGTCAAGGGCGGGCACGGTGTTGCGGACGCCAACGACGCGCTGGTGGAGTCGGCCGTCGATGACGAGGGCGTCCCGCGCGTGACGTGGCTGCGCGCCCCGCGCGTGGAGACCGGGAACACCCATGGCACGGGCTGCACGCTCTCGAGCGCCATCGCCTGCGGCCTGGCGGAAGGTCTCGCGCTGCCCGAGGCAGTGTCGCGTGCGAAGGACTACCTCACCGGCGCGCTTTCCTCCGGTCTGGATTTGGGACGCGGCTCCGGTCCCGTGGACCACATGTGGCGCCATCGCGCGAAATAACGCGCGAACCGCTCGGCGCTAGCTCCGCAGCACCTTCTCCAGCGCCTTGCCGCGGGCGAGCTCGTCGACCAGCTTGTCCAGGTAGCGGGCGCATCTCTCCACCGGGTCCTCGATCGCGGCCACGTCCACGCCGCAGACCTTGCCGGTAATGAGCACGCGGTTGGGGTTCAGTGCCGGCGCCTCGTCAAAGAGCTCCCGGTAGGTGACGCCGCGCTCCAGCTGCCGGGCGAGGCCGGCCTCATCGTAGCCGGTGAGCCAGCAGCACGCGGCGTCGACCTCCGCGCGCGTACGCCCCTTGCGCTCGGCCTTCTGCACGAGCAGGGGATATACCTGCGAGAACGACATCTCCGCGATCGACTTGCGCGCCATGGAGCCTCCTTAGAGAGCATCGACCCGCTCACGATATTGAGCAATGATCCGCTCCAGCGTAACAGAGGCCATTACATCTTCTGCGGCACGCGCGAGCTCGGGGCGAGCGCGTCCGGTCACTGACGTGATGAGCCCGGCTCGGCGCAGACGTCCCATGAGCTGGCGCACCGAGGAGGGGTTTGTGGCGAGGCTCTTGGCGATGGCCGCGCTCGAGACCTCGACCTCGACGCGCTCATCGCGGGCAAGGACTTCTTCGTGGTGACCACCAACCAGGACACGCAGTTCGTGAAGCTCTACCCGGAGGAGAAGGTCGCCCAGATACGGGGCGACCACTGCTTCTTCCAGTGCGCGCGCTGCTGCACGGACGACACGTGGGATGCCGTGGAGCCCGTGCGCCAGATGGTCGAGGCGCAGGGCGCGGGCACGCGCGTCCCCACCGAGCTCATCCCGCGCTTCCGCACGCGTGCTACGTGGCGGTGAACGACCGCCACGACCTGCTGCCCGCGCAGATCGCCGACCGCGGCATGGTCATCGTGGCCGACATCGCCCGCGTGCTCGCCGACGCTCGGGGGCGCTGAGCCCGGGCGGCGAGCCCTACCGGGTCCGGTCGTCGTTGCCCGAGAACGCCTCGCGCGCCGCCTCCAAAAACCGCTCGGCGATAGGACTGAACACCTGGTAGCGCCTCCAGATGAGCTGGATCCGCGTCTCCAGCCGCGGCGCGAGGGGCAGGAAGACCAGCCCGCTTCCGGGGCTCGTGTCCACGAGGTGGTCGAAGGTGAGCAGGCAGCCGAGGCCCTCCCTCACGAAGAGCGACCCGTTGTAGGACAGGCGGAAGGACCCCTCCAGGCGCAGTCGGTCGCGGCCCTCGCCGCACCAGCGCGCGATGTCGTCGTCCCAGCCCTGCTCCGAGCAGAACAGCGGCAGGCCCACGAGGTCGTCGAAGGTGACGGCGTCCCTCGACGCCAGCGGGTGGCCGGCGGGCACGACCAGGCCCCACACGTCCGGCTCGGGGAGCGGCAGGGCGTGGTACTTGGCGGCGTCCGGCTCCTGGGCGAGCACGGCGAAGTCGATGACGCCGCGGTCGAGCTTCTCGGTCACCTGCTCGGTGTCGCCGCTCGTGATGTGGTAGCGCAGGTTGGGGTACAGGGCCTTGAGCGACTTGATGACCGCGGCCAGGCGGCGAATCTGATAAGACTCCGCGAGCCCCAGGTAGATGTCGCCGCCGAGCACCTCGTCGAGCCCGTGGAACTCCTCGGTGATCTTATCGGCCATGCCCACGAGGTCCTCGGCGCGCTTTCGCAGCAGCATGCCCTCCTCGGTGAGGCGGATCGAGAAGCTGCGGCGGACGAACAGCTTCTTGCCGAGCTCCTCCTCGAGGGATTTGAGCGCCTTGGAGAGGGTGGGCTGGGTCACGTGGAGCTGCTCGGCGGCGCGGGTCATGTTCTCCTCGCGCGCGACGGCCAGGAAGTAGCGCATCGTTCTCAGCTCCATGAGACTCCCGATCATGACATTCCGTTTCTTCATATCACGATATACAGAATAGCCATTAGCGCGCCCCTCTCGGCCGACGTATAACGAAGTCGGACAGGGAGGTGAGAGGCAACATGGACGATCTGGCGCAGACGCTCAGGGACGCGGGGTGCGATGAGGGGACGTCGGAGGCGGTCCGCCGGCTCTGCGAGAGCCGTCGGGTCGACGACGCGGTCAGGGCGCTCCGGAGGCACCGATGCGACCTGATGGACGCCCTTCACGAGAGCCAGGCGCGCGTCGACTGCCTCGACTACCTGATCAGACGCATGGAGGAAGAACGGACGTAGGCGCTCAAGGAAAGGGGCAACACCATGGCAGAGCAGACGCTGAGCATGACGAGCGAGTGGGACAAGACGTTCCCGGCAAGCGACAGGGTCGAGCACGGCAAGACGGAGTTTCGCACCCGCTACGGCTTCATGCTGGCGGCGGACGTCTACGTGCCGCGCGACCGTTCGCGCGCCGGCGAGGACGGAACGCTTCCCGCAATCGCGCTGTGCGGACCGTTCGGCGCGGTGAAGGAGCAGTGCGCGGGCCTCTACGCCCAGACGCTGGCCGAGCGCGGCTTCTTGACCATCGCCTTCGACCCCAGCTTCACGGGGGAGAGCTCGGGCGAGCCACGCTACATGGCCTCGCCGGACATCAACACCGAGGACTTCCAGGCGGCGGTGGACTACCTCTCCTGCCGCGAGGACGTCGACGCCGAGCGCATCGGCATCCTGGGCATCTGCGGCTGGGGCGGCCTGGCGCTCAACGCGGCGGCCCTCGACACGCGCGTGAGGGCGACCGTCGCCTCCACCATGTACGACATGACGCGCGTGAACGCCAACGGCTACTTCGACGCCGAGGACTCGGAGGAGGCCCGCCACGCCAAGCGCGTCGCCCTGAACGCCCAGCGCCTCGCGGACTATGAGGCGGGCACCTACGCGCTCGGCGGCGGCGTGGTGGACCCGCTGCCGGAGGACGCCCCCTTCTACGTGAGGGACTACTTCGACTACTACAAGACGCCGCGCGGCTACCACGAGCGCTCGCTGAACTCCAACGGCGGCTGGAACGTGATTGGCTGCATGTCCTTCATGAACCAGCCCATCCTGCGCTATTCAAACGAGATTCGCTCCGCGGCCCTCGTCATGCACGGCGACGCCGCGCACTCCTTCTACTTCGGCAAGGAGGCCTTCGAGCACCTGATGGAGGGCAACCCCGTGCCGGAGAACAAGGAGCTGCTCGTCATCCCCGGCGCCACGCACACCGACCTCTACGACGGGGGCGAGAAGGGCGCCATCCCCTGGGACAAGCTGGAGGGCTTCTTCGCCCAGTACCTGGCCTAAAGGCCGTGGCGGGGCCCGCCGCGCGCGGGTCCCGCTGCGTCCGCCCCTCACGACGGAAGAGGTGCACCCAACATGAACATAAGCCGTGCGCAGTTTCTCGCCATGGCGGCATCGCTTCCCGTTCTTCTCGCCGCGTGCGGCCGCGACGCCGCGGACGCGGAGCCCGTGCCCTTCCAGCCTGACGCCGGGACGGACGCGGCCACGACCACACCTACGACGCAAGGAGGCTCCGACGTGGGCGTCTTCAACTTCGACACCAGGACGGTCATGCTCAACAGCGGCTACGCGCTGCCGCTGAACGGCCTCGGCACCTACAGCCTGCACGGCGAGGAGTGCGTCTCCTCGGTGCGCGCGGCCATCGACGCCGGCGTGCGGCTCTTCGACACCGCTTCGGCCTACGGCAACGAGGAGGAGGTGGGCCAGGCCGTCCGCGCGGCCATCGACGAGGGCGTGGTCACGCGCGAGGAGCTGTTCGTCACCACCAAAATCTACCCCGGCTCCGAGATGGCAGACCCCGAGCCCGCCATCCAGGCGTGCATCGACCGGCTGGACATCGGCTACGTGGACCTCATGCTCCTGCACCACCCCGACCGCAACGACGTCTTGGCCTACCAGGCCATGGAGCGGTTCGTGGACGCGGGCGCCATCCGCTCGGTCGGCCTGTCCAACTGGTACGTGGAGGAGCTGACCGACTTCCTCCCGTGGGTGGAGACGCCCCCCGCGCTCGTGCAGAACGAGATTCACCCCTACTACCAGGAGAACGACGTGATTCCCTTCATCCAGGAGCGGGGGATCGTGGTGCAGGGCTGGTACCCGCTCGGCGGCCGCGGCCACACCGCGGAGCTCCTCGGGGACCCCGTGATCGCGGAGGTCGCGGCGGCGCACGGCGTGCCCCCGGCGCAGGCCATCCTCCGCTGGAACCTGCAGAAGGGCGTCGTGGTGATACCCGGCTCCAGCAACCCCGACCACATCCGCGAGAACGACGAGCTCTACCACTTCAGCCTGACGGGCGAGGAGATGGGCCGCATCGACGCGCTCGACCGCGGTGAGAAGCACGACTGGTACTAGGCGCCCTTCCGCCCGCATGGTGAGAAGGGGCTTCTCGGCCAGGGCTCACCGGTCGCGCTGAGGCGGGCTTGTTCGCCGCGCGGCTACACGAGCGGCTTGCCCACGTTCCAGGCGCCGCCGACCTCCTCGCCCACCACGCGGTAGGTCATGTGGGAGGCGTCGTAGACGAGCGGGCGCCACGCGGAGAAGTCGACCTTGCCGTCGGCGTCGAGGATGTCCTCGTCCACGAGCACGTTCACGATCTTGCCCACGATGCGCGCGCCGTGCTCATCGCCGTCGATCGCGGTGACCTCGCACTCCATGGTGAGCGGGTACTCCTCGATCACCGGCGCGTCCACATGCTCGGACTTGGTGAACGTGAACCCGCTCTTCTCGGCCTTGTTGACGCGCTTTCCCGTGGCGATGCCGAAGTAGTCGGCCGTGACCACGTTGGCGGCGTCGGCCGGAGCCACGGTGAAGGCGCCCTTCCTGACGATGTTGGCCGTGGTCTTGTGGTCGCCGATGTTGAAGCAGACCTCGTGGCGGCTGCACTCGCCCGCCCACGCGGCGTTCATGGCGTTGGGCACGCTGTCCTCGTCGTAGCTCGCGATGATGAACACCGACTGCGGGAACAGCTCGCCCGCGTTGCCCAGGCTTCTCTTCATGGTGCGCTCCTTTCACGGGACCTTGCGTTACCCGCAGCATACGGCCCGCCCGCCGCGCGTGCCAGTACTGTCTTTGGGGTTAGCGCCCGGGCGCCGCGGCTACCAGCGGTGCTGCTCGCCCCACTCGCACATGAGGTCGAGCACCGGCACGAGGGAGCGGCCGCGCTCCGTGAGGCTGTACTCGACCTTGGGCGGGATCTGCGGGTACTCCTCGCGGTGGACGAGCCCGTCGGCTTCGAGCTGCTTGAGCGTCGAGGAGAGCGTCTTGTACGAGATGGTGCCGATGTAGCGCTGCAGCTCGTTGAAGCGCACCACGCCGAACTCCATGAGCGCGTAGAGGATCGTCATCTTGTACTTGCCGCTGATGAGCGACAGGGTGTAGGAGAAACCCGTCTCGCCCAGGCATTCGTTCGATATGCAGCGCCCGTCCACGCAGCTCTCGCTTTCCCTTGGGTAAGTATCAATTATGAGTATGCGTACTTATATCGACGGAAGCATTTTCCTACGATAGCGGCGGGGCGGCAAGGGGTCGCCGCCGCGCACGACGAGGATGTCGCTCATGAGAGCCCTCCCTCGGTCGGCTCGCCAGGGGCATCCTCCACGAGCTCGATGCACTGTTTCCCGCTCACGCGCTCGAGCGCGACGTCGATGACGGCCGTCCGCGCGAAGAAGCGCGCGACCTCGGCGTCCACGGCCTCCGTCGAAAGGTCCGGGGCGCACTTTCCCGCTAGGGCGACGAGCGCGGCGCGGCGCTCGTCGCCGCTCTCCACCAGCCGGGCGCGCCCGAAGGCGATGACGCTGCGGAAGAGCGTGGTGAGATTCTCGGGCGCCACGTCGGCGCGGTCGATGACGCAGACGCTCACGCGCTCGTCCGCGGCGAGGGCGTCGAGCTTGGCGCCGGCGGGCGCGCAGTGTATGAGGACGTGGCCGAGGGAGCCGTCGCCCTCCCGTGCGGAGGAGAAGACGTAGTTCACCGGCACGGCGTAGGGGTGGCCGTCCGTGGCATCGCTGCCGGCGAGGGCGAGCACGCACTCGCGCCCCCGCTCCAGGATCTCGCGGCAGGCGCCTTCGCCGAGCTGCTGGCGCTTCCTTCGCATGGGCTTCATGGGATCTCCTCTCGTCGCCTTCTCAAGGGTAGCGCTAATCCGCCATGCTCCGGGGCTTTATTCTTCTCGATCGCTCATCCCGGACCGTCGGCGCGTTGTCAGGGGTAGGGGGAGGCGCCGCCGTCGGCTTTCGCTGCGCCGCGGAGTTCCTCTCGCCCCTTCTCGGTGGGGCGGGTGTGCTCGCGGGCAAGGACTTCTTCGTGGTGACCACCAACCAGGACACGCGGTTCGTGAAGCTCTACCCGGAGGAGCAGGTCGCCCAGATACAGGGCGACCACCGCTTCTTCCAGTGCGCGCGCTACGTTGCGATGAACGACCGCCACGACCTGCTGCCCGCGCAAATCGCCGACCGCGGCATGGTCATCGTGGCCGACATCGCCCGCGTGCTGGCAGACGCACGGGTCCTGGTTGGATGATGCGAGGGGACAGTCCCTTTGTATCACTCCTGCTCGGGGGTGTGCATGAGCTGGACGAGCGCCAGGCACGCGACGCCGATGCCGAGAAGCCCGAGCGCGTTTCTCGGCTCCACCTCGTCCATGATGGTGAGCGCGGTCACGCCCACGCCCATGGCCAGCGCGACCGCCTTGAGGACAAGCTCCGCGAGCGCGGGCACGCGGGACCCCGCCGGCTCCTCCTGCGCCGCCGTCTTCACCTCGAGCAGCTCGTCCACCGAGGTGCCGAGCACCTCGGCCAGCTTGGGCAGTGACGCCACGTCCGGAAATGACAGATTGCGCTCCCACTTGCTCACGGCCTTGTCCGTGACGCCCATCTGTCGGGCGAGCTCGAGCTGCGTCAGGCCCTTCTCCTTGCGCAGGGCGGAGATGGTGGCGCCGAAGGTCTGCTTGGTCATGGTGGTCCTTTCGCTAGGGTCCGTCTGGCAGGGCCATCGTCACGCGACGCCGCCTCGCGCTCAACCGACCGCCAGTAGAGTTGGCTCGACCGTTGGTAGAGTTGCAGTTTACGGCAGGTAACCTTGCAAAACCGTTAGGGGAGCATAAGCCCGGGCGATGGCGCGCCGGGCGGGCGAGAAGGACGATGGGCCCGTCACTGACGCCGGCTGGAAGGAGCCGTCATGCCCGTCACCCTGCGCGTCGCGCTCGGCAACGTCTCTCGCTGCGCCCGCGACTACTCGGTCTACCTTGTCACGCTCGCCTTTGCCACGTGCCTGCTTTACGCGTTCAACGCCTCGGGCGACTACCTCCTGGCGATGCCGCTCACCGGCCCGCAGCTCGAGGTCATCCAGAAGGCGCGCGACATAACGGGCGCCTTCTCGGTCTTCGTGGTGCTGGTCTTTGCCGTGCTCGTGGCCTATGCCACGCGCTTCATCGTGCGGCGGCGCTCGCGGGAGTTCGGGACGTACGCGCTGCTCGGGATGCGTGCGCCGGCGCTCGCGGCAATACTTGCGGCGGAGGGCGCGCTCGTGGGGCTTGCGGCGCTGGCGGCGGGGCTCGCGCTCGGCGTGGCGGCGTCGCCGGCCTTTGGCGCGGTGGCGGCGTTCGTCTTTGGCGTGCCGTGGCGGCTCGCCTGGTCCTTCTCGCCCGCTGCCGCGCTCGACGCGTGCTCGTGGTTCGCCGGGATCGAGGGGCTGGCGATCGCGCTCTCCGTGGTTGACGTGCTGCGCCGGCCGCTCGTGGAGCTTCTCGAGCACGACCGCGCGCCTGAGCGGCTTGCGCTGTCCGGCCATCGCGGTGTGACGCGCGCACAGGCGGCGCTGGCCGTGGTTCTTCTCGCCGTGGTGTGGGGCTCGTGCGTGGCTCAGCCCGGGCTCTTCGTGCTGGCGATCCTGCCGATGGGGTGGGCCGCCTACGTTGCCACCTCGCTCGTCTTTCGGCTGGTGGCAATGGGCGTGCCGAGTCGCTTGCGCCGTGGATCCAGCTACTGGGAGGGGCTGCGCGCCTTCACGTTGCGGCAGGTGGAGGGCCACGTGTCCACGGGGTGCCAGGCGCTCTCGTGCACGTGCGTGCTCGTTGCCTGCGCGGTCTGCATGATCTGCGCGGGGCTTCTGTTCTCGGTGGGTCAGCGAGCCGCGGGGCTTGTGGACCCGGGTGCGCTCTCGGAGGCGTCGCTCGCGCCCATCGGCTACGTGGGGATCTTCTACGGGGAGGCGTTTCTCGTGGCTGCCGCCGCGGTGCTCGCGCTGCAGCAGGTGAGCCAGGCCGCGGACGGCAGGCGCGCCTACGCCACGCTCATGGCGCTCGGGATGGACGAGCGAGAGGCGCGCGGTGCCGTGCGGGCGCAGGTGGGCGTCGCCTTCGCGCTTCCGGCGGCGCTCGCGGTGGCGCACGACTGCTTTGGGCTCATGCTCGTGCGCCAGCTCGCGTGCGGCGTGCCGGACGAGGTGTTTCTCGCCATCACGATCTGCTCCGTGGTGGGCACGCTCGGGCTTCTCGCCCTGTACTACCTGCTCTGCGTCCGCGAGTGCTCGCGCGTGCTGCTGGGCGGGGCTCTGAGTTAGCCGATTGCCAATCAATGGGATTACTATGTGGTCTAACGTGGTATAAATGGAATCAAATAACGATACTTGGACAATCGGAAGGGGAGGTCCCATGGCAACGACAATGACGTCGCTCAACACCAAGCTGAGCGCCGAGGAGAAGGACGCCTTCGTCAGGAACACCGCTGCCCTGGGCCTGACGCCGTCCGCTGCCATCAAGGTCTTCGTCCACATGTTCAACGAGTGCGGCGGCTTCCCGTTTGAGGTTCGCAGGCAGGTGAGCGACGAGACCACGACCTACCTCTCCGCGGATGACTACGAGCGCTTTGCGAATGCCCTCGACTCCGCCGTCCCCGTGGCCACCCGCGAGCTGCTCAATCGCGAGTTCTCATGGGAGGACTAGCGTTTCGTCGCATCCGCCCGCTTCTCGACGATGACGATGTGAACGGGTTTAGCTCCGGCAACGGCGACAACGACGCCTGGCTCAAGGAGCGTGCGCATCGTGCGATGCGCGACGGGACGGCTCGGGTTTACGTCCTGCCCCTCGCTACGGGCGAGATTTGCGGCTTCTATGCACTGAGCACCCATGCGGTCGCGCGGGTCGGGACGCTGGCCGGTGCGTTGCGCCGAAACGCTCCGAACCCGATTCCCTGCACGCTGCTTGGCCAGCTCGCCGTCGACGAGCGCTATCAGGGGGAGTCGGCGGGAGCTCGACTGCTGCAGGACGCCATTCGCCGTGCGGCCGCGGCGTCGCTCATCGTTGCGTCGCGAGCGCTTGTCGTCGACCCGGCTGACGAGCACGCGGAGGGCTTCTATGCTCACTTTGGGTTCCAGCGCTTGGCGAGCGATTCCCGTCGCATGTTCGTGCGGCTCTAGGGTAGGGCGTCGAACCTCAGTTGACTGCTTGCGAGAAACGTCAACCAGCGCTCCTTTGATTCCACTTCCGCTCGACCCCATACTGAAGGTGTCAGCTGTTCGCAGCGTCGAGGGGGAGCCATGAGCGAGAGCGTGAACATCGGCCGCACCATCGTGCGAGAGCGTCGCCGCAAGGGCGTCACGCAAGAGGCTCTCGCCTCCCACCTGGGCGTCTCGAAGGCCGCCGTGAGCAAGTGGGAGCTCGGGCAGAGCCTCCCGGACGTGAGTCTCCTGCCGCGCATCGCCGCGTACTTCTCGCTCACTTTGGACGAGCTCTTCGACTGGCGCGACGAGCTCTCTCAGGAGGAGTCTGCTGCGCTCTATGCCGAGGTCTACGCATTAGGCGAGAAGGACCTGGGCGCCGCATACGAGCGACTGCGAGAGCTCGCGGCGAAGCACTACTCGGACGCGAACCTGCTGCTCATGCTGGCGTCACTCCTCACGGTGTGGGCGGCCGGCATGGCAACGCCGTTCGCCCCGGCGGGCGAGAAGGACGGCGCACTCGATTCCTCGACTCTCATTGACGAGGCGCTCGGCCTGCTCGACCGCGCGCTCGAGGTGGCTACGGACCCCTCGACCCTGTATCTCGCGCAGCAGCAGAAGGCCACGACGCTCTTCCAGGCGGGGCGGCACGAGGAGGCGGTGGCGCTGCTGGAGTTGCTCGTGCGCCGGCAGGACGCGAGCGCTCCGACGATGCTTCTCGCCTCCGCCTACCGCAAGCTGGGCCGCAACGACGAGGCCCTCGACCTTCTGCAGGCAGAGCGCCTGCGCGCGGCGAGCTTCGTGCTCTCGTCGCTCATGCAGGAGGTGGGGATGCGGGACGACGCGGCGTTCGCGCGGGCGGCCGGCGCCGCTGCTGAGGCGGTCTTCGAGGCGCTCGACCTAAGTGCGGTGAACCCGTTCTTCTCGGCAACGATGTCTCTCGAGGTTGCCGAGGTATTGCGCAGGGCTGGCGAGAAGGACGGTGCGCTCAGCGCCCTTGCGCGGGCAGCAGAAGCCATGGCTGTCGCTCCGGCAGGCCCAAGCCCGTCCGGCCTTCCGCTCTGGGATCGCGTGGGTGTCCGCCTCGACCCCTCCCAAGCGGGCGAGGCGTGGGCCGAGCATAAGGCCCGCCAGGCGGACGAGGTGGCATCGCTCATGCGTCAGGCGCTCGCCGAGCGCGTCTCGTCCTCCGAGTGGCGCGAGCTTGCGGGTGACGACCCACGCTACCATAATGTGCTTGTGGCAGCCGAGAAATGGGCTGCTTCTGAGGACAGCGCCTAGTGCGCCTCGCCCACCAGCTTGAGGCCGACGACGCATGCCACGAGGCCCGCGATGAGCAGGATCTTTGCCCAAGAGAACGACTCCGCGCCGGAGGCGATGCCCCACGCCACCGTGAGCGCGGCGCCGATGCCCACCCAGACGGCGTAGGCGGTGCCCAGCGGAATCGTTCGGACAGCGTGGCTCAGTCCGAGCATGCTCGCCGCGAGGGCGGCGATGAACACAATCGTGGGGATGGGCTGCGTGAAGCCCTCGGAGCGGTCGAGGGCTTGGGCCCAGATGGCCTCCATTGCGCCCGACACGACCAAAATGACCCAATCCATGACAACCTCCCAGATAGATGCGCCGTCTTTGCGATTCTGGTACGGCTGCCCTCGTCAGAGACCCGTTGGGTCGGGGGCATCGTAGCACAGGCGCGGGAGGTTATGTGGTGCGTGCTCCTTGCCCAACGGTTCTTCTCGCGTTCTCGCAATTCGGAGCCATGGACGAGAAGATCGGGCTGCTCGAAAAGAGCTACAGCAGAATATTAAAATGATACGAACAGATGTTTCATATTGTGCTATACTCTCCACAAGGTACGGGAACAACAAGAGCGGCACGGAGGCCCCCAATGGTGCGTGCCGACGGGTGATCAGGGGTAGCAGGGACTGGTCACACTTGAAGCCCCCGGGCGGGCACGCGCCCCCGTCTTCCGGCACCCCAAGAGTCCGGACTCACAGTCTATGCAGGTTAATTTGCCGTGAGTGAAACGGGGGCTCAGCTATGGCCGAGAAGTCTATCAAGCATTTTGACGAGAAGAACGGCGTGCGGGTTTGCGCGCTGGTTCGTGAGGCACTCGGTCTTTGTGCTGCAGCCCGCAATCAACTTATGAATCTATGCTTTATCAGAAGCGCCACGTGAATTGGAGGCGTGCATGGAATGGAAGCTCGTTGCTCCCAATAGTTTCAAGTGGATGGAGAATATGCCGCAAAAGTATCTTAATAGGCTACAATTGAGACATGAATAGACAGAGACAAGCACCGTTCATTGACTCGCTTTCCGCTTCCGAAGGCGTGTTCACGACCGCTCAAGCGGAGCGCCTCGGCATATCTCGCGGCGCTCTAGCAAAGGCCTGCTCCGCCGGGCGGCTCGTGAGGCTCGCGCACGGAGCGTATCGCTCGGCCGCGGTGACGTCTTCTCCCGCCGACGAGATCGCCGCTGCTTGGAAGCTGACGTCTCCCGAGAAGATGCTTCATGAGCGAATGGCGTATGGCGCGTGGGACGGTATTGCTGTTGGCGGAACTACGGCGGCATCCCTCATCGGTATCGGTGACTTCTTCCTGACCCCCATCCGTATGTATGCCCCCAGACGGCTCAAGACCAGAAACCCCGATGTGCGCTTCTCTGTCCGACAGATCTCCTGGGAAGACGTGGGTTTTGAACATGGGTTTGCCGTAACGAGGCCGGAACGAACCATCGTTGACCTTGTGCTCGATGACGAAGAGCTCTCGCTTGTGCGAGATGCTTACGATGACGCGCTGGAGAAGGGGCTTGACCTCGAGAAACTGCGCGCCATCGTAAGGCGACTCGCGCCTGGGAAGGCTCGCAAGGTGCGCCGGGCTTTCAAGGAGTGCAATCTCCATGAGGTATAAGACTTCAGAGGATCTTGATAAGGCGATCAAGGCCGCGGCGAAGGCATCGCCGATGAATACCGGCAGGGCTTATGCAGGATTCTTCTTCCATCGGCTCCTCTGTCGAGTTTTCAGCGACCCCGACTCTCGCTTTCTGCTCAAAGGAGGGCTGGGCATGCTCGCGCGCACGATTGATGCTCGTACGACGCGCGACATAGATCTCCTGTCAACGGGCGACGATCTCGAGGAAGCCGTTGAGGAGCTGAAGCGTCTGGCTGCTACTGACTTAGGGGACTTCGTCACGTTCTCATTTGCGGGAATGGCTCCCATCAAGGCGGAGGACGAGTATCGATCTGGCATGAACGTGAGGTTCCAGGTCCGACTGGGGAACAAGAGGCTCCAGGATATCTCTATCGACCTTGTGGTCGATGACATTCCCCAAGACGATTTCGACACCGTCATGCCTGTCGATCGGATTACTGTGCGAGACCTTCCGACATGCTCCTACCACGTGTATGCGGCAGAGAGCTCGCTTGCCGATAAGTTCTGCGGCATCGTGGAACGGCACCACGACAGGCCTTCTTCGAGACAGAAGGATCTGGTTGATGTTGTGGTGTTCGCCCGAAGCTGTGCGATTGACGGTACGAAGCTCTCTCGGCGACTAAGTCTGGAATGCCTTGCAAGAAGAATGCCTCTCCCCAATCACTTCGAGATTCCTGCGGAGTGGTTTGGCGCAGGGGCGGCCAGGTTCAGGAAGTTATGTCGACAGGTGCCTCTGGTCTACGACATTGGGGACATTTCCGATGCTGTTGCGCTTGCTACCGCCTTATTCGATCCGGTGCTTGAAGGCTCCGCGGAAGGCAAGGCATGGAATCCTGCACTGGGAGGCTGGGAATAGGCTCTCATTCTCGCAAAGGGGTAGGGGAATCCAGAGCTGCGCAACATCCCGTTTCTTGTGCCGGGGCTCTCACCCGGTGACAATGGCCTTGCCGAGAGACCCGAGCAAGGAGGAACCCCATGGCCATCAAGGACGTCATCACCGCCATTCGTAAGGAAGCGGGCATCACGCAGGAGGAGATGGCGCGCAGGCTCTACGTGACGCGGCAGGCGGTGTCTCGCTGGGAGCAGGGCGAGACGACCCCCGGGATCGACATGGTGAAGCTCATCTGCGTCACCTTTGGCGTGCCGCTCGAGCGCTTCTTCGACATGCCCATGAGCTACTACTGCCAGTGCTGCAGCATGCCCATCCCCGACGAGGAGATGCACGGCACCGAGGCGGACGGCTCCAAGAGCACGGACTTCTGCAAGTACTGCTACGACCACGGCGACTTCACTGCCAAGGGCATGACGATGGACGAGTTCATCGAGGCCACGGCCCCCATGGAGGCCAAGGCGCTCGGCGTCTCGCTCGACGAGGCGGTCTCGCTCATGGCCACGCTGCTGCCGCACCTCAAGCGCTGGCGCGAGGTCGCCGAGAACGAGGAGGCCTACGGAGAGGAGGTCCGGGCGGCCTATGGCGACGAGGTGATGGACGCAGCCAACGAGAAGTACGTGGCGACGGGGGAGGCGGCCCACCTGCAGGCCGACGAGCTGGCGCTCGCCATCAACGAGCAGCTGCGGCGTGCGATGGAGACGGGAGACCCGGCTGGCCCAGAGGCGCGCAAGCTCGTGGCGATGCACGGCCACTGGCTGCGCATGTACTGGCCGGACGGGCTCTACACGCCCGAGGCCCACAAGGGTCTGGCCGACGGCTACGTCTCCGACGAGCGGTTCCGCGCCTACTACGAGAAGGTTGCCCCGGGCGCCGCGCAGTTCCTGCGCGACGCAATCCACGCGTGCGCGTGATTCGGCTTCAGTCGTGTCCTGGTCCGTACAGGACGCGCGCTCCCTTCCCAATCCGGTTCTGACCCAATTCGCTTAAACCTAGCAAACCGTTAGAAATTGATCATTTGCTAGGAGATCCTAGCAAAATGAGAATTTAGAGAAATTGCCAGGATACCGACCTCATTGCCCAGCTGAAGGTCGAGTACTTCTCGGTCAACTGGTGGAGGGACTGGTCGGCAGAGGTGGACTTCGTGGTATCACATCACGCGTCTTGTCAGGGACGGACGCTCTATTTGGACAAGTTCCAGTTGCCGGGCGCAGGCCGGCACGCTCGAGCATTGCGAGAAGTGCTGCGGCTCCGCGCTCGTGATCGTCGACGAGCTGGAGGTCGTGCTCTCAGCATTAACCTCGGCGTTTAATCGGTTGCAGTCGAGACGTTCATCCGTTGGATGCGGCGATGCGCGCGGCGACATCGTGCGGCGCGAGGCCGGTGGTGTCAATAAGCTCTGTACCGAGGTCGCGATAGCGCGGGAGGTAGGAGAGCGACCGCGCTATCGCCCTCTCGTCGCGCAAGCCCACGCGAACGTCTCCCTCGATGCGCCGGCGTAGCTCGTCCTCGTGGGCAATCAGGGAGACGATCCGGAGCTCGGCGCCGCACTCCTCGATAGACAACCGCCCGAGTATCTCGTCGATGATAGCGCGCTCGTGCATGACCCAGCAGAGGATGACGTTCTCGTACGCGCTGCAGCGCAGGAAGTTGCCGAGCAGGTGGCAGATGTTGTCGAGCACCATGCGCTTGGTCTCCGGGGTCACTTGGAACGGGTCGGCGCGCCAGCACCAGTCCCCGTCGAGCATGACGGAGGCGGGCAGCATTCGGTTGAGCTCGCGGCAGACGACGGTCTTGCCCACGCCCATGGGGCCGCCGATGAGGTACAGAGTCTTGGCCAAGTGAGCCCCTCCGAGATGCTTGGATAGTCGTAGCTTATTATTGCAGGTAATCAAGCCTGTAAACCACTTTATACTGCACCTTGGACGCCCCTCGGCTACGTTGGGGTCGCAGGCGGCGCCGGAATCGACAAGGCCGTCGGGCGTCCATGTGCCCCCTGCGGGTACAATCGCCTCAGATGTCCCCTCACGAGGAGGCGCGCATGACGACAGACCTCTAGCCGATGACGCCTGACGCTTTCGCTATCGGATGGAGGGACAGCTATGTCGAGAATCAGGGAGATGCAGCCCGGTGAGTACGGGCTGCTGGACGAGTTCCTGTACCAGGCGATTCACACCGAGCCGGGCGAGCCGCGCCCGCCACGCTCCGTGACCGCGGACCCGGCGCTGCGCGCCTACGTCGACGGCTTCGGCCGAACCGGCGACGTCGCCGTCTGCGCCGAGGAGGGCGGCGAGGTCGTGGGGGCCGCCTGGGTGCGCCTCATGCGCGGCTACGGCTTCGCGGGGGATGGCGTGCCGGAGCTCGCCGTCTCCGTCCTGCCGGGCCATCGCGGCCGCGGGGTGGGGACCGCCCTGCTCTCCTTCCTCATCGAGCGGTGCTCAGAGCTCGGCTGTCCCGCGCTGTCGCTCTCAGTGCAGCGCTCCAACCCTGCCGCGCGCCTCTACGAGAGGCTCGGCTTCCGGGAGGTCTCCGGCGACGACGGGGAGGCCGTGATGACGCTCCCGCTCGGCGGGCGTGACGAGGGCGCCCGCGGGGCAGCGCTGAGGGCTCTCGAGGGCTGATCAGGCAGAGCCCGCAGTGTCTTGCGGCGATAGTTCTCGTCATCGCGCTCAGAGCAGGCTAGAAAATGCAAACCGGGTACAATTTATAGCAAATCTCAATAAAGTGTTGGAGGTTGTTATGAGTACGCAGCTTGCTACACGAGTAGAAGATGCCGAAGCGGCGCGTTTTCGCGAGACGACCCGACTGTTGGGCACGACGCCGGCGGATGCCATGCGCATTTTCGTGTCCGCGTTCAACGCCCATCGCGGATTTCCGTTTGACGTGCGCTTGCCCGAGCGCAAGGTCGAGGCCTTCGCTTCCGAGGAGGAGGCGGCGGAGTTTTCAGATCGGCTCGCGTTGAGGATGATGAGCGATGCGCGGTGAGATCTGGACAATGCGGGATGACCTTTACGCGAGCAAGGCGCGGCCGGTTGTCATCGTGCAGAGCGACGAGATAAGCGGTTTCGACTCAGTCGTGCTTTGCTTGATGACGACGTTCGAGAGCTCTGGCATCCCGACGCGCGTCAGAGTCGAACCCTCTGCTGAAAACGGACTCGAACGCACGAGCTTCGTGATGACGGACAAGATCGCTTCGGTCAGTCGCGGTATGCTGGGCAAGAGAATCGGCGTCTTGGAGAGAGACCGGATGGACGAGGTGGCGGAGAAGCTCGCGCTCGTCCTTGGGCTCTCATAGCCACGTTCCGCAAAGTACGGGAGTTGCGCCATGGACCTCTCGCGCATAGACGCCCACCTGCTCTCGCGCCCCGGCGCTACCAAGGCCCTCCACGAGAAGTGGGGCTGGATGGTCTACTGGGTCGGCGGCAGGCAGTTCGCCTGCGAGTTCGTCGCCTCGCCCGACGGCAAGGCGCCCTACGCGGGGCGTCACCTGCTGTCGCTCAAGTGCGACCCCGACCGCATCCTGGAGCTGCGCGCCGAGCACCCGGGCGCGGTGCTGCCTGGCTACTACTCCGACGGGCGCACGTGGGTCTCCGTCGACCTGGACGCAGACCTTCCCGAGGACCTCGTGCTCGACCTCTGCGACATGAGCTACAGCCTCGTCTTCTCCAGGCTGCCCACGCGCGTGCAGCGGGAGATCTCCGGCGAGTAGCCGCGCGACGATTTGTTTCTCGACGGGCGGTCCGGCCTCCGGGACAATGGGCGAGAAGGACCCGTACGAGAGGAGCCCCGATGATCATGCTCAAGGACGCCCTCGCCCGCCTGCGCCGCGAGCGCGGGTTCACCCAGGAGGAGCTGGCGCGCCGCCTCTACATCACCCGCCAGGCCGTGAGCCGCTGGGAGACCGGCGCCACCGAACCCGGCATCGACATGCTCAAGCTCATCGCCCGCGAGCTGGACGTGCCCGTGACCGCCCTTCTCGATATGCCCGAGCACTACTGCCAGAGCTGCGGCATGATGTTCACCGGCCCCGACCAGCACGGCCACGAGGCGGACGGCTCCGAGACGGAGGATTTCTGCCGCTGGTGCTACGAGGGCGGCCGCTACACCGATGACGTCACGATGGACGAGATGATCGAGGACTGCGCCCCGCGCATGGCCGAGGCGATGGGGTGGACCGTTGACGAGGCGGCCTCGCTCCTCGGCGCGGTGCTGCCGACGCTGCGCCGCTGGGCATGAAAGTCTTACGGAAGTCCGAATTTCCGATAAGGGCTTTTGTCGCCTAAGCCGAGGGAGCCAACCCTATCCGAGCAGCATGTCCGCGAGCGCGGCCCCGCCGTAGCCGAGAAACGCTCCGACGGCCATCGCCAGAAGCACCGTGCCGATGGCCCGAATCATCTTCATCCAACGTGGAATCATGCGCTCGCGTCGCCCGCGCTTCGTGTCGCGATCCACCGCCTCGCCCTTCAAGTAGGCGAGGATCTCGTCGTAGGTGACGAGGTCGTGCGACTTCGTGATGCGCTGCACCCAGCAGGCGGCGAACATGGCGACGCCCCAGAGCACGAGGGCGAGCACGAAGGTGGGTGCGGTCTGCTCGAGTGACCAGTCCCAGGCAAACACTTGAAAGCAGATCCATATCATTGCGCCTATCACGAGCAGCAGGAATCCGACCATCACGTAGCTCAGGCGCTTCATGGTCTTGACGTCCCTCTCGATGGTCTCGTTCATGGTCTCCACGTCTCCTTTGATGAGAGAGTCCACGGACGCGCAGAAGATCTCGGAGAGCAGGAGCAGGCTCTGGACGTCGGGGTAGGTCTTGCCGTTCTCCCACGACGATATCGTCTGGCGGCTCACGTACACCCGCGCCGCGAGGTCGTCCTGCGACATCCCGTGCGCCGCGCGCAGCTCGCGTATCCTCCCGCCGATTTCCATGTCCGCTCTCCCTCCGTTCTCCTCGGCGCGGCCCCTTACGGGCCAGACCATGGCACGTCCCGCGGAATCGTACCATCAAAGGGTCCCGACATCGGGCGCTGCGGGGCGCGAAACGCGCGTCAAGAGTTCTTTACGTGGCCTCTACCTGCGGCTTTCCGAAGCGTACGTGGCCCGGTCGACGGCCGCGGCGTCCCCTTCACGGCGGACGAGAAGAACGCCCGCGCATGCACCTCCGCCAGCACCTTTTCACATTCTCGCGAGAGGCCGTCGACAACCTCCCGGCGCCCCGCGCGTTCCGTTGCCCAGCGTTCCAAAGCATCTCATGCCGAGAAGAACGTGCCGAGACCCCAATGTGGAAAACTCCCGCATGTCGCCCGTATAATGGACGCACGGGGCGAGAAGAGCCGCGCGACCATGCGCTGGCCTAAGAGCGCGCCCGTCTCCTACGGCGCCGCCCGGGCCACGTCACCGCCGAAAGGATCAAGATGGTCACTCACACGCTCGGCTCGGGCACGCGGACAGCGGTGCTCCTGCACGGGGGCGGCCTCTCGTGGTGGAACTACCGGGCAGTCGCCGACCTGCTCGCCGCCAACGGGTACCGTGTCGTGCTACCCGTGCTCGACGGGCACGCCGGCTCGGACCGCCCATTTACGTCGATCGAGGAAAACGCCTCCGAGCTCGTTGCCCTCATCGACCGCGAGCTCGGCGGGCGCGTCGACGCGCTCGGCGGCGTCTCCCTCGGGGCGCAGGTCGCCCTCGAGGCCCTTGCGCAGCGGCCGCAGATCGCGGAGCGCGCCGTCATCGAGAGCGCACTTGTGCTCCCCATGCGTGCTGCCCGCGCCCTCGTCGCGCCCGCCGTCGCCCTGAGCTACCCGCTCGTGCAGCGCCCCTGGTTCTCGCGGGCGCAGTTCGCGAGCCTCCATCTCCCCGAGGAGCTCTACGAGCCCTACTACCGCGACAGCTGCGCCATATCAAAGCCGGACATGATCGCCTTCATGCGGGCGAACAGCTCCTACCGGCTGAGGCCCGAGCTCGCGGGCTGCGGGGCGCGGGCCACCATCCTTGTCGGCGGGAAGGAGCCCCGCATCATGGTGCGCTCGGCGCGAGCCCTGGCTAAGGCCATGCCGGACAGCATGCTCGTCGAGCACCCTGGCTGGCGGCACGGCGAGGCGAGCTTGTGGCATCCCGAGGTCTATCTCGAGGCGCTCGAGGGTCGCCCATAAGCAAGCGTTCAAGCACCGCTCGCGCAGAGTCTCTGCGCGAGCGGTGCTTGAGTGACAGCGAATCGGCTTGAGACGGGATTACGATAGGCGCTCGACCATGGCCCCCCGAGCGGAGGGAAGGGCCACCGCTATGGTAAGCACGCCGTCGTCGACGCGGGCTTCCACGGATCCGCCCATGCGCCTGCAGAGGCCTCATCGAGCGGTGCTCCGAGCTCGCCAATCTGTCTCTGAGTCTGCGTGACCACATCGAATATCTCTTGTATCCTACCGAGGTCGTCCGACTTCGCGCTCATAGATCAGCTCCTTATCCCGCTCGATAGCCTCCCGCAGCGCGGTGTTCTTTATCGTTCTGGCAGTCACCACGTCGGTGGATCGGCCCGTGAGCTGCTCGACCTGCTTGGAGAAGTGCTCGAGGTCGCGAAGGTTGAACGTACGAGATGTGCCGATGTCAAGCCGGATGTCAACGTCGCTTTTGTCGGAGTATGTTCCTCGTGCGAACGAACCGAAGAGGTAGGCGCGCTCGATGGCAGGAAAGTGCGAACACACCTCTCGTATCTTGTCGATAACGAACTGTTTATCGTTGGCGATGCCTTGCTGTCTTTGGACAAGCCGAAGCGTCTCGGATACCTTCTGCTCTATGCGGGCGAGGGCGCCATCCTCAGTCTCGTGTTTCTCAGACTCAATGCCCCTATTAAGGAAATGGAGAAACGCGTCGGTTTTGCTCAAGCGATGTTCGAAGGCAAACTGTTCGATCGTGCTCACGAGCTCCGACGGGAGTCTCAGCGAGACGGCGGTTCTCGGCTCCCTTGCTACTGGGGGGTATGCGTCCATTCCCTCACCTCCAATATGTATGACAATTGTATCACACAAGAATCAGAGACGGAGATTGTCCTATGGGCGCGCTGGAATCGGTGGCATGTCCGGTAAAGGCCGCCCAGGCACGCGGAGCAGGAGGTTTACGGCGAGTAGCGCTACCCCGCGAGCGCGCGCAGCGCGTCGGCGGCGGCCTGCGACGTGAGGTAGAGCCTGAGGCCGATGGGGCTCACCTCGAGCCCCACGACGGGCGAGCCCTCGTAGGTGGTGACCTCGAGGCCCTTGTACTCCTCGAGGTCGTCGGCGCTCTGTCCGAGCTTCTGCGTCTCCGGCTCCCACAGCTCGAAGACGTACTCTGCGTCGGCGTCCGGTTCCGTGGCGATGCCGTTCTCCTCGGAGAACGGCTCGAAGGCGTTCTCGATCTCCGTCTGGTCGGTCACCTCGCGAATGACCTCGCCGGTCTGGGCGTCCCTCACCACAAGGCGGCAGACCTTGCCCCAATCGACGTTCGAGAGCGTGTCGGCGAGCTCCTGAGCCTGGGAGGCGAAGTCCTCCGCCTGGTCGGCGACGTCGTCGAGGCCGGGCAGCCCTAAGCACCCCGTGAGGGGCAGCGCGATGGTCGCGGCGAGCAGGGCGGCGATGGCGGTATGGACTCTCATGATTCTCCCCTCGACGTTCTTCTCGCCCATTCTATTCCTCAGCTCGTGACCTTGGTGCGTCACACCTTGAGCGACTGCAGGTATGCCTTTTGCTCCGTCGCAATGCGGCGGCTCTCGCGCGCCTTCTGGAGCGCCTTGTTGTGCGTCCAGGCGTCGAGGGCGATAGGCCGCTGCTCGAAGAGGGGAAGGGTCGCCTCGGGCTGCTTTATGAGGGCAAACGAGAAGTACCAGGCGCGCGCCATGTTGACGTAGTACTCGGGACGGTCGATGCCGGCGACGAGCGCGAGGTGCTCCGGCTCGAAGGCGTCGTCCAGGAAGAGCGTCATGAGTTGGACCACCCCAAAGCGCACCGTGTACTCCGGCTCCGCGGTGACCCAGCCGTGGATGCGCTCGAGCACCGCCAGCAGGTCGCGCTTGAAGGCGGGAACGCGGATGAGGTCGCAGGTCGCCCAGTTGTCGACGAAGGGGAGAAAGGAGTCGAGCAGCTCGAACGCCTCATCGGGCGTCTTCGCCATCCGGCCGATGAGCTCACCATGCAGGTTGTTCTCGTCGTAGGTCTCATGCGGGAGCGCCGCGAGGAAGGCGCGCGTCTCAGCTGGCTGCTCGCGTGCGAGCCTGCGCGCGTAGTCGCGCAGCGCCGGCGTGCGCACGCCGAGGATGCGCGCGGGGTCGACGGTCGGTACGAGCTTCACCTGGAAGTCTCGGTACGTGGGATCGGCAAGCGCCTCCAGCTCACGACGGATGCGGTTAGTCACACTGTCCTTCGGCGTCGCTCTGCTCATGTGGCTCCCTTGAAACGAACACATGTTCCTATATAATGAGTCTAGCACATGGAACGTGGCGGCGGAATTGAGATTGACAGTAGTAACGCGAGGCGATACTATGATTAGGTCATTTGCAGACAAGGATACCGAACGGCTCTCATCGGGATTTCGCGTTGCAAGGTTCTTGGCGTTCGAGCGCGTTGCACTGAGAAAGATTCGGCAGTTGCAAATCGCAAACGAGCTGTCTGACCTCAGAATTCCGCCGGGAAATCGTCTCGAGGCACTGAGCGGAGATAGAGCTGGGCAATTCAGCATCCGCATCAACGACCAGTTCCGAGTCTGTTTTCGGTGGGTCGAGGGAGGTGCCGAGGGTGTCGAAATCGTTGACTATCGCTGAGCCTGTTCACGAGGGGGAGGTGGTTGCCCCCATTACTCCGGGCGAGCTGCTGCGCGACGAGTTTCTCGTGCCTATGGGCATCTCACAGTACCGTCTTGCTAAGGAGACGGGCATACCTGCGCAGCGCATAGGACAGATTGTGTTGGGGCGCCGCTCCGTGACCGCCGACACTGACCTGAGGCTCTGTCGCTTCTTTGGCCTTTCTGACGGGTATTGGCTGCGTGCGCAGGCGGCGTACGACATCGAGGTGGCCCGACGCAAGCTCGAGCCTGAGCTCAGAAAGATAAAGCCCTTCTCCAAGATTGCCGCTGTGCTGTAGTCCGTACCACGCGGACTCTGCCAAACGTCATCTCTCGACATTCGAGGCCACCCAAAGGGGCGGCCAGTTGTCATCCGACCTACAAAGAAATATCGATTCGACCGCTCATCCCGGCCCGCTGGGCCGTTAATAGGGATAGAGGGAGGTGGCGCAGTGGACGAGAAGAACGGGCGGACGGACGAGGCGGAGCGCCTCGTCGGCGAGCACTACGCGGACGTGCTGCGGTACTGCCGCAGGCACGCACCGGCGGGGCTCGCCGAGGACGCCGCGCAGGAGACGTTCCTGCGCTTCGTCCGCGCCCGCTCGCGCTACCGGGATCGGGGCCGCGCCCGCGCCTACCTCGTCACCATCGCCCGCAACGTCTGCGCCGACATGGCGCGCGACCGCGCGTCCTCGTGGGCCGATCTCCCGGAGGCGCTCCCCGGCGGGGGCGACCCGGGCGAGGCGGACGACCGCCGCGACCTGGCCTCCGCTCTCGCCCGGCTGCCCCGCGCCCAGCGCGAGGCGCTCGAGCTCAGGTACGGGGAGGGCCTCACGGTCGGCGAGGTGGGCGCCGCGCTGGGCATGAGCAGGTTCGCGGCGGCGCGCGCCCTGTCGTCGGCGCTCGATGCGCTGCGGGCGAACCTGGACGTATCGACGGACGAGTGGGGAGGCACACGATGAGAAGGCGAGAAGAACGCGCCCTCGAGGACGCGCTGCGAGACCACTACCGGGCGGCGCCCGGCACCGACGCCGCCCCGCCCCGCGCGCTCGTGGAGGCAGTCGCGGCCGAGATGGCACGGCCCTCCCGGCCGCGCGCCGTGGAGGTGGTCGCCGGCCAGGCCCGCCGCGTCGGTGCGGGGGCGTGGGCGCTGCACGCAGCGCTCGTCCTTCTCGCCGTGCCGTGCGCCCTCTCCGGGGTCGGCGTCGGGACGGTCGCGGCGGCCCTCGGGGCGGCGCTCGCGCTCGCCTCGCTCGCGGGCGTCACGCGCTCGCGCTCCTGCGGCATGGCCGAGCTCGAGGCCGCCTGCCCCGTGAACGCCCAGGCCGCGGCGTGTGCCCGGGGGCTCGTGCTCTGCTGCGCGGATGCGCTCGCGATCGCCCTCCTCTCCGCCCTCTCCGGCCCGGTGGGAGGTGCGCCCTGGGCCGTGCTCGCCCAGGGGCTCGCGCCCTACCTCGTGGCCCTCGGGGCGGGGCTCCTCGCCGCCCGCCGCGCGGCGAGCCCGGACGCGACCGTCGCCGCCGTCGCCGCGGCGGCCGGCGTGTGCGCCGCCTGCGTCCTCGCGCGCACCCTCTGCCCGGCGGCCTTCGGCCCCGCGGCGGCGCTTGCCTGGTGGGCCGCGGCGGCGGCAGCCCTCGCCTTCGCGGCGGCCCAGGCCCGCGCGTGGCTGCGTGCGGCGGCCTCCGGCTTCGCCGACGCGCCCGCGCCCGCAGGCGCGCTCTAGCAGAGACTGGACAACATACATTCTGCGCCGCAAGACAATCGCCAACTGGCAAAACACAGCCATTCGCGCGCAGCGTGCATGGTAGTGCTCGTCAACAATCGCCTACGAGAGAAGAGGCCGAACATGGAACTGACGCTCGACCGGCTGACCCGGGAGTTCGGGCCCAAGATCGCCGTGGACCGCGTGAGCGCGACGCTCGCCCCCGGCGTCTACGGCCTGCTCGGCGCCAACGGCGCCGGCAAGACCACGCTCATGAGGATGGTCTGCGGGGTGCTGCGCCCCACCTCGGGAGAGGTGCGCTACGACGGCGCGCCCGTCGCGCGCATGGGCGACGAGTACCGCGCCCTCCTCGGCTACCTGCCGCAGGACTTCGGCTACTACCCCGAGTTCACGGCGCTCGACTTCATGGAGTACATGGCCGCCCTCAAGGGCCTCGGCCGCCGCGACGCGCGCGACCGCTCGCTCGCCCTCCTCGAGCGCGTGGGGCTCGGCGGCGAGGAGCGCAGGCGCATCCGGACCTTCTCCGGCGGCATGCGCCAGCGCCTCGGCATCGCGCAGGCCGTCCTCAACGACCCCGAGGTCCTCGTGCTCGACGAGCCCACGGCCGGGCTCGACCCCAAGGAGCGCGTGCGGTTCCGCAACCTCATCGCCGGCCTCGCGCGCGACAAGATCGTCCTTCTCTCCACGCACATCGTCTCCGACGTGGAGCACATCGCGGACGAGATCCTCGTGATGCGGGCGGGCGCGGTTGTGCTCTCGGGGCCGCCGGCCGAGCTCGTGGCGAAGGCCGAGGGCAGGGTCTGGGAGGCCGTCGTCCCGGCCGAGCGGGCCGAGGCGCTCGAGGCTGCGCTCACGGTGGGCAACGTGCGCCATCTCGAGGGCGGGCGGGCGCTCCTGCGCTACGTGGCCGACGAGCCCAGGGTGCCGGGCTCCGCCCCCGCCGAGCCCACGCTCGAGGACCTGTACCTGTACGTGTTCCGCGACGGCGCCGCCGGGGCGGGCTCGCCCCGCGCCGCCCGCGGCACCCACTTCAAGGAGGGACGCCATGCCTAGGCTCATCCTGTTCGAGCTCAAGAAGATGCTCTCCCGCCGCGTGGCGCTCGCGGCAAACGTCGGCGTCGTCGTCTTCCTCGTCGCCATCATGGCGCTCAACGTGGTCCAGACCAAGACGGCGAACGCCCGAGGCGAGATCGTCTCCGGCACCGAGGCGATCGCGCAGATGCGCACCGACGCCGAGGAGCACGCGGGCACGATAACCGCCGAGCGCGCGGCGGCGGACATAGCCGCCTACCAGGAGGCGGTCTTCTCGCGCATCGACCGCGACGCCGTGACCCAGATGACGGGCTCGGCCGTCTACGACCTCATGTTCCAGAGCTTCTCCGACGAGGAGGTCTACGAGCTCTACAACCCCTACTGGAGCTGGCTGCTGCGCCCCTGGCGGATCTCGGGCGAGGAGCCCGCGCAGACGGCCGCCCGCGTGACGCCCGAGATGGCGGCCGACTGGTACGGCGCGGCGGCCGAGCTCACCCAGCAGTCCCTCGACGACGGCCAGGGCGGCATGTGGGAGTACTCCGAGGCGGAGCGCGCGTACTGGACGGAGATGCGCTCCTCCGTGCCCGAGCCCATCGAGTACGGCTACTCGGGCGGCTGGGGCAACGTGGTCGACTGCGCGGCCTTCCTCGTCTTCGCGATCCTGGCGGCGTGCGTGACGCTGGCGCCCGCGTTCTCCTTCGAGTACCAGTCCGGCGCGGACGCGGTGGTGCTCGCCACCCGGCGCGGCCGCTCGACGCTCGTGGCGGCCAAGGTCGTGGCGGGACTCGCCTACGCGTCCGCCCTCTTCGCCCTCAGCGCCGCCATCATCGTCGGGGTCTCGCTTGCCTTCTACGGGGCGGAGGGCTTCGGGCTCTCGGTTCAGAGCATGGCGCTCTCCTCGCCCTACCCGCTCACGGCGGGGCAGGCCGCGCTCGCGTGCGTGGGGCTCATGTACGCCGCGTGCCTGGGCTTTTCGTGCCTCACGCTCGCGCTCTCGTCGCGCACCCCCTCGACGCTCGCGGTCTTCCTGACGGACGTGGTGCTCGTGCTGCTCACGGGGCTCGTCCCCTCGGCGGGCGTGGGCGCGCTCGAGCGCGCGCTCGCCCTCTTCCCGATCAACTTCGCCAACTTCAGCGTGCTCTACACGGCGCTCGAGTCCTACCCGCTCGGCCCGGTCGTGCTCGACCTCATCGGCATGGTTCTCCTCGTCTACGCGGCGCTTGCGCTCGTCTCGACCCCCGTGGCGGTGGTCTCGTTCAGGAGGCGCCAGGTGGCGTAACAGGATAGCGGCGCTGCCGTCTGTTCGGCAGCGCCGCTACAGCATAACCTCAACGGGAACGGGGTTCTGCTCGCAGAAAACCTCGAAAGGCGTCCTCCCGTTGTTTTCTCCGTAGAGATAGTGAGTTGCCTCAGGAGAGAGCTCATCCATCAAACGTACGATGTGGGCATCGACGAGAGACGGCCTGAACTCCTCGCGAACTGGATTAAAGAGTCGCTCGTTGTGCGCCACGCGGTTCCTTACTTTGTTGATGGCGTAGAGATGGCGGTGCAGCACGGCGCGGTCCGTTCCCTTCGACCAGGCTCTGTGCAACGCGGGGATCCACAGGTCGCGTTCTCTGCTTCGGTCGGTTAGGTGCGACCAGAAGCCAAGCATGAGGTTTGAGATGACTTGGTTGGGATCGTTGGGGTCATGGGCACGGTCCCGTGCCTGCCCAATAGCCTTTCTGTTGGGCAGGCTCACGTCGAGCATCCTGCCGCCCTTGCTCGTGCGCATGATGGCTCTTCTGACTGGAGAGAGCTTGTCGAACAGCCAATGCTCGTTGCCATTCCAGGCCTCGCATAGCGTCCGGTCGTATGCGTTACGCAGCGCCACCTCGAAGCAGCCGATGTTTCCCATAAGCGTTTGGCACAGACGAACGTTCCAGTGGTAAAGCTCTAGGGCTTTGCCGACATTGCCATTTGCCGCCTCGAGATAGGGACCAAACCGTGCAGGCGACAACCATCGCTCAACCCACGCGCGCGTCTCGTCCGATTCGCATGGGAAGTCGCCACATCTCTCGGAGACTGCTCTTGATACCTCGGGCATTGAACCCCCTACAGAGCATTCAGGCCCGGTGACATGCTACGCAGCGGTCATTCCGGGCCCATCGATACTTATCTTACCCACTTCTGCGGGCTCCAACAAGAGGATCATACGATGAGTTCCGAACGACTCTGGCGACCATAGGCTCATCCTTCCTGAACAGAACAAATGTTCTCATATAGCTAGCTTACCACATCAGGGTCGCGCTGCATGTCCGGGTTTCTCTGCAGCCTCGTTTTTGAGTTTGCGATTAGCGGAAGTGAATCCAGTTTCACTTCCGAAAAATGAAAATACGAGAAGTGAGTACGCGCGGCGTTCGAATGAGACAAACGAACCTGCTTCCCTGCCTCACCGCGCCCTTAAGCAAACGTTAGGAACTGCCGCGTTCTTCTCGCGTATCCTTGTGGCCGATACGAGGGGAGGGGCGCATGGGCGCACGTGTGCTGGTGGTGGACGACGAGCCGGAGATCTGCGAGCTCGTGCGCGTCTACCTCGAGGCGGAGGGCTTCGAGGTGGAGACGCTCGGCGACGGCGCGGCGGCGGTCGCCCGCGTGACGGACGATGGCGCGCCGGCGCTCGACCTCGCGATTCTCGACGTCATGCTGCCCGGCGCGAGCGGCCTCGAGGTCTGCCGGGCTATCCGCGAGCGTCACAGCTACCCGGTGATCATGCTCACGGCCCGCGGCGAGCAGGCGGACAAGATCGCCGGGCTCACCCTGGGCGCGGACGACTACGTGGTGAAGCCCTTCCTGCCGCTCGAGCTCGTGGCGCGCGTGAAGGCGCAGCTCAGGCGCTACACCACGTACAACGCGGCGGGCGGCGCGCACGGCGAGAAGGACGGCGTCATCGCGTGCCGAGGCCTCGTGCTCGACGTGCCGGCCCACGAGGCGACCCTGAACGAGCGCCCGCTCGCCCTCACGCCGACGGAGTTCTCCCTGCTGCGGATCCTGCTCGAGGCCGACGGCGCGGTCGTCTCCGCGCGAGAGCTCTACCAGCGCATCTTTGGTGACGAGTACTACGAGCGCGGCTCGGGCTCCATCACGGTGCACGTGCGGCACCTGCGCGAGAAGATGGGCGACTCCTTCGAGGACCCGCGCTACATCAGGACCGTCTGGGGATTGGGGTACAAGATTGAGCGCTAGCGAGAAGAGCCCGGGCGAGAAGAACGGTGGGGCCCGGTCGATCGTCCTGACCGTCGCGGTGGTGGCGGGCGCGATCCTGGTCGCATCCGCAGCGTTCAGCACGGTCTTCGGCTTTGTGGACAAGGCCTGGAACGGCTCGTTCATGGACTGGTTGGCCCCGCAGATCCTGAACGTCAACAACCTGAACGAATTTGGCCTCTGGCCGGAGATGGTGCTGGATGTCTCTGGCACCAAGTACTTCTTCATGCAGCTGGGCATCTGCGGCATCGTGCTTCTCGCCGTGGGCTGTGCGGTGGCGGCCGTCCTGTCGGCCCGCCGCGTCCGCCTCAAGGAGCGCGCCCGAGCCGCCGAGCTGCTGCGCGTCTTTCTCGCCCACGACCTGGAGGCCCATGAGGCGTTCCCGTCCGGCTGGGAGGAGCTCGCGCTCGTTGCCGCCGACGCCAAGCGTGCCGCCGCAGAGTGGGAGCGCCAGCTTGCCGACGAGTCCGCGCGCAGGAGCGACCTCGTGACCTACCTTGCTCACGACCTCAAGACGCCGCTCACCTCGGTGATCGGCTATCTCTCGCTTCTGGACGAGGTGCCGGATATGCCCGAGGCGCAGCGGGTTCGCTACACGGGCGTTGCGCTCGACAAGGCGTGCCGCCTCGAGCGCCTGGTGAACGAGTTCTTTGACATCACGCGCTACAGCCTCACGAACATCGAGCTCGAGTTTGCGCCCGTGGACCTCGCCGGGCTTCTCGTCCAGCTTTCCGACGAGTTCTACCCGGCGCTTGCCGCCCACGGCAACGTGGCGCGCGTGACGGTGGAGGGGAGCGTGCGCACGGTAGACGATCCCGGCGAGCCGCTCGTGCTCACGGCCGACGCCTCCCGCCTCGCGCGCGTCTTTGGCAACCTGTTGCGCAACGCGATCGCCTACAGCGACGAGGGGACGCCCGTGGAGGTCGGGGCCGTGGCCGGGGAGGGGAGCGTCGTCGTCACCGTGTCCGACACGGGCGCGACCATCCCCTCGCACAAGCTCCGCGCGATCTTCGACCGGTTCTTCAGGCTGGACGAGTCCCGCGGGACGGCCACCGGAGGCGCCGGCCTCGGCCTCGCCATCGCCCGCGAGATCGTGGAGCTGCACGGCGGCGCCATCTCCGCCGCGAGCGAGAACGGCCGAACCACCTTCACCGTCGAGCTGCCCGCGTGACGCGTGACAGGGGGACGGAGCGGTGACAAAACCTCCGTCCCCCCGTCACGTCGTCACGCTGAGAGGGCCCACAGGTTCAGGCACTGGCCGAGCACGCGCTCGAGGTCCCAGGTGCGCGAGCTTCGCTCGGCGCTGTTGGGGTCGTGCACGACGACCCCTCCGTCCCCGGCTAGGCCGGAGAGCACGATGAAGTGGCCCGTGGTGGTGAAGTCGCCGGGGCCCACGCTGCAGATGACGGGCCTCCCCGCGAGGAGCGCCTCGCGCACGGCGCCCGCGCTGGCGGGCAGCTCCTCGGAGACGAGCCCCAGATCAGCCGCACCGTCGGTCAAGAGGGCCCACGCCGTCATCCCGTCGGTCGTGTAGCCGCCGCGCTCGGAGAAGTCGGCCATGGCGGAGGGGTCGAGGTCGTCGCGCCCGGTAAGCGACACGTAGACCATGGAGAGGCACGTGGGGCCGCATCCGTTCTTCTCGACGGTCCCCCCGGCGTAGGGGTGGCTCGCCCACTGCGGGTCGGTTTGGTAGAGGAAGGGGACCTCGCCCGCGCGCCATTCCTCGCGCGGCGTGGAGCTGGCCGGCGCCGAGCCGCCCGCCCGCCTCGCGCCGCCAGCGGCCGAGGCCACCGCAAGCCAGAGCGCGACGGCGAGCGCGACCGCCAGCGTGCCGGCCGCCCCGAGCACAAGCGGGACGCGACGTGCCCTCCTGCGATTGAGGTACCTGCGCGGCGCGATGCGAGTCGTGTTCATGATTCCCCCTTCGACGTGGCTCAGCCAAGCCTAGGGGCGCCCGCCATAACGGCGCATGAACCAATCGCTAAGACTTCCCTAAGGCGTTGCCCGGGACGGCTTGCCGTCGTTTCCATGTTGGTCGGGGGTGTCTGGGGGGGGGTTCCAAGGCTTTCCTTTATACCCATCTCCAACCCCACGAGACCGGGGCTGGTACTGTGTGCGGGCTTCGGGTTGTAAAAA
>NZ_SJOU01000010.1 GCF_012027725.1 Olsenella sp. SW781 | reverse complement strand
GGGTGTCTTCCAGACCGGCGACGGCAAGTGGTTCTATGCCGGCGCGAAGGAGGGCTATGTCCTGCGCGGCAAGAACACCTATGACGGAAGGGTCTACCTCTCTGACAACGGTGGATCGCTCGAGGGTCCCGGCTGGGTCGTGACCGACCTCTATGACAGCGGCATGCAGCGCTACTGGATTGTCGAGGACTCCACCCTCGGTCGCTACGCGAAGAGCGGTACCTTCCAGGTGGGCAGCCAGTGGTTCGTCGGCCTCACCAAGGAGGGCTACGTCCTGCGCGGCAAGGGCTCCGATGGCGGCAAGTTCTACGTCGCCGACGCCTCGAGCGGCGTGCTTATCTCGCCGACCGACGGCAATTGGTACGTGGGCGGCGCCTACGACAGCGGCGAGTTCCAGCGTTACTACGTCAACGACGATCACTCGGTGAAGACCGGCTTCTTTACTGTCAACGGCCAGCACTTCTACGGCATTCCGACCAAGGGCTATGTCGCTCGTGGCAAGTACGCCTTTGACAGCAAGACCATGCTTCTTGCTGACAACGGCGGCGTTCTCTACAGCGGTAAGACCGGCTTCGTCACCACCAGCGCGTATGACGGAACTGCCAAGAAGTACTACTTCCGTGAGATTACCGGCACGGATGTTGACGGCAAGGGGACGGTTGCCATTGGTGCGGGCATTGGCTTCATTGAGCTCGACGGTGGCAAGACCGAGTACTACGGCTCCACCACTGAGGGTTACATCATGACCGGCACCTTCACCACGCCCACGGGTATTGTGGTGACTACCGATGCCGACGGCAAGGTGACCGCGAAGGGTACGAGCGTCGTCTTTGAGGCCCTGCGTCGTCTCAACGCCTCCTACAGTGATACCAACTGGGCAATTTGCGTCGATGTCCACGCCCACGAGGTCATGGTCTTCAACCGTGCCAACAAGAACTCCGCCTGGACGCTCGCTCGTCAGTTCAAGTGCGGCACGGGCAACACGGCTGCTGGTACGCCCACCTTCCGCGGCGAGCTGACGCTCGGCGGCGGCTGGTCGCCCTCTGCGAACAAGTACCTGCCTGCCGAGGATCGTATCTACAAGTACGACTACTTCGGTGCCTGGTATTACATGCCGTATTATCTTGACCAGGGCTTCCACTCCGTCATCGATGGCGACATGGACGGCTACGTCTCGCCGTCTGATACGGCGAGCCAGGTTGGCGTCGACATCTCGCACGGCTGCATCCGCTGCCCGATGGACGACCTCAAGTGGGTCTGGGAGAACGTACCCGACGGTTCCCGCGTCATCATCTACCCGTACTCCACCAACGGCGTCTACTACCGCGCCGGCTTCTAAGGGCGGGACAGAGTAATTGCCAGATGGGTGCCCCTTGCGGGGCGCCCATTCTTATGCGCTACCATGTCTCGTATCGAGTGTTATTGGTAGTGGGAGGGCATATGGCGGAGTACGCGCAGCAGGGTAGGGCTGACTCGCACGAGTTCACGAGGTTCCACTCGGACATCTGCAAGGGCCTAGCCGTCCTCATGCTGCTGTTCCATCACCTGTTCAACGACTATCCCGAGTACGAGGGCCATGCTGTCGACTACTTCCCCCTAACGGGTGACCAGGTGACGTCGATTGCCCTGCTCTGCAAGCTCTGCGTCGCAGTTTTCGTATTCATAACCGGTTACGGTCTCGCGTCGACGTTTCGAGCTCGGTACGAGGGGCAGACTCCTAGTGACGGCGAGCTGGGTCGCTTCGCTATCACACGGTGGTGGAACCTCATGGCCAGGTTCTGGCCCGTGTTCGTACTCGCCCTCGTCTGCGGCCCTCTGGGGAGAAGTCCGCTCGACGTCTACGGGCCCGGTATCCGGGCTACGCTCGCACAAGGGCTCGTTGATGCCCTTGGCCTCGCCAACCTCATGGGTACCCCTACGCTCAACCCAACGTGGTGGTACATGACCCTCGCGATCGTCCTCATCTTCCTTCTGTCGCCGGTCATGCTCGCCGTGCGACGGCTCGGCTCTGCCTTCGTGCTCGCGTGCGTGCCGCTGGTGCTCGTGTTCTTTGGGGTATGCGCACCGTACGACCTCTACATAACGAGCTATCTCCTGGGCGTCTTCTGCTCGGACCGTCAGCTGTTCGTCTGGTGGGGGCAGCTCGGTGACGGTCGTCGCGGAGCCGCTGCGGCCAAGACGCTGCTTGCCGTCGCCCTGTTCTGCGTCCTGCTGCCGTTTCGCATGAGCTACAACTATCTGGGCCTTGTTGACGCGCTGCTCGCGCTGCTGCTGTGCATGATTGTCATGACCTACCTTGCCAACGTTCCCGTTCTCTCGACCGCGGCGGCGTTTCTCGGCAGGCACTCGGCAAACATATTCTTCACGCACACGCTGCTCTACTCGTATTACTTCCTCGACTTCTTCTATTCGTTCCGCTATCCCGTTGTCATCCTTCTTGTGCTCACGGTTGCCTCGCTGGTGCTCTCCATCCTGCTTGACACCGTCGAGAAGAGAACGGGCTACGCGCGGCGCATGAGAGACGCCGGCGAGCGCATCGCCAGGGCGCTAACGACGCCGCTGGACTAGGCCTGCATCGCCCTTCTCTCGAGCCAGAGATGCCCTGAGACACAGATGGCCAGGCCCAGCACGCCAGCAGCGGTGAGGGCGGCACCCGCACCAAGACCGTCGGGGGTGTAGGAGGCCTCCAGCCGGTGTTCGCCCGCGGGCACGATCACGCCGATGAAACCGTAGCCCGCACGGAAGGTCTCGGTCTCCTGCCCGTCGATGGTGACGCTCCAGCCCGAGGTGTTGGGGACCGGGATGCAGACGAGCGCGTCCGTAGCGCTGCTCACTGCGGTCTCCAGGGAGGCGGGCGTCGTCTTGCCCGTCTCGGTGCGCACGGACGCCGAGAAGCTCTCTCCCTCATGGGCGTCGGCGACCTCGTCGGGCACGATGAGCGCATCGCCCAGCTTTGCCTCACGATCCGCTGCGTCTGGCAGCGAGCCGGCGTCCGTCTCCGAGAGCATCTGCGTGGAGGACGTGAGGAAGTCCTCCGAGGAGGTTCGGTAGGCGTGAACCTCGCCCTCCTGGTGCACGAGGGTGCACCAGTCATAGTCGAGGGGTTCCTTCGAGAGCAGGTAGCGTACGCCCAGAAGGTTGAGGAGGGTCGGGTGGTTGGGATCGTCCACGTAGGCCTGGTACGCGGATCCGCCGCCGATCATTCCGGGCCAGAGCATCTCGTAGAACTCCTCGACGTCACTGTCGAGGGTTGAGTTGTAGGAGGCCACCCCCGGATAGTGCTCGATAAGGCCGTCCGAGAGGCGCGTCCAGTCCGAGTAGAGCTTCTCCACGCGGCAGAACCCGTCGTCCTGTAAGGCGATCCATGCGAGTGCAGCCGTCGTGTCCGCGTCCTTGGAGGGCTGCGAGGCGCCCGGGAAGTCGGTGGGGGAGCAGAGCGCCCGGTTGTTGGTGACAAAGAAGGCGTCCGCGACGCTCGAGCTCACGAGTGCGAGGCAGATGGCGGCCAGCATGGCACCGCACGCCCTCTTGTGTCGCAGGCCGAGGCCCAGCAGGGCGAGGGCGACCACGACGAGGGCGGAGAACGCGCAGAGGAGCCTGCCGTCGACGCTGTTGGTAAACGACCAGCCCAATACGAGCAGGCTCGCCAGGGCCGAGGCGGCAAGCGCGGAGGTCGAGGGCCGACCGAGCACCATCCGGCGCTCAAAGCCCACGGCGCACGCTGCGCACAGGGGGACCGAGAGTGCGAAGGCGCTGCGGTACTTGGGCGCCACAAAGACGTTGAAGAGGGAGGGGAGGAAGAAGCTCACAAGGTAGAGCACAACAAGCGCCGCCGCCATGGCGCACAGGACCCGCGTGCGCACATCCGCTTCGCGCACCAGCCAGTGAAGGAACTGCCCTAAGAGGATGATCGCACCTGCCGAGAAGCCGAGCATGACAAACTCGTAGCAGTTCACGTACCTAAAGCGCTCCGTCGCGGCGACCAGGCCCTCGGGGAACGCGGCGCCGCTCGTTATGAGACCGCTGCCAAGGAGCCGGCTCAAGATCGCGGGAATCCAGCTTAGCGGAACGAGTGAGGCGTCTGTCAGCATGCGCTGGGCGAGCGACGCCTGCTCGCCGCTGGTGACGCGGCTCGACTCGCCCAGAAGGAAGGCCGCATAGGGTACGAGCGCTATGCCGGCGAGCAGGCAGCCGCAAATGACCGGCGCGACCAGCCTCCCGAGCAGCCTGAGATAGCCCTTGACGCCCTCGCCCCGCGAGAAGACGGGGATGCGGACGAGCGCATAGATGCCCGAGGCGAGCAGCACCATGTAGCCGCAGTAGACGCTCCAGATGAGACAGACTGCCGTCGCCAGCGCAAGGCAGATGCAGCGTCCGATGCCCCATCGGTCGAGCAGTCGCTCGACAGCAAGTATGACCACCACGAACAGCACATAGGCGGAGCCGAGCCAGTAGTGCTGGCCCCAGAGCATGAGGTATCCGCCAAACGAGAAGATCGCCGACCCCAGGATTCGGGCGAGCGGGGTCTCGCAGTGGCGCGTGAGCAGACGGTCGAAGAGCAGGCCCGAGACGAGGACCTTGAGCGACTGGACAAAGACGAGCAGGGGGGCGATTGCGGCATCCCCCAGCACCACGCCGAGGGGAACGAGCACGAGGTTAAAAGGATCGAGCAGCCACGACTGGTAGTTGAGCGCACTCGTCCCCAGGCCAAACTCGAAGTTCCAGAAGCCAGCCTGGCCCTCACGCACGTTGTCGATGAGGTTCACATAGAAGGGCACGTACTGCTCGATGGTGTCCGAGCCCGTGTCCCAATAGGCAAATGTGGCGTCGCCGAGGTAGATGCGGCCGTATACGGTGAAAAGACTCAGTATGATTACGCTGGCGAGCAGAACGGTCTCAAGGCGGCCAACCTTGAGCTCCCTCGAGGAGAGTCGCGGCGTGAGTCGGGCAAAGACGAGTGCGAGCACCACGGCGATTGGTGCTGCGATGAGAAGGTGTGCGTATCGGGGCCAGTCCATGTGCCCTCCGGGGAAGGAAAAACTACTACAGTCGGGTACGCTCAATGATACTCGGATGTCGCCCTGGCTCTATGCTAGATTGGACTGCGAGGTGCGTCCCCCACGCCGGGTTCCCGGGGCGCCTTCGTTCCGTCTGTCTGGAGGGGCTGCACAGTGGCTGCGAAGCATCTGAAGGTGAATGAGCTGGAGGAGCGACCATCTGCCGAGCGTCTGAGGGTGCCGGCATGCCGGCTTGCCCTCATGGTGCTCGAGAGCGCCGCGCTGGCGCTGCTTCTGGAATTCGGCACGCTCATGGGCTCTCGTACGGCATCCTTCCTGTCGCCCTCCGACTGGTCCCCGACGCGCATCGTCATCTTCTTCTGCCTGATCCTTGCCCTCGTCTTCTATCGAGCATGGGGGGTCTCTGCCGGCGAGCTGCTTTCGCTCAGGGCTCGCCTTTCCCAACGGGGTGGAAGTACGTGGTGCTCCTTGGTCCAAAACGGTGCGGTTCCGGTCCTCGTCGGACTGGCTGCCGCCGCGCTTTCGGCACTCGTGTTTTCGATGATGGACGGCTTTGTCTGGGATTATCGCTATGTGGCCATTCCGGCCGTGATCGCGTTCCTCATCGCCCTTCTCGCATGGAATCGCCGGCACTTCCTCGCTCACCTCGAGTACGGTTTCCTGGCAATCGCTCTTTCGTTCGGGACGCTGTTCTGTGTTTGCATGCCCGTCGTCGCCCTGGTCTCGTGGGACGGAAACGTGCACATTCGCAACGCCATCAACGTCTCGTATGTGGTGAACGCCGAGTACACGGCAGCCGACGAGGTAATGATGTCCGTCCCGGGAGTTCTAGAGCTGGGCCTCTATGACGTCGAGGACCTGATTGACGGCAATCTCCCGGCGGTTTGGCAGCCAAAGCAGGACGTCTCCTCGGACGCATATGCGAAGGAGATATTGCGTGCGCTCGACGGCAAGGACGTCACACGTTATCAGGGCTTCGAGTCCCCGGTCTCCGATAGTTACCTAGCGTTCAATCGTGTCGGGTACATTCCCAACGCCGTCGGGCTGTGGTTGGGGAGGCTGCTGCACCTAGATTGTCTGGGACAGTACTTCCTCGCCCGATTGACGTCCATGCTTTTCTACGTATATGTGTTCTTCTGTGCCATCCGGCGCCTGAGGAGCGGCAAGGCTCTCGCTGGCGCCCTGGCGTTGCTGCCCACCCCGCTGCTCATGTCCGCGAACTTCTCGTATGACCCGTGGTGCTATGCGCTCATCAGCGGCTCGTTCATCTGGTACGCGGCGGCGCTCCAGCGTCGCGACGGCGAGATGTCCGGCTTCGAGATGTTCACCATCTACTCCTCGTTTGTGCTCGGGGCGCTCGTAAAGGCGGTCGTATTCCCGATAGCGCTGGTATTCTTCTTAGCTCCCCGTGAACTCATTCGTGATCCCCGAAGAAGGGCTCTGTGGCGGGTCTCGGCGGTACTCTGCGTTCTCTTCCTGCTCATGACCTTCGCGCTGCCCTTCCTCATGTCCGACGGCTCGGGGGGAGATTCGCGGGGCGGCGACAACGTCGAGCATGGTAGTCAGGTCGGGTTCATACTTAGTGACCCCCTCGGCTATATGGTCATATTCGCATCGTTCTTGGGCGAGTTCCTCTTTGCGTCCCCGCTCGAGGAGATGACTTCCTCCTTCTTCCCCTACCTCTATGAGACGCCTGCCTATTTTGGCCTCCTGACGCTCTGCCTCGTCCTTGTCCTCGCCTTCCTTGATCGCAACCCTCGGGATGATGGGCCGCTTTCTGGCGGCCTTCTAAAGGTTGCCGTGGTGGTGGGATCGCTCTCGGCTCTTTTCTTGATCGCGCTTGCGCTTTACATCGATTTCACGCCGGTCGGATCCGAGTACATCTCTGGTGTCCAGTGGCGCTATATGCTCCCATGCTTCATCCCCATCTTCCTCTTCCTCCTCAACTCTGGGCGACGAATTAGGGCCGTTCCCAGAGAGTCGGTGGCCGGAGTGTTCTATGTCGGCGAGCTCGTGCTCATGTGTCTGGTGACTTACGTGGGGTTTGTGTCTGCGTTCTGATTGAGTGCCCGCCCGTGGCGTGGCCCGGGGGGGCCTCGAAGCGCTACCCTATGACTGTGTTGCTGTTGGCGCTTTTCACGCTCTGTGCTTGGAGATATGCATGATTGATTTCAACGTTCCGCCCTACGTGGGCACCGAGATGGACTACGTCCGCGAGGCGGCGGAGGTCAACCACAAGATTTGTGGCGACGGCCCGTTCTCCCGGAAGTGCCACGCCTGGATGGAGGAGCGCTTCAACGCGGAGAAGGTGCTGCTCACCACGAGCGGTACGGCGGCGCTGGAGATGGCGGCGGTCCTGTGCGACCTCAAGCCGGGCGACGAGGTTATCCTGCCGAGCTTCACCTTCTCCTCCACGGCGACCGCCTTCCAGGCCATGGGTGCCACGCTGGTCTTCGTCGACGTGCGCCCGGATACCATGAACCTGGACGAGAACAAGATCGAGGCTGCCATCACCGAGCGCACGCGCGTTATCATTCCCGTGCACTACGCCGGCGTTGCCTGTGAGATGGACACGATCATGGAGATCGCCCGCCGTCACAACCTGATCGTGGTGGAGGACGCCGCCCAGGCCGTCATGAGCACGTACAAGGGACGCGCCTGCGGGACCATCGGCACCTTCGGCTGCTACTCCTTCCATGAGACCAAAAACTACTCGATGGGGGAGGGCGGCGCCATCGTCATCAACGACCCGCGCTTCATCGAGCGTGCGGAGATCATCCGCGAGAAGGGCACCAACCGCCAGCGCTTCTTCCGCGGCCAGGTGGACAAGTACACCTGGGTGGACCGTGGCAGCTCCTACCTGCAGAGTGACCTCAATGCTGCCTACCTCTGGGCTCAGCTCGAGCAGGCGGACAAAATCAACGACGACCGCCTCGCCACCTGGCATGCCTACTACGAGGCGCTGAGACCCCTCGCGGAGGCCGGCCGCATAGAGCTTCCCGTGGTCCCCGAGGGCTGTGTGCACAACGCGCACATGTTCTACCTCAAGTGCGCCTCGCTCGAGGAGCGCTCGGCGCTCATCGCCCACCTCAAGAAGCGTGGCGTCATGGCGGTGTTCCACTACATCCCGCTTCACAGCTCGCCTGCGGGCGAGATGTTCGGCCGCTTCAGCGGCGAGGACGAGTTCACCACGAGGGAGAGCGAGCGGCTCGTTCGTCTTCCCCTGTACTATGGGCTGAGCGAGGCGGATCGCGCGACTGTGATCGACGCCGTCCTCTCGTTCTTTGACTAGACGTCCCTCGGGGCGACGGAAATCCGGAGGTTTGCCATGGCGCGGAAGGTCGACAACACGTTCGAGGCGCTGCTCAAGGACGGCTTTGCTCGCGTGAGGGCGCAGGACTATCTGAGGGTCCTCGAGGAGGAGCGCAACACCCCCACCGGCGAGGCCGCCCTGAGCTTTAACCACGACGCCGTCGATGGCTACGACGAGGGCCTCTTTGACATGGACTATCTGGAGTGGGCGCACTCCTATGGCTTCTGCGCCAAGCAGGCCTACGCCTACGACCTCAGCGAGAAGAACCTCGACGACTACCTCTCTGACTATGACTACCAGCGTGTCTGGCCCCTCAACTCCTGGCAGCGCATCTGGATCAACGACAAGCTCACGCTCAAGTACATGCTCTCCGGGACCTCGCTCGACAAGTACCTTCCCGAGTACTACTACTACTCGACCCCCTCGGGCCCGCTGCCCTTGCTCGAGAGCTCGATGAGGTCCGGTGACGCGGCGTTTCTGGACACGCTGCGCTCCGTCGGCGAGTTTGCCTGCAAGCCGTGCAACGGCTCGCGCACCGTGGGCTTCCACAAGCTGAGCTACGTCGACGGGGACTACCTCGTGGACAACAAGCCCTCCTCGGCCGAGGGCGTGCTCGAGTTCCTGCACAAGAACCCCAACTACGTCTTCACCGAGTTCCTGCACCCCTCCGAGCAGATGGCCAAGATCAGCCCCGTGATCAACAACCTGCGCCTGCAGGTCTTCAACCCCACGGGGGTGGACCCGGTCATTGGCGCCTCGTACTTCCGCATCGCCATGGACGTGGACGGGGATGACTCCAAGACCAACTACCGCTATCCCTCCAAGGCGGACTACGGCAACTACAACCTGTGGTTCGACTGGAAGACGGGCTGGTACGGGAGAGGCACCATCCTCTATGCCAACCGCTACGTTGACTCGCCCGTCTCGCCCGATACCGGCAACCTCGCCGAGGGTGTGCTCGAAGGATGGCAGGAGGTCGTCGACATGACCCTGGAGATGTCGGCGCGCCTGAACCCGCTCGAGTACCTGGGCTATGACATCTGCCTCACGGACAAGGGCCCCAAGGTCATAGAGATCAACTCCCACTCCGGCTGCAAGTACCTCCAGTTCTTCCAGCCCTTCTACGAGGACGAGTATCTCTCCACGTACTTCCGCGACAAGCTCGCCGTCATCGATGCCCTCGGTGCGGACGAGGTGCTCCGCCGCAACGCGATCGTCCGCTAGCGAGGTGGGGCGCACGATGGGACGGGAGCCCAGATCGATACTCATGCTCGGCGGCTCCCGCCAGCAGGTGGTGGCCATCGAGGCCGCCAAGAGGCTGGGGTATCGCACGGTGCTGTGCGACTACCTGCCGGACAACCCCGGTCAGTATCACGCGGACGTCTTCTACCAGGAGAGCACGACCGACCGCGAGCTCATGCTCCGGATCGCCGAGCGGGAGGGCGTCTCGGGCGTCCTCGCCTATGCGTCGGACCCGGCCGCTCTCACATGCGCATACGTGGCAGAGCGGCTCGGCCTGCCCACGAACCCGCTTGCTGCCGTGGAGGTCCTGAGCGAGAAGCACCTGTTCCGTCGCCATCTGCACGAACAGGGCTTTCCCTGCCCGCGGTCGACGTCTGTCCCGGCCTCGAGCTCTGCGGCGGATGTTGCGAGGGCTGCCGAGGGAATGAATCTCCCTGTGGTGCTCAAACCCACGGACTCCTCTGGCTCCAAGGGCGTGAGCGTGCTCGAGTCCTTGGGTTCTGTCGCGCTTGAGGGCGCGCTCGAGGCGGCGCGCGGCTTCTCGCGCAACGGGATTCTCGAGCTCGAGGAGTACATCAGCTACGGGTTCCCCCGCGTCGTGGGCGGCGACGTCTTTGTCGTCGATGGCAGGGTGACGTTCTGGGGCCTCATGTCGTGCCTGCGCGACGAGGAGCTCGGCGGTCTGGTCCCGGTGGGGGAGATCTACCCCTCGGGTCTCTCGCGCGAGCAGGACACTGCCGTGCGGGAGCAGGTCCAGGCGCTCGTGAGTAGTCTCGGCATCCGCTTTGGCGAGTTCAACGTCGAGGTCATCGTGGGGCCGGACGGCGTCCCGTACTTCCTGGAGCTCGGCGCGCGTGCGGGTGGGAACATGATTCCGGTGCAACTCTCCGACATCTCGGGCATCGACCTCGTGGAGGCCAACGTTCGCTGTGCGATGGGGGATGCCTCCCTCGACGTCTCGTTCGATGCGAGCGATGCCGTCATCGCCACCTACGTGCTCCATGCGCGTACGGACGGCGTCTATCGTGGAACGAGGCTCGACCCGCTGATCGAGCGTCACGTCTACCGCGAGGTGACGTACGTGGAGCCCGGACAGAGCGTCGAGCGCTTCGACGGCGCCAACAAGGCGATCGGCATCCTCTTCCTCCGCTTTGACACCGAGGAGCAGATGCACGACCTTCTCGCCCGTGCGAACGAGCTCATCGTGCCGATTGTGGAGACGGCCTAGGGGCCCTGACCTCTCAGAGCAGCGAGAGGACCTCTGCCGCAACGTACTTCATGTCCGCCTCGTCGTAGCGCTGGTCTATGGGCAGGGGCAGGATGTTTGCGGCGAGGTCGCGCGCCACGGGGTCCTTCTGCAGGGCATAGGGCCAGAGCGTGGGGACGTAGATCTTTTTCCCCTGCAGGCCCGTCCTTACTCTTGCCCCGTCTCGCACGAGTAGGGGGTACATGAACGGTCCAACGGGCGTCCTGGGCTCGAGCTCGTTCATGTTGCCGAGAAGCCCGTGAAGCGTGGCAAAGTTGCGCTCTCTGCGATTCGAGACGACCTCGTAGTCTATCCCCCTGAGAAGGTTGTGTGTGAGCGGGGACATCGTGCGCATCGGCTCGCCTGCAAAGAGGTGGTTGTTGGCGGCGTACTCGGCATAGAACTCCGAGGAGGGACGCTCAAAGCGGCCGAGGAGAAAGCCCATGCGGTCGTGGGACTCGTCAGGGGGAAGCTCGCGGCTGAGTCGTGCGGTGGTATAGAGGTACGCCCCGTCGGGCACGCCGAAGAACTTCCGGCAGGTGTAGAGCGTGTCCAAGCCCGGCACGGGCGGGGCGAAGAAGCCCTGGGCCTCGTCCACGACGAGGCGACCGTCGCAGAGTGAGGACGCGTGCCGCACGTCCCCCTCGGTGAGCTGGCCGTAGTAGTCGACGAGGTAGAGATAGTCGTTTGGCCCGAGGCTTATGCGTTCGTAGTCGGGGAGCAGCTCACAGGTTACGGGATATTCATGCACGGTGACGGAGGGGTACCTCGCGAGCACGCCGACCACCGAGTCGCAGAGGAAGGAGGGCACCCAGATGGACGAGATCTCCCTCGCCTCCACGACGTACGCCAGGCAGCTCCTCCCACAGTTGAGGGCGAGCGCGTCCCGATGGAGCTCCTCGCCGCCATAACGCTCGAACTCAATGAAGCCGCCGATCTCTCCCGCAACGCCCCTCATGTCCGTCCCCTTTCCGAGAGCGTCCTGGGTAAACAGTACCATCTCGCGCCGCCCCGGGCGCTCGGACGGGCATTTGGTTTACAGTTGTCCAAGAAGACTGGACCCACGAGCGAGAGGATGCGGGATGCTTGAGCTGAGGGAGCTGGAGAGGGGAGACGTCCCCGAGGTCAACCGTTGGCGTCGGGACCCGGAGCTCATTGCCTGCCTGGGCGCGCCCTATCGCTTCATTGGCCCGGAGATCGACGAGCGCTGGTTCGAGGGCTATCTGGGCAGCAGGTCCAACACAGTTCGCTGCGCAATCGTCGAGCACGAGGAGCCCTCGAGGATACTCGGCCTCGTCACGCTTGCGGGGATAGACTGGGTCAATCGCTCGTGCACGATGCACATCATGATCGGTGCGGAGGAGAATCGCGGGCGGGGCCTGGGCACCTTTGCGGTGGACGCCATCCTCTCGCACGCGTTTCTCGACCTCAACCTGAGGAGGGTGGAGCTCTCGGTCCTGAGCAGCAACGAGCGGGCGCGCCGCCTCTATCGCAGGGCCGGCTTCACGGAGGAGGGCGTGCGTCGCGAGGCCGTCCTCAAGGGCGGCCGCTACGAGGACATGGTCACCATGGCCGTGCTCCGGAAGGACTGGGGGCGCCTCGCCGACTCTTCGCTCTAGAGCGCGTCTTGGAGCCTAGCCTGGCAGCTCGACGCCCGAGAGGGCGGCGACGAAGGCCTGGTTGCTGCCGGGGAGCTCGTCCCATGCCCATGAGCCGTCCGCCTGCCTCGAGCACGTGAGCGCGCACCTGACGGTCTTGGTCTCCACGTCGCCGCCCATGAGGCGCTCGTTGTAGAACTCGGTGAACTTTGAGCCGGCGTCCGCACCGCCGTTCTCCTCGCGCCAGGCGGCGCTGTCCTGCTGGGCGAGCTCGCTGACCTTCTCAAAGTCTGCGTTGGTCACATCGAGCTCGACGGTGGCGGTGTCTCCCTCAACGCTCGTCGAGGCAATCTCGAGCGAGAGGTTGTGATAGTAGGTGAGCTGGTCATCATAGGTGCCGTAGCCGGACTCGGAGCCGTCCCCGGAGGCGATTCCCGCCTGCGCCAGGTTCTCGGGGGTGGGCTCGGCGAAGAGAGCCTGGGTGGCGTTGACGAGCTCCTCGATGGCAGCCTCGTCGGTCTGCTCCGCCTCGCTCTCCGTGCGGTCCGAGACGATGGTCTGGTCCGTGGGATCGCTCTCGACGGGAGTCTGAGCGCCCTGGCCAAAGCAGGCGGTGAGGGTGAGCATCGTTGCAAGCGAGAGGGCGGCGGCCATGCGACCGAGCGCTCGGGAGGTGTTGCGCACTGCGACTCCTTTCGTCGGGAACGTTGTGACACGTCCCGCCCGCGGTATCTTGAGAAAGGATACCCTATAGGGGGAGTGCGATATCGATGCGGAGGCATGATGCACAATCACTCAACGGACATCGCCAGGGGCGTCCCCGACATTGCCGTTGTGATGTCAACGTATAACGGATGCGAGTTCGTGTCCGACCAGATCGAGAGCGTCCTTGCGCAGGACGTCTCGAGCCTTGCACTCTACGTCCGCGACGATGGCTCCACCGACGGAACGCTCCAGATTCTCGAAGAGTACGAGCGGCGCGGGCAGCTCATCCTTCTGCGTGGCAAGAACGTGGGCGTGGTCGCCTCGTTCATCGAGGCGATCTCCCTTGTCCCTCCCGAGGTGCCCTACATCGCCCTGTGCGACCAGGATGACGTGTGGCATCCGGACAAGCTCAGCCGAGCGCTCGAGGTCCTCTCGTCCCATGACGGCGAGAAGCCCCTCTATTACTGCGCAGAGTACATGTTCTGTGATGCGGAGATGCGCCCCCAGTCCCGCTCCCATCTTGCGCGGGGCACGCTCGACCTTGCGAAGATGCTCTACGAGAACGCCACGTCGGGCAACACCTGCGTCATCAACCGTGCCCTGGCGGAGCGCGTTGCGAGGGCGGGCGCGCAGGGGGTCTACTGCCACGACTGGTGGCTCGCCCTCGTCGCCTCCGCGCTCGGCGAGGTGGTGCACGACGACTTCTCCTGCCTTGAGTACCGACGCACCGGTTCCAATGCCAGTCCCACGGGATCGGGCAGGATGGCGATACTCCGCTATAGGATCAGGACGTTCTTCGACAAGGGCGAGCTGAGGAACGTGACCGACCAGCTGGCGAGGCTCGACGAGGCGTTTGGCGAGGAGATGCCGGCCGAGAGGCGTCAGCTCCTCAGCAGATTCCTCTTGGGAAGCAGGTTGAGGAAGGCGTTTGCGCCCATGCGTCTTCGGCAGCGGCTGACGGACGAGCTGGCGCTGAGGCTCCTCTTCCTTCTCGGTCTCCTGTAGGACGCGGTGGGACTTGCCATGAGTGACGTTACCGTTGTGATGTCGGCATATCGTGAGGACCCGGACCTCTTCCGCCAGGCGGTGGACTCCATCCTCGCTCAGACCATGCCCGACCTCGAGCTCCTCATCGCGCTTGACGACCCCGGCAACGAGGAGCTCCGCCACGAGGCGGAGGGGTACGCCGCGCGCGATTCCAGGGTGCGGGTCACCGTCAACGAGAAGAACCTCGGCCTCGCGGCATCCCTGAACCGCGCCGTCTCATGCTGCTCCTCGAAGTACGTCTGCCGGATGGACGCGGACGACGTGGCCCTGCCGGACAGGGTCGAGCGGCAGCTCGCTTTCATCGAGGCGGGTGGGTACGACCTCGTGGGTGGCGGACTCGATGTCACGGACGGGGCGGGGGAGCTGCTCTATCATGCGCAGAGGCTGCCCCAGTCCCCCGAGGCCGTGCGCAGGGCGCTCCGGTGGAACAACTGCGTGCCGCATCCCTCGTGGCTGGGAAGGCGCTGGGTCTTTGAGCAGGGGTATCGCCAGATTCCGCTCTGCGAGGACTATGACCTGCTCATTCGTACGGCGCTTGCGGGCGGGCGTATGGCCAACGTCTCTGGGGCGGTGCTGCGCTACCGGATGGGGGAGGAGAGCATCTCTCGCTCGAGCCTCTACGAGCAGTACCTCTACATGCGCTATCTCACCAAGCACTACGCGCGGGGCCGTGCCGTCGACGTGGCGGAGGCGCGGACATGGGTCGCCGAGCGCCTGGACGCCGGCCGCTCCTCGCGCTATCTCAGGGCAAACGGCCTCTTCAACGAGGCGATGGGCTGTCTCGAGGGCCATCGGCCGTTCGGGCTTCTCGCCCTGCTCCTCAGAATCGCCCTCACGTCGCCCGCCTACGTGAACAAGATGTTCCGCCTGCTGATGGCGTCCCTTCAGTAGGGGCTAGCGGCGCTCCTGCGCGTAGCGCTCAACGAGGGCAACGGATGCCTCGTCCACGGCGATACTCACGGCAGCGGGGTCGTCTCCGACGCACGCGACCTGGCCGATACGGCTCGTCCCGTTCTCAAAGCGGGGAAGGTCCTCGCCGGGCTCGTAGTCGAGCGAGGCGTCGAGCGTCAGTCTGTGACGTGCCTCGATGGGGGAGAGGACGGACGCAATATCGACCTGCGCGGCGACGGCGGGTCGCATCGTGAGGAGCAGGCGGCCCTCGGAGGCGCCGCGGAGGGGGCTGCGCGGAAAGACGGGCTGCTCGCCGAGGGCGGCATCGACCATGGCATCGTAGTAGTCAAAGCCCAGATGGCCGCCGACGACCTCTGGTATGCAGGTCGCGCCGGCGCGTACGCCCACCTCGATGACCCAGGCCCTTCCCGCGTCGTCCACGAGTACGTCCATGTTGTAGAAGCAGGATCTCATGCCGATGGCACGCGCCGTACGAGCGACCTGCTCGGCTATGTCCGTCTGGTCGAGGCACTCCTTGGTGAAGCCGGCGCTCATGCGGTGGCCCACGGGCACGTTGGTGCTCCCGTTGCTCATGACCACCTTGTCGTGGAGCGCCATGAGGGCGATGGACCCGCGCTCGTCCACGTAGCCGTCGACCCCGATCTCATGGCCCTCCACGAATTCCTCCATCAGGGCATAGCCGCAGAGGGAGGCGCCGATAGCCTGCTCAATCGCGGAGTGCGCGTCACCACGGGAACGCGCTCGGACAATGCCACGGCTGCCGGAGCGGTCGGGGCATTTGGCCATGACGCCGTTCCAGGGGATATCGGCGTCATGGGTGCGGAGCAGCTCGTCCCACGCCGCCTCCGCCTGCGAGGAGCCGCGTATCTCGACGAATCGTGCGGTCCTCACGTCACCTGCCGCGAGCGCGCGCTTCATGTCGAGCTTGTTGGTTGCCCTGAAGGCGGTCTCGTAGGACGGACCCGGCAGGCAAAGCTCGTCGACGACCGCCCCCAGCGAGCGCAGGGCGACGTCGGTTCCTGTGGTGAGCACGGCGGACACGCCCCAGTCGCGCGCGATCTGGACCACGCCCCGCTCGTCGGTCGTGTTCACGGGGACGAACTCGTCCGCAAGCGCGATGCCGGGATAGGGGCCGGGGATGCTGAGAACGATGGCCCGCATGCCGCGGTCCTGCACGTGGCGTATGAGGGGCACCTGATAGATGCCCGCACCGAGCACAAGCGCGCTCTTAGCGGTCATCTTCCGGCTTCTCCTTCTCGTCCATGTGGGCGAGCGCAATCTCCTGCGCGAGCTCGTTCACCTTGGTCTTGAGGCGGGAGATCTCCCCGGAGTTGGTGAAGACCTTCCAGAGCAGGAGCACGATGATCGCGAGGTAGACGAAGTTGCTCGCGGACATGAAGCCCAGGTTGTGCGCGAGGACGATGGCAAGGTCCGGGAAGACGGCGAGAATGACGAAGATGGCCGCGAGGACGACCCAGAAGACGGCGTCCTCGACGAGGATCTTCTCCTTCTTGACCTGTCTGCCCACGACTACAAGGGCAAAAAGGGCACCGAGGACGAGCAGGACTCTGAGATAGACGGGAAGCATGTCACACCTACCGGAGGAATCGGGACATCAGGATGGAGAGGCACGTGCGGCTCATGTACTTGATCACGTTGCCGAGCTTGAGGTAGCTCTCGCCGCCCTGGCGCTCCTGCATGGTGGCCTGGATCTCTACCACCTTGCCGTACCTGCGCGCCACCAGGGCAACCATGTCCGGCTCGGGGGCAAGGTCGAAGGCGGTGGAGAAGAGCCTGATCATCTCGCGGTTGTACATGCGCATACCGCTCGTGGGGTCCGTGATCTTGGCGCCCGTGGTGAGCTTGATCAGGAAGGTGATGAGCCGGGAGCCCGCACCGCGGGCGCCGGAGGGCTTGACCGTGCCATCGAGGTAGCGAGAGGCGATGACCATGGCGGCACCCTGCTCCTCAAGCTCGTGCGCCATGACGGGAATGTATGCAGGGAGGTGCTGGCCGTCCGCGTCGAACTGCACCACGGCGTCGTAGTCGTGCCTGAGCGCGTACTTCATGCCCGTCTTGAAGGCTGATGTGAGGCCCGTGTTGATGGGGAGGCAGGCGCCGTTGAAGCCGTTACGACGCACTACGTCCCAGGTGGAGTCCTTGGAGCCGTCGTTCACGATGAGGCAGTCCACCTCCGGACAGGTATTCTGGAGCGAGGAGACCGTTCCCTCAAGGCACTCCTCCTCGTTGTATGCGGGCACTACGGCAAGTATCTTCATGCGCTGTAACTCCGTCGATATGAGAACTGAAAGCTAGTCTAGCGATTTGCCTATTTCAATGCCATGAGTTTAGTACTTGTAGTACAGGGCCTCGGGCACGCCGCGGGTGATGTTTGGCGTGAAGTAGGGGTCCCCGTAGATGAAGATCTCCGGCCATCTGTATCTGAGCAGGGAGATCTCCCGGAGCTCCCTGACCTTGGACGCGGGATCACTGTCGTCCCCACGCGAGATGGACTCGTAGTGGTAGAGCTCGACGTCGGGGTCGTAGACCACGAGCAGGCCAGCGCTTCCCAGCTTGAGGCAGAAGTCGACGTCGTTGAACGTGACCGCCAGCTCCTCGGTAAAACCGCCGACCGATTCGAATACCTGCTTCCGAACCATCATGCAGGCAGCGGTGACGATGCTGAGGTTGCGCTGGAGATGGGCAAACTGGAAATAGTCGGCAGTGCTCGTACGGGGGAGATCGCGGAAGAGGTGGTCAACGCACCAGGAAGTGACGCAGACGCCGGCGTGCTGGATGGTGTCGTCGGGGTAGTAGAGCCGCGCCCCGACGGCGCCGACCTCGCTGCGAGCGCAGTTGCCCAGGAGGAGCTCAAGCCAGCTCTCTGTGATGATCTCCGTGTCGTTGTTAAGGAGGACGTAGTAGTCTCCCCGAGCGTGACTGGCGCCAAAGTTGACGATCTTCGAGAAGTTGAACTCATGCTCCCAACGAACGACGCGCAGCTTTGCTCCGTAACGCTGTTTAAGCTCCTCGTAGAACGAGAAGGTCTCCGGTCTGACGCTGTTGTTCTCGACGACGATTACCTCAAAGTTGTCGTAGGTGCTCCTCTCAAAGATGGACCGGACGCAGGCGTCGAGTAGCGGGACCTGATCTTTGTTGGGGATGATGATGGAAACGAGAGGGCTCGGCGAGGGCACGTCGTAGATGATGCGGTAGGTCGCAGATCCCTCGCGAGCAACGACGGTTGCGGAGACGCCCGTGCGCGCGAGGTGGTTACGGAGCGCTCGCTCCCCGGCCTGGATGGCATAGTCCTTGGCGCCAATTTCTCCGCTGGTGGACGACTCGGTGATACGCCAGTGATAGAGCACCTTGGGTACGTGGTGGAGCGTGCGTCCCCGTTCGGCGCACTGGAGGACGAGGTTGAAGTCCTGAGCTCCGTCGAACTCGGGAGTGTTGGGTGGTAGCTCCTCGAACAGCCTCCTCCTGATAGCGAGGAGGTGGCAGACGTAGTTGTTGCTCCTCAAGAAGTCCAGGCTAAAGTCCGGCTTGAAGAACGGGGTCAGATGGCTCCCGTCGGGGAGAATCTTGTCCTCGTCGCAGTAAATGAGGTCGATGTCGTCATGTTCGTTCACGGCGAGGGCGTATTCGAAGAAAAGGTCCGGCTCGATGGTGTCGTCGTGGTCCAGGAAGCAGACGAAGTCACCCGTGGCGAGGGCGGCGCCGGCATTGGTGTTGAGCGAAATCCCCAGATTCTCCTCGAGCGTCACGCTTCTGACGCGCTCGTCCTCGGCGCATGCCGCCTCCACAAGCCGCGCGAGCTCCCTCTCGGCTGGGCTCGCATTGACGAGGATGAGCTCCCAATGCTGGTAGGTCTGCGCGAGCACGGAGTCGAGCATCTTGGTGAAGAGGGGCGCGGGGGTCATGAAGAGGGGAACCACGATGCTGAATGTGGGCTGCTCGTCGAGCACAGTGGCCCTTTGACGCCGCAGCTCGCGTTCGCTGGCGCGATGGAGGCTGAGCCACTCCTCGTGGTAGGGGTCTGATGCGGCGCTCTTGTAGAGCAGCTCGTTCGAGGCGGCGAGCTTGCCCACGACAGCCCCCTCGGGGATGTCGAGCAGCTGATAGTCCTCGGGGTGCTTCTCGTCGGGAACGAGGTAGACGTGCATCGTCTGGACCTTTTCGGGCACACGGAGGGAATAGGTCACCCTCACTCTTCCCGGCTCTCCGGGGGCCTCGGCGGCAACGTTAGCACGCCCCATCAGCACCATGTCGTCTGCGAGAAGGTCTAGGCAGTCATCCAGGCAGATGAACGTCGGCGTCTTGTCCACCTGGTCCTCTCGTAGGCAGAAGCTGACCCTTACCAGAAAGGTGCCGTCGCCGTAGGCAATAACGGATCCGAGCTCGGCAGCAAAGCGATCCGCATCCTCGGTCTCGGCATCTCGCCGCTCGTCGACACGGAGCAGCTCCTCGCATGCTTCCCGACGGAGGCGGTTACCGAGGCGTCCAGCGAGCCCCTCGTCGCCGAGGTTGACGCTTCGAGCCTGCGTTTCAAGAATCCTACCCTCCTCGTCGAGCTTTCCAATGCAGTAGGCGCCTGTTTTAGCGGACAGTCTCGGCGTCACCGCCACATAGGTTGTCTTGCCCCGCTCGGTTGACCCCAGCGGGTAGAGGCGGCAGGGGAGCGGGTTGGGGACGAGCGATCGGTCGATCAGGGTGGTGAGATGCTCGTGAGCGTCGAGCCCCTCGATGACGAGTCTCTCGTAGACGCTGTCCTTGGCATGGCAGATGAGGTCTGTGCGTATGCGCATGTCGGTCCTTCCCAGGCCGCCTGTATCGTCCGTATGTAAACCATAATAGCCGGTGGGCTTCTCGGTCCCCCGCTCGAACTCAAATGCTAGAATCCTCCCGGCACAGTTGGGCAGCTCCCCTGCATGTCGATAGGGGAGATTGGCTTCAACTACCCCAAGCCGTCGCTCTGGATACCAAGATTCGAGCAAGATGAGAGGGAAGCACCCCATGCACAAGAATAAGATTCTCTCGACGGTCCTTGCCGTCCTGCTCGGTGTGACCGTTGCGCTCTCGCCGGTGATGCAGCCGCTGGGCGTTGCGTTTGCCGAGCAGACAGTCTCAGCCGAGAGCGCCGCTGCGGCGGGTCAGGAACCCGTCTCGCCCGAGGCCATCGAGCAGGAGGGCTCTTCGGCCGAGGACGCGGACGAGGACGAGGGGGCTCTCGCCCCACAGGACAGTGAGGCCGAGCCGTCAGGCTCCACGCTTCCGTCCTCCGAGGTCCTCTCGTTCCTCTATATTGACGTCGCAGAGATCGAGCCCGGCGAGATGCAGAACGTCGTCGTCGCCCTCAACGAGTCGATCGGCTCGACCATCTCGTCGGCGGCTCTCACCATCCAGAATGAGACCGGCGAGGACGTTGCGACCTATGAGCTCGCCAACTCCGATGCCCTTGCGGCGCTCTTCTCCTTTGACACGTCGGAGCTTGGCGCCGGCACGTATCAGGTCGGCAGCATGAGCGTCGTCACGGATACCGGCTCGTACGTCATCGACTTCAGCGACGCCCAGGTGAGGTCCTTCTCCATCTCCTACGGCGTCTCCTCGCTCTCCCTTGAGGCAGAGGAGAGCCATGACTCTGTAACCGCCTACACGATTGACGAGGAAGGCAACCTCGTGGAGGCCGAGAGCGTGGCGATGGCCGTCTCCTCCGCCCAGCAGGTCACGAGCTCCCGCTCCCGTTCGCGCACCTCGAGTCTCGTGATCGCGCTCGACCCTGGTCATGGTGGATATGACTCCGGTGCCGTGGGGGTGAACGGCGTCCACGAGGCCGATCTTACTTGGAAGATCGCCAACTACTGCCGTGACGAGCTCGTGAACGAGTACGGAGCAAAGGTCGTGTTTACGCGCGGCCAGAACGAGAACCCCTCGCTCAAGGAGCGCGCGCAGCGCGCGGCAGATGCCGGTGCCGGCGTCCTCGTAAGCATCCACCTCAACTCCACGGGATCCGGGGCTGCGTATGGCTCCGAGATCTATGTCCCCAACAACCACGGGTACGACACAGAGACCCACTCCGTGGGCGTCGACCTCGCCGAGAAGATCATCGACCAGCTCGCCGCGCTCGGACTCCACGACCGCGGCGTCAAGACGCGCGATTACGAGACCGGCAACATTTACGACGCCAATACCGACGGCAGCACCTCGAAGGACTACTACGGCATCATTCGCGAGTCCCGTGCCCTCGGTATCCCCGGCATCATCGTCGAGCATGCCTTCATTGACAACGTCAGCGACTACAACAACTATCTCAGCTCCGATGCCAAGCTCAAGGCGCTCGGTGTGGCGGACGCCACGGGAATCGCTCAGCAGTTTGGGCTCTCAAAGAACCTCGAGGAGCGCTATGCGGCGGTATATGACTACGATTTCTATGTGACCAAGTATCCCGATGTGGCGGATGCGTTTGGTGGTGACAGGCAGGCGACCTTCAATCATTTCCTCTCCAACGGCATGAAGGAGGCTCGCCAGGGCTGTGCCAGCTTTGACGTGCTGAGCTACTACAACCGCTACCCGGATCTTCGTCGTGCCTTTGGGTCTGACCTCCCGAGCTACTACGAACACTATGTGTCGAGCGGAAAGGCCGAGAACCGCGTGGCTACCGGCTGCTCCGCCATGACGGGATGGGCGACCTCGATGGACGGGATCGACTACTCGTCGGTCTACGACCCTTCGTACTATCTCAATCACTATGCCGATCTCAGCGCGGCGTTCAGCGAGAAGCTTGGGACCGTGACCTTGGTGGACGACGCTGCCCTTCTGTCCCACTTCGTCTCCTATGGCATGGCGGAGGGCAGGTCCGGTAACGAGGCGTTTAACGTCCTGGGCTACTACAACCGCTATCCGGACCTTCGACAGGCGCTTGGGACCAATCTCAAGAGCTACTATCTGCATTACGTGAACAACGGACGCCTTGAGAGCCGTAGTGCTACAAGCTGCGCGTTCCAGGGTTGGACGACCTCGCTCGGTGGCACGGACTATTCCGCCGTCTATGACGGTGCGTACTACTACGACCACTACGTTGACCTGCAGAAGGCCTTCACCGTCAAACCCGGTCAGGTTCAGCTGATTGATGACGTTGCCCTTCTCAGGCACTTTGTCAACAATGGCATGGCGGAGGGTCGTCGCGCCAATGCGAGCTTCAACGTCACGTACTACCAGTACCGTTACACTGACCTCCAGGCCGCCTTTGGCACGGACCTCAAGTCCTACTACCTCCACTACGTCACCAGCGGCTGCCACGAGGGACGCCAGACTGACGGCACGGTCCCGCCCAACTGGTCGATGAGCGTCTCGTCCAAGAGCATCATGGGCACGTCAACGACGAGCGCGGCACAGATGGCGAGGTATTACCGGTCGGTCGCCGGCGAGTCTGCCTATCCTGCGAGCGTCTACGCGAGCAAGGGCGCTCCCACCATCGAGGACTTTGCTCGCATCGTCTACGAGGAGGCGACCGCCGAGGGCGTGCGAGCTGAGGTCGTCTTCTGTCAGGCGATGCACGAGACGGGCTGGCTGCGGTTTGGCGGAGACGTCAGCGTGGGGCAGTGCAACTTCGCTGGTATCGGGGCGACGGGCGGCGGGGCGGCCGGTGCCACCTTCGGCGACGTTCGCACGGGCATCCGGGCACAGGTGCAGCATCTCAAGGCTTATGCGAGCACTGAGCCCCTCAATAACCCCTGTGTTGACCCGCGCTTTCACTACGTGACGCGTGGAATCGCCCCCACGCTCGATGACCTTGACGGCAGGTGGGCTACCGGCAATGGATACGGGAGCAAGATCTACTCCCTTATACAAGAGCTCGGCCGCGCTTAGGCTTGCGCACGAAGACGACGGAGCCCCGGTGACGAGCGGTCACCGGGGCGCCTTTGTGTCAGCTCGGCAACTCTGGGCGCGGGCCAATCAGAATACGTAGTAGCTGCTGTAGGGCAGGCCCGGTCTCAGGTTTGGTGTGTAGTAGGGGTCTGCGACGGCAAACCGCTCGGCCCAGCGAGCCGTGAGGGTGGCCTTCTCGCGAATATAGCGCGCGCGGCTCGCGGGGTCCTCGTCAAAACCCCTGCTGAGCGACTCGTAGTGATACATCCTGACGAGCGGCGTGTAGACGACGAGCAGGCCCTTCTCCTGGAGCTTGAAGCAGTAGTCGATGTCGTTGTAGGCGACGGCGAGGCCTTCGTCAAAGCCTCCCACTAGGTCAAAGGCTGCGCGACTGGTCATCATGCAGGCGCCGGTCACCGCGGAGAGGTCTCGAGGCATGTCGAGAAGCTCGAGGTAGCTGTGGGACCCGTCCGGAAGATGCGCAAAGAAGTGCCCCGGCTCGCCGGTCGTGTTGACGCCGGCGTGCTGAATGGTCCCGTCGGGGAAGAGCAGCTTGACCCCAACCGCGCCCACGTCGGAGCGTGCGCAGAGCCCGAGCATGATCTCGATCCAGTTTGTGGTGATGACCTCGGTGTCATTGTTGAGAAGCAGGAGGTAGTCGCCTTTGCTCGCCAATGCCCCGGCGTTGACGAGTCGGGAGAAGTTGAACTGCTCGGGACGGCTTATGACGGAGACCCGCTCTCCGTAGGTACGCGTCAGCTCGTCGTAGAGCGCCCACGTCTCCTTCAGCTCGCTGCCGTTGTCCACGAGGACGACCTCAAAACACTCGTAGGTTGACTTCTCAAAGACGGAGGTCACGCAGCGGCGCAGCACATCGGGGTTGTCCTTGGTGGGTATGACGATCGAGACGAGGGGGGATGGCTCGGGAACGTCGTAGACCACCGTGTAGGTAAACGGCTGCTCGCCTGGCGAAACGGTTGCCTTGAGGCCGAGTCGCTCGAGGTGACTTCTCACCGCTCGGATGCCAGCCTGGACGGCATAGGGCTTGGAGTCGGTCCCCGATGCCGCCGACTGCGGGGTGAGGCGCCAGTGGTAGAGGACCTTGGGGACGTGGTGGATGTGGGTGGTCCTCTCCGCCGCCTCGAGGGTGAGGTTGTGGTCCTGAGCGCCGTCGAACTCACGCGTGTTGGGCTCGAGCTGTTCGAGCAGGGACTTTCGTATGGTGAGCATGTGGCAGACGTAGTTGTTGTTGCGCAACAGGTCGATGCTGAAGTCCGGCTTGAAGAACACCTCTGAGTGCGTTCCGTCCGGCATGAGCTTGTCCTCGTCGCAGTAGAGGAGGTCGATCTCTGGGTCCTTCTCTAGTGCCAGCGCGTACTCATAGAGGGCGTCCGGTTCGAGCAGGTCGTCATGGTCGAAGAAGCAGACGTAGTCGCCCGTTGCAACGGAGATGCCCGCGTTGGTGTTCTCGGAGATGCCGAGGTTCTCCCCGAGCTCGACGGACCTCACGCGCGCGTCCGACGAGCAGAGCAGCCCGACCTCGTGCGCAAGCTCGTCGCACTCCGGACTCGCGTTCACGAGGATCAGCTCCCAGGTGCGATAAGTCTGAGCCAGCATGCTCTCGGCCATGTCGCGGAAGAGGTCGAGAGGGGTCTTGTAGAGCGGGACTATCACGCTGAACTTGACCTTGCCTCCACAGGGCTGATGAGAGCGCTGGAGCTCCAGCTCATAGTCGGTCGCCCGGTGCAGGGACAGCCACTCGTCATAGTAGGGGTCGTGCGCGGCATGCCGGTACAGGAGCCGGTCCATCTCCTCCCTAAGTTCGTCGCAGCGTGCCTGCGTGAAGCACCTGGCCAGGCGCACGCGGCGCGTGCCTGCCTCATAGGCGCAGAGGCAGAGGTCTCCTTGGTTGTAGGGAATCTTGCACGAGAAGGTGATCCGCCGCATTGACGGCCCACCCTCCACCGGGGAGGGGAGCGTGGATTCCCCGAGAAAGACAAAGCCGGAGGAGACCTCCTCGAGCCTTGAGTTCACGCAGGCAAAGCGCACGTCCTCGGCACTCCCGTCATCCGGCAAGGTGAGCGAGATGCGAAGCATGATGTGCTCGGCCATCGAGATGACGGTGAGCACCTTGACGGCAGCGTCTCCGAGCTCCGGCGTACGTTCGTCGATACAGCGGATCTCGGCGCAGGCTTCGGGCTTGGTCCGGTAGTTAATCCTCGAGCGCCATTTGGCAGACGGGAAGGCGACCTCCATGACGTGCTCGTCGGAGAGGGCTCCCTCTCTCGACCGCTCGGCAAGCACGTAGTGGGCGCCTTCCAGGGGAAGGTCGGGGTAGACGGCCACGACGCGCGTCTCTGCTTCATGGCGTCCCAGGGGGACAATGCGACAGGGGAGCGGTGCGTGACCGTCCCGTTCGCGGTAGACGAGGGCTACGTCGGCACCCTCGGGGAGATCGGTGATGGAAAGGAGCTCGTAGACCTTCTCGCTCGCCCTGCAGAGCAACGTGGACTTGACGTGCATACTGATGCGCTCCCGTCGCTTGTGGCCAACAGTTTGCCCGACAGCGGGCCGTACCTTACAGCAGTATAGCAACCGGGGGATTCCGTGCCGCACGGTCCGTCCGTGTACTATGGGGGGAGACATTCCGCCCACCAGCCATCTCGGGAGGCTTCCGTGCCGCGTGTTTCCATCGTCGTCCCCGCATACCGCTCCGCCTCGTATCTCGACGGCTGCCTCCAGAGCCTGGAGGGCCAGACCCATCCCGACCTTGAGATCATCGTCGTGGACGATGCGAGTCCCGACAAGACGGCAGAAACGGTCCTGCGCCACGCGGAGTGCGACCGTCGCGTGGTCCCTCTGCTGCTCGAGCGCAATCTTGGTACGCTCGGCGCCCGCAAGGCGGGCGTGCTTGCAAGTACCGGCGACTATGTCATGCTCGTAGATCAAGACGACGAGCTCGAACCCCGGGCCGTGGAGCTTCTCGTCGCGTACGCCGCGGCTCATCCCGCGGACATCTACCACTTTGCCGCGCGCGTGGTCGCCGAGAACGAGACCGCTCGACAGGCCGCCGGAGGAATGACCTCGTTTCTCACCCCGACGCCGCGACGCCTTGTGGGAGAGGAGATTCTCAAGACCCAGCTCGCCGAGACGGGCGGCTTTGACTGGCACGTACACCACAAGCTGTTCCGCGGTGATTTTGCTCGCAGCTGCTATGCGGAGGCAACCGATGAGCGGCTCGTGCTCTCGGACGACATCTACGCAAGCTTCATCCTATGCTCCCGGGCGCGCAGTTACGAGGCGCTGCCCGACTCCCCGTGGTACCTCTATCACCTGGGCAGAGGGGAGACGTACGGCCAGGCCCTTACGATTGAGACCTACGGGCGCCTCGCGAATGCGGATGGCAGGGCGCTTGCCCTGGCGAGGGAGTATGCCCTCGGCCCCTCCGCGCCGGCGCGCCCCGACTGGGCGGAGCGTCTCGACGACCTGCGCGACAGGCTCGCGTTCCACGCCATGAACGAGTGGATGGACAGCCTTCCCGCCGAGTTCGGGGAGCGAGGGTGCGAGCTTGCCCTCGCGAGCCTCCCGGCGGACGCGGTATGCGGGGAGCTCTACCGCTTTGTGCGCGACCGCGCATACGCGCTGCTCCAGGAGCGGGACAGGTCCTCGGATGGGGCCCGCGCGCTCGAGCGTGACGCACTGCGCTACCTCGAGCTCGCGCGGAGGGTCGAGGCCGAGCCCGCGTTCGACACGGACAACGCCAGGTACCGGGAGATGCGGGAGATCGCCTGCCGGCACCTCAGGGAGACGGGGCTCATGGGCGACGGGGAGCAGGCTGGGCCTCGGCCCGGGATTGTGCGCCGCGCTTGGGCGATGATCCGCGGCGCGCTCCGCAGATAGGGCTATCCAACTCCGGTTATAATGCTCCTGCCGACTATGGAGGTGCCCCGCATGCTTTCTTTCTCTGTCGTGGTGACAGCCTACAATAACGATGCATACCTGCCCGCCTGCCTCGAGAGCGTGGCACGCCAGAACCATTCTCGCTGGGAATGCGTCGTCGTGAACGATGCCAGCCCGGATGCCACCCGCAAGATCGCCGAGGGGTTTGCGGCTGGCGACGATCGCTTCAAGGTGCTCAACCTCAAGAGCAACCGGGGCCTTCACCTCGCTCGTGCGGCGGGCGTCGCGGCCAGCTCGGGCGACTACCTCCTCTTCCTCGATGCCGATGACGAGCTCTCCCGCACTGCTCTCGAGGAGCTCTCCGCCTCTCTCGAGGCGCGACCCGCCGACATGCTCCACTTTGGTATAGAGGTCGTGAACTGCGGCGTGTCCGAGGAGGGTGCCGCCTCGTTTGGCGCCTATATCAACAAGGACGTTGCGTACCTGTCTAGGGAGGAGCTCCTGCGGACCGTCTTCACCTCGGAGGGGGGCTATCTCCAGGACTGGCGGACGACGCAGCGCGTCTACCGCACGGAGCTCGCCAAGAGGGCGTTCTCCCTCATGACGGACCAGCGGCTTGAGCGCGCTGAGGACTGCTACGAGACCCTGGTTCTCTGCGACCTTGCGGAGGGCGAGGCGACGGACGGCTCCATCAGGGCGCTCCGCTACCACTACGGCAGGGGCGTGACCGGCGAGAGCGCTATCGACGAGGCCACTTTCCGCCGCTTTGTCGACCAGTTCGGTCGTTGCGTTGCCGCGATGGAGGACTACGTGGATTCCTCTTCGGATCCTCGGCTCGCCGACTGTGTGGTTGGGGCAACTTCCAAGCTCAACGACCTTCTCATGAACGACTGGGAGCTCCGCGTTGCGGACGCGGACAAGCTCTCCGCTGCCTCCTATGCCGCCGAGGTCATGGGTACGCTTCCCATTGCGACCCAGCTCATGCGCCTCGTGCGCGACGAGTCCTTTGCCCAGTGGGACTCTGGCGCAGCGTTCACGGGATCTGAGCCGTACCTCTCGTGGTTCCGGCTGGGCGAGGAGCTCGCCGCCGGGGAGCGCCACGAGGCCGATGACGAGTACACCGAGTATCGCCACGAGGCGCGCGATCACATCGCCGACCTCGAGCGCCGCTCGGCATGGGCGCCGGAGGGATCCTCCCCGTCACTTGTCAAGCGCTCGTCCTACGAGGCGCAGCCCATCCGCATCTTTGTGACCACGCACAAGGACGTGGACACGTTCTACAGCGACATCCTCCAGCCCGTCCAGGTTGGGGCAAAGTCACCCAGAAGGCGCCTTCTCTGGGCGTTCCAGGACGACGAGGGAGACAACATCTCCTCCCTCAATGCCATGTACTGCGAGCTCACCACGCAGTACTGGGCATGGAAGAACGTCGACGCGGAGTACTATGGCTTCTGTCACTACCGCAGGTACTTCGACTTCTCCGAGGGCCAGCACGAGGAGAATCCCTACGGCGAGGTGATGGATTCGAGGATCGACTGGGGCAGCCAGAGCGAGTATTGCCTCGATGACGCGTCAATCACGCGCGTCGTGGACGGCTGCGACGTCATCACGACGGGCGTCAACGACTTCAGCGCGTTCCCAGAGTCCTACGAGAACCCCATTGACCTCTATCGGCGCTCTCCGTACCTCCACGTGGAGGACCTCGAGCGCGTGATTGAGATCATGCGAGAGATGCATCCGGAGTACGGCGAGGACGCCGATGCCTACCTGAGCTCGAGCACGTCGTGCTTCTGCAACATGTTCATCATGCGAAGGCAGCTGTTCTTCGACTACTGCGCTTGGCTTTTCCCCATCCTCGAGCGCTTTGTGAGCGAGTGGGACACCTCCCACCTGAGCCACGAGTCGCTCAGGACCCCGGGTCATCTCTCCGAGCGGCTGCTCAACGTCTACCTCATCCACGAGAGGAGAGTGAATCCCGGTCTCGTGTGGAAGGAGCTCCAGTGCGTCCACTTCGAGAACCCAGAGCACACCGTCGTTGAGAGGGTCGTGCCCGTCGAGAGCCACGGCCTTCCCGTCGTCCCCGTCGTCTTTGCCTCCGATGACGGCTATGTCCCCATGGTGACGGCAACCATATGCTCCATGCTCAGAAACGCCTCGACCGACCACTTCTATGACGTCGTGGTCCTGGAGAAGGACATCACGGACGCCCATAAGAGGGAGATGCGCTCGTTCTTCTCGGCGTTCCCGAACGCGTCCGTTCGCTTTGTGAACGTCTGGCCACTCATCCGGGCCTACAACCTCCGTACGAGCAACGCTCACATCAGTGTGGAGACCTACTATCGCTTCCTCATTCAGGATGTGCTCTCCTGTTACGACAAGGTGCTCTACCTTGACTCCGACCTCATCATCGAGGGGGACGTCTCAGAGCTGTTCAACGTCGACCTCAAAGACGGTGTCCTGGCAGCCGTTCGGGACATCGACTATGCCGGCAACCTTGACCTCAACGACGGCGAGCGCGTCCGCTATTCCGAGGACGTGCTGGGACTCAAGGACCCCTTCGACTACTTCCAGGCAGGAGTTCTCGTGCTGAACACAGCCGAGATGCGCATCCTGCATACGGTCGAGGAGTGGCTCGAGATGGCTGCCGAGCCCAAGTACATCTACGATGACCAGGACATCCTCAACGCCGAGTGCCAGGGGAGGGTGACGTTCCTCGACAACGCGTGGAACGTGATGATCAACTGCGACAACCGCTTCAAGAAGGTGTTCTCGTTCGCCCCTGCGCGCATGTACGACGACTTCATGGACGCCTATCGCAACCCCCGGATCATTCACTACGCGGGTTACGAGAAGCCGTGGAAGCCGGGTTCGTGCGACCTGGCCGAGAGGTTCTGGCACTACGCGCGTCAGACGCCGTATTACGAGCGACTCCTGCTCATGGCCTACGCCGACTCTCGTGAGACGACCGAGAAGATCGAGCGCGCCCGACAGGAGGTCATCGAGGCCCTGACGACCCATGAGCGGGCGCTCGGTGAGGACAACCCCATCCGCGGCGTCGCCGACGTGGTGCTTCCTATGGGTTCCCGTCGACGCGAGGTACTCAAGAGTGCCGTGAGACATCTCAGGGGCAGGCGATAGCCGCATGGCGGCATCGCAGGTGACGGGGGCGTGCATGGACAGGCGAGAAGCGCTTAGTCGGCTCCAGGATGAGGAGCTCGACATCCTTCTCATGTTCAGGGACTTCTGCGCAGAGCGCGGGCTCGGCTGGTTTCTTGAGTCAGGGTCCTGTCTGGGGGCTATTCGACATCAGGGCTTCATTCCCTGGGACGACGATGTAGACGTCGGCATGCTGCGTCCGGACTACGAGCGCTTTCTCGAGCTGGCGGAAGACGGGCTGCCCGAGGGCTACTCCCTTCATGTCTATCGGAACACGGATGGCTATGCGGCGATGTTCGCAAAGATCTACCGAGACGGAACCGTGTTCAGAACGCGCGAGACCACGGAGGCGGGATGCGCCCAGGGGATCTTCATCGACATTTTCCCCTACGACGCCTTGTTGCCCGCGGGAGACGCACGCAATCGCCAGTGCCGCAATGCTCAGCTCTGGAAGGCGGTCTCCTTCCTTTATCACGCGCCGAGCATCACGGTCCCGGATAGGGGCCTCAAGGGTGCGGTGGAGAGGCTGGCGTGTCGCGTGGCGCACAGGCTCGTGCGCGCATTGTTCCGAAGGGACGACATCGCGAGGCGATGGGAGCGCTCGATCAACAACGGGTCAGGGAATCCGCGCGCATCGGAGTGGGCACTGCTGATGGGTCAGAGGGTGCGAGTCTTCTCGTATGACGACCTGTTCCCAACAAGACTCGTGCCCTTTGCCGGCCACCAGCTCCCCGTTCCCCGGGACACCAACGGGTATCTCGAGAGGCTCTATGGAGCGTGGGAGCGACTCCCGGCCCCTGAGGAGCGAAAGACGCATCTGCCGCTCGAGATAGTATTCTCGGACGGCTCCGCGTGGGAGTCGTAGGGGGGCGTTTGGCGGCAGGAGCCTAGAGTCGATAGGCTTCGACGTGGTGGGGGATGCGCTCCTCCTCGGGCGGCAGCTTGCGCCAGTCCCCGTAAATCTGTTCGAGGTACTTCTCGGGCTCAGCCGGCCCCTCGAACGTTACAGACTCAAATGTGAGCGGCTTGGTGGGGAAGAGCAGCGCGGCCTCGGTTATGCGCCCGCCGGCGACCAGCTCGCCATAGTAGCCCTCGCCGCGGGGGAGCGAGCGGTCCGCACCGGAGGCGTCGGTGGTCGCCATCGCCCGTTCGTCCATCATGCGGCAGACTTTTACGTAGTCCAGATGTTGCGCTATAGGGCAGACGATTTTCTTGGCCAGGCGCGCGGCGGCCGTAGCTCCCGTCGTGGGGTCGGTGACGATGAAGCCCCTAAGAAGGTTGAGACGCTTTCTCCTGCGCAGGGTGCGTCGAACCGCGGGGCTCTCGGGGTTGATCCGGTCAAGGGGGAAGATGTCGATCCAGACGCCCTCCGGGAAGCGCTTGCCAAGGAAGCGCTCGTACATGACGGTGGAGGGGTCACAGAGCTTGAAGAATACGTTTTGGCTCTTGCCGTCGCGATACGACGACAGAACATAGGGGGTGTCTTCCTCAGGGATGAGCTCAGCGAGACGCTCGTAATCATCACGGGGCATGTAGACGTCTATGTCGTCGTCCCAGGGAATGAAGCCCCCGTGCCGCACGGCTCCCAAGCAGGTGCCAAACGCAAGCAGATAGGCGAGGTCGTATTTCTTGCAGATTCGGTCGAGCTCGACCAGCATGTCAAACTCGATGCGCTTGACCTCGTCGAACGAGAGCCTCTCCAATGGTGACCTCCGTGGCCGGATGTTACAAACGTCGAGATGATGATACCCTGACATTCGTCCGAAATAGTTTGGAAGAGGGAAACGGGGGTCACTCATGGCTGCGGGCGAAGGCGCCCCGATGCGTGTCCTGCACGTGATCGGCGCTATGGATCGCGGAGGCGCGGAGGCGTTGATCATGAACGTCTTCCGCTCGATTGACCGATCCAGGCTCCAGTTTGACTTTCTCGTGCACGAGGAGAGGGAGTGCGCCTACGACGCGGAGATAAGGGAGCTGGGCGGCTCCATTTATCGCCTCCCGAGATTCGTTGGGGCCAACATACTTGAGTATCGCTCCCGCTGCCGTCGCTTCTTCGCCGAGCACGGCGACTACAGCGTCGTCCATGGGCACATAGGGTCGTGTGCTGCCATCTATCTCTCAGAGGCTCGACGCGTGGGCCTCTATGCGGTCGCTCACAGCCACAACACAAACAATCGTGACCTAGCTCGTATACCGTTTGCCGTTGTTTCATATCCCACCCGTTTTGTGGCGGACGCCTTCTTCGCGTGCTCGCTTGGGGCGGGGATCGACCGGTTTGGGCGAAAGGTCGTTTCGGGACCACACTTCCGTATTGTGAACAACGGGATCATTCTCGAGCGGTATCGCTTCTCAGGGCATCGAAGGCGTGTCGCCCGCTCCGAACTCGGCATTGCCGACGATGCTCCGCTGCTGTGCCACGTGGGGAGGTTTGTGCCGCAGAAGAATCACCGGTTCCTTCTGGAGATGTTCTCTCGGGTCGTCGAGCGTCGTCCCGATGCGCGGCTTGCTCTCGTTGGTGGAGGGCCCCTTGAGCAGGAGGCGAGGGAGCTAGCCCAGGAGCTGGGCGTTTCCTCTCGGATTCTCTTCCTGGGCGTAAGGGAGGACGTAGCTTCCATACTTATGGCGGCGGACGTGTTCATCTTCCCGTCGCTCTGGGAGGGGCTTGGCATCGCGGCAATCGAGGCTCAGGCCACGGGCCTGCCCTGCCTGTTGTCCTCATCGCTTCCCTCCCTGTCGAAGGTCTCTGACGGCGCATCGTTCCTCTCTCTCGAGGAGGGTCCCCAGAGATGGGCCGCAGCGGCGATTGACCTACTCGAAGCAGAATGCGATGACCGCTCCGCCCAGGTTGAGGCGGTGAGGAACGCGGGCTTTGACATCGTCGACACGGCCGAAAAGCTGTCTACGTTCTACCGCACCCACGAGCTGTGGTAGGTCGCTGGCGGGGACGGTCGGGCTACGCCGCTCCCTGATGGGAAATGAGTCGACGGCGGATGCACCAGCCGGAGAAGAGGAGGCCGGTCCCGCAGGACAGGGCGAGTGCGTAGGTGACCCCGTTCATGGTGAAGGCTGTGACGAGCGGGACGCACAGGACGAGCGCCGCCGCGAGTGAGGCGAGGCTGCTGATGAGCATGAGGCTGGGTGCACGCATCGCAACGAGTAGGTTGTTGAAGAGGCCCTGCGTCCCCAGGAGCAGCGACGAGATGACCAGCGGGTACATGAGGTGAGAATAGGATGCCACCGTGTCACCGTACAGCAGGAGGAGCACGGGATGGGCAAGGACGAAGATTCCAACAAGGCTGACGCAGCCAATGCCCAGGATGCCAAGAACGGTCTTTTTGAGCAGTCGGACAAACCCGCCCCGATCGCACTTGACGAAGCACTCGGCAAAGTAGCTGATGAGCGGATTGTAGATGTAGGTTGCTCCCGTCTGGATGATGGCGACCGGTGCCGCGACCGAGGCGTAGATGCCCAGGGTAGCGTCGCCACAGACCATTGACAGGAACTGCCTCGGGATGGAGGGGACGGCGCCGTAGGCGACCTGCGAGATGACGATCGGGAGACACCCCTTGAGAAGGTGGACGGCCTTCCCCCGAGAGATGCCGAGGCGAATCTCCGTGAGTCGGAGCGTAGCGGGCAGATCGTAGAGGAAGCTCACCGCGAGTATGGCAACGGTCATGAGGGCAAAGGTGACGAGCAGATCATTCGTTAGGGAGAAGGCGGCGGCAAAGACGACGAGCGAGACGATCCCTCGCAGCGCCAGTGAGACCCCGATGATGTCCATGCGGTGGCGCATCTGATCATAGGCGTGGAGAGAATCGAACACGATCATCACAAGACGGTACACGCCGAAGAAGATGACGATGGCCCACGCGTTCGCTCTGCAGGTGAACAGGGCGTAGAGGGCTATGCAGAGGATGCTCACCAGGCTCGTCCCGCAGGTAAGGGTGAGGTACTCCCCAAGCGTGTTCTCCTCGCGGACGTCCGTCGCCTGATAGGAGTACAGCCCGTAGCCGGCAACGGGGGAGAAGATTCCAAAGACGGACATCGCCAGCGAGTAGAGCCCCGCCGAGTCAAGCTCCGAGGTGAGACGAACCACCAGCACGGTGATGAGGTACTGGCAGGCTAGGTTGGTCACCGACCCGGCCATGTTCCATAGCATGTTCTGCCTGACGCTCAGCTCTCTTTTGGGCTCCGAGTTGCCCACGCGGCATCGCCCCCTCCTGTTGACGCTTGGATAGTATCCTCGAGAAGCAAACGGCTGGCGCCGAGGATTGCGAGATGGACAAAATGAACAGCGATGGTTCTGGGGGGCGTTGCCCCCTTCCGTCGAAGAGCTATCATCTAAGCCTATAGACCGACACGGAGCGCGAAGGGACGTCACACAACCATGCTCGTACGCATAGTCTGCGCCGTTGTCTGCGTGCTCTTTGCCTTGTTTGTGATGAGGCTGGTTGCCCGGGGCCGTCTCCTGCTCAAATACTCGATTCTCTGGTTTGCCATCACGTGTGCCCTGCTTGTGGTGGCAATCTGGCCGGATTCCGTCTACGCCCTCTCGGCAGCCCTGGGATTTCTGTCTCCCTCGAACTTCATGCTGCTTCTGGGTGTCCTCTGCCTTCTGGCAGTCTGTCTCTCGCTCTCCGTCATCGTGAGCGGTCAGGCGTCGAGGATCGCGCGACTCAACCAGCGCCTGACGCAGCTCGACCGTCGGCCGTCCTTGGTCGACGAGCCCTCTTCAGAGGGCGGTGGGGCGACGGCCGCTCGGCCGCTCAGCATTGCCATCTTCTCGGCTCAGTTTGCCCCGCACATCGGTGGCGTGGAGACGTTCTCCGACAGCCTCTCCGCAGAGCTCGCACGGCGAGGTCACAACGTGCTCATCGTCACCAACGACACGGAGGGCCTGGGTCCGCGTGACGAGACTCCCGAGGGCGTCGAGGTGATACGCCTTCCTTGCTTCCCGCTTCTGAGCGGGCGACTGCCGATACCTCGCCCCTGCGGCGAGCGCAACGAGCTGAGGGCGGCGGTGTCCAGGCGACGCTTTGACGCGGTTCTTGTTAACACGCGCTTCTACCCGCACAGTCTCTTGGGGATGAAGATTGCCAGGAACATGGGGCTCAGGCCAATCGTCCTTGACCATGGGTCCGCCTACCTCTGCTTTAACAACCCGGTCCTCGACCGCGTGGTTCGCGTCTATGAGAACGGAGTCACGCTCTGGGGCAGGAGGCACTACGACCCCGTGTACTACGGCATCTCCCAGAGGAGCGTCGAGTGGCTCCGTCACTTTGGCATCGAGGCGCGGGGGATGATCAACAACTCCATCGATGCCGAGTCGTTCGAGAGCAGTGCCTCGAAGAGGGACTTTCGCCTCGAGGCCCCCTTGCACGACTGTCGTCTCCTGGTTGCCGTCATCGGGCGCCTGGTGCCCGAAAAGGGGATCGTCGCTCTGCTCAAGGCCGCCAAGGACCCCGCGCTCGTCTCGCGGGGCGTGTGCTTTGCGATTGCGGGCTCCGGTCCCCTTGAGAGGGAGGTGCGCTCCGCGGGCGGCAATGTCCTCGCCCTCGGGCCCATCAGCAAGAGCGACGTAGCCAAGCTGCTGACCCAGGCGGACCTCTACTGTCTTCCCAGCCGTTCCGAGGGCTTCTCGACAAGCCTGCTCGAGGCAGCCGCATGCGGGTGTCCGTCCGTCGTGACCGACGTGGGCGGTGCGCGTGAGCTGATTCCGGACGAGTCGTACGGCACGATTCTCCCTGATGCGAGTGCGGAGAGCATCGTGAGGGCGATTTCCCGTCTTGCCGACGACCCCGATTCCATTCGCAAGCAATCCGAGAAGTGCCATGAGCTCGTCCGGAGGAGCTTCAGCTGGGGCGCGAGCGTCGACCAGCTCCTGAAGGCCGCACGGGATGCACTAGAGGTATAGCCCCCGGCATCCTCCCCCTCCGCCCAAAGGGTCATGTGGAGGCAACAAGGACATCCTTGCGTTCACGTATCTTCATACGGATAATATGAGTGAACATAATCCTTGTCAGGAGGTTGCATGCTCACTCAAAGTCAGTTCCGTGTGCTCTGTGCCTGCGTAAAATCGCACCAACTCACCCAACGACAGCTGGCGTCATCGCTTGACTTGTCCCTCGGGGCGGTGAACAAGGCGGTCCGCGAGCTCAAGTCCATCGGCCAGCTCCAAGACGATCTGACGGTCACGGACCTTGGCATCTCCGAGCTTGAGTCCTTTCGCGTCAGACATGCCGTCGTCCTTGCGGCAGGCATGTCGACGCGTTTTGCTCCGCTGTCCTTCGAGAAGCCCAAGGCGCTCTTCAAGGTCAGGGGCGAGGTCCTCATCGAACGCCTCATTCGCCAGCTCCAGGACGCCGGAATCGAAGACATTCGCGTGGTCGTTGGCCATATGAAGGAGCAGTTCTACTATCTGGAGGACAAGTTCGGTGTCCATCTCATCGAGAACCCGGACTATCTCAAGAGGAACAACCACGCCTCGCTCCGCATCGCCCTCGATGGCCTTGAGGGTGGCTCCTACATCTGCTCGTCTGACCAGTTCTTCGCGGAGAACCTCTTCAGCAAATTCGAGCTGGGCTCTTGGTGCTCCGTCGTTCAGCAGGGAGCCGAGGCGGGGGAGCGGCCGGTGAGGCTGGGTGCTCACGACCGTCTCATGGGGTACGACAAGGCGCCCTCCGAGGACGCTCGGTACCTGCTGGGCCCGGCATACTTCGACGAGGCGACCGCTCATCGTTATCTCGCGCTGCTCGACCGCGAGTACGATGCGCCAGACACGTTTGGCAAGCTCTGGGAACAGATAGCCATGGGCCATGCCAAGGAGCTCTCCCTGCGGGCGCGCAAGCTACCTGCGGGCATGGTGTACGAGTTCGACTTCTTCGACGACCTCTGTGCGTTTGACACCGACTTCATTGAGAACGTCGACTCGCAGATCCTCGACAACATCTGCTCCACCCTCTCCTGCGCGCGAGGGGACATCACGCACGTCGAGCCGCTCAAGGCTGGCCTCACCAACCTCTCGGTGCTGTTTGACTGCAAGGGGGAGCGCTACGTCTACCGTCACCCGGGGGCGGGTACCGAGGAGATCGTCAACCGAGATGCAGAGACGATAGCGCTCAAGACCGCTGCCGAGCTCGGCCTAGACACCTCGTTCATATTCGAGGACCCCGCTGCCGGTTGGAAGATTTCGCGCTTCATCCCCGACTGCGTGGACTTTGACTACCGCAATGAGGCCCACGTATCCGGCGCGCTCGCCATTGCCAGACGACTTCACGAGAGCGGTGCCACGTCGCCCTATTCGTTCGATTTCTATGACGAGGCCTGCAAGATCGTCGGCCTTCTCAAGGCCGAGGGCTGGCGCATGCCCGAGGGCTTTGACGAGACCGCGGCTACCATCGCCGGCCTCGTTGCCCCCATGCGTGAGGGCTCGGGAGACCCGGTGCTCTGCCACAACGACTTCTATGGCCCTAACCTCCTGGTCCACGACGGCGACATCTGCCTCATCGACTGGGAGTACGCTGCAATGGGGGACTATGGCTGCGATATCGGCAACTTTGTCGCACAGGGGTCCGGCTACTCCGTCCAGGAGACGCTCGACATGCTCCCCCTCTACTACGGGAGGCCAGCCACGGACAGCGAGGCGTTTCACTGCATCGCTTGCGTTGCCGTTGTGGGCTGGTACTGGTATGTGTGGGCGATGTACAAGGAGTGCAAGGGCTCCCCGGTGGGGGAGTGGCTGCGCATCTGGTACAAGGCGGCGCGGGAGTACGGCGCCTATGCGAGCACGCTGCTTGCCGAGCGCAGGCGCGAGGTCGCCGAGCTGACCCACGAGGAGTTTGACGTTCTCGTTGCCGCGGAGGCCAAGAGGAGCCTCGACTCCTTCGACGCCGCGGTCCGCTCCGGGCTAGAGGAGCGGGGCATGCTCTCAGACGGGCGAATAACCTGGGCGGGCGTGAGTGCGCTCGAGCCTCATCGCGTGCGCAGGGCCATCTTCCTGGCCGCGGGGCTTGGTAGTCGCATGCTCCCCATCACCATCAACACGCCCAAGCCGCTCGTCCGCGTGCACGGCGTTCGCATCATCGATCGCCTGCTGGATGCCGTCGTGGCGGCGGGCATCAAGGAGATCTACGTCGTCCGCGGGTACCTCAAGGAGGAGTTCGAGCAGCTTCGGTCCAAGTACCCCTCCATCGTCTTCATTGACAACCCGAGGTTTGACTCGACGAACAACATTTCCTCCGCGCTGCTCGCCAGGGAGCACTTTGAGGATGCCTACGTTTTCGAGAGCGACCTGTTCCTGGCAGACCCCTCCTATATCACCAAGTACCAGTATCGAACGAACTACCTGGCGTTTCATGTGGACAGGACCGAGGATTGGTGCTTTGCCGCAAACGACGACGGCAAAATCGTTCGCATTGCAAAGGGATGCGACGGTCCGTGCTGGCAGATGGTCGGCCTCTCGTACTGGTCCGCTGCCGACGGCCGACGCCTGTCGAAGGACATTCCCGCCGTCTTTGACCAGGGAGGGGAGTGCCAGCAGATCTTCTGGGACGACGTGGCACTCGATCGGCGTCCCGAGAACTACGACGTCTTCGTTCGACCCTGCTCGGCGAACGACATCGTGGAGATCGACTCCTTCGAGGAGCTGCAGGCGTTCGATCCGGCCTATCGAATCGGTTAGGGAGAGACGATGAAGAACGAGGCTCAGCAGGAGTACTTCGAGAAGAGGTCGCTCAAGCAGGGGACGGTCGGCTGGGTGCTGCTCACCGGGCTCGGCGTCTCATACGTCATCTCGGGTGACTTCTCCGGGTGGAACTACGGAATCGCCAACGGGGGATGGCTCGGGCTCTGCGTAGCGTTCGTTGCCATGGGGCTCATGTATGGCTGCACGGTATTTGGGATAGCGGAGCTCTCGAGTGCCCTGCCCACTGCCGGTGCCGGATACGGATTCGCCCGAAGGGCGCTGGGAAAGACCGGCGGCTTTGTCACCGGGCTCGCCGTCCTCATCGAGTATGTCTGCGCTCCGGCCGCTATCTCGACCTTTATCGCAAACTATGTATTTGAGCTGGGAATCCTTCCCGAAGGAGTCCCGCATTTCGCCGTGGTGGTCGCCGCATACGTGATCTTCATTGCCGTCCACATCTTTGGTGTGGGTGAGGCCCTCAAGCTGATGCTCGCCATCACCGCGGTCGCTGCCGTCGCGCTGCTGGTATTTGCCGTTGGCATGATTCCAGAGTTCTCCGTCGATCGCCTCTTCGACATTGCTCCCGCCGCCGGCGGCAGCACGCTGTTGCCCTTTGGTGTTGCGGGCGCCATCGCAGCCCTCCCGTTTGGAATCTGGTTCTTCCTGGGTATCGAGGGTGTCCCCCTCGCTGCGGAGGAGGCGAGAGACCCGAGGAGGGATATCCCGCGCTCCATCATCTTTGCGATGGGGATCCTCGTCATAACGGGGTTCTGTGTGCTCCTGCTCGCTGCCGGAGGTTCCGGCTCGCAGGTCATGGGAACCTCGACCGCACCTCTGGTCGACGCGCTCAACGACGCGGACCACCCGTCGTTTGCCCTGTTCGTTAACGTCGCCGGACTCTTTGGGCTGGTTGCGTCGTTCTTCTCGCTCATCTATGCGGGGTCCCGCCAGATGTTTGCCCTGTCGCGCGCGGGGTATCTGCCGTCCGTCCTCGCGCTCACCGGAAGCCGAAAGACCCCGGCGCTCTCCCTGCTGCTCATCGGAGTGATTGGGATTGTGCTGGTGGCGGTCGTCCAGGACGGGGACGCGCTCATCAACATGGCGGTGTTTGGCGCGTGTGTGAGCTACGCGCTGATGAACCTGTCGCACATCGTCCTGAGGAGGAGGGAGCCCCAGATGGACCGCGGGTATCTGACCCCGGGCGGCGTTTTCACCACGACGCTCGGCCTGCTGCTCTCCTGCGTTGCCACGTGCTCGACCTTCTTCGTCGACGTGGCCGCTGCGGTGGCGGTTCTGGTGATGTTTGTCCTTGGTACCGCCTACTTCCTGCTCTATGCCCGCTTCCATCTTGTGGCAAATGCTCCCGAGGAGGAGTTTGCTCGTCTTGCCGAGGCGGAGAGCGACCTGAGATAGCGTCTTGACCTGCGCTGGCTTGGAGGCATCATGAGAATCTACCACGGCCCGATTCTGACGGTGAACGCCGAGGACGCCGTTGCCCGGTATCTTGTCGAGAGCGAGGGAAGGATCGTCTTTGTGGGAGACGAGCTTCCGAGGAGCTACTCCGAGGCAGCCGGTGCGGAGGTGGTCGAGCTCGGGGACTGCGCACTCTGTCCGAGCTTCGTCGACACGCATGAGCATCTGGCGAGCTTTGCCATGTTCAACGCGGGGCTCAACGTCATGGATGCGCGCTCCAACTCAGAGATTCTTGAGTTGGTTCGTGATTTCTCTGGTCGGTCGTCGTCCAAGATTCTCATTGCCTTTGGCGCGTCGCCCTATTCCGTCGAGGAGCGTGTGCTCGTCTCCCGCTCCGAGCTCGATGTCGTGTGTCCCGATCGCCCCCTCATGCTCGTGAAGTACGACGGGCATGCCTGCATCGTCAACTCTGCGCTGCTCAAGCGCATAGAGGACAAGGTCTCTGGGCTGCGTGGATATCACCCCGATACCGGCGAGATGAACCAAGAGGCGTTCTTCGCGGTCTCTGACTACGTCACCGGGTCGCTGTCCATCCCCGAGCTGGTGCGCAACATCCAGAGAGCAATGGACTATCTCGCCGGCAAGGGCATTGGCATGGTCCATACCGTGAGTGGCGTCGGCTTTGCTAACGACCTGGACATCTCCCTTGAGACGTGGCTCGCGAGGAGCGCTCAGCACGGCTTTCAGGTCAGGGTCTTTCCGCAGTCGCTCGATGTTGACGTGGCCCGAAAGCGCGGTCTTCCTCGCATTGGGGGCTGCTTCGCGTGCGCCCTGGATGGCTGCTTTGGGTCAGCGGATGCCGCACTGCTGGAGCCCTATGAGGGAACGACGGATCGCGGCGTCCTGTACTACACGGACGAGAGGGTTGCGGAGTTCTGCAAGGCAGCCAACAGGGCGGGGCTGCAGATAGAGATGCACGCGATAGGGGACGCTGCCTTTGACCAGGCGGCAAGGTGCCTCAAGGCAGCCCTCGACGACTTCCCGCGCGAGGACCATCGTCACGGGATCATCCATGACTGCCTGCCAACGGAGGAGGGCCTCGCCATCTGTGCCGAATACGGCATCCAGTTCCCCGTTCAGACCTCGTTCATAGGCTGGCCCCAGGAGCCGGACGAGTATCTCGTCCGCATTCTCGGCGCTGATCGAGCTGGTCGGCTCAACCCGCTCAGAACGATGTGGGACAGGGGAATCAGGATCTCGGCCGGCTCGGACGCCCCCTGCACCGACCCCGACCCCATCGTCTGGATGGAGCGGGCCTGCAACCACTCCAATCCCGCCCAGTCGCTCACCATACGCGAGGCGCTGCGCATGTGCACGTACAACGGGTACTGGACGACGTTCGACGAGGCGCAGCGCGGCTCGCTGGAGGTCGGTAAGGTCGCGGACATGGTGGTCCTCTCGGAGAATCCCTACGACATGAGCCCGTCCGACCTAGGCCGGCTGAGCGTGGAGCAGCTGATTCTGGGGGGAAGGCCCTACCGGCGCCAGGAGCAGGGCATGCTCCCGGCGGTCCTGAGGGGCGTCTTTGGCAAGGGGAACTGCTAGCTATACCCAGATCTTCTCGGAGGGCTTGCAGAGGTCGACTGTCGGTGAGCTGGCGGCCGCCAGCTCGTAGACCTTGCTTGCAAAGTAGGTGTCATGGAGCGAGATGCCAATGTTGTAGGCGAGGATTCGCTCCGCGTCCGACTCGCGTCCCGGCTTGTCCCCGGCAACGACGTCGGCCACCTCGGCGAGCCTGTCCCTGAACGACTCAAAGTACCTGAAGCCGCCCACGTGGGCGATGTCATCTGCGAACACCTTGTCAAACACGAGGTCACATTGGGCAAAGCCGCGCGTGTGCACCGGAACGAGCAGCGTGCCGGGCATGAAGCAGTCAGGAGAGCAGAAGTCCGAGTCCGCGGCGGTGACGCAGGAGACAAACACCTCCGACCATGCGGCGAGCTCCTCGACGCTCTCAAAGAAGCTGAACGAGAGATTGTCGTACGCCTTGAACCTCTCGGCAAAGCTCAGGTGCTGGTCCTTGTAGACGAGCAGGCCAATCTGGAGCGGTCGCTCGCTGAAGATGCTCTGCAGGCAGAGCATGGTCGCACGGGCGGTGTTGCCCAAGCCCATGATGCCCACGCGCGCGAAGGACGGCTTGGCGAGAAGCCTGATGGAGTGTGCCGCAACGGCGCCTGTGCGCATCGTGGTGATCCAGTCGCCGTCCATGAGCGCAAGGCACTCTCCCGTACCAAGGTCATAGAGGAGAATCTCGCTGTCGAGTGCGGGCACACGTTCTGGGTAGCGGGTTACGAGCTTGACGCAGCCTCGGCTAATATCCGGAAGCAGCGAAGGCATGGTGTTGTAGAACACATTATGCATGCCATCGATGGATAGACTAATCTTCTTCGGGAGGGCGGAGGTCTCTTTGATCTTTAGCGCCTCGTCGACCCATTCACAGCACCGGGAAGAGGGAATGTTCAGGCCGGAGATGTCCTCAAAGGAAATTAGTTTCACAGCCGCTCCTTCGTGTGCAAGTCCGCAGTCGCCTTCGATTGTAGTTGAAGTGGCAACAATGCTGCAGGGTACTGCTGCCTACTGGGGACAGGGCAATCAACAACGTCTCTCGTAGGTCCGATCAGTGGGTCCAATATTATGCTGTACGTCTTATGGCGTGCGTTGTCGCCTGTCGGGTGCAGCGGTAAGGTGCGGCTTGGAGTAAGGCGTCTTCCCTTGTTGGGCCCTTCGTATTCCGGAGGGTCAGAATGATTGACTCTGGCGATGCATGCAAGCGTTAAGAATCGGAGCGCTTGCTTCGGTTTTTCTCCTCACTTTCCGAGGAGAAAAACTGTCGGTCCAATTTGGGCGGAGGGTTGTCTTCGACGTCTGAAAATAAGCCAAAGTGACGTCATGCAATGGCGGGGAGGCCACTACTACACGCTCCCCTCTGTGGAACGCGCCAATCTCGTCGCTCACGGCTGGCGAATAAAGGTGTGGGCTTGTATTCGGCTGCAGGCGGGGGAGGCGTTCCTATTTACCGCCATACAGCCCCTATGCGATGACCGGCACCCACAATCATACGCCTTCAAGGCCGAGAACGATCACCTCGTCTCCGTCAGCTGGCTCGAGGAGAGTGTGGCCTGGTAGGGGGTGTAGCTGTCTTGGAGGCGTTCGCCGAGAGAATGGTCGGCTCTCGCCGATGGAGCCTTGCAGGTTGATGCGAGAAACCTGAAAATTTACAGAACATCGCGTCAGAACCCGCGTCGTTTTATGGGGGCTTCATGGGCAAGAAGAGAAACGTCTCACGGTTGGCGATCGTGGCGAGGGTCGGGATTACGCTTTCGCTCGTGGCCGTCGCGATCCTCGCGTGCCTTGGCATCGCGACGGTGGGCCGAGCCGAGGAGGTCGCGGCGGTCCCACGCGAGATTGAGGGGCTGCGGGTGACGCAGGTAGAGCTGGGTGGTGATTTCTCTGCTGCGATTACCGAGGACGGCTCCCTCTGGACGTGGGGCGAAAACTACGGTGGCAAGCTCGGTAACGGAACAACCGAAGATTGTCAACAACCGACAAAGATAATGGAAAACGTTAAGTACATCGCTCTTAGTTCCTCCAGCTCTGCTGCGATTACCGAGGACGGCTCCCTCTGGACGTGGGGATACAATACAACCAATCAGCTCGGCTACACTACAGATGAATGGTATTGTAGCGTGCCTACGAAGGTTATGGATAATGTCATTTCCGTTGGTCTTGGAGGACATGCGGGCGGTGCTGTCACTGCCGATGGTTCGCTTTATACGTGGGGAAGTGACATATTCGGCTTACTTGGGAACGGGCCAGATGGGTCTTGCTCTACCGCAACAAAAATAATGGACAACGTTGCTGAGGTCTCATTTAGTCGTGGTGGAGAGAGCGGCTTTGCCGCCGCAATCCAACGTGACGGTTCACTCTGGATGTGGGGAGATGGCTATCATGGCCAGCTCGGCGATGGTACGTCAGTAAACCATGATGCGCCTGTGTGGGTTACAGACAATGTGGAGTCTGTTTCTTTGGGCTTCTTTCATACAGCGGCAATAAAGGGTGACGGGTCTCTATGGATGTGGGGTGCGCCTAGATACGGCCATTTTGGCAATAGCGATCCTTATGGAGAAGACCAGACGACGCCCGTTAAGGTCGCGGATGATGTCATCGATGTATCTTGCGGAGATACGTTCAGTGACAATCGTGATGCCTCGTTTACCGCAGTGGTTCTGAAGGACGGTTCTCTCTGGACTCAAGGCGTAAACGACAATGGTCAGCTCGGGGACGGAACGACAAACAATCGCTACGAACTCGTAAAGATTATGGATGGCGTTGCCTCTGTCTCATTGGGTGGCAACCATTCTGCTGCTATATCGGAGGACGGCTCTCTCTGGACGTGGGGAAGTAACTATGCGGGTAAGTTAGGACGGGCCACTTCAACCGTTGAAGAGAGGGTTGTGCCTGGGAGGGTGCCCGGGTTTGGCGCTGTCAGTACCGGCCACACCCCCGACCCCGGTCCCGAGTCGGGCGGGGCAGTCATCGTCGAGAGCAAGCCAGAGGACACCGAGGAAACCGACTTCAAGCTCGAGGGCGGCCTCGAGCTCACGGTGCCGAAGGACGTCCCGCTCCTCGGCGGCACGGACGTGTCTCTCGACTACGGTATGGTGCCGGTGGAGTTCAGGCGCGAAGGTAACCAGTGGCGCATCGGCATCGGCGTTGATGACATGGACGAGCTGATTGACGGCGGTGGATGGACAACTTTCAAGAAGTTCGTGGAGACCCAGAACAGAAACATTGCGAAAGGGCTTCGAGGCCTTGACCTCGCCGTGGCATATAACGCGACGGTTCTCAGTGGGGCTGTCGAGCCCAAAATGAGTATCTGGGGTTTTGCCGAGGGTACGATTGTAGAGGATGGTATCCAGATCAGCCGAGGGAAGATTTCTGTCGGCATGCATGCGACCGGCAAATGGGAGTGGCAAACTGTCGTGGTGGTGCCGGTTGTGATTACTTTTTCCGCGGATGTCGGTGTTGACTCGACGAGTAAAGTTGGCGTCGACCTAGACGAGGCGAGTGTTTACGTCGACAGTACAATTGAGATGACGCTGCCCGACTTTATGCTCACCGGTGGTATTGGAGTTGCCTATGTTGCTGACGTTAGCGTCTACGGTTCGGCCTCCAACATAGTCACATTGGAGCGAGGTCTCAGAGGTAATCGTTCTGCTACCCTCTCCGGCGAGCTGGGCGCACGGGCACGTTTTCTCTGCTTTGAGTACGAGAAGGCCCTCCTGGACGGCGACTGGAAGTACTACGACAGCGCAAGAAGGGGTCGCTCGGCCGTGGGTGGCGCCGGGGCGGCCGGCTCCTCCGGCGGCTGGTTCGGGGTCGAGCGAGACATCGCGGGAGCCTGGACCAGCGGCCGGGCGACGTCTCGCTCGCTGGCGCCGTCCGGCGGGGCGTCCTCTCCCGGCGGCTCCCTCCTGCAGCTGCAGCCCAACGTCTACGACGGCGCCGAGCCGCGGATGCTCGAGACCGAGTCGGGGGTGCGGGCGATCGTCTACACCCTCGACCAGGAGGGCATGCCCGACGCCCACAGCACGACGCCGTACGTCTCCGTCTACGACGAGGCCGCGGGGACGTGGCGGGAGCCCGTGCCCCTGCTCGGGGAGGGCGCCGTCGGCTACGACGCCTCGTGCTGCGTGGTCGGCGACACTGTGTGGGTTGCCCAGGTCGAGCCGGGCGCGCCGCTCACGGACGCCCAGCTCGCCCTGCCCGTAGAGGAGCAGCTCGGGATCGTTGCCTCGGGGTCGAGCGTGGTCCTCAGGGCTGCTGAGGTCTCCGCGGACGGCTCCGTCGTGCCCGTGGGAGAGCCCGTGGTCCTCTCCGGCCCTGGCGCCGGCGGCCTCATGCCCTCGGTCGAGGCGTGCGAGCTCGCTGACGGCTCCGAGGGGCTCGTCGTGGCGTGGGTGGAGAACCCTGCCTGCGACCCGCTCGGGATGTCTGGTGAGAATACCGTCCGCTCGGTGGCCTATGCGGCCGACGGCGGCTCCCTTGCTGAGCGCGCCTCGAGCTCGACGGGCCGCGACGTTCCGGTGACGGAGGTCGCGGCCGGCTCCCTCGGCGGCTCCGTCGCCGTTGCCTTCGTCGAGGACGCGGATGGCGACCTCTCCACGACGTCCGACAGGACGCTGCGGGCGCTCGACGCCGGGAGCGGCGACGCCCTCGGCCTCACGGGCTCCGGCGCGTCCGGCCTGCGGTTCGCGCGGATTGGCGCCGACGACTGCCTCGCGTGGTACGACGCCGCCGCGGGCTCCGTCCTCTACGGCGCAAGCGCCGACGCGGGGTCCGGCGAGGTTCTCGCGTCCGGCGACTCGATCTCCGCGGACTTCTCGATTGTGGGGGGCGGGGAGGGCCAGCTCCTCCTCACCTGCGAGGCGAGGGACGAGGAGGGCGGCTCCGACCTCGTCGCGAGGCGCCTCGACCCGGGCGGCTCCGGTGGCGTTACGGCGAGCGGGCCCGTGACTCTCACCGAGGAGCCCGGCTACGTGTCCGACGCTACCGGCCTGTCCGACGGCGACGGCTGGGACGTCGTCCTGCTTCGCTCCGACGTCACGATCGGCGGGGAGGGCGCCGCCCCCGACGGCGAGGGCCAGGTATCCCAGGTCGCCAACCTCTGCGTCCTCGACGTGGACGAGGCGGCCTCCCCCGAGGTGACCTCCGCCGAGCTCAGCCTGTACGGCGGCGAGGGCGGCGACGTCCCGACGGTGAGGGTCGAGGTCAAAAACGACGGCCTCTCCGCCACGAGCGCCGGCACGGTGTCGGTCTCGCTGGGCGGGGGCCAGGTCGCCTCGCTCGACGTCCCCGCGATGGGCGCGGGCGAGTCGCGCACGCTCGATGTCCCCGCCCCCTCGATTGTCGGAGGGGTGGCTGCCGGCGACGAGGCGCGCGTGTCCCTCGGCGTGGCGGGCTCCGCGACCTCCTCGGCGACTGTCGAGGCCGGCCTCGTCGACCTCGTTCTCGAGGCCGAGGGGGGACCCGACGGGGTTAGCTACGAGGTTGGCAACGACGGCACGGCCCCCTCGCGCGCGATCCTCGAGGTCCGCGAGGGCGATGTGTCGGGGACCCTTCTTTCCACAATTGACCTGGGCACGGTCGTCCCGGGTGCCGCCGTGTCTGGCTCCCTTGGCGCCGACGAGGTGGTGTCCTGGGGCGCCGGGAGCGTCTGCCTCGTCGCGGCACCCGCCGACGTTGAAGACGCCTGCGAGAGCGACAACTCCGTGTTCGTCTACGCGAGCGACGAGGGTGCTCTCGGCGCGCCGCTTGAGCGCGTTAGGGTCTCGCTGCCCGACGCGAGCTTCGAGGCGGGGGAGCCCCTCGACCTCTCCGGGATGGAGGTGACGGCCGTCCTCGAGGACGGCACCGAGGTCGCGTCGTCCTCCTACGAGACGAACGCAAGCGAGATCGACACCTCCACGCCGGGGGAGGCGGAGCTCGTCGTCACCTGCCGCTATGCCGAGCGCACGGCGACCGTTGCCGTGCCCATCGAGATCGTTGGCGAGCCCGATCCGGAGCCCGATCCCGTCCCATCGACGCGGGACATGTACCGCCTCTACAACCGGTGGACCGGCGAGCACTTCTACACCGCCTCGGCCGAGGAGCGCGACGGGCTTATCGCCGTGGGCTGGACGGACGAGGGCCTGGGATGGGTGGCCCCGGCGACGGGCGACCCCGTCTACCGCCTCTACAACCCCTACGTCACCGGCGGCGACCACCACTACACGCTCTCGGCGACCGAGCGCGACGAGCTCGTGGCGGCCGGCTGGGAGTACGAGGGCGTGGGCTGGATGTCCGCGCCCGCCTCGGCCGGCGTGCCGCTCTGGCGCCAGTACAACCCCTACGCGGCGACCGGCACGCACAACTACACCACCTCCAGGGACGAGAACGACCACCTCGTCTCCGTGGGCTGGCGCGAGGAGGGCGTGGGGTGGTACGGGGTCGGGTAGGGACGAATACCCCGCGTTGTTTCGTTCAATGCGGGCGGTTGCTATCATAATTATGATAGCAACCGCCAGAGAGGAGCTTATATGCAGTCCGTTCGCCCTGTGAGCGATCTGAGGAACAAGTTCACGGAGATTTCCGAGGACGTGCACGAGAGCGGTCGCCCCGTTATTCTCACGCGCAACGGGCGTGGTGATATGGTCGTCATGAGCATGGAGTCCTTCGAGGAGCTGAGCTTCCACTCGGAAGTCCTTGCGGCGCTGCGCGATGCGGAGCGTGAGGCGGCGGTCACCGAGGAGCGTTTCTCGCTTGACGAGGTCCTTGCTGAGGCCCGCGCTGTCGTTGCGGGGTCCGTGGCCGTGGAGCCCGACCGTGTATAGGGTCGAAGTTCTTCCCTCCGCGCGTCGTGACGTGATTGATGCTGCGCGCTACATGTCGCAAACGCTCGGCAGCCCCCAGGCTGCTGGGCGGTTCCTCGACCAGTTCGAGGAGAGGGCCTCTTCGCTGCGCAAAATGCCGTACCGCAGGAGGGTCTACGCGCCGCTGCGGGAGCTGGTACATGAGTTCAGGGCCATCGGTGTGGGGAACTACCTGCTGTTCTACTGGGTCGAGGAGGAGCCCGAGCGCGTGGTGACTGTGGCGCGCGTCCTGTTTGCGGGCTCTGATTATGCAAGGAGTTTGGGCGCTGAGTGAGGGCGCCCTGAATTTGGGTGCAACATGGCGTTTATCGATGAGATATCGGCCCATTCTGGAGGAGCCCGCAAGAGGGGTAGAGGGGAGCCCATCGTGCCTCTCGTGCTCCTTGTGGCACTTCTCGTGCTGCGGGGAGGTTATGCGCCTGCTGTCTCATCGCTTGCTGCGCTCGCTTTGTGCGCTTTCGGGCTTTTCTCGCTGGTAGATGCTCGGCGGACAGGTACGAAAGCGTCGCTTCTAGTCATATTGCCCGCTGCCATTCCGTTGCTTTATCTGGTTTCTGCTTTATTTCACGGTGTCTCGTACTCTGGGCTTGAGGCTGGGGGCCGCTGGTCATTGTTCGCGGTTGGCATCATCCTATCGGCTACGATGGCGTCGACGCGGCGTCAGTGGCTGTTTCAGTCGGTGGCATGGATTGGTGTAGTATCCTCTGCTCTTGGGCTCGTTATGGCAGATTCGGCCTTCCAGTTTCTTGGCTGGTCGAATGCTGGCCGACTCCAGTCCCTTTTCCAGTACGCCAATACGGCCGGAATCTGGTTTTCCGTGGTCGCGGTGCTCTCGTGGTTCTCTGAGAGTTGCCTTCTCCGGCGGCTTGTCTACCTCCCTATCTCATGTCTTCTACTCACGCAGTCGGGGGGCTCGCTCGCTCTGTCCTCGATTGCACTTGTGCCCATGGCTGTTGTGGGCTTTCGGAAATGGGGGGCGAAGGCACTTATCTCGCTCGAGCTGCAGCTCTTCTGTGCCATCGTGATCTTCTTTGCCTGTGGGGCATCTTCGGTCCTCGGGGTGCTATTTGCCGGTGTCCTCGGTGTTGCGGCCTGTCTCCTTGGCCGTCGACACAATGCAGCCTCTCACAAGCCATCGGGGAATCATGCCCTTCTCGCAGTCCTCGTCGCAGTGCTGCTCGTTGTGCTCGGAGTTGTCCTCCTTATATTCCTGCTTGTCTCGGGGAGGTTCGTACAGGCTTCGCAGACGATGATTGAACGCATCGTACAGATTCTCGACGGATTAGGGCTCGTGGCTAGGAGCCCACTACTTGGTATAGGCCCCGATGGGTGGAGATATGCCTACCGGGAGGTCCAGTCGGTCCAGTACACGGCCAATGCAATCCATTGCGGGTATCTGCAAATCGTCTTGGATGCGGGCGTCATGCCACTGGTTGTGTTTATTGTGGTTGCTGGCTCGGCGCTGCGGGGCTTTTGCAGAGCCGCTCTCTTTTCGTCGGAGGGACAGCGGCCCTCTGGGGACAAGGTGGGAGACAGCTGGTGCGCATGGGGTCCATTCGTCTCCGTCGACTTGCTTCTTGCCCACGCCCTTATCGACATCGATTTTCAGTTCGGTCTTGTCCTCGTTCTTCTCGCCCTGCTTCTGGGCGAGGGGTTGAGCCATGTGCGGTTTGGGGAGGCTTTCGAGAGGCCTCTCGTCGCATCCTGCCTGTTCTTGGTTGCGCTGCTTGGGGCCGTTGCCTGCTGGGCGGGAGGGGCGAAGGCTTCGGCGCTTGCGAGGCTTGCTGAGATGGGGGACTCCCGCGCGATAAGCGCCGTTGCCACCGACCCTTTGGCCGCGGGAGACGTTGGGCTCCAGACGGAGATTCTCCGCGCCTACTGTGACCTCGGAGAGCCCGAGAGGGCAACCATATTTGCCGAACTCCACGAGCTGCCGAGGAGTGGTGAGCAGGCTCTTATCATCGGTCGGTGCTACTATGCCCTCGGCGACCGGGATGCTGCCGAGGGGGTCTTGCTTGGAGGGCTGGAGAGAGAACCCCTCTATATAGAGTTGTATGAGGCCGTGGCGCAGTTGTTCGACACTTATGGGGCCTCCGAGGACGCACTTGCGCGGTATAACGGAATCGCCGGATGGGCCGGCGGCCTCGGGGACGGGGGCCTGGCGCCCCTGCTCTCCAATCAGAGGGAGATACCCAGACTTCATTGACTTTTGTTATTGCCTTGCGGCTGTATTGTGCAATGAAGAAACATCTCGCCGACGTAGCGCGCCCGCTCGTGGATTCTGTTCAAAAAGAATAGAAATAATTGAATATCATTATCGCATTGGTTTGCCGGTCACCCGTGGGCCGGCCGAAGGGAAGGACGGTGCGATATGGGAGGTTTGAGATGTAGGGTGACCGGATTCCTCGCAGGAGTGGCTGCCTGTCTGGCATTGGTCCTGGCGGTGCCCTTGATTGCTGGCGCGGCGGGGCCGTTTGCCCTCTTCGGGGAATTCGTCTACGAGGACGTCTACGGAGTATTTGACGGGCATGCCCTCATGGCAAAGAAGATCGGAACGGTTACTGACTCCGTTGGTAAAGAGGTGCCTCTCGTCCAGCAGGACTTGGTGAGTGCCAACGGAGAGGTGATGTATTCAACGAGGTATGCCCGAGATAGTGCGACATATAGCGTCGTCTCGGGAAGCGACGAAGTTACCGAGTATCAATTTAGGACGGATAAGAACATCGTAGGCATTGGCATGACCGCTGGGTACATCGAGATGACCAATTCCGCCACTAACGATGTCGGGCTGATGTCCGCAGACGGGAAGATCGTGCTCAACGCCGAGTACGATGACATTGTCTTCAACGGGGACGAGTCGTGTATTGCCGCCTCAAAATATGACGGGAGCCTCTCGGAGGTGGTCATTCTTGAGGTTTCGACGCTCAAAACTCTGTTTACGCTTCAATATCCCGACTCTGAATACGCCGTTGCATCCTTTGTGGAGCGCGATGGTGGGGAGGTTCTCCGCGTATACGTGAGTGATAAGACGACGCACGAGAACGAGGGGCATCTATACGCAATTGCCGGCGACGGCACGTATGAAGAGTTGCCACAGGAGGTCGATGTCGCCTATGGAACCTCTTCGACGGGGGAGGAGTTTCTGGCATACGTTGATTCCTCCGGCAATCTGACAATTGAGTGCGGCGGAGAAAAGAGGGTGCAGGAAGGTCCTTTCAGAAGTTGCAGCATCGTCGGAGACTTTGTCAGGGCATATGTAGACGGTGCTGATACGGTCTATTTCTCGTGGCAAGGCGAGAGGACGTCCGTGTTTGACGGCTATCGCGTCAATGGGGTCTTTTCTGGCGGCTCTGGATACTTTTGCAGCGGCGCTGGAACGGGGACAAAGGTGATTCTTGGCTCCGATGGGTCTGTCATTTGCAGCCTCCCCACTAACCTTCTTTTCAATGAGTCGGTGGTTGCAAATCATGTTTATGGTTGGACTGATTCGAAGCTCATTGTCTTTAACCAGAGTGGCACGGAGGCTTGCAGCCTCGATTTCGGAGGAAAGCTACCCGGCAGTATCTCCTACGCTTGGATTGATCCGTGGGATGGTGGGTATGTTCTGAGCGCGTCGTGCTATGACGATGGCGACACTACGACCTATAGCGTCTATACGGACGATGAGTTCAAGCCAATTCGGCAGGGGGAGGGGCTTGCCGTCTACCCCGCCGCCGGTGATGCGACGCTCGTTGACGGCACGAGGCTATATGTCATGTACGAGGGTGAGACCTCTGAGAGCAGTGGGTACGCGAGTGTTGTTGACGTCAGCCTGACCCCCGTCTCAATAGGAGGGTATCAGCTTGCACTTCCGCTTGTTGTGGATGCGACGAGCGATGGGCCCTACGTTTACAATTCCATATGCCGCGCTGGCACTGACTGGTACTATGCTCGCAATCCTGAGGCGGGTAAGTTCGGCGCCGTTGACGCTGACGGTGAGGTTGCCATCCCGTTTGAGTACGACTCGATTGTGGACTGCGGTGACGAGGACAACGGCACGATGATTCTCGTTAGAAAGGGCGAAGTTTGGTCGTTCCTTGATACGGACCAAACTGTGGAGCCCGACCCCGAGCCCGCTCCCGATTCCGCCTCCGGCTCGATGTACCGCCTCTATAACCAGTGGACTGGCGAGCACTTCTACACCGCCAGCGCTGAGGAGCGCGACGGCCTGGTGGCCATGGGGTGGACCGATGAGGGCCTGGGCTGGGTGGCGCCGGCCTCCGGCGACCCGGTCTACCGCCTCTATAACCCCTACGTGGTCGGCGGCGACCACCACTACACGCCCTCCGAGGCTGAGCGCGACACGCTCGTTGCGGCCGGCTGGAAGTACGAGGGTGTGGGCTGGGTGTCCGCGCCGGCCGCGACCGGCACGCCCCTCTATAGGCAGTACAACCCCTACGCGACGACGGGCACGCATAACTACACGACCTCCAGGGAGGAGAGGGACCATCTCGTCTCCGTGGGCTGGAGGGACGAGGGCGTGGCCTGGTACGGCGTGTAGCATTGGGTTTCTCGCGGGGCCGGTCGCTCTGGCCGGTCCCGCGTGCTGCCCTCGTTACAAAATTGAAAGATCGCCTGTTTCGTGTCCTAGTGTTCCGTTAGGGCGCTCGTGCAAGGAGGAGTTATGCGAACGGTTCGACGACCATCTGCCCATCGAGCGTCATTCTTCGGAGTCTTTTTTGCGCTCCTCTTTGCTGCACTTTCTATCTGCTTGGCTCCTTGTCGGGCGATTGCCGCGGAGACTTCCGCCGATATGTACCGCCTCTACAACCAGTGGACCGGCGAGCACTTCTACACCGCGAGCGCCGAGGAGCGCGACGGGCTTATCGCCGTGGGCTGGACCGACGAGGGCCTGGGCTGGGTGGCGCCGAAGTCGGGCGACCCCGTCTACCGCCTCTACAACCCCTACGTGACGGGCGGCGACCACCACTACACGCTCTCCGCCGCCGAGCGCGACGGGCTCGTGGCGGCCGGCTGGGAGTACGAGGGCGTGGGCTGGATGTCCGCGCCCGCCTCGGCCGGAGTGCCGCTCTACCGCCAGTACAACCCCTACGCCACCACCGGCACGCACAACTACACGACGAGCAAGGCCGAGAACGACCACCTCGTCTCGCTCGGCTGGCGCGAGGAGGGCGTTGCTTGGTATGGGATCGATGTGAGCGAAGGGCCCGGTGGCGGAGCCTATGAGTACGAGCTCCAGGACGGCGTCAAGGAGATAGCGAGCTATCGCGGGGGAGACGACGGGGAGTTTGAGATTGTGGCGCGAGGCGAGGCACCGAAGGTCGGCGACAAGGTGGCCCTGCTGCCCACCGAGGAGAACCCGCTTGGTGGGGCGGGTACGGTCACGTCCGTATCCTACACCGCGCACGGCACGTCCTCAGTGAAGTTCGAGCAGGCGAGCGATCCCTCGGAGATATTCGAGAGTATAAGCATGAGCGACAGGGGCGTGGAGGTTGACTCTTCGACGATTATCATTACCGAAGGGCAGGCAAGCCCCAGTTCTCGCATCAGCGTCGACGACACCTGGAGGCCCGAGGAGGGGTCCATCGGGAAAGAGTTCGACATACCGCTCGATGACGACGGCAGCAGCTACGTCAGGGGCGGCATAAGCGTAAGCCCCGTGGTCGGCTACGACGTCGAGTGGACCCTCTTCGGGGGCCTCGAGCACTGCGAGGTGAGCGTTGGAGGGGACGTCGAGATAGGCGCAGAGGTCTGCGCGAGGGCCGAGGAGGATGTCAAGATTCTCGAGGTGAGCGCGCCGTTCTTCATGGGCTTCTCGATTGACATCCCCCTGTACCTGCACGTAGAGGCCGACGGCAGCATCTCGGTGAACGTGGCCTACGAGATGATGACCACCATGAGGCTCGTGGACGACGAGTGGGTGGTGGAGGATACGAGCGACCTTGACGCCGAGCTGAAGGCCGCAGTACATGTTCGTCTGGGTGCCAAGGTGGGCGCAGAGCTCAAGTTGCTGCAGATCCAGCTCGTGGACGCCGCCGTTGGCGCGGGCGTTGGTGGTTCTTTCGTGGCCACGACCCATGAGACCGGCCTCACCTGTGCAGATCTCTCTGCGTTTATGTACGTCAACGTCGAGGTGGGAACCGGTACGGACTACCTCATTGATTTGGGGTGGACGTTCAGCAAGGACGTCATTGACGAGAGCAACTCGCCGTTCAAGCTTCCCCCCACGCACCTTGAGAACGGCGTGCAGGTGTCCGAATGCACGTATGGGAAGGATCCGGGAGAAGAAGGCCCAACGTATGTGACGCGTGATGTGGTCCAAGATCGTACGGTTACCGCGTATCAAGGTAGCTATTCTTGGGAGGAGACGAGGGAATGGGCGTATCCGCAGTTCGCCCTATCCGACGGAGGTTCCACCGCTGTTCTCGACCAGCTGAACAGCAGTCTCAGGAGTAGTTTCGAGGCCCGTCTTGACAGCCAGATGTCAATGACGATGGAAGACGCCATGAGCGGTGCCGAGCAGATTCTCCACTGTTATGACACCACCGCCTCGATCGAGGGGCCTGTCGCGTGCGTGCGCCTCGATCGTGACCTCTTCTACGGAGGCGCGCATGGGACGAGGGTCGTCGGGGGTAAGTTCTACGATCTTGCAGCTGGCGAAGAGATGTCCACCTACGACGCCCTGGGCATGACAGAAGCGGAGATCAGGGATGCGGCGCGAGACGGGCTGCAAGCCTACTTCTCGGAGCACACAAATGTGTATGGCGTCGACTACGATGACGCGATCGACTACCTGTTCCTTGACGACATGATTGCCGTATATCGTACGGAAGACGCGGTCGTCGCATGCTTCGTGGAGGGTGTGCTGGGGCCCGTGGCTAACGGGGGTCAGGAGATCGTCATCAAGGCGCTGACCGACCGGGTTTCCGTCGGCGACGTTATCGGCGTGTATTGACGCCAGCTAGGTAATGCCATCGTTTATTCGTCATTTGTTAGTTCCTTGGGGGCCGCATGAGCAGGGGAAGAAACGTCTCACGGTGGGCGATAGTGGCGAGGGTCGGGATCGCTCTCTCGCTCGTGGCAGTTACGGTCCTCGCATGCCTCGGCTTCGCGACGGTGGGCCGTGCAGAGGAGGGCGCGGCGGTACCGAACGAAATCGAGGGTCCTCGCGTGACGCAAGTGGCCCTAGGATATCACCATTCTGCGGCCGTTACTGAGGACGGTTCTTTGTGGATATGGGGCAGCAATTGGTTTGGACAGATTGGTGATGGTACCACCGACGACTGTCTCAATCCGAAAAAAATCATGGACAACGTCGACCGAGTTTCTCTCGGATACGACCACTCGGCTGCATTAAAAAGTGATGGCACTCTCTGGATGTGGGGGGCTAACGGATACGGACAAATTGGAAATGGGACAACTACATCCTGCTATGAGCCGGTTATGGTCATGAGCGGTGTGTCAGATGTTTCTCTCGGAGACTGCTACTCAGCAGCCATCAAGGACGATGGCTCTTTATGGATGTGGGGTTGCAATAATACCGGGCAGCTCGGCGACGGCGCCACCGAGGACCGCCACGAGCCCGACAAGGTCATGGATGGCGTCAAGTCCGTCTCCCTGGGGTCCGGCCACTCTGCCGCCGTCAAGGAGGACGGCTCCCTCTGGACATGGGGCGATAATCATTGTGGAAAGCTCGGCAACCCAGAGATTAGTGAATTCGAAAACTGCAATGAGCCAATGATGATCCTGCAAGGGGTTACAAGCGTTTCTCTTGGAGGTGATCGGTCTGCGGCGATTCGAGAGGACGGGTCCCTTTTTGTTTGGGGGTCAAACTGGAATGGAAGGCTTGGGGACGGTACCACATCAGATCGGAGCCAACCAACTTGGATTATGAACGATGTCATTTCGGTATCTCTGGGCATCGACCATTCAGCGGCTGTCACTTCTGATGGCGTTCTTTGGGCATGGGGGGACAACGATTGGGGCGAGGTCGGGGATGGAACGCTAACAAGACGTCAATCGCCAACTAAAGTCATGGAGAATGTTCTCTCCGCCTCGATGGGGTGCGATCATTCAGCTGCATTGAAGACAGATGGCTCTCTCTGGATGTGGGGAGAGAACATTTCTGGCAAGCTCGGCGACGGCACCACGGTGAGCTCCACTGTGCCCATTATGGTCCCCGGCTTCGGTGGCGCGGCCACCCCCGGAGAGGTGACCCACTACTACGGTGCCACCCAGACCGTCGGGGACGTCAGGGAGGACATCCGGGAGGACGCTGAGGAGTTCGTCACCGCTATGGACGACTACCTCGACGCCGTCCAAGACGCAGCGGAGCAGGACGAGCGGCGTCTGCTCGCCGCTTCAAAAAAGAAGAGCAAGGCGCAGATGCTCCGCGAGGGCGACGAGGTGGCCCCGGCCTCGGAGAAGATCGTTGAGATGCCCGCAGGCACGCCGGACGCCGCGATGGACGCCGTGTACGCCGCCCTTGCCGAGTACCTCGACGAGTACGTTGACGAGGCAGAGGACCTCGGAGATATCGACATGTCTGGCGGACTCATCGAGGTCAGCGCGGACATAGTGAACGAGATCAGGAACCACGTCGACCTCGATGACTTTACGTACGAGCATGGGGACTACACCGTCACCTTCAAGATCACCGGTTTCTTTGGGGCTGAGTTCGGGTCGGTCAGGGTTTACGGCAACGGTACGGACAAGACCGGGGTTATCGTTGCGAGCCCCGAGGACACCGCCAGGGTGCTCCAGAGGTACCTGGAACGCCTCTCCGACTGGACTGAGGACGCCCTCTACGAGGCGATGCACTCGCTCGCTGCGGAGTTCGCGAGCGTCACGGGCATAGCGGACTTCACCAAGGGCGAGATGACGGATCTTCTCGAGGACAGGGTCGAGTTCCTCCAGGGCAGGGGATTCGGGGACCTGCTCACCTTCTGCAAGCTCGCGCGGGACGGATATGACATCGTGAGGCCACTTCTCGCCGATGACGAGGCGGACTTCTTCGACGCCCTCGAGGACTCGTTTGGGATCTATAACAAGATCAAGGACCTCGACTACTCCGACGAGGCAGTGAAGGACGAGACCGTGCGCGAGGCGATGCTTCACCTGGAGGCGACGCGCAACAGGCTTGAGTTCTCGCTCTATGACTACCTCTACAACACGGACGAGGGCAAGGACACCCATAGCGAGTGGGACGACTTCTGGGCGTGGGTCTTCGAATGCCCGGTCGACGTGGAGGTGCGCGACGCGTCCGGAAACCTCCTCGGCAGCGTCGTGGGCAATAAGGTCACGACTACGGGGGACATCGAGATCCAGCTGGAGGGGGACGTGAAGCGCGTGGTCGCCCCCGCGGGGCTTGACGTCACAGTCACCGCGACCGCGACCGATGACGGTGCCATGACGTGCGTGGTCGAGCAGTACTCGGGAGGCGCGCCCGTCGGCAGGGCGGTGTACCGGGACGTTCCGCTTGCGACGGGGAGGACCTTCTCGCTGGGCGTCCCCGACGGGACATTCGACGGCTCCTCCATGGACGACCTCAGCTCGGATGACGGGACGACGGTCCCCGGTCGGTTCTACTCGGCTCAGGACTCGTCCGCGTGCGCGACCGTCGCCGCGCAGGCCGTCGGCGGCGGTATGGTGACGGGGTCGGGGGCCTACCCCGTGGGCGACCCCGTGACGCTCTCCGCCGTTCCCGAGGTTGACAACGAGGAGTTTGTTGGGTGGTACGTGGGTGACGAGCTCGTATGCGCTGCGAACACCTACCGGTTCCCCGCCCTTGAGGACGTGACGGTGGAGGCGCGCTTCGAGACCGTTCGGGAGGTCGACGGCTCGGTGAACGTCACCATGGCAGACGCGTACGATCGGGCGGTCGCCGTTGCCTATCACGCAGACGGCGGATTGCATGACCTCGAGATTAGCGTTGCCGGCTACGACGACCTAGACGGCCAGACGATGACCGTGAGATCCTACGATGAGAATGGCTCGCTGATATCGTCGCGTATGGTTGAGGTTGAGTGGGCGTGTCCCTGGAGGTTCGAGCTTCGGTCGCTCGACCTGGGGGCTTACAGGACCGAGGTCCTCACCGAGGGCGGCGCGCTCGTTCTCACCGTTGGGGCAAAGCCGGGCAGCGCAGATCCTGCCGCGAACACCGCCGACATGTACCGTCTCTACAACAGCTACACCGGCGAGCACTTCTACACCGCGAGCGCCGAGGAGCGCGACGGGCTTATCGCCGTCGGCTGGACCGACGAGGGCCTGGGCTGGACTGCCCCGGCTTCGGGCGACCCCGTCTACCGCCTCTACAACCCCTACGTGACCGGGGGCGACCACCACTACACGCTCTCGGCGGCCGAGCGCGACGGGCTCGTCGAGGCCGGCTGGGAGTACGAGGGCGTGGGCTGGATGTCCGCCGACGCCTCGACCGGCGTCCCGCTCTACCGGCAGTACAACCCCTACGCGGCGACGGGAACGCACAACTACACCACCTCCAAGGCCGAGAACGACCACCTCGTCTCCGTGGGCTGGCGCGAGGAGGGCGTGGGCTGGTACGGGGTGTAGATGGAACTCGAAGTCGATGTGAATGTGACTGGCGGTTGCTATCATTTTTTTGATAGCAACCGCCAGAGAGAAGTCGGCATGCAGTCCGTTCGCCCGGCGAGTGATCCGAGGAACAAGTTCGCGGGGATCTCCGAGGACGTGCGCGAGAGTGGCCGCTCCGTCGTCCTCACGCGTAGCGGCCACGGTGACATGGTGGTCATGAGCATCGAGTCCTTTGAGGAGCTGAGCTTCCACTCGGAGGTCCTCGCTGCGCTGCGCGACGCGGAGCGGGAGGCGGCGGTCACAGAGGAGCGCTTCTCGCCTGACGAAGTCCTTGCCGAGGCCCGCGCTGCCGTTGCGTCGTCCGTGGCCGTGGGGCCCGACCGCGTATAGGATCGAAACTCTTCCTTTTGTGCGCCGCGACGTGATCGATGCGTCGCGCTACATGTCGCAGACGCTCGGTAGCCCCCAGGTTGCCGAGCGATTCTTCGACCAGTTCGAGGAGGGGGCCTCTTCGCTGCGCAAAATGCCGTACCGCAGGAGGGCCTACGTTCCGTTGCGGGAGCTGGGACATGAGTTCAGGGCAATCGATGTGGGGAACTACCTGCTGTTCTACTGGGTCGAGGAGGAGCCCGAGCGCGTGGTGACCGTGGCGCGCGTCCTGTTCGCGGGCTCTGACCACGCGGGGAGGCTGGGGGCCGTGTAGGGAAGGGGCGCCGCCCTCCCCGAAACGATTCGCATTGCCGAGACTCGCTCGTTGCCGTGGACTGGTGTTACGAGGGCGTGGGCTGGCGCTCCTACGCGACGAATGGGGTGCCGCTCTATCGTAAGTACAACCCCTATGCCCAGACCGAAACCCACAACTACACGACGAGCCTCGCGGAGAACGACGACCTTGTTTCGGTGGGGTGGCGTGCGGAAGGGGTGCAGCTGTCTCAGTGGCGTTTGTCGAGAGAACAGCGGGCTCTCGCCGACTGAGCCTTGCAGATTGATGCGAAAAACCTGAAAACTTATGGAGCATCGCGTCAGAACCTGCGCCGTTCTATGGGGGTCTCATGGGCAAGAAGAGAAGCGTCTCAAGGCGGACAATCGTGGCGAGGGCCGGAGCCGCGTTCTTGCTCGTGGTCGTAGCGGTTTTCGCGTGCCTCGGCTTCGCGACGGTGGTCCGGGCCGAGGAGAGTGTGGTCCCGCACGAGATCGAGGGGCAGCGAGTGACGCAGGTGGAGCTGGGGGGAAATTGCTCTGCTGCTATCACCGAGGACGGCTCCCTCTGGACGTGGGGTTTTAACGGATATGGTGAGCTCGGTGACGGCACCACCGAGGACCGGGTTACGCCTGTCAAGGTCATGGACGGCGTCGTCTCCGTATCCCTGGGGAACGGCCACTCCGCCGCCGTCAAGGAGGACGGCTCCCTCTGGGCGTGGGGGAGCAACTGGTGCGGCCAGCTCGGCGACGGCACAACCGAGGACCGCCGCGAGCCCGTCAGGGTGATGGACGGCGTTGTCGTTGCATTCGTGAATGAATCAGTAGGCGGTGACTGCTCTGCCGCTATCACGGAGGACGGCTCCCTCTGGGCGTGGGGGAGCAACTGGTGCGGCCAGCTCGGCGACGGCACAACCGAGGACCGCCACGAGCCCGTCAAGGTCATGGACGGCGTCGTCTCCGTATCCCTGGGGGACGGCCACTCCGCCGCCGTCAAGGAGGACGGCTCCCTCTGGACATGGGGGCGCAACTATAACGGCCAGCTCGGCGACGGTACCACCGAGGACCGGGTTACGCCTGTCAAGGTCATGGACGGCGTCGTCTCCGTATCCCTCGGCGGGGACGGCCACTCCGCCGCCGTCAAGGAGGACGGCTCGCTCTGGACGTGGGGCGAGAACGGGATCGGCCAGCTCGGGGACGGCACAACCGAGGACCGCCACGAGCCCGTCAGGGTGATGGGCGGCGTCGCGTCCGTTTCCCTGGGATACTCTCACTCCGCTGCAATCACAGTGGACGGCTCCCTCTGGGCGTGGGGGTGGAACCTCCGTGGCCAGCTCGGCGACGGCACCACCGAGGAGCGCCACGAGCCCGTGAGGGTGATGGGCGCCGTCGTTTCCGTCTCGCTGGGGAGCACTCACTCCGCCGCCGTCAAGGAGGACGGCTCCCTCTGGTCATGGGGGAGCAACTACCTCGGCCAGCTCGGCGACGGCACCACCGAGGACCGCCACGAGCCCGTGAGGGTCGTCGTGGGCGACGGCTCGTCCGGGAGTTCCGACCCTGATCCCGAGCCCGCGCCAAGTGGGGAAGTCACCGTTGAGAGCAAGCCGGAGGACACCGAGGAAACCGACTTCAAGCTCGAGGGCGGCCTCGAGCTCACGGTGCCGAGGGACGTCCCGCTCCTCGGCGGCACGGACGTGTCTCTCGACTACGGTATGGTGCCGGTGGAGTTCAGGCGCGAAGGTAACCAGTGGCGCATCGGCATCGGCGTTGATGACATGGACGAGCTGATTGACGGCGGTGGATGGACAACTTTCAAGAAGTTCGTGGAGACCCAGAACAGAAACATTGCGAAAGGGCTTCGAGGCCTTGACCTCGCCGTGGCATATAACGCGACGGTTCTCAGTGGGGCTGTCGAGCCCAAAATGAGTATCTGGGGTTTTGCCGAGGGTACGATTGTAGAGGATGGTATCCAGATCAGCCGAGGGAAGATTTCTGTCGGCATGCATGCGACCGGCAAATGGGAGTGGCAAACTGTCGTGGTGGTGCCGGTTGTGATTACTTTTTCCGCGGATGTCGGTGTTGACTCGACGAGTAAAGTTGGCGTCGACCTAGACGAGGCGAGTGTTTACGTCGACAGTACAATTGAGATGACGCTGCCCGACTTTATGCTCACCGGTGGTATTGGAGTTGCCTATGTTGCTGACGTTAGCGTCTACGGTTCGGCCTCCAACATAGTCACATTGGAGCGAGGTCTCAGAGGTAATCGTTCTGCTACCCTCTCCGGCGAGCTGGGCGCACGGGCACGTTTTCTCTGCTTTGAGTACGAGAAGGCCCTCCTGGACGGCGACTGGAAGTACTACGACAGCGCAAGAAGGGGTCGCTCGGCCGTGGGTGGCGCCGGGGCGGCCGGCTCCTCCGGCGGCTGGTTCGGGGTCGAGCGAGACATCGCGGGAGCCTGGACCAGCGGCCGGGCGACGTCTCGCTCGCTGGCGCCGTCCGGCGGGGCGTCCTCTCCCGGCGGCTCCCTCCTGCAGCTGCAGCCCAACGTCTACGACGGCGCCGAGCCGCGGATGCTCGAGACCGAGTCGGGGGTGCGGGCGATCGTCTACACCCTCGACCAGGAGGGCATGCCCGACGCCCACAGCACGACGCCGTACGTCTCCGTCTACGACGAGGCCGCGGGGACGTGGCGGGAGCCCGTGCCCCTGCTCGGGGAGGGCGCCGTCGGCTACGACGCCTCGTGCTGCGTGGTCGGCGACACTGTGTGGGTTGCCCAGGTCGAGCCGGGCGCGCCGCTCACGGACGCCCAGCTCGCCCTGCCCGTAGAGGAGCAGCTCGGGATCGTTGCCTCGGGGTCGAGCGTGGTCCTCAGGGCTGCTGAGGTCTCCGCGGACGGCTCCGTCGTGCCCGTGGGAGAGCCCGTGGTCCTCTCCGGCCCTGGCGCCGGCGGCCTCATGCCCTCGGTCGAGGCGTGCGAGCTCGCTGACGGCTCCGAGGGGCTCGTCGTGGCGTGGGTGGAGAACCCTGCCTGCGACCCGCTCGGGATGTCTGGTGAGAATACCGTCCGCTCGGTGGCCTATGCGGCCGACGGCGGCTCCCTTGCTGAGCGCGCCTCGAGCTCGACGGGCCGCGACGTTCCGGTGACGGAGGTCGCGGCCGGCTCCCTCGGCGGCTCCGTCGCCGTTGCCTTCGTCGAGGACGCGGATGGCGACCTCTCCACGACGTCCGACAGGACGCTGCGGGCGCTCGACGCCGGGAGCGGCGACGCCCTCGGCCTCACGGGCTCCGGCGCGTCCGGCCTGCGGTTCGCGCGGATTGGCGCCGACGACTGCCTCGCGTGGTACGACGCCGCCGCGGGCTCCGTCCTCTACGGCGCAAGCGCCGACGCGGGGTCCGGCGAGGTTCTCGCGTCCGGCGACTCGATCTCCGCGGACTTCTCGATTGTGGGGGGCGGGGAGGGCCAGCTCCTCCTCACCTGCGAGGCGAGGGACGAGGAGGGCGGCTCCGACCTCGTCGCGAGGCGCCTCGACCCGGGCGGCTCCGGTGGCGTTACGGCGAGCGGGCCCGTGACTCTCACCGAGGAGCCCGGCTACGTGTCCGACGCTACCGGCCTGTCCGACGGCGACGGCTGGGACGTCGTCCTGCTTCGCTCCGACGTCACGATCGGCGGGGAGGGCGCCGCCCCCGACGGCGAGGGCCAGGTATCCCAGGTCGCCAACCTCTGCGTCCTCGACGTGGACGAGGCGGCCTCCCCCGAGGTGACCTCCGCCGAGCTCAGCCTGTACGGCGGCGAGGGCGGCGACGTCCCGACGGTGAGGGTCGAGGTCAAAAACGACGGCCTCTCCGCCACGAGCGCCGGCACGGTGTCGGTCTCGCTGGGCGGGGGCCAGGTCGCCTCGCTCGACGTCCCCGCGATGGGCGCGGGCGAGTCGCGCACGCTCGATGTCCCCGCCCCCTCGATTGTCGGAGGGGTGGCTGCCGGCGACGAGGCGCGCGTGTCCCTCGGCGTGGCGGGCTCCGCGACCTCCTCGGCGACTGTCGAGGCCGGCCTCGTCGACCTCGTTCTCGAGGCCGAGGGGGGACCCGACGGGGTTAGCTACGAGGTTGGCAACGACGGCACGGCCCCCTCGCGCGCGATCCTCGAGGTCCGCGAGGGCGATGTGTCGGGGACCCTTCTTTCCACAATTGACCTGGGCACGGTCGTCCCGGGTGCCGCCGTGTCTGGCTCCCTTGGCGCCGACGAGGTGGTGTCCTGGGGCGCCGGGAGCGTCTGCCTCGTCGCGGCACCCGCCGACGTTGAAGACGCCTGCGAGAGCGACAACTCCGTGTTCGTCTACGCGAGCGACGAGGGTGCTCTCGGCGCGCCGCTTGAGCGCGTTAGGGTCTCGCTGCCCGACGCGAGCTTCGAGGCGGGGGAGCCCCTCGACCTCTCCGGGATGGAGGTGACGGCCGTCCTCGAGGACGGCACCGAGGTCGCGTCGTCCTCCTACGAGACGAACGCAAGCGAGATCGACACCTCCACGCCGGGGGAGGCGGAGCTCGTCGTCACCTGCCGCTATGCCGAGCGCACGGCGACCGTTGCCGTGCCCATCGAGATCGTTGGCGAGCCCGATCCGGAGCCCGATCCCGTCCCATCGACGCGGGACATGTACCGCCTCTACAACCGGTGGACCGGCGAGCACTTCTACACCGCCTCGGCCGAGGAGCGCGACGGGCTTATCGCCGTGGGCTGGACGGACGAGGGCCTGGGCTGGGTGGCCCCCACGTCGGGCGACCCCGTCTACCGCCTCTACAACCCCTACGTCACCGGCGGCGACCACCACTACACGCTCTCCTGGGACGAGGTCGAGACCCTGCGGGAGGCCGGCTGGGAGTACGAGGGCGTGGGCTGGATGTCCGCGCCGGCCTCGACCGGCGTGCCGCTCTACCGCCAGTACAACCCCTACGCGAAGACCGGCACGCACAACTACACCACCTCCAGGGACGAGAACGACCACCTCGTCTCGGTGGGCTGGCGCGAGGAGGGCGTGGGCTGGTACGGGGTGTAGCCTAGCCGAGGTCCCAAAACAAGGAATCAGGGGGGCGACCCGATCAATCGGTTCGCCCCCCTGCCGCGGCGAGCGCGTATCGTATCGTCCAAGCTGGCGGCTTCTGTCATTAACGACGGCGAGAATCTACATAGGCGGTTAACCTTACGGACCCGTTTACCGACAAAAGGAGCCGAATGGGAGTGGGGGGGTTGCGCTTCTCGGGACGTTGTTTGAAGTTGATGCTAGGTCATGTTCTTCAGGCACTATTGGGGGGTCATATGTACGCTAGCTCACTTAATTTGAAAAGAATTTCGACGGCAAAGCCATTGCTCGCGATTCTGATTACGGCTCTTGTTTGTCTTTCCAGCCTCGCCTTTGTCTCAACAGCTCGTGCGAGCGAAGGTTCCGTCACGAGTTCAACGGAGATTAACGGGCTGCGGGTAGTGGAAGTAGAATTAGGCCACCAGCATTCGGCTGCCATCACCGAGGACGGTTCCCTCTGGATGTGGGGCAGAAACTACGAGGGCCAGCTCGGCGATGGCACATGGGATGACAGCCTCAAGCCCGTGAAGGTCATGGACGATGTTGTTTCCGTCTCTCTTGGTGCCTACCACTCTGCGGCAATCACAGAGGACGGGACCCTCTGGGCGTGGGGACAAAACGATTACGGCGAGCTCGGCATTGAGAGCAAGTATGGGTCCGGTGAGCCCAAGAAGGTCATGGAGGGCGTCACCTTCGTCTCCCTGAACGGATACTCCTCCGCTGCCATCAAGGACGATGGCACCCTCTGGGTATGGGGCGTCGACTGTAGCGAAAACATTGATAGTGCACAGATGAATTACCACTCCAATCCCGTCCAGATCATGGAAGACGCGAGCTTTGTGTCCATCGGCTCGAATCACTGTGCCGCGATTAAGGATGATGGCAGCCTATGGACTTGGGGGGACAATCTCCGTGGGCAGCTCGGCGACAACACTACCGTGAGTCACTCTCAGCCCGTCAAGGTGAGGGACGGCGTGAAGTCGGTCTCCACTGGTGGTGATTACACCGCCTTTATCACCAATGACGGGGCGCTCTGGGTTTGTGGAGGCAACGGATACGGTCAGCTCGGTAACGGGACCGGGGAGGATAGTGCAACTCCAATAAAGGTTATGGACAACGTGAAGTCCGTCTCTCTGGGGGATTGCACCTCTGTGGTGCTTAAGTCTGATGGGTCGCTCTGGACGTGGGGCTACAATCTCCATGGGGAGCTCGGAGACGGAACCTCAGCGGATTATCGGGATGAGCCCGCGCGCATCATGGACAACGTGACGGAGATCTTCGTCGGCAACTATGACGCTGCCGCCTTTACCGAGGATGGGTCCCTTTGGGCATGGGGATGGAACTCGTGCGGCGAGCTCGGCGATGGCACTACGGCAGACCGCTCTGTCCCCGTGAGGATTCTCGCGGCGAGTTCCTCTGGTGATGCAACTGGGCGCACTTCGATGTACCGTCTGTACAACAGCTACACCGGCGAGCACTTCTACACCGCGAGCGCGGCCGAGCGCGACGGGCTTATCGCCGTCGGCTGGACCGACGAGGGCCTGGGCTGGGTGGCCCCGACGTCGGGCGACCCCGTCTACCGCCTCTACAACCCCTACGTCACCGGCGGCGACCACCACTACACCCCCTCCATCGAGGAGCGCGACTCGCTCGTGGCGGCCGGCTGGCGCTACGAGGGCGTGGGCTGGATGTCCGCGCCGGCCTCGACCGGCGTGCCGCTCTATAGGCAGTACAACCCCTACGCGACGACCGGCACACACAACTACACGACGAGCAAGGCCGAGAACGACACCCTCGTCGAGGCCGGCTGGCGCTACGAGGGCGTGGCCTGGTACGGCATTGGGTAGGGGTTCGGATCGCACGCTGTTACGTTTGAGGCTGGCGGTTGCCATCTAAAACACGACGTTGCGCATTGCACGACACATACGCTCGGCAGTCTCTGCACTGCCGAGCGTTTTCTTAACAAGTTCGAGATGACAAATGACTCCGTTTGCGGGAGTGACTCACGCGCGAGGAGCGCGAAGCAATATCATGAGTAGAGCCTGAGCTGAACGATGCCTTAATGCATAGAGAGGGGAAGGGTCATGAGGAAAGGGACGATGTCCGTTGCCCTTGCACTGGCAGCGACGCTGGTGGCGGTCCTCGCGCCCACGACGGCGTTTGCGGCGGCGCGCGGCGTGGACATGTACCGCCTGTACAACCGCTACACCGGCGAGCACTTCTACACCGCCTCGGTAACCGAGCGCGAGAACCTTCGCAATGTCGGCTGGATGTACGAGGGTGTGGGCTGGGTGGCCCCGGCCTCCGGCGATCCCGTCTACCGCCTCTACAACCCCTACGTGACCGGCGGGGACCATCACTACACCCTCTCTCCCCAAGAGCGCGACACGCTCGTCGCGGCAGGCTGGCGCTACGAGGGCGTGGCATGGGCGTCTGGCGGCGCGGTGGAGGTCTATCGCCAGTACAACCCCTTTGCCCAGACGGGGACCCACAACTACACAACCAACATGGCCGAGAATGACAGCCTCGTTGCAGTTGGTTGGCGCGAGGAGGGCGTCGCCTGGCGTGGTGTGAGCGAGGGTCGCGGGGTAAGCAACGAGGAGTTCGCGGAGCGGGCCCGCGTGCAGTTGCGCGTGCCGGACCTGCCGTCGATCACCTACAAGATCTACGACCCCTGGTATTGGGAGGGCGCCGGGATCATGGTCAGAGACATCTACTTCTACCAGGATGGCGAGGTGTGCGCCTTCGCCAGTTGCCTGTCCGATGGCTCCCTGGCGAGAAACATTTGGATGTATACCAAGCCATAGGACTCCTGAGGAGGCGATGAACATGAGGCGGCGCACAGGCATTCTGGCTGCAGCAGCCATCTTCGGCGTCTCTCTTCTGACGGTTCTGAGCCCTTCGACGGCGCTCGCGACCGAGAGCGTCACCATGTGGCGCCTCTACAACCGGTGGACCGGCGAGCACTTCTACACCGCGAGCGCGACCGAGCGCGACGGCCTGATCGCCGTGGGATGGACCGACGAGGGCAAGGGCTGGACGGCCCCGACGTCGGGCGACCCCGTCTACCGCCTCTACAACCCCTACGTGACCGGCGGCGACCACCACTACACGCTCTCGGCTGTCGAGTGCGACTCGCTGGTGGCGCAGGGCTGGCGCGAGGAGGGCGTGGGCTGGTACTCTGCTCCGGCAAAGATCGGCGTGCCGCTCTACCGGCAGTACAACCCCTACGCGACCACGGGTACCCACAACTACACGACGAGCTCTCAGGAGAACGACCACCTCGTCTCGGTCGGCTGGCGCGAGGAAGGCGTGGGCTGGTACGGCATCTCGGATAAGATTGCCGGCAAGCGCGTGGTCGACGTCGACCAGGGCATCTACCAAACCGCAGCCATCACCGAGGGTGGAGAGCTCTGGGTGTGGGGGTTCAACGGCCACGGTTCCGTTGGCGACGGCACTCTGACGGATCGGCACGAGCCCGTGAGGGTCATGGGCGACGTCGCCTCGGTCTCTGTTGGGTTTGACAGCGTTGCGGCGCTCAAGGAGGACGGCTCCCTCTGGACGTGGGGGTTGAGCCAGTTTGGCGAGCTCGGCGACGGCACCCACCATGATTACCGGGCCACTCCCGTCAAGGTGCTCGACAACGTCGTTTCCGTTTCCTATGGAGACTCTCACGCCGCTGCGATAACCGAGGATGGCTCCCTCTGGACGTGGGGGAGCGCGGATAGCGGTGCGCTCGGCTACAAGGTGGACGCGGACCAGACCGTGCCCCGTCGAGCCTCCGGCATAACGGATGCCGTCTCAGCATTTACGGGAAGCAATTCAACTGCGGTCATCACGTCTGACGGATCCCTCTGGATGTGCGGCCAGGTTGGACCACGCGCCAATGGCGCGGAGAGCCGTCGGGAGGAGTTCACGAGGATTCTGACGGACGTGGCCTCCGTCTCTCTGGGCGGCTACGATCATTTCGCCGCAACCAAGACGGATGGGTCCTTGTGGATGTGGGGCGGCAACGACCACGGACAGGTTGGCAACGGGACAGCGGACGACCAGACCACCCCAGTGAATGTGCTCAACAACGTGGCGTCCGTCTCTCTTGGATCCTTCTCCAGCGCTGCGGTGACGAAGGACGGTGGCCTCTTCGTCTGGGGCAGCAACAGCGATGGACAGATTGGCGGCACGCAGGAGTATTTTGTCTGGCCCACGCAGCTTATGAGCGGTGTCAGCGCCGTCTTCCTTGAGACGAGCGGATACGAGAGCCTTGCCCTGAAGCGCGACAGATCGCTTTGGGCTTGGGGCGGGACTCCAGCGGCGTCCTCGCCCGCGAAGGTACTCGACGGCGTCACGTCCTTCTCGAGCACCGGTGCCATAACCGCCGACGGCTCGCTCTGGATGTGGGGCGAGAACCGCTATGGTCAGGTTGGTGACGGCTCGACGACGAGTCGCCCTGCTCCCGTGAGGGTGGCGGGTCCGTAGGCGACGATCGTCTCCAGGGGGGTCAAATTAACCCCTATCGTATGTTTTGAGTAAAACGAGAGGTGAAACACCATGCGTCGTATCGTTGCTCCAAAAGTCGCGTTAGTGGTATCCGCGCTCGTTCTTACGGTCATCGCACTGGCCGCGCCGGCGAGCGCCCTCGCGTCCGGCATCGACATGTACCGCCTGTACAACCGTTGGACCGGCGAGCACTTCTACACAGCTTCGGCCTCCGAGCGCGACGGTCTTGAGGCCGTCGGCTGGCGCTACGAGGGCGTGGGCTGGGTGGCACCCGCCTCCGGCGACCCGGTCTATCGCCTCTACAACCCCTATGTGACCGGTGGCGACCACCACTACACCCCCTCGGTCGCCGAGCGGGACTCGCTCGTCGCCCAGGGCTGGCGCTACGAGGGCGTGGGCTGGGCCTCTGGCGGCGGTATCGAGGTTCTGCGCCAGTACAACCCCTACGCCTCGACCGGCACCCATAACTACACTACCAGCCGAGCCGAGAACGACAGCCTCGTCTTGGCCGGTTGGAGGGCCGAGGGCGTGGGCTGGCTCGCGGTTGGGGAGGGGAGGCTCCTCCCGCCGGAGCAGCCGAGCAACCCGCAAGACCCCGGCAGCTCCCAGCAACCCGGCAGCTCCCAGCAGCCGGGCGATCCGCAGCCGTCCGTGGTCTATTGGACGTCGGGGGGCGAGGTGTGGCATTCCACAAAGGATTGCCCTTCGCTCAAGAGGTCCACGAACATCCGCTCCGGCTCGATTGAGCAGGCTCGTGCTGCAGGGAAGAATCGCGCCTGCAGGAACTGCTGCTAGCCGCTATTCTCGACCGGGCTGGCGTCTTCAGCGTGTTTGACGAATATAGGATAGGGGCAAGGTGATGATATGAGGCGTGCTGCGCGCTCCGAGAGATGGTTTGGTCTCCTCCTCGCGGCAGTTCTGGGGTTCGTGCTCCTTTGTCCGGGGAACGCTCTTGCCGAGCCTACCGTCACCGCAGGGGCCGGCGCGGCCGACGCCTCGCGCGCCGTCTCGCAGACATACGTCTCCGGGGTTTCTAACTTCGACTATGCCCGAGACGTCCTTGCTCGCGTGAACTCCGAGAGGGCGGCCGCCGGCCTGGCTCCTCTCGTCCTCGATGCGGAGCTCACCAACGCTGCCATGCTGCGCGCGGGCGAGACCTCGGTTCTCTTTAGTCACTCACGTCCCAACGGGACGCCATGCTTTGACGTCTCGGACAAGGCGTACGGAGAGAACATTGCCATGGGATACAGGACGCCGGCGGCGGTTATGCAGGGCTGGATGAGCAGCCCGGGGCATAGGGCGAACATCCTGGGCTCCGATTATCGCTCCGTCGGGATCGGCTGCGTCAACGTTGGCGGGAGCTATTACTGGGTCCAGCTGTTTGGGTTTGACTCCGCTGAGGGGGCCATTCCCACCGGGTCGTACTCGGTCACCATGCCCGTGCTCGGCATCGTCACGGGTGGATATGGCGACACGAACGTGATGCAGCGCCTGTACAACTCCTATACGGGCGAGCACTTCTACACCGCCAACGTCACGGAGACGTACAGTCTCATCGCGGTCGGCTGGCGCTACGAGGGCGTGGGCTGGACTGCCCCGGCCTCCGGCGACCCCGTCTACCGCCTCTACAACCCCTACGTGACCGGCGGCGACCACCACTACACGCTCTCCGCCGAGGAGCGCGACGGGCTCGTGGAGGCCGGCTGGCGCTACGAGGGCGTGGGCTGGTACTCCGCCCCGGCCTCGACCGGCGTGCCGCTCTACCGACAGTACAACCCGTTCGCGACGACCGGCACGCACAACTACACGACGAGCAGGGACGAGAACGACCACCTCGTCTCCGTGGGCTGGCGCGAGGAGGGTGTGGGCTGGTACGGGGTGTAGCCAAGGGGGCATGACGTTGACTTGCGACGAGCAATCCTGCGGCATGGCAAGGCAACTTATTCGCCGGGGAGGCCTACGCGGTCGTACCTTCCTGTGCCGCTCGCTGCGAAGACATTTCAGTTGCGCGGCACTTTTCACCGGCACATTTTTCGTTCCCTTCTTCTCGCGCTGACTGATACGCAGAATTAGGCAAAGGTTCGAATAGAGGTGAGAAAACATGGAGATGGGTTTGTGCAGGGGGAGAGGGCTTGTGGTAACGCTATCCGCGCTCCTTTTGATGTTGCTCGCTTTCACTAGGGTCGCTCATGCAGAGACTGCTATGGTTGCGAGAGTCGGAGAAGCTGAATTTTCGTCGCTGGAAGCTGCGATTAACGCCTCGGAAAGCGGCGATACGGTTGTCCTGCTAAATGACGCAAACGGCGACAAGCAAATTAGTATATCTGATAACAAAAATCTGACGATTGATTTTTCTGGATACACGTATGAAGTATGCGATAGCGTAGATTCAAATTCTGCATCGTCGTATTTTGGCTTTGCAGTCCCAGGCACCTCGATTGTCTCCTTTAGAAATGGGACTATCAAGGTTTCGGACGATGCGGAGAGAGCGCGCGGCGCCATCACCAGTCGGGGGTCTGTTTCCTTCGACGATGTGAACGTCGTGGGAGGCGATTATATGGCCTCTCCGCTCATAGACCTCGCTGCTGGAAGCGCTGTTTTCTCAGGTGCTACAAATATCACTACCCAGTCGCCTGACGCGCCTGCGTTTTATGTAAAGCATTGGGGAGCTAGCGCCCCTGAAAAGGGGGTGCACGTACTCTTTGATGAATCGTACGAAGGGGCCGTTTCGGGCACTATTGCTTATTATTCTAGTTCTGCAGACAAGGCAACTTTGCGTATTCAGGGAAATGGGCACTTCTACTGTGTGACCGAGATGAGCTATTCGCTGGTCAAGCCATCTATATCTATCTATAGCGGCATGTTTACTCTACCTGTAGCGACAACATATTTGGCCGACGGCCTCGATGTTGTCTTAACCCCTGATGACTTATATAAGGTTGTGTCCATAGATAAGGCAAGAAAGGTGGTCTTTGACTATGGCGAGGATTTTGATGAGGAGACCGGGAAGAGCTTAGTAGAGGTAAAGGTGGAGAACGGTTCTCTAATAAAGGAACGCAAGCTACATGCGATTTACGGCTATCAGGTGTTCTGGATGTTGTCTGATGGATCGAAATACGATTTCTTGGCTCCCGTCACTGGAGATATGACTTTGACTGCGAGCAAGATCCTTCTGCCAATTGAAGTCGAAGTGGAAGCGATACAAACCTCGCTGATATCAGGTGATACAGCACACATTTATGTTTTCCCGTATTCAGAGGCTGCCGGTATCACATACGCATACGCATGGTACAAAAACGGGGTGCTAATGGATGTGGACTCAGATGCCTCAGACATCGAGGTGGAAGAAGAGGGTGTTTACGGCGTAATTGTCACGGCAACGGATCGGGAAGGGAATACTGCCACCTCTAAGCTGGTTGAGATTAACGTGACCTCTGTCGGTGCGCGGATGCACCGCCTCTACAACAGCTACACCGGTGAGCACTTCTACACGGCCTCGGCGGAGGAGTGCGACGGCCTCGTGGCGGTCGGCTGGACCGACGAGGGCCTGGGCTGGATTGCCCCGACGTCGGGCGACCCCGTCTACCGCCTCTACAACCCCTACGTGGCCGGCGGGGACCACCACTACACGCTCTCCTGGGACGAGGTCGAGACCCTGCGGGAGGCTGGCTGGGAGTACGAGGGTGTGGGCTGGCGCTCGGCGCCGGCCGCGACCGGCGTCCCGCTCTACCGTCAGTACAACCCCTTTGCGAAGACCGGCACGCACAACTACACCACGAGCAAGGAGGAGCGTGACCACCTCGTCTCCGTGGGCTGGAGGGACGAGGGGATTGCGTGGTATGGGGTTGGTGAGTCGGCTGTTGACCCGGCTCCGGACTCTGTGCCCGACCCGACCCCCGATCTAGACTTCAATCTTTCCCATGGATCGTACGAGGTTGTCATGGAGGTCGACTCGACCTACCCGCTCGCGGTTCACGGCGAGGTGAACAGACTTCCCATGCCAGCAGCCTCGTTGATCTCGGGTCCGTCCGCTACGTCGACGGCGGCGAGGGCGACAATCTCTACCTTGTCACCGCTCTCAGGACCGGCAGCGGTGATATCAAGTTCTATAACCAGGACGACGACAAGGAATTTGCGGTTTCCGTCAGGGTCGTTCCCACAGGATCTGGCGAACAGCTCACGGAGTCGGAGCTGTGGGCGGCCAGCGCCGACTACGCCCTGCGGCGTGTCAGCCGGGGCTACGACGAGGACCTTGTGCTGAGCAATGAGGTCACATCTGCCATCTCATCAAATTCCGCAGTGTTCGAGGTGTCTGCCGACGGACTTGAGGTATGCATCAATCCCGTGGGTGTCGGCGTGGCTGAGCTCTCCGTTACGGACGTGTACAGGAACGCAATGACCTTTACGGTAAAGGTTGACCGGGTGCTCGGCTAATCCTTTTGTCATTTGCTGCTATTTGTTAATTGTATAATCTGTCCAATCGGTATTTCTCGATTGACCTGGTTGCTGGAGGGGTCATCATGCCCTCCAGCAGTTTGATATAGATTCATATTATTGTGTCTCGCGTCCTTCGTGTGGGGATGCCGGAGCGTTCCTGCAGTTGTCGTCAATGGTGAATGATGCTCTATTGCTTGCAGACTGGAATTGCCAAACGGGGAAAGGGGACTCAATCAGCGACGGGCTTGGTATTGTTCAAGTTTAACGAGAGCATGCAGAGCCAGCCGCCGCATAGCTCAGGCCACTGAGCAAAGAGGTCGCCAGTTTCACAAGCCGACTGTACGATAATATCAAGAGTTGACCAGAAACGGCTTCATGCCATGGCAAACGAGGGGAGACTCCCATGCCCAAGATTCTCATGCTGTGCGGTGACTTCACCGAGGACTACGAGACGATGGTGCCGTTCCAGGCGCTCTCCATGCTCGGCTATCAGGTGGATGCCGTCTGCCCGGACAAGAAGGCCGGCGATACGGTTGCCACCGCCGTCCACGACTTCCTCGGCGAGCAGACCTACACCGAGCTGCGCGGTCACAACTTCGCGCTCACGGCGGACTTCGACGCCGTTGACACCGCCGACTACGCGGGCCTCTTCATCACCGGCGGGCGTGCTCCCGAGTACATCCGCCTGAACGCTCGCGTGCTGGAGATCGTGCGTGAGTTCTTCTCGTCGGAGAAGCCCGTCGCCGCCATCTGCCACGGCCCGCAGGTGCTTGCCGCGGCCGGTGTGCTCGAGGGCTACACCGCCACCGCCTATCCCGCGGTCGGCCCGGACATCACCCTTGCCGGTGGCACCTACAAGGAGGCGGGGATGGACGAGGCGGTCGTGGACCGCAACCTCGTGACCGCCCCGGCGTGGCCCGGCGACACTGCCATCTGCCGCGAGTTTGCCAGGCTGCTCGGTGCCAAGATTGAAATTTAGCTCTTACATATAACGTGACTCCTAGGGAAAGATAGTCTAGGGGCCGCCCCTCGCTGGGGGCGGCCCCTAGATGCGTATCGTTGCTTTGCGGAGAGGTCTATCTGTCAATCCGATAGAGCCTGAGAATTCCCGTTTCACATACGCACGTGAATCCTGGGGTTTCGGGGGTTATCGAGGAGATGCCGGAGAAGAGGGCTTCGTTATAATCTCCTCGCAGATTGATGAAGCCGCACTGGCGCTCGCCCCCACGCAGGACAAGGACGTATTCAGCATCAACAGCCTCAACTGCCGCCTGGACTTCAGAATCACTTGCATAGTCGCAGAGACGCTCGCGAATAATCCTGCTTTCCTTAGTCTCGTTCTCTCCTCCGTACCCGACAAAATTGCGATAGTAGACCCTGAGTCCATCCGTGCCATAGGTGAGAAAGCTGCCATCCATGGGGTTGTTGATAACGAGGGCGCCTTCGGGTACGGCTGACTTCATGTCCAATTTGTTGAGGAAGAGCCTCTCGCTCTCATCAAGAGGCTGTGTATAGGAGTAGGTGGCTTCGATGGCTTCGCGGAAGTCGCCAAACGTGGTGTGAACGCTCTTCGGCCAGTCGCGCGTCTCCACATTCTTATATTCGGCCTGCTCCTTTGCGGAGTACTCGTGGTGGAGTCCGGGGAGGTTGAACTCGGGCATGAAGTTGATGCCAAGAAAAAGAGCGGCGGCGGCTCCGGCAACGATTGCCCCGTGTGGCTTGGTCCTCGTTCCCTTGCTATTGGCGGCAGCAAGCCGCATGATGGTCCCATACGCCCATAACGCTCCGAGCGTTGCAAGAGGGATGGCCGCTATGGCTGCGATGGCAGCAAGGCGCATGGGGTCGGTGTACCAGAACCCTGCGAGCAGCTGCTTGAGCTCGTCCCTGTGGGTTGCGCTGATGAGCAGGATATAGCAGATTGCAGCATATGAGGCCACGAGCCATCGTCTGCCCGGCACGTGGAGCGCCCTGATTGCGCCTACGACGACAAGGGCCCCCAGCAGAAGCTGGGCTGCCGTCTCGTAGTTGAAGCCCATGTTGTAGCAAAGCGTAAGGATGTTAATAATCTCTTGAAATGCCCATGCGAAGGGGGGCCAGACATGCGCCACGGTCTCCCTGAAGGCGGGAAGACGATAGCAGAAAATCCAGAATCCGGCGCAGAAAGCAAGGAAGAGGATGCAGAGTGAGGCCTTCTGCAGAACACCCCACCCCCTCCTCGCACAGGCGGCGCATATTCTTGAGACGCAGTATGGAGCAAGGAACGCCACGCAGGTGAAAATGGTATTCGGATGGCAGAGCGCAAGCCCAATGGCGGTAATTACGAGTGCGCCGAAGATCCTCGCTCGCATGAACGGGGAGAGGTCGTCTGCGAGGAGATGGATGAAAAGCGCCATGGCGCAGGGCATGAGGGCGAAGCCGGCGATGTTGGCGTATACGGGCCCAAAGGCCAGAAGGTTCCACGGAAAGGCAACAAAGGCGAGGGAGACAAGGGCCCCGCAGAGGTGTGCCGCTCTTGATTGGGGGAAGAGAACGCCGAGTAGGGCAAGCACCGAGAGGGGGAACGCGAGGCAGGAGAGGACAAACATGGAGACGTTGATGACGAGGGGCACGGAACAACCCGTCATCTGGACGACGAGCGCGCAGGCGGCATGCCATGCGGCTGGATAAAAGCCGCTGTTCCCAAGAGGATCTATTGCCTGATCGGCCAGCGACAGGTATGGCCCCACGTTGAGCGAGGTGAAGGTGCCCGAGCCAGACATGGCCTGGATGAGGTTGAGGTGCTGAGTGACATCGTATGCTTGGAAGAGGGCATCGGGAGTGCCAAGGCGCGACAGGAATAGGTTGTACCCAAGGGCGATGCCAAGAATGAGGTATATGGGAGCTATCCAGGGTTCTATGTGCGGAAATGCGAGATGGAGTCCTTTCCTGCGGGTGACAAGAAGCGCGAGGGCGGGAAGCATGATAAGAATGCCAAGCAGCAGCACCGGGGTGGAGGGAACGTGGACGAGTGCGAGAGCCTGTCCCACAATGGCGATGAGCGAGAGGCTGAGGATGGGCGCGAGGAGTAGTGGCCAGATGCCACGTGCCCCGAGTGTGCGCATCACGAGGTATCCGGGAACCAGAAGGATGGATGACATAACCAGAGAAATCAGAGCAAACTCACCCCACATCTACTATCACCTCACGGAAATACCCGGCTCATTAGAGAAACGGGCAGAAGATCAATCGAAAAAGCGTGTATAACTATAGCTCAATGACATGCTGCGACTGGGTGCCCAAAGCCTCTGAAACTCATATGTCCGTCATCTAGATTTACAAATTCGGCGGACAATGCTCTTTTGCACAGTGGTGATGCCGGCGTCTCCCCGCGCCGTCGCGCCTATAATCCCATGCTGACATAGCACACCCGCGAGAACGTCCCGCGGGGTGCCGCGGTCTCGCGACGTGGTGGTCCAGGGCGCGGCATCCCGCGGGGCGCCGAGGACCACCACCATGTGTGCGAAGAGGATGAGGATGCCCTCGGCGTCGGCGACGCCGTGGGACGGCCTCCCGGACTCGGACCTGACGCCCGCCCAGGCGCTCGTGGCCCGGGCCCACCGCGAGGCCTACGACGCGCGTCACGCCCCGCTCGAGGGCGAGGCCGCGTTCTTCAACGCCTACGGGCGCGACGCGTGCCCGCGCTGCGGCTCCCCCGACGTCGTGCGCGACGGCCACGACGCGCGCGGGGTCCGGCGGTGGCTCTGCCGCTCCTGCCGGCGCTCGTTCACCCCGATGACCGGGACGATCTTCGAGGGGTGTTTTGCTTCAATTGGATTTGAGCCGCTCCGTCACGAATAGCTGAGCCACCAACGTCACCAAAACTGAGCCGCCTGCCGAGGCGGTGCCCGACAAGGGGCCGGGCACCGCCAAGCTCTAGTAGATTCCTCGCCGTAGGTTTCCCCAAACCACGGACGAGGAGGACGACGAGAGGATGACGATGCCCAAGTCAACACAAGAATGTATCAGAGAGATGGCGATTCGCGGCTGCTCGCAGAGGAAGATCGCCTCCGCCCTCGGCGTCAGCAGGAACACGGTCGCGAAGTACGCGTCCGCGTCGCTCTCGCCGGAGCCGCCGGTCAAGCGCGCCCGGGAGAGCCCCACCATGGAGCCGTACGCGGACCTCGTCCGCGGGTGGCTCGCCTCCGATCTCGCCGCGCTGTGTTTAGTTAAGCCTGACTTTCGGTTTTGAGCACAGATTTCTTTCGGGTTCTGGCGCGCAACTTTTTCGAGTTTCGTCACGGGCGCGCCGCCGTCTCTACCTTCCCGACTTTCCCAGCATGAGGGACTCCTCGAGCCTGTGGCTGGGTCCGCCGAACTCCACGAGCCTGCCGTGGTGCACCACGCGGTCGACGATGGCCGCCGCGAGCCTGTCGTCCGCGAAGACCGTGCCCCACCTGCCGGACCCGACGCCGGCGGCGGATGTCACGCCCCCTCTCGCGGCCGTCCGACACGGCCCGGCACGGGGCCCCGCCCCGCCCGCGTCAAAGGGCACGTGGCCGAACTCGCCCGGGACCAGGAGCCTCGCCCTGGCCACGTCGGCGAGCAGCCGGCCGGGCGTCCCCTCCCGCTTGGCCTTGCCGAGCCGCGGCACCGGCCGCGCGGCCAGCCAGAACCCCGCGGGGTAGCCCGCCGAGGTCGCGGCGATTCCGAGGGCGGTGGCCATGTGGGTCTTGCCGCGCCCCGTCTGGCCGCAGGAGACCAGGTCCTCCGCGTCGCGCACGAACGCCAGCGAGAGCATCTCGTCGCGGCCCCAGCCGTCGGGGAACGCGACGTCGGGCCGGCCGAGGCCCCCGGCCGACTTGGGCACGGGGAACCTCGCCTGCCTGAGCAGGCGCGCCCGCCTCGCCCCGTCGTGGCGGGAGGCCCCCGACGCGGGCGTCGCCGCGCGCGGCCGCCTGGCCCGGCGTCGCGGAGGCGAGGAAGGCGCCGATCGTGTCACCGGATATGAAGAGGGCCCTCGCGGCCCCGCGGAAGGCAGCCTGGGCGGCCTCACGCTCCGAGCTCGTCCGCGGCATGCCGCCCGCCTCCCTCGAGCAGCCTCAGCGCCCTGTCGTAGACGCCCAGGTCGACCTCCTCGTCGTACTCGACTCGCCCGTCCCCCGAGGCGGCCCTGGCGGCCGAGAGGGCGACCGAGGCGCGGTCGACGCCTCCGGTCGCCGCGAGCGAGCTCGACACGCCCCCCCCGCGGCGGCGCCCCACCCGCGCTCCGCGCCCTCGCGCGCGGCGCCCCGGGGTCGGCGGCGAGCTCGGCGGGCGCCTCGGAGTCGAGGAAGGCGACGAGCTCGGCGGGCAGCGACGCCCTCACGCTCGAGTCCCTCCACCCGGCGGGCCTCATGCACAGGAGCCTCAGCCGCAGCGTCGGGTCCGAGCTGTCGGTCGGGGCCTGTCCCACTCGCGCTCGTAGGCGGCGACGACCTCCCCGGTCTCGCAGTCGCAGACCGCGACGTCGAAGGCGCCGAGCGCGACGGCGACCTCGCGGCGCGCGTAGGCGGGGCCGGCCGAGTAGCGGTGCGCCCCGCCGACCGTGATCGTGCCCTGCTTGTTGCACCTCCTGGTCTCCCACCTCACGCACGAGAACGCCGCCGGCGGCAGCGGCGAGAGCGCCTCCCTGTCCTCTCCGAACAGCTCGGACTCGGGCGTGCCGAGCCCGTGGCGGCGCTTGCCCTCGCTCAGGTCGAGGCAGTCTTCGAGCAGCCTGCGGTTGAACGCGCGGACGTCGTGGAACGACGGGACGGGGACGAAGAGGTTCCTCCTGTGGCAGCCGACCTTGTTCTCGACGCTGCCCTTCTCGTTGCCCGAGTAGGGGTTGGCGAGGGTGTAGTCGAGCCCGTGGTGAGCCGCGAAGCGGCGGAAGAGCTCGGACGTCCTCACCTCCCCGCCGACGCGCCTGCCGACCTCGGTGGCGTTGTCGAAGACTGCCCTCCTGGGCACGCCGCCGACGAACTCGAAGACGTTGCGGAGCCCCTGGCAGACGCACTCGGCCGTCTCGCCCCAGAAGACCTGGGTGAGCCCGACGTTGGAGTGCGGGAAGGTGACCGTCAGGTACTCGCCCCTGGTGACCACGCCGCGGACCCTGAAGTCCGCCTCGCCGAAGTCAACCTGGACCTCGCCGGGCAGCCACCTCAGCGTCAGGAACCCCTCGGCGTCCCTGCGGTCGCGCTCGCGGGCCATCTCCTCGCGGCGGCGCTTGACGTAGCGCTGCACGGTGGAGTAGCTGCCCGTGTAGCCCTCCTCGTCGCGGAGCCTCACGTAGACCCTCGTCGCCGTGTGGCGCTGCTTGCGCCAGTTCCTGCAGTCGTCGTCGAGCCAGGAGTCGATCGTCTCCTCGTATGGCGCGAGGACCTCGCTCTCGGGCTCGCGCCGCCTCGGGGGCTCGGGCGACAGGTCCTCCATCCTGGCGTACTTCCTGACCGTCGGCTCCGACGCTCCGACCGCCCTCGCGATCGAGGCGATTGGCTCGCCGCCCCTGGCCCTCTTGCGCATGTCCTCTATCTTGTCCACGCCGATCATTCCTCTCTGGCCCTCCTCACGTCGTAAACGGAAGCAGCGACATTGTTGGGCCGATTGCGGATGGTCGGCGTGCCCATGCTCAAAGCCGAAAGAATTTCGTGCTCAGACCCGAAACTTTCCGACGCTCAAACCCGCAACTTCGAGGCTATCAAACACACCGCGCCGCCGAAGCAGCGTCACACCGCCCGCAGGGTGTTCGACCGCTTGGTTGGCGAGGAGGGCTTCCGCGGCTCGCTCTCTACCGTGGAGCGCTCCGTCAGGGAGTGGAAGGAGTCCCGCGCGCCGGCCGCGTCGGAGGGGTTCCCGGGGCTCTCGTGGCCCCCCGGCTCCGCCCAGGGGGACTACGGCGTCGCGCCCGCGCTCATCGGCGGCGTCGAGGAGCGCGCTCACGAGCTCGTCATCTCTCTCTCCCGCACTCAAACGCCCGCTGGGCGAGCTGCTCGATGTCCGAGCGGTCGGAGTGCCTCTGCGAGTCGATGCTCGCCGTGTTCGAGCACATCGGGGGCGTGCCCCCGGTGCTCGTCCTCGACAACGCCACGGAGGCGGGGCGGCGGCTGGCTGGGGTGGTCCGGGAGAGCTCCCTGTTCGCCGCCTTCCGGCAGCACCACGGCCTCGCGGTCCGCTTCTGCAACCCCCCGCTCCGGGCACGAGAAGGGGTCGGCGGGGAACGCGGTCGGGTTCCTGAGGCGCAACCTGATGGTGCCGGTCCCCGAGGCCCCGGACCTCCGGGCGCCCGACGCGCGCCTGCTCGCCGGCTGCGACGCGCCGCCCGGCCGCGAGCACTACCGCGAGGGGGTCCCGGTCCGGCGGCTGCTCGCCGGGGACGCCGCCGCGCTCCTGCCCCTGCCGGGCGCGAGGTTCGACTGCGTGCGCTGGGAGAGGAGGCGCGCGGACCGGGAGGGCAGGGTCGAGGTCGACGGCACCCCCTGCTGCGCCGGCCCCCATTGGCACGGGAGGTGGATGCTCGTCGGCCTCAGGGCCGAGACCGTCGAGATCATGGACGAGCGGGGCAGATCCGCCGCGACCCTGCCGAGGTCGTGGTCGGGCGGAGGGGCGACCGTCCTCGGCCCCGCGACGCCCATGCCCGCCGTGGCCGCCCGCCCGAGGTCGTGGGAGCAGTCGCAGCTCAGGTCGGCGGTGCCCCCGGCGCTCCGCGAGGGCCTCGACAGGTGCGGGCCGGAGGATCGCCGTCAGGTGCTCCGCGCGCTCCGGCGCGCCGCGGAGTCGAGCGGCTTCGAGGCCGCTGCGCGGGCGGCGGCCGGCATCTTCGAGGCCGGCAGGGTCCCCGATGCCGCCGGAGTGGACCTCCTCGCCCGCCGCGCCCCCGGGGCGGAGCCCGTCGCCGGCGGTGGCCTGGCGGCCTGCGACGGCCTGGCGGCGAGGAGGTGACGGCGTTGGCCGGGGTCGAGGGGATGGTGGCGGCGGGCGCCCGCTGCTCGCCCGCCAAGTCGGTCCTTGCCGAGTGGGCCGCCTCCGGGACCCCGAGGCAGAGGGAGTGCCTGCTCGGCTACCTCGAGGCTGAGGGGGCCTCGCGCGACGCGTCGAAGCGCGCGCAGCTGCCCGGGCGCTGCGCCCTGCCGCAGGCGAAGTCGCTCGACGGCTACGACTGGTCGTCGGTGTCGTGGCCGGAGGGCTTCGGGCGCGCCGACCCGGGGGAGCTCTCCTTCGTCGGCCCCTGCGAGGACCTCGTGCTGATGGGCGACGTCGGCACGGGGAAGACGCACCTAGCGTGCGCGCTGGCGGCAATGTGCTGCGCGAGGGGCTGGGAGGCGCGCTTCTTCACCGCCTCGTCGCTCGTGCTCAGGCTGAGGCGCGCGAGGGACGAGGGGAGGCTGGACAGGGAGCTCTCACAGCTGGGACGCGCGCGGATGCTGGTAATCGACGAGCTCGGGTTCCTGCCGCTCGACGCCGACGGCGCGCGGCTCCTGTTCCAGGTGATCTCGGAGGGTTACGAGAGGCAGTCGGCGGTGATTACGACCAACCTCGAGTTCTCCCGCTGGGGCCAGACGTTCGGCGACGAGCAGATGGCGGCGGCCGTGATCGACCGCGTGGCGCGCCACGGCAGGCTGCTCCGGTTCAGGGGGCAGTCCTATCGCGTGAGGCACGCACTCATGCGTGGGGACGGCGATGGCTCATAGCGGATGACGATGCGGCTCAGGTCTTCGTGACGCGGTTGGCTCAAAATGGCTTGACGGAACACATGAAAATGGGGTAAAGGTAACGTTGCGTAGGGTGGGGCCATCGTGATGAGGACTGGATTCAGGGAGAAGAAGTCCGGAGCGGCTATCCGTGCGTTCGTTGCGATAGCGGCTCTCTTCGGTGCTCTCCTTGTTCCGGCACGTGTGTTGGCAGCGGAGGATGGCGTTACGATGCGGCGTCTCTACAACCGCTATACGGGCGAGCATTTCTACACGGCGAGCGTGGAAGAGGCGGACAGCCTCGAGATGCGTGGATGGGAGTACGAGGGGGTCGGTTGGTACGCGCCGAGGTCGGGGGCTCCCGTCTACCATTTGTATAACCCATGGGTCTCCGGCGGAGACCACCACTACACGCTCTCCTCTGTGGAGCGCACCAGTCTCGTCGCTCACGGCTGGCGTGATGAAGGTGTTGGCTGGTACTCAGTTTTGGGTGAGGAGGGTGTTCCCCTTTACCGCCAGTACAACCCCTATGCGGTCACGGGCACTCACAATTACACGACGTCCAGTGCCGAGAGAGCCCACTTGCTTTCTGCGGGCTGGCGCGATGAGGGAATCGGCTGGCGCGGTGCGCGTGAGGGCCACGGGATAACGGACGAGGAATTTGCGGAAAGGGCTCGCGTACAGCTGGGGGTTCCCGACCTTCCGTCCATCACATATCGGATTGGCACCCCGTATTACTGGGAAGGTGCTGACATAATGCTGAGGCCAATTGCGTTCTACCAGGACGGCAAGCTCGTTGCATTTGCCGACTGCACGCTGAGCGGGAGTCTTGGCAGGAACATCTGGGGGTATACCGCGCCGTAGGGGCGTGCCCACGCTCGGAACAGGTTCTTTCTTGACTTGCATGATTACGATGGCGGCAAGTGTGGGCCGGACATTGTCCTTAGGAACTCCTGCCATGACGAGCTTCCCCATGTCATTTGCAGGGGTGGTCTATGCAGGCAAAGCCAATGCTAGAACGGTCATGTATTCGATTATTCGTCTGTTACTGAGGACTCCTGTACTGGTGCAGCGCATATAGCCGAGAAGAATGAGATTTTGAGAGTCTAGGCTGCCGGGCAAGAAGGCTTGGCGGTCTTTTCGGCGTCGAGCGCCGTGCCCCTCTGGCGCCAGTGCCACCTCGTCGCCGAGGCTGGAGCCCCCACAGCTACACCGCGAGCAAGGTCGAGCGGGATGGTCTTGTGGCAGCCGGCTGACGCGACGAGGGCGTGCTCTGCTACGGCATCGGATGGGACGCGGGCGCGCTGCTGCGATTAGGCTGGCGGTTTCTATCATAATTTATGATAGAAACCGCCAGAGAGGAGCCGGCGTGCAGTCCGTTCGTCCGGTGAGTGACCTGAGAAACAAGTTTGTGGAGATTTCTGAGGACGTGCACGAGAGCGGTCGCCCCGCTATCCTCACACGCAACGGCTGCGATGATATGGTTGTCACGAGCACGGAGTCCTTTGAGGAGTTGAGCTTCCACTCGGAGGTCCTCGTGGCGCTGCGCGAGACGGAGCGTGAGGCGGCAATCACCCAACGCTTCTCTCTCTCGACGAGGTTCTCTCGGAAGCCCGTTCGGCTGTCGCGAGGGCTGCGACTGTGGAATCTGGCCGTGTATAGGGTCGAGGTTCTTCCCTCCACTCGCGGCGATGTGGTTGATGCCGCGAGGTGCATGGCACAGGCGCTCGGTAACCCCCAAGCCGCCGAGAGCTTTCTCGACCAGTTTGAAGAGGGGTTTGTCGCTCTGCTCGATGTCGCCCTTTCTTGAAGGCCCTCGTGTGAGAGGTGAAGGAAGGCCCGGTGCGCTTCTCGTGCTGTGGGGTGGGTATGCGCCCGTCGTCTCATCGTTTGTCGTACTCGCGCTGTGTCCTCTCAGGCTGTTTTCGCTGGTGGGCTTGCGATGGACGGGTGCGACAGCATCGCCCTTTGTCGTGCCGCTTGCCATCATCCTTCTGTTCTATCGAGCCTCCGCCTTGTCTCGTGGCGTTTCGCACTTGAAGCTCGAGATGGGGGATACAGCTGCGCGCAAGCTGATGGGGAGTTGCATATCCCTGCATTCATCATTGGATTGCCGCCTGCGAGCTCGAGCTCGTCAACAGTGACGTGCTCGGTCATCGCCTGCAGCACTTAAGCGAGCTTTCCTGAGGTAGGCGGTGCTTTGAAGAAGCTGATACCCTTAACATGACGAGGGACGCCCCGCTTCCTGGCGTAGGATCCCGTGAGCGAAATATGCCCATTGAGTAATTAAGTTCTGCCCAGTACGCAGCAACCGATTCATTGCGGTTGTCTGCGGCTTAGCAGTCCGACTAAATATATGATGGTGTAGTGGGGGCATTTTTGAGGAAACGACGGGATATGCTCCTGTACCATCCGGCTCCTTAATTGTGACTAAAAACAAAAATGTTGCGCAACTAATTGCGACAGAGTTATGATAAACGCCATCCGCAACAGCGGCTTGCTTTGGGCAAGATGGGACAAAGAGGAGAGCGATACATACATGAAGAGAAGAACTGGAGGGACTCTCGCGGTAACCGCTGGGCTCGCGATAGCGGTTGCGCTGAGCCCCGTTGCTCTGCCGATTACCTCGGCATATGCTGAAGAGGGCAACACTGCCTCGAGTCCTGTGTCAGTGCAGGATGCAGGTAGCCCGGAGGACAAGTCGGCCCTCGGCTGGCATTACGGCAACTGGGAGAATTCGCATCTGTACGTTGATCTGGTCTTCCCATGGGGTATCTGCGACCTCTGTGGCGCGCCCTACTGGGATGGGTTTGGGCCAGGCTGTGGCGATGACCAGGAGCCGGAACAGCAGCAGGGTTTCATCACCTTCCAGTGCACTGACCCCGAGAGCGGCGCCTCAACGATGCAGGACGTCGAGGGTCCCATCGTCGATGGCAAGATGACCATATCCGAGGTGCCCGATCCCGTCGTGTTCGAGGGGTATGACTTTGTCGGCTGGTCCGTTTGCGGTGGCGCTCCCGTCTCCGCGGACCAGCTCATGGGGCTTGAGGTCAGTCCGTACATCGTTATCGAGGCGGTGTACGAGCCTTCGGCATCCGATCCCGTGATCGAGACACATATGGTTACCTTTGATGACCAAATCGACGAGACGGAGAACCTCGTGGTCGAGGTTGAGGACGGGGACGCCGTTGCCGAGCCGGAGGTTGATCCGACGCGCGAGGGCTACTCCTTCGAGGGCTGGTACACCGAGCCGGCGTGCCTCACGCCCTATGACTTCTCCTCTGCCGTGACGAGCGACATCACGCTCTACGCCAAGTGGGTTGAGGTCGAGGATCCTTCGATCGATCCCGATGATCCTGTCATCGTTCCCGAGGATCCGGACACGAATCCGGATGATTCCGGCGCTAACCCGGAGAATCCCGGCGATGACTCCGAAGACCCGAACGGCGGCGCCCAGACTTCCGGTGCGACATCCGATGACAAGGCCGACTCTGGGGACGACGCACTCCCGGAGACCGGTGACGCTACGGTTGCCGTTTCGGGCATTGCTGCGCTCGGCGTCACCGCGGCTGGCGTTGGTGCGCTTCTTAGGCGCCGGAGCTAAGTCGTACGAGAAGGGCCCACTTGCTCAGGGCGACAGAATGCGCGTGAATTAAGCACCCTGAGAGCTTCGTGGAAGCGACAGGCCTCCGCCATCGCACTTTGCTCGCGGCGCGAGCCCGCGCGATGGCGGAGGCCTTCTGCACAGCCTGCTCATGCGATGAGAAAAAGGAGGCTGCCTCAGAGCTCGATTGGACTCTCTCGGACGGAACCCGGGGGCACGCAGAACTGCTTCTCGAGTGACTCGCCTCGGGATGTGACACCCACCAAAAACGCTGAAGAGCCCTTTTTTGGCATATCTGTAAACCAAGAAGGACAAAGGAGCATGCGTGATGAACACGGTAGACTCGATGACGGGAAGGCCGAGCGTTGATCGTCCTTGGCTGAAATATTACCCGGAAGCACTTCAGAAGATGATACGTCTACCCGAATGCACGGTGGAGGAGTATCTCCACGCCAGCTGCCCGGGGGACGACGTGGACGCCATCGACTTCTATGGTACCCGCATTCGCTGGAGCGCGGTCTTTGGCCAAGCGGATCAGGCTGCACGCGCGCTGCGCAGCCTTGGATTTGGTGAGGGGGACCAGATTCCTGTGTTCCTCGCCAACGTCCCCGAGTTCATCTACCTCCTGCTCGCCGCCGAGAAGATTGGCGCCTCGCTGCTGAGCCGCGACAATACCCTGCGCGAGAACGTTGAGGCAGTGCGCAACTCCGGCGCCAAGGCAATGTTTGCCCAGGACTGGCTCTCACAGGACGAGCTCGGTCGCTTCCTTGCCGATACGGACGTGGAGCGCGTTGTGCTCCTCGACGCGTGCAACTCCTGCAGCCGCGATGACATGCCCGATTACGTCCGGGCCAATCTTGACCGTCACTATCCCGCCGAGAAGGCCCACGGCTCAAAGACCTTGACCTGGGACGAGTTCCTTGCCCTCGGCAACAGCTATATCGGTGAGGTCTACGCTCCCACCGACATCGATCGCCCGCTTTTCCGCGCCTACACCAGCGGATCTACCGGCCCCTCCAAGCAGGTTATTCATTCCGCGCGCACCATGCTCTCGGTCATTGCGCAGATGAACTTCTACGCTGGCTCCACCGATCAGCGCCCCACCTGGATGGTCACGTGCCTGCCGCCTACGCTTGTCGCCGTGGTGGTTGCCATGGTGCTGATGCCGCTCGCATCCAACAAGCTCCTCATTCTCGACCCGTACTGTGCCGTGGAGGACGTCGATCTTGAGCTGATGCGCAACAAGCCCAACAGCTGGCCCATCATCCCGATGTTCATCGAGACCGTTATGCGCAATGGTCGCGTGCCTGACGACTACGACCTCTCTCACCTCACGGCAGCGGGCGCCGGTTCCGAGTCCTACAACAACAATCAGATGCACCGCGCGCAGAAGTTCCTCGAGGACCACAACTGCCACATCCGCTTTACCACCGGCTACGGCAGCAGCGAGGCGGGCTCCAACGTCTCCCTGCCGATGGCGCCCCACCCCATGGGCAACGGCAACGTTGGCATCCCCATGCTATTTAACACCGTCAGCGTGTTTGAGCCGGGGACCCAAAACGAGCTGACCTACAACCAGATGGGAGAGATTTGCATCGCCGGACCCGGCCTCATGCTGGGATACGACAATCCCAAGGCCACCACAAAGGCGCTGCAGAAGCATGCCGATGGTCGGACCTGGCTACATACCGGCGACATTGGCTGGATGAATGAAGACGGCGTCATCTACGTGCAGACGCGCGGCAAGGCAACGCGCTTTGGCGGTGGCGACCTCGCAACTCTCCCGCTTGAAAACATCGTGGCGGACGCCAACATCCCAGGCATCGACGACGAATTCTTCGTGCTGGTCCCTGACGTGGAGCACACGCGCCACTTCCTGCCCTATCTTTTCGTGGTGCTCAAGGACGGCTACACCCTCGCTGACATAGAGAAGCCTGTGCGCGACTGTCTGCCCGAGGAGTACATGCAGCCCGTCGAGATTCGCCAGCTGAACGCCCGCCCCTTCTTCCACTACAAGACTAATCGTATCGGTCTTTCACAGAAGATTCTGGCCGAGAAGACCCAGAAGACCGATGAGATGGACGCTCTTAACGAAAGATGCTAGGCCATCTTACTTATCCGTTTCCTGACTGGTCTGTCGGGCCGCACGCTCTGCTCCTCTTGGGCGGGCGTGCGGCCCGTTCTGATACGCCCACGCCTCTCTGCCTTCCACTAGGCTTCGGACAACGCTTTGATATCAGCGATGCGGTCCGCCAAAGTCTACGGGGTCGCGGCCCGGCCTCCATGGACGCCATGGAGGCCGAGGCTGAGAGGCAGCACATGTGCACGGCGCGCATGGCGTCGTTGCTTAGTGCCTGATTGACGGCGGGCGAGGACGCGATGGCCGGGAGTCGGGTCCACTCGGGCTTCGAACATGCCCGGGAGGTCCCGCGCGCCGCGCCGTGGTACCCTCCGGAACGAGAAGCGCGCGAGGCCCGTCTTCCTGCAGGTGATGCTAGGGTAAAATCCGAAGGAAGGGACGGGAGTGTCCCGCTCACGCCCCCTTCGCAAACGCTGACGCCTAGGCACGATCCGAGGCAGACCAACAGTAACGCTATGCTAACCTACTTCAAAGTTGCTCAACTAACATCGTCAGAGTTATGATATATGCATCCTATAATTCGTGCATAGACTGATTTCGTAATGGCCTATGCCGAATTTGGCTGACTAGGAGAAGGGACTTTGGAGATGGTTTTTAGGAGCAAAGGAAAGCTGGCGGCGAGCGTGAGCCTTGCCGCTATGCTTGCGCTGAGCCCGGTCGCTGCTCCGGTAGCAACCGCACTTGCCGCGGACGGAAACGCTGGGGTAGGCGTCGAGGCTGAAGATGCAGAAACGTATACGGTCACTTTTATATTCGGTAACGGCCTTAACGATGATAAGGTCGAGACCTATGAGGCTGGCAAGCGAGTGAGCAGGCCGACTGGCTACCGCGTCACCCAAGGCGAGACCATCTATGGCTGGTACACGGACCCCGAATTCACCGACGAGTACTACTTCAACACGGGCATCGATCAGGACCTAGTGCTCTACGCCAAATGGGGCGAGAGCGAGCACACGGTAACGTATTGGAACGAGACGTCCTACGACGATATGACTGACGCGAAGCCGTATCTTGTCGAAACCGTAGGGCACGGCAAAACGCATCCGCGGCCGGACGATCCTCCTGCGCGCGACGGTTACAAGTTCGAGGCCTGGTACTCTGACAAAGAGTGCACACAGCGTTACAACTTCAATGCCGTAGAGGCTGATACTGACGTTTACGCTGGCTGGACGAAGGATCCGACGGTCACGTATTACCTGAGCCCTGAGTCTAAGGAGCCCTTCTACACTGTCACGGTTGATCTCGACCTCAGCCCTGATGAGCAGACAAAACTGCTTAACAAGACTGCAGCGTTCAAGCACCTTGACGTCGAGATTCCTGAGGACTATGAGTTCGACGGCTTCTATACCACCCCCGACTACTCGGGAAGTAAGTTCACGAGCTGGGGCAGCGTAAGAGAGGACACCACGCTCTACGTCAAGTTCAAGCAGACTCCCGTTGTGACCTATGACTTCCAGCTCGAGGGTGTGGAAGACCAGACCGCCGAGGTCTATTTCGGCGACTATGCCGACCCGATGACCTACGACGATAATGAGGGGAACGTGATTGCGGGCTGGTACACCGACCCTAAGTGCACCGAAGAGTACGACTTCACCGAGCCCGTCATGGGCGACATGACGCTCTACGCCAAGTGGGATGCCAAGCAGTTCTCCGTCACTTTCGACGACGGCATTGATGGCAACGAGGACGTCGTCTCGACGGTCGACTACGGCGAGCCCGTTGCCAAGCCCGCCGACCCCGTCCGCGAGGGCTACGACTTCGCCGGCTGGTACACCGATGAGGCCTGCACCGTGGCCTACGACTTCGCGGCCCCCGTCGAGGGCGACATGACGCTCTACGCCAAGTGGAATCGGACTGTCGCTATGTACCGCCTCTACAACCCCTACACTGGCGAGCACTTCTACACCTCCTCGACGGACGAGCGCGACTCGCTCGTTTCGGTGGGCTGGAAGGACGAGGGCAAGGGCTGGGTCGCACCCTCGTCGGGTGCTGAGGTCTACCGCCTCTACAACCCCTACGTCGAGGGTGGGGATCACCACTATACTCTCTCGGCCGACGAGCGTGACCACCTCGTGTCGGTGGGCTGGAAGTACGAGGGCGTAGGCTGGTATTCGGCCTCCGACGAGAGGGGGGAGAACACGGTTGAGGGCGCGGTGGAGCTGTACCGCCTTTACAACCCTAACGCTTCGACTGGTACGCACCACTATACTCTCTCGGCCGACGAGCGTGATCACCTTGTGTCGGTGGGCTGGAAGGACGAGGGCGTGGCCTGGTACGGCATTGGGTAGGGGTGATTATCACTCGGGTTGCTGTTGATTCGATCTTGAATTGAGGGCGCGTGGGGTTGACGGATTTGCCCGCCGATCCCACGCGTCCTTTACAGACCGAGGGTTGATTGACCTGGCAGAGGGGAAGAATAAATAGGGGGCAGCGGTCCCTCCCTAGAAACCGTTACTCAAGTTTGGTCGCCTATCACTTCTTGTAGCCATATCGTTCGTGTATGCGCCGCATATTTTGGGCTATTGGGGTGTAATCTGGCTGCCAGCGATTGTGCCGGGCGCAACCATTATGCTTCTTGCGGCCGAACGGGCTGTCTTTCAAGACACGTATCGACTCCGTACCCCTGCACGTGTGAGCACTTCTATACGTCAAGCGTCGTAGAGCACGGCAGCCTGATTTCTACGCCTAGGTCTGGGGGTCGGTTGGGTTGCCCCGACCTCAGGTGAGCCCGTCTATCGTCTCTATAATCCCTTTGTGCCGGGTGGGGACCATCACTACATCACGAGTAAGCTTGAGTGTGACTCACTTGTCGCTGCAGGCTGGAGCTACGAAGGCGTGGGCTGGCGATCGGGCGGCTCCCAGCAACCTGACGATTCGCAGACCCCCCGTTGTCCATTGGACTCCCGGCGGAGAGGTCTGGCACTCAACGAGGAACTGCCCCTAGCCTAAACGTTCTACTACGATATATTCCGCCTCCATTACTGATGTCCAGTCTGCGGGCAAGAGTCGGCCATGAAAAACTGCTATTAGTCGGTTGAGGGCCCTTTGTAGCCGAGCTGCTTCGGAGCACCCCGTCAAAGCCGAGCGACCGGAAATGATTGCTCGGCTTCTTTTGCTTTGGCGTTTTATTTATTTTTAGTTAGAACGCGTAGTAGCAGCTCTCAGGTAGTCCGGGTCTCAGGTTAGGGGTATAGTAGGGATCGGCGCGTGAGAACCTTTCTGCCCACCGAGCGGTAAGTGTTGCCTTCTCTTTGAGATAGCGTGCCCTGCCTGCAGGGTCCTCGTCAAAGCCCCTGCTGAGAGATTCGTAGTGATAGAGCGTAACGAGAGGGCTATAGACAATCAGCAGGTCCTTCTCCCGAAGCCTGAAGCAGTAGTCGATGTCATTGTATGCCACCGCAAGCTCCTCGTCGAAGCCTCCCACGAGGTCAAATGAGGAACGTGACGTCATCATGCAGGCCGCTCTGCGCGCTGCTCCGCGAGGGCCTGCGTCGCCTCCTCGTCAACGGAGACGTACACCGTCACGAGCATGTCCTCGCGCTTGGTGAACGTCCGGGTCTCGCTGCTTGCGGAGAAGATGGTCTCGCCCTGGGTGAGGACGTTCTTGTCGACAGAGAAGGAGTAGGTGCCCGCCTCGTAGCCGCTGAGGGAGTACGAGGTGCCGGGTGTGGCCGGAATCGTCTCGTTGACGGCCTTGCCGTCTTCCGTAGTTCCCGACACCGTGACGGGAATCGACCCGTATGTCGCATCCCAGTTGTCGGCGCTGACGATGAGCCCAAGCGTCCCGTTCTGGGGGACAAGGGCAAGTTCGATGGCAACGTCGACGTCCTTCTCGAGCTCGAGGGTGCAGGTGGTGCGGGGCTCTGTTGGCTCGAAGAGCTCCTCGCCCCGCTCAAGCGAGGCTTCCTCCACGGTGAACGAGTAGGTGCCGGCTTGGTAGTCATCCAGGGTGCTCGTCGTTCCGGGGACAACCTCCAGCGAGTCGCTCACCTCGTCGCCTGACTCCGTGGTGTCATCGACGCTGATGGTGACGGCCTCGTATTCCTGCCGCCAGGCCGGCGCGTCAACGGAGACCCTGATGACGCCCGGTTGAGGAGGGATGTACGTCGAAAGCGCGGCACAGACGAGAATACCGAGCGCGCTGAGAGCGACGGTGGCGTGCGGGGCCCTCACATACGGTCGCGGCACCTTGAAGAATGCGAGCGCGAAAAGCGCGAGGATGCCGAGCGCCACTCCCGCCCAGGGGAGCGTGCGTGCGGCAAGTGCGAGAACGCACGACGCGACGGCGAGCCAGAACGGCAGCTCGAAGCGCTTCCCCTTGGGCGGGACGTATCCCACCTGGGCAAACTCCTCCTCTGAGGGCTCGTCAGAAGGGGTCTTGCCGTGCTTCTCGGTCATGGGGGCGCTCCATTCCTGACGCCTGCCGGGACCGTTCGTCGGGGCAGCAACGTGCTAGCTTCCTGTCAGTATACTCAGGACAGGATGAGGGTCCTTGCCGTTGAGCGTTCGTTCGGCTGGCGGTCTCGAGAGGGGACGAAGATGGTGGACATTGGCCAGCTTGCAGCGTGGGATTTGGAGGAGCAGTCGTTTCCCGGCACACATACGGACGATCCAGTGGGAGTAATGCTTCGTCTCTGGAGGGGCGTTCGGCCATTCCGCGCTGCGGAGTCACTTGAGGCGGAGATGGACTCGCTTAGGCCGCAGTTCTATGAACGCAGGGTGTTTGAGGCGCCTCGTCCCACCCTGAGCGAGGTACAGGAGGTGCTTTCCCGCGAGGCGGACGAAAAGGTGAGGCCCCGTGCGTTCTGGAAGACCTGGCAGATGAGGGATGAGTATGTAAGGAATCGCGTCAAGGAGCGCTATGCGGAATTAGTTGCGGCTTGGGAGCGGGAGAGGGATGCCTTTGACGCGCGTGAGGGCCGCATCGCCGAGGAGCGGGATGCCGCGGCCGAGGAGAAGTGCGAGCGCAGGCGCGAGCGGATTCGCGAAGTGCTTGCAGGAGATGCGCACGCTGTCAGGGAGGGCGTCGAGAGGCTCTCCTCGGAGTGTCCCACACCACTTCCGTTTATCTTGAGGTGTGTCTATTACGAGGATGAGGGTCGGATGGTGGCGGAAGTCGAGTTACCGGCTCCGGACGAGCTTCCACAGACTACCGTAGAGCTAACGAAGAGCGGAAAGCGCCGGGTACGGCCCAAGACGCAGCGGGCGCTCCGCGAGGAGTACGCTCGGTATCTCTTTGCCCTTCTTGCATATCTCGCACACGGGATGTTTGACCTGAGCCCCGCGATTGTCTGTGTCGCCGTCTCCGGATATCGGACCAATGAAGACGCTGTCAGGGAATGTGTCCTGTCCATCTTGTTTGATAGGGAAGGGTTTACGGCAGCCCTTGATGACATTATGGACCCGGAGGCGTTCTGTCTGAGCTTCGAGCATCGTTGCCGGATGACGAAGACGAAGGTCATCAAGGTGGTTGAACCTCTGGAGCGTCTGTAGCGAGATATCGCGGAGGGGTCGCTTTGCCCTGCGTTCCAAACCGCGTGATTAACGCGCACTCGCGCACGTCCTTCTCGGCATTTGCCCTGTTGGGCGACCCGGAGGCGTGCACGAGTGCGCGTTAATGCGGGCGCCGACGCCCCGCTTGACAACCGTCCGAAATCGGACTAACCTTGCCTTCCGCACGTGGGGGAGCACGACGGGGCGGGGCAATGGAGACAAACGAACCCGAGGTCACGAGCGCGCGTCAGCTCGACGTCCTCTACCAGAAGACCGACAAGGTCTACTACGAGCTCGCGCGTGGCTGCGGGCTCTCAGAGACCGCGTACTGGATTCTCTATGCGGTCGAGGTCTCGGGCGGCAGCGCCACGCAGGCGCGCATCGCCGAGGAGTTCTCGTACTCGCGGCAGACGGTCAACTCCGCGCTCAAGACGCTCGAGGCGCGAGGGCTCGTGGAGCTGGCCTCGTCCGAGGGAGACCGACGCTCCAAGGTGGTGTCGCTCACGCCGGAGGGCCGCGCCTTCGCGGACGAGCGCATCGTGCCCGCCATCGAGGCCGAGGACCGCGCGTTCGGCACGCTCCTTCCCGAGGAGCGCGCCGAGTTCCTGCGCCTGGCCGACGCCTACGCGCGCGCCATAGACGACGAGCTCACCAGACTGAGGGAGAGGGGAGCAACCGAGTGAGCAAGAGACAGAAGGGGCGGGACTACAGCAAGCGCACCTCCGCGCGGCTTCTGCTGAGCCTCGTCTCGCCGTACAAGGGGCTTCTCGCCGCCATCTTCGCGGCGGCGATCTGCGACATGACGGGGATGCTCTTCATCCCGACGCAGCTCTCCGCCATGGTGAACGTCGCCGTCAACACGCGCGACATGTCGGCCCTCATGGGGCACGGCGTGGCCATGCTCATCGCCGCCCTCGTGGGGTCGGGCGGCTACCTCACCACCGTCTTTCTCGCCTCGCGTCTGTGCGCCAAGGTGGGGCGCGACCTGCGGACGCGGGTCTATGACGCGTCGCTCGCGTTCTCGGGGTCGGACTTCAACGCCTTCGGCACCGGCTCCATGATCACGCGCACGCTCTCGGACGCCAACGTGGTGCAGCAGACGCTGCTCATGTCCATCCTCATGATCTTCCCGGTGCCGCTCGCGTGCGTGATCGCGGTGGCGCTCGCGTTCTCCACGGACGCGGTCATGGGCTGGGTGCTCCTGGCCGTGACGCTCGTGGTGATCGGCATCTGCGCGCTCGCCGTGGCGAAGTCCGCGCCCATCTTCACGCGCCTCCAGGGCTTCATCGACAACATGAACACCCGCCTGCGCGAGTCCATCACCGGCGTGCGCGTGATCCGCGCCTTCGGCAAGGAGGCCCGCGAGCGCGGCCGCCTCGGCGAGACGTTCGAGGACTTCGCCACCAACGCCATCCGCGTGAACTTCGTCTTCGCGCTCACGGACTCCATCACGTTCTTCCTCATGAACGCCGTCGAGGCCGCGATTATGTGGGTCGGCGCGGACCGCGTGGGCGCCCACGCCATGCAGATCGGCTCGATCAGCGCGCTCGTGGAGTATGCGATGCTCATCATGATGTTCCTCATGATGGCGCAGTTCGCCATCCTCCAGGTGCCGCGCGCCCTGGCGTGCCTCACGCGCGCCGCCGAGGTGCTCTCCCGCGAGCCCGAGATCGAGGACGACGACGCCCCGGCGCGGCTTGCGGCCGCGGCGGGGGAGGGCGCCGGCGGGGACGAGGTCGCGCGCTTCGACCACGCGAGCCTGCGCTTCTCCGACGCCGACGAGGACACCCTGCACGACATCTCGTTCACGCTGCGCCGCGGCCAGACCACGGCCATCATCGGCAACACGGGCTCGGGCAAGTCCACGGTGGCCAAGCTCCTGCTGCGCTTCAACGACGTCACGGGGGGCAGCCTCGCCTTCGAGGGCGCCGACGTGCGCCGGCTCTCGCAGGACGAGCTGCGCCGCCGCATCGCCTACGTGCCGCAGAAGGCGTGGCTCTTCTCGGGCACCGTGGCGGAGAACCTGCGCCACGGCGACGCCGGCGCGACCAATGAGCGGCTCTGGCACGCGCTCGACGTGGCGCAGGCGGGCTTCGTGCGCGAGCTCCCTGAGGGGCTGGGGACGCGCGTGGCGCAGGGCGGCACCAACTTCTCCGGCGGCCAGCGCCAGCGCCTCGCCATCGCCCGTGCGCTCGTGCGCAAGGCCGACCTCTACGTCTTCGACGACTCGTTCTCCGCGCTCGACTACAAGACCGACGCCGCCCTGCGCCGCGCGCTCGCGGGCGAGCTCGCCGGCGCGGCGACGCTCATCATCGCCCAGCGCGTGAGCACCATCCACGACGCCGACCAGATCGTCGTCCTCAAGGACGGCGAGGTCGTGGGCCTGGGGACCCACGACGAGCTCATGGCCGGCTGCCCCACGTACCGTGCCATCGCAGAGTCCCAGTCCAGGGGGGAGGACGCCCATGCCTAGCAGCGAGAAGAACGTCGAGCTCGACGAGCTTGCCGAGCTCGAGAGGGGGGAGGCCCCCTCCGGGCGAGCCGCGGCGCCGGACGTCCCCGAGGAGGAGCTCGAGGTGCCCGAGGACGCGCTCGGGACCGCGCGGCGCCTCTGGGACGCCGCGCGCGGGCAGCGCTGGCGCCTCGTCGTGGCCGCGGCGTGCTCCGTGCTCTACGTGGCGGGGTCCCTCGGCGCCACCGCCTACAGCGCGGGGCTCATCGACCTGCTCTGGAACAACATCCAGTCCACCTTCGAGACCGGGGCGCCCTTCGTGGTGACGCTCGAGAACGGCGCGCTTCAGATCCTCACGTTCCTCGGCATCTGGACGGCCTCGTGGGCGGCCTACACGGCGCAGGTGCTCGTCATGGCGAGCTTCGCGGAGCGGCTGAACCTCGGCCTGCGCCGCCGAATCGGCGAGAAGCTCTCGCGCCTGCCGCTCGCATACTACGACGCGCACCAGCCGGGCGACACCATCAGCCGCGCCACCAACGACCTCGACAAGGTCTCCGAGGTGCTGCAGCGCGGGCTGCTCCAGCTGCTCATCGCCGTGTGCATGGTCGGCGGCGCCGTCATCCTCATGGCGACCTACGACCTCATGCTCACGGGCGTGTTCGTGGTCTTCGGCATCATGGCGAGCGTGGCGACCAAGCTCGTGACCGCGCGCACCCTGAAGCTCGCCGCCGCCCGCCAGGCCGCCCTCGGCGACCTCACCGGGCGCGTGGAGGAGGCGTACTCGGGCCGCGCCGTCATCAAGGCCTTCGGGCGCGAGGACGCGAGCCTAGCGGAGGTGGCAGAGGCCGCCGAGCGCCTCGCCGAGACCTCGGGCGACGCCGACTTCGTGACCAACGCCATCGCGCCCGCCATCCGCCTCCTCATGCGCCTCTGCCAGGTGACCATCGGCCTTCTCGCCGGCGGCATGCTCGTGATGGGGCAGATCTCCGTTGGCGTCTTCCAGGCGTTCTTCCAGTACGTCATGCAGGCGTCCGAGCCCTTCACGCAGCTCGCCCTCACGGTGAACATGCTCCAGGGCGCCCTTGCAGCCGCCGAGCGCGTGTTCGCGTTCCTGGACGAGGACGAGGTCGTGCCCGACCCGGCCGCGCCCGCCGAGCTTCCCGAGGCCGTGGAGGGCCGCGTTGCCTTCGAGCACGTGCGCTTTGGCTACGCGCCGGACCGCCCGCTCATGCGCGACGTCTCGCTCGTGGCCGAGCCCGGGCAGAAGGTCGCCATCGTCGGCGCCACGGGCGCGGGCAAGACGACCCTCATCAACCTGCTCATGCGCTTCTACGAGGTGGACGGCGGCCGCATCACGCTCGACGGCGTGGACACCCGCGACCTCACGCGCGCGGAGCTGCGCCGCCAGTTTGGCATGGTGCTGCAGGACGCGTGGCTCTTCGAGGGCACGATCGCAGAGAACATCGCCTACGGCAAGCCCGGGGCCTCGCGCGAGGAGGTCGAGGCGGCCGCTCGCGCCGCGCACGTGGACTTCTTCGTGCGCACGCTCCCGCACGGCTACGACACGATGCTCTCCAACGACGCGGAGAACATCTCCCAGGGCCAGCGGCAGCTGCTCACCATTGCGCGCGCCATGCTCACCGACCCTGCGATCCTCATCCTCGACGAGGCGACCTCGAGCGTGGACACCCGCACCGAGCAGGCCATCGTTCGCGCGATGGAGGCCATCATGGAGAACCGCACGAGCTTCGTGATCGCGCACCGGCTCTCCACGATCGTGGACGCCGACCTCATCCTCGTGATGGAGAAGGGCACCATCATCGAGCAGGGCACGCATGCGGAGCTGCTCGCCGCGGGCGGGGCGTACGCGGAGCTGTACCGGTCGCAGTTCGCGTAGCGGGCGGAGTCTGCGCGTCGTCGGATTCGGGGTTATGGCAGCCAGACGGCTCCTGGCGTCACGGAACTGGGGGTTATGGCAGAAATCGGCCTGCCATAACCCCCGGAGTCGCAACGTATCGGGAAGAACGACCTGTTGGCGTCCGACGGAGATTGCCACGACCCCCAAAACGCCAACGCCGGGCGCCGCCTGGCTGCCACGACCCCCAAAACGCCAGCGCGAGGCTAGTGACGCCCCCTCCTCATCCTGCATCTTCAGCGTGACGCCAGATTGCGCAGGTCGCTCGGCGGGCGACGCGTGCCCGAGGCTGAGCGCCCGACAAACGACGAGCGCGACCGCCGGGACGGTCGCGCTCGTCGCTTCTCGCGTTATCGGATGAGGCTAGTCGCATGCCCCGCAGCTCTCGCACTTCTCGTTCTTGGGGGCGCCGCCCTTGTTGCGCTGGTCGGTGTTGTAGAAGCCCGAGCCCTTGAAGACGATCCCGGAGGGGTCGAAGACGCGCTCGGCCTCGTGGCCGCAGCTGGGGCAGCTGACCTTGGGGTGAGCGCTCATCGGGTGCTCTACCTCGAACGTCGCGCCGCACTCAGGGCAGTGATAGTCATAGCGTGCCATGGTTTCCTCCGTGAAGCTCCAGATGTCCAAACGCATGATACTTTACCCAAACTCGCAGCTCGCATGCCCGACGTTTTGGCCGTACACGCGCTCCGCGCAATCGGGATCCGCCCCCGGGGCAGCGTGGCCTGCAATCAGGCGGATAGTGCGAAGAATCGTCGTTCCTCCCTGCAATCGGGCGGATAGTGGGAAGCTATTTTCCCGCCTGATGAGGTGGCGCAGAAGATGCCAACAGGCAATTTGCCGCGCGAGAAGGGGATGGCGGCGTTCAAATCCGCCTTTCAGTCCGAAAAACGC
>NZ_SJOU01000001.1 GCF_012027725.1 Olsenella sp. SW781 | reverse complement strand
GGGCGACACATGAGCGTCCCCGTCCAGACACGCCGCCGGGAGGGTCGTCGCCGGCGCCAGATGTGTAGAAGACGCAGGGGACGGGGGCCGCGTCGGCGGCCGCCCCAGCGGCCTCCTCGCCCGGCTCCTCGGCAGCCACCGCGTCCTCGACGGGCGTGAGCGCCGGGGCCGCCTCGGGCTCGGGCTCGAAGCGGTCCGCCCTCGCGGCGGCCGCGCGCTCCTCGACGGCCACCCTCGCGCGCTCGTAGGCCTCCTTGAGGAGGACCTCCTGGCAGATGACGCGCGGGTCGTCGGGGCTGGACTCGACGCGCGCCCAGGTGCCGTCGGCCGTGAGCTGGCGCGCCTTGACGTTGTCCGAGAGCTGGAGCTCGATGAAGTGGCGGACGATCTCCGAGCAGGCGGGGTCGCGCACGGGGTAGGCGATCTCCACGCGGCGCTCGGTGTTTCTCGTCATCATGTCGGCGCTCGAGAGGTAGATCGTGTCCGAGTACTCGCCGAAGGCGTAGATGCGCGCGTGCTCGAGGAAGCGGCCGGCGATCTGGCGCACCACGAGGCCGTCGGTCTTGCCCGGGACGCCCGCCTTGATGCAGCAGATGCCGCGCACGATCATGACGACCTTGACGCCGGCCTCGCAGGCCTCGGAGATCTTGTCGATGACGTCGCGGTCCGTGAGCGAGTTCATCTTGAAGAAGACGCGCGCCGGCGCGCCCTCGCGGGCGCGGGCGATCTCGCGGTCGAGGCCGCGCATGACGAGCGGCTTCAGGCCCACGGGCGCCACGCCGAGCTGGCGATAGGTGCCGCGGAGGTTGCCGAGGGAGAGGTTGCGGAAGAACGTGTTGCCGTCCGCGCCGATGCCCTCGTCGGCGGTGAGCAGCATGAAGTCGGAGTAGAGCGTCGCGGTCTTCTCGTTGAAGTTGCCGGTGCCGAGGCACGTGATGCGGCGGATGCCGTCGCGGTCGTGATAGGTGATCTGGCAGATCTTGGAGTGGCACTTGAAGCCCTCGGAGCCGTAGATGACGGTGCAGCCGGCGTCCTCGAGGCGCTCCGCCCAGGCGATGTTGTTGGCCTCGTCGAAGCGGGCGCGCAGCTCCATGAGGACGGTGACGTCCTTGCCCGCCTCGGCGGCGCTGATGAGGCTCTCGCAGAGGTGCGAGCTCTTGGCCACGCGGTAGAGCGTGATCTTGATGGAGATGCACGCGTCGTCGGCGGAGGCCTCGCGCACGAGGCGCAGCAGCGGCGTCATGGACTCGTAGGGGTAGGTGAGCAGGACGTCGTGGTCCTCCACCTGCCCGCGCATCGGGCGCGAGAGGTCGACCATGGGGGAGATCTGCGGCTCGAAGGGACGGTAGACGCAGGCGGTGTGAACGTGGTCGGGGATGTGGGGCTCGAGCCCGTAGACGTACCCGAGGTCGATGGGGCGCTCGAGGTGGAAGATCCGGCGAGGCTCGAGCGAGAGCTCGCCGGCGACGAGGTCCTCGAGCTTCTTGCCGAGCTTGCCGCGGATCTCCAGGCGGACGGGCTGGAGGCGCTGGCGGAGCTTGAGGACCTTCTTCATGTGCTGGCGGTAGTCCTCCTCCTCCTCGACTCCCTCGCCGTCGGGGTCGATGTCCGCGTTGCGCGTGACGCGCAGCACCGCGGAGCGCTTGGGGACGTAGTCTCCGAAGCACTGGTCGAGCGAGGTCTCGAGGACGTCCTCGAGCAGGGTGTAGCGCCAGGTCTTGGGCCCGGAGGGCAGCGCGACGACGCGTGCCTCGGTGCGCGGCACCTCGATGATGCCGAGAAGGCCCGTCTCGTCGACGCCGTCGAGCGAGCAGGCCACGAAGAGCCGCCCGTTCCTCAGGTTGGGGAAGGGGTGGCGCGGGTCGACGATGAGGGGGGAGATGATCGGCGCGAGGCGGCGCTCGAAGTGCCGGCGTACGGCGGTGCGGTCCTCGTCGGTGTACTCGGCGGGGGAGACCCGCACGAGGCCCTTCTCGGCGAGGAGCGACTCGACCTCGGCGAGGCCGCGCTCGTGACGCTCCACGAGGGCGGGCAGGGCCTCGAAGATGCCGTCGAGCTGCTCGGCGGGCGTCTGGTTGGACTTGTTGTCGCGCGGCTGGTTCTTGAGCGAGGCGAGGTCGGAGAGGCCGCCCACGCGGATCATGAACCACTCGTCGAGGTTGGACTCGACGATCTCGCAGAACTTGAGGCGCTCGAAGATGGGGACGTCGGGGTCGTAGGCCTCGTCGAGGATGCGGTCGTCGAAGCGCAGCCAGCTGATCTCTCGGTTCTGGGTGTAGGAGAAGTCGCGCTTGCCGTCCTTGTCCTTGCCGGCGTACTTCTCGGCGGCCTTCTCGAGCTCCTTCTCGCGGCGTGCCGTCTTGGCGCCCTTCTTGACGTCCTGGTCTGCGGCGTCTCTCGTCTTGTCCTTGCTCATCGCGAACCTTTCAACAGCGTTGTGGTGTGAGCCTACCTCACGGCTATTCTCACATAGTACCGCTTGCGCGGCGCCGCTCCGCGCCTGCGACCGTTAAGGTTGTGCAAAGCGCCCCGTCCTGCCGTGCGCGTCGGCGAGCGGCAGGGAATACAATGCTCTCCTCAGCAAACCAGCGACGGGCCGCGCCCGGAAGGAGAAGAACATGTCCGTGAGCCTCTCTGGGCGGAGCTTCCTCAAGCTCCTCGACTTCACCCCTGACGAGATCCGCTATCTGCTCGACCTCTCCGCCGACCTCAAAGCCAAGAAGCGCGCGCACGAGCCGCACCGCTACCTCGAGGGCAGAAACGTCGCCCTCGTCTTTGAGAAGACCTCCACGCGCACGCGCTGCGCGTTCGAGGTGGGCGCGGCGGACCTCGGCATGCACGCCGTCTACCTCGACCCCTCCGCGAGCCAGATCGGCAAGAAGGAGTCCATCGCCGACACGGCGCGCGTGCTCGGCCGCATGTTCGACGGCATCGAGTACCGCGGCTTCGGGCAGGAGCGCGTTGAGGAGCTCGCCGAGTACGCCGGCGTTCCCGTTTGGAACGGTCTCACCACGGAGTTCCACCCCACGCAGATGCTCGCCGACGTCCTCACGATGGAGGAGGAGTTCGGGCGTGGCGGCATGGCCGGCCGCAAGGTGACCTTCATGGGCGACGCCGGCAACAACGTCGGCAACTCGCTCATGGTGGTGTGCGCCAAGCTGGGGATTGACTTCTGCGCGTGCGGTCCCGCCGAGCAGATGCCCTCCGCCGAGCTGGTCGAGACGTGCCGCGCGATCGCCGCCGAGACGGGCGCCACGATCACCCTCACGGCAGACGTCGAGGAGGGCGCGCGCGGCGCGAGCGTCATCTACACCGACATCTGGGTCTCCATGGGCGAGTCCGCCGACCTCTGGGGCGAGCGCATCCGCCTGCTCTCTCCGTACCAGGTGAACGCCGAGCTCATGGCCAAGGCGGCTCCCGACGCGATCTTCATGCACTGCCTGCCGAGCTTCCACGACCGCAAGACCACGATCGGCGAGGAGGTCTACCAGAAGTTCGGCCTGGCCGAGCTCGAGGTGACCGACGAGGTCTTCGAGGGGCCGCGCAGCCGCGTCTTCGACGAGGCGGAGAACCGCCTGCACAGCATCAAGGCCGTGATGTACGCCACGTTGAAGTAGCCATACGCTCGGACGGACAGCGTACGGCGGATACCCGCCTCGCACGCAAATCCGGATTTGAGCACGGGCCGGTACGCAAATCCGGAACTGAGTAGGGGCCGGCGCTCAAATCCGGAACTGAGTGCCGCGACGGGCCCGTTGCGGCGGCACGCGAGGATGTCGGCCCCCCGGCCGGCCACGCTCACGCAGGTCGAGGTCGCGCGCCGCCGGCAAGGCCCCGTACCCCGGCGCTCAAATCCGAATCTGAGCACGGGCCGCCGCTCATTTCCGGAACTGAGCACGCCGTCGCGCTCAGTTCCGGATTTGAGCGGCGGCCCGTGCTTCCCGACCGCGTCACATCGAGTCTGTGCGCCCGGACCGCAGGGCGCGGCGGAACCCAGGGTGTCGCGAGAGGCGCGGGGCCTCAGGCTCGCCTAGTACACCATGCCCATGGCCTCGCGGACCTCGTCGAGGGTCGCGGCCGCGATCTCGCGGGCGCGGCGGTTGCCCTCGTGCAGGACGTCGGCCACGTAGCCCATGTCCTTCTCGATCTCCGCGCGGCGCTCGCGGATGGGGGCGAAGTAGCCGTTGACGGCCTCGGTCACCACGCGCTTGAGCTGGCCCGCGCCGCCCATGCCGATCTCCTCGGCGATCTCTTTCGGGTCACGGCCGGTGCAGATGCCGGCCGTGGTGAGAAGACCGGAGATCTCCGGGCGGTTCTCGGGGTCGAAGGTGATGTTGCGCTCGGAGTCGCTCTTGGACTTCTTGATGAGCCTTGCCGTCTCCTCCGCGGTCATGGAGATGGAGATCGCGTTGCCGTAGGACTTGCTCATCTTGCGGCCGTCGAGGCCGGGAAGCAGCGGCGTGGAGGTGAGAAGGCCCGTCACGTCGGGGAAGACCTTGCCGTAGCGCTCGTTGAAGCGGCGGGCGATCTTGGAGGTGATCTCGATGTGGGGGAGCTGGTCGCGGCCCACGGGCACGATGTTGCCCTTGCAGAAGAGGATGTCACAGGCCTGGTGCACGGGGTAGGTGAGCAGAAGCCCCGTGAGCGCGTGGCCGGAGGCCTCCTGCTCGGCCTTGACGGTGGGGTTGCGCTCCATCTCGGCCTCGGTCACGAGGGAGAGGAAGGGGAGCATGAGCTGGTTGAGCTCGGGCACCGCGGAGTGCGTGAAGATCATCGTCTTGGCCGGGTCGATCCCGCACGCGAGGTAGTCGATGACCATGTTGTAGACGTTGTCGCGGATGTGCTCGGTGGTGTCGCGGTCGGTGATGACCTGGTAGTCGGCGATGATGATGTTGGTGCGCACGCCCATGTCCTGCAGGCGCACGCGGTCGACGAGCGTGCCGAAGTAGTGACCGAGGTGGAGCCGGCCCGTCGGGCGGTCGCCCGTGAGCATCGTGTAGTTCTCGGGATGGACGAGAAGGTCGGCGTGGACCTCGTCGCTCCTGCGCTTTGCGGCCTCGTAGCTACCCTCGTTGGGCATGTCTTCCCCCTTCGTCGCGCCATGGCGCGTCAGCGTTCACACGGCACCCTATGGTACGGCAAAACGGGTTGAATTGCCCGCCACGAGGCGGGTGCGTCGGGGATTCACTGCTAGAATGGTCCCATTGCTTCAGCGAGAGAGGGGAGAGGCCATGGCGAGCTCATACGGGACGGACGCCGACAAGAGCTCGCTCAGGAGCAACTACCTCGTCGCTCGTCGCACCATCCCGGCACGCTCCCGCCTTGAGAGCGACGCCTCGATACGAAGCGCCCTCGAGGCGTTCCCGCTCTTCTCCGAGGCCTCCCTCGTGCTGACGTACGTGTCGCGCGAGGCGGAGGTGGGGACGCGCCCCCTCATCGAGTCGCTGCTCGCGGAGGGGCGGCGCGTCGCCGTCCCGAGGGTCGACCTCGAGGCCCACGACATGGCCTTCCACGAGATCCGCTCGCTCGACGAGCTCGTCCCGCGCACGATGCGCATCCTCGAGCCCGCCGCGGACGCGCCGGTCGTGACCACGCCCGATATGGTCGGCTCGGTATGCCTCGTCCCGGGCCTCGTCTTCGACGGGGCCGGACACCGCGTGGGCTACGGCGGCGGCTACTACGACCGCTTCCTCGCGTTCTATCCCGGCGACAAGATCGGCCTCGCGCGCACGACGATGCTCTCCTCCAACCCGCTCCCGACGGACGGCCATGACGTTCCCGTTGACTTCATCGCCACGGAGGGCGCCGTCTGGAGCTGCCGCGACCGGTAGGGCTCCCTTGTCCGCGCGTGCCCACATGGGTCGTCGCCGGGGACCGCTCGCGCTCGCCTGGATCGCCTGCCTTCTGACCTCCGCGTGCGCGCTCCCCCTTTCCGTTCCCCTCGCCTCCGCCCTCGTCCTCGTCGGGAGGCTGCTCGGCGCGGCGGACCCCGTCTCCTCCGAGCGCTGCCGGCGCGCGATGGTGGCGGCCGGCGGGGTTGCCACGTCAGCCCTCGCGCTCTGCGCCGCCGCTCGGGCGCTGGGACTGCAGCTCCCCTCTGCCCTCGCGGTCGCCCTCTCGACGGTCTCGCTCATCGGCCTGATATGCCTGGCCGTGGGGGCGGGCGTTCCCGAGCGGGAGCTCTTCTCGGTCTCTGGCGTCGCCGTCCTCGCCTGCGCCCTCCTCCCGGCCCCCTCGCCCGCCGTCGCGCTCGCGTCGCTCTCGCTCGCGACGTGCGCGGTCGTGGCGGTGCTCGCGGTCAGGGCGCTTTCGTCCCGCGGCGGTAAGCCCGCTGACGCCTCCGCGCCCCTCGCCTCCCTCGCCGCCCGCCCCCTCAGCCCGCGTGAGGCGGAGGTGCTGGAGAGGACCCTTGCCGGCGAGACGCGCCCCCAGATCGCCCGCGCGCTCGGCGTCTCGGAGTCGACCGTCGGCACCCTGCGCTCGAGGGGCTACGAGAAGCTGGGCGTCGGCTCGAAGGACGAGCTCGAGGCCCTCGCGAAAGAGGCCGGAGGGGCGCGGGGCGAGAAGGACGACCGAGCTGGCGAGAGCCGCGCGCGGCGGCTTGCGGAGGCGCTGGCCGCGGCCACGCCGCCCTGCGCCTCGCTGGTCACCCTCCTGGCGCCCTCGTCGCTTTCCAGCGCCTGCGTCGTTGCCGGCGCGCTGCTCGTCTCGGTCTCGCTCTCGTGCTTCGTCCTCCTGGGCGCGGACACCGGCGGCGCCCATGCGCTCGGCGAGCGCCTCGGCACTTCGCCCTCCTGGGACAAGGGGCTCGTCACGGCGCTGGTCGCGCCCCTCGTCCCCGCGCTCGTCGTCTCGACGTGGCCACGTCGCCTCGCGGGAGCGCTGCTCGTCGTCGCGGCGCTCGCGCTTCTGGGCGCGGACATCGCGCGCCGCGAGCCCGGGGACGCCCCCGCCTCGCGGGCGCGCCGCGTCCTCAGGGCGGGGTCGCAGGAGCTCGCCTGCCGTGCGCCCGAGGCCTCGGGTCTCATGGGTCTCGCTCTGATCGCACTTTCTCAGGACGCGGTGGCGAGGGTCGTCCTCCCCGAGCCCGGCCCGCTCGACGGGGCGTGGCTCCTCGTCGCCGCCCTGACCGCGCTTGCCTTCGGTCGCGCCTTCGGGCCCGAGCGCGGCGACGCCCCGCGCCATGACGCGCTCGCGCGGGAGCTCCTGAGCGAGCGCGGGCTCAGTGAGACGCAGGTGGAGGTGGCGCTCTGCCTCGCCGGCGGCATGGGCGAGCCCGAGGTGTGCGAGCGCCTGCACCTCGCGCGCGGCACGGTCAAGTCGTACCGGAGCCGCGTCTACCGGGCCCTTGGGGTGCACAGCGCGGCAGAGCTCAGGGAGGCGCTCAGGATTCCCGCACGCGCCTGACCACGTATCCCACGAGGTAGGCGATGAGCGACACCCCGAGGCTCAGGCAGAGCTCGATGGCGCTCAGGTAGAAGTGGGGCGTGAAGCAGTGGAGCGCCTGCTGGAGCACGCCTATCGCCAGGATCGGCGCCCACGCGCATCGCCCGAACGCGCCCCCGCGCCCCGCCGCGTAGGAGACCCCGACCGCCGCCGCGGGCATGAGGAGGTAGAGCGCGAGCAGGGCCGGCCATGCCAGCCGGGGCGGGCCGAACGCGCCCTCACGGGCGGCGAGGAGCACGACGGCCGCGACCGCCCACGCGCCGAGGTAGGCAAGCGACAGGGAAGCCCCCGAACGCGGCCTCATGCCCGACCGCCCCCTCGCCGCCGTCGGAGGGCCCCCGCAGCTCGCCCGGCCAGGAGTCCCACGAGCGAGATGGCCGTCCCGACGGCAAAGACGCCGAGGTCGGGCGCGTGGACGTTGCCCGTGGCGAGCGTGTTGGCGAGCGACGTCGTGAGGGAGGGCACGAGCATGAGCCCGACGCCGCAGGCGGGCGCCCAGAGCCACGTGGCCCTCCCGTAGGCGTCGAGCAGCGCGGCGGCGACCGACGTCCCCAGGGTCACGGCGGGCATGAGGAGGTAGAGCCACAGGATGATGGCGCCCATGAGGCCCGCGTCGTCGGCCATCCAGATGCCGGCGACGGAGCCTCCCCAGACGGCGAGGTACACGACGGGGAGCACGAGCTTGGCAGGGGGACGGGGCTTCATGGCGGCCTCCTTCGACGGGGTTCCTCTCGCCTAGATCCTGGCAGATGTCGAGAGGAGCGTCTGTCGTCCCGGGGGATGCGATCGCCCAACCGCCTGTGGACCCCGGGCTCGTGGGCCCGGAGGCAACGTCGCGCTAGAGCCCGAGGTGCCCCGCAAGGTCGAACATCGCCTTGCGGTAGCCGTCCAGGCCGAGGCCGGTGATCGTCTCGAAGCAGGCGGCGCGGATGTAGGAGACCTGGCGGAACTCCTCGCGCTCGTCGAGCTTGGAGATGTGCACCTCGACCATGGGCAGGCCCACCGCCTTCGCGGCGTCGAGGATGGCGATGGAGGTGTGCGTGTAGGCGCCTGGGTTGATGACGATGCCGTCGTAGCTTCCGTAGGCGTCCTGGATGGCGTCGATGAGGTCGCCCTCGTGGTTGGACTGGAAGCAGGTGCAGTCCGCAAAGCCGGCGTCGCGGGCGCTCGCCTGGCAGATGCCGAGAAGGGCCTGATAGGTGTCGTGCCCGTAGATGTCCGGCTCGCGGATGCCGAGCATGTTGATGTTGGGGCCGTTGATCACGAGGACCCGCGGCTTCCTGCGCTCGGGCTCGCCGCGCCCCTCGTCGTCCTCGGTCGCCTCGAGGGCGTCGTCATCGTCCTCCGCGTCGAGGTCGGCGTCAGAGGGCTCGATCTCGCTCAGCAGGCTGACGAGCTCGTCCACGGGGGAGCGCTCGTCGTCCGCCGCGGGCGCGGCGGGCGCCACCGGGGCGGGGCGAAGGCGGGCGGGGGTGATGTGGACCCTGATTGAGCTCTGCTGGGGGAGGAAGGAGGGGCCCTGCTCGACGTCGCTCGTGTCGACGCCGGTCATGCGTGCGATCTCGTCGTGGACGGCCTCGGCCTTGCCGGGCCCGAAGACGACCTCGATGCCGTTGTCCCCGCTCCTCACGAAGCCGAGCACGCCGCGCGCGGCGGAGAGCTGGTCGGTGTCGACGAGCGAGGGGTCCTCGGTCACGAGCCTGAGGCGGGTCATGCAGATGTCGTTGGCCATGACGTTCTTGCCCCCGCCGATGGCCGCGAGGACCTCCTCTGCGATCTGGTGCCTGTCCACTCCGCGATCCTTTCCCCGTCGTCGAATCGCGAGTCAGAGCCCCGTCTCCACTCACCGTCATACGACTGCGTCATCCGTCTTTTTGAATGGCTAGTATACGTGTGTCGCGCCGCCGCGCCGCCCATCCCGCCGAGCGGCGCGGCGGGCGGTCGAGGCTCCGGCAAAACGCCACAAGTCCGCGCGCCTCGCGCGCCGCTACAGGCCGAGGCGGGACCGGACGAGCGCGGCGTCGCCCTGGGGCGTCCCCGTGCACGTCACGACGAGGTCCGCCCAGGCGCGGTAGAGCGGCATGCGCTCGGCCGCGAGCGCCTCGACGCCGCGCGACTGCGAGACCGGGCGGCCCTCGGTGCCGAGCTGGTCGACCGGGCGGTCGAGAAGGACGATCGTGCCGTTCTGGTGCAGCGGGGCGTAGTTCTCCGGGCGCGTGACGACGCCCCCGCCGCAGGCGATGACGAGGCCGGAGCGGGCGCCGTAGCGGCCGGTGACCTCGGACTCGACCGCGCGGAAGGCCCCCTCGCCGTCCTCGCGGATGATCTGGGCGGCGCTGCGGCCCTGCTCGGTGGCGATGACCTCGTCTATGTCGACGAGCGGCCTGCCGAGCGCGCGGGCGAGGGCCCTGCCGCAGCTCGTCTTGCCGGCGCCGGGCATGCCGACGAGCACCACGTTCTGGGTCTGGGAGCGAATCTCGCGCTCGATCCGGGGGACGACGGCGTCGTCGATCGGGCGGCCCTGGAAGAGCTCGCTCGCGTAGAGCGCCTGGGCGACGAGCATGGCGAGGCCCGACTCGCTTGGGAGACCGAGGCGCTCGGCGCAGAGGCAGAGCCCGGTGCGCTCGGGGTTGTAGACCACGTCGAGCACGCCCCTGAGCCCCGCGAGGCGCGCGAGGTCCCCCTCGGGGACGGGCGTCGCGGGGCAGCGCGGGAACATGCCCACGGGCGTGGTGTTGACGAGGAGCGCTGCGTCCGCATGGCGCTCGACGAGGGTGGCGTAGGTCTCGGCGCCCGAGCGCGAGATCACGACGGCGCGCGCCCCGGCGACGTGCTCGAGCGCGTCGACGACGGCCTGGCTCGCGCCGCCGCTCCCGAGGACGAGGACCTTCTCGCCCTCGAGGAGGTCGCGCGGCGAGCCCCCGAGGCGCTCTCGGCAGAAGCGAGCGAGCATCCAGGAGAAGCCGAGGACGTCGGTGTTCTCGGCGACGACGCTCCCGTCCTCGGCTCGCACGAGGGTGTTCGCCGCGCCGATCCGCTCCACGGCGGGGGAGCGCACGTCCGCGAGGGCCGCCGCCTCGCGCTTGTAGGGGATGGTCACGTTGAGGCCGCGCCACGCGCCGTCGCGCACGAGGGGGGCGAGCCCGTCCGGCTCGACCTCCACGAGCGCGTAGGGGGCGGAGCCCAGCCGCGCGTGGATCTGCGGCGACCAGCTGTGCCCGAGCGAGCGCCCCACGAGGCCGAAGCTCGCCTCGCCGAGGCCCCTCATGCCCGCCACCTAGATCACCTCCGCATAGCTCCCGAGGTAGCGGAACTCCTGGCAGAGCGGGGAGAGCGTCGCCAGGAGGGAGGAGAACTCGGGCGCCGCGACCGGGCACTCGATGTCGAAGTAGAACATGAACTCGAAGTCGCGCTCGGGGATGGGGCGGCTCTCGAGCTTGAGGAGGTTGATGTCGAGCGCGTAGAACTTGGCGAGCAGCTTGTAGAGGGCGCCGGGCTCGTGGGGCAGCACGATCATGAGGGAGGTGCGGTCCGCGCCGGGGTAGACCTCGAGGCTCTTGGAGATGCATGCGAAGCGCGTGTAGTTGTTGTCGCGGTCCTGGACGTCGGCGGAGAGCACCTCGAGGCCGTAGAGGCCGGCGCAGGGGAGCGACGAGAGCGCGGCGACGTCGAGCCGGCCGGACTCGGCGACCCCCTTGGCCGCCGCCGCGGTGTTTTCGCAGACGCGCACCCGGACGTCGGGCAGGCCGGAGAGGAACTCCGCGCACTGGTTGATCGCCTGCTCGTGGCTGAATATCTCGCGGATGCCGGAAAGCTCGGCGCCGGGCAGGGCGAGCAGGTTGTGGTCCACCTTCACGCGGGTGGTGCGCACCACGTAGAACGAGTGCTCCATCATGAGGTCGAAGACCTGGTTCACCGAGCCGGCGGTGGAGTTCTCGACGGGGATGACGCCGTAGTCCGCGGCGCCCTGCTCGACGGCGCGGAACACGCCGTCGAACGTCGCGGCGTAGCTGATCGAGGGGCGGCGGAAGATGCGCTCCGCCGCGATCTGCGAGTAGGCCCCCTCGACCCCCTGGCACGAGACGTGCGCCGAGCGGGGGAAAAGCTCCGGCGTCTCCGCGCGGGCGCGCTCGACGAGCGCGAGGGTGCCGTCGTCCGCCACGTCGGAGAGCAGCGCGTGCTGGCGCGCCCGGGAGGCCTCCATGAGGAGCTCCATCAGCACCTGGGCGTAGGTCGCCAGGTCCTCGGGCGCGCGCTCCGCGGCGTCCGCGACCTTCGCGCGCTCGCGGGCGGGGTCGAAGACGCGCATGCCGCGCTCGCGCTTGTAGGCCGCGACCTGCTCGGCCACGCCGGCGCGCTCCGAGAAGAGCCGGAAGATCTCCCCGTCTATGCGGTCTATCTCACGTCGAAGTTCAGAGAGCTCAGGCATGTCAAACCTTTCTTAGTCGCCTGTGGGCGTCACTCGGCGGGCCAGGCGAGAAGGACGTCCGCGAGCGCGAGCGCGCAGACCGCCTCGACCACGGGGACCGCCCGGATGACCGCCGTGGTGTCGTGGCGGCCGTGCACCTTGAGCCGCGCCGGCTCCATCGTCGTGAGGTCGACGGAGTCCTGCTCGACCATGACGCTGGATATGGGCTTGAAGGCGCAGCGCACGAGCACCGGGGCGCCCGTCGTGATGCCGCCGAGGATGCCGCCGGCGTTGTTGGTCGCGGGGACGCAGGCGCCGCCGCGGACCTCGTAGGGGTCGTTGTTCTGCGTGCCGGAGAGCCGGGCCACGCCGAAGCCGCGCCCGAACTCGACGCCCTTCACCGCGGGGATGCCGAAGAGGGCGCGCGCCATGACGTTCTCCACGCCGTCGAACATCGGCGAGCCCGCCCCCGCGGGCAGGCCCGTGGCGACGCACTCGACGATGCCGCCGAGCGTGTCCTTGCGCGACCGTGCGTCCATGACGGCCTCGACCATGCGCTCGCCCGCCGTCCCGTCCACGATCGGCATGCGCCTCCCGTCGGCGAGGGCGGCCATCTGGCGGGCGAGAAGTTCGAGCGAGGCGGGCGAGTTGTCGAGCGCGGAGAAGGGCTCGTCGGAGATGCCGGCGAGCTCGGCGACGTGGGCGCGCACGCTCACGCCCCTGGTGGCGAGCCACTGGAGGGCTATCCCGCCCGCAACGCAGAGCGGGCCGGTGAGCCGGCCGGAGAAGTGGCCGCCGCCCGGCACGTCCTGCTCCCCGTGCCACTTGGCCCAGGCGGCGAAGTCGGCGTGCCCCGGCCGCGGCACGGCGAGGAGGTTGTTGTAGTCGCGCGAGCGGGTGTTGGTGTTCTCGATGACGGCGGCGAGCGGAGCGCCGCAGGTGCGCCCGTCGGGGTTGAGCCCTGAGACGATGCGGGGGGCGTCCGGCTCCTTGCGCGGCGTCCCCCAGGGGTCGTTTCCGGGGGCGCGGCGCGCCACGAAGGCCGAGAGGGCCTCGAGGTCGACGGGCAGCCCCGAGGGGAGTCCCTCCACGACGCACCCGACGGCGGGGGAGTGCGACTGGCCGAACACGGTGACCCTGAGCGCGGTGCCAAACGAGGACGGCATCACCGCTCCTTTCTGACGATGCCCCCGAGGGCCGCGAGGTCCTCGAAGAAGGCGGGGTAGGACTTGGCGACGCACTCCGCCCCGAGGATGGTCACGGGGCCGGAGCAGCGGGACGCGAGAATCGCGGCCATCATGGCGATGCGGTGGTCGTTCGCCGCGTCGACGGTGCCGCCGGCGAGCTCGGGCACGCCCTCGATGACGAGGCCGTCGTCGAGGGCCCGCGCGCGGCCCCCAAGGGCGCGGATCGCGGCGGAGACGGTCTCGAGGCGGTCCGACTCCTTGATGCGCAGCCGCGCCGCGCCGCGCACGCGCGTCGTGCCCTCCGCGACGGCGGCGACGGCGGCGAGGGGCGGCACGAGGTCGGGGCAGCTGCTCACGTCGAGCTCGCGGCCGCGCAGGCGGTCGAGCTCGCACGCGGCGCCGCCCGGGCGGCGCAGCACCCGGGCGCCGAGCAGGGCGAGCGCGGCGAGGACCTGGCGGTCGCCCTGGGCGCTCGCGAGGTCGAGCCCCCGCACGGCGACGCCGCCCTCCCCGATCGCGCCCGCGGCGAGCCAGAACGCGGCGTTCGACCAGTCGCCGCCCACGGACACCTCGCCGGGCGTGACGTAGCCGCCCGGGGCGCAGACGACGAAGGAGCGGGCCGGCCGCCCGTCGTCCGTCACCGCGCCTCCCTCGGAGACCTCGACGCCGAACGTCCTGAGGGCGGAGACGGTGATGTCGATGTAGGGCGCCGACTCGACGGGCTCGCCCACCACGACCTCGACGGGGGCGCGAAGGAGCGGGGCGGCGAGCAGGAGCCCGGTCACGAACTGCGAGGAGACGTCGCCCGGAAGGGAGAAGCGCCCGGGCCTGAGCCTGCCTCCCACCGAGAGCGGGAAGACGCCCTGCCCCGAGAGGGTCGCGCCATGCGCCTCGAGCTCCTCGTAGAGCGGCGAGAGCGGCCGCTCGGGGAGCCTGCCGCGGCCGGTGAGCCGGGCGTCGCAGCCGAGCGCGGCGACGACGGGCAGGAGGAAGCGCAGCGTGGACCCGGACTCTCCGCAGTCGAGCAGGGCCCCGCGGCGCGCCTCGGGGAGGTTGTCCGTCGCGGAGGTGCCGGGCACGGGGCGCACGCGGAAGCCGCCCTTCGTCCGGGCGATGCGGGCGCCGAGCGCCCCGAGGCACGACGCCGTGGCCTCGATGTCCTCCGAGGAGGTGGCGCAGGAGACGTCGGTGACGCCCGGCGCGAAGGCGGCGCAGACGAGCAGGCGGTGCGCCTCCGACTTCGAGGAGGGGGCGTCGAGCTCGCCGGAGAGGGGGCCGGCCTCGATGGTCACGTTCACGATCTGGTCCCCCTTCCAAGCTCGACGATGCGCGCGAGCTCGCCAAGGGCGACGCGGCGGACCTCGACCCTGCCGGGCTCGACGGGGACGACGAGGTTCACGGAGTTACCGTGGCGCTTCTTGTCATGCCCGACGTAGCCCATGAGCGTCTCCGCGGGGACGTCGCTTCCCGTGGGCAGCCCGTGCGCCTCGACGCACGCGACGATGCGCACGGCCGTCTCCTCGGAGCACCACCCCATCCTCGCGGACGCGCGCGAGACCATGCAGAGGCCGGCGGCGACGCACGAGCCGTGCCCGAGGGAGAACCCGCTCGCCGACTCGATGGCGTGCCCCAGGGTGTGCCCGAGGTTGAGCGTCTGGCGAAGCCCGCGCTCGCGCTCGTCGGCGTCGACGACGTCGCGCTTAATCTCCACGTTTCTCGCCACCACGTCGACGAGGCGCGCCTCGCCGACGCCCGGCGCGGTGAGCGGGGAGCGCGTGAGGTCGTCGAGCATCCGGGCGTCGGCGAGGACGGCGTGCTTCACGACCTCCCCGCACGAGTCGCGGAAGAGCTCGGGGGATACGGTGGAGAGGCATCGCACGTCGGCCACCACGGCGGACGGCTGCCAGAACGCGCCCGCGAGGTTCTTGCCCGCGGGCAGGTCGACGGCGGTCTTGCCGCCGACGGAGGAGTCGACCATGGCGAGGAGCGACGTGGGGACCTGCACCACGGGGCAGCCCCTGAGGTAGAGCGCCGCCGCGAGCCCCGCGACGTCGCCCGTCACGCCGCCCCCGAGCGCGACGACGACGTCGTCTCGCGTGAGGCCGCGCTCGGCGAGTCCCTCGAGCAGGCCCGCGAGCGTCCCGAGGTTCTTCGAGGGCTCTCCGGCCGGGAAGGTGAGCCTGGGGGCGACCTCGTAGCCGGCGGAGGCGAGCGAGGCCTCGAGCTCGTCGGCGTAGAGGGGCCCGACGTTGGTCTCCGTGACCACGCAGCACCTCCCGCCGCCCGCCGCCTCGCGGGCGATGGCCCCGGCGCGGGCGAGCACGCCCGCGCCGACGTGGACATCATAGGCGCCCGACGCGGCGCTCACGCGCACCGCGCGCTCGACGGAAGACGGCGCGCTCATCGGCGGTCGACCTCCCTCTTGATCCTGTCGCCCTCAGCGAGGAGCGACTCGAGGCGCGCGGCGTCCCGCGCGTCGATGGCCTCCTTGTACTCGGAGAGGCTCCGGATGATGGTCCCGATCTCCTCGGAGAGGAAGTCGGCGTTGTCGAGGAAGAGCTCCGTCCACATGGGCGCGTTCAGGCGGGCGACGCGCGTGAGGTCGCGGTAGGAGCCCGCCGAGAACCCCCGATGCGCGCGTGCCGTCGGGCTCTTGACGTAGGCGTTGGAGACGACGTGGGCGAGCTGCGAGGTAAAGGCGATGACGCGGTCGTGCTCCGCGGGCGTGGCGAGCGTGAAGCTGCCGAAGCCGCACGGCTCGAGGAGCTCCTTCAGGCGCTCGAGGACGTCCGCCCGCTCGAAGTCGTCCATCTCGGGCGGCACGACGACCATCGGCGCTCCCCTGAACATCGAGGCGCGCGCGTGGGCGAAGCCGGAGTACTGCGTCCCCGCCATGGGGTGGCAGCCGACGAAGGTGAAGGGGCGACCCTCCGCGATCTTCTCGCACCGCTCGCAGATGACGCGCTTGACGCCCACCGTGTCGATGACGATGGCGCCGGCGGAGATGAGCGGCGCCATCTCCTCGAGCCACGATACGGCCGCGGCGGGGTAGCCCGCGAGGATCAGGAGCTCGCAGGTCGGCACCACCTCGTCGGTAAGCTCGCCCGAGACGGTCTCTATCATCGCAAGCTCGAGCGTGGAGCGCGTCCTGTTCCAGGCGAAGGCCTCGACGCCGGCGGCCGCGAAGGCCTTGGCGAAGGAGCCCCCCATGAGGCCGAGCCCCACGATGCCGATGCGCCCCGGCACGACCTCGGGGGCGAGCGCGCGGGCGGCCACCTAGGCCTCCCCGAGGTCGGCGGTGACGGCCTCGCGGATGAGCGCGATGCGCCGCATGGCGTCGGCGAACTGGTCCGGCGTGAGCGCCTGCGCGCCGTCCGACCAGGCCTTCGCGGGGCAGTCGTGCACCTCGATCTCGAGCGCGTCGGCCCCCGCGGCGACGGCCGCGTAGGCGGCGGGCCTCACGTAGCGCGTGTAGCCCGTGGCGTGGCTCGGGTCGCCGACGACGGGCAGGTGGGTGAGGTGGTGCAGGACGGGGATAGCGTTCACGTCGAAGGTGTTCCTCGTGCGCGTCTCGAAGGTGCGGACGCCGCGCTCGCAGAGCATGACGTTGGCGTTGCCCTCGCTCATGACGTACTCGGCGCTCATGACGAACTCGTCGATGGTCTCGGACATGCCGCGCTTGAGCAGGACCGGGATGCCGGACTTGCCGGCCTCGCGCAGGAGCGGGAAGTTCTGCGCGTTTCTCGCCCCGATCTGGAGGACGTCCACGCCCCTGTCGAGGAAGAGCCCGACGTCGCGCGGGTCCATGATCTCGGTCACGACGGGCATGTCGAGCTCGGAGCCCGCCTCCATGAGCAGGTCGAGGCCGCGCGCGCCCATGCCCTGGGACGTGTAGGGGGAGGTCCTCGGCTTGAACGCGCCACCGCGCAGCATCGTGGCGCCCGCCGCGCGCACGGCGCGGGCGATGGCCATGAGGTTGTCGCCCTCGACCGAGCACGGCCCGGCGATCACCTGGAAGTGGCCGCCGCCTACGAGCACGCCGTGCCCGCAGTCGACGACGGTGTCCTCGGGGTGGAACTTGCGGTTGGCGAGCTTGAACGGCTCGGAGACGCGCTGGACGCGCTCGACGATGTCCATGCTCTCGAGCAGGAACGGGTCGATGCGGGTCGTGTCGCCGATGATGCCGACCAGGGTCTCGTTGTCTCCCTGGGAGACGTTCGTCCTGAAGCCTCGGTCCTCGATCCACCTGACGAAGTGGTCGAGCTGCTCGGCTGTGGCGCTGTCCCTCACTACTGCGATCATTCGCTTCTCCTGTGTTGGGTGCGTGAAATGCTGCGCGATGATACCACGCGCGTGTGACCGCGAGGTTACGGCGCGCCGCGCGTCTGGATTGTGACGGGCGGGGGATTGAGCTATACTGCCCTCGCACGCGCCCATAGCTCAGTGGATGAGAGCGTCTGCCTCCGGAGCAGAAGGTCGTGGGTTCGAATCCCCCTGGGCGCACCATCCGCAAGACGCGCGGACCCGCGAGACCCTCGGCCTCGCGGGTTCGTTTCTGTTCTGCGCGCGTCGGGGCCTCGCCCGAAAGTCTCTCTTTTTCGTAAGGTTCGCCGAGCCGCGCCCGCCCCGTGGCACAATGGGTCACGCACCGGACGAGAGGGGAGCGATGACGCCAGACGAGAGGGACGCGGTGCCCGCCGGGCTCACCGACGCGGAGGTCGCCGACCGCGCGGTCAGGGGCCTCACCAACGCGAACACCGACGTCAAGACCAAGTCCGTGCGCCAGATCGTGGCGGAGCACGCGCTCACGCTGTTCAACGGCGTGAACCTCGCGCTCGCCGTCCTCGTGCTGCTCACGGGCCAGTACCGCAACCTCCTCTTCATGTGCGTCGTGGGGGCCAACCTGCTCATCGGCGTCGCCCAGGAGGTCCGCGCCAAGCGCATGGTGGACCGGCTCACGATCCTCACTCAGAAGGAGGTCACCGTCGTCCGCGCCTCCGGCGAGCGCTCGCTGCCCGCCTCCGAGCTCGTCCTCGACGACCTCGTGCGGCTCTCCCACGGAGACCAGGTGCCCGCCGACGGCGTCATCGTCTCCGGCAACGTCTCCATGAACGAGAGCCTGCTCACCGGCGAGGCCAAGCCCGTCTCCAAGGGGCCGGGCGACGAGCTGCTCTCCGGCAGCTTCGTGGACGCAGGGAGCCTCGTCGCGCGGGTGACGCGCGTGGGGGCGCAGGGCTACGCCGCGCGCATCAACGCCGAGGCGAAGTACGTCAAGGCGGTCCGGTCGGAGATCCAGGAGACGCTGCGCGCCATCATCCGACTCGGCACGGTCGCGCTCGTGCCGCTCGGCCTCGGCCTCTTCCTGAGGTCGGTCCTCATGGACGGCGGCAGCCTGGACGACGCGATCCTCACCTCGGTCGCCGCCGTCATCGGCATGATCCCGCAGGGCCTCGTCCTGCTCACCTCCTCCGTCCTCGCCATCGCCACCTTCCGGCTCGGCCGGCGGATGGTCCTCGTCCAGCAGGCGTACTGCGTGGAGACGCTCGCGCGCGTGGACACGCTCTGCCTCGACAAGACGGGCACGATCACCTCGGGGGAGATGGAGGTCTCCTCCGTGCGCCCCGCGACCGGGTTCTCCGAGGCCGAGGTCGAGTCCGCCATGGCCGCGATAGCCTCCGCCAACGCGGAGGACGCCAACGAGACCGCGCTCGCCCTCCTGCGCCACGCCGACGCGCTCGGCATCCGCGCGGCGGGGGCGGCCCGGGCCGTCCCCTTCGACTCGGCGCGCAAGTACTCGGGCTGCGTGACCGCGGACGGCCGCGCGCTCGTGATGGGCGCCGCCGCGTTCGTGCTCGGCCGCGACCGCGCGGGGGAGGCTGACCGGGTCGCGCGGGCCTTCGACGCCACGGAGCGCGTGCTCGTGGTGGGCCAGGCCGACGGGTTCGACGAGGGGAACGCGCTCGTCGGCGAGGTGCGCCTGATGGGGTGCGTCGCCATTCGCGACGAGATCCGCGCCACCGCCCCCGAGACCATGCGGTTCTTCCTCGGCCAGGGGGTCGAGCTCAGGGTCATCTCCGGGGACGACCCGCGCACGGTCTCGGCCATCGCCGCGCGCGCCGGCGTCCCGCACGCCGAGAGGTACGTGGACGCCGCGACGCTCGACACCCCCGAGAAGCTCGACGCCGCCGTCGACGAGGCGCGCGTGTTCGGGCGCGTCACCCCGCAGCAGAAGCGCGACCTCGTGCGCGCCCTTCACCGGCGCGGGCGCACGGTGGCCATGACCGGCGACGGCGTGAACGACGTCCTCGCCCTGCGGGAGGCCGACTGCTCCGTCGCCATGGCCTCGGGGTCCGCCGCGGCGCGCAACGTCTCCGAGATCGTCCTCGCGGACAACGACTTCTCGCACATGCCCGAGGTCGTCGCCGAGGGCAGGCGGTCGATCAACAACCTGCAGCGCTCAGCGTCGCTCTTCCTCGTGAAGACCGTCTTCACGGCCGCCCTGGCGCTCATCTGCATCGTCATGCCGCCGTACCCCTTCATCCCCATCCAGATGTCGCTGCTCTCGACGGCGGTCATCGGCATACCCTCGTTCGTGCTCGCCCTCGAGCCCAACCACGAGCTCGTGCGCGGGAGCTTTCTCGCCAACGTGCTCGCTCGGTCGCTGCCGGCCTCGGCCGCCATCGTTGCGGCGCTTTTCGCCGAGCTCGTCGTGGGGCGCGCGCTCTCCCACTCGTTCAGCGAGATCTCGACGGTCTGCACCGTGCTGGTCGCCTTCGTGGGCATCGCGCTCGTCTGGCGCATCTCCCAGCCGCTGACGCCGCTCAGGGCCGCGCTGCTCGTCGTGATCGTCGCCATTGTTGCGTGTGGGTGTACGGTCTTCGCCTCGTTCTTCGAGATGGAGGACATGACGGGTAGCATGGGGGTGGTGATCGCCGCCGCGGGCCTTATCGCGGTCGCGTTCTTCAACTGGATGTACAACCGCTCGCTCGCGAGCTACGAGACTGACGAGCGCTTCGCGCGCCTCGTGAGGAAGGTGGAGGGCAGACATGGCAGCAACGACTGATTTCCGCGAGGCGGTCCTCTCCGCGCGCCGGCCGGTGACCCTTAAGGGCGGGGGCGTCTCGCGCCTCGCCCACGTGGTCTCGGGGATCCCGGGCGCCGAGCGCCTCCCGAGGGCGCTTCTCGTCCTTCTCGAGAACGTCGTCCGACGCGCCGCGACCGACGAGGACGCCGTGCGCATGGCCTCCGCCGTCGTCGAGGCGGGGACGGCCGGGGCGGCGGGCGCCGAGATCGAGTTCATGCCCGCCCGCGTGCTCTTCCAGGACTTCACGGGCGTCCCGGTGTTCGTCGACTTCGCCGCCATGCGCGACGCCATGGTCGAGCGCGGCGGCGACCCGCTGCTCGTGAACCCGCGCATCCCCTGCACGCTCGTCGTCGACCACTCCGTCATCGCCGACGTCGCCGAGTGCCCGGGGGCGGTGGGGGAGAACCAGCGCCTCGAGGCCGAGCGCAACCGCGAGCGCTTCGCCTTCCTCAAGTGGGCGAGCCGCTCCTTCCAGAACGTCGAGATCGTCCCGCCGGGAGGCGGCATCTGCCACCAGCTCAACATCGAGCGCTTCTGCGGCGTGGTCACGACCGACGCGCTCGCCGCGGGCGAGAAGGACGTGGCGTGCTTCGACACCCTCGTCGGCACCGACTCCCACACCACGACGGCCAACGGCGTCGGCGTGCTCGGCTGGGGCGTCGGCGGCATCGAGGCGGAGGCGGCGGCGCTCGGTCAGCCCATCTCGATGCTCGTGCCGCCCGTCGTCGAGCTGCGCCTGTCGGGAGCCACCTCGGAGGGCGTCTCGGGCATGGACGTCGCCCTCTCCGTGGCGCAGCTGCTCCGCGCCGAGGGGGTCGTGGGCTCGATCGTCGAGGTCACGGGCGAGGGCGTGGCGTCGCTTTCCGCCACCCAGCGCGCGTGCGTCTCCAACATGACGCCCGAGTACGGGGCGACGGCGACGCTCTTCCCCGCGGACGACGTCACCTTCGACTACCTCGAGACCGCCGGGCGCGACTCGGGCGAGATGGCCTTCGCGCGCGCCTACCTCGAGGCCCAGGGCGTCTACGGCACGCGCGAGGGTCGTGTCTACGCGCGCACCCTCGAGCTCGACCTCTCCTCCGTCGAGCCCTCGCTCGCCGGCCCGTCGCGCCCGCACGACCGCGTGGCCGTCTCGGGGCTCAAGGCCCGCTTCGAGTCGTCCGCCCGCGAGAACGGCCGCGACCTCTCCGAGCGCGTCGCCGTCGAGGGCGCAGGGGAGCTCGGGCACGGCGCCATCGCCATCGCCGCCATCACGAGCTGCACCACCGCGACGGACCCGGCGATGATGGTCGCCGCGGGCCTGCTCGCCCGGCACGCCGTCGAGCGCGGGCTTGCGCCCCGCCCCTGGGTCAAGAAGGTCCTCGCGCCCGGCAGCCATGCCACCGAGCTGCTCCTCGAGCGGTGCGGCCTGGCCGAGCCGCTCCGGAGGCTCGGCTTCTTCACCTGCGGCTTCGGCTGCATGAGCTGCATCGGCAACTCCGGGGAGATCAAGGCCTGCCTGAAGCCCCACGCCGCCGAGCTCGAGCTCACGAGCGTCCTGTCGGGCAACCGTAACTTCGAGGGGCGCATCTCCCCGGACGTGAGCCAGAACTACCTGTGCCAGCCCGCGCTCGTGGTCGCCTACTCGCTCGCCGGCACGATGGACGTGGACCTCTCGACCGAGCCGGTGGGCGTCGCCCCCGACGGGACCCCCGTCATGCTCTCCGACATCATGCCCACCGACGAGGAGGTCGCCGCCGAGCTCGCGGCCCACTGCGACGCCTCGCTCTTCGAGGAGGGCTCGCGGGGCCTGCTCGAGGGCTCCGAGACCTGGCGCTCCATCCCCTCCGACCAGTCCGCGACCTTCCCCTGGGACCCCGAGTCCACCTACGTGCGCCGCGCCCCCTACTTCGAGATCGCCCGCCCTCAGGACGTCGTCGAGGTGCGCGGGGCCCGGGCGCTCGCCCTGCTCGGCGACTTCGTCACGACCGACCACATCTCGCCCGCCGGGTCCATCGCCAAGGACTCGCCCGCGGCCCGCTACCTCATCGGGCACGGCGTCGAGCCCGCCGACTTCAACACCTACGGCGCACGGCGCGGCAACCACGAGGTCATGGCTCGCGGCACCTTCGCCAACGTGAAGCTCAGAAACGAGCTCGCCGAGGGTCGCGTGGGCGGCTGGACCAAGGACCTGCTCAGCGGCGACGTCGTACCCATATTCGACGCCGCGGAGTCGTATCGCGCCGCGGGGGTCCCGCTCGTCGTGGTGGCCGGCAAGCTCTACGGCTCCGGCTCGAGCCGCGACTGGGCGGGCAAGGGCCCGCTGCTGCTCGGCGTGCGCGCCGTCATAGCCGAGAGCTTCGAGCGCATCCACCGCTCCAACCTCGTCCAGATGGGCGTCCTCCCGCTCCAGTTCCTCGAGGGCGAGGGAGCCGAGGCCCTCGGCATCCGCGGAGACGAGACCTTCGACGTCTCCCCGGTCGACCTCTCGGGCGGGCTGCCGGCCTCGCCGAGGGTGACCGTCCGCGCGACGCGGCCGGACGGCTCCTCCTTCAGCTTCGAGTGCGTTGTGCGCGTGGACACGCCCATGGAGGGCGCGTTCCTCGCGAAGGGTGGTATCCTTCCGTTCGTCCTGGACGAGCTCCGCTAGCGGACTGAGAGAGAGGAGGGCGCCGCCCCGTGATCTGCCCCGCCTGCGGGGGCCGCGTGCCCGACGGCTCGCTCACCTGCCCCTGCTGCCATGAGACCATAGACGCGACCCAGCGCATCTCGCTGAGCGACGCGGCCTGGTGCCCCGGCTGCGGTGCCCTGCTGCCGCCGGGGGCCGACGTGTGCCCCAAGTGCGGCTCGTCGGTCCGGCCTGAGGGGCCCGAGGCCGCCCCCGCGCGGCCGACCCGCGACCTCGACCTCCCCGACATCGGCGCGACGGGCGAGCTCGGAGGGGCCGCGGACGCCGACGAGACGGGCGTGATCACGCGCATCGAGAGCGCGCTGCCCTCCGTCGACGACGCCTCGTCGCCCGTGTCGCGCAGCGACCGCATGCCCCGCACGCGGGCGTTCCTGCTCGCCGGCCTGCTCGCCGTCCTCGTGGTGGGCGGGGCCACCGTCCTCATCACCCACCCCTGGGACCCGAGCGCCACGCGCATCTCCGCGACGACGCCCGCCGACACCTCGATGTCGGGCTTCCCCGGCTTCCTCGAGACGCTCGTCGGGCAGGACGGGAACCGGGCCGGGGAGACGCGGACCATCGAGGAGACGCTCTCCGACGCCCACGAGTCGCTCGGCTCGCTCTCGGCGCGCGTGGACGAGTCCGAGCGGCTCCTGCGGTCGGACGGCGTCCTGTCGTCCACCTCGTCAGAGGACCGGGCGGCGGGGCTCGACGCCGCGCGGGGCATCTCGATCGAGGTCTCCAACCTCATCAACGACATCGGCGCGCTCGACGACGGCAGCGAGGGGGTCTCGGAGGCGGTCGACCACCTCGAGACGCTCGGCAACTGGCTCAGGAACCGCTGCGACGCCCTCACCGAGGCCTGGCAGATCTCCGCGGACTCCTCCGACCCGTCCGCGGACGCCGAGGCGATCACCCGCGCCATGGCCGCCGGCTCCGCGTTCCAGAGGCTCTTCTCGCAGAACTACGACGCGTGGGACCCCGCCGCCTGAGGGGGCGTCCCGCGCGCCGTCTCTCTGCCGAATATGTGAAACCTGGCGCCTCCTGCTAGAATCATCTAGTTGGAAGCATAGTGCGCGCGTACGCAACGCGCCCCGAGAGGGGAGAGGGACATGGGATTCATCCAAGACCCGCTCTATACGCCCGTCTACCAGGTCGTGGGCGACGAGGTGGCCGTCTTCGACACGTCGAGGGGCACCATCCGGGCACGCCTCGACGGCGCGGGCGCGCCCGTTCACGTGGCCAACTTCTGCGAGCTTGCCACCTCGGGCTTCTACGACGGGCTGAAGTTCCACCGCTACGTCCCCGGCTTCGTCATCCAGGGCGGCTGCCCCAACACCCGCGACATGTCTTCCGCCGACGTCGCCGCCGGCCGCGTCGGCCCCACGGGCCGTCCCGGGACCGGCGGCCCGGGCTACCGCATCCGCGAGGAGTACACGGTCAACCCCCGCAACTCCCACGACGACGGCGCGCTCGCCATGGCGCGCTCCATGGACCCCAACTCCGCCGGGTCCCAGTTCTACTTCTGCCTCGGGCCCCAGCACGGCCTCGACTCGGGCTACACCGTCTTCGGCCAGACGCTCGAGGGGCTCGACGTCATCGCCGCCCTTCGCCAGGGCGACGTCATCAACTCGGTCAGGATCGAGCACGCCGGCGCCTAGGCGCGGGCGGAGCACACGTTGGAGGGCACAGTGAACCAGCAGGCTTATGAATCCGGCAAGCTCGCCTACAAGAGCGGCGACTGGTTCGGGGCGGTGACCCGCCTCGCCGACGCCGCGGCCCCGGGGGAGCCGTCCGGCGAGGTCGACCACCTCCGCGGCAACGCGTACATGAAGCTCGGCCAGTTCGACTCCGCGGCGCGCGCCTACGAGGGCGCGCTCCGCGACGCGTCGTACGGGAAGCGCGGCGCGCTCCAGTGCAACCTCGGCCGCGCGCTGCTCGCTGCCGGCCGCGCGGACGAGGCCATCCCCGCGCTCAGCGAGGCCGTCTCCGACGCCTCCTACGCGACCCCCTACAAGGCCTATCTCGCGCTTGGCGCGGCGTACGAGCAGGTCGGTGACGTCCGCGGCGCCGGCATGGCGTATCGCAACGCCGCCATCGACGAGGCCAACCCCGCCCCCGCCGCGGCCCTCTCCAAGCTCGGCAGCTGCTTCATGCGCCTCGGGCGCGCCGTCGACGCCGTCGAGGCCTACCGCACCGCGCTCGACTTCACGACGCCCCTCGAGAGCCAGAACCAGATATGGTGCGACCTCGGCCTCGCCTACGTCGCCGCGAACCGCATGAACGAGGCCGTCGACGCCTTCGCGCACGCCACCGCCGACGGCACCTACTCGCTCACCCCCGAGGCGCAGGCCTCCTACGACGCCGCGCGCAAGGCGGTCGCCTCCATCGGCGAGCGCCGCCAGTCCGACACCGACGCGTTCCTCGCCGCCGCGGGCTACGGCGGCGGCTACGACCCGCTCGACCCGATGGGGGAGTCCGGCGAGCTCATGCCGTCCCCCGAGGACACGGGCTTCTTCTCGGTCACCGAGGAGGACCTCATGGCCGCCGACAAGCAGGAGCGCAAGGTCCGCCGCAAGCACCGCCACACGGGCCTCAAGGTCCTCGTCTTCCTCCTCGTGCTGCTCGTCCTCGCCGTCGGCGCCGCGGTCTTCGCGTACGTGCGCGGCTACGGCTGGCCCACCCAGGAGGCCGTCGCCGAGGAGCTCTTCGAGGCCAAGTCCTCCGGCGAGGACATCGCGCAGTACGTCGTGGCCGGCACCTCCGCAAGCCAGATCGAGGCCATGAGCGACTCGCTGCCCACCGGCGACGTCACCGTCACCGTGGGCGGCTGCGACCGCAGCATGACCGACTCCACCGTCTACCTCACCGCCGCGCTCGCGGCCGGCGGGGAGCAGGACTACACCGTCGAGCTCCGCCGCGACGGCATCAGCTGGAAGGTCGTCTCGGTCACGCCCGAGTACGCCTCCGCCGGCGACACGACGGCCAACGACTAAGAGCCAGCGAACAGGGCAGGGACCATGTCACTTTTCGACACCCTCTTCGGGGAGTACGGCGGCGACCTCGCCATCGACCTCGGCACGGCCAACACGCTCGTGGCCGTCCGCGGCCAGGGGATCGTGATCAACGAGCCCTCCGTGGTCGCCATCGACAAGAGCGAGAGCCGCGTGCTCGCGGTGGGCGCCGACGCCAAGCGCATGATCGGCCGCACGCCGGGCTCCATCATCGCCGAGCGACCCCTCAAGGACGGCGTCATCGCGGACTTCGACGTCACCGAGGTCATGCTCCGCTACTTCATCGAGAAGGCGCGCGGCAACCACTACCCGTGGTCGCCGCGCCCGCGCGTCGTCGTCTGCGTCCCGTCGGGCGTCACGTCCGTCGAGAAGCGAGCCGTCTTCGAGGCGACCATCTCCGCGGGCGCCCGCCAGGCCTACCTCATCGAGGAGCCGATGGCGGCCGCCATCGGCGCGGACCTGCCCATCGAGGACCCGACGGGCTCGATGGTCGTCGACATCGGCGGCGGCACCACCGAGGTCGCCGTCATCTCGATGGGCGGCATCGTCGTCTCGCAGTCCATCAGGACCGCCGGGGACGAGTTCGACCAGACCATCCTCCAGCACGTCCGCGACGTGTACAACCTTTCCATCGGCGAGCGCACCGCCGAGGACATCAAGATCAAGGTCGGCTCCGCCGCCCCGCTCGCCGAGGAGCTCGACGTCGAGGTCAACGGCCGCGACGTCATGAGCGGCCTGCCCAAGTCGGTGCGCATCGAGAGCGAGGAGATCCGCCGCGCGCTCGACCGCCCGCTCGACGAGGTGACCAAGGCCGTCAAGGACGCCCTCGACGTGACGCCGCCCGACCTCGCCTCGGACCTCATGTACTACGGCATCCTCCTCACGGGCGGCGGCGGCCTGCTCCGCGGGCTCGACCAGCGGCTGCGCGAGGAGACGGGCGTCCCCGTCAACGTGAGCCCGACCGCGCTCGAGAACGTGGTGAACGGGTGCGCAAAGGTGCTCGAGGCCAACGCGCTCTCGGGCGGCTTCGTCCAGAGCGCCGGGTAGTCGCGTGCCTCTCTCTACGCGGGGGCGGCAGGCGGGTCCGACCATAGGCAACAACCGAAAGGGCGGCAGCGGGCGCACGCTCGTCGCGTGCCTGCTCGTCTCGCTCGCGCTCTTCACCGTGAGCTGCCGCTTCGGCGACGAGGGCCCGCTCGCCGCGGTGCGCGGCGCCTTCCAGACGGTGACGCTGCCGGTCCGCTATCTCGGCGCGACCGTCGCCGCCCCCTTCCAGGGGCTCGGCAACATCGTCACCAACCTCACCGCCGACCAGGCCACCCTCTCCGAGCTCCGCGCCGAGAACGAGGAGCTCAAGGCGAGAAACGTCGAGCTCGAGGAGGCCGCTCAGTCCGCCGAGCGCCTGCAGGGCCTGCTCGACCTGCGCGACGCCAACAACCTCCAGTCCACGGCCGCGCGCATCATCTCCGGCTCGGGCGACTCGTGGGGGACCACGGTCACCATCGACAAGGGCACGTCCTCGGGCCTCTCCGTCGGCATGCCGGTCGCGACCTCGACCGGCGTCATCGGCCAGATCGTCGAGTGCGGGCCCGCCACCTCGACGGTGCGCCTCGTGACCGACGACAACTCCTCCGTCTCCGCCATGATCCAGTCGAGCCGCGCGCAGGGGATGCTCGTCGGAACGGTGACGGGCCAGCTCGAGCTCACGCTGATCGGTGCGGACCAGACCGTCTCGCAGGGCGACGTCGTCGTCACGAGCGGCCTCGGGGGCGTCTTCCCCAAGGGCCTCCCCCTCGGCGAGGTCACGAGCGTCGAGAGCAGCCCGGGCGCGGCCTACCTCACCATCGTCGTCGAGCCCTTCGCGCACGCGGAGAACTACGAGGAGGTGCTCGTCATCACCTCGCTCACCGAGGAGCAGCGGGCCACCGCGGAGGACATCGCCGCCGCGGACGCCCAGGACAGCTCGTCTGTCGCCTCCCAGGGCTCCTCGGACGAGGGGGAGGACGGGTCGGGCGCCGACGGCCAGTCGGGCGATGAGGGCCAGGACGGCTCGGCACAGGACGGCGCCGACGCCGGGACGACAGGGGAGTAGGGGGTGCCCATGCAGGTCTCCGACAGGAACAGGGAGTCGCGCAGCATCGCCGTGCTCGCGCTCGTCTGCGCGGTGCTGCAGCTCGCCCTCGCGCCCAACGTGGGGCTCGGCAACGGCCGCGCCAACTTCGCGCTCGTGTTCTCCGCCTGCGTCGCCCTCCAGACGGGCGGCAGGCGCGGCGTCGTGGCGGGCTTTCTCGCCGGCCTCTTCTTCGACCTCTCGACGACCGGCCCGATCGGCCTCATGGCCTTCTGCCTCTCCGCCTCCTCCTTCGCGCTCGGGATGGAGGAGCGCAACCGCATGGCGGGGGACCTCGCCTCGGCGACGGCCCACTTCGCCGCGGCGTCGCTCGTCGTGTCTCTCGTCTACCACCTGGCGATGCTTCTCGTGGGGCAGGCCGACTCTCTGCTCGACGTCCTCGTGTTCCGCACGCTTCCCACGGCGGCGCTCACCTTCGTCTTCTTCCTCCCCTTCGCCTACTACTTCTCCCGCGTCCACGTCCCCTCGGGGCCGAGCCTCGGCGGCGGGCACTTCTCCAGGCGGGGCGTGTAGGGGGCTGCCATGGACCTCTCCCTCGTGATCGTCATCGTGTGCGCGGTCCTCGCCGTCGCGCTGATCGTCGTCTTCGTGGTGTACGGCCGCTCGGAGGCCGCCTTCACGTTCGACATCGGCGGCGCGTCCCCGCGCGCGTCGGGGGGCTCCGACTCCTCGGCCGAGAAGACCCTCTCCGGCAGGCTCACCGGCTTCGCCGTGGCGGCCGGGGCCGTCTTCGCCACGCTGCTCGCGCGCCTCTGGTCCATGCAGCTCGTCTCGAGCGAGGAGTACTCGGAGCAGGCCGAGTCAAACCGCACGAGCACCGTCTACACGCAGGCCCCGCGCGGTCGCATCCTGGACCGCAACGGGCGCGAGATCGTGGGCAACCGCGCGAGCCTCACCGTGGCGGCGAGCGCGGACGTCCTCGACGACGAGGTCGAGGTGCAGCTGCTCGCCAACCTCATCGGCATGCCCGCCCAGGCCGTCCGCCGCCGCCTTCAGGACAGCTCCGAGGGCTATCAGAACCTCCGCACCGTCTCCGTCGACGTCTCCCGGCGCGTCGTCGCCTACATAGGCGAGCACCCGGACGTCTTCCCGGGAGTCAAGGTCGAGCAGCGCACCCAGCGCTCCTACCCGCTCGGCTCGCTCGCCGCCCACGTCGTCGGCTACACCGGCACCGTGACCTCCGAGCAGCTCAAGGCGAGCGAGGAGTCCGACGGCGACGGAATCACGTATCGCTCGGGCGACGTCGTGGGGCAGACCGGCGTCGAGCTCGCCTACGAGAGCGTGCTCCAGGGCGTGCGCGGCGAGCAGGTCGTCTACATCGACGCCTATGGCGACGTCCTGGGCCTGTCCACCAGCATCGAGCCGCAGAGCGGCTCCGACCTCGTGCTCACGCTCGACGTCGACGTCCAGCGCACGGCCGAGGAGTCCCTCGAGCGCATCGTGGGCGAGATGCGCGACACCGGAATCGACTCGGTCGGCGGGTCCGCCGTCGTCATGGACTGCACCAACGGCGAGATCCTCGCCATGGCGAGCAACCCGACCTTCTCGCCGAGCGTGTTCGTGGGCGGCATCTCCACCGCCGACTGGGACGCGCTCCAGGACGAGGGCGCGCACAACCCCATGCTCAACCGCGCGATCGCCGGCCAGTACCCTCCCGGCTCGGTCATCAAGCCGCTCACCACCTTCGCGGCGCTCGACCACGGGATCGCGTCCCCCGACTCCGGCTACTACTGCACCGGGTGGTGGACGTGGTCGGGGGACCAGAGCGACCCCAACGGCATGAAGTGCTGGAGCGAGAGCGGACACGGCGGCGTGGGGCTCGTCGACGGCATAACCTACTCGTGCGACGTCGTCTTCTACGAGATCGGCAAGGGCTTCTGGAACTCCGACAACCCCGAGGGCATGCAGGAGACCTTCCGGGAGTACGGGCTCGGGTCGACGACGGGCATCGACATATCCGGCGAGGCGGCCGGCCGCGTCCCGGACGCGGCATGGAAGTGGGACTACTTCAAGTCCCTCGGCTACTCCGACGACGACAGCACCTGGCAGGGAGGCGAGAACTGCAACCTCGCCATCGGCCAGGGCGACATGCTCGTCACCTGCCTCCAGATGGCCTGCGTCTACTGCGGGCTCGCCAACGGCGGCCCCATCTGGCGTCCGCACGTCATGCGCGGCGTGCGCGCCCGCATCGGCGACGGGTTCATCTCGCGCTACCGCTGCGAGCAGATCAACGACGTCCACGAGGAGGACGCCTATCGCGACCTCGTGAAGCAGGGCATGCTCGGGGTCACCTACGAGGAGAGCCCGACGCAGGCGGCCCACTGGACGAACCTCGACGTGCGCGTCTGCAGCAAGACCGGCACCGCCGAGCAGACCTCCGCCAACCGCAACGTCGGCTGGTTCGGCGCCTACGCCCCGGCCGACGACCCCAAGTACGTCGTCTTCGCCAACATCGACGGCGCGGACTGGGGCTCGTCGAGCGCCATGCTCGTCGTCCGCGACATCTTCGGCACGATCTACGGGCAGCCCGACACCTCGACCGCCGAAGTCGGCGGCACGGACTAGGAGGGGAGCATGGCACGCGAATTCACCGGACCGGGCACCGCGGGCGGGGGCCTCTCCTCGATCGCGCAGCGCGCGGGGCGAGGGGGGTCCGGCGGCGCGCGCGTGGGGAAGCGCGGCGGCCCGCTCGAGAAGCTCTACCTCTCGCAGCTCATCCCGACCCTGCTCATCCTCATCATCAGCGTGGTCACCATGTGGTCGTGCTCGCTCGCGCTGCCGGACGCCAACTTCACGAGCCATCTCGCCGGCATCGCGCTCGGCGCGGCGGCCGCGTTCGTGGTCTGGCGCTACGACTACCGGAACCTCGCGAACATGACGACCGTGCTCTTCGTCCTCGCGTGCGTCCTCATGGTGCTGCCCAAGGTGCCGGGGCTCGGCGTCGAGGGCGGAGGCATGGTCGGCTGGGTGCGGATCGGCCCCCTGAGGTTCCAGCCCTCCGAGCCCGCCAAGCTCGTCGTCATCTTCCTCATGGCCGCGACGTGCGCGCAGTACAACGGGAAGATAGACTCCTTCCGCGACTACGCCAAGATGTGCGGGACGCTTCTCGTACCGCTCCTGCTCATCATGGTGACCGACCTCGGCACCGGCCTCATGATCTTCTTCGCCGGGGCGACGATCATCATCTGCAGCGGCGCGCCGCGCAGCTGGGTCCTCGCCACGATCGCGCTCATCGTGGCCGCGGCGGCCTTCGTGGTGATAACCTCCTCCATTGAGGGGATTCCGCACATCCTCAAGGAGTACCAGCTCAAGCGCCTCACGGTCTTCATGGACCCCGAGGGTACGGCGTCGGAGGACGGCTACAACCTCCTCCAGGCCAAGATCGCCATCGGCTCGGGAGGGCTTCTCGGCAAGGGCGTGGGCAACGCCTCGCAGGCGCTGTCGGGCTTTCTCCCGGAGGCGCACACGGACTTCATCTTCGCGACCTTCGCCGAGCAGTTCGGATTCGTGGGGTCGGTCGTCCTTCTCGGCCTCTTCGCCTGGATGATCTTCGCCACGATTCTGCTGGCCATGCGTGTGGAGTCGCCGTTCTCCAAGCTCGTGCTCGTGGGGTGCGCGGCGCTCTGGACCTTCCAGGTCCTCGAGAACGTGGGCATGTGCATCGGGATCATGCCGATCACGGGAATCCCGCTCCCGTTCATCAGCTACGGGTCGTCGTCCATGATCGTGCAGATGGCGGCGGTCGGGGTCGTGCAGTCGGTGTGGAGGCACCGCCAGAAGGTGGCATGAGGCAGTTCCCGGGGCGCCGCCCCGGAAGGAGGGGAGGAAGGCATGGCAACGCGAAGGGTCACCCTGGGCAGGGCGCTCGAGGTGCTCTCCTCGGGGAGGAGCTCGTTCGCCCAGCGTGACGAGCGGGTGGTCGTGCGCGTCCACGTGGACGCGACCTGCCCGCGCGCGGTCGTCGCCGCCGTGCGGGGCGCGCTCGTCGCGGAGCGGCCCGGAGGCATCGTCGACGTGCGCGGCCTCGCCGCCGCGCCCGAGGGCTCGGAGCCGGCCGACGTCGCGCTCGTCCTCGTGGGTGAGGGCCCCTGCGCGGCGCTCGCGCGCGCCTACGCCGGGGCCGGGGTGCCCGTCGCCATGGTCGCCGAGGGGGCGCTCGACGTTCCGCCGCTCGGGCTCGGCGAGCAGACCGCCCCGCTCGTGGGCATCATCGCCGGCTCGAGCGAGGCCGCGCTCCTCGACGGCCTCGCCGCCTGGCTTGCCCGATCCGCGGACAAGCCGCTCGCGCTCGCGGCCAACTTCCCCTTCTGCCGCCGTGCGGTGACCGACGCGCTCGTGGCGCGCAGGGCGCTCGAGAACGCGGCGGTGGGCGCGGTGAGCCTCATCCCGGGCTCCGACTTTCCCATCATGTGCGCGAGCCAGTGCTCCCTCGCGCTCGACATCGCCGCCGCGTACGGGCGAGACGTCGACCTCGAGCGGCTGGCCGAGCTCGCCGGCGTCATGGGCGGCGGCGTCGCGTACCGCTCGCTCGCCCGCGCCCTCGTGGGGCTCGTCCCGGGGCTGGGCGCCATCCTCAAGGCCTGCGTCGGCTACGGGGGGACCGTCGCCACGGCGCGCGCCATCAGGCTGCGGCTCGAGCTCGAGGACGACGGTCGCGCGAGTCGCCCCGCCGAGGGCGCGGCCCCCGCGGCCCCGGCCTCGGCCTCGCAGGCCCTCCCCGCGACCCCTCGCGCGGACGACTACGTCACGATCGGCGGGGGAGCGGCATGATGGCGCGGCGCGAGAACCTCTTCCACCTCGTCGAGCCGCTCCTCTCGCAGGTCGAGCATCCCTCCCGCTACCTTGACCACGAGTGGGGCGCGTGCGAGGAGCAGGAGGGGCCCTTCCACCTCTGCATGGTCTATGCCGACGTCTACGAGGTGGGGCAGCCCAACCTCGGCGTGGCCATCCTCTACAACGCCGTGAACGCTCAGCCGGACATGAGCTGCGAGCGCTGCTACCTCCCCTGGAGGGACATGGCGGCGCTCATGCGCGAGCGCGGCGTTCCGCTGCTCTCCCTCGAGGGCTCCGCGCCGCTCGCCTCGTTCGACGCCATCGGGTTCACGCTCGCGCACGAGCTCATCGCCACCAACGTCCTCGAGACGCTCGACCTCGCCGGCATCGCGCTCACGTCCGCCGAGCGCGACGAGGACGACCCCATCATCCTGGCGGGCGGCCCGTCCGCCTGGAACTGCGAGCCCCTCGCCCCCGCGCTCGACGCCGTCCTGCTCGGCGACGGGGAGGAGTCAATCGTCGAGGCGTGCGCGTGCATTCGAGACGCCCGGGCGCAGGGCGTCCCCCGCGCCGAGGTCCTGCGCCGCCTGGCGCGCGTCCCCGGCACCTACGTACCGTCGCTCTACGACGTGGCGGTGGACGAGACGACCACGCGCTGGGGCCGCGCGGTGCCGAGGGCGGGGGAGGACGTCCCCGAGGTCGTCCTCAAGCGCTGCCTCCAGGACTTCGCGGGGACTCCCGCCGTCGCCCAGAGGATCGTCCCCTACATGGGCATCGTCCAGGACCGGCTCTCGCTCGAGGTGCTGCGCGGCTGCGCGCGCGGCTGCCGATTCTGCCAGGCCGGCATGACGTATCGCCCCGTGCGCGAGCGCCCGGCGGAGCAGGTCGTCTCGTGCGGCGTGGAGGGGCTTCTCGCCAGCGGCCACAACGAGATCTCGCTCACGTCGCTCTCCACGACCGACCACTCCCAGTGCGAGGAGATCCTGGGCGGCATGAACGAGGGGCTCGCGGGGAGGGGCATCCGCGTCTCCATCCCCTCGCAGCGACTCGACTCGTTCGGGGTCGACATGGCGGCGGCCGTGGCGGGAGGGAAGCGCGGGGGGCTCACCTTCGCCCCCGAGGCCGGGAGCCAGCGCCTGAGAGACGTCATCAACAAGAACGTGACCGAGGATGACCTCGAGTGCGCCGCGCGCAACGCCTTCGCCCAGGGGTGGCGGCGCATGAAGCTCTACTTCATGATCGGGCTGCCGACCGAGACGGACGAGGACGTCGTTGGGATCGCGCGGATGGCCGAGCGCGTGCTCGAGATCGGACGCGAGGTCGTGGGGCGAGGCCCCAAGAGCGGCGTGTCGGTCTCGATATCCGTGGCCGTGCTCGTGCCCAAGGCCTACACCGCCTTCCAGTGGGTGGGCCAGCTCGACCCCGACGAGGTCCGCCGCCGCCAGCAGCTCCTGCTGCACGAGGTCCGCGACCGAGCCATTCGCGTCTCGTACCACGACGCCGACGTGTCGCTCGTCGAGGGCGCGCTCTCCAAGATGGGGCGCGCCGGCTTCGCGCTCGTCCGGCGCGCCTGGGAGCTCGGCTGCGCCTTCGACGCGTGGACGAGCGAGTTCAGGTTCGACCTCTGGGAGCGCGCCGCGAGCGAGTGCGGCCTCGGCCTCGCCGAGGTGGCGTGCGAGGAGTTCCCGCTCTCCGCGGCGCTGCCCTGGGACCACACGTCGCCCGGCGTCGCCAAGGGCTACCTGCAGCGTGAGTGGCTGCGCGCCGTGGAGGGGGTCACCACGCCCGACTGCACGCGGGAGAGCTGCACCGGCTGCGGGGTGTGCCCCGCGCTCGGCGTCGGCAACGTCATTCAGGGGGTGCGCTCATGACGAGGCAGCAGCCCTTCCCGGGGCGCCCGCAGGACCTTCCGACCAAGGCCGAGCTCGCGCGCCTGCGCGTGGAGTACGGAAAGGACGAGCGACTCGCCTACCTCGGCCACCTCGAGGTGATCGCCACCGTGGAGCGCTGCGTCAGGCGCGCCGGGCTGCCGTTCTCGATCGGCAACGGGTTCGCCCGGCGCATGCGGCTCCAGTTCTCGGGCGCCCTGCCCGTCGGGGCGAGCTCGGCGTGCGAGTACTACGACGTCCGGCTCACCGAGCGCGTCGACGCCGAGGAGGCGCTGGGCCTCCTGCGCGCCGCCACGCCGCCGGCGCTCGCCCCGACGCGCGCCGCCTACGCGCCCGGCTCCGCCCCCGCCCTCGAGGCGTGGCTGGACCGCTCGAGCTGGGAGGTCGAGCTCGTGGCGTCGCCCGCCGACGCCGGCCTGATCGAGCGCGCCGTGGAGTCCCTGCGGGCGCGTGGGACCCTCACCTACCTGCGCGGGGAGCGCGAGAAGACCGTCGATCTGGGCTCGACGCTCGTGGGCCTCTCGGCCGAGGACGGCCCCTGCGGCTCGGTGCGGCTCCGCGTGGAGACGCGCTCGGGCGAGCGCGCCTCGCTCCGCCCGCGCGCCCTCATCGACGCGGCGCTCGCCGAGGTCGGGCGCGGCATGCCCGACGCCGTGCGCGTCCGCAGGGTCGCGCAGCGCCATGAGGAAGATGGGCGTCTTGTGGAGCCTCTCTAGTTTTTTGCGAGCGAGCCGCGCGCGCCGCTATCCTGAGCAAGGCCGCATCGTCCCCGCATGAGCTCGGGCGCCGTCTTTTCCCTTACGGACCCGCAGGTCACGGCAACTCCTCGTTGACGCGCGAGGGCGCTGCTAGTAATATAAGCAACTGTTGCATTCACGCCAGCAATGAAGGGTTTCGCACATGTACGCAATCGTAGCAACTGGTGGCAAGCAGTATAAGGTTGCCAAGGGCGACGTCATCGACGTCGAGAAGCTCGACGCGCAGCCTGGCGACAAGGTCGAGCTTGACGTCCTTCTCCTGAACGACGGCACCACGACCATCGTCGACCCCGCCTCCCTCCAGGGCAAGAAGGTCACCGCCGAGGTCGTCGACCAGTTCAAGGGCGAGAAGGTCCTCGTCTTCAAGCTCAAGAAGCGCAAGCGCTATCACCGCACCAAGGGCCACCGTCAGAACCTGACGAAGCTCCAGGTCGTCGAGATTCCCGCGTAGTTTCGTATCTGAGTAGAAGGCAGGTCACACCATGGCTCACAAGAAAGGTCTCGGCTCGTCCCGCAACGGCCGCGATTCCAACGCCCAGCGTCTGGGCACCAAGCGCTACGGCGGCCAGTTCGTGAAGGCCGGCGAGATTCTCGTCCGTCAGCGCGGCACTCACATCCACCCCGGTGACAACGTCGGCATCGGCAAGGACGACACCCTGTTCGCCCTCACCGCCGGCACCGTCGAGTTCACCAAGGGCGTCAAGCACCGCGTGCACGTCCGCGAGGCGTAAGTCTCGGTCACATCGCACCCCAGGGCCCCGCTCGTCGGGGCCCTTTTCGTATCCCGGGCCGCGTCCGGCGAGGCGACGGGCCCCGGCGCTCGGACAGCTTCGCCACGCGCGGGGCGCGCGGCTGCAAAACTCGCGGCGGGCCGCGGCGGCCCTCGCCGAGCTGCGGCACCCCGGGCCCGACGAGCGGGGAGCTGGGGTGCGCGGATGCCCGAGGGACGCGGGGCTCGCCCCGCTGGGGTGCGTGCCCGCAGGTTGGACGCTGCCGGGCGGTTGCCGTACCATGGGGTTCCGACCAAAGGAGAAGCGCGTGGAGAACACGTTTACCGATCTTTCCCACATCAACGTCAAGGGCGGCGACGGCGGCGCGGGCTGCATGTCGTTCCGGCGCGAGGCCTATGTGCCCAAGGGAGGCCCCGACGGCGGGGACGGAGGGCGCGGCGGCGACGTCATCGTCGAGGCCGACCCCCAGCTCTCCTCGCTCATCGACTTCCGCTACAAGCACCACTTCCGCGCCGAGCGCGGGACGCACGGCCAGGGCGCCCGCCGGCACGGGCGCGACGGGGCGGACCTCGTGCTGCGCGTGCCGGTCGGGACGGTCGTCCGCGAGCTCGACCCCGAGACCCAGACGCCCGCCTACGACATCGCCGACCTCACGCGCCCCGGGGAGCGCGTGGTCGTCGCGCCCGGCGGCGCCGGGGGGCGAGGCAACATCCACTTCGTCACCTCCGTCCGCCGCGCCCCGGCCTTCGCCGAGAAGGGCGAGCCCGCGCGCGAGCACTGGATCGAGCTAGAGATGAAGCTCATGGCCGACGTCGCGCTCGTGGGCATGCCGTCGGTGGGCAAGAGCTCCATCATCGCGCGCATCAGCGCCGCGCGCCCCAAGATCGCCGACTACCCGTTCACGACGCTGGTCCCCAACCTGGGCGTCGCCCGCGCCGCCAGCGGCCAGTCCTTCGTCGTCGCCGACGTGCCCGGGCTCATCGAGGGCGCGAGCGAGGGCAGGGGCCTCGGCCACCAGTTCCTGCGGCACATCGAGCGCACCGCGCTCATCCTCCACGTCGTCGACGTGACGGGCGGCTACGAGGGCCGCGACGCGGTCGAGGACTACCACGCCATCAACGCCGAGCTCTCGGCCTATGCCGCCGAGCTCGCCGAGCGCCCGCAGATCGTCGTGGCCAACAAGTGCGACCTTCCGGGCGTCGATGACCAGGTTGAGCGCCTGCGCGCCGCCGCTGAGGCCGACGGGCGGGCGTTCTTCTCGGTCTCTGCCGCCACGGGCGTCGGGCTCGACGCCCTCGTGAGCGCCTGCGCGGCCGACGTCGCGCGCCTGCGCGCCGCCGCGGCGGAGTCCGGGCCCGCCCCCGACCTCAGCGAGCGCTGGGAGCTCGAGCGGCAGCGCCGCGACCGCCAGATCCGCGTCTCCCGCGAGGAGCGCCACGCCTGGCGCGTCACCGGCTCGCAGGTGGAGCGCATGGTCGTCCAGACCGACTGGGACAACGACGAGGCCGTCGCCTACCTCCAGCACCGCTTCTCCCGGTGCGGGCTCGACGACGCGCTCGCGAAGGCGGGCGCCGTCAGCGGCGACGAGGTCCGCATCCTCGAGCTCGCCTTCACCTTCGAGGGCGCCGACGAGGCCCCCGACTTCGACGAGGTCGCGGACGGGGACGACGAGGTCCTGGCGGGGGAGGGCGAGGCCTAGATGGGCGTCCCGAGGCTGCTGGTCGTCAAGGTCGGGTCCTCCACCCTCGTCGACGGGGGCGGGGCGCTCGACCGCGCCTTCATCCGCTCGCTCTGCGACCAGGTCGCCGCCCTCGTCGCGCGGGGGACGCGGGTCGTCGTCGTGTCCTCGGGCGCCGCGGCCGCAGGCCGTGACGTCCTCGGCTTCGCCGAGCGCCCGGACGACATCGCCACGCTGCAGGCGTGCGCCGCCGCGGGGCAGGCGAACCTCACGCAGGCATACGCCGACGTCCTCGCCGAGCGGGGCATCCCCTGCGGTCAGGTCCTGCTCACCCGGCGGGACGTCATGGACCGGGACGGCTTCCTCAACGCAAGGAGCACGCTCGCCCGCCTGCTCGAGCTCGGCGCGGTCCCCGTCGTCAACGAGAACGACACCGTCTCGACCGCCGAGTTCGCCTTCGGCGACAATGACATGCTCGGCGCGCTGGTCGCCGCGCTCGTGGGGGCCGACCTCTACGTCATCTGCTCGGACGTCGAGGGCCTCTACACCGCCAGCCCCCAGGAGGACCCGGGGGCCGAGCTGATCGGCCGCGTGAGTGAGATTACCCACGAGCTCATGTCCGTCGCGGGGGGCGCCGGGACCTCGTTCGGGACGGGCGGGATGGCCTCCAAGCTCCGCGCCGCCCGCGCGATGCTCGCCGCGGGCATCCCCATGGTCGTCTGCCGCGGTCGGCGCGAGCGGGTGCTCGAGCAGGTCGTCTCCGGCGAGGCCGTCGGCACGCGCTTCGAGGCGCCCGCAGGCTCCCCCCACGAGGGCGGCAGGAAGCTCTGGATCGGTCTCGCGGAGGTCCCGCGCGGCACGATCACCCTCGACGAGGGCGCCGCGCGCGCCGTCCTCGAGAACGGCGCCTCGATCCTGCCCGTCGGCGTCGTCTCGACGACGGGCGGCTACGCCGCGGGGGACGTCGTGAACGTCCGCTCGCCCGAGGGCGACGTCATCGGGCGCGGCGTGGCGCGCTACTCGTCGGAGGACATGGGCCGCGTCCGCGGCATCAAGCTGGACGTCATCGCGCGGTTCCTCGGCGAGGACCGCGCCCAGCCGGCCGTCCACCGCGACGACCTCCTCGTCTTCTAGCCCCCTGCCCGCGGGGCCGCGGCGAGGCGGACGCTATATAATCGGGGTCAGACCCTGCGAAAGGAGCGGCCCATGTCAGAGGCTCGCACCAAGGCCTCGCTCGCGCGCGAGGCGTCCATACGGCTCGGTCGCTCGAGCGCGGCCGACAGATCGAGCGCCATACGCGCCGCCGCGCGGCTCATCCTCGAGCGCTCCGCCGACATCTGCGCGGCGAACGCGCGGGACCTCGCGCGGGGGAGGGAGGCCGGCATGCCGGCGCCCCTCCAGGACCGCCTGCTGCTCGACGACGGGCGCCTTCGCTCCATCGCCTCGGCCCTCGAGGACATCGCGCGCCAGGACGACCCGCTCGGCCGCGTCGTCGGCGGGCGCACCCTCGAGTGCGGGGTCCGCATCGAGCAGGTCAGCGTCCCGCTCGGCGTTGTCGCCATCGTCTACGAGGCGCGTCCCAACGTCACGGCGGACGCGTTCGCGCTCTGCGTGCGCTCCGGGAACGCCTGCGTCCTGAAGGGCGGCTCCGCGGCCCGCGAGTCCTGCGAGGCGATCGCCGCCGCATGCCGTGAGGCGCTCGCTGAGGCGGGGCTGCCCGCAGACGCCCTGCAGTACGTCTCCGACGACGCCGCCCACACGGAGACCGACGAGCTCATTCGCGCCAACGACCTCGTCGACGCCCTCATACCGCGGGGCGGCGCCGCGCTGATCCGCCGCTGCGTGGAGCGCGCGACCGTCCCCGTCATCGAGACGGGCACCGGCAACTGCCACATCTACCTCCATCGCGAGGCCGACGCCGAGAAGGCCGTGCGGATCGTCACGAACGCCAAGTGCTCCCGCCCCGGGGTCTGCAACGCCGCGGAGTCCCTCCTCGTCGACTCGTGCGCCGCGGCGCGGCTCCTGCCGCCCGTCCTTCTCGCCCTCTCCGAGCGGGGGGTCGAGCTCGTGGGCGACGATGCGGCCCGCTCCGTCGCCGCGTCGTGCGGCGTCGAGATGGGGGTCGCCACCGAGGTGGACTGGGGGACCGAGTACCTGGACCTCAAGATGTCCGTCTGCTGCGTCGAGGGCGTCGAGGAGGCCATCGAGCACGTCAACCGCTACGGGACCGGGCACTCCGAGGCCATCGTGAGCGAGTCCTACGGCGCCTGCGAGGCGTTTCTCGCCGGGGTCGACGCCGCGGCCGTCTACGCCAACGCCTCGACCCGCTTCACCGACGGAGGGGTCTTCGGGCTCGGCGGCGAGATCGGCATCTCGACCCAGAAGCTTCACGCGCGCGGGCCCATGGGCGCCGCGGCGCTCACCACGACGAAGTACCTCGCCCGCGGGGACGGGCAGGTGCGATGAGCGTCGACGTCTCCGCGCTGCGCGCCGCCGACCTGCCCGTCCTCGGTGCGGACGAGGGGCGCACCTACCGCCTCGGCATCATGGGCGGGACCTTCGACCCCATCCACCACGGCCACCTCGTCGCGGCGGAGCAGGCCTTCGACGACCTCGGGCTCGACCTCGTGGTGTTCATGCCGGCCGGTCGCCCGGCCTTCAAGCTCGACCAGGACGTCACCTCGGGCGAGGAGCGCTTCGCCATGACGCTGCTCGCGACGGCCGACAACCCCCACTTCGTCGCCTCGCGCTTCGAGATAGACCGCGACGGCGTCACCTACACGGCCGACACGCTCCGGCTGCTCCGCGAGCTCTACCCGCCCAATGTCGAGTTCTACTTCATCACGGGCGCCGACGCCATCACCGAGATCGTCACCTGGCGCGACGCCGCGGACATAGCCCGGCTCGCGCACCTCGTGGGCGCGACGCGCCCGGGCTATGACCTCGACCGCGCCTGGGACGTCATCGCCGCCTCGGGGCTCGACTTCGACGTGACGTACCTCTCCGTCCCCGCGCTCGCCATCTCGTCGAGCTACCTCCGCGAGCGCGTGCGTGCCGGGCAGAGCCTGCGCTACCTCACGCCGGACCAGGTCACGGGATACCTCCACAAGCACGGCCTCTATGGCGCCAGCAGGGGAAGGTACGGCCAGACCGGGGAGGTGGTCTCCTAGTGGGCGGCAGGAGTCGCGCCGGGGCCGTCGCGTACGCGCCCGAGGAGCGCGCGCTCCTCGCGAGGATCGAGTCCGACGTCTCCGGGCACCTCGCGAGGAAGCAGCGACGCCTCGCGCACTCGCTCTCGGTCGCCCGGACCGCCGAGCGGCTCGCGGTGGCCTACGGGGTGGACCCCTTCCTCGCGCGCGCCGCGGGGCTGCTCCACGACTGGGCCAAGGCGTCCTCCGCCTCTGAGCAGCTCGAGGCCGCGCGCGGGCTCGGCCTCGACTTCGGGGTCGACCTCGAGCTCGTCCTTCCGCTGCTCCATGGCGTGATCGCCTCCCGGACGCTGCCGACGCGCTACCCCGAGCTGCCCTCCGAGGTGTGGCACGCCATCTCCGTCCACACCTCCGCCGCGCCTGACATGTCCCCGCTCGACGAGGTGCTCTTCGTCGCGGACGGGATCGAGCCGCTCCGGCCCGACACGCCCGGCATAGAGCGGAGCCGCTCGCTCGTGGGCGTGGCGTCGCTTGACGACCTCTTCTGGGAGTCCTTCGTCGGCGGCATCGTCTACGTCCTCGAGGGAGGACGCTACCTCTATCCCGGCACCATCGAAGTCTACAACGCCCTCGCCGCGCGCCGCGCCGAGGGTCGCCCGTAAGGAGAAGAACATGCCCCTCACCCCGCTCGAGATCGCCCGCGTCGCCGCCCGCGCGGCAGACGACAAGAAGGCGGAGGACCTCGTCTGCCTCGACCTCACCTCGCTCACCGACGTCTGCGACTACTTCGTCATCTGCACCGGGGCGAACGCCCGCCAGGTCGACGCCATCGTCGACGAGGTCCGGGAGCGCGTCTCCAAGAACTGCGGCGTCTCGCCCCTCTCCTGCGAGGGGAGGGAGGCGCTCTCCTGGGTGCTCGTCGACTACGGCTCGGTCGTCGTCCACGTCTTCCGCCCCGAGTCGCGCGACTTCTACCGCCTCGAGACCCTCTGGGGCGACGCCCCTCGCCTCGACCTTGCCTAAAAGGGGACAGGCCCCTTTTAGGCAAGCTATCTCGTCCGCATCGTGCTAGCCTTCTTGCCACGCGGTGAGGAGGCAATCATGGCACGAAGCCCCAGGGTTCGTGCCGAGCAGGGCTTCTACCATGTCGTCCTGCGCGGCAGCGGACGTCAGATCATATTCGAGTGCGACGGCGACAGGAGGCTCTTCCTCCTGCTCGCGCGGGAATGCCTGGGCGACGCCGGGATCAACGTGCTCGCGTGGTGCCTCATGAGCAACCACGTCCACCTGCTCCTCGAGGATTCGGCAGACGAGCTCAGCCATGCCATGCATCGGCTCGCCGGACGCTATGCCGCGCACTTCAACCGGCTCACCGGGCATGTCGGCCACGTCTTCGACGGGAGGTTCAAGAGCGTCCCCGTCACCTCGGACCGCCAGCTCCTTCAGGTCGTGCGCTACATCCACGACAACCCGGCGCGCGCCGGCATATGCCGCGCGGAGGAGTATCCGTGGAGCAGCTACGCCGAGTATGCCGGCGGCGCCACGATTCTGGCACGCACGGGGACCGTCCTCGACATGCTCGGCGGGCCAGAGGGGTTCGTCGACTTCAGCGCGGGCGCCGACTACCTCGGCTACGTTGAGCGGCTGGGGGCACGCGTGTCAGACGACGAGGCGCTCGCCGTGGCGCGCGAGACCCTCGGGGACGTCGAGCCCTCCGCCCTGAAGGCGATGGGCCGCGCCGAGAGAGACCGGCTCCTTCAGCTGATGCGCGACGCGGGCCTCACCATCCGGCAGGTCGAGCGCCTCACGGGCATAGGGAGAAGCACGATCTCGCATGCGACCCATCGTCGCAGGGATGCCTAAATGGGGCCTGTCCCCCTTTAGGCAACGTATAATCGTCCCATGGACGGAGCTTCGAACATCGTGTCCCTGGAGTGGGAGGGCCCGGCCGTGGGCCTGCTCGACCTCGACGCCTTCTTCGCGTCCGTCGAGCAGCTCGACCATCCCGAGTGGCGGGGGAGGCCCGTCATCGTGGGCGGCTCGGCGGATCGCCGCGGGGTGGTCTCCACGGCGTCATACGAGGCGCGGCGCTTCGGCGTGCGCTCGGCCATGCCCTCGGCCACCGCGCGTCGCCTGTGCCCCGACGCAATATGGACGCAGGGGCGATTCGACCGCTACCGCGAGATGAGCGCCCGGGTGATGGGAATCCTCGGAGAGGAGACGCCCCTCGTCGAGCAGGTCTCCATCGACGAGGCGTTCTTCGACGTCACCCCGGGGCGCTTCTCGCGCGAGAGCCCCGTCGCCATCTGCTGCCGCGTCCAGAGGAGGGTGGCCGAGCTCGGCGTCACCTGCTCCATCGGGCTCGGGGCCAACAAGACCGTCGCCAAGATCGCCTCCGAGCGCGAGAAGCCCCGCGGCCTCACCGTGGTCCCGCCCGGCACCGAGCGGGCGTTTCTCGCCCCGCTGCCGGTGGGCGCCATGAGCGGCGTCGGCCCCGCGACCGAGGAGCGCCTGAGGCGCATGGGCATCCGCACGCTCGGCGAGCTCTCACGCGCCGACGTGCGCGCGCTCGAGCGGGAGTTCGGCGTCCTCGGCCCCAGGATGGCGGTGCGGGCCGCCGGGCGCGAGCGGAGCCGCGTCGCCGAGGCCGCCGCGCCCGACGACGTCAAGTCGGTCTCCAACGAGCGCACCTTCTCGTCCGACCTGACGGAGCGCGACGAGATCGAGGCCGCGATACTGCACGTCGCCGCCGTCGTGGGGCGCCGCCTGCGCCGCAAGGGCCTCAAGGGGCGCACGGTGACGCTCAAGCTGAAGTACGACGTCGGGCACGGGCACACCGCCCAGCGCGCGCTCCCCGCGCCGACCGACGACGAGCGCGTCTTCGGGAGGGCGGCCGCGGCGCTGCTCGACGAGGTGTGGGCGCCGGGGATGCCGGCGCGGCTCGTGGGGGTGGGCGTGTCGGGGTTCGACGGGCCGGGCGCGGAGCAGCTCGCGCTCTTCGGCGATTCCGCCGGAAGCGACGCGGGCGTGACGCGAGACCTCTCGGCGCTCGGCCGCGTGACGGACGCCGTCCGCGACCGCTTCGGGGACGCGGCGGTGGGCTACGGGCGCGACCTGCGCTTCAGGCAGAGGACCTCTGACACGGCCCCGCTGAACAAGTCGGACTTCTGACGGCGGCGACCCATCGCCCCGGCCAGGTCGCCCTCGTCAGGCGAGGGGGAGAAGGACGGTGAAGGTCGTCCCCTCCTCGGGGCTCGAGGCGGCCCCGATCGTGCCGCCATGCGCCTCGGCGATGCTGCGTGCGATCGCGAGGCCGAGCCCGAAGCCCCCCTGCGGCTGGCGCTCGCGCGCGCGGTCGGTGCGGTAGAACCGCTCGAAGAGGTGCTCGAGGTCCTCTGGCGCGATGACGTCGCCGAGGTTGGTGACCGCAAGGCGGCAGCGCCGACCCTCCCGGGCGAGCGCGACGCGCACCTCGGTGCCGCGCGCGGCGTACTTCGTCGCGTTGTCGAGCAGCGTCCGCACGAGCCTCCCGAGCTGCGAGGGGTCCCCGACGACGGAGAGGCCGGGCTCGAGGGAGCTCTCGATCGAGCAGCCCCGCTCGAAGGCGACGGCGTCGAACTCGAGCGCGCAGCCGTCGACGAGCGCGCTGAGGTCCACGCGCTCGGCGGCGGCGCGCTCCCCGGAGGCCCGCTGCTCGTCGGCGCGCGCGAGGGTGAGCAGGTCCTCGACCAGGCCCTTCATGTGCTTGGCCTCCTCCGCCGTGCTTCTCGCCCAGCGCCGGGCGTCCTCGGGCACGCCCTCGGCCGTCTCGAGGATCTGCGCGTTGGCGAGTATCACGGCGAGCGGGGTCTTGAGCTCGTGCGAGGCGTCGGAGACGAAGCGCCTCTGCTGGTCCCACGCCTCCTCGACGGGGCGCAGGATCCAGCGGGCGAGGCGCCTCACGACGAGCAGGAGCGCGGCCATGGCCACGAGGAAGATGGCCGCGTCCATCGTCGCCTGCGCGCGCAGGGCGGCGTCCCTCGAGTAGGTGTCGGCGAGGGCCACGCGCCAGCCGCTGGGCGTCGAGGCCCGCATCCAGGCAACGTGATAGGAGGAGTTCCTCCCGGACGCCGACTCGCTCGAGAGCGCCTCGGCGAGAAGCTCCTCGAGCGCGGGGTCGGAGATCGTGAGGGGGGTGGCGCTGCTCAGGCTGACCGTGCCGTCGAACCCCACGTCGACCGCGACGGCGAGCATGACGTCCGCGCCACGCCCGTCGCCGTCGCCGATTCTGGCGGCGGCCCAGCTCTCTGCGGAGAGCGCGCGCGTGAGCAGGTCGTCGGTCAGGGCCTGCTGCGTGGTGTAGGACGAGAAGAACGAGGAGCCGAGCGAGGCGAGAAGGACGGCGCCGGCGATCGACATCGCGACGGCGATGAAGTTGCGGCGCAGCCGCGCGAGCATCGGCTCTCGCCGGGCGCTATCGCTCGAACGTCTCAAGGCGGTAGCCGAGCATCCTGAGGGTCGTGATCTGGACGGCGGACCCCACGTGGGCGAGCTTCTTGCGCAGGAACGAGACGTAGGCCTCGACGGAGTTCTCGGACGCCTCGGCGTCGGCCCCCCAGACCTTGAGGAGGAGGTCCTGCTTGGAGACGACGCGCGCCGAGGAGCTCATGAGGACGCTCATGACCTCGAACTCCTTGCCGGAGAGGTGGACGGAGGACTCGCCGCAGGAGAGGTCGTGCGTCTCGAGGTCGAGGCGGATGTCGCCGAAGGTCAGCTCGTCGAGCATGACGTCGCCGCGGCGGCGCGTGAGGGCCCGCAGGCGGGCGAGGAGCTCGGCCGCCTCGAAGGGCTTCGTCATGTAGTCGTCCGCGCCGGAGTCGAGGCCCTCGACCTTGTCGGCGGTCGAGGAGCGGGCGGTGAGGAGCAGCACGGGCGTCGCGGAGCCCTCGCGCCGCATCTCGTGCACCACGTCGTAGCCGCTCATGCCGGGCAGCATCACGTCGAGCACCACGGCGTCGTAGGCCCCCGAGAGGGCCGACCTGAGCCCGGAGGTGCCGTCGTAGACCGCCTCGGCGTTGTAGGAGGCCCCCTCCAGGATGCGGACGATGGCGTCCGCGAGGTTTCTCTCGTCCTCGACGACCAGTATGTTCATAGGTGCCCCCTGTCGGCCTCGGCTGCACTTGTCGCTGCTATCCTACCCACCGAGCCTTAATTTCTCCTGAACTCGCCCGGGCGCGCACGGACTCGACGCCAGCCGTTCACAAAAACTGCACCTTGCGACCACATTGAGGAGCGGTATGATGTCTAACTGCTATGTGGCTATGCGGTGCGGCCTACCTACCAACCACGCGCACCGCACGTATCGGAGGAGTTTTCATTGGCAGTTAAGATTCGCCTGGCCCGCCACGGTGCCAAGAAGCGCCCGTACTACCGCGTCGTCGTCGCCGACGGCCGCATGCCGCGCGACGGCCGCTACATCGAGGAGGTCGGCCGCTACAACCCGCTGACCACCCCGAAGGTCATCGACATCAACCTCGAGAAGGTCGACGAGTGGGTCGCCAAGGGCGCCCAGCCGACCAACGCCGTCGCCCACCTGATCGACATCGCCCGCACCGGCGAGCCCGTCGTCGAGAAGAAGGCGAAGCTCTCCAAGAAGGCCGCCGCCAAGGCCGCTGCCGCCGCCGAGGCTGCCGCCGAGGCCGACGCCGAGTAGGCGCGCCCCATGGAGGCCACGGACAGCGCGCTCGACGGGGCGCAGGGGCGCGAGCTCCCGTCCGACCGGGTCGCCGACCTCGTCGAGTACATCGTGTGCGGGCTCGTCGACGACCAGGAGGCCGTGTCGCTCGACGTGACGGACAGCGAGGGCTCGTCCCTCATCGAGGTCACGTGCTCCGAGGACGACGCCGGACGCGTCATCGGCCGCAAGGGCCGCACCATCAAGGCCATCCGCACTCTCGCGCGCGCCCTCGGGCAGCGCGTGGGCACGATGGTCGAGGTCGAGGTCGTAGGCTAGGGGCGCATGCGCGAGCGCTACAGGACCATAGCCCGCGTCGCCAAGGCGCGCGGGAGAAGAGGGGAGGTCGTGACGGAGCCCGTCCACGGCCTTCCCTCACTTGTGCGCGAGGGGCTCGAGGTCGCCGTGCTGCCGCCCGAGCTCAAGGGGCCGCGCTGGCGCACCGTCGTCTCGGCCTCGGGCGAGGGGCGCGCGGGGAGACTCGTCGCGCTCTCGGGCGTCGGCGACGTCTCGTCGGCCGAGCGCCTCGTCGGCCGGTTCCTGCTCGCCCGCGAGCGCGACCTGCCGGAGGACCTCGCCCTGCACGACCCGGAGCGCCTCGTGGGCCGGGAGGTCGTGGGCGAGGGGGACGGCCGCCGCGCGCGGATACGCGAGGTCATGAGCGGCCCCGCGAACGACGTGTGGGTCCTCGACGTCGACGGCGGCGGCGAGGTCCTCGTCCCGGTGGTCGACGAGGTCGTCTCGACGGTGCCCGACGAGGGGCCCATCCCCATCCGCGTCCCGCGCGGGCTCGGCTGGCCGGGGGAGGGGGGGTCGCTGTGATATTCGAGACCCTCTCCGTCTTCCCCGACGTCTTCGCCCCCTATCTCGACGCGTCCATCATGGGCCGCGCCCAGCGCGCGGGCGTCTTCGAGTTCCGCGCGCACGACCTGCGCGACTGGACGCACGACCGCCACCGCACGGTGGACGACGCGCCGTTCGGCGGGGGGCAGGGGATGCTCATGAAGCCCGCCCCCATCTTCGAGGCGATCGACGACCTCTCGTCGCACGGCCCCGCGCCCCACGTCGTGTTCTTCTCGCCCTGCGGCGCCCGCTTCGACGAGGCGCGCGCCGAGGAGCTCTCGCGGCGCGAGCGCGTGCTGCTCGTCTGCGGACGGTACGAGGGCATGGACGAGCGCGCCTACTCGCTCGCCGACGAGGTCATATCGCTCGGCGACTACGTCCTCACGGGCGGCGAGCTGGCGGCGCTCGTGGTCATCGACGCGACGGTCCGCCTGCTGCCGGGCGCCCTGGGCGACGAGAGGAGCGCGGAGGACGAGTCGTTCTCCTCTGCCGGCCTGCTCGAGTACGCCCAGTACACCCGCCCCGCGAGCTATCGCGGCATGGAGGTGCCCGAGGTGCTCCTCTCGGGCGACCACGCCCGGGTCGACGCCTGGCGGAGGCGCAGCGCGATCGAGCGCACCGCCCGCTGGCGGCCCGACCTGCTGGGGGCGGCCGAGCTCACGACGGAGGAGCGCGACTTCGCCGAGCGGGTCGCGCGCGAGACGAGGGGGGACGGCGCTCATGGCGAGTCATGAGGCCCCGGGGCGCGAGGGATTCCTCGCCCGCCACGGCTGGATCATCGGGAGCGTCGCCTTTGCGGTCGGCGTGGCGTTCCTGCTCAGGACCTTCGTCGGGATGCCCTACTACGTCCCCTCCGGGTCGATGCGCGACACGATCCTCGAGGGCGACATGCTGCTCGGCGAGAAGGTGAGCCTGCGCTTCGAGGCGCCCGCCCAGGGCGACATCGTCACCTTCGAGAGCCCGCTCGACGGGGAGACCCTCATCAAGCGCGTCGTCGCGGTGGGCGGCCAGACCATCGACCTCGTCGACGGCGCCGTCTACGTCGACGGGGAGGCGCTCGACGAGCCCTACGTCGGCGGGAGGCCGACCTACTCGCTCTCGGACCTCGAGGGCTCCGCGGGCATCGAGTACCCCTACGTCGTCCCCGACGGCTGCGTCTGGGTCATGGGGGACAACCGAACCAACTCCAAGGACTCGCGCTACTTCGGCCCCGTGAGCGTCGATGACGTAACATCGAGGGCACTGTTCATCTACTGGCCGCTCTCTCGCATCGGGGCGCTCTAGCCCCTGACCTAGGGAAGGACTGATATGAGAGACTCCGCGCTGACGTTCCAAGACATGATCCTCGCGCTCGAGCGCTACTGGGCCGCCCAGGGCTGCACCGTCATGCAGCCCTACGACTCGGAGGTGGGCGCGGGCACCTTCCACACCGCCACGACGCTCCGCTCGCTCGGGCCCAAGCCCTGGCGGACCTGCTACCCGCAGCCGTGCCGCCGCCCGGCGGACGGGCGCTACGGCGAGAACCCCAACCGCATGCAGCACTACTACCAGTTCCAGGTGATCCTGAAGCCCTGCCCCGTCGACTCGCAGGACCTCTACCTCGGCTCCCTCAAGGCCATCGGGCTCGACCCGGCCGAGCACGACGTCCGCTTCGTCGAGGACGACTGGGAGAGCCCGACGCTGGGCGCCTGGGGCCTCGGCTGGGAGGTCTGGATGGACGGCATGGAGGTCACCCAGTACACCTACTTCCAGCAGGTGGGCGGCATCGAGTGCGACCCCGTGCCCGTGGAGATCACCTACGGCCTCGAGCGCATCGCCATGTACATCCAGGGCGTGGACTCCGTCTACGACGTCGTCTGGTCGTATCTGCCCGACGGCACGCCCATGACCTACGGCGACGTGTTCCACGAGAACGAGTACGAGTTCTCCACCTACAACTTCGAGGTGGCCAACGTCGAGATGATGCGGCAGAAGTTCGACGACTACGAGGCCGAGTGCCACTCGTGCCTCGAGCGCCGCCTCCCGCTGCCGGCGTACGACTGCGTGATGAAGTGCTCCCACGCCTTCAACCTGCTCGACGCCCGCGGCGCCATCTCGGCGACGGAGCGCGCCAACTACATCCTGCGCGTCCGCACGATCGCGAAGCTCTGCTGCGAGAGCTACCTCGCGGAGGTGGCGGGAAAGACCGACGGAGACGCACAGAAGGGGGAGGTGGCCTAGATGGCCGAGACCCGAGACTTCCTGCTTGAGATCGGCACCGAGGAGATGCCGTCCGCGCCGCTCATGAACGCCGCCGGCCAGCTCGGCGGGCTCGTCGCCAAGGGGCTTGACGCCGCCGGGCTCTCCCACGGGGAGGTGCGCGTGATCTCCACGCCGCGCCGCCTCGCCGCCCTCGTCGCGGACGTCGCCGTCGCGACCGAGGAGATCCACGAGGTGAAGCGCGGGCCCAAGGCCGCCATCGCGTTCGACGACTCCGGCGCGCCCACCAAGGCCGCCCTCGGCTTCGCCCGCAAGTGCGGCGCCGAGGCCGCCGACCTCGTCCGCCGCGTCGACGCCGATGGCAACGAGTACGTCTTCGCCGAGAGGAGCGTCCCCTCCGAGCCCGCCGCCCCCATCCTCTCCCGGCTCTCCGCCGAGGTCATCGGCGGCCTGCAGTGGCCCAACTACCGCAGCCAGCGCTGGGGCTCCGAGCACGCCACGTTCGTGCGCCCCATCCGCTGGATCTGCGCGCTTCTCGGCACCGACGTCGTCCCCGTGTCCTATGCCGACGTCACCTCGTCCAACGTCACGCGCGGCCACCGCGTGCTGGCGCCGGGCGAGCACGTCGTCGCGTCTCCCGCCGACTACGAGGCCACGCTCGAGCGGGCCTTCGTGCTCTCGGCCGAGCGCCGGGCCGAGGCCATCCGCGAGGGCATCGCGCGCATCGAGGCCGAGCGCGGGGGCGCTCGCGTGGACACCCCCAAGCGCATCTTCGACGAGGTCGTGAACCTCTGCGAGTGGCCCACGGTCCTCGTGGGCACCTTCGACGAGGCATTCCTCGAGGTCCCGCATGAGATCATCTGCGAGTCCATGCTCTCCAACCAGCGCTACTTCCCGATCTACGACGCCTCGGGAGAGCTCACGCGCGAGTTCGTCGTGGTCTCGAACGCCGACCCCGCGGTCTCCAAGACCGTCGTCGCCGGCAACGAGAAGGTCGTGCGCGCCCGCCTCGACGACGCCAAGTTCTTCTATGACGAGGACCTCAAGCGCCCGATGGAGGAGTTCGTTGAGCGCCTCGGCTCGGTGACCTTCCAGGAGCGGCTCGGCACGATGCGCCAGAAGGTCGAGCGCATGGAGGGGCTCGCCGCCGCCGTCGCCACGCAGGCGGGGGAGGACGAGGCGGGGGTCGCGGCCGCCGCGCGCGCCGCGCACCTCGCCAAGGCCGACCTCGTCTCCCAGGCCGTCGTCGAGTTCACCAACCAGCAGGGCGTCATGGGAGGCTACTACGCCGCCGCAGCCGGCGAGGCCCCCGAGGTCTGCGACGCCATCCGCGAGCACTACCGCCCGCGCTTCGCCGGCGACGAGCTCCCGTCCGGCACCTGCGGCCGCTGCGTCGCCATCGCCGACAAGCTCGACACCATCTGCGGCATCTTCGCGATCGACGAGCCGCCCACCGGGTCCTCCGACCCCTATGCGGTCCGCCGAGCGACCATCGGCGTCATCGCCATGCTCCGCGCGCTCCCGGGCTGCGACCTTCGTCGGCTCATCGGCCTTGCGCTCGGCGCCTACCAGGCCCAGGGCCTCGAGTTCGACCTCGAGGCGGTGGCCGCCGCCGTCGTGAGGTTCTTCCAGGCGCGCCTCGTCGCCATCGCGCGCGACGAGGGCCTGCGCCCCGACACGATTGAGGCCGTCTCCGCGGTGGGCGTCATCGACCCCGTCGAGTTCATGGCCCGCGCCCGCGCCCTCGAGGACGCACGCTCGCAGAGCCCCGAGGTCTTCGACGACCTCGCCACGGCGTACGCCCGCGCCGCCCACCTCGCCGACGCGAGCCTCGGCTCCGACGTCGACGCCTCGCTTCTCGGCGACGCCGAGCGCGCCCTGCTCGCTGCCTGCGACGAGGGCGAGGGCAGGGTCGCGTCCGCGCTCGCCGAGAAGGACTTCCGCGCGGCGATCGACGCCCTTGCCGAACTCAAGACGCCCATCGACCGATTCTTCGACGACGTCCTTGTCATGGACGAGGATACTGAGGTAAGGGAGAACCGCCTGCGCCTCCTCAATCGCTTCGTTGAAGTCTTCGTGGGGATTGCCGACATCGGCGCGCTCTCTCGGAAGAAGTAGGCTACGGTGGGACGGGGTATGCCCCGTGAAGCCTGATAGGTACAGGAGGACTCGTGGTGACTAAGCTCGATCTGGATGACGACATCTTCGGTCAGGTCGTCCCCCTCATCTTCGTTCTTTCCGACGCTCGTGGCGAGACGGCCAACACCGTCGTCATGGCCGCCGCCGCACAGTTCGGCGACGGGTCCGTCGACATCGAGCGCCTCTCCAACGTCAAGGACGTCGACACCGTCCGCGCGTTCCTCGACGAGAACTACGACGAGAGCCGCCCGTGCGCCGTGTTCCACACGTTCGCCAACGGCACGCTGCGCCGCGAGATCCGCCGCGAGCTCGACCGCCGCGGCATCCCCTCCATCGACCTGCTCGGTCCGGCCGTCACGGTCATCTCCACGCTGACGGGCGAGGAGCCCACGCGCGAGATCGGCGCAATCTACAAGGATGAGAGCTCGGCCAACTAAACGGCCAAATCGCATTCCATGTTACTACCTTTGGGGCCGCGCCGCAGGGCGCGGCCCCGTTTTTCTCGCCGTCGCGCCGCTTACCTACTCAGCGGGACCAGATGCAGAAAATCGGTTGCGAGGGGTCCCGCGATTGTTACCATGACCTATGGCCGCGCGATGGCGGTGCGCGACCGAGCTGTAAGGGCGCGTCCTTGGCGGGACGCGTCAGGAACCCTAGGAAAGCAAGGGGAAAACATGGCAGAAAAGCATGTATACCGCTTCGGCTTCGACGCCAACGGCAACAACGTGACCGAGGTCGCGGGAGAGTCCGTTGCCGAGGCCAAGTGGATCACCGGCGGCAAGGGCGCCAACCTCGCCGAGATGGCCAACATCGGCCTGCCCGTCCCTCCCGGATTCACGATCACCTGCCAGACCTGCGTCGCCTACTCCAGCGCCGGCAACGTGTGGCCTGAGGGCGTCCTCGACGAGATCGACGAGTACCGCAAGGACCTCGAGGAGCGCATGGGCAAGAAGCTCGGCGACTCCGACGACCCGCTGCTCGTCTCCGTCCGTTCCGGCGCCCCCTTCTCCATGCCGGGCATGATGGACACCGTCCTCAACCTCGGCCTCAACGATGACTCCGTCCAGGGCCTCATCAAGCAGACCGAGAACCCCCGCTTCGCCTACGACTCCTACCGCCGCTTCGTCCAGATGTTCTCGGACGTCGTCATGGGCGTCTCCGGCCAGCTCTTCGAGGACGCCATCGCCGCCAAGAAGGCCGAGAAGGGCGTCAAGCTCGACACCGAGCTCGACGCCGACGACCTCAAGGACCTCGTCGCCACGTTCAAGCAGATCTTCGCCGAGAACGTCGACGCCGAGAAGTACCCCGAGGTCCTCGTGGACGGCAAGATCGAGTTCCCGCACGACCCGCTGGTGCAGCTCCGTCTCGCCGAGCAGGCCGTCTTCGGCTCCTGGAACACCGACCGCGCCATCCTCTACCGCAAGCAGAACAAGATCCCCGACGAGCTCGGCACCGCCGTCAACGTTCAGGTGATGGCGTTCGGCAACAAGGGCAACACCTCCGCCACCGGCGTCGCGTTCACCCGCAACCCCGCTGACGGCACCAACGAGCGCTACGGCGACTTCCTGGTCAACGCCCAGGGCGAGGACGTCGTGGCCGGCATCCGCAACACCGAGCCGATCGCCGACCTGCCCAAGGTCCCGGGCCTCGAGGAGGCTGGCAAGGAGCTCTTCCACGTCTTCGAGATCCTCGAGGACCACTACGCCGACATGATGGACCTCGAGTTCACCATCGAGCAGGGCAAGCTGTGGATGCTCCAGACCCGCGTGGGCAAGCGCACCGCCCTCTCCGCACTCAAGGTCGCCATCCAGATGTACGAGGAGGGCCGCATCTCCAAGGAGGAGGCGGTCATGCGCGTTGCCCCCGAGCAGCTCGACCAGCTCCTCCACCCGCAGTTCGACCCCAAGGCAGACTACAAGGTCATCGCCAAGGGCCTCAACGCCTCCCCGGGTGCCGCCGTCGGCGCCGTCGTGTTCTCCTCCGCTGACGCCGAGGCCTACGCCGAGGCCGGCAAGCCCTGCATCCTCGTGCGCTGGGAGACCACCCCGGACGATCTCCACGGCATGGTCGCTGCCGAGGGCATCCTGACCTCCCACGGCGGCAAGACCTCCCACGCGGCCGTCATCGCCCGCGGCATGGGCGCCCCGTGCGTCTGCGGCGTCGACGCCCTCCAGATCGACGCGGTCAACAAGGTCTGCACCGTCGCCGGCACCGACATCACCCTCCACGAGGGCGACGTCATCTCCATCGACGGCACCACCGGCGACGTCATCCTCGGCGAGGTCGCCCTCGTCCGTCCGGAGCTCGGCGGCGACCTCCAGACCATCCTCGACTGGGCCGACGAGGTCCGTCTCAACGCCGACCGCGGCCGCGTGATCGGCGTCCGCGCCAACGCCGACAACCCGGCCGACGCGCAGCTCTCCAAGGACAACGGCGCCTCCGGCATCGGCCTGTGCCGCACCGAGCACATGTTCCTCGGCGAGCGCAAGCAGCTCATCCAGAACTTCATCCTCGCCGACGACGAGGCCGTCAAGGCCGACGCCGTCGAGAAGCTCGGCGCCGCCCAGAAGGGCGACTTCCTCGAGATGTTCAAGGCCATGGACGGCATGCCCGTCATCGTGCGCCTGCTCGACCCGCCCCTGCACGAGTTCCTCGAGGACCCGCGCGACCTCGACGTCGAGATCGCCAAGGAGGAGGCCGCCGGCAAGGACGTCTCCGAGAAGAAGGCGCTTCTCGCCAAGCTCGACTCCTTCCAGGAGGCCAACCCGATGCTCGGCCTTCGCGGCTGCCGCCTCGGCCTGGTCTACCCCGAGCTCAACGTCATGCAGGTGAAGGCCATCGCCTCCGCCACCGCCGAACTCCAGAAGCAGGGCCTCAGCCCCAAGCCGGAGATCATGATCCCGCTCGTGGCCTTCGAGGAGGAGCTCGCCCTCGTCCGCGAGGTCGTCGAGGAGAACATCAAGGCCGTCGCCGAGGAGTACGGCGTCGAGCTCGACATCCCGGTCGGCACCATGATCGAGATTCCGCGCGCTGCCATCACCTCCGAGGACATCGCCAAGCACGCCGACTTCTTCTCCTTCGGCACCAACGACCTCACGCAGATGGGCCTCGGCTTCTCCCGTGACGACGTTGAGGCTGCCTTCATGCCGCTCTACCTCGACAAGAAGATCTGCAAGACGAACCCGTTCGCCACGCTCGACAAGGGCGTTGCCAAGCTCGTCAAGATGGGCGTCGAGGGCGGCCACGCCGGCAACCCGGACATCGTCTGCGGCGTCTGCGGCGAGACCGGCGGCGATCCCGAGTCCATCCACATGTACTACGACCTCGGTCTCGACTACGTGTCCTGCTCGCCGTACCGCGTGCCCATCGCGCGCCTCGCGGCCGCCCAGGCCAAGATCGAGGCCAACGGTGGCGCCGAGAAGGTCGCCAAGTAGCGCCTGAGCGTCATCTGCGTCTCTCAAGCGGGAGGGGGCCACGTGCCCCCTCCCGTCATTTGGGGACGTGTTATTTCTCTCAGAGTTTTTGGGACAGGCCTTCCCGTGCATGCGCGGTATTGCGTGCGGGTGACTTCGTCGCTTGCGTGCTTGACCTGTCCCATTTTTTCTGAGAGAAATAACACGTCCCCAAATGACAGAGGAGATAGGATGAGGGTCCTGACGCGCGCCGAGCTCGAGATCGCCGAGCACGAGCGGCTCTCCCCGGACGCCACGTTCGCGAGCGACTCCCGGGGGCGGCGCGTTCCCGAGGAGCCCGATGCCCTCAGGACGTGCTTCCAGTGCGACCGCGACCGCATCCTGCACTCGAAGAGCTTCAGGCGGCTTGCGCACAAGACGCAGGTGTTTCTCGCCCCCGAGGGAGACCACTACCGCACCCGCCTCATCCACACCCTCGAGGTCTCCCAGGTGGCTCGCTCAATCGCGCGGCCGCTCGGCCTGAACGAGGACCTGACCGAGGCCATCGCCCTCGGGCACGACCTCGGGCACACCCCCTTCGGCCATGTGGGCGAGCGCGCGCTCAGCCGCGCCCTCGCGCGGCACCGCGGGCAGCCCGAGGGCGCGGGTCGGCTCTTCGCGCACAACGAGCAGGGCGCGCGCATCGTGGACGTTCTCGAGCGCAACGGCCGCGGGCTCAACCTCTCCCGCGAGGTGGTCGATGGCATCCGCTGCCACACGGGCTCGCTCCGGGCGGGCACGCTCGAGGGCCGCGTCGTCGCGCTCGCCGATCGCATCGCCTATGTCTGCCATGACATCGACGACGCCGAGCGGGCGGGGATGCTCAGGGAGTCGGACCTTCCTTCGGAGTCATGCGAGAGGCTCGGCTCGAGCTCGTCGGAGCGAATCGAGACGATGGTCCACGACGTGGTGTCCATGAGCTCCAGAAGCGGCGACATCCTGATGTCCGAGGGGGTGTGGGGGGCGATGATGTCCCTGCGCTCGTTTCTCTTCGAGCGGCTCTACTCGCGCGGAGACGCAAAGTGGGAGGAGCCCAAGGCATACGCGATGCTCGTCGACCTCTTCGGGTACTTCGTCGGGCACCCTGACGAGGTTCCCGCCGAGTACCGTCTCCACGACGACCCGCTTGACGTGCAGGTGGCCGACTTCGTCTCCGGCATGACCGACCGATATGCCATCCGCGTCTACGAGGGCCTCAAGATACCGAGGTCATGGAGAAGGCGCTGAGCCCTCCGCTACGGGGCGCGCTTCCCCTACACTGACATGCGACGGATGGCGAGAAGGACCTCTCGCCGCGCTCGCTCGCAGAAGAAGGGGGAGGAGATGTCCCGTCGCGGCAGCGGGTGCCTCACGGCGCTCGCCCTCGTTCTCTCGATCGCGTTCGTCGCCCTTGCGGCGACGCTGCTCATGCTCGTCGCGAACGGCGGCGGCCCCGGTTCCCCCGAGCCCGAGCGCACGTCCGAGCGCGTCGTCGCGGACTCCTTCGACGAGTACTCCTGGCAGGAGCTCTCCGACATCGCCGGCCTCATAGCCGCCGCGCCCTCCGACGAGGAGGGGAGGGCCATCGCCTCCCAGCACGGGATCGAGGTCGGTGCCGCGCGGACGCTGACCCTCGGAGACGGCAGCGTCGTCGAGCTGCGCGTCGTGGGGATTCGCGCCGACGAGCGCGCGGACGGGGGCGGCGTTGCCGGCCTCACCCTCATGACCTCGCCCATCGCCCTGCGACCGTTCTCCGACGACAAGAACGCGGGGGGCTGGGAGACGTCCGACCTCAGGTCCTGGCTCGCGGGGGAGGGGGCGAGCCTCCTGCCCGACGAGCTCGTCTCGTGCGTCGTTCCCGTGCTGAAGGTCACCGACAACGTCGCCGTGCGCTATGGCGACTCGGATGCCGTGGGCTCGCTCACGACGACCGCCGACGCGCTCTGGGCCCCCTCCGTCTCGGAGGTGTGCGGCGAGGTGGACTGGTTCGCGCGGGAGTACGGGACCACCCCGAGCGCCAGCTCGGAGTACGTCGACTTCGGGCCCTACGATGCTGCCCTATCCGCGCAGGGCGAGCAGTACGAGTACTTCTCCGACGCGGGGGTCGACGGCTCGAGCACCTCGGCGGCGCTCGTCATGGCGTATGGCGGGACGGCGTGCAACTGGTGGTATCGGACCTCGTACCCCTATGCGCTCGAGGGCTGGGAGCAGCGCATGGTCTACCAGGTCATGTCCTCCGGCTACCCCAGCATGACGAGCGGCCCGGGCGAGCGGGTCGGGGTCGTCGTGGGGCTCTGCCTCTGAGTTGTGTTCTTCTTGTCTAGCGACGCCAGCTGCCGTATACTAAGGCGCTGTGTGTAAGCCTATGTGCCGTTCAAGCGTGGCGGCACCTCTAGAGAGACAAGGACAGATCATGGATTACATTCGCGCCATCGAGCGTCAGCAGATTCGCGAGGACATCCCCGCGGTCAAGGTTGGCGACCACGTCAAGGTCCACTACCGCATCGTCGAGGGCGACCGCACCCGCGAGCAGGTCTTCGAGGGCGACGTCATCCGCATGAGCGGCGCCGGCGCGCGCGAGACCTTCACCGTCCGCAAGATCAGCTTCTCTGTGGGCGTCGAGCGCACCTTCCCGCTGCACAGCCCCAAGATCGCCAAGCTCGAGGTCGTCCGTCACGGAGACGTCCGCCGCGCGAAGCTCTACTACCTGCGCGACCGCGTGGGCAAGGCCGCCCGCATTCGCGAGAAGCGCGACTAGCTCACCCTCAGGTTCCACCTTCGAGCCGCCCCCACGGGGGCGGCTTTTTCCATGAGATTGGAGCATCATGCCCCCGACTGCACGACCGGCAACCGCTCGCGAGGTCGCGGCCGCCCTCGCGAGCGCGCCCGCGGACGAGGCGTCCAGGCTCGTCGAGCGCTACGCCGAGGACCCTCGTCGCCAGGTCAGGCACGCGATCGAGGTCGCGCGGAGGCGCCTCGAGCGCGAGGGGGCGGAGCGCGAGCGCGTCGAGGCGTCCTATCGCCTGATGCGCGAGCTCGGGGGAGAGGGCATCGTCCTCGGCGTCGACGAGGTGGGCCGCGGCGCGCTCGCGGGGCCGCTCACCGTCGCCGCCGTCGCCCTTCCCGACGACCCTGTCGTCTGGGGCATCAACGACTCCAAGCAGCTCGCCCCGGCACGGCGCGAGGCGCTTGCCGCCCGCATAGCCGACGTCGCGCTCGCCATCGGGATCGCCCACGTGGAGCCGGAGGCCATCGACGCGGTCGGCATGGCCGTCTCGCTCAGGCAGGCCATGGCCTCTGCGATCGCCGACGCCGGGGTCGAGCCGGACCGCGTCCTCATCGACGGCAACCCGGTGCACGTGCACCCGAGGGAGACCTGCGTCGTCAAGGGGGACGCGCGCGTCGCGTGCATATCGGCGGCCTCGATCGTCGCCAAGGTTACCAGGGACGCCCTCATGGTCTCCTACGAGGACGACTACCCGGGCTATCACCTCGCCGAGTCGAAGGGCTACGGCTCGGCGGAGCACGTCGCCGCCATTCGTGCGCGCGGCCTCACGCCGATACACCGCGTCTCCTTCTGTGGAAACTTTCTCGAGACGCCGCGCCTCTTCTGATTCCCGCATTTTGAACCACCGTTCGTCCCGGCGGCACGGGGGCGTCCCGAGCGGGGAGGGTCCCCGGGACCGAGTCTGACCCGTCAGGCTCGCGGCAGAGACCGGGGACCTCGGTGAGCGCGACGCGAAAGCGCCCTCTGGCAAGCTCTTCTGACCATGTCCGACGATGGGAGGAAGAGCATGCACGAGGAGCAGGAGCGCACGTTCGAGTACGACCCCGAGCAGGACCCCGCCGCGGCGCCTGAGGCACCGGCCGGCGAGGTCGAGGCGCGCGCCCAGGAGCGCCCGAGGACGGTGCGCGACCTCACGCCGCGCGAGCTTGGGATGAAGGGCGAGGAGATGGCCGCGGCCTACCTCGAGCGCAAGGGGTGGTACATCCTCGACCGCAACTGGCGCTGCGAGTTCGGGGAGGTCGACATCGTCGCCCGAGAGGACGACGAGGACGACACGATCGTGCTCGTCGAGGTCAAGACCCGACTCGCCCTCGGAGAGCGCGGGGAGGGGATGCCCGAGCTCGCCGTCGACTCCAGGAAGCGGCGACGCTACAAGATGCTCGCCCTCGCCTACATCGTCAACCACCCCGAGGCCGACGCTGTCCGCTTTGACGTCATCGCCCTGAACGTCGTGGGCGAGGGCGCGGCTCGCCTGCGCCACCTCTCGGGCGCGTACGAGGTCGACGACTGATGGCGCGGGGGTCTTCCGGCATCGATGCCGCCGAGCTCAGGGGCGTCGAGGCGCTGGGCGTCACGGTCGAGGTGAGCACGTCGGGCGGCATACCAGGCATCGACATCGTCGGCATGCCCGACTCTGCGGTGCTCGAGGCGCGCTCGCGGGTCCGCTGCGCGCTCCGCTCGTGCGGGTTCGAGCTCCCCCGGGCGCGCGTCACCGTCAACCTCGCGCCGAGCGAGATGAGAAAGACGGGGACCGGCTTCGACCTCCCCATCGCGACGGCCATCCTCGTCGCGACGGGGCAGCTCCCCCGGCGCGTCGCCGTCGGGTGCCTCATGGTGGGGGAGCTCGGTCTCGACGGGTCGGTGTGCCCGGTGCGCGGCGGCGTCGCGTACGCCCGGCTCGCGCAGGAAAGGGGTCTGTCGCTCGTCACCTCGGCGTTAGCCGAGATCTCCCCGGGCTGGTCCGGGGAGACGCACGGGCTCGTCTCCCTGGGGCAGCTCAAGGGCGGCATCTCCGCGCTGCCGCCCGTGGGCGCCTCGGGCGCCGTCCCGGCCCCCGCCCCTCTGCGGCCGGACCTCGACTACGCCGACGTCGTCGACCAGGACCTCGCGAAGCGGGCGATGACCATCGCGGCCGCGGGGCGCCACGGCGTCCTCATGGTGGGCCCGCCGGGCGCCGGGAAGACCATGCTCGCCAGGAGGCTCCCCACGATCCTCCCGCCCCTCGACGAGCAGGAGGCGGACGAGGCGCTGCTCATCCACTCGGTCGCGGGGGAGCCCATAGACAGGATCGCGCGCGGGGAGCGGCCGTTCAGGGCGCCACATCACTCCATCTCCGTCGGCGGGCTCGTCGGGGGCGGCCGGCCGGTGCGCCCCGGCGAGGTGTCCCTCGCGGACAAGGGGGTGCTCTTCCTGGACGAGCTCCCGGAGTTCGGCCGCGGGGCCCTCCAGGCGATGCGCCAGCCGCTCGAGGACGGCGAGGTGCGGATCGTGCGCGTCGACGGGGTGTACGCCTTCCCCTGCGACTTCCAGCTCGTCGCGGCGGCGAACCCATGCCCCTGCGGGCACCTTGGCGACCCGGACGCCGAGTGCACGTGCACGCCGGCGCGGGTCGCGGCCTACCAGGGCAGGATCGGCGGCCCCCTCATGGACCGCATCGACGTGGTCGTGGACGTCGCGCGCCCCTCGGGGAGGAAGGTGATACGCGAGCAGCGCGGACAGAGCTCGGAGGAGATGGCCTCTCTCGTGGGGCAGGCCCGGGAGCGGGCCGCGCGGCGCGCCCGCGCGGACGACGGGCGGGCGGGGCCGGTCGCGGCGGCGCTCCTCGACCTGGGGGCGCAGAGGACCTTCGAGGGCCTCGCCGACCGGCTCAGGCTCGGCGGGCGCGCGATCGCCCGCGTCGCCCGCGTCGCGCGGACGATCGCGGACCTCGCGGGGCACGACCGCGTGACGTCGGACGACATCGTCGAGGCCGTGGGCTTCCGCTCGCGGTCCGTGGAGTGAGGGGGCTGCCATGGAGGGGTGCGCTCAGACGTGCTGGGAGGTCGCCCTGGGCGACGAGGCGTATCCGCGCTCGCTCCTCGAGCTCGAGCGACCGCCCGAGGAGCTGCGCGGCCTCGGCGACCCCGGCGCGCTCGCCGGGCCCTGCCTCGCCGTCATCGGCGCCCGCCGCGCGACGCCCTACGGGCTCGCGGTGGCGGAGATGGCGGCCCGCGTCGCGGCTCGAAACGGGGTCACCGTCGTCTCGGGAGGGGCCATGGGGTGCGACCGCGCCGCGGGCCTCGCGGCCGTCGCGGCAGGAGGCCGCTCCGTCATCGTGTCGGGCTGCGGGGCGGACGTCGTCTACCCAAGCTCGTCCCGGGACGTCTTCGAGGCGACGCTCTCGTCGGGCGGGGCGGTGGTCTCGCTCGAGCGCTGGGGCGCGGGTCCGAGGAGATGGGCGTTCCCGAAGAGAAACGCCGTCATCGCCGCGCTCTCCCACGTGCTCGTCGTGACGGAGGCGGGGCTCCGGTCGGGCACGATGTCGACCGCCGAGGCCGCAGTCGAGCTCGGCAGGGCGGTCTATGCCATACCCGGCTCGATCTTCTCTCCCGCCTCGTCGGGGACCAACCGCCTGGCAGCCGAGGGGGCGAGGATTATCCCCGACGAGCGGTCGCTCGAGATCGCCCTCTCGCTCGACTTCGGCTCCGCCCCCATGGCGGGCCCGGCGCCCGAGCGCCCGGGCGGGCCGGTCGCGGCCGCCCTGCTCGCCTCCCCCTCGAGGCCGGACGAGCTCGCGGCGCGCCTCGGCGAGGACGTCCTGACGCTGCTGAGGACGCTGACGGACCTCGAGGCGAGAGGAATCGTGGAGCGGCTGCCCGACGGGAGATACTCGCCCACGCGCGCCTACCTGATGGGGCAGAATGGTATCTCGAAACGTTTCTCGTGAACTGAGGGGAGCCGGGCATGTCGGAGATCGTGACGGTCGTCGGAGGGGGACTCGCCGGGAGCGAGTGCGCGCTGCAGCTCGCGCGCCGAGGCGTGCGCGTCAGGCTCTGCGAGCAGCGTCCCTCCCGGCCCTCCCCGGCGCACCGCACCTCGAGCCTCGCCGAGCTCGTGTGCTCCAACTCGCTCAAGTCGACCAAGCCGGAGACCGCCGCGGGGCTTCTCAAGTGGGAGCTCGACCAGATGGGCTGCGAGCTGCTGCGCGTCGCCCGCTCGTGCTCGGTGGCGGCAGGAGGGGCGCTCGCCGTCGACCGCGAGGCCTTCTCGTCGGAGGTGACGCGGCTCGTGGCGGGCCATCCGCTCGTCGAGGTCGTCCGCGAGGAGGTGACGTCCATCCCGGAGGGGCCGTCCGTCGTCGCGGCGGGCCCCCTGTGCTCCGACGCGCTCTTCGACGCCGTCGCGAAGGCGGTCGGAGGCGAGCGCATGAGCTTCTTCGATGCGGCGGCGCCCATCGTCGACGCCGACTCCATCGACCGCGACGTCGTCTTCTCGCAGTCCCGCTATGGCGAGTCGGGCGGGGGCGACTACCTCAACTGCCCGCTCGACCGCGACGAGTACGACGCCTTCATGGAGGCCCTGCTCTCCGCCGGGCGCGTCATCGCGCGCGACTTCGAGCAGGCCGACCTCTTCTGCGCCTGCCAGCCCGTCGAGGAGGTCGCCCGGACCGGGCACGACTCGCTGCGCTTCGGCGCGCTCAAGCCGGTGGGCCTCACCGACCCGCGCACGGGCAGGCGGCCCTGGGCGGCGGTCCAGCTCAGGGCGGAGAACGAGGCGCGCGCCGCCTACAACCTCGTCGGCTTCCAGACCAACCTCACGTGGCCCGAGCAGCGGCGCGTGTTCCGGATGATCCCCGGCCTCGGATCGGCCGAGTTCCTGCGCTATGGGGTCATGCATCGAAACTCCTTCGTCGACGCGCCCCGCGCGCTCGACGCCACCTTCGCGATCCCGGGCACGCGGTGTCGGCTCGCGGGGCAGATAACCGGGACCGAGGGGTACGTCGAGGCCATCGCCTCGGGCCTTCTCGCGGCGCTCAACACGTACGCGGGGCTCTCGGGCGCGGCGCCGGCGTCCCTTCCCGCCACCTCCGCCCTCGGGTCGCTCGTCGCGTACGCGACGAGCCCCTCCACAGTCGACTACCAGCCCATGCACGTGAACTTCGGCCTCTTCCCGCCGCTTGCGGACGCGCCGCGCAGGAAGGCCGAGCGCCGCGCGGCGCTCGCCGAGCGGGCGCGATCCGACCTCGCGGCCTACGTGCGGTCGCGCCACGACCTCTTCGGGGGCGGGGGAGCGTGAGCGAGCCCGACCTCGAGGGGCTCGTCGCGCGGTTCTGCGACCACCTCGGCCGCTTCCGCAACCTCTCCCCGAACACGGTGCGCTCATACGGGTGCGACCTCGCCTCCTTCGCGTCGTGGGCGCGCCGCGCGGGGGTCGACCCGCTGCGCGTGACGCACCGCGAGCTGAGGGGGTACCTCGCCGAGCTCTCCCGCGCCCGCTACTCGCCGCGGACGATCAACCGGCGGCTCTCGGCGCTGCGCGGCTTCTATCGCTGGCTCGCGCGCGAGGGAGTCTGCGACGCGTCGGCAGCGGCGGCGCTCGCGAGCCCCAAGGCCGGCCGGCCCCTTCCCCGCACGATGTCCGACGCGGACGTCCGCGCCCTTCTCGCGACCTGCGACGTCGACACGACCGAGGGCCTGCGCGACCGCGCGCTCCTCGAGACGCTCTATGCGACCGGCTGCCGCGTGTCGGAGGCCGCCGGGCTCTCCGTGGCGGACGTCGACCTCGCGGGACGCCAGGCGCGCCTGTTCGGCAAGGGCTCGAAGGAGCGGATCGTGCCGCTCTACGACGAGGCGGTGCGCTGGGTGGAGCGCTGGGTGGGGGAGGGCCGCCCGGAGCTCGCCGCCCGCTCGCGCCGGCCGACCGACGCCCTCTTCCTCTCCACCCGGGGGAACCCCCTGTCGGCGGGGGCCATGCGCGACTGCTTCGGCCGCCACGTGGCGCTCGCCGGGCTCGACCCCGCGCTCTCGCCGCACGCGATGCGCCACACCTTTGCCACCGAGCTCCTCTCGGGGGGCGCTGACCTCAGGAGCGTCCAGGAGCTCCTGGGCCACGAGAGCCTCTCCACGACGCAGGTCTACACGCACCTGTCCGTGGAGCGCCTCCGGGAGGCGGCCCGCGCCGCGCATCCGCGCTCGTAGCGAGGCAGGAAGAGCCTGCGCATTTTCATCTGTCGCGCTCGACAAAGGCGTGACGTCCCGCTATACTTTCTGTCCGTTGTGCGTCCGCACGACATGCCGCGCCAGGCGCGGTACCATCACGCACGCGCGACTACCCGCCCGCCGTGGTGCCCGGGGCTCAAGCCAGGTCCCGGGTGGCGACTCGGGGATGACATCGCGCGGAGGACCAACCACAGGAGGTTATCATGGCTAAGATCACTATCCAGACCCTGCTCGACGCCGGCTGCCACTACGGTCACCAGACCCGCCGCTGGAACCCCAAGATGAAGTCCTACATCTTCGGCGAGCGCAACGGCATCTACATCCTCGACCTCAAGCAGACCATGCTCGGCGCCGACAAGGCCTACACCTTCCTCAAGGAGACCGCCTCCAAGGGCGGCACCGTGCTCTTCGTGGGCACCAAGAAGCAGGCCCAGGAGCCCATCGCCGCCCAGGCCGAGCGCTGTGGCATGCCCTACATCAACCAGCGCTGGCTCGGCGGCATGCTCACCAACTTCGTGACCATCCGCTCCCGCATCCAGCGCATGGAGGAGCTCGAGGCCATGGTCGAGGACGGCCGCATGAGCCTCCTGCCCAAGAAGGAGCAGGCCGTGCTGACCAAGGAGCTCGGCAAGCTCCAGGCCAACCTCGGCGGCGCCCGCACCATGCTCGCCCTCCCGCAGGCCATCTTCGTCGTCGACTCCAAGCGCGAGGAGATCGCGATCCGCGAGGCCAACCGCCTCCACATCCCCGTCGTGAGCCTGCTCGACACCAACTCCGACCCCGACGTCGTCGACTACGGCATCCCCGCCAACGACGACGCCATCCGCTCCGTCTCCCTCATGTGCGAGCTCGCCGCCGACGCCGTCCTCGCCGGCTCCGGCAAGGAGCAGATCACGGCCGAGGAGATGGCCGCCCCGGCAGCCGAGGAGGCCCCTGCCGCCGAGGCTCCCGCCGCTGAGTAACGACCTTCACGAACGAAGAGGAGAAACACCATGGCACAGGTTACCGCCGCCCTCGTCAAGCAGCTCCGCGAGATGACCGACTCCCCGATGATGGAGTGCAAGAAGGCCCTCGTCGAGGCCGATGGCGACATCGACAAGGCCGTTGACATCCTCCGCACCATGGGTATCGCCAAGGCCGTCAAGCGCGCCGGCCGCGACACCAACGAGGGCACCATCGCCACCTACGTCTCCGAGGACCAGAAGCTCGGCGCCATCCTCGAGCTCACCTGCGAGACCGACTTCGTGGGCACCAACCCCAAGTTCTGCGGCTTCGCCCTCGACCTCGCCAAGGTCGTCGCCGAGAACGACCCGGCCGACGTCGAGGCCCTCAAGGCGTGCGCGATGGGCGAGTCCACCGTCGAGGCCGAGCTCACCGAGATGATCCACGTCATCGGCGAGAACATGAAGATCGCCCGCTTCCAGCGCGTCACCGCCGCTGACGGCGCCCTCGGCAGCTACGTCCACCTCGGCGGCAAGCTCGCCGACATCGTGACCTTCAAGCTCGGCAAGCCCGAGACCGCCGAGGCCGACGAGTTCAAGACCTTCGCGCACGACGTCGCCATGCAGGTCGCCGCCGCCGCGCCCGTCGCCGCCCGCCGCGACGACGTGCCCGCCGACGTGATCGAGCACGAGCTCTCCATCTACAAGGCCCAGGCCGCCGAGTCCGGCAAGCCGGAGGCCATCCAGGAGAAGATGGCCCAGGGCCGTCTCGAGAAGTACTTCAAGGAGAGCGTCCTCACCGAGCAGGAGTTCGTCAAGGACGGCTCCGTCACCATCGGCCAGCTCGCCAAGAACGTCGGCAAGTCCCTCGGTGACGAGGTCGAGGTCATGAGCTTCATCCGCTACACCTTCGGCGACGCCGAGTAGCGAGCTTCCTCTCACGCCAGACGGGGCCGGCGAGTTCTTCTCGCCGGCCCCGTTCGTGTGCATACGGGGGCGGTCCGCCGAGCATCCGGAACCGCCCCGCGCGTCTCTGGTAGAATCTCGTCTCGAACAAGGCGTCGCGCCCCCGCGCGGCACGACTGAGTGGAGGTTGGCTTGTCAGACATCAAGTATCACCGCGTCCTGCTCAAGCTATCCGGCGAGGCCCTGATGGGGGAGCAGTCCTTCGGCATCGACGCCGCGGTCCCGCAGCGCCTCGCCGAGGAGATCAAGCCCGTCTGGGAGGCCGGCGTGCAGGTCGCCATCGTCGTGGGCGGCGGCAACATCTTCCGCGGGCTCACCGGCGCCGCCGCGGGCATGGACCGCGCCCAGGGCGACAACATGGGCATGCTCGCCACCGTCATCAACTCCCTCGCCCTCCAGGACTGCTTCGAGCGCAACGGCATGGACTGCCGCGTCATGAGCGCCATCGAGATGCGCCAGATCGCCGAGCCCTACATCAGGCGCCGCGCGATCCGCCACCTCGAGAAGGGGCGCATCACCATCTACGCCGCGGGGACCGGCAACCCCTACTTCACGACCGACACCGCCGCCGCGCTGCGCGCCTGCGAGGTGGGCGCCGAGGTCCTCATGAAGGCCACCAACGTGGACGGCATCTACGACGCCGACCCGCGCACCAACCCGGACGCGCGCCGCTATGACACCGTCACGTATCGCGAGGTCCTCAACCGCGACCTCAAGGTCATGGATGCCACGGCCACCGCGCTGTGCCACGACAACCACATGCCCATCATGGTGTTCGACATCAAGTCCCCGGGCGTCTTCATGAGCGCCGTGAGCGGGGAGAGCGTTGGAACGACCGTCGTCGAGGAGGACTAGTCATGAGTCAGTACACCGACCGCGCCGAGAAGAACATGGGCAAGTGCCTCGACACCCTCAAGGCCAACTTCGCCCGCGTCCGCACGGGGCGCGCGAACGCCCAGATCCTCGCGCCCATCATGGTCGACTACTACGGCCAGCCCACCCCGATCACCCAGCTCGCGGCCGTGAAGGTCCCCGAGGCCTCCATGCTCGTCGTCGAGCCGTGGGACAAGAGCGCGCTTCGCTCCATCGAGAAGGCCATCGAGGGCTCCGACCTCGGCATCACGCCGTCCAACGACGGCGTCTGCATCCGCCTGCCCTTCCCGCGCCCGACCGAGGAGCGCCGTCGCGAGCTCGCCAAGGAGTGCAGCCAGCTCGCCGAGGAGAGCCGCGTCGCCATCCGCAACGTCCGCAGGGACGTCAACGGCAAGATCGAGCGCGACGAGGAGCTTCCCGAGGACCAGCAGTCCCGCGAGAAGAAGGCCGTCCAGAAGCTCACGGACTCCTACGTCGCCAAGGTCGACGAGCTGCTGAAGGCCAAGACCGCCGAGGTCATGGAAATCTAGATGCAGCGCGACGAAGCCAAGCTGAGGGAGTACTACGCCGCCGCCCCCGCCGACATCTGCCTTGCGGACGTCGACCTCGATCGCGTCCCGAGCCACGTCTCGATCATCATGGACGGCAACGGCCGCTGGGCGCAGGCCCGCGGGCTCGATCGCTCGCGCGGCCACGTGGCGGGCGTCGACGCCCTGCGCGAGGCGGTGACCACGAGCGTGAGGCTCGGTCTGGACGCGCTCTCCGTCTACGCCTTCTCCACGGAGAACTGGAGGCGGCCCCAGCGCGAGGTCGACCTCCTCATGCACCTCTTCGCCACGACGCTCGTGAACGAGCTCCCGCTCTTCCACCAGGAGAACGTGCGCCTCAGGTTCCTCGGCGACCTCGACGCGCTTCCGGAGAAGACCCGGCAGGTGTTCCAGCGCGGCCTCGACGAGACGGCCGACCACACCGGCATGACCTTCGCCCTCGCGGTCAACTACGGCTCCCGCGCGGAGATCGCGCGCGCGGCGCGCCAGATCGCGCAGGAGGTCGCCGCCGGCTCCCTCGACCCGAGCGACGTCGACGAGGACGCGCTGGCGAGCCGTCTCTACACGGCGGGGCTCCCCGACCCCGACCTCCTCATCAGGACCTCAGGCGAGCTCAGGCTCTCCAACTACCTGCTCTGGCAGCTCGCCTACACAGAGTTCTACGTCACGCCGACCTTCTGGCCGGACTTCTCCCGCTGGGACTTCCTGCGGGCCGTCGTCTCGTACCAGTCGCGCTCGCGGCGCTTCGGCGGGGTCGTGACGTCATGAGCGAGAGCCGCCGCACCGACGACGAGCGCGCGTCAGGGCTCGACCGACAGATAGCGTTTCTCGAGGGCCGGCGCGCCTCCAAGGAGGAGCGCCGCGCCGCCGGCGACCTCACGGGGCAGAAGGCGCGCAGCTCGGCAGAGCGCCTCCTCACGCGCTCGACCTCGGGGGCGATCTACGCCGTCGTCACCCTCGCGTGCCTGTTCTGCGGGCCGGTCACCACCACGGCGCTCGTCGTCGCGCAGGCGTGGCTGTGCTGCTCGGAGTTCTTCCGCATCTGCCGCATGGGGGGCAGGATGCCCAACGAGGTCATCGGCCTCGCGGCTGCCGTCCTGTTCCCGCCCGCGGCCCTCGTCTCGGGCCTTCTCGCCTGCGCGCTCGTCATCTTCGTCATGCTGATGGCCTGCGCGTGCTGGTACGTGTTCACGCCGCGGGCGAGCGTCGCCGACGTCGCCGTGACCGCCTTCGGCCCCCTCTACACGTCGCTCGCGTTCTCGAGCGTGGTCCTGATCCGCAAGTTCGACCCCGGCCTGACGGGCGCGCTCGTCACCCTCGCCGTCATGCTCTCCATCTGGGCCAACGACGCCTTCGCCTACTTCGTCGGGTCCGCGCTCGGCCGCCACAAGCTCGCGCCGCGCATCTCGCCGAGCAAGAGCGTCGAGGGCTTCTTCGGCGGCATCGTCGGCTCCGTCATCGTCTGGGTGGTGCTCGCCGTCTTCGTCGTCGGCGACATGAGCATCTCCATGGCCGTCCTGTGCGGGCTCGTCGTGGGCGTCGCGGGCGTCATCGGGGACCTCTTCGAGTCGCGCCTGAAGCGCGGCGTCGGGGTCAAGGACTCCGGCAACGTCCTGCCCGGGCACGGCGGCCTGCTCGACCGGTCCGACTCCATGCTCTTCGGCAGCATGGCGGCGTTCTTCCTTCTGCTCTTTGGAGGCATCCTGTGACCATCTTCGAGGACACCGCGCCGCGCGCGGCGCGACCGCGGCCCCTGAGGGTCGCGGTCCTCGGCTGCTCCGGCTCCATCGGCACCCAGACGCTCGACGTCTGCCGCCGCCACGCCGACAGGCTGCGCGTCGTGGCCGTCTCCGTCAACACGTCGGTGGCCGCCGCCGTGGCCGCCGCGCGCGAGTTCGGCTGCGCGCGCATCGCCGTCGCGGACCCCGAGCGCTCCTCGGACCCCGCCCTCGCCGAGCTCCCGGCCGGCTGCGAGGCCGCCTTCGGCGCGGGCGCGGTGACCGAGCTCGCGACGCTGCCCGACGTGGACATGGTCGTGAACGCGCTCGTCGGCTTCTCCGGCATCCACGCGGGCTTCGCCGCCCTCAGGGAGGGCAAGGCGCTCGCCTACGCCAACAAGGAGTCCATCGTCTGCGGCGGCGACCTCATGATGCCGCTCGCCCGGCCGGGGCGCCTGCTTCCCGTCGACTCCGAGCACAGCGCCATATTCCAGTGCCTGGTGGGGGAGCGCCCGGAGGACGTCTCCCGCATCTGGCTCACCTGCTCGGGCGGGCCGTTCTACGGGCGGTCGCGCGAGGGGCTCGCCTCCGTCTCCGCTGCCGACGCCCTTGCGCACCCCACCTGGACGATGGGCGAGAAGATCACGATCGACTCGGCGACCCTCATGAACAAGGGGCTCGAGGTCATCGAGGCGCATCACCTCTTCCAGCAGCCCATCGACGCGATCCGCGTGCTCGTCCACCGCGAGAGCAAGATCCACTCCATGGTGGAGTTCGTCGACGGCGTCGTGAAGGCGCAGCTCGGCGGCTCCGACATGCGCGCGCCGATCCAGTACGCGCTCAGCTACCCCGAGCGCTGGGAGGCCTCCGTCGAGCGCATCGACTGGTGCTCCGCCGACCCGCTCACGTTCGGCGAGGCCGACGAGGCCGCGTTCGGCTGCCTCGCCCTCGCCCGCGCGGCGGGCCGCGCCGGGGGGACCCTCCCGTGCGCCATGAACGCGGCCAACGAGGTGGCCAACGAAAGGTTCCGCCAAGGTTTGTGCTCGTTCCTCGACATCGAGAGGACGGTCTCCGCCGTCATGGACGCGACCGACCGCGAGCGGGTAGAGTCGCTAGGTCAGCTCGAGGAGGTCGACGCGCGCGCCCGCGCGCTGGCCCTCGCCGTTCTCTCGGAGGTCGCCCTTTGAGTGCCGTGCTTTCCGTCGCCTCAGCCGTGTTCTGGGGCGTGCTCGTCCTGTCGCTTCTCGTCTTCGTCCACGAGGGCGGCCACTACCTCGTCGCCCGCGCGCTGCGCGTGAGGGCGACGGAGTTCTTCCTCGGCCTGCCGTGCCGCTGGAGGCTCTCGCGCAAGAGCCGCTCGGTGGGCACCGAGTTCGGCGTCACGCCGGTCCTTCTCGGCGGCTACACGCGCATCTGCGGCATGGAGGGGGCGGACGACGACCTGCTCGCCCCCGCGCTCCAGATCGTCATGGAGCGGGGCCGCGTGCGCGCCGCCGACGTTGCCCGCGAGCTCGACGTCGACGAGGGCAGGGCCTACGAGCTTCTGGCCACCCTCGCCGACTGGGCCTCGATCCGCCCCTACTATGACCCCGAGCTCGGCGAGACGCCGGGCCAGCGCGACTATCCCGCCGCCTTCGAGACGCTCGCGCGCGACGCGAACCACCTCACCGAGTACGACCGCGGGCACGACTTCACGCTCCCCGGCTCCACCGAGGCGGGCAGCCCCCACCCGACCGGCCTCGCCCCCGACGACCTCCTCGCCCTCGAGCGCTCTCACACCTACCAGGGCGTCGGCTTCCTCAGGCGCTGCGCGATGCTCGTCGCCGGGCCGCTCGTGAACGTCCTTCTCGCCTTCGTGATCGTGACCTGCGCGCTCATGGCGCGCGGCGTCGACTACTACTCGGACGCGAGCGTCATCGGCGCGGTCGAGGCGGGCTCCTACGCGGAGGAGGCCGGCCTCGAGGCCGGCGACGAGGTCATCGCCGTGGCCGGCATGCCCGTCGGCACCTGGGAGGAGCTCTCCTCCGCCATGCGCCCCTATCTCGACGCGGGCGAGGACTTCGAGCTCACCTACGTCCGCGACGGCGCCGAGGCGACGGCCCTCGTCGACCTCCCCGACGGCCAGGCCTGCGAGCTTCTGGGTGTAACGTCGAGCGTGGCGACCTATCACCCGAGCCTGCCCGAGGCCGCCCAGGCCACGCTCGCCTACACGGGCCAGGTCGCGAGCTACGTCGCGCAGCTCATCCAGCCCCAGCACACGATGGAGGTGCTTGACCAGTCCTCCTCGGTCGTGGGCATCGCCGTCATGACCTCCGAGGCGGCCTCGTCGGGCGCCTACGAGCTCGCGCTCGTCGCCGCGGCGGTCTCCATGTCGCTCGGCTTCATGAACCTCCTGCCCATCCCGCCCTTCGACGGCGGCAAGATCCTCATCGAGGTCATCCAGCTCGTCATCCGCCGGCCGCTCTCCCTGCGCGCCCAGAGCGCCCTCAGCTACCTCGGGCTCGCGTTCATCGTCTTCGTCTTCGTCGTCGTGCTGAGAAACGACATCGTCCGCTTTGTGATTGGGTAGGTGCGGCACTATGAGCGAGAAGAACCGTCCGGCGCGCGAGCTCACGCGCCCCGTCATGGTGGGGGACGTGCAGGTGGGAGGCGGCGCGCCCGTGTCCGTGCAGTCCATGTGCACGACCGACACGGCCGACGCGGCCGCCACGCTCGCGCAGATCGCGCGGCTCGCCGAGGCCGGCTGCGAGATCATACGCGTGGCGGTGCCCTCGTCGTCGGCGCTCGACGGCCTCTCCGAGATCTGTGCCGCCTCGCCTCTTCCCGTCGTCGCCGACATCCACTTCGACCACGCGCTCGCCATCGAGGCGTGCCGTCGCGGGGCGGCGGCCCTGCGCGTGAATCCCGGCAACATCGGCAGCTGGGCGCGCGTCGACGCCGTCATCGACGAGGCGGGCGCGGGCGGCATCCCCATCCGCATCGGCGTGAACGCCGGCTCGCTCGACCCGGCCTTCGCCGAGCGCGAGGACCTCACGCACGTCGAGAAGCTCGTGGGGTCGGCGACCTCGTTCGTCGAGCACTTCCGCGCACGCGGCTTCTCTGACATCGTCCTGTCCGCCAAGGCGCACGGCGTGCCGACGACCGTCGAGGTCAACCGCGCCCTCTCGCGCGAGCTGCCGGACGTTCCGCTCCACATCGGCGTCACCGAGGCGGGCACCGCCCGCCAGGGGACCGTCAAGAACGCCGCCGCGATCGGCGCGCTGCTCATGGAGGGCATCGGCGACACGATGCGCCTCTCGCTCACCGCCGACCCCGTCGAGGAGGTCGACGTGGCCTGGGACCTGCTCTCGGCCGTGGGGCTGCGCCGCCTGCGCCCCGAGCTCGTGAGCTGCCCCACGTGCGGCCGCTGCCAGTGGGACCTCATGGGCGTGGCCGCCGAGGTGGAGCGGCGCCTCGCGGGCGTGCGCGCCCCCATCACCGTCGCCGTCATGGGCTGCGTGGTGAACGGGCCCGGCGAGGCCAGGGGCGCCGACATCGGCCTTGCCGGCGGGCGCGGCAGGGCCGTGCTCTTCGCGTCCGGCGAGAAGATCCGCACCGTCGACGAGGCCGACGCCGTCGACGAGCTCTTCGCCGAGATCGAGCATCGCTTCACGTAGAGCGTCCGGCTCCGCGCCGGCCCGGGCAACCTCCGGCGCTCAGACAGCTTGCCGAGAAGAGCGCTCGGCAAGAACTCGCGGCGGAGGTTGCCCGGGCCGGCGCGGTGCCTGCTCAACTACAATCTGCTACCGATACGTTGTGACGAGCTGTCCGCCTCCCCGGCTGGGCTGACCTCCGCCGCGAGTTCTGCAGGCGCGCCCTTTGCGCCGAAGCTGTCTGAGCGCCGGAGGTCAGCCCCGCCAAGGAGGCGGAGGTTGAGTTACGACCCCGCCCGTTCTTCTCGCCCGTATGTCGTAGAATCAGGGGCGTTGCAACGACCCACAGAAGGGAACCGCACGTGAAGCGTTATCAGAAGATGTCGGCGCTCTACGCCCCCACGCTCAAGGAGGACCCGGCCGAGGCCGAGCTCGCGAGCCATCGGCTGCTGCTGCGCGCCGGCATGATCCGCAAGACCGCCGCCGGCCTCTACAGCTACCTGCCGCTCGCCTGGCGCTCGATCCGCAAGATCGAGGCCGTCATCCGCGACGAGATGGAGGGCATCGGCGCCCAGGAGATGATGGTGCCGATCCTCACGCCCGCCGAGCTCTGGCACGAGTCCGGCCGCTGGGACGCCTACGGCCCCGAGCTCATGCGCATCGCCGACCGTCACGGCCGCGAGTTTGCCCTGGGCCCCACGCACGAGGAGACCTTCACGGACCTCGTGAAGAACGAGCTGCGCTCCTATAAGCAGCTGCCCTGCACGCTCTACCAGATCCAGGACAAGTTCCGCGACGAGATGCGCCCGCGCTTCGGCCTCATGCGCGGCCGCGAGTTCATCATGAAGGACGCCTACAGCTTCTCCGCCACGCAGGAGTCGCTGCAGGAGTGCTACGAGCAGGAGAAGGCCGCCTACGCGCGCATCGCCGAGCGCTGCGGCATCTATGCCCTCCCCGTCGTGGCCGACTCCGGCCAGATCGGCGGCGACACCTCCGTGGAGTTCATGGCGCTCGCCGACTCCGGCGAGGCCGAGCTCGTCTACTGCGACTGCGGCTTCGCCGCTGACGTCGAGGCCGCCGCCACCAAGGTGCCCGTGACCGAGGGCCCCGGGGACGGCACGCTCGAGAAGGTCCACACCCCCGGCCTCGGCACCATCGAGGCCGTGGCGAGGTTCTTCGGCTTCCCGGAGAACGGCACCCGCAAGTCGCTCGCGCTCGTGGCCGAGGACGGCACGAACGTCGTGGCCATCGTCCCGGGCGACCACGAGCTCAACGAGATCAAGGCGGGCAAGCTCTTCGGCGCCTATCACCTCATGAGCGACGAGGAGCTCGAGCTGGCGGGCCTGCACAAGGGCTTCATCGGGCCCGTGGGCCTACCCGAGGGGATCCGTCTGGTCTGTGACGAGTCCCTGCGCGAGAGCCAGAGCTGGGCCTGCGGCGCCAACGAGGTTGACTACCACTTCACGGGCGCCAGGCCCGGCCGCGACTTTGAGGTCGACGAGTGGGCCGACCTCGTGAGCGTGAAGGAGGGCGACCCCTGCCCGCACTGCGGCGCCGCGCTCAAGAGCGCCCGCGGCATCGAGATCTCCCAGGTCTTCCAGCTCGGCACCAAGTACTCCGAGTCCATGGGCGCCACCTTCGCCGACGAGGACGGCGTCGAGCGCCCCTTCCTCATGGGCTGCTACGGCATAGGCGTCTCCCGCACGCTGGCCGCCGTCGTGGAGCAGCACAACGACGAGCACGGCATCTCGTGGCCCGTCTGCGTGGCGCCCTACGAGGTGGAGGTCGTTCCGCTCGCCGTGAACGACGACGTGGTCACGCCGGTTGCCGAGAAGGTCGTGGACGAGCTCTGCGCCGCCGACCTCGAGGTCCTTCTCGACGACCGCAAGGAGCGTCCCGGCGTCAAGTTCGCCGACGCCGACCTCATCGGCATCCCGTACCAGGTGATCCTGGGCAAGCGCGGCGTTGCGAACGGTATGGCCGAGGTCAAGGTCCGCGAGACCGGCGAGCGCTTCGACGTGCCGATGGGAGAGCTCGTCTCCTGGCTCGCCGAGCGCGTCGTCCCCGCCCGCGCCTAGCGTGCAAAGGGGACAGGCACTTTTGCACGCGTGCCCCGGCCCATCCTGCCGGGGCACCCTTCTATCGAGAGGAGCCCCATGAGCTACGCAGAGCTCGCCGCCTCGGCGCGCGGAAACATCGGACCCTTCTGCAGGGCGTGCCCCGTCTGCGACGGCCGCGCGTGCGCCGGTGTGATGCCCGGGCCCGGCGACAAGGGCACGGGCCGCGTCGCCGAGAAGAACTGGCGCGCCTGGCAGGGCCTGTGCGTCAACATGGACACCCTACACGGGCCCTTCTCGGCCGACGCGCGCGCGACGGTGCTGGGGCGCGAGCTCTCGCTGCCGGTGATGGTGGGTCCCGTCGGCGACGTCCAGCGCCACTACGGCGACCGGTACGACACGGTCTCGTACAACCGCTGCGTCCTCACCGCCGCGGCGGGGGAGGGGACGCTCGCCTGGACGGGCGACGGCCTGGACGCCACGATCATGCGGGAGGCCTGCGACCTCGTGGGCGAGCTTGGCGGGGCGGGCGTCCCCACGGTCAAGCCCTGGGACGAGGCCACGCTCGCCGAGAAGCTCGACGAGGCCCTCGCGTCGCGCCCCGCGGCGGTCGCGATGGACATCGACGCCGCGGGGCTTCCGTTCCTGCGCGGCCAGGTGCCTCCCGCCGGCGCGAAGTCGGCCGCGCAGATCGCGGAGGTCGCCGCGAGATGCCACGAGGCGGGCGTGCCCTTCGTGCTCAAGGGCGTCATGACGCCGGCGGCGGCCCTGAGGGCCGCGGACGCGGGCGTCGACGCCATCGTGGTCTCCAACCACGGGGGGCGCGTGCTCGACGGGACCCCGGCCACCGCCGCGGTCCTCCCCAGGGTAGTCGACGCGGTGGGAGATCGCGTCGAGGTGCTCGTCGACGGCGGCGTCCGCAGCGGGCTCGACGTCTTCCGCGCGCTCGCCCTCGGCGCACGCGCCTGCCTCGTGTGCAGGCCCTTCGTCGTTGCCGCCTTCGGCGGGGGAGAGGACGGCGTTCGCGCGTACCTCCGCGAGCTCCGCTCCGGGCTCGTGGACGCCATGGAGATGTGCGGCGCTGCCACGGTGGGCGACATCACGCGCGACATGCTCTGGGAGTAGCCCGTCCCTCTTGTCCCGAGTTTTGCTCGCGCCGGCCGCGAACTCCTCGGGCCGGCACTCATGAGTGCCGGCCGGGGCTACGGCGGTAGCCGACACTTCTCGGCAAAGGGCGAGAAGAACCCCGCACCTCTGGCTCGTCGGCCCTGCTCCTGCCGGCACTCATGAGTGCCGGCCCGCGACGCCTAGGCCACTCGGTCGGGCGCGGGGAGCGTGAGCAGCCCTGCGCAGGGCGACATCCGCTCGAACGTGAGCGCGGGAAACGTCGCGCGCAGCTCGTCGTAGACGACGTAGACCTCGTCAGAGTCCCAGGTGGGGCCGGCCTGGGACCTGCAGGCATCCAGCTCCGCCCGCGTCTCAAACGCGACGTCGCCAAGGTAGAGGCGCCCTCCTGGGGCAAGAAGGGGGAGAAGCCCCCGGATCAGCGCGGCCTTGCGCGCGTCATCGAGATGGTGCAGCGAGTAGGTGGCAACTATGGCGTCGTAGCTCGCGCCGGCGAGCTCCGGGACGAGGCCGCTCGCCAAGTCGCCCTGATAGAGGTGCGCGCCGGGCATTTTCGCCCGGGCGATCTCGACCATGCGGGAGGAGAAGTCCTGCCCATAGACCTCGCAGCCCGCCTCATGCAGCCGCGCGGTCAGCGTGGCCGTTCCAAAGCCGAGGTCGAGCACGCGGGCGCCGGGGCGCGCCGTCACTCGCTCGAAGATGGCGTCCATGACGCGCTCGTATCCCGCGAAGGGGTAGGCGCCCGCGGCGTCCGCGCGCTCGACCGACTCGTCGTAGGTGGGAGCCCAGTCGTCAAAGTCCTTCTCGTCGAGCATGGGAGCACCCCTTCGTCTGTCGGTGAATGAGCTCTTTGGGCTTAGTATAGGGCCGAAGAAAAGCGACGGCCCGATGCGGCCGTCGCTGATGAGGTCATGGTGGGCCCAGCAGGATTCGAACCTGCAACCCAGGGATTATGAGTCCCCTGCGCTAACCGTTGCGCCATGAGCCCTTCTATGAAAAAGGCGGCGACCGAAGCCACCGCCGTCATTCACATGGTGGAGATAAGGGGGTTCGAACCCCTGACCTCGTGACTGCCAGTCACGCGCTCTCCCAACTGAGCTATATCCCCGCTTGGTGCGAAAGAAACTATACCAGACTCGCCGCGTCGGTCAAGCGAGAATTTTTCTCCGGCAGGGGAGGGCGCCCGGCGTGCGGGATGGCCACGTCCCCGCGAGGCGGTCAACCTTTCGAAAACATCACCCTTTCGCAGGCAAGGGCGATGGTGCCCCGGGCTGCGGTGCGGCACAATTGGGGCAGAAGGGAAGGGGGAGGGCCATGAGGGCGTTCCTGCGCCTCCTGGGCCGCCTGCTGGCGGTCCTTCTCGCCATAGCGCTCCTCGCGGCCGCCGTCGTGGCCGTCAGGGGCTACGGGATGTATCGGTCCGCGCTCGAGGAGGGCCCCGTCGAGCGGGTCGTCGACGAGGTGCGCCGCTCGGACGGCTACGTGAGCGCGGACGAGCTTCCCGAGTGCTATCTCAGGGCGGTCGTCGCCATCGAGGACCACCGCTTCTATGACCATCCCGGAATCGACCTCATCTCGGTCTGCCGCGCGGCGTGGCACGACCTCACCACGCTCTCGCTCGAGCAGGGCGGCTCGACGATCACCCAGCAGCTCGCCAAGAACCTGTTCTTCTCGCAGGACAAGGACTTCGCGAGGAAGGTCGCCGAGACGCTCATGGCATTCGAGCTCGAGGGGCGCTACAGCAAGGCCGAGATCCTCGAGCTCTACGTGAACACCTCCTACTTTGGTCGAGGGCTCACGGGGATCGGCCCCGCCACCCGGGGCCTTCTCGGGAAGGAGCCCGGCGAGATGAGCGTCTGCGAGTGCGCCCTCATGGCCGGCCTGCCCAACGACCCCGAGGCCCTCTCGGCCGACCCGGCGCGCGCCCGGGAGCGGCGCGACCTCGTCCTCGCCCAGATGGAGAAGTACGGCCTGGCGCGGGGCGATGTCGAATGTCCCTGACGGGCAGGCGTCCTGAGCTGGCGTCTCCTTCACTCTCTCACATTCTTTCCGCCCTGCGAAAAAATCTCGTGTGACGACGCCGAAGTTTTGGTAATATACCCCTTGCGCAAAAGCGCGGGCGATTGGCTCAGGGGTAGAGCACTTCCTTCACACGGAAGGGGTCGCTGGTTCGAATCCAGCATCGCCCACCAGCGGGGATATAGCTCAGTTGGGAGAGCGCGTGACTGGCAGTCACGAGGTCAGGGGTTCGAACCCCCTTATCTCCACCACGATTGTTCGGGGCCGTCGGATATGTCCGACGGCCCATTTTGCGTCCTGAGCCGTGCCCGGAGCGCGCAGCCGTGCGCCGCGCATCTGGGGGTTGTGGCAATTCCCGGGCCGCCGACGTTGGCGATTTGGGGCTTATGGCAGCAAGGGAGGGGCGCCAACAGGGGGTTCTTCTCGGCATGTTGCGGAATCCGGGGTCGTGGCAGGACGATCGCTGCCACGACCCCGGATTGGACAACGCCGAGCGCGGCGGGATTGCCACGACCCCGGATTTGCCAACGGGGGTGGCACAGAACGGGGGCGGCACAGACGGCTGAGAGGCGGCGTCAGCGCCCGGTGACGGCGCGGCGCAGCATCATGACGTAGGCCGTCGCGCCCTCGGGCCTCAGGTGGGTCCCGTCGTCCCAGAAGTACTCGTCGTGGCCGGCGCTCTCGCCGTACCAGTCGATCACCTCGACATTGTCATACTGTGCCGCGATGTCCCAGAAGAGCTGGTTGTTGATGTCCTGGAGGGGCAGGGGCACGCGCGTCGTCACGAGATAGACGCGCCTGTCGGGGCCGGCGGCGTCGATGAGGGCGCGAACCTGGTCCTCCCGCGCCACGCCGTTGTTCCCGAGCGCGAAGATGACGACGTCGGCCCCGTGGCCCTCCGAGACGCAGCGGTTGTACGCCTCCAGCCCCACGGGCAGCTGACGCCCGATCTCCGCGTCCATCCAGCCGTTGGGGAAGACGCGGGCGAACTCGGACTCGGTGCCGAGCGCAACGGAGTCGCCGATGAGGAGCACGCCGGCGTCCGTGGCGCCCGTCTCGACGTCGACGTCGAAGCTCATCCGGTTGATCGTGTCGAGGGCCGACGCGAAGGCGGTGCCCGCGAGGTAGGTCCCCGTGACGTCATAGCCCTCTGCCTCGGGGTCGAAGGCGGCCGCCTGGGACTGCCCCTCCTGCTGCTGGCCCGACTGGTCCGCCGGCTGCTCAGCCGGGGCGGGGAAGAGCGTGACCGCCAGGACCGCGACGAGGGCGACCATCTCGACGCCGAGCGCCATGCGCGACTGCCCGAGGGCGGCGGGCGCCCCCACGCCTTTCTCGAGCACGCGATACGACGCCTCCGCGGCCAGGACGATGACGGCGAGCTCAAGCGCCCACCCCCACCACGGGAGCTCGGTCGTGCGCGTGGCGGGGTTCATGACGAGGAGGAGCGGGTAGTGCCAGAGGTAGAGGGCAAAGCCCCGCGCCCCGGCGGCGGCGAGCGGGCGGAGCCCGACCAGGCGGGCGAGCAGGCTCGAGGGCCGGCTGAGGATCCCCACGAGCGCGGCGGAGAGGACGGAGACGAGCGCGATGCCGCCGCGGTAGACGACGTCGGAGTAGCCGTTCAGCGAGGCCATCATGGCGGCGATCGCCGCGACGCAGCCCACCCCCACGAGGTCGTACGACCAGCCCGGCAGCTCGCGCGCGCGACCGCCGCGGGAGGGGAGCCGCAGCGACCAGCCGCGCCCGCGGGTGAGAAGGGCCGCGAGGGCGCCCACGAGCAGCTCCCCGGCGCGCGTGTCCGGCCCGTAGTACACCCGCGCCGTGTCCGCGAGCGGGTCGTAGAGGGCGGCCATCTCGACGAACGAGGCGAGCGCGAGGACGGCCACGATGGCGCAGGCGGTCCTCCTGTGGCGCACGGCGCGCGAGAGCAGGAGCAGGACGAGCGGCCACACGAGGTAGAACTGCATGGTGACGCCCACGAACCAGAGGTGCGTGAGCGGCGAGGGGAGGCCGGCCGCGGCGAAGTAGGGAACCTCGCGCACGATGTAGAAGAGGTTCTCGAAGAAGAGGAGCGCGGGCACGGCGTCGGAGCCGACCTTCGAGACGAGCGCGGGCGAGAAGAGCGTGCAGAGCACGGCGGCAGCGCCCACGACGACGAGCATGGAGGGCAGAAGGCGGCCGACGCGCCGAAGCAGGAACCTCGGGTAGTCGAAGGAGCCCTCGCGGGCGATCTCGCGCTCGATCGAGAGGGTGGTGAGGTATCCCGTGAGGACGAAGAACGTGCTCACGCCGAGGTAGCCCCCCGGAAGCCACGAGGGGTTGGCGTGGTAGACGATGATGGCGGCTATGGCGAGGATGCGAAGGCCGTCGAGCGCGGCGACCCTCCTGGTGCCTGAAGTCATGTGCGACGGCCCTCCGTGCGGTCGTTGGTCGGGCGAGGTGTCAAGGGCCATTCTATAGCCCCTCGCCCACGTGACGTTGCACCTCACGTTGAATGCTCAAAGACTCCCACACCGGGGCGCCGGGATAGGGTTGGGTTGCGCTATCCTGAGGCTCGCACCCAACGAGAGGATGATATGAGCAAGAGAAGATCGTTCGTGCCGGCGCTTGTCGCGCTGGCTGTCATCGCCGTCGTCGGCGTCGCGGCCTGGGCCGCGTGGCCCGTGCTCATACAGGGAGGGTCTGACGAGAAGACGGCGCCCGACGTGGTCGTCGGGGAGGTCAACGACCGACCCGCCCCCGGGTCGGGGGAGACGTCCGAGCCGGAGGCCGACCAGACGCCGTCCGAGCCGACGCTCGAGGAGCACGTCGCCGAGGCCGTCTCGGGGATGACGCTCGAGGAGAAGGTCGCGCAGCTCTTCGTCGTGCGGCCCGAGGACCTCACGCACGTCGGGACCCAGGTGGCCGCCGGCGAGGCAACGCGCGCCGCGCTCGAGGAGTACCCGGTCGGGGGCATCTGCTACTTCGCGCAGAACCTCGTCGACCCCGAGCAGACCCGCGAGATGCTCTCGAACACCCAGGCCTACTACGAGGAGATCACGGGCCTGCCGTGCTTCCTCGCCGTCGACGAGGAGGGAGGGACGGTCCTGCGCGTCGGCTCGAACCCCGCCTTCGGCGTGGAGCGAATCGGGAACATGTGCGAGGTCTCCTCTGACGACGAGGCCCGCGAGGTCGCCGTGACCATCGGGTCCTACCTCACCGACCTCGGGTTCAACGTCGACTTCGCGCCCGACGCGGACATCGCCGACGTCGAGGGCTCAACGCTCGACCTCCGCTCCTTCGGGGAGAGCGCCGAGGTCGTCGCGCCGCGCGTGAGGGCACAGGTGGAGGGCTTCCTCTCCACGGGGATCCTCTGCAGCGCGAAGCACTTCCCGGGCATCGGCGGCGCCGTCGGGGACTCGCACGACGGCACCATCATGGCCAACACGACGATGGAGGAGCTCAGGGCGAGCGAGCTCGTCCCCTTCGAGGCCGCCATGGACGCGGGCGTCCCGTTCGTGATGGTCGGGCACATCATCCTCCCCAACGTCACCGGCGACTACGTCCCCGCCTCGCTCAACCACGCGATCGTGCAGGGGATCCTGCGCGACGAGCTCGGCTATGAAGGCATCGTCATCACCGACTCGCTCAGCATGGGCGCCGTCGTCGAGGAGGTCGGCTATGACCGCATCGGCGTCCAGGCGCTGCTCGCCGGCGTCGACATGGTCCTCATGCCCGCGGACCTCGAGGCGGCCTATCAGGGCATCATCGACGCCGTGGCGTCAGGGGAGCTCTCCGAGGAGCGCATCGACGAGTCGGTGACGCGCATCGTGAGGACGAAGCTCGAGCTCGTCGGCTAGCTCGTCCAGGGCGACTTCTCCTGGGGTGTGGAGGTGCCGTCACCGCGTGACGTGGTGACGGCACCTCCACACCCCGTCGCGTCTATAATGGATGGGTTTGCATCGCGAAGGGAGTGACATGGCCCCATCCGAGAACCCGGTCGAGCTCTTCGGGCTCAGGCTCGCCCACGTCGGCATCAACGCCGCCACGCCCGAGGACGCGGCGTCCACCGCCGACGCCCTCTGCGCCCTGCTCGGCATCGAGCGCGGCGAGGAGCCCTTCCCCGTGTCATCGTTCGCCGGGAGCCTCGTCGAGGTCATGAACAACGGCGGGCGCGGAAGCAAGGGCCACATCGGCCTGCACGTCGACGACATCGACGCCGCCCAGGCCTGGTACGAGGCGCGCGGCGTCGAGTTCAACGAGGCCTCGCGCACGCTCTGCCCCGACGGCTCCGGCCGCACCTACCTCATCTACTTCAAGGAGGAGATCGCCGGCTTCGCGATCCACCTCACCATCGCCGACTAGCACAGGAACCGCACGTGATCGCACTCGCAGACAAGATAACCAAGTCATTCGGCGGCAGGGTCCTCTACACCGGGGCCACGCTGCAGCTCAACGGGGGGGAGCGCTGGGCGCTCGTCGGGCCCAACGGCTCGGGCAAGACCACCCTCCTTCGCATCATCATGGGGGAGGAGAGCCCCGACGAGGGCACCGTGAGCTTCGCCCGCGACGTCACGGTGGGCTACCTCGAGCAGGAGACCCACCTCGCGGGCGAGAAGAGCGCGCTTGCCGAGGTGGTGGACTCCGCCCACGAGGTGAAGGAGATGGAGCGCCGCGTGCGCGAGCTCGAGCGCAAGATCTCCGAGACCGCCCCCGGAGACGAGCTCGACCGCCTGCTCGAGCGCTACGGCGCGGCGCAGGACCGCTTCGAGCGCCTCGGCGGCTACGAGCTCGAGGCGCGCGCCCGGCAGATCCTCGCGGGCCTCGGCTTCCCCGTCGAGGACTTCGACAAGCCCGCCCGCGACTTCTCGGGCGGCTGGCAGATGCGCATCTCGCTCTCGAAGCTGCTGCTGCGCCACCCCGACCTGCTGCTGCTCGACGAGCCGACCAACCACCTCGACCTCGAGAGCGTCCGCTGGCTCGAGCAGTTCCTCGCGGGCTACGACGGCGCGGTCCTTCTCGTCTCCCACGACCGGGCGTTCATGGACGCCTGCGTCTCGCATGTGGCCGCCGTGGAGAACCGTCGCATCACCACCTACGCCGCCAACTACTCCGGCTACCTCAGGCAGCGCGAGGACAATCTCGAGCAGATGAGGGCCAAGCGTGCCGCCCAGGAGCGCGAGATCGCGCACATGCAGGTATTCGTTGACAAGTTCCGCTACAAGCCCACGAAGGCCGCCCAGGCCCAGGAGCGCATGAAGAAGATCGAGCAGATCAAGAGCGAGCTCGTCATCCTGCCCGAGGGCACCAAGAAGGTGCACTTCTCGTTCCCCGAGCCGCCGCGCACCGGGGACGAGGTCGTGAGCCTCGAGGGCGTCTCCAAGTCCTTCGGCGAGAACCACGTCTACTCGGGCGTGGACCTCAAGCTCTACCGCGGCGACCACGTGGCGCTCACCGGCCCCAACGGCGCCGGCAAGTCCACGCTCATGAAGCTCATAAACGGCCTGCTCGCGCCCGATGCGGGCACGGTCGAGCTCGGCAAGAACGTGACGAAGGCCTACTACGCCCAGCACCAGCTCGAGCAGCTCAACGAGGCCAACACCGTCCTCGCCGAGATGGACACGGTGGCCGCGGGCTGGACCACGTCAGAGGAGCGCCGCCTGCTCGGGGCGTTCCTTTTCCACGGCGACGACGTCGAGAAGCGCGTGGGCGTGCTCTCCGGCGGCGAGCGGGCGCGCCTGGCGCTCGCCAAGATGCTCGTGGCGCCCGACCCGCTGCTGCTCCTCGACGAGCCCACCAACCACCTCGACATCGACTCGGTCGACGTGCTGGAGCGCGCTCTCGTCGACTTCAAGGGCACGATCGTGCTCATCTCCCACGACGAGCACCTCGTGCGCGCCGTGGCCAACAAGGTCGTCGACGTCCGCGACCACAGGGTGACCGTGTACGACGGCGACTACGACTACTTCCTCTTCAAGCGCGCCGAGCTCGAGGCCCGCGCGGCGGGGGAGGCGACCCCGGCGGCCGTCGCCGCCAAGGCGCCGGCCGAGGCCGCGCCCGCCACCGGGCGCAACGTCAAGACCCGCGAGCAGCGCCGCGCCGAGGCAGAGGAGCGCAACCGCCGGAACCGCGCGCTCAAGAAGGAGCGCGACCGCCTCAGGCAGGTGGAGGCGGCGCTCGAGCCCGCGCAGGCGCGCCTCGCGGAGCTCGAGACCCTCATGGCGGACCAGGAGCTCTACAACGACGCCAAGCGCTTCGACGAGTGCATGTCCGAGTACGCCGCGCTCTCGAAAAAGGTTCCGGCCCTCGAGCAGGAGTGGCTCGAGCTCACCGAGAGGCTCGAGGAGGAGGGGGCCTCGCTTGGCTAGCGCCCTCGCATCGCTCCTGCCACGAGCCGGCGCCGTCGCGTGCCGCGCCCTCGCCGCGGCGCTCGTCGCCCTCGCCGTCGCCGACGCCGTCCTGCCGGCGGGGGCCCGCACGTCGCTGCTCCCGCTCAACGGGCTCGCCTCCCGCCTCCTCCCCGGCCCCATTTCGGGACTCTTCGTGTTTCAGACGCCCCTCGGAGGCGCGCTGCGGGGCGACTTCGTGCTCGCTGCTATCATGTTGCTCGCGCTCGCCTGGGCGCTGGGGCGCGCGTCCGCCTCGATGCGCCGACGCGAGAGGGGATAGCCGTGGGATACCTGACCGACAGGGTCGCGTCAATCGCCATCACCGTCGTGCTCGTCATGGCGTCGGCCATCGTTCACGAGGTGGCGCATGGCTGGGCGGCGCTGAGGCTCGGCGACCCCACGGCCAAGGAGGCCGGACGGCTCACGCTCGACCCGCGCGCGCACCTCGACGGCTTTGGCTCCATCGTCCTGCCCCTCATCATGGCCCTCGCCGGGGGGCCGGTCTTCGCGTTCGCGCGACCCGTTCCGTACAACCCGTCCAGGCTGCGCCACCCGCGCCGCGACGAGGTCCTCGTCGCCCTCGCGGGACCCGCCTCGAACCTCGCGCAGGCGGTCGTGGGCGCGGCTCTGCTCGGGCTTCTCGACCGCTCCGTGGCGTGGGTCGCCGCAACGTCGGCAGGGCTCGAGGTCGCGTACTGGGCCTACGCCATCCTACTCTCCTACGTGCGAGTGAACCTCGTCCTGTGCTTCTTCAACCTCATCCCGCTGCCGCCGCTCGACGGCTCCAAGGTCGTCCTGTTCTTCCTCACGGGGAGGGCGCGCGCGAGGTACTACGAGCTCCAGGGCTACTCGATGGCCATCCTGCTCGCCGCGCTCTACGTCCTCCCCGGCCTCCTGCACGTCGACCCCCTCTCGTCCTACCTCGACGCCACGGCGGGCACCGTCATGCGGGTCCTTCTCAGCTGGGCGGTGGGCTAGGTGTCGTACCGCGTCCGGACGCAGGCATACTCGGGGCCCTTCGACCTCCTGCTCCAGCTCGTGACGAGGCAGAAGGTGACGATCGGCGCCATCTCGATCTCGGAGGTCGCCAACCAGTATCTCGAGGAGGTCGAGCGCATGCGCGACCTCGACCTCGACGTCGCGAGCGACTTCGTGCTCGTGGCCTCGACCCTGCTCGACATCAAGGCCGCCTCGCTCGTCCCCGACGAGCCCCTCGCGCGCGACGTCGTCGACGACGAGGAGGACGACCTCGCCGACCTCTCGCCCGACGAGGCGCGCGAGGTCCTCATCGCCCGCCTCGTGGCCTACAAGCAGTTCAGGTCCGCCGCGGCATCGCTCGCCGCCCGCGCGGAGGCGGAGGGGCGCATGCACCCCCGGACCGTCGGCCCCGACCCGGACTTCCTCGGCCTCATGCCGGACTACCTGGAGGGCATAACGCTAAGGAGCCTCGCCGTCATCTGCGCCGACATAGACTCCAGGCGCGAGACGTTCCTGCTCGAGGCCGAGCACGTGGCCCCCCGGCGCCTGCCCGTGGCCCTCACCATCGCCGCGGTCGACCGCGTGGTCCGCGCGCGCGGCAGCGTCTCGTTCAGCGAGCTTCTGGACGGGCAGGACGACGCCGAAACCGTCGTCGCCAACTTCCTGGCCGTGCTCGAGCTCTACAAGCGCGGGCTCGTCCGCGTGCGGCAGGACGAGCTCTTCGGGGAGATCGACGTCACCCACGTCGAGGGCGCGGAGGCCTACCAGCCCGAGGTGGGCTACGATGATGGAGGCGACGCCTAGGGGCGCGACCGCGCCGTGGCGTCACGTACGGGAGGGAGGGCTCGTGAGCGGGCTCGAACGCATGGAATCCGGATCGCTCAAGGGGCTGCTCGAGGCGCTGCTCCTCGTCTCCGACGACTCGGTCCCCGCGACCGAGCTCGCGCGCGCCGCTGGCGCCGAGCCTGGGGAGGTGGCCTCCGCGCTCGCGGAGCTCGCGGCCGAGTACGCGGACGCGAACCGGGGGTTCCAGCTCCGCGAGGTCGCGGGCGGCTGGCGGCTCTTCACCCACCCCGCCTACCATGACGAGGTCGCCGACTACGTCCTCTCCTGGGACACCCGCCGGCTCTCGCAGGCCGCCCTCGAGACGCTCGCCGTCATCGCATACCACCAGCCCGTCACCCGCGAGGGGGTCCGCGCCATCCGCGGCGTCAACTCCGACGGCGTCATAGGCTCGCTCAAGGAGAAGGGCCTCGTCCGCGAGGTCGGCCGCGAGCGGGACCGCGGCCAGGCCCAGCTCTGGGGCACGACGCGCCTGTTCCTCGAGCACTTCGGGCTGAGGAGCATCCGCGACCTGCCCCCGCTCGAGGACTTCGCCCCGGACGAGGAGTCGCGCAGGTTCATCCGCGAGCGGCTCTCGGGGCGCTCCATCGGCTCGACCCTCGAGGAGGCCGAGGCCGACCTCGAGGAGGAGGCGGACCTGCTTGGCCCCGAGGGCGATCCCGACGGCCCGGACGGGGACGCGCGCGATGAGTGAGCCGCTGCGCGAGAGCGGCGTCTACCCCATGCGCCTCCAGCGCTTCCTCGCGCGCGCCGGCGTCGCGAGCAGGCGTGGCTCGGAGCGGCTCATGACGGCCGGCCGCGTGCGCGTGAACGGCGTCGTCGTGACCGAGCTCGGGAGCAAGGTCGATCCGGAGAGGGACGTCGTGACCGTCGACGGCATGCCCTGCCGGCTCGAGGCTCGCCCGGTCGACATCGTGCTCAACAAGCCCTCCGGCTACGTGACCACCATGAGCGACCCGCAGGGGCGTCCCACCGTGGCCGAGCTCGTGCCCGCCCGCGAGCACCCGGGGCTCTTCCCGGTGGGGCGGCTCGACCTCGACACGACGGGCCTTCTGCTCTTCACCACGGACGGCGACCTCGGCCAGGCGCTCCTCCACCCGTCGCGCCACGTCGAGAAGCACTACGTCGCCCTCGTCTCGGGCACGCCCTCCGAGCGCGACCTCGACCGCCTGAGACGCGGTATCATGCTCGAGGACGGGCCTGCGGCCCCGGCCGGGGCCGAGCTCGTCGACCCCTCGGACCCGCTCTTCGCGGTCGTCGCCCCCCGCGGGGCGGGGCGGACGGGGGGCGGGGAGCCCAACGCGGTCGTGGGGATCACCATCCACGAGGGCCGCAAGCACCAGGTAAAGAAGATGCTGCTCGCGGTAGGGCATCGCGTCCTCGCGCTCCATCGGGACGCCTTCGGCCCGCTCGGCCTCGCGGGGCTCCCCGAGGGCTCGTGGCGCGAGCTCAGCGAGGCCGAGTCCCGCGCGCTGCGCGAGCGACCGACGGGACGCCCCTCCCGGGGCGCCCCCGGGCGGCAGGAACGAAGATTGGGGATTCGATGATCGTTGCCATCGACGGGCCCTCGGGCTCGGGAAAGTCATCGGTCGCGCGCGAGGTCGCGCGGCGGTGCGGCCTTACCTACCTCGACACGGGGGCGATGTACCGCTCGGTCGCCCTCGCCTGCCTCGATGCGGGCGTCGACCCGGAGGACGACGACGCCGTCGCGCGCGTGGCGCACGGCGCGCGCATCGAGTTTCTCGCCGACGGGGACGCCCAGCGGGTCCTTCTCGACGGGCGTGACGTGACGAGCCAGATCCGCACCCCCGAGGTCGAGCTCGCGGTCTCCCCGGTCTCGGCCAACCCGCGCGTCCGCGAGACCATGGTCGAGCTCCAGCGCGCCTTCGGCGCGAGCGGAGACGTCGTCGCCGAGGGGCGCGACATCGGCACGGTGGTGTTCCCGGCCGCCGACGTCAAGGTCTTCCTCAGCGCCTCGCCCGAGGCCCGCGCCCGCCGACGCGCCGTCCAGCGCGGCGGCGGCAATCTCGCGACCGGCGACGTCGTCGCCGTCGACGCTGACGCCGAGCGCGCGATCCTGGCCGACCTCGTGCGCCGCGACGCGTACGACTCCAGCCGCGAGGCGTCCCCGCTGCGCCCGGCCGCCGACGCGCGCCACATCGACTCCTCCGAGCTCTCCTTCGAAGAGGTCGTCGCAGCCATCATCGCGCTCTCGCCGGAGCTTGCGGCGCGCGAGCAGGGGAGGCGCTCATGAGCGAGAAGAACGCGCGCGGCGAGAAGGGCGGGCGCATGCGCGCCTTCGCCGGGAACACCTTCGACGACTACTACGACCACGACCTGCGCGACCACCCGCTGCCCGGGCGCCTGCTCATCGGCGCCGTCGTGCGCATCCTGTGGCTGGTGACCAAGCTCCTGTGGCCGTGGCGCATCGAGCGGGCCGAGCGCCTGCTCGACGACGCCCGCGGGCGCGTGATCATCATGAACCACGAGTCCATGCTCGACCCCGTCGTCGTGGTGGTGACGATGTGGCTCGCCCGCGTCCCGGTGCGCATCGTCTACAAGAGCGAGTTCGACAAGCTGCTCCCCGCCACCTGGCTCTTCTCGCGTGCGGGCGGCTTTCCCGTCGAGCGCGGCACCGCCGACATGAAGGTCGTCCGGCGCGCCCGCGCCATGCTCTCCCGCGGCGAGTGCGTCCTCATCTACCCCGAGGGGACGCGCGTCCGCGACGACGCGGAGCAGCAGTCCCACGGGGGCTATGCGATCATGGCCCAGCTCGCCAAGGCGCCGGTCCAGCCCGTCGCGATCGTCGGCGCCCGTCATCTGCGCTTCCGCCGTCCCGTCTACGTGAGGGTCGGCGACCCGATCGAGTGGTCTGACCTGGCCGCGGGCAAGCGCAAGGAGCAGCTCGCCGAGATGGAGCGCGTCGGCATGGCGCGCGTCTACGAGCTTCGCGACGCCCTGCGCGAGGACCACCCGGGAGTGGAGTGATGGCGCCCGAGATCCGCGTCGCCGCCGAGGCGGGGGCCTGCTACGGCGTCGAGCGCGCGCTCCACATGGTCGAGGCGGCCGCCGACGAGCGCTCGGGGGCCGTGCACACCCTCGGGCCGCTCATCCACAACCCCCGCGTCGTCTCGGGGCTCGCGGCCCGCGGCGTCGACGCCGTGGGCTCGCCCGACGAGGCCGCGGGGGACACCCTGCTGCTGAGGACGCACGGAACCGTCCCTGAGGAGGAGGCGCGCGCTCGCGAGCTCTGCCCGCGCGTCCTCGACGCAACCTGCCCCTTCGTGAAGAAGGTGCACCAGGCGGCCGAGCGCCTCTCGCGCGAGGGCTATCAGGTCGTCGTGGTGGGGGAGGCGGGGCACCCCGAGGTGGAGGCCACGCTCCCGCACGCGCCCGGGGCCGTCGTCGTCGGCTCCGCCGAGGAGGCGGCCGCGCTCCCGCACGCGCGCAAGGTCGGCGTCGTCGTGCAGACGACGGCGCGCCGGGTCCTTCTCGCCGAGGTCGTCGAGGCCCTGCTCGGCGTCGCCGAGGAGGTGCGCGTCATCAACACCATCTGCGAGGCGACCTCCGGCCACCAGGCGGCCGCCGACGCGCTCGCCCGGGAGGCCGACGTCATGGTCGTCATCGGCGGGCGCAACTCCGCCAACACCACCCGGCTCGCCGAGATCTCCGCGGCGAGCTGCCCCCGCACGCACCACGTCGAGGGCGACGACGAGCTGAGGCCGGAGTGGTTCGAGGGGGCGTCGCTCATCGGCATCACCGCCGGCGCGAGCACGCCCGCAAGCCAGATCGAGGCCGTCCGCGCGGAGATTGCCCGCATGGTGGGGGAGTAGCGAGCGCACGTTCCTCTCGCCCGCGGCAAATTACGCACAAAATCGTACGTGTGCGATATTTTCAACTGGGCATATAGATAGTTGTGCTTGATCTTGTACGTTATTGGTGCGCGGGACGCATCGGGCGAGAAGAACGGGGGCAGCCGATGGCCGAGCAGAGACGCGCGGACTACGCCTCGACGAAGGACCGGGCGCTCGGCGCCTGGGTCGCCGCCGTCGAGGAGGGAAGCCCCGCCTGGGAGGCCGGCATCGAGCCCGGCATGCGCATCGAGCGCGTGAACGGCGTCGTGCCGCGCGACCTCATCGACTGGCGCTGGGAGGCCGACGGGGCCTGCTGCGAGCTCGAGGTCTTTGACCCCGGCGACGGCACAACCTCGGCGTGCGAGCTCTGGCGCGAGCCGGGCCAGGACTGGGGGATCGACTTCACCGACGTCCTCTTCGACGGCATCCGCACCTGCGTGAACGCCTGCCAGTTCTGCTTCATGGCGATGCTCCCGCCCGAGGCGCGCTCGACGCTCACGCTGCGGGACGACGACTACCGCCTCTCCTTCCTGCAGGGCAACTTCGTGACGCTCACCAACGTCTCCGACGAGGAGGCCGAGCGCATCGTCACCTGCGGGCTCTCGCCGATGAACGTCTCCATCCACGCCATCACGCCCGAGGTGCGCCGCAACCTCATCGGCCGCCGCGCAGACCGCGGCATCGAGGTGCTCGAGCGGCTGCTCGAGGGCGGCATCGAGGTCCATGCCCAGATCGTGCTCTGCCCGGGGATCAACGACGGGGCCGAGCTCGCGGCCACGCTCGACTGGGTGGAGGCGCGGGACGGCATCACCTCGCTCGCCGTCGTGCCCCTCGGCTACACCAAGCACAGCAGGCGCTTCCACAGCTCGTACTCCGACGACGTCGAGGCGTCGCGCGCCGTGGTGCGCCTCATCGAGCCCTACCAGCGGCGCGCGCGGGAGACCCTCGGGATCACGCGCTTCCAGCTCTCCGACGAGTTCTACGTCGACGCGCGCCTCCCCGTACCCCCCGCCGAGACCTACGACGGCTACCCGCAGTTCTACGACGGAATCGGCATGCTCAGGAGCTTCCTCGACGAGACGGCGCTCGTGGCGCGGGAGCGCGCGGCGGACCTTTGCTCCGTCGACGGGGCGCTTGCCGAGAAGGGCCTGCGGCTCGAGCTCGTCTGCGGCGAGGCGGCGGCCGAGACGATCGGCGCCTTCTGCCGCGCGCTCTCGCCTGACGGATGGGCCGCGACGCATGCGATCAGGAACGACTACTTCGGCGGCGACGTCAACGTCACGGGCCTCATCGTCTCCGAGGACCTGCTCGCCCAGATGCCGGACGACCTCTCCGGCGCGCTCGTCGTGCTCCCCGAGGTCATGTTCAACTTCGATCGCCTCACCCTCGACGGCGACACCCAGGACCACATCCTCGAGGAGCTCCGCCGCCGCGGCGCCCTCGTGACCGTGAGCGTCCCGAGCCCCGGCGACTACCTCGACGCCCTCCTCGTCGTCCTTGGCCTGACGTGAGCCGTGTGCCAATTAGGCCGTGCCGCTGCCACGCCAATTACGTCGCGTTCGTCTGCCACATTGAACGCATGTGGCAGACGAACGCGACGTAATTGGCGTGGCAGCGGCATGGTCTGCATAGCGCATGGGGGTTTTGCGCGCTCACGGGTCAAATCCGACCGCTCGTGGTATCCTTGCGACACCAATGGAATAGCAAGGAGACCAGATGCCTAAGCCCGTAGTCGCCGTGGTCGGCCGACCCAACGTCGGCAAGTCCACGCTCGTCAACCGCATTGCGGTGAGCCGCGACGCCATCGTCCACGAGTCGCGCGGGGTCACGCGCGACCGCTCGTATCACGACGCCGACTGGAACGGTCGCGACTTCACCCTCATCGACACCGGCGGCATCGAGTCCGCTAAGTCCAAGGACGTCTTCGCCCCGCGCATCCGCGAGCAGGCGCTCATGGCCTGCGAGGAGGCCGACGTCATCGTCTTCGTCGTCGACGGGACCACCGGCGTGACCGACGAGGACGAGGAGGTCGCGCGCGTCCTGCGCCGCGTCGACAAGCCCGTGTTCCTCGTCGTCAACAAGAAGGACGACCCCGCCACCGAGCAGGACGGCCTCTGGGACTTCTACGCCCTCGGCGTCGGCGAGCCCCGCCCGCTCTCCGCCGGACACGGCCACGGTACGGGCGACCTGCTCGACGACATCGTCGCCGCCTTCCCGGAGCAGACCGAGGACGAGCCCGAGGACGACATGCTGTCCCTGGCCATCGTCGGGCGCCCCAACGTGGGCAAGTCCAGCCTCGCCAACCGCCTCGCCAACAAGAAGCGCTCGATCGTGTCCGACGTCGCGGGCACCACGCGCGACGCCATCGACACCGTGATCGAGTGGAAGGGCCAGCCCATCAAGCTCGTCGACACGGCGGGCATGCGCAAGAAGACGCAGGTCCACGAGGACGTCGAGTACTACAGCCTCGTGCGCGGCCTGCAGGCCATCGACCGCGCGGACGTGTGCCTGCTCGTCGTGGACGCCACGATCGGAGTCACCGAGCAGGACCAGAAGGTCGCCGGCATGGCCATCGACCGCGGCTGCGGCCTCGTGCTCGTGCTCAACAAGTGGGACCTCGTGGAGACCGAGCAGCAGAGAAACGACATCGTCGCCTCCATCGACAAGCGCCTCGCCTTCGCCCCGTGGATCCCCACCGTGAACGTCTCCGCCCTGACCGGCCGTGCCACGGACAAGGTCCTCGAGCTCGCCGTCCGCGCCGCGGCGGCCCATGCCGCCCAGCTCAGGACCACCGAGCTCAACGACCTTCTCGCCGAGATCCGCGAGGGCGGCCACACCCGCTCGGAGCGCGGCCGGCGCCTCAAGATCCAGTACGCCACGCAGACGGGCTCCAGGCCCCCCGTCATCTCCTTCTGGTGCAACGCGCCGGACCTCGTCGACGACAACTTCGAGCGGTTCCTCGAGAACCGCCTGCGCGCCCGCTTCGACCTCGTCGGCACCCCCGTGCGGCTCCGGTTCCGCCGCAAGTCCGAGGGGGGCGATCGCTGATGGGGGAGCTCGCCCTCTGGACGGCGCTGTTCGCCGCCGGCGCCTACCTCGTGTGCGGCATCCCCTTCGGCCTCGTGATCGCCCTGGCCATGGGCCACGTCGACGTGAGGACCGTCGGGTCGGGCAACATCGGGACCACCAACGTCGCGCGCTCGGTGGGCAAGGGCGCCGCGGCCGCGACGCTCGCGTGCGACGTCCTGAAGGGCCTCGTCTGGATGCTCGTCTCGCGCTGGGCGATCGCCGCGCTCGCCCTGGGCGGCGACGTCGCCTCGCTCGACCACACCACCCTCTTCGGAACCGCGATGTCGGTCATGTTCCTCGCCTGCATCCTCGGCCACGTCTTCTCGCCGTACCTCGGCTTCCACGGGGGCAAGGGGATCGCCGTCGGCTTCGGGGCTGCGCTCGGGCTCTACTGGCCGGTCGGGCTGGGCGCGCTGCTCGTCTTCGTCCTTCTCGCCGTGCCCACGCGCTACGTGTCGCTCGGCTCGCTCGCCGCGGCCGCGTCGCTTCCCGCGTGGTGCGCCGTGCTCGGGTTCCCCGCGGTCTCGATCGCGCCGGTCGTCGTCGCGGCCGTGGTCGTCATCTGGTCGCACCGCGAGAACGCCCGACGCCTCATCCACGGCGAGGAGCGCCGCTTCTCGTTCCACAAGTCGGGCGAGAAGGGCGAGGGGGCCGAGAAGGGCGACGGTGAGGCACGATGAGCGCCCGCGCCGGGCGCGTCGCCGTCATCGGGTCCGGCTCGTGGGGGACCGCGATGGCCGGGCTTCTCGCGCCGCGCTGCGGTGAGGTCACGCTCTGGTGCCGTGACGCCGCCGTCGCCGACGCCATCAATGCCACGCGCCGCAACCCGCGCCACCTCGTCGACTATGAGCTCCCTGGAAACGTCGGGGCCACGTCCGATCGCGAACGCGCGCTCGCGCGCGCGGAGGTCGTCGTCCTCGCCGTGCCCTCCTCATACCTGAGGGGGACGTGCGCCTCGCTCGCGGGCCTCGTTGCCGACGACGTGCCCCTGCTCGTGCTCACGAAGGGGGTCGAGGTCGGTACGAACGAGCTCATGCTCGACGTCGTCGCGGACGAGCTCGGCCACCGCGGGCGGATCGCCGTCCTCTCCGGCCCCAACCATGCCGAGGAGGTCTGCCTCGGAAAGCTCTCCGCCGCCGTGCTCGCCTCCGAGACCCCCGAGGTCGCGAGCCGGCTCCAGGGGCTCGTGGTCAGCCAGAGCTTCAGGGTGTACGTCTCCGGCGACGTCACGGGCGTCGAGATCTGCGGCGCCATCAAGAACGTCGTCGCCATCGCCTGCGGAGCGGCGGCCGGGTTCGGGGCGGGGGACAACGCGCTCGCCGTCATCATGACGCGCGGGCTCGCCGAGATCGGCCGCGTCGCGGCGGCGCTCGGCGCCGACCCCCTCACGCCGATGGGCCTTGCCGGCATGGGGGACCTCGTGGCGACCTGCACCTCGCGCCACTCCCGCAACCGCACATTCGGCGAGGCCCTCGCGGGCGGGGAGACGCTCGAGTCCTACGAGGCACGCACGCACATGGTCGTCGAGGGCGCGCGCGCCGCCGAGAGCGTGCTCTCGCTCGCGCGCTCCCGCGGGGTGGAGGTCCCCATCACCGAGGCGGTCCACGCCGTCCTCCACGGCAGGCTCGACGTGACCGCCGCGACGGACGCCCTCCTTGGGCGGCGCCCCACCGAGGAGTTCTACGGAATCGCAACGCAAGACAAGGAGAACGCATGATGAACGATGAGATCAGGGTCGCCCCCTCGGTCCTCTCCGCCGACTTCCGCCGCCTCGCCGACGAGCTCGCCGACGTCTCCACCGCCGACCTGCTGCACTATGACGTCATGGACGGCCACTTCGTCCCCAACCTCTCGTTCGGCATCGACCTCCTGCGCACCGTCAAGTCGGCGACGGAGCTTCCCGTCGACGTCCACCTCATGATCTCCAACCCCGACGAGATGGTCGAGAGGTACCTCGACGCGGGCGCGGACGTCGTCTCCTTCCACTACGAGGCGACCTCCCACGCGCACCGGCTCGTCTCGCTCATCAAGGACCGCGGCGCCAAGGCGTCCGTCGCCATCAACCCGGCGACGCCCGTGTGCCTGCTCGAGCCCATCCTCTGCGAGCTCGACATGGTCCTCGTCATGACCGTGAACCCGGGCTTCGGCGGCCAGCGCTTCATCGAGTCGTCCCTGCGCAAGCTCCGCCGCCTGCGCCGCATGTGCGACGAGCAGGGCGTGAGCCCCGCGATCGAGGTTGACGGCGGCATCACGGCGAGAAACGCCGCCGAGGTCACGGCCGCCGGGGCCAACGTCCTCGTGGCGGGCAGCTCCGTCTTCGGCGCCGCCGACCGCGCGGCCGCAATCGCGGCGATCCGCACGTCCGGCACGAGCGGCACCTCGAGGAGGGCGTAGCCGCCGTGACGAGCCCGACCTATCTCGACTACGCCGCCTCGGCTCCCGCGCGCGAGGAGTCGCTCGCCGCTGAGCGCGCCTACGAGGCGAGCGAGATCGCCGGGGCCAACCCCAACTCGCTCCACACGCTCGGCCGCGCCGCCGCGCGCGCCCTCGACGGCGCGCGGGCCGACATCGCGCGCTGCGCGGGCGGCCGCTTCAGGCCATCGGACGTCATCCTCACCTCGGGCGGCACCGAGTCGAACAACCTCGCGGTCCTCGGGCTCGCCGAGGGGGCCCGGGCCCGCGACTCGCGCCGGCGCACCGTCGTGCTCTCCCAGATCGAGCACGACTCGGTCCTCGACCTCGCCCCGGTCCTGCGCGACCGCGGCTTCGAGGTGCGCCTCGCCGGCGCCGGCGCCGACGGGGTCGTGCGCCCCGAGGGGCTCGAGGGGCTCGTCGACGGGGGCTGCGCCCTCGTCTCGGTGATGGCGGCCAACAACGAGACCGGCGCCTGCCAGCCCGTGGGCGCGCTCGCCCGCGCCGCGCACGCCGCCGGCGCGCTCTTCCACACGGACGCCGTCCAGGCCTTCGGACACCTTCCGCTCGACCTCTCCGAGGTCGACGCGGCGAGCGTCGCCGCCCACAAGCTCGGCGGCCCCGTGGGCGTGGGCGCACTGCTCGTCCGCGGGCGCGCGCCGATGAGGCCGCTCACGTTCGGCGGGGGGCAGGAGCGCGGCATGCGCGCGGGCACCCAGGACGTGCGTGGCGCGCTCGCCTTCGCCGCTGCCGCGCGGGCGGCCTGCGGGGCGCTGCCCGACGCCGCCGCCGACGTCTCCCGGCGCGCCGACTCGCTCGTCCGCGCCCTTTGCGCGCCGGGCAGCGGCATCGTGGAGACGACGCCGCTGCCCTACGACGGGTCCTCGCGACTTCCCGGCATCGTCAGCGTGATGGTGCCCGGGCTCGACTCCGAGACGCTCGTCCTCGAGCTCGACCAGGCCGGCTTCGAGGTCTCCGCCGCCTCGGCCTGCTCCTCCGGCTCGCTCGACGCGAGCCACGTCCTTCTCGCCATGGGCGTCCCGCGCGAGAGCGCCCTCGGGTCGCTGCGCGTCTCGTTTGACGAGCGCGTCGCCGGGCAGGACCTCGAGCGCCTCGCCGAGGCGCTTCTCGAAATCGTACGTGACCATGCCGGCGACCGACGTCGCGGGCGCAGATAGCAAGGGGAACCGATGACCGAAGCAGCAGCACTCCTCTCCCTCCAGGACCTCGACCTCAGGCTCCTCAAGCTCGCCTCGAGCCTGGCCAAGATGCCGCAGCAGGCCCGCCTCAAGACCATCGAGCTCGCGCGCAAGAAGGTCGCGGCCGAGCTCACGGGCATCGTCGGGCAGCGCAAGGACGCGCAGATAGAGATCGAGGAGACCGAGGCCGAGCTCGCGCACTACCGCGAGAAGTCCGCCGAGGTCCAGGCCCAGGCGGACTCCGGCGCCCTCACGCACCGGGAGCTCCGCGACTACGAGCGCCAGCTCACCTCGCTCGCCAAGCGCATCGAGAAGTGCGAGTTCGCGCTCGGCCCCGCGCACGAGCGTCTCGAGCGGCTCGAGCGCGCGGAGCGAAACGCCCGGCGCACCGAGGAGCGCATCGAGTCCGAGCGCGCCGCCACGCAGGCCTCGCTCGACGAGGGCTCGAAGAGCATCAGGGCGGAGATCGTCTCCCTCTCGCGGGCGCGCGAGGCGGCCGCGGCCGAGCTCACCGCCGAGCATCTGGCCGCCTACGAGGCGGCGAGGAAGCGCTTCAGGGGCCTCGCCGTCGAGCGCCTCAACGGCAACGTCCCCTCTGTCTGCCGCGTGAGGCTCCAACCCAGCCAGTTCCACGACCTCTCCCACGGGGAGGAGATCACGGAGTGCCCGTACTGCCACCGCATGCTCATCACGTCCGAGGAGGGGCAGGAGTGAGCGGGGAGGCCGCCGCGGCGCGCGAGGGCCGCAGGCCGCGCGTCCTTCTCGCCGTCTGCGGGGGGATAGCCGCCTACAAGGCGTGCGAGGTCCTGAGGGGCCTCCAGAAGGCCGGCTGCGACGTGCGCGCGACCATGACCGCCGACGCGGAGCGCTTCGTGGGGACGGCCACCTTCGAGGCGCTCTCCGGCGCCCCCGTGGCGACCTCGCTCTACGGCAACCCCGACTCGCCCATCCCGCACATCGAGCTCGCCGAGTGGGCCGACGCCGCCGTCGTGGTGCCGGCCACGGCCAACGTCATGGCCAAGATGGCCTGCGGGATCGCCGACGACTGCCTCACCACGACCATCCTCGCCTGCCCGCGCCCCGTGCTGGTGGCCCCGGGCATGAACGTCCACATGTGGCAGAACCCCGCCACGCAGGCGAACGCCGCCACGCTCCGCGCGCGCGGCGTGAGCTTCGTGGGCCCCGACAGCGGGCGGCTCGCCTGTGGCGACGTGGGCGAGGGCAAGCTCGCGGGCGTGGACGAGATCGTCTCCGCCGCGCTGGCGCTTCTCGTCCCGCACGACCTCGCCGGCGTTCGGCTGCTCGTGAACGCCGGCCCCACGCACGAGGCAATCGACCCCGTGCGCTACATCGCCAACCGTTCCACGGGCAAGATGGGCTACGCGATCGCAGCGGCCGCGGCGCGCCGCGGCGCCGACGTGACGCTCGTCTCCGGCCCCACGTCGCTTTCCGCGCCCGCCGGCGTTCGCCGCGTGGATGTAGAGAGCGCCGCACAGATGCACGATGCCATGCTCTCCGCGTTCGCGAACGCCGACGCCGCCATCTGCAGCGCCGCCGTGGCCGACTACACGCCCGCCGCCCCGGCCGACCACAAGCTCAAGAAGTCCCGCGAGCACCTGGAGGCGATCGAGCTCACGGAGACCGCAGACATCCTGGCCGACCTCTGCGCCGTCAAGGGCGGGCGCGTCGTCGTGGGCTTTGCCGCCGAGACCGACGACCTCCTCGCCCACGCCACGGAGAAGCTCCGACGCAAGGGAGCGGACCTCATCGTGGCCAACGACGTGAGCCGCCCCGAGTCCACCTTCGGGGCGGACACCAACCGCGTGGCGCTCGTCTCCGCCGCCGGCGTGGAGCAACTCGAGACCATGCCGCTCTCCGACGTCGCCAACGCCATCCTCGACCGGGTCCGCAAATAGGGGACGCGCAAATAGGGGACGTGTTTTTTCTCTCAGAGAAAAGGGGACAGGTTTGCTGATAGGCTGCCATCTCTCAACCGCGAACGGCTATGCGGCCATGGCGTCCGACGCCGTCTCCATCGGCGCCACCACGTTCGCGTTCTTCACGCGCAACCCGCGCGGCGGCAACGCGCGAGAGCTTGACGACGCCGACCTCGCCGCGTTTCTCGACACGCTTCGCGAGCGCAAGATCGGCCCGCTCGTCGCGCACGCTCCGTACACCTACAACCTCTGCTCCGCGAAGCCCGAGACCGTGGAGTTCGCACGTCGGGCGATGCGCGAGGACCTGGCCCGCATGGAGCGCCTGCCCGGCCACCTCTACAACTTCCACCCCGGCTCCCACGTCAAGCAGGGCGCGGACGAGGGCATCCGCCTCATCTGCGAGGGCCTGAACGAGGTCCTTGTGCCCGGTCAGTCCACGACGGTCCTGTTGGAGACCATGGCGGGCAAGGGCACCGAGGTCGGGCGCTCCTTCGAAGAGCTCGCGCGCATCATCGACGGCGTCGCGCACGACGAGCTCCTCGGCGTGTGCCTGGACACCTGCCACGTGGCCGACGCGGGCTACGACATCGTGGGCGACCTCGACGGCGTGCTCGACGAGTTCGACCGGGTGATCGGGCTCGACCGCCTGAGGGCCCTGCACCTCAACGACTCCAAGAACCCGCTCGGGTCCCACAAGGACCGCCACGAGAAGATCGGCGCGGGCACGCTCGGACTCGAGACCTTCCGCGCCGTGGTCACGAGCCCGCGCCTCGCCGGCCTGCCGATGGTCCTCGAGACCCCGCAGCCCGGGCTTGACGGCTGGGCCGAGGAGATCGCTCTGCTCCGCGGGCTCGCGACGGGGGAGTGACGGGCGGGCGTCCTTCTCGCCTCCCGTGCCGCACCGCGCTACGGTCGATTGACGTTTTTATTACATGAAAGGGAAGGGGGCAACGGGCCCTCGAAGGCCGTTTCCCACGTCCGGACGCCTGTTGCTACATGGTATTCCATGTAATAAATCCTCCAACCGCGTGACGGAGCGGCGCGCCGCGCGCGGCAAGAGCGGCGGGCGGCCCTATAATGGTCCGGGACCGCGACAGGAAGGAACCCGCGATGGGAATCCTCATCGGACTCGAGCACGTGGGCCACGAGTGGCCCGGCAAGCGCGTGCTCGAGGACCAGACCATAGGCATCAACGAGGGCGAGCGCATCGGCATCGTGGGCCGCAACGGCGACGGCAAGTCAACGCTGCTCGAGATCGTGGGCCACGTGCTTGATCCGGACGCGGGCACGGTGACGTGGCGACGCGGCATCAGCGTGGGCTACCTCGGCCAGTCGGACGAGCTCGGCGACAAGGACAGCGTGCGGCGCGCGATCTTCGGCGACGTGCCGGAGTACACCTGGGCCTCGGACGCCCGCATCCGCGCGATCCTTGACGAGCTCGTGGGCGACCTCGACCTCGACGGCCTCGTGGGCGAGCTCTCCGGCGGGCAGCGGCGCCGCGTGGACCTCTGCCGCGTGCTCTGCCACACCTGGGACGTCATCCTCATGGACGAGCCCACCAACCACCTTGACCTCGCCGCCATCGAGTGGCTGGCAGACCACCTCAAGCGCCGCTGGCCGGCGGGCGAGGGGGCGCTGCTCGTGGTCACGCACGACCGGTGGTTTCTCGATGAGGTCTGCGAGCACATGTGGGAGGTCCACGACCGCAGGATCGAGCCCTTCGAGGGCGGCTACTCCGCCTACATCCAGCAGCGCGTGGAGCGCGAACGCCAGGCGGCCGTCATCGAGGAGCGCCGCCAGAACACGCTGCGCAAGGAGCTCAACTGGCTTGCGCACGGCGCCAAGGCGCGCACGAGCAAGCCGAAGTTCCGCATCGAGGCCGCGCGCGCCCTCATCGCCAACGACCCGCCGCTCAGAAACCCGCTCGAGCTCAAGCGCCTTGCCGTGAGCCGCCTGGGCAAGCAGGTCATCGAGATGAAGGACGTGTGCTTTGCGTACGCGAACGGCCCGCGCGTGATCGACGGCGTGGACTGGCTCATCGGCCCCGGCGACCGCTACGGCATACTCGGCGCCAACGGCGCGGGCAAGTCCACGCTGCTCGCGCTCATGACGGGGGCTCTCGCGCCCACGTCCGGAACGGTGAAGATCGGCGCCTCGGTGCGCTTTGGCTTCATGAGCCAGCACCTCGACGCGCTCGGCGAGAAGGACGACTGGCGGGTGCTCGAGGTCCTCGGCCGCTACAAGCGGAGCTACCTCGTGGGCGGCAAGATGCAGAGCCCCACGCAGCTCATCGAGCGCCTGGGCTTCGAGCAGCGCGAGCTGCAGAACTTCATCAAGGACCTCTCCGGCGGGCAGCGTCGGCGCCTGGCGCTCCTCTGCGTCATCCTGGAGGAGCCCAACGTGCTCGTGCTCGACGAGCCGGGCAACGACCTCGACACGGACATGCTCGCCGTGATGGAGGACCTGCTCGACAGCTGGCCGGGCACGCTGCTCGTGGTCTCCCACGACCGCTACCTCATGGAGCGCGTGACCGACGACCAGTTCGCGCTCATTGACGGCCACGTGCGCCACGTCCCGGGTGGCGTGGACGAGTACCTGCGCCTGCTGGACGAGAAGGACGACGGGTCGTCGGCCGCCGCCGCGCCTGAGGCGCAGAAGGACGGTCCCTCTCGCCCCGCGGCGTCCGGCCTCACCAACCAGGAGCGCCGCGAGCTCAAGAAACGCTTCGACGCGGTGAGCCGCAAGCTCGAGAAGACGGCGGGGGAGCCTGACCGCCTGCGCGCCGAGATGGCCGCCGTGGACGCGAGCGACTACGCCGCCCTCATGGCCGCGCAGGAGGCGCTCGACGCGTGCCTCGCCGAGCGAGAGGACCTCGAGGACGAGTGGCTCGAGCTCTCCGAGAGGCTCGGCATCGAGTAGGTCTTAGAGCGCGGCGCGCAGAGCCGCCTCGAAGGCGTCGAGGTCCGCGACATCGGGATGACCCAGCGCGCGGTCGAAGTTCTCGATCATGGGACCGAACCTCTTCGGGTCCTGCTCTGCCATCTTGACGTAGCGCTCGCGCACTGCGGGCGGCATCTGGCCCTGGCACATGAAGCGCCCAACCACCTCCGCGCCCTCGGGCAATGCGGACTGGAACCGGTCGAGCACGCGGTCGTAGTACGCCTGGCTGCCCCCGAAGCCGCAGGTGCCGAAGAGGAAGACGCGCTTTCCGTCGAGCGCGGCGAGGGCATCTGACAGCGCCGGGTCAAGTCCGCCCTTGTCGGTCCAAGAGCCAAGAAGGACCGTGTCGGCATCGGCGACGGAGTCGACGATCGCGTCACCCAGGACGTCTCTCGCTCGCTGAGCGAGCTTCTCGGTGTTTCCGGTCTTTGAGCTGCAGATGATTGCGCAGGTCATGAATCCTCCTCTGTTGGCTAGCCATCTTGTACCCAAGGGCGCGCTTCTAAACCTCCCACTGGGAGGTTTTCATGTCCACGCGCCCGCTGGGAAGGAAGCCAACGCCCTCCGCCTCCAGCATCCGTCGCTGCTCGCCCGGGCCCCCGAAGGCAAAGCCGGGCGCGAGGGAGCCGTCCGCGAAGACCACGCGGTGGCACGGCACGCCGCCGGCGACGCCGGGGCTGCCGTGCATGGCGTAGCCAACCTGACGGGCGCACCTCGGCGCCCCCATGAGGCGCGCAACCTGGCCGTAGCTGGCTACGCGTCCCTCCGGGACCTGGCGCACCACGTCCCAGGCGCGCTCGAAGAACGACTGCTCCATAGCGCCTCCAATCCGCTATGCTCAGGCTACACCAATCGAAGGGGGACCCCACCATGGAGCTCGAGAAGAACGCCTCCGCCCTGCTCGTCATCGACGCCATCGAGGCCGTGGGCGAGGACTCGCTCTACGACCCCGACGCCGCGACCGCCGCCTACCGCGATGCCGTGGCGCGTGCCGTGGCCGCCTGCCACGCCGCCGGCGTCCCGGTGATCTTCTGCAACGACGCCCACGTCCGCGGCCTCGATCGCGAGCTCGCGCTCTGGGGTGAGCACGGCATCGCCGGCGAGTCCCGCATCTTCCCCGAGATCGAGGTGGGGGAAGGCGACATCATTGTCCCCAAGCGCCGCTACTCCGGCTTCTTCCAGACCGACCTCGACCTCACCCTGCGCGAGCTGGGCGTCACGACCGTCATCGCCGTGGGCGCGGACACCAACATCTGCGTCCTTCACACGCTTGCCGACGCCTACTTCAACAACTACGCGTCCGTCGTGGTGACCGACGCCACGATGACCTTCCTCTGCGGCACCCAGGAGGGCGCGCTCGAGCACTGCGAGAAGTGCTATGGGTCCCAGCTCGTGACCGTCGCGGAGCTGGAGGCGGCGCTGGGGTAGCGGAGCACGGGCACCCCCCGAAAATTAATCCGCCCCCTGATGCCCCCACGTCGCGTTTTCCCTGATGGCTCCTTGGCCTTGATGCCACAGGGCGGATTAATTTTCGCCTGCGCCGGAGGCACCTCACCATATCCGCAACCTCACCCATGCCATTTCCGCATGACATCTCATGCGGTATGGGAATTGTACATAATGACGCTGCGTCGCTAAACTGGACCCAGGATGTGGAAAAGGGACAGTCCCTTTTCCACGCTTGGGAGGGAATGTGATGGGCGAGAAGATCGTTGAGAACCGGACGTTCGATGAGGAGCGGGCCCTGTACGGCGAGAAGGACCTCGTCGTGCGCAACTGCCGCTTCGACGGGCCCGCCGACGGCGAGAGCGCCTTCAAGGAGTGCGAGGGCGTCACCGTTGACGGGGCCTTCATGAACCTGCGCTACCCGTTCTGGCATGACCGCGGGCTCACGCTCCGCGACGTCGAGATGACCGAGCTCTGCCGCGCCGCGCTCTGGTACTCACGCGACGTCACGATAGAGGGCAGCCGGCTCCACGGCATCAAGGCGCTGCGCGAGTGCGCGGACGTCCGCATGAGCGGCTGCGACATCGCCTCGCCCGAATTCGGCTGGTCCACGGACGGCATCGAGATGGAGGACTGCGCGGCCGAAAGCGAATACTTCATGATGCGCTCGAGCCATCTCCTCTTCCGGAACGTGCGCCTCTCAGGAAAGTACTCGTTCCAGTACATAGAGGACGCCGTCTTCGAGGACTGCGACCTCGACACCAAGGATGCGTTCTGGCACGCAAAGAACGTCGTGGTGCGCGATTCGCACGTGAAGGGCGAGTACCTCGGCTGGTACAGCGAGGACGTGACCTTTGAGAACTGCCTCATCGAGGGCACGCAGCCGCTCTGCTACTGCAGGGGCCTGCGGCTCGTGAACTGTCGGATGGAGGGCTGCGACCTCGCCTTCGAGCGTAGCCACGTCCAGGCCGCGCTCACGGCGCCCATCGCGAGCATCAAGAACCCGCTCGAGGGGAGCCGTATCACGCTGCCGGCCGTAGGCGAGGTAATCCGGGACATCGAGGGCGCCACGGGTGTCGTGGTGGTTTCGGGCTAGGGGAGCGGCGGGCGAGAAGAGCATGCCGCCTGTTCACGTCTCCGCGTGGAATGGCGTCCAGAACCCGCACGTCCTTCTCGCCAGGAAAAGTCGGGGCGGCCCGTGGACGGGATGCTTGTCCAAGGCGTCCGCGGGCCGCCCCAACCACTACAGCTGCGTCGTGAGGCCGCCGTCGACGTAGATGGTCTGACCGGTGCAGTAGGTGTTGGCCTCGCTCGCGAAGACGAGCATCTGCGGCACGAGCTCCACCGGGTCGGCAAAGCGCTTGAGGACGGTGCGGTTCTTGAGGACGAGCGAGCCCTCCGCCTCGAGGGCGTCGTGGGTCATCTCGGTGTCGAAGACGCCCGGCGCGATGGCATTCACGAGCACGCCGTAGGGCGCGAGCTCGGCCGCGAGCGCACGCGTGACCTGCAGGACGGCGCCCTTGGCGGCGAAGTAGCCGATCTGCGTGGCGCCCGCTTGGATGGCGCCCACCGAGGCGATGTTGACCACGCGGCCGTAGCCCTGCTCGCGGAAGAGCGGCGCCACCTCGCGCGTCATGAGGAAGACGCTCGTGAGGTCGGTGGCGATGACCTTGTCCCACTGTGCGGTCGTGTGGTCCTCGAGCGGCGCGTACTCGCAGACGCCCGCGTTGTTGACGAGCACGTCGATGCGGCCGAACTCCTCCTTCACCTGCGCGACGGCCGCCTTGATGGACTCCTCGCTCGAGACGTCGCAGGCCACCGGCAGGCAGCGGACACCAAAGGCGCGGCACTCGTCGGCGACCCGCTCGAGGCGCTCCACGCGGCGGGCAAGGATGGCGACGTCGGCGCCCTGCTCGGCGAGGGCGTGCGCGAAGGCGACGCCGAGGCCCGAGGAGGCGCCCGTGACGAGGGCGACGCGGCCATGGAAGTCAAGGTTGAGCATGTTCTTCTCCTTTCGCTGGGATGACGGACCCATGGTACGCCGCGACGCAGCGGCGTCGGGGTGCCCCTTCGGCGGGCGGCTGTCGCGAGAAGAACGCGCTCAAATTCGTACTTGTCACGCCGAGGGAAGGGTGCTATAGTTCTTCCTCGCACAACGACCGGGTGGTGGCGCAGTTTGGTAGCGCACTTGACTGGGGGTCAAGGGGTCGCTGGTTCGAATCCAGTCCACCCGACCAGGAATTGACGAGGCCAGGGAGTCATCCCTGGCCTTTTTCGTGCGTCGCAACCGGCTGGACGCCCGGGTTCCCACGAACGTGTTGTGGGATTGGGGGTCATGGCAGTTTCCGGGGCCGTGGCGTTGTCCCGTTGGGGGTTGTGGCAATCACGGCCGTGCACCAACTGGGCGTTCTTCTCGCCCCGTTGCGGAATGTGGGGTCGTGGCAGGGCGATTGCCGCCACGACCCCACATTCCGCAACACTGCGGACGGCTGGATTGCCACGACCCCAGAATCGTTGACGCAGGGCGTCCCGGAGCTCCTCGCGGAAGCGTCAAGGACATGAAGGGGGGCACGGGAGACTGTCACCCCCGCGCCCCCTGATCGCGCGCCTGCGCCCTCCTAGCGGGCCCGCCGCCTCCTTCCGCCCATGCGCACGGCGATCGCCGCCCCGGCCGCGAGGGCCGTCACGCCGACCGTCGCCACAGCGCCGGCGCTCGTCGGCGTGGCGTCGCCCGTGTCGGGCAGCGGCCGCTTCCGGGCGCGCTTCCCGGCAGGCTTCGCATCGCCGCGCGCCGTCGCGGACGCGCCTCCCTCGCGTCCGGACGGCGCGTCGGTCGACGGCCTTGACCCGGGGTCGACCCCGGGCTGAGGCTCGGGCTCGGGCGTGCTCTTCACGCTCGCGGCGAGGTCGAAGTGCTGCGGCGTCACCGCGTAGCCCTCCTCCTCGGAGCCGGTCACGCCGATCGGCACCACGGTGAAGCGAAGCTCGCTCGCCTCGTAGCCCTCCGGCGCGGACGTCGGCCTCAGCACGTAGTCGCCCGGCACGAGGTAGGCGTCGTCGCCGTCGCGCCACGCGCGGGCGTCGGCATCGAAGGCGTCGTCGCGCGCCGCGACGGCCTGGAGCTCCTCATAGGCGGGCGTCGCCTTGGTGGCCGGCGAGAAGGACCCGGCGGCGTCAGAGGCGAGGCCGCTCGCGACAGGCCGCTCCTGGCCGTCGACCACGGCGAGGAGGTCATAGGCCACCCCCTCGACGGGCGTGCCGCCGGTGGTGACCGTGAAGTTGACCGGGATGGGCAGCGAGCGATACACGAGGTAGTAGTTCTTGTCGCGATAGACCCTCCCCGACGCGTCGCGCGCCATGGTGAGGTAGTGGTTACCCTGGCCCTCCGCCTTGAGCGGGTCGTTAGCGTCGGCGCTCTCGGGGTGCGGGGCCTTGTCGATGTCGTCGCCCACGAGGACGTAGCCCGGAATCGTGCGGGCGGCGAGCTCGGCGTAGGTGGGCTTCACCTCGCCGTAGACCCAGCGGTCCGCCGCGGCGTCGTAGACGAAGTCCTTGCTCGGCGAGCCCTCGGGGCTGAGGAGGGGCTGGCCGTAGAGCATCATCGAGCCGTACGCGGTCTGGGACGACCCGCGCGTGACCGTGGGCTCTGCGAGGTCGGCGACGTCGAGCGGCGGGAAGGGGGCCTCGGAATAGGCGCGCTCGCCCGCGCTGCGCTCCCGGATCGGGTCCTTGGCGCCGAGCCCGCGCGCGGCGCGATACGCCCCCTCCTCGACGAGGTGGAAGGTCGCGCTCGTGGGCTGCTGCGTCCGATAGCTGCGGAACAGGTTCCCGGGCGGGACCGTGGCGTCGGGAGTTCCGGGATAGCCGTCCGCGACGATCGTCGTGGCGCCCTCGGGGACGTCGAAGCGCACCTCGAAGTACTGGGTCGCCCCGACGGGATAGTTGATGCGCCAGTAGATGCCCTGGGCGGGCAGGTCCTCGCCGTTGTGCCTGACCACGGAGGTGGGGAGCAGCTGGAACGAGCCGTTGCCGGGGCCCGAGACGAGCGGGTTGGGGCTGTCCCACGCGTCATAGGAGAGGTGTCCCACGGTGAACGTGAAGCCGTGACCGTAGGAGAGGTTCGCGGGCATGAACGCCACGTAGAAGTGGATGTGCGCGAGCTGGTCGTGATACTGCACGAAGGGCTCGAGCGGGGGCATGTTGAGCGCGTTGGGCTTGAAGGGCATCTTCACCACGGAGCCGTCCTTCATCTCGAGCTCGACGTACATGGCGTAGTTCTGGTAGGGGCCCTTGCCCTCGTGCGTGCTCTCGGCGATCATCTCGGGCGTGAGCTTGTCGGGGAAGGGGTTCTCGGCCTCCTCGGACGCGTCGATCACAATCGGGTCGCCCTGACTGAGGCCCGTTCCCTCGGCCGCGCGGGCGACGGCGGCGCCGACGGGGGCCACCCCCGCCGTGACGGGGACGGGGGCCATCGCGACGCCGAGCCCGAGGGCGAGCCCCAGCCCCACGCCGCAGGCGACCCGCGCGAGTCGGGCGCGCCCCGCCAGCCTCTCGTCGGGACGCTCGCGCCCCGCTTCCTGCACGCTATCCCGCACGTCCATCGTGACCTCCGCATCGTCTCGGGTGTCTTGGGTGCGCGCACGGTAGCACGTCGCGGACCCGCTGGCGAGCAGGAGGGCGCCCCATAGCGAGAAGAACCGACGAACGGCGCCTCCCCGCTGGCGAGCGGTTAGACGATGACGTAAGGTAACGTATATTTCAATATACTCCCGCTATATCGCCTTTGGTCAACGCATTTATGTTACTGACGCGGGCGCATACATGCCGGGCGTCGCTCACGCCACACGGCGTTTGCGCGGCGGAAACCCGCACGACACACTGGCGTGCCTAAGATGGAGGGACGTTTCTGCACCAGACATTGGAGGACGACATGGCACGCGTGTACAACTTCTCCGCTGGCCCCGCCGTTCTGCCCGAGGAGGTCCTCAGGCAGTGCGCGGACGAGATGCTCGACTATGCCGGCTGCGGCATGAGCGTCATGGAGATGAGTCACCGATCTTCCGTCTTCCAGAAGATCATCGACGACGCCGAGGCGGACCTCAGGAGCCTCATGGGCATCCCCGAGAACTACAAGGTCATCTTCGTCCAGGGCGGCGACTCCCTGCTCTTCTCCACGGTCTTCATGAACCTCGCCACCAACGGCAAGGCCGACTACGTGATCACCGGCAACTGGGCCAAGAAGGCCTTCCAGGAGGCTCAGATCCTCGGCGACGCCGTGGCCGTGGCCTCCTCCGCGGACAGGAACTTCTCCTACATCCCCGACTGCTCCGACCTGCCCATCCGCGAGGACGCGAGCTACCTCTACATCTGCGAGAACAACACGATCTACGGCACCAAGTTCGGCGAGCTGCCCAACACAAAGGGCCACGTCCTGGTGGCCGACCAGAGCTCGATGTTCCTCTCCGAGCCCGTGGACGTCACCCGCTACGGCCTCATCCACGCCGGCGTGCAGAAGAACGTGGGCCCCGCGGGCGTCCAGATCGTGATCGTGCGCGAGGACCTCGTACCCGACGAGCTGCCGGGCGTCCCCACGATGTTGCGCCTCAAGACGCAGGTCGACGCCGGCTCGCTCTACAACACCCCCAACTGCTGGGGCATCTACGTCTGCGGCAAGGTCTTCAAGTGGATCGAGAAGAACGGCGGGCTCGCCGCGATGGGGGAGCGCAACGCCGAGAAGGCCGCCGTGCTCTACGACTTCCTCGACGAGTCCGAGCTCTTCTCGTCCACCGTGGAGCCGCGCGACCGCTCGCTCATGAACGTGCCGTTCGTGACCGGGAACAAGGAGCTTGACGCGGAGTTCGTCGCCGAGGCCGCCAAGGCGGGGCTCGTCAACCTCAAGGGCCACCGCTCCGTGGGCGGCATGCGCGCCTCCATCTACAACGCCATGCCTCGCGAGGGCGTGGAGGCGCTCGTCAGCTTCATGAAGGACTTCGAGCTCTCTCACTGACCTGCAAAATGGGGACGTGTTTTTTCGCGCAGAAGATTTGGGACAGGTTCTCTGGGCGAGCGCGTACCCCTTACCAGCCAGGTACGGAACCTGTCCCAAATCTTCTGCGCGAAAAAACACGTCCCCATTTTGCGGAGGGAACCATGTACAAGATCTGCTGCCTCAACAACATCGCCAAGGTCGGGACCGACCACCTCGGCGAGGGCTACGAGTTCGTGAGCGAGCCGGAGGGCGCCGACGCCCTCATGGTGCGCTCCGCGAACCTCCACGAGCTCGAGCTCGGAGACGGCCTTCTGGCCATCGCCCGAGCGGGGGCCGGCGTCAACAACATCCCCGTCGAGCGCTGCGCCGAGCAGGGCGTCGTCGTCTTCAACACGCCCGGTGCGAACGCCAACGCGGTGAAGGAGCTCGTCATCTGCGGCATGCTCCTCGCCTGCCGCGACGTCATCGGTGGCGCGGCGTGGGTGGCCGAGAACAGCGACGACCCGGACGTCGGCAAGAAGGCGGAGAAGGCAAAGAAGCAGTTCGGCGGCTGCGAGCTCGCGGGCAAGAGCGTCGGCGTCGTCGGCCTCGGGGCCATCGGGGCCGCGGTCGCAAACTCCCTCATCGACCTCGGCTGCGAGGTCATGGGCTACGACCCGTACCTCTCCATCAACGCGGCGTGGAGCCTCGACCGCAGGATCGAGCACGTCACTGACCTCGGCGAGATGCTCTCCCGCTGCGACTTCGTGACGCTGCACGTCCCGGCCACCGACTCAACGCGCAAGATGATCTCGGCCGAGATGATCGCGCGCATGCCGCGCGGCGCCGTGCTGCTCAACTTCGCGCGCGACCTGCTCGTCGACGAGCAGGCGCTCGCCGAGGCGCTCGACGACGGCCGCGTGGGCCGCTACGTCACCGACTTCGCCAACCCGGCGAGCGCCAACATGAAAAACGCCATCGTGCTGCCGCACCTCGGCGCCTCGACCGGCGAGGCCGAGGACAACTGCGCCGTCATGGCCGCCAACGAGCTCAAGGACTACCTCGAGAACGGCAACATCAGGAACTCCGTCAACTACGGGCAGGTTGACCTCGGCCCCGTGGGCGAGGGCGACGAGCGCGTGGCGATCTTCCACGAGAACGTGCAGGGCGTCATCGGCCTCCTCTCCGCGACGCTCGCCGCCTCGGGCCTCAACATCGAGAACATGACCAACAAGAGCCGTGGCAGCAACGCCTACACGCTCATCGAGGTATCGGGCGACGTCACCCCCGAGGTGGGCGAGCAGCTCTCCCAGATCGCGGGCGTGCGGCGCGTCCGCGTCATCGAGCGCCCCTAGCCGCACCCGGGCTCGCTCGCCCCGGGAGGCGCCCGGGGCGAGCGATTGAAAGTACGCTAATATGGGTATCTCGTTTGAGGAGTGTAGACCCAGGCTCGAGAGGCAAGTAGTGTCAGAGAGAACCGACCGCATCACGTCGCTGCTCCGCGACATCGCGGACGCCGATGCCGCGGAGCGACAGAGGACCGGCCGCGCCAACGCGCCCGTCGGCTCGTCGGAGAACCCCTCCACCCAGGTCCTCACGGTCGCCAACGTCATAACCTTCTGCCGCCTCGCCCTCACGTTCGCCTTCCTCGCGCTGTTCACGGGCGGCGGCAACCGCGCCCTCGCCCTCACCTGCTACGCCGTGGCCGCGGTGACCGACTTCCTTGACGGCCAGGTCGCCCGGCGCACCCAGACGGTGAGCTGGCTCGGGAAGATCATGGACCCGATCATGGACCGCGTGCTGCTCTTCACCGGCGTGCTCGGGCTCCTCGTCATGGGGGAGCTGCCCGTCTGGGTGCCCGTCTTCGTCATCGGCCGCGACGTCTACCTCGCCGCGGGCAGCCTCGTCCTCAGGCACTTCCGCGTGCGCCCGATCGACGTCGCCTACATCGGCAAGGTCGCCACGGCCCTGCTCATGTTCGGCTTCTGCGACCTCCTGCTCGGCATGCCCGTGATCGACGGGCTCGGCGTCGTCGCCGCGTCCTGGCTTCCTGGGCTCAACGACCAGGCCGCCGCGCTCGGCATCTTCTTCGTGTACGCCGGCGTCGTCTGCTCTACCGCGACCGCCGTCGTCTACACCCGCACCGCCCTCGGCATCATTCGCGCGAGCAGAGAGGGCGAGCGCTGATGGACGCACGCATGGGAACCCTCTACGAGGAGCACCTCCTGCTCGGGGCAAGCTTTCTGCCCAACGAGTCGACCGGGCTTCTCGCCGTGCGCTCCTACCCCTGCGAGGGCGAGAAGGACCTGGGCGAGGCGCTCCTCGGCGCCGTCGTCGCCGACCTCACGGGCACGACCTACGCCCTGCTCTCCGGCGACGCCGCTCCCGACCTCGCCCGCTCGGCGCTCGCCGGCAGGCCCCTCTCGGTGGGCGATGCCTCCTTCGAGGCCGTGCTTCGGGGGGACGGCAGCGTGCTGGGCGCCCCGCTCGTCCTGAGGACGGGCGACCACGAGCACGTGCTGCTCGACCCGACCCCGCGCGGCGAGGCGACCACCGCCTGGCTCGAGCTCGTGCGGGGCGCAGGCGGCGACGAGGGGCCCCTTCGGGACTGCTCGCTCGAGGACGCGTGCGGCATGCTCGTGCCCCTGCTCTGCGCCGGGGACGGCGCCGGTCGCGTGGTCTCCGACTACCTCGTGCGGACCGGGGCGCGCCTGCCCCGCACCGGCGAGGTCGCCTCCGTGCTGCTCGACGCGATCCCCGCCCTCGTAGCGCGGGTCCCCGTCATCGACGCCGAGGCATACCTCCTGCTCGTCCCCGCGCCGTCAGCGCGCGCGATCTGGCGCAGCCTCCTGTCCTTCGCCGAGGTGTCCCCGGTGGGCGTCGAGGCCGTCCGCGAGCTGTTCGCCAGCCGGCTCCCCTGGGCCGCGGCGCTCTCCGCGCCGGGCCCCGTCGCCCTCGGCCGCGCCAAGCTCGAGGGATGGGGCATCGTCAGGGCGGGGGACGACTTCGTCGGGGCGCGGGGGCTCGCGTCCTAGGGGCGCGCAACGCGATCGGGGCGATGCCCCGAGAGGGGAGAGGCAGACGTGAAGTACTCGATCAACGCGCAGGAGGCGCCCGACGCCATCGGCCCCTACTCGCAGGGCACGACCGCCGGGCGGCTCGTCTTCGCCTCCGGCCAGCTCCCGATCTCCCCGGACGACAAGCGCTCTCTCGTCCCGGGCGGCATCACCGAGCAGACCGAGCGCGTCATCGACATCATCGAGTCCATCCTCGGGGAGGTGGGCTGCACGCTCGCCGACGTCGCCCAGACCACCGTCTACCTCGCGAGCCTCGAGGACATGGATGCCATGAACGAGGTCTACGCGCGCAGGTTCACGACCCCGGCCCCCGCCCGGGCCGTGGTGGGGGTCTCCGAGCTGCCGCTTGGCGCCCTGATTGAGATGGACTGTGTCGCGTGCAGGTGAAGCGCGCTATGATGGTACTCTGAACAGAAACGAGGGGAGACACATGCCCAACACCAATACCAGCGCCGGCTCCACCGAGATCTTCCGCATGCCCGCCGCGGACTCGACGATCCCCGACCTCATGGGGACGGCAAAGCCCGCCCACCCGACGCTCACCATCGTGAAGGGGCCGCAGATCGGCGAGACCTTCGAGCTCGACGCCCCCGAGATCACGCTCGGGCGCGACCCCAAGAACAGCGTCTTCCTGAACGACATGACGGTCTCGCGCCGCCACGCCACCATGGACCTCTCCAACAGCGCGCTCGGCCTCGCCACCATCGAGGACCTCGGCTCGCTCAACGGGACCTGGGTCGATGGCGCCATCGTGAGCAAGGCGAGCCTCAAGGACGGCTCCACCATCCAGATCGGCACGTTCCGCATGGTGTTCCACGTGAACGGCCGCCCGCGCAGGATCGACGCGGAGGCGTAAGCCCCCATGGCCGACGCGGGATACCTGACCATAGGGAAGGTCGTCAAGCGACTGCAGCAGCAGTACCCCGACCTCTCCGTGTCCAAGGTGCGCTACCTGCAGGACGAGGGCCTTCTCAACCCCTCGCGCACGCCGAGCGGCTACCGCCTCTACTCGCAGCGCGACGTCAGGCGCCTCGAGACGATCCTCTATCTACAGAAGAACCGCTTCCTCCCGCTCTCGGTCATCAAGGAGGAGCTGGAGCGCGCGGACAGCGGCCAGCAGCCGAGCCCCGAGCTCGGGGGGGCGGACCCCATAGCGCTCCCCGTCGACGACGAGGAGGTCGCCGGCAAGCTCCACCCCATCGACCGCATGCCCGAGCTCACCGGCGCCACCGCGAGCTTCGTGCGCCAGCTCTCCGAGGCCGGCGTCATCACGCTCACGAGGTCCCCCCACGGGCGCGACCTCGTCGACGGGCGAGACTTCCCCCTCATCCGCGTCTGCGACGAGCTGCGCCACTTCGGAATCGGGCCGAAGAACCTCCGCCAGTACGTCATCGCCGCCAACCGCGAGTCCGCCATGTTCGAGCAGGCCCTCGTCGTCTATGCCCGCAAGGGAGGCGGCGTCGAGCTCGAGCCCACCGACGAGACGCGCCAGCGCTTCAACCATGCGTTCTCCCGCATGCTCGGCCTCACGAACGCCGTGAGGGACGAGCTCATCCAGAGGCGCGTCAAGGAACCGTTCAAGGACAAGGGCGCCGAGCGCTAGGCCCGGTCACCCGCGAGAGGAGAGGGAAGCCTTGTCAGACTTCGACTTCGCGAGCCGCATCATCGACATCCCCGACTATCCCGAGCCGGGCGTCGTCTTCAAGGACATCACGCCGCTCTTCGACGACCCCGAGGCGCTGCGCGCCGTCGTCGACGACATCGCCGGGCACTTCGAGGGGCGGGGCATCACCAAGGTCGTGGGCGCGGAGGCGCGGGGCTTTCTCATCGGCGCGCCCGTCGCATACCGACTCGGCTGCGGGTTCGTGCCCGCCCGCAAGCCCGGCAAGCTCCCGCGCGCCGTCTACTCCCAGAGCTACTCGCTCGAGTACGGGACCGACGAGATCCAGATCCACCGCGACGCGCTGACCCCCGACGACCGCGTCCTCGTCGTCGACGACCTCGTCGCGACCGGCGGCACCGCGATCGCGGCCGCGCGCCTCGTCGAGCAGTCGGGCGCCGCCGTCGAGGGCTTCGCCTTCATCCTCGAGCTCGCCTTCCTCAAGCCCCGCGAGGTCATCTCCGAGGCGTGCGACCACGAGGTCTACACCCTCGTCAAGGTCTCCTAGCGCCCGGATGGAGGACCTTCCGCAACAGGAGATAGTCAGGCGCCTCTCTCGGCGCTTCCAGGTCGCCCTCGTGCTCGAGGGCCTGGTCGTCGGGCTCGTCGCGGGCGGCGTGGTCACGCTCTACCGCCTCGTCCTCTCGAACGCCGAGCGGCTCCTGCGCCTCGTCACGGGCGCCGCGGCGGGAAGCCCGCTGCTCATGGCCGCGTGGTTCGCGGTCCTCGCCGTTCTTCTCGCCTGCGTCTCCGCCCTCATCGTCTGGGAGCCCGCCACCTCCGGCTCCGGCATCCCGCAGATCGACGCCGAGGTCGTCGACCGCATGGACGCCCCCTGGCGAAGGGTCTTGCCCGCAAAGTTCGCCGAGGGCGCGATGCTCGCCCTCGCCGGGCTCTCGCTCGGCCGCGAGGGTCCGTCCGTCCAGCTCGGCGGCATGTCGGGAAAGGCGGTCTCCCGTGCCCTGCGCAGGAAGAGGGGAGAGGAGCGCCTGCTCGTGACCTGCGGCGCCGCCGCCGGGATGTCGGCCGCGTTCCATGCCCCGCTGACCGGCGTCCTCTTTGCGCTCGAGGAGATCCACAAGGAGTTCACCGCGCCGCTCATCATCTCTGTCATGTGCTCGTCGGTCGCCTCAGACTACCTCGTCTCCCAGGCGCTCGGCGTCTCGCCCGTGATCAGCCTCGCCCTCGGGGCCGACCTGCCGCATGCGAGCTATGCCTTCGTCGTGGCCCTCGGCCTTTTGGCGGGAGTCCTCGGCGCGCTCCACAACCGGGGCATGTTCGCCTGCCAGGACCTCTTCGGGAGGGTGCGCTCCCACCTGCCGCTGGCGCGGCTCGCCGTGCCCTTCGCGCTCGCGGGCATCGTTGCCTTCGCCTGGCCGGAGCTCCTCTGCGGCGGGGACGCCATCATCGAGCTCCTCGAGTCCCCCCAGGGGCTCGGCGTCGCGGCCATCCTCGCGCTCCTGCTCGGCAAGTACCTCTTCACCACCGTCTGCTTCGGCTCCGGGGCGCCGGGAGGGACGCTCCTGCCGCTCGTGGTCATGGGGGCCCTCATGGGCGGCCTCTTCGCGCGCGCGGCTGGCGCGCTCGGGGTGCCGGGGGAGTACTTCCCGAACTTCGTCGCGCTCGGCGTGGCCGGGCTCTTCTCGGGCGTCGTGAGGGCGCCCGTGACGGCCGTCGTGCTCGTCTTCGAGCTCACCGGCTCGCTCGACGCGCTTCTCTCGGCCTCGATCGTGTCCGTCGTGGCCTATGTGACCGCCAACCTCACCGAGACCGAGTCGTTCTACGAGCACCTGCTCGCGGCGCTTCTCGGCTCCTCGGGTCACGAGGCCGATAGAGGGGCGGGGACGGTGGGCGGAAAGTCGCTTCAGACCATCCTCGTGGGCGCGGGAAGCCGCCTCGAGGGGATGCTCGTCCGCGAGGTGCCGTGGCCCGACGGGATGCGCGTCGTGACGATCGAGCGCGCGGGAGGTGACGTGGTGCCCACGGGGAGCACGCGCATCGAGGCGCTCGACCGCCTCCTGGTCATCGTCGACTCATCGGTGACCGACGACGCCTTCCTCAAGCTCCGCCTCATGTCCTCGCAGCGCGTCCTCTGACGGGGGATTCTTTCCGTCATCGCTACTTTACATAAGATATATTATCGCGGTTTTAGAAATCGCAGGAAGAGAAGGGGACCGCCGCCTCAACGCATTGTCTGAGACGACGGTCCGAGAACCCGAGGGATGACGTCATCCCTCGACGGGATGTCCCAGGTACGCCGCGGCGCTCGTCGCGGCGATGGCGCCGTCCGAGGCCGCCGTGACGATTTGCCTGAGCGGCTTTCTCCTCACGTCGCCCGCCACGAAGAGCCCCGGGGTCGTCGTGGCCATGCGCTCGTCCGTCACCGCATAGCCGCTCTCGTCAAGCTCGACGAGGCCTCTCAGAAGCCCTGACTCGGGCACGCGGCCCACGAGGACGAAGATCCCGAACGAGCCCTCCTCATAGGTCTCGACGCGCGTCTCGCCGGTGGCGTTGTCGCGGAACGTGATGCTCGACGGGAGCTCGCCGCCGTCGACCTCGACGATGCTCGTCATGAGGCGCAGCTCGACCTTTTCGTTGCGCTCGAGCTCCGACACGACAGATGCCTGCGCCCTCAGGTGGTCCTTGCGCACGACCACGGTGACCTTGCTCGCGAACCGCGTCAGGAAGAGCGCCTCCTCGGCAGCCGAGTTTCCCCCACCAATTACGAACACCTGTTTGCCTCTATAGAACATCCCGTCGCAGGTGGCGCAGTACGAGACGCCGTGCCCCGCGAAGCGGTCCTCGCCATCGAAGCCGGCCTTGCGCGGCTGCGCGCCGGCGGAGACGATGACGGCGGCGGCGTCATACGCGGCCGACGGCGTGCGGACCAGGAGGCGGCCGGTCTCGGCGTCTCGCTCGAGCGACTCGACGGGCTCCATCCTAATCTCGGCCCCGAGGCCGACCGCCTGCTCCCGCATGGCCTCCGTGAGACCGTATCCGTCCGCGTGCGGGACGCCCGGGTAGTTGTCGACCTCGCTCGTGAGGATGACCTGACCGCCGAGGGCCTCCCGCTCGAGCGTCACCGCATCGAGAAGCGAGCGGCTCGCGTAGATGGCGGCCGAGAGGCCGGCAGGCCCCCCGCCCACGATGACAAGGTCCTTCTGAGTTGCTTCCATGATGCGGGCTCCTCCCCTGCTCCTGACTTCCTTTCTCTGATGGTACCCCATGCTCCCCCGCCGCAACGCCAAAATGAGAGAGGGCGGCCCACATATAGCGAACCACCCTCTCGTCAACGAAATATGCGGGACGGCTCGCCCTAGTCGTCCGCCTCCGCGGACGGGCGGCCCGGAAGGATCAGGTTGAGCAGGATGCCCGCCAGCGCCGAGGTGGCCATGCCGGGAAGCGTGTAGTCGCCGATGGGGATGGCGATGCCGGAGGTCTCCATGCCCACGCCGAGGATGATGACGACCGACGCGATCATGAGGTTGCGGTTGACGTCGAAGTCGACGCGGTTGGAGACGAGCATGCGCAGGCCATTCGACGCGATGAGGCCGAAGAGCAGGAGCGACACGCCGCCCATGACCGGGCTCGGGATCGACTGGATGAGCGCCGCAAGCTTGGGGCAGAAGCCGCCGATGACGAGGGCGAACCCGCCCGCGTACCAGAAGATCTGCGTCGAGTAGACGCGGGTCACGCTCATGACGCCGATGTTCTCCGCATAGGTGGTCGTCGGGGGACCGCCGAGGAAGCCGGAGATCATCGTGGAGATGCCGTCGCCGGCGAGCGAGCGCGGCAGCATGGAGCGATAGTCCTTGCCCACGATCTCGCCGACCGCGAGCAGGTGGCCGATGTGCTCGATGACCACGACGACGGCGACCGGGGCGATGAGCGCGACCGCGCCCCAGTCGAAGCGGGGCGCCGAGACGCTCGGCAGGCCGACCCAGGCGGCCTGCGCGACAGGCGAGAAGTCGACGAGGCCGAAGGGGATGGAGACGAGATACCCGACGATGATGGCGAGAAGGACGGGGATGGTGCCGAACATGCCGCCCATGCTCGAGAAGACCACGGCGGCGACCAGCGTCACGGCGGCGACGATGGCACCGACGCCGAAGAACGCGGACGTGCCGTCCGGCAGGTCGGTCATGAAGGCCATGTCGGCCGCGGTCGCGGAGAGGCCGACGCCGATGACGACCATCACCGACGCGACGAGGACGGGCGGCAGGAAGCGGTCGAGCCAGCCCGTCCCCACGAGGCGAATGATGCCGGCGACGACGAGGAACACCATGCCGGCGACGATGACGCCGGACATGGCGGCGTCAAGCCCCTTGGTCGCGCCGACGGCGAGGATGGGGCTGATGAAGGCGAACGAGCTGCCGAGGTAGCTCGGGATCTTGTTGCCGGTCACCAGCAGGTAGCAGATCGTTCCGATGCCCGAGCACATGATGGCGACGTTGGGGTCGAGCCCGGTGAGGACCGGGACGAGCACCGTCGAGCCGAACATCGACATCATGTGCTGGATGCCGAGCGGAATGGCGCGGCCGACCGAGACGCGGTCGTCGACGCCGATGACCTCACGCTCATGAGAGCTCATGAGACCTCCCTTCGGGACGTGCGTACAAGAAAGCGGGCCCGGGCGCCGTGCCCGGGCCCGCGCAGGGGCGCCTCGCGCTAGACGACGAGGAAGTAGACGAGGAAGGCGACGGCCGCGACCCACATGAGCGGCTTGACCTTCTTGAGCTGGCCGGTGACGGCGGCGACGATCACGTACGCGATGAAGCCGAAGCCGATGCCGTTCGAGATCGAGTAGGTCATCGGGACGCCGGCCACGATGAGGAAGGCAGGCAGGCCCTCGAGGAGGTCGGACCAGTCGATCTCCGCGACCTCGCTCATCATGAGGAAGCCGACGAACACGAGGGCGCCGCAGGTGGTGGCGGAGTTGACGATGGAGATGAGCGGCGAGAAGAACGCGGCGATGATGAACAGCACGCCGGCGGTGACGGAGGTGAGGCCGGTGCGGCCGCCGTCGGCAGCGCCGGAGGCGGACTCGACGAACGTGGTGATCGAGGAGGCGCCGGTCAGGCCGCCCACCGCGGCGGCGGCGGAGTCGACGATCAAGATCTCCTTGATGTTCTGGACGCGGCCGTCGGGCTCGAGGAACTCACCCTGCTTGGCCACCGCCATCGCGGTCCCCATGGTGTCGAAGAAGTCGGACATCATGAGGGAGAACGCGAAGACGAGGAGCGTAGGGTTGGTGACGACCTTGGCGATGCCCATCACTCCGGCCTCGTCGGCGAGGAACGGGGCGCCGAAGGAGGAGAAGTCGAGGCCGGACACGATGCCGGCGGGAAGCTGCGTGACGCCGAGGGGGATGCCGGCGACGACGGCGACGATGATGCCGAGCAGCAGCGAGCCCTTGACGTTCATGGCGTACAGCACGATCGTCGCGATGATGGAGATGAGGCCGACGAGGAAGGTCGGGCTGAAGACGTCGCCGAGGGCGACCATCGTGGACTCGTCGGCGACGATGATGCCGCCGTCCTTGAGGCCGATCATCGCGATGAACAGGCCGAGGCCGACAGAGATCGCGTGGCGCAGGGACACGGGGATCGCGTCCATGATGGCCTCGCGCAGGCCGCAGAGGACCAGGATGAGGATCGCGATGCCCTCGATGAAGATGACGGCGCTCGCGGCGTGCCAGTCACCGCCCGCGATGGCGGTCAGGCTGAACGCGAAGACGGCGTTGACGCCCATGCCGGAGGCGCAGGCGAGCGGGCGGTTGGAGAACAGGCCCATGCAGATCGTCATGATGCCGGCGCCAACGCAGGTGGCGGTGACGGCTGCCGTCGCGGGAATGCCCGCCTGGGTGAGCAGCGAGGGGTTCACCGCGATGATGTACGCCATCGCGAGGAACGTCGTCAGGCCGGCGCGAAGCTCCTGTCCGACGCTCGACCCCCTCTGCTGGGCCTTGAAGAACTTTTCCATGTAATGCATCCCTTTCCGTTGTGACACGTACACTGCGTTCGGACGCCGCACGGGCGGCGGGGGAACCTGATGCGCGGGGCCTAGACGCCGCTCGAGCCGAAGCCGCCGGCGCCGCGGTCGGTCTCGTCGAGCTCGTCGACCTCGACGAGGCGTACGACGGGGACGCGCTGGATGACGAGCTGCGCGATGCGCTCGCCGCGCTCGATGCGTATGGGCTCGCGGTCGTCGAGGTTGACGGCGCAGACCTTGAGCTCGCCGCGGTAGTGGGCGTCGATGAGGCCGGGGGTGTTCGCCATCGAGAGGCCCTCGCGCAGCGCAAGGCCGCTTCTGGGCTGCACGAAGCCCGCGTAGCCCTCCGGGATGGCGATGGCGAGGCCCGTCGAGACGAGCCGGCGCTCGTGCGGGGCGAGCGTCACGTCCTCGTTGGCCCTGAGGTCGAGCCCGGCGTCCCCCTCGTAGGCGTAGGTCGGCAGCTCGACCGTGGGGTCGAGCCGCTTGATGGGAAGGTCGATCCTGTCGTCAGTCATTAAGGCTCCTCAGCTCCTCGCTGAACTCGTCGACGTCCTTGAAGTCGCGGTACACGGAGGCGAAGCGGACGTAGGCGACCTTGTCGATGGAGACCAGGCGCTTGAGCACCATGCTGCCCAGGTCGGCTGAGGTGACCTCCGTCCTGCCGGAGTCGCGAAGCGTGGACTCGATGTTGTCGATGAGCCCCGTGAGGGCGCTCATGGGGACGTCGCGTTTCACCGTGGCCGTGAGGAGGCCGCGCATGAGCTTCTGCCGGTCGAAGGGCTCCTTGTGGCCGTCGCGCTTGATGACCAGGAGCGGGACCTCCTCGCAGCGCTCGTACGTGGTGAATCTGAACCCGCAGCTCGTGCACTCTCGGCGACGCCTGATGGCGTCATTGCTCTCCGAGGGCCTCGAGTCGACGACCTTCGACTCCTCGCAACCGCATTTGGGACAGCGCATCTAACCTCCTCGGCAAACGGCACCTAGTGAAGTTATCACAAAATGCACAAAGATGCCGCGGTCGGGCCGTCTTGAAATGCGTTGGAAAGGAAGGGCCGCTATCCCCTCGCGGGAACGACGAGGGACTGGCCGGGCCGCAGCGAGGCGTCGTCGAGGGAGTTGGCGTCCGCGATCCAGCGCACGAGGTCCGCGGTCTCGACGCCGTCGACGGGGCGCTCGGCCGCGATGCCCCAGAGGGAGTCGCCCTCCGAGACCGTGACGGTCGTCGTGGCGACGCCCTCGAGGGCTCGGGCGCGCGAGGACGATATGACGAGGTCGGAGAGGATGGACCCGAGCACGATGGCGGCCACAACGGCGACGCCCGCGACGAGGGCCAGGCCGAGCTGCCTCGCGTCGAGCTCCCCCGCGCGCCGCACGGGCGCTCCGTGCCTGCGACCAAGGCCTCCCTCGACCAGGGTGAGGCGGCGTGCGGGACGCGCGGCGAGCGCGGCGGTGCCCTCGAAGGCGTAGACGGCGGTGCAGGCGTTGTGGCTCATGGTGTCCCCTCTCGTTCTGTGTGCTGGGACGGTTATATCGGACGGGCCGGACAATAATTGGCCCCTCGGAATTACCGGAACGTCTGTACTCAATTATGGTGGTACAATTGTTCGTGTCAAGAGATTTGACGAACAAATGTTTGCGAATATCTCGAAATCGGCTATGATGGGATGACGGAGGACAAGGAGGCACAACATGGCACGTGGAAAGCTCGGCAAGCGTCAGCTCGCCATCTACGACTTCATCCGCACCTACTCGACCGAGCACGGCTATCCGCCCTCGGTGCGCGAGATCGGTGCCGCCGTGGGCCTCGCCTCGCCCTCGACGGTCCACATGCATCTCAAGGTGCTCGAGGAGCACGGGCTCATCCGCAGGGACTCCAAGAAGCCGCGCACGATCGAGGTCGTGGACAAGCAGGCGTCCTCCACGGACGAGCAGGTCCCGCAGGCGAGCGTCTCCCAGGACGTCGACCGCAACCTTATCTCGCTGCCGCTCGTCGGGCGCGTCGCCGCCGGGACGCCCATCCTCGCCGAGCAGAACGTCGAGGAGACGCTCACCCTCCCCACCTCGATCGTCGGTGACGCGAGCTCCTTCGTCCTGCGCGTGCGCGGGGAGTCGATGATCAACGCGGGGATCTTCGACGGTGACTACATCGTCGTGAAGGAGCAGCACGACGCGCACAACGGTGAGATCGTCGTCGCCCTCATCGACGACTCCGCCACGGTGAAGACCTTCTACCGCGAGCGCGACCGCGTGCGGCTGCAGCCGGAGAACGACAGCATGGACCCGATCTACGTCGACGACCCCGTCATCCTCGGCAGGGTGACGGCCCTCATCCGCTCCATCTCGTAGGTGGGCGGCTCAGACAGGCCGCAGGGCGGTCGCATCGGGGCCTTCGACGCGGCGCGCGGCCTTTCCGTCATATCGATGGTCCTCTTCCACCTCTGCTATGACCTGCGCTTCATCTACGGCCTCGGCCTCGGGTGGTTTGCCCCTCCCCTCCAGGACGTCTGGCGGGCGAGCATCTCGTGGACCTTCGTCTTTATCGCGGGCTGCATGTTCCCGCTCTCGAGGAGCAACCTGAGGCGGGGGGCGCAGTACGCGGGCGTCGCGCTCGCCATCTTCGTCGTGACGAGCGTCGCGTCGGTCGACACGCCCATATCGTTCGGCATCATCTACTGCATGGCCGCCTGCACGCTCGTCACGTGGGCGCTCGCGGCGGGAGGCCTCGTCCCGCGCGGGCCCGTCGCCGCGGCCGCCCTTCTCGTCGCCTTCGTCGTGCTGCTCGGCCTGCCGCGCGGCTTCGTCGGCATCGGCCCCGTGAGCGTCGCCCTGCCTGAATGGGCCTATGGGAGCGAGTGGCTCTCCTGGCTGGGGCTGCCCGGGCCTGCCTTCTCCTCGGGGGACTACTACCCGCTCCTCCCCTATCTCATGCTCTACCTCGCCGGGGCCGCGATGGGGTCATCCTGGGCCGAGCGGGGCTATCCCGGCTGGGCCCGCCGGCTACGCGTCACCCCTCTCAACTTCGTCGGAAGGCATGCCCTGGCCGTCTATGTCATCCACCAGCCCGTCCTTCTCGTCCTCTGCGAGGCCCTCGAGCTCGTCTTCGGATAGCACCTCGTACGGTGCGAGCGTGCGCGCCATGCGCTCGTCGGCCTTGACCGTGGCCATGAGGCCGCCCTGGACGTAGCTCTCTCGCATGACCTGGCATCGCTCGTGGACCATCTTCATGAGCAGGCCCTTGTCGTAGGGCACGAGCACGCTCATGGTGACGCTTCCCTCGGCGGCCTCCCGCGCGATCCTATAGAGCAGCCCCCGCACGCCCCAGCCGGTGCGGGCGGAGATGGCGACGGCGTCGGGATGGGCCGCACCCGCCTCGCGCAGCCCCTCCTGGTCGAGGAGGTCGCACTTGTTGAGGACGGTGACGCTCCTGATCCCGGACGCGCCGATGTCATCCAGCACGGAGCGGACGGCATCGATCTCGAGCTCTCGGTGGGGGTCCGAGGCGTCGACGACGAGAAGGACGAGGTCGGCGGCGCGGACCTCGGCAAGCGTCGACTTGAAGGACTCGACGAGCGTCGTCGGGAGCTTCTGGATGAACCCGACGGTGTCGGTGAGGGTGACCTTTCTCCCCTCGTCGAGCACGAGCGAGCGCGTCGTGGGGTCGAGCGTCGCGAAGAGCTCGTCCTTCGCGTAGGCGTCCGCGCCCGTGAGGAGGTTCAGCAGGGTCGACTTGCCCGCGTTGGTGTAGCCGACGAGCGCGACCCGCCAGACGCCGGAGTCCCAGCGGGCCTTGCTCTGCACGCCCCTGCGCCGCTCGAGCCGCTCGAGCTCGCGGCGGAGGGTGGAGATGCGCGACCTCACGAGCCTGCGGTCGACCTCGAGCTGGCTCTCGCCCTGGCCGAAGCGGCTCCCGATGCCGCCCCTCGTCTGCTCGCCCACGAGGTGGCTCCACATGCCGCGAAGGCGCGGCAGGACGTACTGGAGCTGGGCGAGCTGTACCTGGAGCCGCCCCTCGTGCGTCCTGGCGTGGACGCCGAAGATGTCGAGGATGAGCGCGGTGCGGTCGATGATCTTGACGGGCTCCCCCACCGCGCGCTCGAGGTTCGCCTGCTGCGAGGGGGTGAGCTCGTCGTCGAAGATGACGACGTCGGCCCCGAGCTCGCGGACGAGCGAGCAGAGCTCCTCGACCTTGCCGCGCCCGATGAACGTCCGCGGCACGGGGGCGTCGAGGCGCTGGTACATGGTATGGACGACCTCGGCCCCGTCGGTCTCGGCGAGGCGGGCGAGCTCGGCGAGGGACTCCTCGCAGGACCACTCCGACCTGCCGAGGTCCACGCCGACGAGAATGGCGCGCTCCGGCACGGGCGCCGTCGAGAGCGGGCTAAATCGAGGCATGGGGCTCACCCCCGAGCTCGGAGACGATGGCCCGCGCGGCGGCCTCCGGCGTGATGTCGTCGAGGTCGAGCCAGCGCACGCGGCCGTCGCGCCTGAGCCAGGACAGCTGTCGCTTGGCGTAGCGCCGGCTCCTGAGCTTCACGAGCTCCACCGCCTCGTCGAGCGTCGTCTCGCCCGCGAGCGCGCCGAGGACCTCCTTGTAGCCGATCGCCTGGCCGGCCGTCGTCCCAGGGGTGAGGCCGCGCCTCGCGAGCCCGGAGACCTCCTCCACGAGCCCCTGGGAGACCATGCGGTCCACGCGCTCGTCGATGCGGGCGTAGAGGCGCTCCCGAGACATCGTGAGGCCCCAGATGCGCGCGTCGTAGTGGGGCGCGCGGCGGCGGAGCCCCTCGTGATGACGGGCGTAGGAGACGCCCTCGTCGAGCATCTCGAGCGCACGGACGACGCGCCTCACGTTGTTGGGGTGGATGAGCGCGGCGCTCTCGGGGTCGCGCCCCGCGAGCAGGGCATGGAGCCACTCCGCGCCCCGCTCGGCCGCGAGCGCCTCGTAGCGCTCGCGCGAGGCCGCCCCGCGCTCGCCGGACGGGAACTCCATCTCGTCGATGACGGCGTCGAGGTAGAGGCCCGTGCCCCCCGCGAGCACGGGGGTGACGCCCCTTCGCAGCGCCTCATCGACGCACGCTCGGGCATCTCTCTGGAAGAGCCTGACGGAGTAGTCCTCGAGGGGGTCGACGACGTCGACCATCAGCAGGGGCGCGCGGCGCTCCGCCACGGGGGTCTTGGCGGTGCCCACGTCCATGCCGCGATACACCTGCATCGCGTCGACGGAGACGACGGGCCCGCCGAGGCGCTCGGCGACGAGCTCGGCGACGGCGCTCTTGCCTGAGGCCGTGGGCCCGACGACGCAGACGACGGGGCCCGGGGCGCTCATCGCGGGTCGCCCTCGACGGTCCCGCGCAGGTACCACGTGCGCGCCTCCTCGACGCGCACGTCGACGATGGAGCCGACGAGCGAGGCGGCGTCGACGCCCTCCGGGACAGGGAAGTGCACGGTCTGGTTCTTCTCGCTGTGCCCGACGAGGATGCCGTCGTCGCGCTTCGAGGGACCCTCGACGAGGACGCTCGCGAGCGTCCCGAGGTCGGCCTGGTTGGCGTCGTGCGCCTGCTGGGCGACGAGCTCGGCGAGCCGGTCGAAGCGGCCCTGGATGACCTCGCGCGGGGTGTCGTCCGCCATCTTGGCGGCGGGGGTACCAGGCCGGGGCGAGTAGATGAACGTGTAGGCGGACGAGAACGCGGCCTCGCGGACGAGCGAGAGCGTGTCGAGGAAGTCCTCCTCGGTCTCGCCGGGGAAGCCGACGATGATGTCGGTCGAGAGGGCGAGGTGCGGCATCGCGGAGCGCAGGCGCCCGACGAGCGCGAGGTACTCCTCGCGGGTGTAGCTGCGGTTCATCGCCTTGAGGACCCTCGTCGAGCCGCTCTGCACGGCGAGGTGCAGGTGAGGCATGACGCTCGGGAGCTCCGCCATGGCGGCGATGGTCTCGTCCGAGAGGTCCTTGGGGTTTGAGGAGGTGAAACGGATGCGCTCGACCCCCGTCGCGGCGACGCGGCGCAAAAGCTCGGCGAAGCGCGGCTCGCCGTAGAGGTTGCGCCCGTAGGAGTTGACGTTCTGGCCGAGCAGCGTCACCTCGCGGACCCCGTCGGCGACGAGGTGCTCGACCTCGGCGACGACGCTCTCCATGGTGCGGCTCTTCTCGCGGCCGCGCACGTAGGGGACGATGCAGTAGGTGCAGAAGTTGTTGCACCCCGTCATGATGGGGACCCACGCGTGGAAGGGGCTCTCGCGCCGGCTCGGCAGGTCGGTCGAGAAGGGCCGGCCCTCCTCGACGGTGTCGACCTCGACGGCGCGGCCGTCCGCGGCGAACGCCTCCTCGAGCAGGCCGGGGAGGCTGGCGAGCGCGCTCGTGCCGAAGACGACGTCGGCGCAGGCGATGTGGTCGCGGATGCGCTCGCCGTCTCGCTGGGCTATGCACCCGCCGATGGCGACGACGCGGCGACCCGAGGGCGGCGTCGGCGCGGAGACCATGGCGGAGGCCTGCCCGTAGAGGCGCTGGTCGGCGTTCTCGCGCACGCAGCAGGTCATGAAGACGACGATGTCTGCGTCGTCGGGGTCCTCGACGCAGATGCAGCCGCAGGCGTCGAGCAGGCCGGCCACGCGCTCGGAGTCGTGCAGGTTCATCTGGCAGCCGAAGGTCCTGACGCAGTACGTCTTGCCGACGAGGGCGGAGGGGGCCTGCGTCACGACGCCACCCCCGCCTCGCTCGCGGCGGAGGGCGCCTGGAGGCGATGTACGTACACCGCGATCCTGATGGCGGTCCTGCTCTCCCCCGAGATCTCGATGTCCGAGAAGGTGGGGGCGCACGAGATGTCGATGCCGGTGGGGATGAGGAACCCGCGGGCGATGGCTATGGCCTTGATGGCCTGGTTCACCGCGCCGGCGCCGACGCACTGGATGTTGACGGGCACCCCGTCCTTGACGAGTCCGGCGATGGCCCCGGCGACCGAGGCCGGCGAGGACTTGCTCGACACCTTCAGATAGTCCATGTTGCTTTCTCCTGCTGCGTGGCTCATGAGAGCGGCTGCGTTTGTCGCGCTCGTACGATTCTACTGGTAACGGGTCCGTTTGAGAAGAAGGTGGTGGTCAGTCGCTCTCCTCCAGGTCGAAGGTGACCGTGATCTTGCCGTGGCCGACCCGGACCTTGGGGTCCGCGGAGAGCGAGAGGTAGTAGCGGTCGGCGAGGAGGGCGAAGTCGCGCTCCATCGTCCGGGAGAACTCCTCGACGTCGGCAGGCGCGATCCTGAGACCGCGTCGGTCGCGCGCGAGGTCGACCTCGCGCGGGCGCTGCGGATGGGCGTCGCCGCGGTGCGTGAGGCGGGCGAGGACGCTGCGGGCGGGCCTCACCTGGCCCGAGACGATTCGGTGCGCGGTGCGCTCGGACATCTCGAGGCCGAGGGATGCGGCCACGCGCAGCAGCTCGGAGGCGTCGGCTGCGGCGCTCAGGCGCTCGAGGACGGGGAGCTCGGAGAGAACGTCCATGAAGAGGAGCTCGGAGGCGTCGGCGGAGGGGCGCATGCGGGCGCGCGCGGTGGCCGCGATCTCGGCGGGCGAGCCGAGGTAGACCTCGCACGCGCCGCGCTCCTCGAGCGCGAACTCGCAGCAGGTGCGCACGATGTTGTGGGGCCCGCGCACGCAGGACTGCTCGCCGTCGTCGTCCGTCCCGACCGAGGGCCAGGTGGACTGGTCGGCGCGCTCGGGAAGCGTCGCGACGTCGGTCACGACCCTGATGGCGGCGCCCCTGCCCGGCGCCGACGAGACGACCTCGGCCGAGACGGCGTTCTCCCGGATGGAGTAGAGGGCCATCCCCCTGCCGTGGACGCCCCAGCGGTCCATGTGGAAGCTCTCGAGCTTGGAGGTGACGCGCGCCTCGAAGACGCGCTCCTGCATGTCGGCCGGTATGCCGCGGCCGTCGTCGAGCATCGTCGTCACGCGACGGGAGCCCTCGCGGGTGGTGGCGACGTAGATGTGGCGCGCCCCGGCGTCGCGGGCGTTGCGCAGCATCTCGATGACCACGTCCTCGACGCACCTGACGTCGTGCTTCGCCTGGCGGCGCTCCGCCTCCGCGACGCGGAGGCGGACGAAGCCCTCGCCGAGATTCTCCTCGACGCGAAGGGCGCGCCCGCCGCCCATGGAGGAGACGAAGCCCACGAGGTCCTGGGCAGCGGGAGCGCCTGCCATGGGCTACTTCGCCACGTCGACGGCACGCGACTCGCGGATGACCACCACGCGGACCTGGCCGGGATACTCCATCTCGTCCTCGATCTGCTTGGCGATGTCATGCGCGAGCACCGTGGCCTGGGCGTCGGAGATCTTCTCGGGCTCGACCATGACGTGAAGCTCGCGCCCGGCCTGCATGGCGTAGGTGCGCTCGACGCCTTCGTGGGCGTTGGAGATCTCCTCGAGCTTCTCGAGGCGCTTGATGTAGCTCTCTGCGCTCTCGCGGCGCGCGCCGGGACGAGCGGCGGAGATGGCGTCGGCGGCCTGGACGAGGACGTCGAGGACGGTGTCGGGCTCGACGTCGGCATGGTGCGCCTCGATGGCGTGCACGATGTCGGGGCGCTCGCCATAGCGGCGGGCGAGGTCGGCGCCGATGACGGCGTGCGGGCCCTCGACCTCGTGGTCGATGGCCTTGCCGAGGTCGTGAAGGAGGCCGGCCCGCTTGGCTGCGACCTCGTCGACGCCGAGCTCTGAGGCCATGATGCCGCAGAGCGCGGAGACCTGCGCGGAGTGGGACAGGACGTTCTGTCCGAACGAGGTGCGATAGCGCAGCGCGCCGAGGGTCTTGACGAGCTCGGGGTGCAGGTCGTGGATGCCGGCGTCGAAGGCGGCCTGCTCCCCGGCCTCGCGGACGCGCTCGGCGACGAGGGTCTCGGCCTTCTTGTAGAGCTCCTCGATGCGGGCGGGGTGGATGCGGCCGTCGGCGATCAGGTTCTCGAGCGCGACGCGGGCGGTCTCGCGACGCACCGGGTCGAAGCTCGAGAGCACGACGGTCTCAGGCGTGTCGTCGATGACGAGGGACACGCCGGAGACCTGCTCGAAGGTGCGGATGTTGCGGCCCTCGCGGCCGATGATGCGGCCCTTGAGGTCGTCCGAGGGGATGTGGACCGACGTGACCGTGATCTCGCCGGCCTGGTCGGCGGCGCAGCGCTGGATGGCGGTCGAGACGATCTCGCGGGCGGTCTTGTCGGCCTGGGCGCGGACGCGCTGCTCGGACTCGCGCAGGATCTGCGCCTCGTCGCGGACGGCCTCGGCGCGGACGCGGGCGAGCAGCTCGTCGTGGGCCTCGTCGGAGGAGAGGCCGGCGATGCGCTCGAGCTCGGCGGTCTGGCGCACCTCCATCTCGTCGAGGTCGTTCTTGCGGCGGTCGAGCTGGCCCTGGAGGCTCGAGAGCTGGTGCTCGCGGCGGTCGAGGGCGTCGTTTCGGTGGTCGAGCGACTCCTCGCGCTGCATGATGCGGTTCTCGAGGGACTGGAGCTCGCCCTTGCGCTTCTTCTCCTCCTGCTCGGAGGCCTGCTTGAGGGCGAGGATCTGCTCCTTGGCCTCGAGGACGGCCTCCTTCTTGGCGTTCTCGGCCTGGCGCGCGGCCTCCTCGCGGACGCGGTCGGCGTCGACGCGCGCGCTCTCGAGCTGGGCCTCGGCAGCCTTGACCTTGGAGTTGCTCTGCCCCGATAGGATGAAGTAGACGATGCCCGCGCCTATGACGAGCCCCACGACTGCGAATAGGATTTCCATGTTAGCTGCTCCTCGGACGACGAATGTAGGTCAAGCGTGGTTCTGGAGACCGCGGCGCTGCCGCGGAACCCGCCATCGGAGGCGCTGTCAAGTTGCATTCGGCTGTGGGCCGCGAACGGCCGACGGGTATCGAACGAAATATAGACATCAGCTGGCGAGCCAGCGTGAGCGGACGCTCCAATAGCCCCTCAATCGTAAGTTCCGCGTAACGTTATGTCAAATGAGCGCGTGGTAGCGGGCCGCGGAAGGCCGCGGAGCGGCTACTCTCCGTCCCCCAGCGCCGAGCGCGCCGCGCGGTAGGCTATGCCGGGCGAGAAGCCCCGACCGCAGAGGAAGCGCACGAGCGAGCGAAGCTCGCCGCGCCCCGAGCGCACGCGACGCCCGGCGAGCTCGACCGCGCGGTCGAGCTCGTCGTCCTCCGAGAGGAGCTCGCCGGAGAGGTCCCCGAGCGCATCGAGGGAGACCCCGCGCGCCGCGAGCGCGCGCTCGATCTTCGCCTTCCCCCATCCGGCGAGCGCCTTGGAGCGGACGAACGAGGCGGCGTAGCGCGCGTCGTCGATGACCCCAGACTCGCACGCCCGGCGAACGCGGCGATCGACGACGTCGGCGGGGTACCCGTCGCGCCTGAGGCGCGCGCCGAGCTCGTCGGCGGAGTAGTCGCGGCGGGAGACGAGCTGCTCCACGCGCTCCCTGGCGCAGCGGTCAAGGAGCTCGTCGATGGCGCCGTCGAGCCGCTCGCCCGCCTCGGGCGCCCTCCCCTCCCCGAGCAGGCGGGCGAGGCGGCGCCCCACCGCGAGCGGGACGGCGCGCTCGGGCACGCCCGCAGAGTCGAAGACGACGCGGGCGGGCGAGCCGGGCCGCGAGCCGCGCGCGGGGATCACGACGTCCCAGCCGACCCCGCCCGTCACAGGCGCGCTCACGAGAGGATGTCCCCCTCAATCAGGTCGACGGGCTCACCGACGCGCTCGTCGCCGAGCTCGAGCCCGCACGCGACGCGGACCCTGTGGTCGATCTCGTCCCTGAGCTCCGGGTTGGAGGCGAGGAACTCCTTCGCGGCCTCCCTGCCCTGGCCCAGGCGCTCGGAGCCCTGCTCGGTCTCGTAGGTGAACCAGGAGCCCGACTTGGTGACGACGCCGTACTTCACGCCCTCGTCCAGGATCGAGCCCTCCTTGGAGATCCCCTGCCCGTACATGATGTCGAACTCCGCCTGCTTGAAGGGAGGGGCGACCTTGTTCTTGACGACCTTGACGCGGACGCGGTTGCCCACGACCTCGTTGTTCGACTTGATGGAGTCGATGCGGCGGATGTCCATGCGGACGGACGAGAAGAACTTGAGCGCGCGGCCGCCCGGCGTGGTCTCGGGGTTGCCGAACATGACGCCGATCTTCTCGCGAAGCTGGTTGATGAAGATGCACGTCGTGTTGGACTTGGAGAGGGAGCCCGCGAGCTTGCGCAGCGCCTGGCTCATGAGGCGCGCCTGGAGGCCGACGGTGGAGTCGCCGATCTCGCCCTCGATCTCGGCCCGCGGCGTGAGGGCGGCGACCGAGTCGATGACCACGACGTCGATGGCGCCGGACCGGACGAGCATGTCGCAGATCTCGAGCGCCTGCTCGCCGGTGTCCGGCTGCGAGATGAGGACCTCGTCGATGTCCACGCCGATGCGCGCGGCATAGCCCGGGTCGAGCGCGTGCTCGGCGTCGATGAAGGCGACGACGCCGCCCATGGCCTGCGCCTCGGCGAGGATCTCGAGCGAGAGCGTGGTCTTGCCGGACGACTCGGGCCCGTAGATCTCGACGATGCGCCCGCGCGGGACGCCGCCGATGCCGAGGGCGGCATCGAGCGCGAGCGAGCCCGTGGGTATGGCCTCGACCTCGAGGCTGGGGCCGTCATCGCCGAAGCGCATGATCGCGCCCTTGCCGAACTTCTTCTCTATCTCCGCCGTCGTGGACTCGAGGACCTTGTCCCGCTCCTCGCCGGTGGTCCTGGGGTGGATCTCCTTGGCAACGCCCTTAGTCTTGGCCATGCTCGCTCCCTTGGCTCGTTCTTCCGCCGTCGATGGTATCCGAACAACCGTTCTAAGTCAACACCGTCGTCCCGATTGTAGGCGGGCCCGCTGACGCGGGGCGGACACGGCTCGGACGCAACGCTGCCGCCAGGCCGACGGCGGAGACGGGCGGGACGGGAAAGGGCGAGGCAGCGGGCTCGGTCACGAGCGTGGGGCGGGGCCGCGCCTATCGACCGGCGCGGGCGGCCTCCATGGAGCCTTCACGGAGCAGGGCGAGCGCGGCGGCGACGGCGCCGCGCCTGACCTCGTCCCTCGCCCCCGGGAACACGAACCGCTCGGCACGCGTCCCGAGCGGCGTGGCAAGCCCCATCCAGACGGTGCCGACGGGCTTTCCCGGCTCGGCGCCGCCGGGGCCCGCGATCCCGGTCACGGAGACCGCGACGTCGCAGCCAAGCACGCGGCGCGCCCCCTCGGCCATCTGCGTCGCGCACTCGCCCGACACGGCGCCGACGCCAGGCTCGTCGAGAACCTCGGACGAGACGCCGAGCACCTCGTGCTTGACGGGGACCGCGTAGCTCACCACGCCGCCCCTCATGACGTCGGAGGAGCCGGCGACGGCGGTGAGCGCGCCCGCGACGAGCCCGCCCGTGCAGCTCTCGGCGCACCCCAGGGTCACCCCGGACGCGCGCGCGGCGTCGAGCGCGGAGGCGGCGCCGAGCACGCAGTCGTCCCACGAGGGGGCGCCCACGCCGCTCACTCCCCTCTCCCGAAGACCACGTGGCGGGCGTTCCAGAAGTACTGGGCACCCGAGACCACCGTGAGCACGACGGCGGCGACCATGAGCGCCCACGCGACGAACGCGACGATGCCGAGGTCGTCGAAGCCGACCGCGGAGACCGCGTAGGAGAGGTAGTAGCCGCACAGAGACACCATCGTGACGGCGGTCTTGGCCTTCCCGAGGGCGTCGGCGGCGATGACCTCGCCGCTCGAGGCGGCGACCATGCGAAGCGCGCTCACGAGAAACTCGCGCAGGAGGATGACGAAGACGACCCACACGGAGACGCGCCCGTCGGAGAGCAGGAGCAGGAGCGCCGAGAAGACGAGGAGCTTGTCCGCGATGGGGTCGAGGAACTTCCCGAAGTCGGTGATCTCGTCGCGGGAGCGGGCCAGGTAGCCGTCGACCTTGTCCGTGAGCGAGAGCGTGACGTAGATGAGGAACGCCGCGACGGCGAAAGGCGCGTTCGCGTGCCCGTGCGCCGCCATGGCCACCGCCATGAAGACCGGGATGAACGCGATCCTCACGCACGTGACGACGTTGGCGGGCGTCCAGATGTCCTTCTCGCCGGCCATGCCCTACGCCCCCTCCCCGACGATCTCGCCCACGAGCTCGTAGCAGAACGAGTCGACGAGGTCCACGGTGACGATGTCGCCGACCGCCGCCTCGCCGTACGGGATGTGCACGGCCCCGTCGGAGTCGGGGGCCTGGAACCAGGCGTGGCCGATGAGCTCGGGGCCGCCCTCGGACTCCTCGACGCCGTCCACGATCACACGGACGCGCTCGCCGACGTGCGCGGCGGTCGCGGCGAACCCCAGCTGCTCGGTCAGGTCGATCAGGCGCTGCGTGCGCTCGAGCTTGACGTCCTCGTCCACCTGGTCGGCCATCCGCGCCGCCGCGGTGCCGTCCTCCTGGGAGTAGGCGAAGACGGAGCAGTAGTCGAAGGCCTCGTCGGAGATGAACTCGCAGAGCTCATCGGCCTCCTCGTCCGTCTCGCCGGGAAAGCCTGCCATGCCCGTGGTCCTGAGGACCATGCCGGGAATCTCGGCGCGAAGGCGCGCGAAGAGCTCATGCAGCTCCTCGGGGGAGCCGGAGCGACCCATGGCCTTGAGCACGCGGGCGGAGCAGTGCTGGATGGGGATGTCGATGTAGGGAAGGACCTCGGGGACGTCGCGGATGGTGGCGATGAGCTCGTCGGTCATGCCCTCGGGCTGGAGGTAGAGCACGCGGACCCAACCCCCGTAGGGGCGGACGGCCTCGGCGACGCGCGCGAGCAGCGCGGCGAGCGTCTCGCCCTCACCGAGGTCGCAGCCCCAGACGCCCGTGTCCTGGCCGATGAGGACGACCTCGCGGACGCCGCCGTCCATGAGGTCGCGCACCTCGGAGACGATCTCGTCGGAGGGGCGCGAGTGGTAGCGCCCGCGTATGTAGGGGATGGCGCAGAAGGTGCAGAAGCGGTCGCAGCCCTCGGAGATCTTCACGAAGGCGCTGGTGCCCTCGACCGTGCGCAGGGTCCTGGGAAGCTCGGCGCCCTCGTCGGAGGCCATCCCGAGCACCTCGCGGACCACGCCCGCGATGCCGTCCTCGTCCTCGGCGCGCACGAACGCGGCGACCTCGGGGAGCTCGGCGGCGAGCGCGTCGCCGTAGCGGGAGGGCACGCAGCCGCACATCACGATCGGGCAGGCGCGGACGCCCTCGGAGCGCTCCTCGGCGAGCTCGAGCGTGGCCTCGACCGACTCCTCGGTCGCCGAGGCGAGAAACGAGCAGGTGTTGACGATGGCGACGTCGGCGTCGGCCGCCTCGGCGGCCTCCTCGAAGCCGTCCGCGAGCAGGAGCGCCCGCATGCGGTCGGAGTCCACCTCGTTCTTGGCGCAGCCGAGCGTGACGATGAGAAAGCGCACGGGACCCCCCTCCGCTAGCGGTAGTTGACGAACTGGAGCGGCTGACCGTAGTCGCGCTGCCTGAGCTCGGCGATGACGGACTGGAGGACGTCCCTGGAGGCGGAGCTCACGCGGAGCTTGTCCCCCTCGACCGTCGCCTTGGCCTTGAGCTTGAGGTCGCGGATGTCCTTCGCGATCCTCTTTGCGGTGTCCTGGTCGATGCCCTGGAGGACGGTGCCGGTCTGGCGGACGCTCATGCCGGACGCCGCCACGGGGTCAGCCCAGCGCACGGCCGTGAGGTCGACGCCGCGCTTGACGAGCTTGGTCCCGAGGATGTCGCGCACCTGGGACGCCACGAACTCGGAGGGCGCCGAGATCTTGAAGACGCCGTCCTTCTTGGAGAGCTCGAGCGTCGCGCCCGTGCCCTTGAGGTCATAGCGCTGGGTGATCTCGCGGGCGGCCTGCTGGCAGGCGTTATCGACCTCCTGCATGTCGACGACGGAGACGACGTCGAAGCTCGATTCCTTGGCCATTGCCCCTCTCCTTCCCGGGCCCGGCGCGCGCCGGGCCGCATCAATGCTACTGGTCCTGCCCCGACTGGTCGGCCTCGGGCACGGCGTCCTCGGCCGGAGCGGCGTCCGAGGAGCCGTCGGAGGAGGCGCCCGAGGCGTCATCCGCGGGCTCCTGGCGCGGCGTCCCCTTGATGGTCACGCTCCCGAGCCCGCTCGCGGTCTTGCTGAACTCGACTCGCTCGCCGTTCTCCGTGACGGTCACCGCCGAGCGGTCGCCGGCGGAGATGGAGATCGAGTCGTAGACGGTGAAGGTCTGCGACCACGGCCCCGTGAGGTCGTCGGCGACCACGCTCGTGCCGTCGCAGACGATCTCGAGCCAGGAATACTCGCCGCTGGCGATGCTGACCTCGACGACGGTCTCCTTGGGCTCGTCGCTCGCCGCCTGGTCGTCAGGCGACGCGTCCGACGCGGCGCCCTCGTCCCCGCCGGCGGCCTGGTCGCCCTGGTCGTCACCGCCCTGCCCCTCGTCAGGCTCGTGAGCCGCCTCGTCGGAGCCCTGGGCGGCGGCGCCGGACTGCTGAGCGCCCGTCTCCGCCTCGGTCTCGTTCGCGCTGTTCACGGCGACGGTCTGACCGACTGAGCGGGAGGGGCCGCTCACGCACGAGCTCACCGAGAGCACGACGATGGCGGTGAGCACGACGGTGAGGGCGACCACGATGGCGAGGAGCGCCCGGCGCGCGTCCGAGAAGAACCACTGGAGCCAGCCGAGCGCGCCGCCGCGCGCGGGCGGGCGACGTCCCCCGCGGCCCTGCCTGGCCGAGGAGCGGTGCGGCGAGGACGGGCGACGCCGGACGTTCGGGCGCTCGATCTGGGCGATGTTGCGCGACGAGCGCCGCCCGGAGATGGTCGAGGCCGGTGCGTAGGGGCTCGCGTGGTCGTCGTAGCGCATGTCGTCGGTGTACTCGCTCGGCGACACCCGGCGCGTGCTCACGTCGTCGCGGCGGTAGAGCCGCGCGGAGGGGCGGTCGTCGTAGGAGGGGCCGTCCCCGTCCCCGAGCACCCTCCCCTGCCGGGCGTCCGAGCCGCGGCGCGGGCGCTGGGCGCGGCGGCGCGTCGACGAGGCGCCCGCGCGCTCCCGAGCCGAGCCGCTGTTGTAGGGGCGCCGCTCGGGGCCGAGGTCCCACCCCTCATAGGACGGGGACGAGTACGCCGCCCGCGTCCCGGGCGCCGGGGTGCCGACGCCCGCCAGGGGAAGCGACGAGCGCGGGCGCGCGGGCGCCGTCGTGGCGAAGTTGCCCATGTCGCCCGCCGGGCCGCCCGAGGTGGGCAGGAGCGGGCGGTACTCGACGTAGGCCTTCGGGCGCGAGCCGGCCTCGTTCACCACGTCGTACCCGGAGATGTTCCTGCCCGCCTGCGTCTGGCGCGTCCTTCTCCTCAGCTCGTGGGAGGAGCTGCCGTGACGGTGCTCGTAGAGCTCCTCCTGGAAGAGGTCGACGATCTCCCGCGCGTTGAGGCCGAGGTAGCGGGCATAGCTCGAGAGCATGCCCTGGGCATAGCCGCTCTGGGGCATGTGGTCGTAGTCGCCCTCCTCGAAGGCGACGAGGACGTCCCGGCGCAGCTTCAGGATGCGGGAGGCCTGCTCGAGCGAGAGTCCGAGGTCGTGGCGCCGCATGACGAGCGCCTCGCTGAACCGCGGCCGTGACATGCTACTCCACCCCCTCGTACGCTGCGTCGGCGACCTTCAGCTCCTCGAGGGCCTCCTTGTCGAGAAGGACCTCGCGGGGCTTGGACCCGTTGGCCGGGCCCACGACCCCCTTCGCCTCCAGCATGTCCATGATCCTGCCGGCCCTAGCGTACCCCACCGAGAGGGCGCGCTGCAGCCCTGAGGTGGAGCCGAGCTGAGAGTCCACAACTATGCGCGCGGCCTCCCAGATGAGGGGGTCGTCGTCGCCCCGCGCGCCGGGCTCGCCGCCGCCGGGGGCGTTGGGGACGACCGCGGTGAGGATGTCCTCGTGGTAGTCGGCCGTGACCTGCTCGCGCACGAACTTGACGGTCTGCTCGATCTCCTCGTCGGAGACCCAGCAGCCCTGGGCGCGCCGCGGCTTGCGCCCGCGGAGCTTGACGAGCATGTCGCCCTTGCCGAGGAGCTGCTCGGCGCCCTTCTGGTCGAGGATGATGCGCGAGTTGATGGAGTTGTCGACGGAAAGCGCCACGCGGTTGTCGATGTTGGCGCGGATGAGGCCGGTGACGACGTCCGCGGAGGGCCGCTGCGTGGCCACGATCAGGTGGATGCCCGCGGCTCGGCCGAGCTGCGCGATGCGGACGATGGAGGACTCCACGTCCTTTCCGGCGACCATCATGAGGTCGGCCAGCTCGTCGATCACGATGACGAAGTAGGGCATGTGCTTCGGGGGGTTCTCCATCTCCGCGTACTTGTCGCCGTCCACGTTCTTGTTGAAGGTCTTGATGTCGCGCACCTTGTAGTGCTCGAAGACCTTGAGGCGGCGCTCCATCTCGGTCACGCCCCACTGCAGGGCGCTCGCCGCCTGGCGGGGCTCGGTGACCACCGGCACGTAGAGGTGCGGGAGGCCGGCGTAGCCCGTGAACTCGACGCGCTTGGGGTCCACCATGATGAGGCGCACCTGCTCGGGGGTGGCGCGCATGAGCATCGACATGATGATGGCGTTGAGCAGGACGGACTTGCCCGATCCCGTGGTTCCGGCGACGAGCAGGTGCGGCAGGCCCGCGAGGTCCACCACGATGGGGCGCCCCTCGGAGTCGCGGCCGAAGGCGCAGTCGAGCGGGCCGCCCTTCGCGTACGGGAGCACGTCGGAGAGGAAGACCGGCTGGGGCTTGTCGTTGGGGATCTCGATGCCCACGAGCGAGGTCCCGGGGATGGGCGCGAAGATGCGGACCGACTTGGCCGCCAGCGAGAGGGCGATGTCGTCCTCGAGGTTGACGATCTTGTTGACGCGCTCGCCCTCGCCCATCGAGATCTTGAACGTGGTGACGGACGGTCCGGCGATCCAGCCCTCGACGCGCGAGGTGAGCCCGAACTCCTCGAGCGTGGCCTGGAGCTTCGCCGCGGTCCCCGCGAGCTCCTCGTCGTTGCCGTAGGAGCCGCTCGCGTCGGGGTTTGCGCGCAGGATGGAGAGGGGCGGGAGCTGGTAGGACTCGTCGGCGTCCCCGGGGCGCGTGATGCTCTCGGGCGCGGCCGGGACCTGCCCGCGCTCCGCGCGGGGCTTCCTCGCTGCGGCGGGGCGGGCCCCCTCGGCCTTCTCGCCCTTCTCGCCCTTCTTGCGCCCGGCCCCCTTGCCGCCGCGCAGGAACGAGGGCACGCTCCCCGCCTCGGCGCGGTCCTGGTCCGCCTCGGCGTCGGAGGCGAACAGCGTCGCCGACGGGCGCCTCCCGTGGTCGATGAGCGTGGTCGGCGCCTCTGCGGGATCGGCGGGGGCGTCCTCCGAGAGGAGCCTCGCGCGGCGCTTGAGGACCGTCGTCTTGCGGTCGCCGATGAAGGTCGTGGCCTGCTCGCCGGTCTCGTCGAAGAGCGAGGCCTGCGGCCCGGCCGAGGCCGGCGCGCAGTCGGGGTCGGCCGCGGCGTCGATGATCGCCTGGGCGCGGCGCGCCTCGACGCGGGCGTGGTGCTCGTCGGCGATCCCCTCGATGCCCTCGCGCGCCCGGGCGACGGCGTCGGAGATGGAGAAGCCGCACACCACCACGCCCGCGAGCACCACGCCCGCGAGCAGGACGTCACCGATCACCTGGCCGACGAGGCAGAGCAGGCAGTAGGCGACGGCGCCCCCCACGTAGCCGCCGGCGAGCTCGGCGACGGCGGGCTCGAAGACGACGGACGGGTCAGCGGCCGCCTCGGGCAGGTTGACCGAGAGCATGGCCATGACGGCGAGCACGATGAGCGAGAGCCCCAGGGCGACGCGCCCCGAGACCGGCCCCTCGTCGCCGCGGAAGAAGGTCATGGCAAAGACGAAGAGCGCCACCGGCACGAGCACGGCCGCCGCGCCGAACGAGAGCGCGAGGAAGTCGTGCACGGCGCTCGTCACCACCGCCGAGCTCGGCGAGACGATGGAGACGAGCATCGCGATCGCCGTCACGGCGAGCACGACGCCGAGGATGTCGGACTGGGTCTTGGTGAGCGCCGGGGTGGGCTGGGCTGCGCGCCGCGCGGGGGCCTTGCCCCTCCCCTTCCCTGACGCCCCCCTGCCGCGTGCTGCGTTTGAGGTGCGTTTCGAGGGCATCTGCCTAGACCTCCATCACGACCGGGATGATCATCGGCCGCGTGTGCGTCTTGTTCCAGAGCAGGTTGGAGAGCGTGTTGCGCACGCCGCGCCGCAGCGCCTCAATGCTCGACCCGTCGGACTTGGCGAGCTTCTCGACCTGCGCGCGGACGAGCTTCTGGGCCTCGCCGTCGAGCAGCTCGTCGGTCGAGGACGAGACGCCCCGGCCGAAGACCTCGACGGCGCTCACCGAGCCCGAGCGCTTGGAGACCACCACGGTGCAGCTCACCACGCCGTCGGCGCCGAGCTTCTGGCGGTCGCGCAGGACCATCGGGTTGGCCTCGGTGACGGTGCCGCCGTCGACGTAGACCACGCCGGACTCCACCGCGCGGCCGCGGCGCACCTTGTGCCGGACCATCTCGAGCGAGTCGCCGTTGTCGAGCACGAAGACGCGATCGGCCGGCACGCCCATCTGCACGCCGAGCTCGGCGTGGGCGCGCAGGTGCTGCGCCTCGCCGTGGACCGGCATGAAGTACTTGGGCTTGGCCATGGCGAGCATGAGCTTGAGCTCCTCCTGGCTCGCGTGGCCGGAGACGTGCACGAGGCCCTTGCTCTTGTCGAAGATCTCGCACCCGATCTTGGAGAGCGAGTTGACGATCGACTGGACGCTCTTCTCGTTGCCCGGGATAGGCGTGGCGGAGATGATCACCGTGTCCGACTCGTGGATGGAGAGGGACTTGTGCTCGCCGTTGGCCATGCGCGCGAGGGCGGAGAGCGGCTCGCCCTGGCTGCCGGTGCACAGGACGACGATCTTCTCGTCGGGGATGCGGTCGACGTCGTAGGCGTCGATGATGTTCTCCTCGTCGATGGAGAGGTAGCCGAGCTCGCGCGCCACCTTGGTGTTGGTGAGCATGGAGCGGCCCGTCACCACGACCTTGCGCCCCACGGCCACGCTCGCGTCGCAGATCTGCTGCAGGCGGTGGATGTGGCTCGAGAACGCGGCCACGAAGACGCGGCCCGGAGCGTTCTTGATGACGTGGCGCAGGTCGCGGCCCACGGCGGCCTCGGACGGCGTGAAGCCCGGGCGCGTGGCGTTGGTGGAGTCGGAGAGCAGGAGGTCCACCCCCGAGGCACCGAACTTGTTGATGGCCTGGAAGTTGGGCCGGCGCCCGTCGATGGGCGTCTGGTCGAACTTGAAGTCGCCGGTGTGCATGACGGTGCCCGCCGGCGTGGACATGAAGACGCCGAAGGCGGCCGGGATGGAGTGGGTCATCGAGAAGAACGTGATAGTGAAGGCGCCGAGCGTGATCGTGGAGCCATCGCTCACCTCGCGGAACTTGGGCGAGCGGATGTTGTGCTCGGCGAGCTTGCCCTCGATGATGCCGAGCGTGAGCTTGCTCGAGTAGATGGGGACCTTGCGGGTGAGGTCCTGCAGGAGGAACGGGAGCGCGCCGGTGTGGTCCTCGTGCCCGTGCGTGATGATGACGCCGCGGAGCTTCTCCTCGTTCTCCAGAACGTAGGTGTAGTCGGGCAGGATGAGGTCGATGCCGGGCTGGCCCTCGTCGGGGAACATCAGGCCGGCGTCGACAAGGACCATGTCTCCGCCGTACTCGAAGGCGGTCATGTTCTTGCCGATGCCGTCAAGGCCCCCCAGCGGGATGATCTTGAGGGCGGTGTCTTTCTTGGGCATTCCTGGGCGATTCCTTTCGGGGGTGGTCGGTCGGGTCATATCAGACGGCCCCTCGGGCCGTACCAATTCGCATACCCACCGATTCTACCCGAGAAGGACCCGACGCTTGCATGTTCCACGATGGTTACACGGAGCGCGCGGACAGCCCCCTCGGGCGTCCGCCCGTGCTCAGACAGCTTCGCCGCGCAAAGAGCGCGCGGCTGCAGAACTGCGCGCGGGCGGGCGCCCGAGGGGGTCGCGAGCCGGCAACGGCATCGTTCCGCCAGCGACAGCCTGCTGTGACGCTCTTCCCAGCGGTAAGGATGCCAGCCGAGTGACGGGTGGCCCGGGCCCTCCTGGGAGAAGTTCCGCGAAGCGCACTTCTCCCAGGAACGCCCGGGCCGCCCCCCCTGCGTCAGAGGATGTCCCTACGCCCCATGATGGCGGCGCGGCTGGCGCTTCTCGCCGCCCTCGCCCTTGTCGCCGGGACGGCGGCGCGGGGCGCGGTGCTCGCGGCGCGGACGGTCCTTCTCGCCCTCGTGGCCGTGGGCGTGGCCGGAGCCGGCCGGGGCCTCGGGCTTGTCGATGCGGTCGAGGCTGATCTTGCCCTTCTCGTCAACCTCGAGGACGCGGACCTTGACCTCGTCGCCGATGTTGAGGACGTCCTCGACCTTGTCGACGCGGCCCTGGGCGACGCGGGAGATGTGGAGCAGGCCGTCCTTGCCGGGCAGGAGCTCGACGAAGGCGCCGAAGGGCTGGATGCCCACGACGCGGCCGGTGTACTCCTCGCCGACCTCGGGGACCTTGACGATCGCCTTGATGCGCTCGGCCGCCGCGTCGGCAGCGGCGCCCACGCCGGCGATGAAGACGGTGCCGTCCTCCTGGATGTCGATCGTGGCGCCGGTGTCCTCCTGGATGCCGCGGATGACCTTGCCGCCGGAGCCGATGACGTCGCGGATCTTGTCCGTGGGGATCTGCAGGCTGATGATCTGCGGCGCGGACTCCTTGGTCTCGGCGCGGACGGCGGGCACGGCGTCGAGCATGGCGTCGAGGATGAACATGCGGCCCTCGTGCGCCTGCATGAGCGCGGAGCGCAGGATCTCGGGCGTGAGGCCGGTGGCCTTGTTGTCCATCTGCATGGCGGTGATGCCCTTAGGTGTGCCCGTCACCTTGAAGTCCATGTCGCCGAGGAAGTCCTCGAGGCCCTGGATGTCGGTGAGGACGACGGTCTTGCCCTCCTCCTGGATGAGGCCCATGGCCACGCCGGAGACCGGGCGCTTGAGCGGCACGCCGGCGTCCATGAGGGCGAGCGTGGAGCCGCAGGTAGAGCCCATCGAGGAGGAGCCGTTGGACTCCATGACCTCGGAGACCACGCGGATGGTGTAGGGGAACTCCTCCTCGGACGGGATCACCGGGAGCAGGGCGCGCTCGGCGAGGTTGCCGTGGCCGATCTCGCGGCGCTTGGGGCTGCCCATGCGGCCGGTCTCGCCGGTGCAGAAGGGCGGGAAGTTGTAGTGGTGGATGTAGCGCTTGCCGTCGACGGGCTCGATGGTGTCGAGGCGCTGCCACTCGTTGAGCATGCCGAGGGTGCAGACGGAGAGCACCTGGGTCTGGCCGCGCTGGAAGAGGCCGGAGCCGTGGACGCGCGGGAGGTAGTCGCCCTTGATCATCAGCGGGCGCACCTCGGTGGGCGTGCGGCCGTCGACGCGCTCTCCGGTCTCGACGACCATGAGGCGCATGGCGTGCTTCTCGAGGGCCTTGAGCTCGACGGGGATGGCGCGGCTCCACTGGGCCTGCTCCTCCTCGGTGAACTCGGCCTTGATGGCGGCCTTGAGGGCCTCGACCTTGCCGATGCGCGAGAGCTTGTCGGCGTCCTTGAGGGCGGCCTCCATCTCGTCGTAGTGGGCGAAGACGCGGTCGTGGACCTCGGCAATGGGCTCGTCGAGGATGTACTCGCGCACGGGGAACTCGCCGTTGACCTCGCGGACCTTGGCGAAGAACTTCTGCTGCTCGGCGCAGAAGGCGGCGATGGCCTCCTGGCCGAAGGCCATGGCGGCGAGCATGTCCTCCTCGGAGATCTCCTCGGCGCCGGCCTCGAGCATGGAGATGAAGCCCTCGGCGCCGCCGAGCTCGAGGTCGAGGTCGGAGTTGTCGCGCTCCTCGTAGGTCGGGTTCACGATGAACTCGTGGGTGTCGCGGTCGCGGCCGATGCGCACGCACGCGAGCGGGCCCTCGAAGGGCACGCCGCCCACGGTGAGGGCCGCCGAGGCCGCCATGATGCAGATGGTGTCGACGGGGTTGATCTGGTCGGCAACGAGCGTGGTGGCCACGACCTGGACCTCGTTGCGGAAGCCGGCCGGGAAGGACGGGCGGAGGGGCCGGTCGATCATGCGGGCCGTGAGGGTGGCCTTCTCGGACGGGCGCGCCTCGCGCTTGAGGTAGCCGCCGGGGATGCGGCCCACGGCGTACATCTTCTCGATGAAGTCGACCGTCAGCGGGAAGAAGTCGTAGTCCTTGCGCTCCTTGGAGACCACCGCGGTGAGAAGGACCGTGGAGTCGCCGCACTTGACGAGGCAGGAGCCGGTGGCCTGCTTGGCCAGCTCGCCGGTCTCGAGCACGTAGTGCTTGCCGTAGAGATCGAACTCGTGTGTAACCTTTGCCATGTCTTTTCCCTTATCTCCGCCTGCCCCATTGCAGGCGGGCCGTCTCGGCGGCCCCATGGCCGCCCGTCCGCGCTTCTCGCGGACAAACCAAAGAAGGGGCGCCCGCGGGCGCCCCTCCGAAGAACCGCTCTACTGGATGTTGTCGCGGATGCCGAGGCTCTTGATGAGGGTGCGGTAGTCCTCGATGTTGCGAGCCTTGATGTAGGACAGCAGGCGACGGCGCTTGCCGACGAGCATGAGGAGGCCACGACGGGTGTGGAAGTCCTTCGGGTGCGTCTTCATGTGCTCGGTCAGGCCCTTGATGCGCTCGGTGAGCAGGGCCACCTGGACCTCGGCGGAGCCGGAGTCCTTGTCGTTGGCGCCGTACTGCGCGACGAGCTCAGCCTTGCGCTCCTTCGAAACTGCCATGTCAAACCACCTTTCTCATGGATTCGCCCCGAACTGGGATGGCCGTCAGGCAGTTGGCGGGCCTCCAGGTACGGGGTACTGACCTGCGGTAGTGTAGCACAGCCGCGCCCGCAGGTCCTTCTCGGCAGAAAATCCACGGTTGCGGGCGTGGGGCCGGCTCCCGCCGCATAAGTGACGCGTCCGCCCTCCGCCAGCCCCGCCCTCCGCCCGAGTGACTCGTTTTGTACGGACGGAACCGCGCGCCGCCGATGAGTGACGCATTTTGGACGGACGTGACCGCTTTTCGGCCGTCATCCGGTCAAAACCCGTCACTCATCGGAGGACGTGGCAGCGTCTCCCATTGCGGGGTGTGAACCGCGCCCCCGTCGCATGAGTGACGCGCTTTGTACGGACGAGCCTCTATTATGGCGGTCATTCGGTCGAAACGCGTCACTCGGCGGCGGGCTGGGCCGTCATCCGGTCGAAACGCGTCACTCGGCGGCGGGTGGGGTCGGCGCCGGAGCGGGATCAGGGCCGGAGCGCAGCCAGGGCCGGAGCTGGACCAGGGCCGAGGCCGGAGCGGGGCCGTCTACTCGCACGCCTCCACAAGCGCCGAGAAGATCCTCCTGCTTGGCTCGTCGACGGCGTGCGAGAACTCGGGGTGCCACTGCACGGCCCAGCAGAAGCGCGAGGCCGGGCGCCACACGGCCTCGACCACGCCGTCCGGTGCCGTCGCCATGACCTCGAGCCCGGGCGCCACGTCGCGCAGCGCCTGGTGATGGAAGCTGTTCACGGGCAGCTCACCCTCACCCACGCAGGCGGCGAGCGGCGTGCCGGGAAGCACGTCCACCTCATGGACCGGGTTCTCGTAGGGCGCCTTCCCATGGTGCTCGACCTCGGAGGGGAGCTGCTTGGGGAGGTCCTGCCAGAGCGTGCCGCCGAGGACGACGTTGAGCGCCTGGAGGCCGCGGCAGATGCCGAGGAGCGGCAGGTCGCGCTCGAGGGCGGCCGGGACGAGAAGGGCCTCCATGGCGTCGCGCTCCCGGCAGAGCTCGCCGCAGAGGGCGACGGCCTCGGGGTCCTTCTCGCCATAGCGGGCGGGGTCGACGTCCTGGCCGCCGGTCACGACGAGGCCGTCCACGGCGTCGAGGGCCCGATCCAGGGCGTCGCCGTCGTCGGAGAGCGGCAGCATCACGGGCACGCCGCCCGCCTCGAGGACGGCGTCGAAGTACCCGGGCAGCATCCACAGGCTCTCGCGGCCGTAGTCCACGAGCGGCACGACGCCGATGACGGGCTTCTTGGGCATGGGACTCCCCTCTCGAGAGAACATCGTGCAAAGGGGGCCGTGCAAAGGGGACAGGCACTTTTGCACGGCTTCTTCACCGTGCAAAAGTGCCTGTCCCCTTTGCACGGCCCCCTTTGCACGCCTTTACCGGCCGCCCATTATGCCACGACCTGGCGGCGGCGAAGGCGTCAGGTTCCTACGCGGAGAGGCAGAACTCCATCGCGCGCAGGCGGCTGTCGAGGTGGGTCACCGCCCACGTGTGGGCCAGGCCGAGGAGGAATACCGCCGTCTCGGGGTCGATCGGGGCGGCGAGGAGCTCATCGAAGGTGAGGCCGATGAGCGCGCGCAGCCACGCGAGCTGCGAGGAGGTGAGCTCCTGCGCCCCAGCCACCTCGCGCGCGCAGGAGGAGCAGAGCGCCCCGCCCATGGCCGCCGAGAAGTACGACACGGCCTCGTCGCCGCACGCGGCGCAGCCGGCAAGCTCCGGGCGCCAGCCGCCGTGGGCGAGCACCTTCATGACATAGGCCGCGACGACGAGGTCGAGATGGGGCTGGTCGGCGGCCTCCTCGCAGGCGGCGAGCGCCCGCGAGCAGATGGGGTACAGGAAGGGGTCGGGGGCGTCCTCGTAGCAGGTGAGGCGCGCTACCTCGGCGACGGCGCTCGCCGCGGAGACGCGCTCGTAGTCGCCGCGCAGGCAGGCGTGGGGCTCGACGAGCGAGGCCTCTGAGACCACGTCGAGCGAGCGCCCCTTGGCGAGCAGAAAGTCGTCCTCGGAGAAGAGCTCGGCACGGGCGGCGAGACGGCCCCCGGGCTTGCGGGCGCCCTTCGCGACGGCGCGGAGCTGGGAGCCGTCGGAGCCGAGAAGCGTCAGGATGAGGTCCTGCTCGCCGAGCTTGGTGCGGTCAAGGACGACCGCGCGGGCGCGATAGGTGCGCTTCCCGCCGGGCACGCCTAGTCCTCCGAGGAGTAGCCCAGGCGGCGGATCTCACGCTCGTCGCGGCGCCAGGCGGGGGCGACGCGCACCGTGAGTTCGAGGAACACCTTGCAGCCGAGCAGGCGCTCGATGTCGCGGCGCGCCTCGATGCCCACGCGCTTGATCATCTGGCCGCCCTTCCCGAGCACGATCCCGCGCTGCCCCGAGCGCTCCACGAGGATGGTGGCCTCGATGGAGGCATGCCCGTCGTCGGCGTACTCGAGGCTCTCGCAGAGGACGCCCACCGAGTGAGGGAGCTCCTGGCGCAGGTGAAGGAAGAGCTTCTCGCGCACGAACTCCGCGACGAGGTCCTCGGGGGTGGCGTCGACGTCCATGCCCTCGGGGAACCAGCGCGGCCCCTCCGGCAGGTGCTCGGAGACGAGGCCCACGAAGGCGTCCACGTTGAAGCCCTCCCGCGCGGAGACCACGAGCTCGTCGTCGAAGTCGCAGAGGGCGCGCGCGGCCTCGAGCTGCGCCGCCACCTGCTCGGGGCCGGCGATGTCCGCCTTGGTGAGGACGAGGAGCTTGTAGTCCGCATCGGCGCGCGCGACGTGGTTGGCCACCCACTCGTCCCCGCGCCCCACCGGCTTGGTGGCGTCCACGAGGAAGGCGACGGCGTCGGCGTCGGCGAGCTCGCCGAGGGCGCTCTTGTTGAGCTCGCTGCCCAGGGCGTCCTTTGGCTTGTGCAGGCCCGGCGTGTCGATGATCACGAGCTGCGACGTCGGGGTGTTGATGACGGCGCGCATGCGGCGGCGCGTGGTCTGCGCCACGGGGCTCGTGATGGCCACCTTCTCGCCCATGCAGGCGTTGAGCAGGGTGGACTTTCCGGCGTTGGGACGTCCCACCAGGGCGACGAAGCCGCTCCTGAACGGCACGTCCTTCTCGGCACGCTCTTTGCTCATGCGAGGACCTCCATGGGGCGCGGGGCCCCTAGTCGAAGAAGATTGCGTTGACGAAGACGAGGATGCCGACGACGGCGACGAGCGTCGAGAGCACCCAGACCGCCGCGGCGGCGATGTCCTTGGCGCGGCCGGCGAGCGGGTGGAACTCCGGGGACACGAGGTCCACCACGGTCTCGACCGCGGTGTTGAAGAGCTCGGCCATGATGACGACGCCGCAGCACAGGATGACGACCGCCCAGCTCAGGAGGTCGAGCCCGACCACGAGCCCGGCCACGACGGCGCACGCGCCCGCGGCGAGCATCACCTTGATGTTGCGCTCGGTGGTGACGGCGGTGCGGAAGCCCTGCATCGCGAAGAGGAAGCTCTTACGGAAGCCAGGGTGGTCGCTCTTGGAGCCGGGGATCATGCGTCGTCCTCCTCGCGGTGGCGCGTGAGGACCACGCGGTCGATGGTGCCGTCGGTGGGCATCCCGGCGAGGATGTCCTCCTCGAGCGCCTCCATGGCCTCGGCCGAGGCGTCGTCGAGGTGGTCGTGTCCGAGCAGGTGGAGCATGCCGTGAACGAGCATGAGGCGCGTCTCGTCCGCGGGCGTGGTGCCGAAGGCGGCCGCCTGGCGCCCGATGTAGGCAGGCGCGACGACGATGTCGCCGAGCTCGCAGGGCTCGCCGGGCGCGAGCGACGGGTCGTCCGGGCGCTCGCACTCGATGGAGACGACGTCCGTGGCGGCGTCCACGCCGCGCCACTCGGCGTTGACCGCGCGGATGCGCTCCTCCCCCACCACGGAGACCGACACGGCGCACGGCCGCCCGACGCCCTCGTGTGCGAGCACGGCGTCGCAGGCGGAGCGGATCTCGTCCTCGCCCAGCGCGCACGCGACGCCGTCCTCGAAGAGGAGGTCGTACTCGTTATCGGCCATGCTGCTCTCCCTCCTGCCCGTCGCGCGCCGCGGCCTCGTAGGCGTCGACGATGCGGGCGACGAGCGTGTGGCGGACGATGTCGTTGCGGTCGAGGTCGACGAAGGCGATGTCGTCGAGCCCCGCGAGGGCGCGCCGCGCCGACTCGAGGCCGCCCTCGCCCGGCAGGTCGCGCTGGGAGGCGTCGCCGGTCACCACGAAGGTGGACGAGAAGCCCAGGCGCGTAAGGAACATCTTCATCTGCTCGGGCGTGGTGTTCTGGGCCTCGTCGAGGATGACGAAGGCGTTGTTGAACGTGCGGCCGCGCATGTAGGCGAGCGGCGCTATCTCGATGATGCCCTGCTCGATGAGGGCGTTGCCCTTCTCGATGTCCGTCATGTCGAAGAGCGCGTCGTAGAGCGGGCGCACGTAGGGGTCGAGCTTCTCCTGCAGCGTGCCGGGGAGGAAGCCGAGGGACTCCCCCGCCTCCACGACGGGGCGCGCGAGCACGATCCTGCCGACCTCGCGGCGCTTGAGCGCGGCCACGGCCATCGCCATGGCGAGGTAGGTCTTGCCGGTTCCCGCGGGGCCGACGCCAAACGTGACGGTGTTGCGGCGAATGGAGTCCACGTAGCGCTTCTGGCCGGCCGTCTTGGGCCGGATCGCGCGGCCCCGGTACGTGAGCAGGATGTCGTCGCCCCCGAGGTCGACGCGCGCCGCGCCGTGGCGGACCTGGTCGACGATGACGTCCACCTCGCCGGCGCTGGGCGCCTCCCCCGCCTCGACGAGCCTGATGACGCGCGAGAAGACCGAGGTCACCTGGTCGACGACGTCCGCGGGGCCCGAGACGGTGACATAGCTGCCCCGCACGGAGATCATGGCGTCGAAGGCCGACTCGACGCGGCGCAGCAGCGCGTCCGCGGGGCCCATGACGGCCGTCGGGTCGACGGAGTCGGGAATTGTGAGACGAACCTGGGTTGGCTCCATGCTCCTCCTGTTGGGTAGGCTCACTCGATGATAGCCGATGGCGCGGCCGAGGTGCCGCGGCGTGCGCCCCTCTCGCCTGCGCCGCGCAGCAGCGCACGTCCTTCTCGCCCGCGGGCCCCTCGTCCTTCTCGCCAGCCGTCCCGCGTCCTTCTCGCCAGCCGTCCCTCACCTAGCTTAGGTGAGCAAGGATGTTTAACTATCGTCGCTCACCTAAGCAGAATAGTCACCCGTGAGCAGGGATTTTGCGACTCACCTAAGAAATCCGTGCGCGATGGTTCGAAGTCTGTGCTCACCTAAGCGGCCACAGGGCGAGGAAGGGCACGACCGAGCGGCCGCAGGGCGAGAAGGGGCGGGGCGGGCAACCGCGAGGGCCGGGCGTGGGAATCGGCGCACGCGAGAAGGGCGGTCGCGCCTCAGAGCGCCTCCCCCACGAGGGTGGCGTCGTCACGCACCGAGGCGAGGCGCACCCGCACGAGGGAGTCCACGGGGATGGAGTCGTCCACCACGACGTCGAAGAGGCCTCCGGAGACCGCGCGCCCCGGATACTGCACGACGACGAGGTCCTCCGCGCCCACGAGCCTTTCGGCCTCGGCGCGGCGCATCTCGCGGGCGAGCTCGCGCGCCCGTCGTCCCCGCTCGGCTGAGACGTCGGCCGGGACCTGGCCGGGCATCGTCGCCGCAGGCGTCCCCGGGCGACGCGAGTAGCGGAAGACGTGCATCCACGAGAAGCGCATCTCGCGGCAGAAGGCGAGGCTCCGCCCGAACTCCTCCTCGGTCTCCCCGGGAAAGCCCACGATGAGGTCCGTGCTGAGGGCGATGTCGGGGACGTGCGAGCGGGCCGTCTCCACCACGCGCCGGAAGAGGTCCGTGCGGTAGACGCGCGCCATGCGCCTGAGCGTCTCGTCGCAGCCGGACTGGAGGCACACGTGCAGGAAGGGCGCCACGCGCCCGCCCGAGGCGGCCATGACGGAGCAGAGCCGCTCCGTCACGTCGGGCGGCTCGATCGACGAGAGCCTCACCCGCTCGACCCCGGTCTCGGCGAGAAGGACCTCGAGTAGGGCGGGAAGGTCCAGCTCGCGCCCGCGCTCGTCGGCGGCGCGATAGCTCCCCAGGTTGATGCCCGTGAGGACGACCTCGTGCGCCCCGCGCTCCATGGCGGCGCGCACCTCGGAGAGGACGCGGCCGGGAGCCTCGCTGCGCGCGGCGCCCCGCGCCCTCCAGACGATGCAGTAGGTGCAGCGGTTGTCGCAGCCGTCCTGGATCTTGATGCCGGGCCGCGTGCGGCCGGTGGGGGTCACCGTGTCCGCGCCGCACGACGCGCCCGCCGCAGGGCCGTCGGCGGCGGGGGCAAGGCCCAGGCCCTCGAGCACGCGCGCCGCCACGCGGGACTTGTCGCGCTCAACGACGACGTTGGGGGCGAGCGCAGAGAGCTCGTCGGAGAACAGGTTGGCGACGCAGCCGGTGGCCACCACGAAGGGCGCCTGCGGCAGGCCGGCGGCGCGCCGGACGGCCTTTCTCGTCTTCGCCTCCGCCTCGCCGGTGACGGCGCAGGTGTTCACCACCACCGCGGAGGCGTCCTCCTCCCCCACCAGCGCGACGCCCGCCCGCTCGAGCTCGGATGCCATGAGGTCGAGCTCGACGCGGTTGACGCGGCATCCGAGGTTCACGAGGGCGACGCCCGCGCGACGCCCGCGCGGGTCGGGCGTCACTTGCGGCCCCTGAAGGGGTTCTTGGGCGCGTGCCAGCGCTCCTTGGCGAAGTGCTCGGCCGCGTTCTCCGCCGCCGCCGAGAACCCCTCGGCCTCGGCCGCGCCCTTCTCGGCCTCCCCCGGGGCTGCGTCCTCCCCGAGGGCCCGCTCCGCGACGATGGCGGCGACGTCGAGCAGCTGCTTCTTGGTGAGGTCGCGCGGGGTCTCCACCTGGACCACCGCCACGAGGTTGCCGCGGGCGATCATGCCCATGCGCGGCATGCCCTTGCGCTCCACCACGACCTGCTGGCCGAACTGGCAGCCCGCGGGGACCTCCACGGTCACGCGCTCGCCCTCCATGATGCCGTCGATGGTGACGGTGGTGCCGAGGATGGCCTGCAGCGCGTCCACGCGCACGGTGCAGAGGAGGTCGTCGCCGCGCCGCTCGAAGCGGTCGGACTCCTGGACCTCGATGCTCACGACGAGGTTGCCCGAGGCGTCGCCGCGCACGCCCGCCTCGCCCTTGCCCTCGACGGTGAGGGTCTGGCCGGAGTGGACGCCGGCGGGCACCTGGACCTCGACCTTCTCGCGCGAGGGCGTGCGGCCCTGACCCTCGCAGGTCTCGCAGGGGTGGTCTATGACCTGGCCCTGGCCGTTGCAGGCGGGGCAGGTCGTCTGCGTCTGCATCTGGCCGAAGATCGTCCGCTGGACCTCGACCACGCGCCCGGTGCCGTGGCAGCGCTCGCACGTGTGCATGCGGCCGCCCTCGGCCGCCCCGGTGCCGCCGCAGTCCTCGCACGGGGCGAGGCGCGTGTAGGCGACGGTCTTGTGGCAGCCGGCCGCGGCCTCCTCGAGCGTCACCGTGAGGCGTATCCCCATGTCGCGCCCGCGCGTGCGCGCCTGGGCGCCCGCGCGGCCCGCGCCGCCGCCGAAGAAGGAGTCGAAGATGTCGCCGAAGCCGAAGCCTCCCCCGCCGAAGATGTCGGAGACGTCCACGTAGTCGGAGCCGAAGCCCGCCGGGCCGTTCGGGTCGCCGTAGCGGTCGTAGTTGGCGCGCTTCTGGTCGTCCGAGAGGACCGAGTAGGCCTCGTTGACCTCCTTGAACTTCTCCTCGGCGTCGGGGGCGTCCGAGACGTCCGGGTGGAGCTTGCGGGCCTTCTTGAGAAAGGCGCGCTTGATCGTCTTGGCGTCGGCGTCACGAGGCACCTCGAGCACCTCGTAGTAGTCCCTCTTTGGTTCCACGTGCATCTCCAGAGCTGGTCGGTTCTTGTCCGCGGGTACTTATACCCTGAAAGAGGCGGGGTGCGAGCCCCCGCCTCCCACAAAGCTATCACTTTTCTGAAACTACCAGTATCGGTACCCCATGTAGCCCGCGCGGCCGAGGCCCGAGGTGCATGAGAACATCATCACCATGAAGAGCGCGAGCATGAGGCCGTTGGACGCGCCGTTGGCGACGGCGACGCCGGCGTTCCTCCACCAGCGCCCGCTCGCGCGCACGCCGTCGCGGACGACCATGTAGATCCCCACGACGAGCGGGATGACGATGATGAGGGACATCGAGGCGAGCGTGCCCGTGAGCGCGCCGAGCACGGCGAAGGGCACGGCAAAGCCCACCAGGTTGAAGCCGCCCGCCTGACGGCGCGTGAGCCGCTCCTCGGGCACGCAGACGCGGCAGACGAAGTCGCCCGCCGCGGAGCCGTTGGTGCCGGCGTTGCCCATGCCGGGCTTGCGGACCTCGTCGCCGTCATGGCTCCCGGCAGGGACGTCGATCACGACCTCGCTCGCCGAGAGCGTGCGGCCGGTGCCGCCGCAGGCGTGACAGGGGTCGGCGACCACCTTGCCCGTGCCCTCGCACTCCGGGCAGGTCATCATCATGACGCCGAAGAGCCCCGTGTCGACGGTGATGTGGCCCGAGCCGCCGCACGTGGGGCAGGTCTCGGGATGCTCGGCCTCCACGGAGCCCGAGCCGTGGCAGACGCCGCAGGGCGCGTAGCGCTGGTAGGTGACCCCGCGCCGGGTGCCCTCGGCGGCCGTCTTGGCGTCGACCGTGAGCTCGTAGACGACGTCCGCGCCGGCCCGCGGGTTGTACGCGCGCGAGCGGCGGCGCGAGGCGGCGCCCCCGAAGCCGGAGCCGAAGGGCCCCCATCCGAAGGGGCTCCCGCCGAAGGGGTCGTAGCCGCCCTGGGGCGAGGGACCGCCGTAGCCGCCCGTCGCGAAGGGCGAGCCGGAGCGCATGGCGTCGTAGCGCTTGCGCTTGTCGGCGTCCGAGAGCACGGCGTACGCCTCGGAGACCTCCTTGAAGCGCTCCTCGGCATCCGGCGCCTTGTTGACGTCGGGGTGGAGCTTGCGCGCCTTCTGCTGGAAGGCCTTTCGTATCTCGTCGGTGGAGGCGTCCTTCTCGACGCCGAGGATGGCGTAGTAGTCCTTGTCGTTCATCGATGCCATGTGGCGGGTCTCCCTGCTGGTGGTGACACAGATGGGTTGATTATATCCGCCGGAAGGCGAGGTCATTCACAGGGGAGCCGTTATCCGCGCGGTCCACACGGCCGAGGGGCGGGGTGGGGCGGACCGGGCCGGGCGTCGCCTCGGCCCCGCGTCGTCGCCGTGGGGGGCTTCGCGACGGTTTGCGCCGCCAAAGTGTCGCCTCGGGCCCGCACCGCCACCGTGCGGGCGTCTCGCGACGTTTCCAGCCGCCGAAGTGTCGCCAATCCCCCGCACCGCCACAGAGCGGGGGCCACGCGACGTTTCCAACGGCCAAAGTGTCGCCAATCCCCCGCGCAGCGAATCCGCGGGGCACTCGCGACGAATCGCGGCCCGCCCTACTCCTCGAACGAGATCTGCCGGTAGGAGACGCCGCAGCGCTGCAGGATGTTCTTGGAGATGAGGTTGTCCTCCGTGCCGTCGTACTTGTCGTCGAGGTAGACGACCTCGCCGATGCCCGCCTGCACGAGGGTCTTGGCGCACTCGTGGCACGGGAAGAGCGTCACGTAGACCGTGGCGCCGGTCATGTCCTTGAGCGAGCCGCGGTAGTTGAGGATGGCGTTGGCCTCGGCGTGGATGACGTAGTTGTGCTTGTCGTAGAGCGGGTCGTCGTCCGTGCCCCAGGGGAACTCGTCGTCGTTCAGGCCCGAGGGCGTGCCGTTGTAGCCCACCGAGAGGATGCGGTGGTTGGTGTCGGCGATGCAGGCCCCGACCTGCGTGTTGGGGTCCTTGCTGCGCAGGCTCGCCGCGACGGCGGCCTTCATGAAGAACTCGTCCCAGCTGATGACATCGGTGCGCTTTCCCGGCATGACGCTCCCCTCTCGCGACGTTTCCGCTGCTAGCATGGCGCATTTGCGGATGCGGCGCAAGAGGGGGCCTCGGGCCGTCTCCCAGATAAACGCGCACTCGCGCACGGACCCTGAGAGCGCAACTGGGCAAACGCGAGAAAGGCCTGCGCGGGCGCGCGTTAATCACATCGGCGCGACCGCCCTCAGCAGCTCGCCGTCGCGACCTCGCCGGGGGCGAGGTCCCAGAGGGCGCCGTAGAGCTCGTTGCCCAGGAGCCAGCCCTGCTCGGTGGGTGCAAGCCGGCCGTTCTTCTCGCCCAGAAGGCCGCGGGCGAGAAGAACGTCGACGGTGTCGTCAAGACGGGCCCCGAAGAGCTCGCGGGCGCGCCTCACGAGCTCGGGGCGCAGCCCATCCACGAGCCGGGCCCCGAGCATGAGGTCCTCGGCAACCGCCTGGGGCTCGGTCAGGAACTCGAGCGAGAAGGACAGCGCGGAGAGGCGCGGGGCTTCGGCGAGCTCGCGTCGGGGCGTCTCGACCGTGAGCCGGACACGCCGGACGTCCGCCGGGGCAGTGGGGAGCCGTGGGCAGGCCTTTGAAAGTCTCAGGTAACCCTCAAGGTCGAGCATGCTCGAGGCTCCGGTGCCCAGCCCCACGTAGGATAAACCCGTCCAGTAGGCCTTGTTGTGACGGCACTCCTTACCTGCGCGCGCGTAGCTCGCGACCTCATAGCGAGCATAGCCTCGACCCTCAAGCACGACCTGAGCCTTGCTCATTCGCTCGGCCTGAACCTCGGGGTCGTTCCACGTGCACGGGTCATTCGAAAAGCGCCGGTCGAGGGCGGTCCCCTCCTCGATCTGGAGCGGATAGACGCTCACGTGGCCCACGCCGAGCGCGAGCACGCCGCCGAGCGACCGAAGCCAGCTCTCGCCCGTCTGTCCCGGCGTCGCGCACATGAGGTCGACGGAGACGTCGAGGCCCGACGCCACGGCAGCCGACACGCGCTCGCGGGCGCAGGCGGCGTCATGCAGGCGCCCCAGCTCCGCGAGCTCCCCGTCGTCCAAGCTCTGGACGCCAATGGAGAGGCGCGTCGCGCCCGCCTCCCGGACGGCGAGAAGGACCTCGTCGGCGAGCGAGTCCGGGTTGGCCTCGCAGGTGAGCTCGGAGGGGGCCGTGATGCTCACGACCTTCCCGACCAGCTGAGCGAGGTCCTTCTCGCCCAGAAGCGTCGGCGTGCCGCCGCCCACGTAGGCCGTCTCGCAGCCCTGAAGCAGCCCCAGCGCCGCCACCTCGTCCAGCTGCGCCTCGAGCGCGCGGGCATACGTCCCCATGAGCGCGTCTCCCGCGGGCGTGGCCCATGAGGCGAAGTCGCAGTACGCGCACTTGCGTGCGCAGAACGGAACGTGCAGGTAGAGGGCACCGGTCATAGGGGCTCCATTATCGTGTCCGCGCGGCGATGTCAACGACCCGCCCCGTCTTTCCGCGCTCATCGCTGGCATCGGTCCGGCAGAGGCGGCGCTGCCATGAATCCCACGTACATGCGAAGTATTCTATGCCTGGATCTCACGCGACGGGGCGCAATCGCCGCCGCTGCGGAATCTGGGGTCGTGGCAATTCTCGCCTCGCGGGCGTTGCGCGGATGGGGGTCGTGGCAGGTTTTGCGCTGCCACGACCCCCGAATTCGAAGCGAGCGGAGAAGAGCGCGCAGTTGGCGTCCGCGACAGATTGCCTCAATCCCAAATCCGACAACGCCGAGACGGCGGAGATTGCCACGATGCCCGAAGCCGCAACGCAGCGCCAGCTCTTCTCGCCTCTCCGAGCGCGCATGCAAATTAAGTCGGGTTCGTTTGGCGCGCCCGGCGCGTCAGCACACGTGCGCGCGGACCTCGGCGGCCACGGCGAGGAACTCCTCGGCGGTGACGCAGCTCATGGCGGCGTTGCGCCAGCGCGCGGCGTCGGGCATGCCCTTGAAGTACCACCCCGCAAGGCTGCGGGCGCGCTTGAGGTGGGCGCCCGTGGCCTCGAGCAGGCGCACGTGACACTCAAAGGCCGCGATCCTCTCGGCGACCGTAGCCTCGTGGCCCGAGAAGACCCACGGGTTGCCGTAGGTCCCGCGCGCCACCATCACGGCCGTCGCGCCGGTCTCCGCGAGCGCGCGGCGCGCGGCGTCGTGCGAGAGGATGTCGCCAGAAGCGATGACGGGGATGTCCACGGCATCCACGACGCGGCTCACGGCGCCCCAGTCCGCCTCGCCGTGATACATCTGCGTGGCGAAGCGCCCGTGCACGGCCACCGCCGCCGCGCCCGCGGCCTCCATCGCGCGCGTGAACTCGGGCGCCACCTCCTGCCCCATGTAGCGGCCGCGGCGGATCTTCACCGTCACGGCGATGCCCGGGGCGCCCTCGCGGCACGCGCGCACGATCTCTGCCGCGAGCGCCGGATCCTCCAGCAGCGCCGACCCCTCGCCCTTCTTGGTCACCTTGGGCACGGGGCAGGCCATGTTGATGTCGATGAGCGCGAGACGCTCGCCCAGGCGCGCCGCCACGCGCTCCGCGGACTCGCGAAAGAGCTCCGGCTTGGACCCAAAGAGCTGCACCGCGATCTCCGGCTCTGCCGGGTCGGGGTCCACGAGCTCCCAGCTCTTCTCGCCGTAGTGGAGCCCCGCGCACGAGACCATCTCGGAGTAGGCCAAGGCCGCCCCGCCCGCGCGCGCCATGAGGCGATACGCCGCGTCGGAGACGCCCGCCATCGGCGCCATGAGCAGCTTGCCCGAGAGGCGCCCCGCGAGGGAAAGTTGCCTAAAAGGGGCCTGGCCCCTTTTAGGCAACTCGAGGTGGGCGGCGGGGGCGTAGGCGGCCAGGACCTCGGCGGCCGTCACTGGTCGTCCACCTTGAGGACGGCGAGGAACGCCTCCTGCGGCACCTCCACGGAGCCGATCTGCTTCATGCGCTTCTTGCCCTCCTTCTGCTTCTCCAGGAGCTTGCGCTTGCGCGAGATGTCGCCGCCGTAGCACTTGGCCAGGACGTCCTTGCGCACGGCCTTGACGGTGCTGCGGGCGATGATCTTGTTGCCGATGGCCCCCTGGATGGGCACCTCGAACTGCTGACGCGGGATGATCTCCTTGAGCTTGTCGCAGAGGCCGCGCGCCATCGCGTAGGCCTTGTCGCGGTGCACGATGAAGCTCAGGGCGTCCACCTCGTCGCCGGAGAGCAGGATGTCGAGCTTCACGAGGTCGCTCGCGCGGTAGTCGGAGAACTCGTAGTCCAGGCTCGCGTAGCCCTTGGTGCGGCTCTTGAGCTGGTCGAAGAAGTCCAGGATGAGCTCGGCGAGCGGGACGTCAAAGTGCATCTCGACGGACTTCTCGGAGAGGTAGACCATGTCCTGCGTGATGCCGCGGTGCTCGATGGCGAGCTGCATGACGGCGCCCGTGTACTCGGGCGGCACGATGACCTTGGCCTTGAGGTAGGGCTCCTCGATCCGCTCGATGCGCGTGACGTCGGGCAGGTCCTGGGGGCTTCTCACCTCGATCATCTCGCCGTCGGTCTTGTAGACGTGATAGTCCACGGAAGGGCTGGTCGCGATCAGCGACAGCGCGAACTCGCGCTCCAGGCGCTCCTTCACGACCTCCATGTGGAGCAGGCCCAAAAAGCCCACGCGGAAGCCGAAGCCCAGGGCCACCGAGGTCTCGGGGCTCCACGTAAGCGAGGGGTCGTTCACGCGCAGCTTCTCCAGGGCGTCGCGCAGGTTCTCGTAGTCCTTGTTGTCTATCGGGAAGATGCCGGTGTAGACCATCGGCTTGGCCTCGCGGTAGCCCGGAAGCGCCTCATCGCAGGGGCGGCTCGCGTACGTGAGCGTGTCGCCCACGCGCACGGCCTCGGGGTTCTTGAGGCCCGTGACGACGAAGCCGACCTCGCCGACGCCGAGCTCCTCCACGAGCTGCTCGGCCGGGCGCTTGACGCCCACGCCGTCCACGAGGAAGCCCTCGCCGGCCTGCATCATCCGGAGCTGGTCGCCCTTGCGGATGTGGCCGTCGAAGACGCGCACCGTGGCCACCACGCCGCGGTACTCGTCGAAGTAGGAGTCGAGGATGAGGGCCTTGAGCGGCGCGTCGTAGTCGCCCTTGGGCGGCGAGACGAGCATGACAATGGCCTCGAGCAGGTCGTGGATGCCCTCGCCCGTCTTGCCGGAGACGCACACGGCGTCCTCGGCCGGGATGGCGAGGTCCTCCTCGATCTCCTCCTTCACGCGGTCGGGCTCGGCGCTCGGCAGGTCGATCTTGTTGATCGCGGGCACGATGTCGAGGTTCGCGTTCATCGCGAGGTTGGCGTTGGAGACGGTCTGCGCCTCCACGCCCTGCGTGGCGTCCACGACGAGCACCGCGCCCTCGCAGGCCGCGAGGCTGCGGGAGACCTCGTAGGTGAAGTCCACGTGGCCCGGCGTGTCGATGAGGTTGAACTGGTAGGTCTCACCGTCATCGGAGTCGTAGGTCACGCGCACGGCGTTGGACTTGATCGTGATGCCGCGCTCCCGCTCGATGTCCATCGTGTCGAGCAGCTGGGCCTCCATGTCGCGCTCCTCCACCGTGTGGGTAAGCTCGAGGATGCGGTCCGAGATGGTCGACTTGCCATGGTCGATGTGCGCAACGATCGAGAAGTTGCGGATATGTGAGGTATCGTTAGTAGACATGAGGTGAATGATAGCGAACTCTGAGGGGATATGCTATATTCATCGGGTTGACCTCGCCGTGTCTCAGCACAGAGGCCTCACATAGTTAAGAACCGAAAGGAACTGCACGTGGCTAACATCAAGTCTCAGAAGAAGCGCATCATCACCGCTGAGAAGGCGCGTCAGCGCAACCGCGCGGTCCGCTCCGAGCTCAAGACCGCCATCAAGAAGGTCCGCCTCGCCGTCGAGGCCAAGGACGTCGACGCCGCCCAGGACGCCGCCAACAAGGCCGGCCGCCTGCTCGACAAGGCCGCTTCCAAGGGCATCATCCACAAGAACCAGGCCGCCCAGCGCAAGAGCGGCGTGCAGAAGCTCGTGAACACCATCAAGTAGCTTCTCTCTCATAGAGCGCGTGAGCGGACCCGGGGTGCTGCCCGGGTCCGCTTTTTCGTGCCGAGAAGAACGGGCGGGCCGTGCGTCCTTCTCGGCACGTCCTTCTCGGTACGCCCTTCTCGGCACGCCCCCTCGCCTCACCTGAGTGACGCGTTTTGGACGGACGATGCCCTTTCGGAGGTCGCGTCCGTCCAAAACGCGTCACTCACGCAGCAATCGTGACGAATGGCGAGAAAAACGACATCTCGTGGCCCGCCCCCCTGTACATGACGCCGCCAGGACGCCGCCTGCCGGCCCAGGCGCTCCGCCCGCGAAGTCACCAAGGCCGGCACAGCCCCTCCCACCTGCGGTGTCAGCGACGCGTCAGAGGCCGGGAAGACACCGCAGTCCGTCTCTCCCCTATCATCCCCACCAAGACGGAGAGGAGGGGGCGTGTGGCAGAGCGTGGACCACGAGATTGACGTCTTCATGCGGGAGGCGGAGCGACGCGGCGCGTGCCTCGAGTCGTTCCCGGGGAGACTCCATCGCGCCCTTGAGCGTCGTGTGAGGTCTGGCGAGCTCGTCTCCCCGCTCCCGCGGCTGTATGCGCGGGCGGAGGTCTGGCACGCGCTCAGCAAGACCGAGCAGACGCTCTCCATGATGCGCGCCCTCCACGAGCTCCATCCCGACTGGGTCTTCTGCGGCACCTCGGCCGCGGTCGCGCACGGCCTCAGCGTGTCAAACCGCCTCCAGGAGCCGCTGCAGGTTGCCACGTCGTCCGGAGCGAGACGATATCACGGGGGCAGGATTGCGGCGGTTCACATGCGCGACGAGACCGCCGTCATGGCGTCCGGCGTTCCCGTGACCGCACTGGAAAGGACGGTCTTCGACTGCATGCGTCGCCACAGCTTTCCCGAGGGGCTCGCGATCGCCGACTCCGCCCTGCATGCGGGCAAGCTGGGCGGGGATGCGCTCATCGCGTACGTCAGGTCCATGGGGTCACGATACCGCGGCTTCAGGCAGGCGGAGATGACGGCGTCGTTTGCCGACCCGCGACCCGACAACGGCATGGAGTCAATCGCCCGCGCGACCATGTACCAGCTGGGATACCAGATGCCTGACCTGCAGGTCCCCGTGCAGGATCCCATGAGCCCCGGGCGCATCCTTCACGTCGACTTCATGTGGGTGCTCCCTGACGGCACCATTATCATCGGTGAGCTCGACGGGGGCGAGAAGGTATGGAACCCGGAGATGAACGGCGGCAGTCCACTCGTTGCGCTGAGACGAGAGCGCCGGCGCGAGTCCCGCATCACCATCGACCGGCCGAAGATTATCCGCTTCTCCCCCGAGGAGGTCGGCGACCTGTACGAGTTCAACCGCCTGCTGGGGACCTTCGGCGTGCCGCGCGACCACGAGCCGCTCGTCTCCATTCCGGACGGCCCGACCCACGACCTCGTTCCGGCGGAGGCATACGGGCTGGCGTGAGGCGCCCGCCCTCGGCCCACTCGCGCTGAGTGACAGCTTTAGACCAGATGAACGCCCTCTGAGGCCCCCATCCGTTCGAAACGCGTCACTCAGCCGGGGAGAGACGAGGCGTGGCGTCACGGCCGGGGTGGCCTGCCGGTCGAGTGTCTCGTTTCGGACGGACGAGGGCTCCGGAGAGGGCGCGTCCGTCCGAAACGAGACACTCGGGAGGCATGGGGAGGAGGCATGAGGAGGAGAGCATGGCGAGAAGACCCGTGCAGGACGCCCTCTCAAAGGAGTGGGGCGTCCGGTGCATGGCAGAGACCGGACGCCCCAGGGAGGAGACGCTATCTAGGTTGCGCCAGAGCGCGGCGGCGCTACGAGAGCGAGGCCTTGTACTCCGCGGGGATGTCCTCGACGTCCTTGTAGGTCTCGAGGGCCTTCTCGACGGTCATGCCGTCGGCGATGGCGTCCTTGCGGCAGGCGTTGACGGCCTGGATCTCCTTCATGCGCGGGCCGGTGAGCTTGTAGCCCTTCATGGCGATGAGGGTGAGGATCCACGCGACGATGGGGATGATGCAGAACAGGACGATCGTGAGGACGTTCATGCCCTCCATGTAGGGGGTGTCGGTGTCGGGCAGCGTGGCAAGGCCAACGGCGGTGATGGCGATGCCGACGACGGTCGTGGAGAGCGAGCTCACGAGCTTGTCAACGAACGAGAAGAGCGTGCCCACGACGCCCGGGGCGTAGTTGCCGGAGCGGAACATCTCGTAGTCGGAGACGTCGGCGACCATCGGGATGGCCATGTCGGCGGTGGAGTAGTAGGCGCCGTAGCCGAGGCCATAGAGCACGATGAAGATGAGCGTGTACGCGTTGAGCGTAAGGTGGAAGCCGCCCTCGGTGCTCCAGAGCGAGAGGCCGAACGCCGGGTCGTTGGGGTTCCACATGCCAAGCAGCACGACGACGCCGATGTAGCAGATGAGAGCGACCGAGGTGAAGGTGACGAGGGTCTTCTTCTGGCCGAACTTCTGGCTGATGCGCAGGCCGCCGATGAAGAACGGAGCGGAGAAGACGTAGCCCATCACGTACATGGGCAGGTAGAACTGGTTGTAGTCGCCCATCATGCAGGCATAGAGCAGGACGCCGACCGTGGTGTTGGTGGCGACGGCGAAGGCGAACTTGGTGCCGGAGGCCGCGACCATGAGGCGCTGGAGCTCCTTGTTGCCCTTGACGATCTCGATGTAGTCCTTGATCTTGAGCTGGGTCTTCTCGCCCTCGGACTCGCCGAAGCCCCAGTACTCCTTGCGGTCCTTGCCGGCGATGCCGACGACGGCGAGCGCGGTGAGGGCGGCGGAGAGGATGATGACGAGCGGGATGAGGAAGTTGAAGAAGGCCTCGGTGCCAAAGCCGACCTGGCCGCCCACGATGGAGGCGGTGGCCATGGTCACGCCCATGCCGACGAGCGACGCGATGGTGTTGAACATCGTGAACGTCGGGCGCTGGTTGGGGTCGTTGGTGAGGCAGGTCTGGCCGGAGCGCGTGCAGGAGGTCTGCATGGCGTAGCCGACCATGAGGAGCATGTAGCAGAGGGTGTAGCCCACATACCGCAGCAGCTCCATGTCAGCAGGGATGAGGCGCGTGCCGTAGAAGAGCAGCAGCGACGAGACGGCCATGACCACGTTGCCCAGGATGATGAACGGGCGGAACTTGCCGATCTTGGTCTCGGTGCGGTCGATGAAGACGCCGATGAACGGGTCGATCACGGCATCGAAGATGCGTGTGACCGTGACCATGGTGGTCGCGAAGGCCAGAAGCAGGCCCAGCACGCCGTTGGCATAGTAGGCGATGTAGTTCATGAGCAGGACGTAGTACACGTTCGTCGCGCCGTTGTTGAACGGGAACAGGACGAGCTGGTACATCTTCGCCCGGTTGGTGGCACCGGCATTGTGATGCGGCGCCTGCGCTGTCTTTTCTGCCATACACTCTCCCCTTGTTGTTGCGGCCCTTCCACGGGGCTTCTTGCCCCTCTAACTGATATATCAGTTTAGCGTGAACAGGCCAATAGAATCTTCAAAAACAGGCTTCTTCCGCGAGCGGCGGAAACAGCGGCGTGGGTGGTCCCGTGGGCGGCTGTCGAGGCGAGAAGGACCGGCCACTCGGCGTCGGCCTGTCGCGACGCTGCGAGACCAGGGGTTATGGCGATCGACGTGGCTTTGTCGTTGCGGGGATTGGGGTTATGGCAGGGTGTGGGCTGCCATAACCCCAATCCTCGCAACGACAATGAGAAGAGCCGCAGCTCGTCGTTCTTCTCGCCTGCCATAACCCCAAATCCGACAACGCTGCAAGGGGTGCGGCTGCCACAAGCCCAGATCCCGCAACGCCACCTCACAGAGAGGGCCCCGCGGGCGAGAAGAACCCGCGGGGCCCAGGCTCGACCACGTGCCGGAGGCGCCTTTCTCAGGCAGCCCTCCCCTACTGGACGCCCTTCTTGGGGGCGCGGACGCACATGACCACGGCGCCGACGGTGAGCACCGCGAAGACGCCGGTCAGGGCGTAGAGCGCGGTCTGCCACCACGGGGTGACGGGCTCGATGGTGTCGTTCGGGCCCATGCCGTTCATGGCGTTGGAGTTGGCGACGGTGTAGAGGATGCGGTGGGAGGCCTCGCGCATGGCGGAGACGATCACCGGGTCGTCCTCGTACTCGGCGAGCATGGTGGTCTGAACCGCCGTGGACATGTTGTCCCAGAGGTCGGAGCCGCCGAGCATGCCGTCCATCGGGTTCATGTACTCGCTGAACGCGGACATGTCGGTGATGAAGGCGCCCTCCATGCCGCACTCGCCGCGGAGGAAACCATCCTGCAGCGCACCGTACTCGCCGCACCACTTGGTGCCCCAGCGGTTGAAGCCGTTCATGACGCCGGAGGCGTCGCCCTCGACGGCCGCGGTCTCGACGGTCTCGAGGTAGATCTCACGGGCGGCCTGCTCGTTGATCCAGACGCTCTGGCCCATGCGGTAGGTCTCGGAGTCGTTGAGGGCGGCGTGCTTCATGAAGACGTAGACGCCCTTGGACTGGATGCCCTGGATCTCGGCGGCGGCGATGTGGCCGGCGATGAACGGGTCCTCGGAGTAGTACTCGAAGTTGCGCCCGCCGTACGGGGTGCGGTGCATGTTGACGCCCGGGCCGTAGAGGCCGGAGTAGCCCGCCCAGAGCACGTCCTCGCCGATGCAGGAGCCCATGGTGTTGATGAGCTCGTCGTTCATCGTGGCGGCCATGACGTCCTCGGAGGTGTAGGCCATGCCGGAGCCGCCGCCCACGACGTTGGCGGTGAAGCCCTGCGGGCCGTTCTCGTCGTTGGTCTTGGGCTTGGAGACGGACTGGACCTCGGCGGTGGTGTGGAAGCCGAGCGTGATGAGGTTGTTCATCTCGCTGAAGGTCATCTGGTCGAGCAGGGGCTCCCAGTCGGGGTCGTCATAGTCCTTGCCGATCATCTGCGCAAGGGTCATGCCGTTGTCAGCGCCCAGCGTGGGCATCTCGGCGCCGGCATACTCGCCGTCATAGGTGGCGGCGTCGTAGTTGACGTCCTTAATGGACTCGACGAGAGCATCGTTGGCGGTCAGGACGATGTTCTCCGTGGGGAACGTGCCCTCCCAGTCAGAGCGGGAGAGCCAGGTGACCTCGCCGGGCTCGACGGAGCTCTTGTTGGGGTCGGCCTCGTCGAAGAGGTTGGTGATCTCGGCGCCGGTTGCCGCGGAGGTGGAGAAGACCTCGGTGTCGAGCGTCGGGTTGGTCCACTTCCACGCCATGGCGGCGTCGCCCTCGGCGGTCATGCCGTCGGCCACGGTGTAGCCCTTGGCGGCGAGCACGTTGTTCAGGGCCTCGTGGGCGCCGGTGGCGACGGTGAGGTAATAGTCGCCGGAGTCGAGGATGTAGGTCTTGGCGCCGTTGGCGTCATAGGCCCTCAGCTCGGTCTTGTCGACGTCGATGGTGACGGTCTGGGTCTCGCCCGGCTCGAGCAGGCCCGTCTTGGCGTAGCCGGCGAGCTCGATGGCGGCCTTCTCAACGCCGTTCTGCCGGTCGTACTCGGTGTAGGGGGACTGCAGGTAGACCTGGACGGCCTTCTTGCCGGCCACGTCGCCCGCGTTGGTGACGTCGACGGTCACGGTGAAGGCGTCGGTGCCCTCGCTCACCTGGAAGTTGGAGAACGTGAAGTCGGTGTAGCTGAGCCCGTAGCCGAACGGGAAGGCCACGGTGCTCGCGTAGTCGTAGTCGCCGGCGTTGCCGGTGCCCATGACGGCGTCCTCATAGCGGGTCTCGTAGTAGCGGTAGCCTACGTAGATGCCCTCCTGGTAGACGTTATAGGAGTTGTTGACGTTGTAGTTGGGGCGGCCGGTTGCCGAGTCGGTGCCCAGCCCGTAGCCCTCCCAGCCCTCGTACTGCAGCGGGTAGAAGTTGCGCGCCGCCGGGGAGGACAGGTTGTCGTAGGTGTAGGTGTCGACGAGGCTGCCGGACGGGTTGATGTCGCCCACGAGGATGTCGCCCACGGCGTTGAGGCCCACCTGGCCCGGGTCGCCGATCCAGAGCGCCGCGTCGATGCCGTAGTCAACGCCGCAGACCTCCGGGTTGAGGAAGTCGACCTCGACGGCGTTGGAGGAGTTGATGAGCACGATGATCTTGGAGATGGTGCCCTCGTCCTTGAGCGCCTTGAGGCCGGCAAGGTTGTCCTGCTCCTCCTGCGTGAGCTCGAGGTAGTTGCCCTCGACGCCGCTCGTATAGTCGAGGCCCTGGCCGTTGTCGCCCATCGGCAGGTCGGCGCCCTCGCCGCCAGAGCGGGAGATCACGAAGATCGCCGCGTCGCCGTACTCGGCAAAGGAGTCGCCCGCGCCCGCGAGGACCTTGTCCCAAGGCACCTCGTTGACGCCGAACTCCTTGGAGGCCTGCGGGTCGTCAGCGATGTCGCCGGCCATGAGGCGGCTGTAGGTGCCGTCGATCTCCTCGGAGAGGTAGAAGTCCCAGAGGGTCTGGTTGACCTCGAGGCCCGCGTCGGTCAGCGACTGCTGGAGCGTCGGGGCGCTCGAGGCGTCAACGGAGCCGGAGCCCGTGCCGCCGTAGACGATGTCCACGGAGGAGTGGCTCACGGCGCTGACCTTGTCGCCCTTGGCGAGCGGCAGGGCGCCGTTGTTCATGAGGAGGACCGCGCCCTCAGCCTCGACCTGCTCGGCGATGCCCTGCTCGTACTCGGAGAGCTCCTCCTCGGTCTCGAAGGCGCTCGTAAAGTAGTTGGTGTCGGTGCCGTCGTCCTCGCCCTTGACGACCTGCGAGGTCGGCGTGTCGAGGTAGGTGTTGACTACGGTTGCGTTGCTGAGCGCGTAGTTCGTACCGAACGCCAGGGCGCCCGTGAGCACGACGCCGACGCCGGCGAGCACGCCCCAGAACACCTTCCCCTTCCGCTTCTTAGTTGGGTTGCTCATGCTTGGCATCCCCCTTCCTTTCCAATGCGTGCGCTATGCCGCGACGCGCCCGTCCCCGTGCGGTCGCGTCGCCTCGAGGGACATCGCGGGGCGCAAGACTCCCCTCCCTTCCATGACGCGGAAACGCTTGCCGCCATGACCCACCGGCGCTCCCCCGTACCGAGGGGAGCTCATAACCTGATATATCAGATTAGTCGCAGATTCTTCACAAACTTGTGAGAATGCCTCCTCAACCTTGCCAGCGGACGGTTCTTCTCGCCCTGCGGCAGGTCCCCGCGCGCGGCGCGGGCCCGTCCGCCGCCGCGGCGGCCCAAGGCATGAGAAGGGGCCCGCGGAGACGTGTCCCCGCGGCCCCGTGCTGCCTGCCGACCGGTCGGTCGGCAGGCTCTGCGGACGGACCTAGCGACGCTTGAAGGTGGGCATGAAGCCGGCCACGGTGAGCAGCACGGCCGAGACCACCATGCAGCCCGCGGAGGCCGCGGCCGCATAGAACATGTTCCAGCCGGTGGTGTCACCCGAGTTCCAGGAGAAGATCGCCGAGATGTTGAGGGCTCGGGACGCGACGACCTGGATGCCGGCGTACGCCAGGATGAAGACGGCGACGCCGAGGGCGAGAAGAGACACGATGCCGGGGCCCTTGTCGGCACTCTTGGCGTCGAGCGTCATCGAGACCACGACGAGCGCGATAGCGAAGACCGAGAGGACGAGGTAGACGGGCATGTTGGGGAACTCATAGCCAACGCCCATGCTGCCGCTCACGACCATGGCGACGATGCCGACGACGGCGAGCACCAGGGCGACGGCCTCGATGAAGAAGCCGATTCCCTTCTTAGCGGTAGTGGTGGACATGCCCCTACGCCTCCTTACTCTTCTTGGAGCTCATGGCCGCGGAGGCGGCTGCGCCCACGGCGAGCACGCCGAACGCGGCGGCCGCACCGATGTACGCGCCGCGCCACCAGGTGAGCTGCGGCTCCATGTGCGTGGTGCTGTTGTAGCGGTTGGTGAGGTTGGACTGGGTCATGGCGTACAGGATCATGTGCGCGGACTCCTTGACGGCAGCCTGCACCGTGGCGTCGCCCTTGACCTTGTCCACGCCGATGGAGATGCCGTCGACCTGGTTGGCGAAGGTCGAGCAGTTCTCGAGCGTGGTGGAGTCATAGAAGCCGGAGATGCCGCGGGTGTCGAAGCAGGTGGTGCCGGAGACCAGGACGGCCGCCCAGAGGTCGGTGTCGTCGTAGATGTCCGTGACGGCGTAGCCGCGGAAGCCCCACTCGTTCTTGAGGATGTCGGTCATGAGGCCGGTGGAGCAGGTGCACTCGACCGGGCCGATCTTGGAGAACGACGTCATGAGGCCCGTCATGTTGGCGTTGTGGTCCTCGGTGTCGTAGTCGGTGGCCTCGAAGGCGATCTGCCAGCCGCGCAGCTCGCCCTCGCGGGCCTGCTGCTCGGTCATGTACGGCGCCACGCCGGAGCGGTTGGTCTCCTGGTCGTTGAAGGCGAAGTGCTTCGGCGACGCGATGAGGCCGTACTCGAGGGCACCCATGGAGTACTCCATGGCGGTGTTGCCGCAGAGCACGGGGTCCTCGGAGTAGTACTCGCCGTTGCGGCCGTTGTACTGCTGACGGTGGATGTTGAGGCCCGGGCCCCAGAGCATCGCGATGCCGGTGAACAGCGACTCCTCGCCCATGAACTCGCCCATCTCGTAGTAGAGGGAGTTGTTGAACGAGGCGGCGGTCAGGGGCGCGTTGCCGAAGACCGCGCCGTTCCAGGCGCCGTTGGGGTCGTCCGCGCCGATGGTCCACGGGGCGTTGGAGTCCTGCGTGGCGTTGAGGGCGATGACGATGCCGTTGCCGGCGTTCTCGGTGAGGTAGTGCTCCTGCAGGCCGATCGACTCGACGCCGGGGATGGAGGGCCCGCCGAAGGTGGCGAGGTAGAGCGCCTCCTCGAGGGTCATCTTGTCGAGCAGCTCGCCCCAGGCGGGGTCGTCGTAGGTCTTGCCGGCCATGTCCCAGATCATGAGGTCGGAGTCGGCGCCCCAGGTGATGCCGGAGACGTCGTCGTCGGTCTTGACCTCGTAGTAGTGGCCGTTGAGGTAGTCGATGAGCTGCTCGTTCTCAAGCGTCATCTCGGCGTACTCGACAGGCCAGGTGCCCTCCCAGTCGGAGCGGGAGAGGTAGGTGACCTCGCCGGGCTGGAAGTAGTTCCAGTCGGCCGTCTCGAGGTGGTTGGAGACCTGGTAGCCGTTCTTGGAGATCGAGAGCGCGGTGCGGGGCACCTCGGCCTCGGTGATGGCCATGGACCAGACCTTGGCCGCGTCGCCGGTGCCGGTAAGGCGGCTCGCCTCGACGCCCTGGGCGGCCAGGACGTTGTTCACGGCCTCATGCGCGCCGTTGCCGAGCGCGAAGTAGTACATGCCCGGGTCGAGCACGTAGGTGCCCTGGGTGCCGTCCTCGTTCTCGTGGGAGCTGTCCCAGCTCGCGATGTACTGGAGGTCGACCTTCACGGCAACCTGCTGGGAGGCGCCGGGCTCGAGCTCGTCGGTCTTCTCGAAGTTGAGGAGCTGGATCGCGGACTTCTCCACGCCGCCCGCGGTGTAGGGGGCCTGGCCCCAGACCTCGACGATGGACTTGCCCGCCGTGTCGCCGGTGTTGGTGACGTTGACGTTGAAGGTCACGTAGGCGGTGGTGGCGCCGTTGTCGAGCGTGGTCAGCTCGAGCTCGGGCTCGCCGACCGGCTCCTGGCTGAAGGTGGTGTAGGAGAGGCCGTAGCCGAACGGGTAGACCATCTCGTCAGCGTAGTTCCACGTGTCGCCCGCGGTCGCGCCGGCGGCCGATGTCGCGTTGCCCTGGCCCATGACCTGGTCGAAGTAGCGGGTCTCGTAGTACTTGTAGCCAACGTAGATGCTCTCGCACTCGATGACGTAGTTCGAGGACAGGTCGCCGAACATGCCGCCCTTGCGGGTGAGGACGTCGGTGTTGGCGTAGTGGTAGTCGCCCATGTTCTGCATGGCGGGGGCGCTCAGGTTGTGCGTGGCGTAGGTGTCCGTGAGGGCGCCCGAGGGGCTCACCTTGCCGCAGAGCACGTCGGCCACGCCGAGCATGCCGTAGCAGCCCGGGAAGCCGATCCACAGGATGGCGGAGACGTCCGGGTCGTCGGCGAGGTCCCTGATCTCGACCGCGTTGGCGGTGTTCAGGATCACCACGACGTTGTCGGAGCACTCCTTGGCGAGGTCGATCGCGGCGCGCTCGTTGTCGGTGAGCTGGAGCGGCTCGTCGGCGCCGAGGCCCGCCACGACGCTGCCGGGCAGGTAGTCGATCGACTCGGCGGACGGGCGGGAGATGACCACGATCGCGGCGTCGCCGTACTCGGCGAAGCTCGAGCGGAAGTCGCCGTTGACGCCCTCGATGTCGGCGACGCCGGGCTCCTTCGGGTCGTACTCCGTGACCGTCATCTCGCACGTGGCGTGCGGGAAGGACTCGCCCAGCGCCTCATAGGCGTCGACCATCGTGGGGTTGACGTTGAAGCCGGCGCCGTCGAAGTCGAACTCGTCGCCCGACCAGGCGGAGATGGTCGGGGCGATCGCGCCCGTGCTGCGGTCGACGTTCGTGGTGATGGTGTTGGCGAAGTCGGTCTTGCTCTGGGTGAGCGCCTGCTCGAGCGTGATGCAGGGGCCGTAGAGCTTGAGGCCGAAGCTCGAGCCGAGCATGGGCATGTGGGACCTGATGCCGAGCAGGGTCACGTTGGAGCCCTCGGCGAGCGGCAGGCCCCTCCCCTCCTCGGAGCTGTTCTTCATCAGGACCGCACCCTCGGCCGCCTGCTTGCGGTTGAGGTCGATGGCCTTCTGGATGAGCGCGTGGGAGTTGCCCGTGCCGTCCTCGTTCAGAACCTCGTCGGAGGGCTTGAACGCCTCATAGAGGGGCTCGTTCTCCGTGCTCTGGGAGGTGAGCTTCTCGCTCTGGGTGCCGAGGTTGGTGTCGAGCGTGGAGGCGAACTGCTCCATGACGCCGCCCGCGCCCACGGCGACGGAGGCGCCGAGGGCACCGAGGCCGAAGAGGCCGCGGCGTGTCACCAGCGTCTTGGGACGAGCATCGTTGCTCATGAGAGATCCCCCCTCTGTACGCTTTCCCTTACGTCGTGCATGTACCTTCCCTTCCTTTCTCTGCGTGCGTTCGCATTGCGTGCGCTCCGCGTCCCGTACGGGAATTCCCCCTCCCTCCACGGGGCGGCTGGAAACTGATATATCAGTTTAACCACAAACCGCCCGCGGGGGTGGAAAATAATCTTCGCGACCCGCCAGCGGACGGTTCTTCTCGCCCTGCGGTAGATGGCGGGGCGCGGCCGACGCCGAGGCGATTCCTCCGGGTACGTACGCCCCTCCCCCGGATACGTACACGCCACAAAGCCGGCAGGCGCAGCACTTCTGAAGAATCCGCAGGTAAAGTGCTTAGCGAGAAGTACATCAAGCCGTGAACTTCGTACGTACCCGGAGGGGGCGTGTACGTACCCGGAGAGGTGGAGCTAGAGGGCGAGGAGCTCCCGCACGAGCGCCTCCTGACGGAGCCAGTAGTCCTCGTCCGTCGGCAGGCGGATCCCGGCGCGGGCGGAGACCTTCTCGACGAGCTCCCGGCGCATCTGCGGGTCCGCGAGCATCCCCTCCGTCACGGAGCGGACCATCCAGCCGAGGTCCCGGAGCCCCTCGTTGCGCGCGCTGTCGGAGTCTATCTGCTGCCTGGTGCGATGGAAGAGGTAGCTCTCGTACTCGAGGATGATCCCGAGCTCCTCCCAGCAGAGGTCGACGACGAGGTACGGCTTCCCCAGGGCCAGCTGCAGCGAGGCGGGAATCTCTATGGTGGCGTTGAGCCGCGGCGCGGGCAGCCCGCAGCCGCCCGCCTCGACGGGCAGCGTGAACAGGAGGACGACGACCGTCTCCATGGGAGAGCGCGAGCCGGCCACGACAAACGCCACGGCCTCGCGCGCCCGCCGCGTCCCATAGCCGCGGGCGTCCGCAAAGCGCCGGGCGAGCTCGTCGGGAGTCATGAGCGGCGGCCTGCGGTGAAAGCCGTCCTTGGCCCGCGGGGAGCGCGCGTACCTCCCGCATATCTCGGTACCCACCGCAACCGCCCGCGCAAGGCTCGAGCGCGCGGCCATCTGCTGCAGGCAGAAGGCCGGCGAGGCAAGAAGGACCTCGTCAGTAAGCTGGTAGAGCGCGTCAGGGGGAAGCGCGGTCGACCAGATGTGGCAGCGCACCACGGGCGTCCTCACCCTTCTCGCCTCCCCGCTCACGAGGATGTGGAGGGGGCGCGCCTCCGTTGCCTCGATGCGTGCGCCGCGCAGGTCGTTTGCCCCGAGGGCCGCCGCCGAGGCGAGGGACCACGCCTTTTCCGGCGGCTCGGGACATGGCTCCCCCAGCCGCTGCGCCAGGCCGACCTCTCCCCAGCGCGCAAGTGCCGATATGTCACATACGGTAATCATGGCGCCCATGCTAGCGATGGGCGCTTCCCGGCCCCTTGCACCAAGCGCGCACGACGCTGACGCCCCTTGCGAGAAGGCCCTTCCGAGATGCATGCCACCGCAGCTCATGGCCCACGGTGCGCAACAGTTTCTCATATGCGGCGATTCGCCCGACGACATCCGGCGTCACGGCTTCTCCAGATGCCGCCCCGCCCGGGCGCACCCCCGGGTGCCCAGGCCTTCTCCCGGATACGTACACCCCACCTCCGGATACGTACGAGGTTTACGGCTTGATGTTCTTCTCGCCCGCCCTCTACCTGCGGGTTCTTCGGGATGCCGGTGCCCACAGCCCCCGCTGCGCGTACGTACCCGGAGAGGAGGTGTACGTACCCGGACGGGGCGCGTACGTATCCGGAAGGGCTGGCGAGAAGAACGGGAACGCCCCGACGCGCGCGGCGCCGGGGCGTTCCCGGGAAGGATGGTCGGGCTTAGGCTACTCGTTGTCCGCCCAGTTGGACTTCTGGGTGCTCTTCTTCTGGAGCACGTAGTCGGGGTTGGGCGTGTCGACGCGGCGGATCGTGCCGGAGTCGGCGAGCTGGCCGGACGTGACCTCGATGCTGTTCTCGCCCTTCTTGAGCGGGACGAAGAACGTGAAGACGTGCGGGTTCTTGGGGTCCTCGCGGCGGGTCTCAAGCTTGGAGCCGTTGACGAAGAGCGTGACCTCCTTCTGGTTGGAGTAGACCTTGACGCTCGTGGCCTCCTCGGCGCGGTCGACGTAGCGCTTGCCGCACAGGTGCACGAAGGGCTCGTTGCTCCACCAGGCCTTGTAGATGTAGAAGGAGTCCTTCTTGGTCTTGCGGTCGAAGGTGATGAGGCCCTTGTGGTTCATGCCGGGTTCGCCGCCCTGGTCGCGCGCGTCGGCCGCGAAGTCGAACATGTTCCAGACGTGCGTGGCCCACAGGTACGGGTGCTTGGCGAAGAACTTGAGCATGTACTCGTGGTACACGCACTGGTACTCCTCGGTGTGGTCGTTTCGGCGCGGCCGCGAGGAGTGGAGGTTGGGCATGGCCTCGCAGCCGTACTCGGACATGCCGATGACGCGGTTGGGGTGCACGAGGTGGAAGAACCCGAACCAGAGGTCGTTCAGGAAGAGGCCCGGCACGTACCAGCCGAGGTAGAGGTTCCAGCTCACGACGTCGGTCACGAAGGCGGACTTGTTGAAGGGCCCGCACATGGCGTAGCAGGCCAGCGTGGTGAAGCGCGTGGGGTCGAGCTTGTGGCAGAGCTCGTCGAGGACGCGGTGGTTGTCGAGCATGTCCGCCTTGTCCTTGGTGGAGATGGTGATCTCGTTGGAGACGCCCCAGCACACGATCGAGGGGTGATTGTAGCTCTGGGTGATGAGCTCGGTCATCTGCGAGATGGTGTTCTCGCGGCCGTTGGGCATGTGCTCGGAGATGTAGGGGATCTCCGCCCACACGACGATGCCGGCCTCGTCGCAGAGGTCGTAGAAGAACTGGGCCTGCTGGTAGTGCGCGAGGCGCAGCGTGTTGGCGCCGATCTCGCGGATGAGGGCCATGTCCTCGCGGTGCTCCTTCTCCGTGAGGGCGTTGCCGAGGGCCTTGCGGTCCTGGTGGCGGCACACGCCGCGGAGGGGGTAGCTGCGGCCGTTGAGGAAGAAGCCGCCCTTGGCGTCATAGGAGAAGCTGCGCACGCCGAAGCGCGTGGAGACCTCGTCCACGACGGTGCCGGCGACGACGAGCTGCGCCTTCGCGGCATAGAGGTACGGGTCGTCGAGGCCGTCCCAGCGGTGCGCGTCGGGCAGCGCGAGGGTGACGTCGGTGCCGGTCGCGGTCCCCACCGTGGCGCCGGAGGCGTCGGTGAGGGTCACGCGGACCTCCGCGGAGTCGGCCTCAGGGCCGTCCACCCAGGTCTGCACGCGCACGTCCGCGTCCTTCTCGCCGTCGGCGATCTTGGGCGTGACGGCGATGCCGGGGCCGCCGTGGTAGTCAAGCGAGAAGTGCGTGGCGTCGGCCACGAGGAGCTTGACGTCGCGATAGATGCCGCCGTAGAAGGTGAAGTCGGCCTTCTGAGGGTAGACGCGGTCGTTCTTTGAGTTGTCCACGTGGACGAGCAGGCCGTTCTCGCCGGGCTTCACGAGCTCGGTGACGTTGGTGCGGAAGGTGGAGTAGCCGCCGTCGTGGTGGCAGCAGGCGATCCCGTTGACCTCGACGTCGGCCGTGGCGTTGACGCCCTCGAACTCGAGGTAGACGACCTGCTTCGTGGGGTCGAAGGCCGGGACCGTGAAGCGGCGCTCGTAGGCGCAGGTCCCGCGCCAGTAGTCGTTGCCGCCGTCCTGGCCGTCAAGGTTGTTCCAGGTGTGCGGGACGTCCACCGTGATCGGGGCGTCCCCCGGCTTGGTGAAGGTCCAGCCCGCGTTCAGGTTCGTATACGTGCGCATGCTCCCTCTTTCCTCGGCTCCCCGCCGCTCCAGTACGGCACTTCCAACTGATATATTAGTCTAGCGCATAACGCGGCCTTTCCGGTGTCGTACCCCTGACCGGACGGTTTGGACGCCTGAGCGGGATATCGGGCAGAAATGAGGGCGAGTGACGCGTTTTGGATGGACAGGGCGCTCAGAGGGGCATCATCCGTCCAAAACCCGTCACTCATCCCCTGGGCGCCGGACGGACCGGGAGCGGCGAGGGCGGAATGCGGCAGAAAGGCGGCGGCAGGCCCGCAGGGGCCCGCCGCCGACAGGGACGCGCGAGAAGGACGCGCGGCGCGCTACCGCACCGTGGCCACGATCTCCATGGCCTCGCGGCAGAGCCGCTCGACCTCGTCGAAGCGTCCCTCCTTGATGAGGTTGGCCTTGACCATCCAGGTGCCGCCGCAGGCGATCACGTGCGGGCTCGCGAGGAACTCGGCCACGTTGGCCGGAGAGACGCCGCCCGTGGGCATGAAGCGGTGCCCCACGAAGGGCGCGGCGAGCGCGCCTATGGTGGAGAGGCCGCCGTACTGCGCGGCCGGGAAGAACTTGGTCACGTGGATGCCGAGCTTGCGCGCGGCGATGACCTCCGTGGGCGTGACGCAGGCCGGGAAGACCGGGAGCTCGCGCTCCATGCAGTGGCGCACGACCTCCTCGTCGAAGCCGGGGCTCACGATGAACTCCGCGCCCGCGTCGACGGCCTCGTCGACCTGCTCGACGCTGAGCACGGTGCCCGCGCCCACCGCCATGTCCGGGTGCGCCTCGCGCATGGCGCGGATGGAGTCGGCCGCCGCGGCCGTGCGGAACGTCACCTCGGCCGAGGGCATCCCGCCGGCCACGAGGGCGTCGGCGAGCGGCCTGGCGTCGGCGGCGTCGTCCAGCACGACGACCGGGATGATCGCGAGCCTCTCGACCTTCTCGTAGTAGCTATCCATGTACATGTGCGTCTCCCCTCCTGGGTTGCTAGCGCTTGACGTCGGCGCCGCTGGCCATGAAGTCGGTGACCTCGGCAGCGGTGAAGCGGTTGGCGTCGCCGGCCACGCTGTGCTTGAGCACGCTCGCGGCCGCCGCGAACTCGATGGCGTCCGCGGGCGCCATCTCGGCGAGAAGCCCGTGGAGCACGCCGCCGGCAAAGGCGTCGCCGCCGCCCACGCGGTCCACGATGGGCTCGACGTGCCAGGTGCGGGAGCGCGCGAGCGCGCCCGCGGCGCCGGTGCCGTCGGCCGTGTAGAGGTAGCCGGTGAGGTCGTTGGAGCTGCTCGAGTGCGCGACGCGGCGCGTGCAGTAGATGGCGCGGACGCCCGGGCGCGCGGCGACGAGCGCGTCGTAGGCCGCGACCATGGCCTCCTCGCTCCAGGGCGTGCGCTCGAGGCCGAGGGCGCTCTGGACGTCGCCCCAGCTCGCGGCGAGGTAGGTGACGTAGGGCAGGACGTCGCGGAAGGCGTCCATGCACTCGTCCCACGTCCAGAGCTTGCCGCGGAAGTTGACGTCGTAGCTCACGGGGATGCCCCGCTCGGCGGCGGCGCGCACGAGCTCGAGCGTGAGCGCGCGCCAGGACGCGGAGAGCGCCGGGCAGATGCCCGTCACGTGGAAGAGCCCGACGCCGGAGAGGAGCTCGTCGACGTCCCACTCGCAGGACGCCATCGTCGCGAACGAGGAGCCGGCGCGGTCGTAGACGGCGACCGACCCGCGGTTGGCGGTGCCGATCTCGAGGTAGTAGGTGCCGAGGCGCGCGCCCCCGCGAAGGACCTGGGAGGCGTCGACGCCGTTCTTGCGGAGGTGGCGCACCACCGCGTCGCCGAGCGGGTTGTCCGGCACCTTCGTGGCGAAGGCGGCGTCGTGCCCGAAGTTGGCGAGCGAGACGGCGACGTTGGCCTCCGCGCCGCCGTAGTGCGCGTCGAAGGACGAGGCGTCCGCCAGGCGCACCCCGCCGCCCACGGAGAGGCGGCACATGATCTCGCCGAGCGCAAGGACCTTTCTGCGGCCCGTAGCATCATCAGCCATGGTATCTCCTTGCCCTGTGATATATCACTAATGAGAGTAGTTTATCCGCTGGGCGCCGCCCCCATCACGACGGTTCAGCGAGCGGCGCCGCAATTCGACGGGCGGCAGGACCCCGGCCCGCGCCCCCCAGCTCCCCGAAAGCGTCGCCGGACCCCCGCCGAGTCGCCGTGCGGGGCGCTGGCGACGCTTCCCGGGCAAGAAACGTCGCCGGGGCCCCGCGGAGCTGATCTGCGGGGCCCCGGCGACGGAAACGGGAAGCGGGCGTCGATGGCGCCGGCCCCTACTCGAAGAAGCCGAAGTAGTCGTGCGCGTTGTTGTAGCAGATGTCCTCCACGAGGCCGCCGAGGTAGGCCTCGTCCTCGGGGAGCCGGCCCATCTCGACCCACTCGCCGACGGTGTGGCACAGGACGCGGCGGAAGTACTCGTGGCGCGGGTAGCTGAGGAAGCTCCGGGAGTCCGTGAGCATGCCGGTGAAGTTGGCGAGCAGGCTCTCCTGCGCGTACATCGTGAGCTGGCTCTTCATGCCGGCGAAGTGGTCGAAGAACCACCAGGCGCAGCCGAGCTGCAGGCGCTGGCGGCAGCCGCCCTGGAAGGACTGGATGAGCGTGGCGATGCCCATGTACTGGGACTCGTCGAGCGTGTAGATGATCGTCTTGGGCAGGGCCTCGGCGCTGTTGGCCGCGTCGAGGAGCAGGGCGAGCTGGCCCACGAGCCCCGGCTGGTCGCCGGCGGAGTCGAAGCCGGCGTCGGCGCCGAGCGCGGCGAAGCCGCGGGAGTTGGCGTTGCGGAAGACGTTGGCGTGCAGCTGGAGCGTCCAGCCGTGGCGCTCGTACTCGCCCATGAGGAAGAGCGTGAGCGCGCTCTGGTAGGCGTCCACCTCCGTCTTGCTCGGGGCATCGCCCGCAAGGGCGCGCGCCACGATGCCGGCCACCTCGTCCTCGGTGGCGCCGACATAGGTGAACGAGTTCATGCCGTGGTCCGCGAGGCGCCCGCCGACCTCGTGGAAGTAGTCGACGCGCTGGGCGGCGGCGGCCTTCAGGCTCTCCCAGCCGGTGACGGCCACGCCGGAGACCTGCGCGAGGCGCGCGAGGTAGGCGGCGAAGTCGGGCTTGTCGATGCCCATGAGGCCGTCGGGGCGGAAGGTCGGCAGGACCTTGAAGCCGTTCTCGGCCTCCTCGGCGGCGAGCAGCTTGTGCCAGGCGAGGTCGCTCGCCGGGTCGTCGGTGGTGCAGACGCAGCGGACGTCGAAGGCGCGGATGAGGCCCTTGGCGGAGAAGCCCGCCTCGGCGATGCGCTCGTTGGCGCGGCGCCAGATCTCGTCGGCGTTGGCGCGACAGATCGTGAGGTCGATCCCGAAGGCGCGGCGCAGCTCCAGGTGGCTCCACTCGTAGAGCGGGTTGCCGGGCGCGCGCTCGATGGTGTCCACGTAGGCGAGGAACTTCTCGTAGGGCTCGCCGTCGCCGGTGATGAGGCGCTCGGGCGTGCCGTTGGCGCGCATGAGGCGCCACTTGTAGTGGTCGCCCGCGCCGTTGTCGCAGATCCAGAGCTGGGCGAGGTCCGAGAAGTGCACGTCCTCGTAGATCTGCCTCGGGTCGAGGTGGCAGTGGTAGTCGATGATCGGCATCTTCTCCGCGTGGTCGTGGAAGAGCCTCCGCGCCCACTCGGTTGTCAGCAGGAAGTCGTCGTTCAGCAGCATGGAAGAGTCCCCTTTCTCCCAGAAGCCAGAGGGTGGGAATCGCGTGGGAGCAACCGAGAAGGGCGCGAACTGCGGTCAGGGCGTGCCGCACATGCCCCGCCCGCAGTTCGCGCAGCGCTGTTTGAGGACGGGGCATGTGCGGCACGCCCCGTTGGGGTGGCCTACGCGCCCTTCTCGATTGCCTCCCACATTCCGTTGATGTAGGCGATGCCGAGGGCGCGGTCGTAGAGACCGTAGCCCGGGCGTCCCGTCTCGCCCCAGATCATGCGGCCGTGGTCGGGCCTCATGTAGCCCGTAAAGCCGTTGTCGTGGAGGGCCCTCATCATCTTGTACATGTCGAGCGAGCCGCAGGGGCTGGGGTGCGGGGCCTCGTAGAAGTCCTTGTTGCCCGGCTCATCCGGGGAGATGTACTTGATGTTGCGCATGTGCACGAAGTGGATGCGACCGCGGCGCGTGAACTCAGCGAGGATGTCGTAGATGTCGTTGCCCGGCTCCTCGGCGATCGAGCCGCAGCACAGCGTGATGCCGTTGTAGGGCGTGTCCACCGCGGTGCAGAGCCAGTCGAGGTCCTCGCGGTTCTTGATGATGCGCGGCAGGCCGAAGAGCGAGTAGGGCGGGTCGTCCGGGTGGATGGCCATCTTGACGTCGCACTCCTCGCAGGTCGGCATGATGGCCTCGAGGAAGTAGACGAGGTTCTCGCGCAGCTTGTCGTCGTCGATGTCCTTGTAGGCGTCGAGCAGCGCGCGCACCTGCGCGAGGCGCTCCGGCTCCCAGCCGGGAAGCGTGAAGTCGCCCGACCCGTTGGCCACGCGGTCGATGATGACCTGCGGGTCGTCGGGGATGTTCGCCTTGACGAAGGCGAGCGTGCGCGAGCCGTCGGGCAGGACGTAGTCGAGGTCGGACTTCACCCAGTCGAAGACCGGCATGAAGTTGTAGCAGATGACCTTGACGCCCTCGGCGGCGAGGTTGCGGATCGTCTCCTTGTAGTTCTCGATGTGCTCGTCGCGCTTGTCGGTGCCGATCTTGATGTCGTCGGAGACGTTCACCGACTCGATGACCTTGAGCGTGAGCCCGTGGGCCTCGACCATCTCGCGCAGCTCGTGGATGCGCTCGCGCGGCCAGACCTCGCCCGCGGGGATGTCGAAGAGCGTGCCGACGATACCCTTGCAGCCGGGGATCTGGCTGATCTCTTCGAGCGTGATCTTCTCCTCGTTGGGGCCGTACCAGCGGAAGGTGAGCTCCATGTCCCTCTCCTCTCTCTCCGGGCGCGCGCCCGGTCCTTCGTTTGCCTAGCCGACGTACTTTCCGATGGTCGCGGCGACGGCGCCGGGACCGGCGTTGAGCTCCGCGAACATGCCCTCGATCTTCTCGCCGAGGCCGGCCTCGTAGAGGTCGAGCGAGAAGATCTCGGCGTTGGACAGGATGGGGCTGACCGCCTCGTGGATCCTGGCGGGGTCGGTCTCGCCGAGCGAGATGCCGGAGAGCTGGGCCCTGAGGTCGGCCAGCAGCGGGTCGGGGCTCGGCTCGAAGGCCTCTCCCCTGTCGTCGACGGCGAGCAGGTAGCGCAGCCACCCCGCGATCACGAGGGGGATGGCCACGAGGCCGGAGACGTCACGCCCCGCCTCGAGGTAGGCGTTCAGGGTGTGGCCGTAGCGGATGGGCACCTTCTGCGAGGTGTCCGCCGCGATGCGCTGCGGCGCGTCGGGCAGGCTCTTGTTGGGCAGGCGCTCGGCGAGCAGCTCGTCGATGAAGGTCTTGGGGTCGATGACCTTGGGGTCCACGACGACGGGAAGGTCCTCGTCGTAGCCGAGCTTCCTGATGAGCGCCACCAGGTCGGGGTTCTCCATCTCCTGCCAGATGCGGGTGTAGCCGAGCAGGCAGCCGTAGACGGCGAGGCACGTGTGCAGCGGGTTCAGGCAGGCCGTGACCTTCATGGTGTCCGCGCGCTCCGCGGTCTCGCGGTCGCACATGATCACGCCGCCCTCCTCGAGCGCGGGCCGGCCGTTGGGGAACGAGTCCTCGATGACGAGGTAGTGGGCCGCCTCGGTGTTGGCGAAGCCGGCGAAGGTCGGGCCGGAGGTCTTGATGAGGTCGAGGTCCTCCCAGCCCTGCTCCCTGAGGGCGGCCTCGGTCTCGGGCGAGGGGTTGGGGGTGATGCGGTCGATCATCGACCAGGGGAAGCTCACGCGCGACTCGTCCGAGACGTAGTCGACGAAGTCCTGCGTGACGTGGCCGTGCTCGAGCCAGCCGCGGGCGATCGTGAGGATGGCCTCCTGGAAGCGGCGGCCGTTCTGCGAGAAGTTGTCGGTGGAGACCATGGCGATGGGCGCGGCGCCCGCCTCGAAGCGGTCGACGAGCAGCGCGCAGACGATGCCCATCGAGCTCGTGGCGTGCGCGGGGCCGGCCTCGATCTCGGCCGCGACGTAGGGCAGCAGCCTGCCGGATGCGTCGGTGAGGCCGTAGCCCTTCTCGGTGATGGTGAAGGTGACCATCTGCAGGTCGGGGCTCTCGAAGTAGCGGCGCGCGAGGGCGTAGTCGGTCGGGCGGTCGGCGTTCGCGAAGATGGCGCCGGCCGTGACCGCGAGCACCCGCTCGTCGAGCGTGCCGTCGGCGTTCATGACGACCTGCAGGATGTTGTTGTCGTAGGGGGCGTAGACCTCGTCGATCGTGAACGGGCGGAAGGTCTCCGCGACGACCACGCCGCGGTTCAGCAGGCCCTTGTCGGCGAGGTCCTGGGCGATCTGGGCGTGGAAGGCGCGATAGAGGTTGCCGCCGCCGAAGTGCATCCACACCGGCTGCTCGGCGCCCGCCTTGCGCAGGGCGTCGACGTCGCACTGGGGCACGCACACCCCCTTGCCCTCGAGCTCGTCGCGGCTCTCCTGCCAGTTCTTGAGTGTTGCCATCTGCTCCTCCGTCCTTCTCGCCCGCCGGCGCTGATGTCGGCGTCGCACGGGGCCCGTCGGTTCCCCCTTGAACTGATATATTAGTTTGAGCGTGCCTTCAACTCAACAGTGACTCCCCGAGGTTTTGCCGGGAATCCGCCAGCGGTCGGTATTTCGCTTTGAGTGTCCGAGCGGTCTGCAGATTGCGTCGCGGACTCGAATCGGGGCGGCGCGAGGATGCGGCAACCCGTAAAATAAGACGTTAGCAACAGGCTAGCGAGCGGCGAGAAGGACGAGCATGCACGAGAAGGACACCCCCACCCTGCAGACCCAGGCCTACGAGGCCCTGCGGCGCGCGCTCGTGTTCTCGCGCTACAAGCCCGGGGAGCGCCTCGTCCCCAAGCGCCTGTGCGAGGAGCTCGGGCTCGGCCGCACCCCCGTGCGCGAGGCGCTCGTGCTCCTCCAGCAGCAGGGGCTCGTGAACACGGTGCCCCAGAGCGGTACCTACGTCTCGAAGATCGACATGCGTGCGTGCGAGGACGCGCGCTTCGCCCGCGAGTGCCTCGAGCGGCAGGTCGTCATCGAGTGCTGCGCCAAGGCCACGAAGGCGGACATCGCCTGCATCGACGCCATCATCGCGCAGCAGGAGGAGGCCGTCGAGGCCGCCGACGAGCTCGCGTTCTTCGAGTCGGACAACCTCATGCACGAGACCTTCTTCGTCATCGCCGACCGCGCGCCGCTCTGGGACTGGCTCAACATGACCAACGTCCACTACGAGCGCTTCCGCTGGCTGGCGGTGCTGACCTCGGGCGTCGAGTGGGACGTCGTCATGGACCAGCACCACAAGATCCGCGACGCCATCGCCGCGCACGACACGAACGAGGCCTCCTACCTCACCTCGCGCCACCTGCGCAAGGCGCACATCGACTACCACCCCATCTCGGCCTCCCACCCGGAGTACTTCACGGAGAGCTGACGGCGCACGGCGAGAAGAACCGTCGCGAGGGCCCCGCGGACAACGGATGCGGGGCCCTCGCGACGTCTCTGGGCGCAGGCTCGTCGCCTCGGCCCCGCAGGGCGGGTGTGCGGGGGTTTCGCGACGATTCCGGGCGGCGAAACGTCGCGAATCGCCCGCAGACTAGGTGCGCGGGGGTTTCGCGACGATTCCGGGCAGCGAAATGTCGCGAGGGCCCCGCAGAGTAGGTTTGCAGGGGTCTGGCGACAGTCTTGGGCGACGTTCTGTCGTGAAGGCCCCGCAGGTCGGGTGCGCGGGGGCTTCGCGACGGTTTGGGATGACGGATTGTCGCGAAGGCCCCGCATAACGGCTGCGCGGGGGGATGGCGACGTTCTTCTCGCCCGCGGGATCAGGCCACGCCGCAGACGCGGGCGATGAGGGCGGGCATGACCTCGTCTGCCTCCGCGCCGCTCTTGAGCGCGCGCTCGGCCTCGGCACAGGCGCCGAGCAGGCGCTCCAGCTCGCCCTCGGAGAAGGCGCGCGCCCAGCGGCCATGGTTTCTCACCTGCCAGTCCTGCTTCTTCAGCTCCGAGGCCAGCGCGTGGGCCTGACCGCGCGCCGCGAGCGAGCGGGCGCAGACGAGCTCGCGCAGGCGCCCCGCCACGAGCGAGAGCAGCCCGAGCGCCGAGCCGTCCAGCAGGCGGTAGAGCGCGAGGGCGCGATGGGCGTCCCGCGCGGAGAGCCGGTCAAGGAACTCCCAGGGCTTGACCTCGGCCACGCGCGCGACGTTGGCCTCGACGAAGGGGGCGGTGATCGTCCCCGAGCCGCCGAGCAGCGCCGCGAGGGTCGCGACCTGCGTGTCGAGCATCGTCGTTGACTCGCCGACGCGCGCCACGAGCTCGCGCGCCGCGTCGGCCGCGATGGAGACGCCGTGGGCGGCCGCGAGCTTCTGCACGTAGGGCGGCAGGTCGCGCCCCTTCTTGGCCGCGCAGTCGATCACCGTGCGGGGGCCCACCTTCGCAACGGCCTTGTAGAGGCGCGTGGTCTTGGCGAGCGTCGTTGCCACGAGCGCGAGCGTGCAGCTCGGGTTTGGGTTGTCGAGGTACCCCACGAGGGCCTCGGAGACGGGCTTGGGGAGCTTCTCGGCGTTCTCGATGACGACGACGCGACGGTCGCCGCCCATCGGCAGCGTGTTGAGCGAGGCGAGCACGCCCACCGGCTCGAGGTCCCCCGAGGCGACGAGCTCCTCCAGGTTGAAGGCCGCGAAGGGCCCGTCGACGCGCGCCTTGAGGCGGGCGAGCGCCTGCTTGCGCTTGAGCTCGTCCGGCCCCACGATGAGATAGGCCGCCAGAAGCGCGGGCTTGTCTGCCATCTTCTCCTCCCCTCGCGGCTAGAGCAGCCGCGCGTAGTCCTGAAGCGCGTGGAAGACGCGGGCGACCTCGACCGCGCGCTCGTCGTCATTGACCCGGTAGAGCGCGACGTAGCTCCCGAAGCGCGCCCTGCGGTAGCCGCCCGCGGCGAGTCTGCCCTCGGCGGCGCGCGGGTACATCTCGGGAAACTGGGCGAGATTGCCCGTCACGCGCTCGAGACCGTCCAGGAAGCCCCGCGCGGCCGTCTGACTCCGAGCCTCGTGCAGCAGGTAGGAAGCAATCCGCTCCTTGTCTCTCTGGGCGGCGTTGGCAAAAAAGACGTCATAGGCCATAGCGCTCACGTGTCCTTTGTATCGACTCGCGGGCGTCCACGACTCTGCCCTCGCGGAAGTCCTCCTCCGCCTCGTCGACGAGGCGGTAGAGCTCGGCGCGGGCGCGCTCCATGCGCATCGCGTCGAGCACCTCCATGGACATGGCCGCGAAGGCCTCACGCCCGTTGCGGGTCACGATGACGGGCTCCGGCGACTCCTCGACGATCCGCGCGAACTCGACGGTGTTCTTGATCTCTTTGATGGGCACGCACCTCGGCATTTCACACCCCCTTTGGGCCACAATCGTGGCCCCTAGTGTAGCACTCATGGCGCTACCCCCTTCTGACAGGTAACGACCGGCCCGGACTCCCCCGGCTCGACCGTCACGTCCCCGCATTCGATGGTGCACAGGAAGAGCGACCCCGCCCCCTCGAGGACCTCGACGCAGGCCGGGTCGGGATGGCCGTAGGAGTTGCCCTCCCCCGCGCTCGCGACGCTCACCTCGGGGTCAAGCGCCGCGGCGGTCCCAGCCCCGACGGACGCGGCAGACCCGTGGTGGCCCACCTTGAGGAGGTCGACGTCGCCCACGTCCCCGCGCGCGACGGCCGCCGACGTCTCAGGCTCCTCGGCGTCGGCGGCGAGAAGCGCCGTGAGGCTCCTCGCGCCGCCGTCGAAGGAGAGCAGGAGCTCGAGCGAGCCCTCGTTGCCGGACCCGTCGGCCGGCTCGAGGGGCGAGACCACCTCGAGCGAGAAGCGCCCGACGGAGAGGGCGTCGCCGTATCCGACCAGCCCCACCGGCAGGCCCGCCGCGGCATCGCCCGGGTCCACGCCCTCGCCCACGATGACGCGGCCCACCGACACCGCCCCGATGACGTCCCCGAGTCCCCCCGCGTGGTCGTCGTGCAGGTGCGTGAGCAGGACGGCGTCGAGGTGCGTGACGTTGGCCCGCGCGAGCGCCGCCACGACGGCGTCGCCGGGCCCGGTGTCCACGAGCAGCGACGAGGCGCCGTCCGTGACGAGGATGGCGTCGCCCTGCCCCACGTCCATGACCACGACGCGCGCCGGGGCGAGCAGGCGCCAGCGCAGCAGCCAGGCGAGGCCGACGGCCGAGGCGAGCCCGAGCCCGGCGGCGAGCGCGCGGCGCGAGACGGGCGGCCACCAGACGAGCAGGGCCCCGGACGCCCCGAGCATGACGGCAAGCGCGACGCCCTCGTCGACGCTCGCCGCCACGCTCGCGAGCGGGATCCTCCCGAGCACGGCGACGAGCCACGCCACGACGCCCCCGAGCGCGTCGGTCACGAGGAGCGCGGGCGCCTGCAGCGGGGGCGCCCAGGCGAGGCAGGCGGCGACGAGCCCCGCCCCCAGAAACGGCGAGAAGAGCGGTGCGAGCAGCACGTTGGCGAGCGGCGCCACGAGCGAGAGCTGGGAGAACGCGGCGCAGGTGAGCGGCAGCGTGACCGCCTGCGAGACGAGCGTGAGCGCAAGGGCGTCCCCGGCGTCGCCCGCGAGGCGCGAGAGCGCCCGCGCCAGGCGCGGGGGCGCCGCCGCGGGCGGGCGCGGCGCGGGGAGAAGGACGCGCACGAGATAGCGCGCGTAGCCGCCGAGCGCGCAGATGCCGCAGACGCAGGCGACCGAGAGCAGGTACCCGAGCTGCCCCGTCACGCCGGGGTCGGCGAGCGCCATGGAGAGCGACACCAGGCTCGCGGACGACAGGGGATGCCCGCGCCTTCCCGCGAGGCGCGACAGCGAGGCCACGAGCGACATGGCCCACGACCGCACGGCCGAGGCGGGCGACCCGCAGAACGCGACGAAGAGCGCCGTGAGGGCGAGAAGGGCCGCGGCGCGGGCGAGCGGGGCGAGGCGCGAGCGCTCGATCGGGGCGGCCGCGAGCGCGCAGACGAGCACGAGATGCCCGCCCGAGACCGCGACGAGGTGCGAGACGCCACAGCGCGCGAACGCCTCGTCGAGCCCGCGCTCTGAGATCGCCGCAGTCGACCCGCAGACGCTGCCCGCGAGGAGGGCCCGGGCGTCCGAGGAGCCCGCGTCGAAGCTCGAGAGCACCGCCTCTCGAAGCCCGAGGACCGCCCCGGCGATGCCGCCCGGCGGCTCGGCGCCCAAGAGGCGGACCACGCGCACGGTCCCCGCGATCCCCTGGGCGCGCGAGGACGCGCCCCAGTCGTCGTCACCGTTCGCCGAGAAGCGCCCGACGCACCGAACCGTGAGCCCCTGCTCGATCGGATCGTCGAAGAGCAGCCAGACCTCGCCCGCGACCGCCCCGTCGCGCGAGGCGACGGCCCTGCCGCGCCACGCGTCCGCGCCGCGGGACATGTCGCTCGCGAGCCTGAGCTCCCAAGTGGAGACGGGGCTCGAGGAGAGCGCCGCCGCGAGCGCCCCCTGCCGGGAGAGCTCCGCCGCGCAGGCGAGGCCCGAGGCCGAGAGCGCGGCGAGGATCACGGCGGCGAGCGGCAGCAGCCTCGGCCCGCGTCGCGGCCCGAAGGCCGCGAGCGCGGCGGCGCCGGCGAGCGCCGACCCCGCCGCGAGGGCGAGGGCGGGCGGCGTGAGGGCGAGGGCGGCGCGCATGGCCCCGAGGGCGACGAGCAGGGCCCAGAACGCGTGGGGGAGCGCCGGGCGCGGGGGCGGCGGGATGCGCTCAGACACAGACGAGCCCCTCGAGCTTCGCGAACTTCTTCTCCCCTATCCCCGAGACCCGCATGAGGTCCTCGGGCGAGGAGAAGGGCCCGTTCGTCTCGCGGTCCTCGACGATCGCGAGCGCCGTGGCCTCGCCGACGCCGGGGAGCTCGTCGAGCTCCTCGACGGTGGCGGTGTTGAGGTTCACGGGGCCGTCCGACCCACCCCCCGAGCCGGACGCGGGCTCCGCGCTCGCCTGGGGCGCCTCCCCGACGAGCGGCACGTGGACCTTCTCCCCGTCAGCGAGCCGGGCCGCGAGGTTGAGCCCGGAGGTGTCCGCGCCCTCCGCGAGCCCTCCCGCGGCGGCGATGGCGTCGTTCACGCGCGGCTCGCCCTCGAGCTCGTAGACCCCGGGCGAGCCGACCGCGCCGTCGACATGCACCACCACGACCCCCTCGTCGGCCTCCTCGCCCTCCCCCAACGTCTCGTCGCCGCGCGTCGTCACCTCGCCCTCCCGCTCGGGCGAGCCCTCCGCCGCCCCGGCGGCGGAGGGCTCGCCCCGCACGACCTCGACGCCGCCCGTCGCCGCCATCGCGGCCGCGGCCGCGCCCCCAGCGACGAGCAGCGCGAGCACGAGCGCGGCTGCGACCGCGCCCCGCCCCACGACCCCGTACCTGCGCGCCAGCCTCCCAAGCGGCGCCGATGACCTTCGCTGAGCCATTCCACATCGCCTCCCCCACCCAGCGTGCTCCCCCGGGGGCGTCCTCGGCCCGGGAACGGCGAGATTCTCGCCAGCTCGCTGCCACGAGGCGGACGCGACGCTGACCGGAAAAGGGCGCGCCCCAGCTCAGCCGGGGCACGCCACTACAGGGTTTGATATGGGGTGCCCCCTCGGGGGCTCCGCTCGCGAGGCGGACGCTACCGCTCGCCGCCCATCCAGGGGGAGAGCTCGTTATGGTGCTCCCGAAGGCCTCCCCTGGGCGCGTGATACGACGGGCACTGGGTGAAGTCGCGCCACTCGACGTTGCTCACGAGGTCGTCGACCATGGCCTCGTGGTCGAAGGACCCCCAGGCCTCGAGGACCTGCTCGAGGCGGGCGTGCGTCTCGGGCCGGCGCGGCATGAAGAGCGTGCAGCAGTCGGGCGCCGTCTGGCACGAGATGTCGTAGGTGCCGATCTCGTGCGAGCGGGCGATGATCTCCTGCTTGTCGGAGCCGATGAGCGGGCGGAGCACCGGCATGGTGACGGCCTCGTTCACGACGGCGATGTTGTCGAGCGTCTGGGATGCGACCTGGCCGAGGGACTCGCCGGTGACGAGCGCCTTGGCGCCCTCGAGGCGCGCGATGCGCTCGGCGACCTGCATCATGACGCGACGGTACATGATAATCCTGAGGCCCTGGGGCACGGCGAGCGAGATCTCACGCTGGCGCTCGCCGAACGGGACCACGTAGAGGCGGCCGACGATGCCGGAGGGCGCGAGCGCGTCGACGACGTCCTGGCAGAGCCACTCGCTCGTGTCCGAGGTCATGGGGCGCCCGGAGAAGTGCACGGGGATGCAGGTGGCGCCGCGCCGCCCCACCATCCAGGTGGCCACGGGCGAGTCGAACCCGCTCGAGAGCAGCGTGACGACCTTGCCGGCGGTGCCCACCGGAAGGCCGCCCACGCCCGGCGCCGACGCGGCGTAGACGTAGGTGCTGCCCTGGACCACATGGACGACGACCGTGACGTCGGGGTTGTGGACGTCGACCTTCTTGTCGGGGAAAGCCTCGCAGAGGGCGGCCCCGACGAGGCGGTTCATGTCGAGGCTGTGCAGCTCGTAGGTCGTCGACGACCTGCGGGCATGGACCTTGAAGCTCCCGAACTCCCCCGCCTCGCCGAGGGCGCGGATGGCGGCGGCGACGTACTCGCCCTCGTCGAGGCCGCACTTGTAGGCGAGCGAGACGCGCGCGACGCCCGGCACGCGCCGGATGGCGGCGGCCAGCTCCTCGCTCGCGCGGCCGTCCGCCACCTCGACCACGAGGTGCCCGGACACGCGCGCTATCTTGGAGGGCTCGAAGGCCCTGAGCGCGCGGTGGAGGTTCGTGACGAGCTGGTTCTCGAAGGTCGAGCGGTTCTTTCCCTTGAGGCCGATCTCGTGATAGTGGACGAGGCAGAGTCTCTCCGTCATGGAGCGCCTACAGAGCGATCGTGTTGGCGCCCCTGATGTCCTCGTCGAAGTCCTCCTTGACGAAGCTCAGGGTGCCGTCCTCGATCTCCTTCATGGCAACGGACACGGGGTCCTTGCCCGAGACGACGGTCGTGATGTCGTCGAAGTCCTGGATGGCGGTCACGCGCAGGTGCTGGCCGCGCACCATGTTGTTGATGTCGCAGGCGCGCTTGGACGCGATCGAGCAGAGCAGGAAGGGGTTGTGCTCGGTCTTGTCGAGCAGGGCGTCAATCTCGGGCTTGGTCACAGACATCGTTCGTGGGACCTCCGTTAGTCTCAAAGCGTTCAATAACACTGGCGAGCTCGCGCACGGCGCGCTCGAGGTCGTCGTTGACGACGCGGGCGTCGTACTCGCCGGCGCGCTCCATCTCGCTGCGGGCGTTGGCGAGGCGGCGCTCGACGGACGCCTCGTCCTCGGTCCCGCGGCCGCGCAGGCGCCGCTCGAGCTCCTCCATGCTGGGGGGCTCGATGAAGACGAGCACGGCGTCAGGATGGGCCGCGCGCACGCTCATGCCGCCCTGCACGTCGATCTCCAGGACCACCGAGCGGCCCTCGGAGAGCAGCCGGTCGGCCTCGCTCCTCAGCGTGCCGTAGCGGTGCCCGTGCACCCACGCCCACTCGAGGAACTCCCCCGCCTCGACGCGACGCTCGAACTCGTCGTCATCGAGGAAGTGGTAGGAGACGCCGTCCTTCTCGCCCGGTCGTGGCTCCCTCGTCGTTGCAGAGACCGTCAGGCCCAGGCGCGGGAGCCTCTCGCGAAGGAGCGAGACGAGCGTTCCCTTGCCCACGCCTGACGGTCCGGATACGACGAAGAGCCTGGCTCTTCTCGCCACTTACTTGGAGAGAGCCTCGACGAGCTGCTCGCGCTGGCGGGCGCCGAGGCCCTTGACGCGACGGGTGGCGGAGATGCCGAGCTCGTCCATGATCTTGGAGGCCTTGGCCTTGCCGTAGCCGGGGAGCGACTCGATGAGGGTGGAGACCTTCATGCGGCTGGCGATGGGGTCGTCGGAGTCGAGGACGTCCTCGAGGGCGACCTTGCCGCTCTTGATCTTCTCGCGGAGCTCCGCGCGCTCGTGACGAGCCTGGGCGGCCTTCTCGAGAGCGGCCTTGCGCTGCTCGTCGGTAAGCTGGGGTAGAGCCATGGTGTTCCTCCATTTCAATCCGGTGAGCCGCAGGACCCTGCCCGACGGCTTCGCAAGAAACTAGTGTGCCCATTTAGCTCCGCTTTTGCAACCCTTCTTCACCAAAGGTGCAGGTCAAGGGGCAAACCCTCACGTCGACGCCATGCGCCGTCTGGGCCAGGTGCGACAAAAGCGCAGCTCAGGGCCATTGAGGCCGTTTACGCCATCAGCTCCGCGCAGATGGCGTCGAAGGCGGCCACGGGGTCCTCGGCGCCCGTGATGGGCCGGCCGATGACCAGCTTGGACGCGCCGGCCTCGATGGCGGCCGACGGCGTGGCGATGCGCTTCTGGTCACCGACCTCGGCGCCCGCGGGGCGCACGCCCGGGGTGACGATCAGGGCGTCGGGGCCGAGAAGGGCGCGCATCTCGGCGGCCTCCTGCGGCGAGCAGACGATGCCGTCGGCACCCGAGCCGTAGGCGAGGCTCGCGAGGCGCGCGACCTCCTCGGCGACCGGCGACTCCACGCCAATCTCCGCAAGCGCCGCCTGGTCCATGCTCGTGAGCACGGAGATGGCCACGAGGCGCGTGCGGTCTCCGCCGCGCTGCTCGGCCGCCTCCTCGGCGCCCTTGCGCGCCGCCGCGATCATCGCGGAGCTGCCGAGGCCGTGGATGGAGAGGATGTCCGCGCCCGTAAGGGACGCCGCGCGGACGGCGCCCTGCACCTGGAACGGGATGTCGTGGACCTTGAGGTCGAGGAAGACGCGCAGCCCGCGCTCGCGCATGGCGTCGACGATGGCGGGACCCTCCGCGTAGAAGAGCGTCATGCCCACCTTGACCCAGGTGGCCTTGCCGGCGAGCAGGTCCGCCAGCTCGAAGGCGCGCTCGCGGGAGCAGTCCAGCGCGATGATGATCTTGTCGCTTGCCTCTTCGTACGTCAGCATTCGAAGGCTCCAATCAGCTCGTTGATGTCCGTGACGCCCTGCTCGGCGGCCCAGGAGGCGAGGCCGTCCACGATGTCCGCCGCACAGGTGGGGTCGTAGAAGTTGGCGGTGCCCACCGTGACCGAGGTGGCGCCGGCGAGGATCATCTCGGCGGCGTCCCTCCACGTGGCGATGCCGCCCATGCCGTTGATGGGGATCTTGACGGCCTGCGCCGCCTCCCAGACCATGCGCACGGCGATGGCGTGGATGGCGGGGCCGGAGACGCCGCCCGTGGGCTTGGAGAGGCGGCTCCTTCTGGTGCGCACGTCGATGGACATGCCGTTGATCGTGTTGATGAGCGAGAGGGCGTCCGCGCCCTCGGCCTCGCAGGCGCGCGCGATCTCGGGAACGCGGACGGGCGCCATCTTGACGAGGAGCGGCCGGTGCACGCGCGGGCGCACCGCGCGCACGACCTCGGCCGCGCTCTCGGGGGTCCCGCCCACGAGGACGCCGCCGCGGGCGATGTTGGGGCAGGAGATGTTCATCTCGACGCCGCTTGCCCACGGGCAGAGTTCCTCGATGAGCTCGACGGCGGCCACGTACTCCTCGACGGAGTGTCCGGCCGCCTGCACGATGACGCGGCAGCCGCGCCCCTCGAGCCCGGCGAGGTACTCGCCGTACTGCTCTACCATGCCGACGACGCCGGGGTTGGCGAGGCCGACGGTGTTCATCATGCCGCTCGGCACCTCGCACATGCGCGGCGCCGGGTTGCCGCTCCACGGCTCGGCCGAGCAGCCCTTGAGGGTGATCGCGCCGAGGCGCGAGACGTCGAAGAAGTCCTCGAAGACCGAGCCGAAGGCGAAGGTGCCCGAGGCGGTGTTGACGGGGTTCTGCATGCGCACGCCGCCGAGGTCGACGGCCATGCTCACGCCCTTCTCGACCAGGTTCTTCTCGCCCATCACCACGCCACCTCCTCGGCGTCGAAGACCGGACCGTCCTTGCAGCAGGACTTGTAGGTGCCGTCGGCCATGGCCACGTTGCAGGTGCCGCACGCGCCGAAGCCGCAGCACATCATCCGCTCCATGGAGACGCGGCAGGCGACCCCGGCCTCGCGGCAGAGGCGCGCGACGCCCGCCATCATGACCTCAGGACCGCAGGTGTAGACGACGTCGTAGTCGCCCGCGGCGAGAAGGTCGGCGAGGGCGTCGGTGGTGAAGCCGCGGCGCCCGGCGGTACCGTCGTCGGTGGTCACGGCGACGGCGCCGGCACCAAGGCCCTCGAGCACGTCCGTTCCCCAGAGCCTGCCGGCGGTCTGCGCGCCCACGACGGCGTCGAAGGCCACACCCGAGGCAGCGAGCATGCGGGCGCACGCGACGATGGGGGTCACACCCACGCCGCCGGCCACGACGCAGGCGCGACGCGCGCCCGCGACGGACGGCCAGGGGTTGCCGCAGGGCCCGACGGCGGTCGAGGTCTCCCCCGCCGCCATCTCGGAGAGGCGCCGCGTCCCGTCGCCCACGACGGCGTAGACAATCTCCACGGTGCCGGCCTCAGCGTCCGCGCAGCTGAAGGACAGTGGGATTCGCAGGACCTGGCTCGCGTCGCCGGGCACGTGGATGTTCACGAACTGGCCCGGGGCGAGCGCGGCCGCGAGCTCGGGCGCGCGGAGCACGATGCGCATGAGGCCGTCGGCCACCGGCTCGTTGGAGACGACGGTGAAGCCGTGGACGTCAAGCCCGGCGCTCATCGCAGGACCCGCTTGACCGGGGTGACCTCGCCGTCGGTGAGCGTGTGGCGACCGGCGACGAAGACGTCACACGCGGCACCCGTAAGGGTTGCCCCGAGCCACGCGGAGTTCTTGGAGCGGCTCTGGAGCCAGTCCTCGGTGACCGTGACCTCGGCCGCGGAATCGATGAGCGTGAGGTCGGCGGTGCTGCCCGCCTCCACGCGGATCTCCGGCAGGCGCAGGCAGCGGCGCGGGTTCACGGCCATGACCTCGACGAGGCGAGACCAGCTCATCGTGCCGGGCAGCACGAGGTTGGTGAGCATGAGCGGCAGCGACGTCTCGAGCCCCACGATGCCGAAGAAGGCGATCTCCCACTCGCAGTCCTTCTCGTGCGGGGCGTGCGGGGCGTGGTCGGTCACGATGCAGTCGATCGAGCCGTCGAGGATGCCCTCGCGCAGCGCGGCCGCGTCCGCGGCGGTGCGCAGCGGCGGGTTCATCTTGAGGTTGGTGTCGTAGGCGTCGGTGATGTCGTCCTCGCACAGGAACAGGTGGTGCGGGGTGACCTCGCAGGTGACGGGCAGGCCCTCGGCCTTGGCGGCGCGCACGAGCTCGAGGCCCTTCTCGGTGGAGATGTGGGCGATGTGCAGGGCGCAGCCGGTCATGCGGCAGAGCTCGATGTCGCGGTAGATCTCCAGCTCCTCGCCGAGCGCGGGCCAGCCGAACATGCCAAGGCGCGTGGAGGCGCGCCCCTCGTTGATGACGCCGTGCGTGGTGAGCGACTCCACCTCGCAGTGGGCGGAGACGACCTTGTCGAACTGGGAGACGTACTCCATGCAGGTGCGCATCATGCCGGCGCTCTGGACGCCGTGGCCGTCGTCGGAGAAGGCGACCGCGCCCTCCATGACCATGTCGCCGATCTCCGCGAGCGTCTCGCCCCTCTCGCCCACCGTGAGCGCGCCGATCGGGCGGATGTGGCAGAGGCCGGCGTGGCGGGAGCGGTCGATCTGGTAGCGGACCTCGGCGCCGTTGTCGGTCACCGGGTCGGTGTTGGGCATCGTGGCCACGTCGGTGAAGCCGCCGTGGGTGGCCGCGCGGGCTCCGGTCTCGATGGTCTCCTTGTACTCGAAGCCGGGGTCGCGGAAGTGCACGTGCATGTCCACGAGGCCGGGCACGAGGTACTTGCCGGCGGCGTCGATGACCTCCGCGCCCTCCGGGGCGTCAAGGCCCTCCCCCACCGCGGCGATCTTGTCGCCGTCGATGAGCACGTCACGGACGTCGTCGAGGCCCACCTGCGGGTCGACGACGTGGGCACCCTTAAGCAGATACGCCATTGTTCTCTCCTCCCAGAAGCAGGTACATCTCAGCCATGCGCGTGAGGACGCCGGCGTTCACCTGGTCGAGGATGCGCGAGCGCGCGCAGTCGGCCACGTCGGCGTTGATCTCCATGCCGCGGTTCATGGGGCCGGGATGGCAGATGATGGCCTCGGGCTTCATCCTGTTGACGCGGGCCATGTCGAGGCCCCAGAGACGGTTGTACTCGCGGCGGGACGGGATCGCGGCGCCCTCCATGCGCTCGAGCTGGACGCGCAGCATGTAGACGACGTCCATCTCGGGGATGACGGCGTCGAGGTCGGCCGTCTGCGGGACGCCGTAGTAGTCCGGGTCGTCCACCTGGAAGGTGGGCGGGCCCACGAGCGTGACCTCGGCGCCCATGGTCTTGAGCGCGGGCACGAGGCTGCCGCACACGCGGCTGTGGGAGAGGTCGCCCACGATGGCGACCTTGAGGCCGTCGAGGTGGCCGAAGTTCTCGCGGATGGTGTAGAGGTCGAGCATCGCCTGCGTGGGGTGCTGGTGCTTGCCGTCACCGGCGTTGATGACGATGGCGTCGGTGTGCTCGGTGATCTTCTGCGGCGTGCCGGCGAGCTTGGCGCGGCAGATGAACATGTCGACGTTCATGGCGTCGATCGTCTCGATGGTGTCGGCGAGGCTCTCGCCCTTCACGACGGAGCTCGTGGCGCCGCCCATGGAGAGGGAGTCGGCGGAGAGGCGCTTCTCGGCGAGCTCGAAGGAGCTCTTGGTGCGCGTGGACGGCTCGAGGAAGAGGTTCACGATCGTGCGGCCGCGCAGCGCCGGGACCTTCTTGATGGCGCGCTTGTTGACCTCGGAGAACGAGCGGGCCGTGTCGAGGATCTGCGTGATGTCGTCCGCGGTGAGGCTCGTCGTGTCGATCAGGTGCTTGACGGACAGCATGTGGTTGGCACCTCCTGTGCTACTCGGTGGGCTTGGTCCAGATGGAGACCGAGTTGGTCTCGTCGTACGGGGCGATGGTCACGCGGACGTCCTCCTCGTGCGAGGAGGGGACGTTCTTGCCCACGTAGTCGGCTCGGATGGGAAGCTCGCGGTGCCCGCGGTCGATCATGACGGCCAGCTGGACGGTCCTCGGGCGGCCGAGGTCGATGAGCGCGTCGAGCGCGGCGCGGATCGTGCGCCCGGTGTAGAGGACGTCGTCGACGAGGATGATGTCGCGCTTGTCGACGTCGAAGGGGATGTCCGTGCCAAACTCCACGGGCGCGATCTTGCGGCGGACGTCGTCGCGGTAGAAGCTCACGTCGAGCGTGCCCACGGGCGGGCGGGTGCCCTCGATCTTCTCGATCTCGTCGGCGAGCAGCGGCGCGAGCGCGGCGCCGCGGCGCACGATGCCCACGAGCGCGATGCCCTCGGCCCCCTCGTTCTTCTCGATGATCTCGTGGGCGATGCGGGTGAGCGCGCGGCTCATGGCCTGCTCGTCCATAATCTGGGCCTTGAGCTGTGGCTGTTCCATGGGACTCCCTTCTCACAAAAAGACGCCCTGCCGTATGCCGGCACGAGCGTCGAGATAAGGCTATGAGAGCGTCCCCATGGGAGGACCTGACCTTGCTGGCGTCTCGCACCGGCTTAAAGAATCCCCCACAGTGTACACCATTCGGGCGCGCCGGGACGCGACCGCGCGGACCACCTACCCGAACTGCCGCTCGTACGCCTCGACGACCTCCTCGACGGGGCCGTCCATCCGTTGGACGCCCTTCTCGATCCAGATCGCGCGCTCGCAGATGCGCTCCACCTGCTTCATGGAGTGGGACACGAAGAGCACCGTGACGTTGCCCGAGTCGATGAAGCTCTTGATGCGCGCCTCGCACTTCTCCTGGAAGAAGACGTCGCCGACGGAGAGCGTCTCGTCGACGATGAGGACGTCGGGCTCGGTCACCGTGGCGATGGCGAAGGCGATGCGCGCCACCATGCCGGAGGAGTAGTTCTTGAGCGGCATGTCCATGAAGTCCTGGAGCTCGGCGAAGTCGATGATCTCCTGGAGGTGCTCGTCGACGAACTCGCGGGAGTAGCCGAGCAGCGACCCGTTGAGGTAGATGTTCTCCCGGGCGGTGAGCTCGGCGTCGAAGCCCGCGCCGAGCTCGATGAGCGGGGCGATGTTGCCGCGCACGACGATCGAGCCCTCGGAGGGCTCGAGCACGCCGGCGATGCACTTGAGCATCGTGGACTTGCCGGAGCCGTTGGTGCCCACGAGGCCGACGACCTCGCCGCGGCGCACCTTGAAGCTCACGTGGTCGAGCGCGCGGAACTCCTTGAAGAAGAGCTCGTGCCTCATGATCTTGATGAAGTACTCCTTGAGGTTGTTGAGCTGCTCGCTCGCGATGTTGAAGATCATCGAGACGTCGTTGACCTCGATCGCGTACTCGGAGCCGGTGGTGTCAGCCATGGGGATACCGCCCTAGATGAAGAGGATGAACTTGTGCTCGGTCTTGCGGAAGACGAGGTAGCCGATGACGAGCATGAGCAGCGCCCAGAAGGCCGCGAGCAGGAGCACCGTCGTGGTGGGGCTCGACTGGTACACGATGGCGCAGCGCATCATCTCGAGGTAGTTGTACATGGGGTTCGCCTTGACGACCCACACCACGAACTGGGGGGCGCCGGCGTTGGTGAGCAGGGAGAGGTCCCAGAAGATGGGCGTGAGGTAGGTCCAGGCCGTGAGGGCGACGCTCCAGAGGTGGATCATGTCGCGGAAGAAGACCGCGGCGGCACCGATGAGCAGGCTGATGCCTATGCAGAAGAGCATGAGCAGGAAGAGCGCCGGGATCATCCAGACGATATGCCAGGTGGGCATGACCTGGAAGAACAGCATGACCACGACGACGGCGATGAGCGAGAACCCGAAGTTCATCATCGCGGAGAAGACCTTCTGGACCGGGAACACCCAGCGGTCGACCTTGACCTTCTTGAGCAGCGGGGCCGCGCTGATGATGGACGTCAGGCCGCCGTTGGTGGCCTCGCTCATGAGCGAGAACGTGATGTTGCCCACGATGAGGTAGAGCGGGTAGTTCTCCACGTTGGATCCGCGCAGGAAGTACGAGAAGACGAAGCTCATGATCATCATCATGAGCAGCGGGTTGAGGACGCTCCAGATGACGCCGAGGACCGAGCGGCGGTACCTCAGCTTGAAGTCCTTGGTCACGAGCTGCTGAAGGATGAAGCGGTCCTTGGCGAGCGCGCCGGTGACGTGCGCGGCCCTGTCGGCCGCCTCGATGGTGTGGCTCACGGTTCCTCCCGGCATGCGGATGGCTGTTGCGTTGAAATCCTAACACAGGGCGTCGGGAGTCATAGAAACGGCAGAGGCCGGGGGTAGGGCTCCTGCCGTCGCCGCTTCTGAAAAGGGGGCCATGGCAATTCTCGGAGCTGCTGTGTTGCCGCTTCTGGGGTTGTGGCAACCGCAGGAAAGAGCCAGCTGGACGTTCTTCTCGCCCCGTTGCTGAATCTGGGGTCATGGCAGGCCAGATACTGCCACGACCCCAGATTCAGCAACGCCTTCACCCGCAGGGCTGCCACAACCCACATATCGACAACGTCAGTGAAGGAGGTCCGTCGGCGCGGGCGAGAAGAGCTGCCCTCCCCGGCCCCGTCCCAAAAGAAATCTGCGATTTTCCCTTGCGCGCCTCAGAGGAATCTGTATACTCTTCTCTTGTGCGAACGCGCACACCACATTCCCCGGTGGCGCAGTGGTAGCGCAGCTGACTGTTAATCAGCGTGTCGTAGGTTCGAATCCTACCCGGGGAGCCAGGACATGCGAGGGACCGAAGTTCGAGCTTCGGTCCCTTTTTTTGTTATCCGCAGACGAAACCCACGATGTCCCTCGAGCATGCCTTGACGCACGGTTTCCGGGCCTGAGACGGCCGGTTCCGTGCGCGGGGGCATGCTCGACGACTGTGTGAGTGGAGGCATGCTCGACGGGGCTTGGGAGCGGGTTCTTCTTGTTGGCAGACGGACCCGAGCATGCCCCCGTGCACGAAATGGCTTGCGAGACGAGAAGGACCGCGTGCTGCGGGCTCGACGGGGCTTCCGTGAGTGGAGGCATGCTCGATGAGGCGTGAGGGGCGCACGTTCTTCTCGCAAGACGTGCTTGAGCATGCCACCGCGCACGGATCGGGGTCGAGTGGGCAAAAACCGTGCACGGGGGCATGCTCGGCGCTCTCGCCCCCGCACGAGAAGCGGCCCCGCACCGTGAGGGGCGCGGGACCGCGGGCAGGGCCAGAGGGACGGTCTAGTCTTCCATGTAGTCCTTGAGACGGCCGGAGCGGCTCGGGTGGCGCAGCTTGGCGAGGGTCTTGGACTCGATCTGGCGGATGCGCTCGCGCGTCACGCCGAACTCGCGCCCGACCTCCTCGAGCGTGCGCGGGTGCCCGTCCTCGAGGCCGAAGCGGAACTTGATGACCTTGCGCTCGCGGTCAGCGAGGCCGTCGAGGACCTGGTCGAGCTGCTCGCGCAGCATGGAGTCGGAGGCGGCCTCAGGGGGCGCCACAGCCGAGGAGTCCTCGATGAAGTCGCCGAGCTGGGAGTCCTCCTCCTCGCCGATCGGGGTCTCCAGGGAGACGGGCTCCTGGGAGATCTTCTGGATCTCGCGCACCCGGTCCGGGCTCATGCCCATCTCGGCGCCGATCTCCTCGGGGGTGGGGTCGCGCCCGAGGTCCTGCAGGAGCTGGCGCTGCACGCGGATGAGCTTGTTGATGGTCTCGACCATGTGCACCGGGATGCGGATGGTGCGCGCCTGGTCGGCGATGGCGCGGGTGATGGCCTGGCGGATCCACCACGTCGCATAGGTGGAGAACTTGAAGCCCTTGGTGTAGTCGAACTTCTCCACGGCGCGGATGAGGCCGAGGTTGCCCTCCTGGATGAGGTCGAGGAAGAGCATGCCGCGGCCGACGTAGCGCTTGGCGATGGAGACCACGAGGCGCAGGTTCGCGGAGATAAGCTGCTGCTTGGCGTCGAGGCCCACCTGCTCGATGCGCATGAGGCGGCGCTGCTCGGCGCGGGTGAGCTCGAGCTCGCCCGCCTCGGCGGCCTCGAGCTTGTCGGTGGCCTCGGTGCCCGCCTCGATCTTCATGGCGAGGTGGACCTCCTCGGAGGCCGTGAGCAGGTCGACCTTGCCGATCTCCTTGAGGTACATGCGCACCGGGTCGCCGGTGAGCATGACCGTGGAGGTGTCCTGCCTGCGGGCGCGGGCGCGGCTGGAGCGCTTGGGCTTGGCGGTCTTGGCCTTGGGCACGGAGCGCAGGGCCTCCTTGACGGCCTTCGCCTCGGCCGCGCTCTCCGACTCGCCCTCCTCGTCGTCGAACTCGTCGCTCGAGACGTCATCGTCGTCGAAGTCGTCCTCCGAGTCGTCCCCCGAGGAGAACTCCTGGCTCGAGGACTCGTTGCTCGTGATCTCGACCCCCTTCGCGCGGAGCGCGTCGTACAGGTCGGAGAGCTCCTCCGAGTCGACGTCGATGTCCCTGATGGCGAGCTGGATGTCGTCCTCGGAGACGCTCGCGGACGCCTTGGCGCCGCCGGCGAGCTCGTCGAGGACGCGGGTCAGCTCCTCGGAGAGCTTGCTGTCTGACTTCTTCTTGCTTCCTGCCACGTATCTCCCCTTCGACGCATGAACTTCGAGATTATACCCGAAACCTACTCGGACGATACCGAGGAAAGTGCCCTGACCAACTCGTTCACCCGGCGCTGAAGCTCGGTCGCCTCGCGGAAGAGCGCCTGGGACTCCTCGTCGGGGCGCGACGAGGAGCTGAGCGCCGCGCGTATCTGGCGGATCCGCCTCCGGCACGAGCAGAGCTCGGCGGTGTCCACGATGAAGTCGAGCTTCTCGGCGTCCGAGAGCTCGTCGTCGCCCATAACGCGCCCGCCCGAGAGGATCGAGGGGGCCTCGGGGACGACGGAGCTCGCCGCCGCGACCGCCGCGGCCGGGGTCGTGCCCTCCGGCGTGGAGAGGATCGCCCACGCCATCGCCTCGTGGCGGGCGTCCGACCAGGAGAGCCCGGCGATGCGCTCGGCGTAGGGCCTGAGGGCGTCCGGGCGCTGCGCCATGGCGCCGAGCAGCTCGCGCTCCGCCGCGACCTGCATGCGGTCGTCGGCGGAGAGGGCGCGATACCCCGCCCCGCCGGCGGGGCGGGCCGGCGTCGGGGCCGGGGCGTCCTCGTAGGCGTCGGCGGGCACGTAGTCGTCGGGCACGTAGTCCGCCTCGTCGGCGAGGGGCGCCTCGGGGTGCGCCTGTCGGGCGGCCGCAGACACAGGGCGGGAGGTCCTTCTCGCCGCGCGCGCCGGGGCGCGGTCCTCCTCGGCCTCCACGACCTTGGCCTCGCGGATCGCGCGCTTGGTCTCGGAGACGTCCATGCCGAGGGTGTCCGCGAGCCGCGTGGCGTACTCGTCGAGAAGGACGGAGTGCTTGAGCGGCGCCAGGAGCTGGGCCATGTCGGCGAGGGCGCGGACGCGAAGCCCCGGGGCGGAGAGGTCGAGGCCCGCCAGGCGCTTCTCGAAGACGAAGTCCATGAGCGGGCGGGCGCCGGCGAGGATGGGGCGCAGCGCGTCGGCGCCGTGGGCGGAGAGGAACTCCATCGGGTCCTGGTTGTCCGGCAGCACCACACACAGCAGCGCCGCCGACGTCTTGTCGATGTAGCGAACCGCGCGCTCGGCAGCGCGCTGCCCCGCGGCGTCCCCGTCGAACATGCAGACGATCCTGCTCACGCGCTGGCGCTCCATGAGCCGCACGTGGTCCAGGCGGAAGGCCGTGCCGAGCGCGGCCACCGCGTTGGTGAAGCCGGCCTCGTGCATGGCGATGACGTCGGTGTAGCCCTCGCAGACGATGGCCTCGCCGGTGGCCGCCATCGTCTCCTTGGCCCGGTCGTAGGCGAAGAGGTGCTTGCCCTTGTTGAAGGCGGCCGTGTCGCGCGTGTTGACGTACTTGGCCACGTTGTCGCGCTTGGGCCCGATCACGCGCCCGCCGAAGGCGATGGTGCGGCCCTGCTCGTCGTGGATGGGGAACATCACGCGGTCGTAGAAGCGGTCCATGACGCGTCCCGAGCGCTCCTGCGCGAGGTCGGCCGCGATCAGCTCGGCGGGCGTGAAGCCCTTGGCGCGCAGCTGCGCCACGAGCTGCCCGCGGCCCGGGGCGAAGCCGAGCCCCCAGCGCCGGCAGACGGCCGAGCCGAAGCCGCGGCCCGCGAAGTAGCGCCTGGCCTCGTCCGGGCCCGCGCCCCTCCCCCGCATGAGCATGGTGTGGTAGTACTCCTCGGCCGCGCCGAGCGCCTCCATGAGGCGGGTCTTCTTGGGGCCGCGCCGGCCGCCTCGCTCCTCGGCGAGCTCGATCCCGGCGCGGTCCGCGAGGTAGCGGATGGCATCGGGGAAGTCGAGGTTCTCGCGGCGCTGAACGTAGGAGAAGACGTCGCCGCCGTCGCCGCAGCCGAAGCAGTGCCAGAGGCCCGTCGCCGGGTTCACCTTGAAGGACGGGCTCTTCTCGCCGTGGAAGGGGCAGCAGCCCCAGAACTCCTGCCCGCGCTGGCGCAGCTCCACGGTCTCGGCCACGAGCTGCACGAAGTCCGTCGCCTGGCGGACCCGCTCCTTGTCCTCGTCGGTGATCACGCGCACCTCCCCGAGAGCTCGACGCCCTCCCGTCCCAGGGCCTTGCGCACCCAGTCGACGTTGCCCAGAACCACGCGCTCCAGCTCCTCCACGGAGCCAAAGGCGCGCGGCTCGCGAAGCCAGCGCACGAAGACCACGCGGACGCGCTCCCCGTAGAGGTCCCCCTCAAAGCCAAGGAGCGTCGCCTCGAGGAAGGCCTCGCCCTCCTCGCCCGGCGAGAAGGACCTCGGCTTGCCCACGTTGATCGCGGAGGGGTAGGCGACCTCGCCCACGTGGTCGGTGCCGAGGCCGTCGCCCACGACGACGAAGCCGGCGTAGACCCCCTCCGCGGGAAGGCAGGCGTCCTCGCTCACGCGCACGTTCGCCGTGGGGAAGCCGAAGCCCGTGCCCTCGCCGCGCCCGTGCTCGACCTCGCCCGCGGCGTAGTGGCAGCGGCCGAGAAGCGCGGACGCCTCCTCGACGCTCCCCCGCTCGATGAGGCCGCGGATGCGCGTTGCGGTGATGGGCTCGTCGCCCTCGCGGGAGAGCTCGACGCCGATGACGTCAAAGCCGTCGGCCCCGCCGAGCCCGCGCAGGGCGTCCACGGTGCCCGCGCCACGGGCGCCCAGTCGGAAGTCCTCGCCGACCACGATGGCGCGCACGTCGAGCAAGGGGCCGAGCCCCTCGCGCACGAAGCGCTCGTAGGGCACGGCCGCAAGCTCGGGCGTGAACGAGAACACGAGGAGCGCGTCGGCTCCGGAGTCTATGAGCGCATGCTCTCGGTCGTCAACGGAGAGCAGGTCATCGGGGGCGGCGTCCGGCGAGAGCACGCGCGCGGGGTCGGGCGAGAAGGTCACGACGGCCAGGCGGCAGCCGCGGCGGTCGGCCTCCGCGCGGGCTCGGCGCAGAAGGGCGCGGTGCCCGCGGTGCAGGCCGTCGAAGGCGCCGATGGCGCAGACGAAGCGGCGGTCCTCGCCAAGCGCGGCCTTCTCGGAACAGAGCGGGTCATCGACCCGGGCGCCGTTCTCGTCGACGGCAACGGAGAAGAACGGCTCGCAGTAGGGGACGTCGAGCACGCACTCGACGGAGCCCCCGAGCAGACGCATGCCAAAGCCGCCGCGAAACGCGCGGCCCGCGGGAACGGAGGCCCGCACGAGCTCGCGAACGTCGCGGGGGCCAAGCGGCGACTCGGGGCCCAGCGAGCGGACGTCGACCGGCCCGCGCACGCCCTCGACGGCCTGCGGGAAGTTTGTATCGCAGACGAGATGGCGGCCGTCGCGGCGCCAGATGCCCGCCAGCCCGCCGCCCAGGGTGAGGGCAACGCGCTCGCCGGGGGCGGGCACGCGGAGGTCGCCGCCATCCCGGACGGACCCGAGCCCGATCCTGCGGCCGTTCATGACGTCGACGACCTCGTCGAGCCCAAGGGCGCGCTCGGGAAGGCCGAGGACGCGAACGGGGTCGAGGCAGCGCTCGTGGACGAGCTCCACGCCACGGGCCTCAAGCTCCTCGAGCGTCATGCAGTCGGCGAGCGTGACGGGACCGGAGAAGGTGCGCCGGAGGGCGGAGACGTGCGCGCGGCACCCGAGGCGGCGACCAAGGTCGCGCGCGAGGCTGCGCACGTAGGTGCCCTTGGAGACGTCGAGCGAGAGCTCCCAGCTCCCGGCCCCGGCGTCAACGGAGAGGAGGCGCGCGTCATAGACGCGGATGCGCCGGGCGGAAAGCTCGAGCTCCTCCCCCGCCCGGGCGGCGTCGTAGGCGCGTCGCCCTCCCACGGACACGGCCGAGAAGGACGGGGGCACCTGGTCCTGCTCGCCCCTGAGGCTCAGGACCTCGGCCTTGGCGCGCATGTAGTCGAGAAGCTCGTCCGGCACCGGGGCCGTGCGCGTGGCCTCGCCCTCGGCGTCGTCGGTCGTGGTCTCGGCGCCGAGCTGGAACGTGGCGTCGTAGCCCTTGCGGTCGAGCGTGAGCAGCCCAAGGAGCTTCGTCGCCTGGCCGATCCCCACCACGAGGACGCCCGTGGCGGCCGGGTCGAGCGTGCCGGCGTGGCCCACGCGCTTCTCGCCCACCGCGCGGCGGACGCGGGAGACGACGTCGTGGCTCGTCATGCCGGCGGGCTTGTCTATGGCGATGAGCGCCGAGAACGCGCTCGGACGGCGGGCCAACGTCAGCTCTCCGCGGAGCGTGCAAAAGTGCCTGTCCCTTTTGCACATGCGTACAGGGCGCGGAGCTTGGGCAGGACGACGGCGAGCGCCTCGTCGATGTCGCCGTCCACGGTGAAGCCCGCCGCGGCGGGGTGCCCGCCGCCGCCCATCTCGCGGGCGATCGAGGAGATGTCGCGGTCGGACTTGGCGCGCAGGTTGCCGCGGACCTTTCCGCCGGGGACCTCCTTCAGGAAGAGGGCCACCTCGCAGCCGTCGACGCGGCGGACGAGGTCGACGAGGCCGTCGCACTCAGCGACGGGCACTCCCGTCGCGGCGAAGTCGGCCGACGTGGCGTAGCTGTAGGCGATCTTGCCCTGCTCGAAGGTGGTGATGCGGCTCATCACGGTGGCGGAGAGGTGAATGTAGGCGAGCCGGTCGCTCTGGTAGACGTGGAGCGACACCTCGGACGGCGAGGCGCCGGCCTCGACGAGCGAGCTCGCGACGCAGAACGCCTCGCCGTTGGCGTTCTGGTACTGGAAGCAGCCCGTGTCCGTCATGAGGGCGCAGAGCAGGTTCTGCGCGATCGTGGGCGTGAGCTCGCAGCCCACGTGACGCGCGAACTCGGCGACGATGATGCCGGCGGCCGCGGCGTCCGTGCGCACGACCCCGGCGTCCCAGCTCGGCTCTCCCCCGGGATGGTGGTCGAGCACCGCCACGTGGGCCGAGCGCTCGAGCACGGCGCGGGCGTCGGCGAGACGACCCGGCTGCGAGAGGTCCACGCAGACGAAGAGGTCGGGCGAGCCCTCGTAGGCGCAGGCGCGCACGAAGCCGTTGGCGCCCGGGAGGAACTCGTAGGTGCGCGGGACGACGTCGTCGTCTGCGAGCAGGCTCGTGACCTCGCGGCCCGGCCAGGTGCGCTCGATAATCTCGGCCAGGGCGAGGCCCGAGCCGAGCGCGTCGCCGTCAGGCGAGGTGTGCGCGCAGACGACGACCGTGCGCGCCCCCTCGATCAGGCGGGCGATCGCGTCGAACTGCGCGGCCTGTTCGGCGGGCATGGATCCCCCCAGCATGCGGACCCCCTATTCCCCGTCGCTCTTCTCGCCAGTCGACTCGCCCGCGCCCGCGGGCTCGCCGGCGATCGGATAGCCGAACTCGTCCTTCTCGACGCCGATGGTGGGCGGCACGTCCTCGAGGGCGCGCGCGATGCGCTCGGCCTCGTCGGTCGTGGTGTCGATGCGGAAGTCGAGCTCCGGGGTCACGCGCCAGCCGAGCGAGCGGCCCAGCAGCGAGCGGATGCGGCCCTTGGCGCGCGCGAGCGCGGCGGTGACCTCGTCGTAGCGATCGGCGTCGCAGCTCACGAACGCCCGCAGGAGCGACTTGTCGACCGACACCTCGACGCCCGTGACGGTCACGAGCGCGAGGTCGGGGTCGGACACCTCGAAGAGCAGGATGCTCGCGAGCTTCTCCCTCGCGAGCGCGTTGGTCCTTCTCGAGTACTGGTTCTGCTTCATTGGTTATGCCCCCAAGCGGGGCGGGGCCGCGCGGCCCCGCCCCGTCCGTGACTACTCGGTGCGCGCGACCTGGTCGATGCGGTAGCCCTCGATGATGTCGCCGGGCTTGACGTCCTGGAAGTTCTCCAGGCCGATGCCGCACTCGAAGCCGGCCTTCACGCTCTTGACGTCGTCCTTGTAGCGGCGCAGCGACGCGATCTTGCCGTCGTAGACGACGATGCCGTCGCGGACGAGCCTGACCTGGTCGTCGCGGGAGATCTCGCCGTCCTGGACCATGCAGCCCGCGGCGATGCCGACCTTGGGCACCTTGAAGGTGTCGCGGACCTCGGCGGTGCCGGTCTGGACCTCGACCTCGGTGGGCTTGAGCATGCCGATGCGGGCGGCGTCGATGTCCTCGATGGCCTTGTAGATGACGCTGTAGGTGCGGATCTCCACGCCGTCGCGCTCCGCGGCCGCGCGGGCCTTCGCCTCCGGGCGCACGCCGAAGCCGATAATGATGGCGTTGGAGGCGTCCGCGAGGACGACGTCGGTCTCCGTGATGGCACCGACGGCGGAGTGGATCGTGTTGATGCGGACCTCGGACTGATCCATCTTGTCGAGCGAGTCCTGGAGCGCCTCGATCGAACCCTGGACGTCCGCCTTGATGATGAGGTTGAGCTCCTTGACCTCGGCGTCGGCCATGGTGTCGAAGAGGTTCTCGAGCGTGACGTGCTTGACGCGGTTCTGCTCCTCGATGCGGGCCTTGAGGGCGCGCTGGTCGGCGAGGTCGCGGGCGTCGCGGTCGTCCTGGAAGACGCGGAACTCGTCGCCGGCCATGGGCACGCTCTGGAGGCCGAGGATCTCGACGGCGTCGGAGGGGCCCGCCTCGGTGACGGAGTTGCCCTTGGGGTCGAGCATGGCGCGGACGCGGCCGTAGGCCATGCCCGCCACGAGCGCGTCGCCGATGTGCAGGGTGCCGCGCGTCACGAGGACCGTGGCCACGGAGCCGCGGCCGCGGTCGAGCTTGGCCTCGAGGACGTTGCCGGAGGCGAAGGTGTCCGGGTTGGCCTTGAGCTCGAGGACGTCGGCCTGGAGGATGACGGTCTCGAGCAGCTCGTCGATGCCGATCTTCTGCTTGGCGGAGATGTTGACGAACATGTTCTGCCCGCCCCACTCCTCGGGGATGACGCCGTACTCGGTGAGCTCCTGGCGCACCTTGTCGGGGTTGGCGCCGGGCTTGTCGATCTTGTTGACGGCCACGATGATGGGGACGCCCGCGGCCTTGGCGTGGTTGATCGACTCGACGGTCTGCGGCATGACGCCGTCGTCGGCGGCGACGATCAGGATGACGATGTCGGTCACCTTGGCGCCGCGGGCGCGCATGGCCGTGAAGGTCTCGTGGCCCGGCGTGTCGATGAAGGTGATCGTGCGGCCGTTGATCTTGACCTGGGAGGCGCCGATGGCCTGCGTGATGCCGCCGGCCTCGCCCTCGGCCACGCCCGTGTGGCGGATGGCGTCGAGCAGCGACGTCTTGCCGTGGTCGACGTGGCCCATGACCGTGACCACGGGCGGGCGCGGCTTGAGGTCGGCGGGGTCGTCGTAGAACGTGAAGGAGTTCTCCTCCTCCTTGGTCATGACCTTGACGTCGCGGCCGAGGTCGTCGGCCACGAGCTCGATGAGCTCGTCGGACATGGACTCGGTGAGCGTGAGCGGGGTGCCCAGCAGGAAGAGTCGCTTGATGATGTCGTTGGCCGGCACGCCGAGGAGCTCGGCGAGCTCGCCCACGGTGGAGCCCTGCGGGACCCTCACGGTGTCGAGCTGCGAGAGGTCCTGGTCGTTGGCGATGGCCTCCTCGATGCGGTGCTGCTCGGCGGCCTGCTCGGCCTGCTTCTGGCGGCGCTCCTTGCGGCGCTTGCGCCGTCCGGTGGACTCGCGCGACGCCTCCTCGACGGCCACGCGGGCCTCCTCGAGGACGCGGCTGCGGTTGTAGGCCTCGGCCTCGCGCGCCATGCGGCTGTAGCGGTCCTCGCCGCCCTCCCCGCCGCGACGGCCCTTCTTGCCGCGACGGCGGCCGTCGTCTGACGCCGGGGCGCTCGGGCCGGGCTGCGCCGCGGGGGCGGGGCCGGAGCCGCGCCGGCCGGCCGGCCGGGCGCCGTCGGCGCGGCGGGCGCGCCCGCCCTTCTCGGCGGCCTTCTTCTGCGCGGCCTCCTCGGCCTGCTGCTTCAGGACCTGCTCCTGCTGCGCGATCTGGTCGAGCAGGGACGAGAAGGACGGGACGGACTTCGGCGCGTTGTCGCGCACGCGGTTCTTCTCGGCCTCCTCGCGGGCCTTGCGCTCGGCCTCGGCCTTGGCGGCCTCCTTGGCCTTGCGCTCCGCCTCGGCGGCGGCGCGGCGGCGCTCCTCCTCGGCGCGCTCGCGCTCGCGGCGCTCCTCGGCGGCGATGCGCTCCGCCTCGGCCTGCTCGGCGGCGATGCGGGCCTCCTCGGCCTTGGCCTCCTCCTCGGCGCGCTTGGCCGCCTCGATCTCCGCGGCGCGGGCCTCGAGGATGGGCTTGAGCTTCTTGCGCACGATGGAGACGTAGGCGTCCTCGAGCGTCGAGGAGGCCGACTTGGCCGGTATCTTCATGTCGGCGAGGTGTCCGAGCATCTCCTTGCTCGACATCCCGTATTCCTTCGCGAGGTCATGTACGCGCGTCTTTGCCATGTGACCTACCTTCCAAACCTTCGGGCACGCGCCCGTCTGTCAATTCGTAGCGGGCGCCCTAGATGAGCGAGTCGGGGTCGGAGCTGACCTCGGCGCTGGCGATCGCCTCGTGGATGCCGCAGAAGCGCGAGCCCGGACGGGCCATGTTGCGGCACTGGACGCCGTTGGCGCCGACGAACTCGCAGCGGTGCGACTCGCCGTCGTCGAGCAGGTCGTCCTCCGCGACGGCGTGCGGCAGGTCGCGCAGGACGCCGGCGGCGAGGGACTCGTTCTTGATGTCGATGTGCATGCCCGTGAGGCGCGCGGCGAGGCGGGCGTTCTGGCCCTCCTTGCCGATGGCGAGCGAGAGCTGGTCGTCGGGGACGATGACGGTCGCGTAGTCGGTCTCCTCGTCGATGATCACGCGGGAGACGCGCGCCGGCGAGAGCGCGGAGGCCACGCGGCGGGCGGGGTCGTCGCTCCAGAGGACCACGTCGACGCGCTCGCCGCGAAGCTCGGAGACCACGGTGCGCACGCGGCTGCCCTTGGGGCCGACGCAGGCGCCCACCGGGTCGAGGCGCGGGTCGTTTGACGAGACGGCCACCTTGGAGCGCACGCCGGGCTCGCGGGCGATGCTCCTGACCTCGACGACGCCGTCGTAGACCTCGGGCACCTCGAGCTCGAAGAGGCGGCGAAGCAGGTCCGGGTGGGTGCGGGAGACCACGATGGGCGGGCGCTGGCGCTCGCCGCGGACCACGGGCTGCGTGGAGTTGGGGTCGCGCACGTCGATAATGATCGCGCGGATGCGCTGGTTGTGGGCGTAGCGCTCGCCTGCGGGGCGCTCGTTGCGCTCCTCGGGGAAGCGGCGCTGGTCGAAGTGCGGCAGCTCCGCCTCGACGCCCTCGCGGATCTTGATGATCGTGAAGTCCGAGGTGGTCTGCAGGACCGTTCCGGTGATGATGTCGCCCACGCGCTGCGAGAACTCCTCGTAGATCTGGACGCGCGCGGCGTTGCGCACGATGGCCTTGATCTCGGCCTTGGCGTGCTGGGCGGCGATGCGGCTCGTGTCGGCGGGGGTCACGTCGACCTCATCGAACTCGGTGTACTCGCCGGTCTCCGGGTCCTCCTCGCCCTTGGGGACGAGCTCGTAGACGTAGACCTTGCCGGTCTGGCGGTCGATCGTGACGCGGGCGCCGAAGGGCAGGTGCAGGACGTCCGCGTAGCTCTTCGCGAGCGACTGCTCGAGGCGGTCGAGCAGGTAGAGCTGGTCGATGTGACGCTCCTGGCAGAGCAGCTCGAGGGCTTCCATCATCTGAGAGGCCATGGGTTTCTCCTTACTTCCTCCTGCCCGGGGCGGAGGCGTCGGCCTCGCCGAAGTCGGGCTTGATCGTGCACTTCCTGATATCGCCGAGCGCGAGCTCCACGCGCTCGCCGTCGACCTCGAGGGCCACCGTCTCCCCCTCGATGCCGAGAAGGGTGCCGGTGTAGCGGCGCCTCCCCTCGCCCGGGACGAGGCTCGCCGCCACCGTCTGGCCGGCGAAGCGCGCGAAGTCGCGCGGCTTGCGAAGCGGGCGCGCCATGCCGGGGCTCGAGACCTCGAGCGTGAAGCTCGACGGAATGGGGTCGAGCTCGTCGAGCGCGGCCGAGATCCACTCGGTCTCCTCCGTCACCTCGTCGAGCGTGATGGTGGGCGCGGACTCGTCCGCGTGGTCGATCCGGACGCGCACGCACGGCGCCTTGCTCGCGCCGACGACCTCGACGTCGACGACGTCGATGCCGCGCTCGGCGGCCGTGGGCTCCAGCGCGTCGATGATCGTCTGCTCGAGACCTTGCTTGGGCATCGCCCCTCCCGTCTTCATACAGAAAGGAAGCGGGGCGAGAAGATCCACCCCACTTCCTACGGTTACAGCTTCGAATACGCTGCTAGTCTACGGTGTTTCTCGCCTTGCGTCAACCGCGGCTCCACGAGAACCCCACATCGGGCATCGGCGGGCGGCACCAGGCAGGACGCGCAACCCCGCGTTTTCAAACAATCGAAGTTACGCGTCCTTCTCGCCCGTAAAAGTGCCAATAAAGTCAGTCTACGCATTAAAAATGGCTTCAAATGACGAGCTACGTATCCAAATCCACGTGCCACTGAACGCGCAATCCGACATTTCTGGAAACACCAGATTGCGCATTCCCTCAGCTGCAACGCACCCCCCTGACGGCAGCGCGTGCAGGCCGACGCGCAGGAGGCCCGCCGATGTTCCGGAGAGAAGTTCCGCGCAGCGCACTTCCCCCGACGGCAGCGCGTGCATGCCGAGACGCGCGGGCCCCTCCGTCCTGTCCGCGAGAAGTTCCGCGCAGCGCACTTCCCCCGACGGCAGCGCGTGCATGCCGAGACGCGCGGGCCCCTCCGTCCTGTCCGCGAGAAGTTCCGCGCAGCGCACTTCTCGCGGACAGGACGGAGGGGCCCGCCCCACGCGTGAGGGCCTACACCGCCACGATGTTGACCAGGCGGCCCTTGATCACGATGACCTTCTTGATGTCCTTGCCGGCGAGCTGCTCGGCCACGGCGGCCTTGGCGGCCTCGGCGACCTCGTCGTCGGTGGCGTCGGCGGCGACGGTCACGCGGCCGCGGACCTTGCCCTTGATCTGGACCGCGATCTCCACCTCGTCGGCCTTGGCGGCCTCGGCGTCGAACTCGGGCCAGGCGGCGTTGTAGACCGAGCCCTCCTGGGCCAGCGCCTTGTGCCAGAGCTCCTCGGCCCAGTGCGGGCAGATCGGCGCGAGCATCGTCACGATCGCGTGCGCCACGGCAAAGCTGAGCGCCGGGTCGCGCTGCTCGGGCGCCACGTCGTTCACGTACTTGGACGCCGCGTTGGTGATCTCCATGACGGCGGAGATGGCGGTGTTGAACTGGCCGCGGTCGAAGTCGGTGGTGCACTTGATGCCCATGCCGTTGAGCGTGCGCCAGAGCTCCTTGCCCGCCGCGTCGAGGGTGCCCGCGCTCACGGCGCCGGCGGCCGCGCCCTGGCTGAGCAGCCAGACCACGCGCCACGCGCGCTTGATGAAGCGGTTGGCGCCGGCGACGGCCTCCTCGTCCCAGTTGAAGTCCTTCTCGGGCGGGGCGATGAAGAGAATGGCCAGGCGCATGGTGTCCGCGCCGTAGGGCTCGATCACCGAGGACGGCGGCACGACGTTGCCCTTGGACTTGGACATGGTGTCGCCGTTGGCGTCCTTGACCATGCCCTGGCAGAGCAGGTTCTCGAAGGGCTCGTCGATGCCGATCATGCCGAGATCGCGCAGGACCTTGGTGAAGAAGCGGCTGTAGAGCAGGTGCAGGATGGCGTGCTCGATGCCGCCGATGTAGTTGTCCACCGGCATCCAGCGGTCCACGGCCTCGCGCGAGAAGGGCAGCTCCTCGTTGTGCGGGTCGCAGTAGCGCAGGTAGTACCAGCTGGAGCACGTGAAGGTGTCCATGGTGTCGGTGATGCGCTTGGCGGGCTTGCCGCACTTGGGGCAGGTGGTCTCGTAGAACGGCGCGTAGGCGGCGAGCGTCTCGCCAGCGCCGAGGTCGAGCGCGTCCGGCAGCGTGACGGGCAGGTCCTCGTAGGGCACCGGCACGTCGCCGCAGTCGTCGCAGTGGATCATCGGGATCGGGTTGCCCCAGTAGCGCTGGCGGGAGATGAGCCAGTCGCGCAGGCGGAACTGCACCGTCTTGCGTCCGAGGCCCTGCCGCCCAAGCCAGTCGATGATGGCGTCCACGGCCTCGGAGTGCTTGCCGCCCTTCATGCCGGTGAACTGGCCGGACTGCACGAGGTAGCCCTCTGCCTCCATCGCGTGGTCCCAGTCGACGGAGGTCACCACGAGCTCGCGCTCGTCCTTGAGCTGCTCGTACAGCGGGTCGTCCTTCTCGCAGATGATCGGGGCGATCTCGAGGCCGTACTTCTTGGCGAAGTCGAAGTCGCGCTGGTCGCCGCAGGGCACGCCCATGACGGCGCCGGTGCCGTAGTCCATGAGGACGTAGTCGGCGACCCAGATGGGCGCCGGGCGGCCGTTCACCGGGTTGATGACGTAGCGGCCGGTGAAGACGCCGTGCTTCTCGCGCTCGGAGCCCTGGCGGTCGACCGAGGAGACCTTCTCCGCGGCGGCCTTGAGCTCGAGGAAGGCGGCCTCGTGCTCGGTGCCGGCCACGAGCTCCGCGGCGAGCGGGCTCTCGGGCGGCAGCAGGAAGAAGGAGACGCCAAAGAGCGTGTCCGGGCGCGTGGTGAAGACGGTGATCTTGGTGTCGGTGGGGGTCACGCCGTCTTCCGCGGCCAGCGTGAAGTCGATCTCGGCGCCCTCGGAGCGGCCGATCCAGTTGGCCTGCATCGCGCGGACGCGCTCGGGCCACTTGCCCTCGAGCTTCTTGAGGTCGTCGAGCAGCTCCTGGGCGTAGTCGGTGATCTTGAAGTACCACTGGGAGAGAGCGCGCTTCTCGGGCACCGAGCCGCAGCGCCAGCACTTGCCGTCGACGACCTGCTCGTTGGCAAGCACCGTCTGGCAGCCGGGGCACCAGTTCACCGGCGAGTTGTCGCGGTAGACGAGGCCCTTCTCCCACATCTTGAGGAAGATCCACTGGCCCCACTTGTAGTACTCGGGGTCGCAGGTGTTGAACATGCGGTCGTAGTCGTAGGAGAAGCCCATGCGGCGCATGGTCTTGGTGGCCTGCGCGATGTTCTGGTGCGTCCAGACGCTCGCCTGCGTGTTGTGCTTGATGGCGGCGTTCTCGGCGGGCAGGCCAAAGGCGTCGTAGCCCATCGGGTGCAGCACGTCGAAGCCGCGCATACGCGCCTGGCGCGCCATGGCGTCGCCGATCGTGTAGTTGCGCGCGTGGCCCATGTGCAGGTCGCCCGAGGGGTACGGGAACATCTCCAGCACGTACTTCTTGGGCTTCTCGGGGCTCTCCTCGGTCTTGTAGAGCTCCTCGGCGTCCCACTCGGCCTGCCAGCGGGTCTCGATCTCCTCGGCGTCGTAGGCCGGGACCTCGAAGTTCTTCTCGGCGTCGCTCATCTGCGTGACTCCTTCGTGCGTGATGGTCAACCGTGCCATTGTAGCAGCAACTCAAAGGGCCGCAGGGGTGTTCCTCCGAGAAGTGCGCTGCGCGAAACCTCACTACGGAACGTCCGACCGCCGTGAGGAAGTTCCAGCAACGAAAGGCCTCCCGGACGTCTCGGAGAGAAGTTCCGCGCAGCGCACTTCTCAAAGAGACGTCCGGGAGGCCGGCAGTCGCAGGTTCTTCTCGCCTAGCGGTAGCTCACAGAGTGCTGGGAGTCCTTGACCACGACGTCGTGCGCACCGCCCTCGACGATCGAGGTGGACGAGACGAGCGTCAGGCGCGCCTTCTCCTGCAGCTCCTTGATGGTCTTGGCACCGCAGTTGCACATCGTGGACTTGATCTTGTAGATCGTCTGGCCCACGCCCTCCTTGAGGGAGCCGGCGTAGGGCACGTAGGAGTCGACGCCCTCGACGAAGCCGAGCTTGGAGGCGCCGCCCTGGTCGTAGCGCTGCCAGTTGCGGGCGCGCGCGGAGCCCTCGCCCCAGTACTCCTTCATGTACTGGCCGTTGACGTTCACGCGCTCGGTGGGGCTCTCGTCGAAGCGGGCGAAGTAGCGGCCGAGCATCATGAAGTCGGCGCCCATGGCGAGCGCGAGCGTCATGTGATAGTCGTAGACGATGCCGCCATCGGAGCAGACGGGCACGTAGATGCCGGTCTCCTCGTAGTACTTGTCGCGCGCGCGGCAGACGTCGATGACCGCGGAGGCCTGGCCGCGGCCGATGCCCTTGGTCTCGCGCGTGATGCAGATCGAGCCGCCGCCGATGCCGACCTTCACGAAGTCGGCGCCGCAGTCGGCGAGGAAGCGGAAGCCATCCTCGTCGACGACGTTGCCGGCGCCCACCTTGACCGAGTCGCCGTAGTTGGCGCGCACCCACTCGAGCGTGCGCTTCTGCCACTCGGAGAAGCCCTCGGAGGAGTCGATGCAGAGCACGTCGGCGCCGGCCTCCACGAGCAGCGGCACGCGCTCGGCGTAGTCGCGGGTGTTGATGCCCGCGCCCACCATGTAGCGCTTGTTGGCGTCCAGGAGCTCGTTGGGGTTGGACTTGTGCTGGTCGTAGTCCTTGCGGAAGACGATGCCCACGAGGTGGTCGTTCTCGTCAACGACGGGCAGGGCGTTGAGCTTGTTGTCCCAGATGACGTCGTTGGCCTTCTTGAGCGTGATGTCCTTGTCCCCCACGATGAGGCGCTCGCGCGGGGTCATGAACTCGCGGACCTTCTTCTGGTGGTCGTCGCGGCTGGGACGGTAGTCGCGGCTCGTCACGATGCCGAGGAGCTTGCCGCGGGAGGAGCCGTCGTCGGTGACGGGCATGGTGGAGTGGCCGGTGCGCTCCTTGAGCTCCATGACCTGCTCCATCGTCATGTCCGGCGTGAGCGTGGAGTCGGACTCGACGAAGCCGGCCTTGTGGTCCTTGACGGCCTTGACCATGGCCGCCTCGGCCTCGGGCGTCTGGTTGCCGTAGATGAAGGCGAGGCCGCCCTCAATGGCGAGCGCCACGCCCATGTCGACGCCGGAGACGGACTGCATGATGGCGGAGACCATCGGGATGTTGAGGCTGAGCGCGGGCTCCTCGCCGCGGCGGAACCTCACGAGCGGGGTCTTGAGCGACACGTTGGCGGGGATGTTCTCCGCCGAGGAGTATCCGGGGACGAGCAGGTACTCGGAAAAGGTGTGGGACTCCCCCTCGAAGAACGTGGCCATGTGCTGGCTCCTCTCCCCGCCCGCGGCGGATGACTGGCTGAGTTCACGCCATTGTAACATCCGCTCACGGGTTTATCGGCTGCCGTTTGCCGAGAAGTACCAGCTCACGATAAGGACACGCGGAGGGCGGCCGCAGGAGGCGCGCGCCGTATACTCAAGGCGTCGAGAGGGGGCCTCATGAAGAGCGCGCGCGTGGCCGCGGCGGTGCGGCAGATCATGGACGAGACGGCGGGGCGGGCGCCACGGGCGGGGCGCAACGTTCTCATGCTCGCGTGGCTCGAGGACGAGATGGGCGCGATGCCGCCCAACCCCGGCGACCACGACATCATCTCGATGTCGGCGCCACTCGGCGTGCTCTGCGGAGACGCGTCGTGCCCGGGCGCGGACCGCACGGTTTTTCTCGCCCTGTACTTCACGACAGAGCGTTTCGTTCAGAGCCTCACGCCCATCGCGGACGAGGACTCGCCGCTCTTTCGCATGCTCACGACCACCGCGACGAAGCGCCACTCCGCGCGGCGCGTCAGCGCGCCCGAGCCTGACAAGGAGCTCATGGTCGACCTCTATGCCGCCGCTGCGGTGACCTACGTGGAGCGGCGCGACGGCTGGGAGCAGGTGGTGGAGGCGCTTGGCGTCGCGATAGTGGCCCTGGCCTCCCCCGCCATCCCCGAGGAGGGGCCGAAGGGGGCGGACGAGGCGCTCGCCGTGATCTTGCAGGAGATCTCCGCGCACCCGGAGTCCGTGAGCCTCTCTGGGCTGGCACGGCGCTATTCCTACAGCACCACGTACCTCTCCGAGCTCATCCACGACCGCTGCGGGAAGACGTTCACGGAGCTCGTGGCCGAGCAACGCATGGAGCGCGCGGCGATGCTGCTGCGCGCGACGAGCCTTCCGGTGCGCGAGGTGGCCCGGCAGGTGGGCTACGCCGGGACGAGCAACTTCTACCGCGCGTTCCGGGCTCAGTTTGGGCGCGGTCCCGCGGAGTGGCGCGAGGCGGCGCGAAATTAATCCGCCCTGACGGTCCGTCAGCTAACGCCCAACTGGGCTTTTTCATTTTCTCAGCGCCACAGGGCGGATTAATTTTGGACGGTCTCCCGAGAGGCGGACGGAGACGCGCGAGGGCTCCGACCCCTGGGCCGACACCCATGAGTGTCGGCTCCTCGGAAGCGCGAAGCCGGCACTTCTCGACAGACGCCAATTGGGTGCCGACACTCCCCTCTTCCACCATTCGAGAACGCCGGCACTCCCCGCCGGCACTCATGAGTGCCGGCGGGGAGTGCGGTGCTGAGTCGATAAGAATCGGCGTGACGCGCCTACTTGACGCGCGTGAGCCGGCCGTCGCAGATCTCGTAGATGCGGTCCGCCGCCGCGTCGAGCTCGCCCGAGTGCATGATTGCCACGACGGTGCGACGGCCCCGGAGCCCCGCGAGGTAGCCGCAGAGCCGCGCGCTCGTGGCGGCGTCGAGGTTGGCGAGCGGCTCGTCGAGAAGGACCGCCGGCTCCGGGCGCGAGAGGGCGCGCAGGAGCCCCAGCTTCTGGCGCTCGCCGAGCGAGAGGTTGAGCGGCTGGTCCGTGATGGCGCGCTCCGGCAGGTCGCCCAGGTCGAGCACGCGCGCGACCTCCGGGTCCGCCGCGCCGCCGAGGAGGTTGTCCTCGAGCGTGCCGGACACCACGGGCATCGGGTACGTGAGGTAGGCCGCGTCGAGCATCCCCGGCGCGAGCTCGAGGCGCCCGTCGAGGTCCGCCGGGTCGGAGAGCCCGCGAACGAGGTCGAGCAGGCGGGACTTGCCCGAGCCGTTGGCGCCCTTCACCACCACGAGCTCCCCCGGGCGAACCTCGAACTCCCCCGCCCAGAGCCGCCTGCCGCCCTCGCCGCGCTCGGGCGTCGCCCAGAGGGCGCCCTCCACGCGCACCACCAGGTCCTTCTCGCCCGTCGCGAGCGCCTCGAAGCCGGAGGGCTCTGCGGCCTCCTCCGCGTGCTCGCGCAGCAGCGCGAGGTTCGGGCGGTTTGCCACGTAGAAGCTCACGAACGAGCAGATGCCCGCCATGGGGGTCTGCAGCAGCGAGAAGAGCTGCCACGCCGCGACGACCGCCCCGAGGCTGACCTGCCCCGCCACCCAGAGCGCCACGCACACGGCGAGCACCACGACCTGGAGCGCCGGCGAGACGGCGGCGGGAAGCGTCGTCTGCGCGGTGTCGGCGAGGCGGTGCCGGCGGAGGAACGCGCGGTACTCGTTCGTGCATCCCTCGAAGCGCCGCTCGTAGAACCCCTCGGCGCCGCAGGCGTTGGCCGCGCGCTTCTCCTCCACGAGGCGACGGGCCTCCTCCTGCCAGGCCTCGCGCGCGGGCATCATCTCCATGAGCAGGCGCCCGGCGGAGTGCATGGGAACCCAGTTGACCGCAAAGTACACGACCAGCCCGCAGAGAAAGACCGGCACGAGCACGAGGTCGATTGCCGCGGCGCACCCCAGCAGCGCCGCGACCGCGATCGCGTACCCCACCGCGTTCACGTTCAGGTAGACCGCCATGGCGCCGTAGCCAAACGCCGCGCCGTTCACCACGTTCAGGAAGTGGCCGGCGTCGTGGCGCTCGAAGGCGCGCTGCGGCATGGCGAGCAGCTGGTCAATCGCCTCGTCCGAGGCGTCCACCTCCGCGCGGAGGTTGGCCCTGAGCGGAAGCCAGTCATCGAGGGCGAACTTCGCAAGCGCGGCCGCGAGCGACACGCCGAGAAACGCCGCAAGCCGCGCCGCAATCTCACCGAGCGTGAGCGCGCCGGACGCCAGGGCGTCCACGATCGCTCCCAGCAGGTACGCCGCTGCCGCCGAGAGCACGGTCCCGGACGCCACGCCGAGCGCTAGCGCGAGGTTGCGCGCGCTCGGCCTGAAGAGCGGGTATGCCTTCCCGCCCGAGGTTCTTCTCTCCATGTCCCTCTCCTTCCACGATGCTGGGACCATCGTAGGAACGAGAAGGACACCGCAGGTCAGAAACGCGCCGCGGCCGAAGGGGCATCACCCACAAACCGAAGATCCGGCGCACCCCGCCAAGAGAGTGCGCCGGATCTTCGGGGCAAAAGGGCAAAAGGGGACGTGTTTTTTCGCGCAGGGCTTTTGGGACAGGCCTGCCCACCAAGCGTGGGCAGGCCTGTCCCAAAAGCCCTGCGCGAAAAAACACGTCCCCTTTTGCCTACGCGTTGCCGCTCACGATGTCGTCCACGTTGACGGCAATGTCGTGCTTGGTGGGCACCCACTCGACCTTCTTGAAGAGCGCGGCCACCGTAATGGGGATGTAGGTCATCATGAAGAGCGGGAACGTGAAGAGGTTGGCCACCACGCGCCACTTCTTCTTGGCGTGGATCTTCTTGCGCTCGGAGACCGTGGTGATGATCGCGAGGATGAAGAACACGACGTACATGGACGCGAAGGTCATGATGAGCGAGCCCACGCACATGTTGAGCTCCCCCTGGGTGGCGATGAAGCCGTGGGAGAGCGAGCCCACGATGAGGTACGTGGCGTTCACGAAGAACGAGAGCAGCGTCAGAATCATGCCCGGCGCTACCGTCATGAGCATGTCGTAGCTCGCGAAGCGGCCCTTGGAGATGCCCTTCACAAGGTCGCGCGCGTACGAGAAGAACACCTGGTAGAAGCCCTTGGTCCAGCGCATGCGCTGCGTCCAGGAGGCCTTGAAGGTGACGGGCTGCTCGTCGAAGAACTCGGCCGGCGCGTAGCCGATCTGCACGTTGTTGGCGCAGCAGAAGGTGGAGAACTGGATGTCCTCGGTGAGCGTGTGGAAGTCCCAGCCGTGCATGCCGCGCACGATGCGCTCGGAGACCATCCAGCCGGAGCCGGAGATGGCGCAGCTCGTGCCGACCATCATGCGGGCGTTGTTGAGGAACTTGGCCTCGCGCATGAACCAGAGCGCATAGGCGGCGCTCACCCAGGAGGAGTCGAAGTTCTTGGAGTTGCGGTACCCGGTGCAGACGAGGTAGCCGGCGTCGAAGGCCTGGTTCATCACCGAGATGAAGTCCTTGGACACGAGGTTGTCCGCGTCCAGGACTACGAAGGCCTCGTACTTGTCGCCGTACTCGTTGAGGATCCGGTCGAAGCCGTAGTCGAGCGCCCAGCTCTTGCCGCGCCGCGCGAGGTCGTTTCTGTCCCAGACGATGGCGCCGGCCTTCTCGGCCTCCTCGTGCGTGTTGTCCGTGCACGCGTCGCAGACCACGAAGACGTCCATGAGCTCGCGCGGGTAGTCCTGCGCGAGGATGGAGCGCACGAGGTTGCCGATGACGAGCTCCTCGTTGTGCGCCGAGATGAAGAACGCGTAGCGGTGCTGCTTCTTGGCCTTGGGCAGCGTCACCGTCCCGCGGAACATGACGCGGACCACGTAGACGATCTGATAGAAGTACGCGAGCGTGAAGAAGAGCCAGATGATCAGGTTGAAGATGACGATCGGCGTGAGGCCGAGTCTGTTGAACTCCATCATGGGCATGGCGACACCCCTCGCGGTCTGCTCGCGGTCCTTCTCGCTTCCTTACGCCCCGGCGCCAAGCGCGGGGCAGATCTCCTCGCCCGCCGCGGTCCGGCCCATCGAGCGCTCTCTCAGTCCCTCTAGTATAGCGAGAAGGTCGTCCGGCAGGCGGTCGGCGATCGTGATGCGCTCCCCCGTCGCCGGGTGGTCGAAGGCGATGCGCCACGAGTGGAGGAACTGCCGCGAGAGCCCGAGGTTCAGCCGGGCGTCACCGCGGCCGTAGAGCGGGTCGCCCACGAGGGCGTGGCCCACGTGGCGCATGTGCACGCGGATCTGGTGCGTGCGCCCGGTGTAGAGGTGGCACTCCATGAGCGTGTAGCCCTCGTCGCGCCGCGCCGCCTCGAAGCGCTCGAGCACGCGGAAGGTGGTGATGGCCTCGCGCGCGCCGGGGGCGTCGGAGACGGCCATGCGGATGCGGTCGCGCGTGGAGCGGGCGATGCCGGTGACGACGGTCCCCTCGTCGTGCGCCACGTACCCGTGCGTGAGCGTGACGTAGCGGCGGTCGAGCACGCGCAGGCGGATGAGGTCCTGCAGGGCCCTCTGCGTGGCGTCGTCCTTGGCGGCGACCATGAGGCCCGAGGTGTCCATGTCAAGGCGATGGACGATGCCGGGCCGCTCCTCGCCCTGGAGCATGCCGAGGTGCGCGTAGCCGCAGTGCGCCACGAGCGCGTTGGCGAGCGTGTCGTCGACGTGGCCGGGGCTCGGGTGGCAGACGAGCCCCGCCTGCTTGGAGAGCACGATGAGGTACTCGTCCTCGAAGCGGATGTCGAGCGGGATGTAGGGGTTGGGGGCGAGCAGGCCGCCCGCGAGCTCGGGCTCGGGCTCGTCGAGGGTCGCGCGGACGCGGTCGCCGAGAAGGACCCTCTCGGACTTTGAGGTGGCGGGCGTCTCGTTGATCGTGACGGCGCCCTCCTCCACGAGGCGGGCGCACGCCGAGCGCGAGGGCATGCCGTCGCCCGTGGCGAGAAACGCGTCGAGCCGCATGCCGTCGGCCGCGGGGTCCACGAGCAGGTTCACGATGCGCTGCGCCATGCGGGCTCCTCTCGTCGGCGGGCGGCTCCTCGGCTGGCTATCGTATCACGGGCGGAGGCGCGGGCGGGCGCTACTCCCCCGCCGCCGCGGCGCGCTCGCGGGCGAGGTCCCAGCGCCACCAGAGCACGACGGCGAGAAATACGCCGCAGGTGACGAAGACGTCGGCGACGTTGAAGACGGCGAAGTCGACGAACGTCGTCTTGAAGAAGTCCGTGACGGCGCCGAGCGCCACGCGGTCGATCGCGTTGCCCACGCCGCCCCCCGCGACGGCGGCGGCGGTGAGCACGAGCGGCAGCGGCACATCGACGCGCCGCCACGCGACCACGACCCCCGCGACGAGGATCGCGGCGGCCAGCAGGACGAAGACGGGGCCGCCGCCCTCGCCGAGCGAGAAGGCGGCCCCCGTGTTGTAGACGAGGCTCAGGTCCATCACGCCCGGGATGAGCGTCACGGGCTCGCCGGGGACGAGCGTCGCGCGAGCGGCCGCCTTGCTCGCCTGGTCGAGCGCGACGACCGCGGCGGCGACCAGCGCGAAGAGCGCCAGCCGCCGCGCGCGGGCGGAGTTCGTGGCGTACGCGCCGGCCAAGCCTACTCCCCGAGCGCGGCCACGGCGTCGTGGCAGCGCGGGCAGAGGCCGTCCTCGCCGAGCTCGCGGAAGTTCCAGCAGCGCGGGCACTTCTCGCCGTGCGCGGGCTCAACTGAGCAGGCGAGCTCGTCGCCCTGGGCGAGAAGGACCTCGGAGCAGACGAAGGGCTCGGCAAGGTCGCAGCCAAGCTCGCCGGCCAGAAGCGCGTGCAGCTCCGCGGGCGCCGTCAGAGTGGCGCGGGCGGCCTGCGTGGTCTTCTCGGTGAGCGTGCCGTCGGCGATGGCGGTCTCGTAGGCCTTGGTGAAGGCGGCGCGGGCCTCGACGACGGCGTCGTAGGCGGCGAGGTAGGGCTCGTACTCCTCGGCGGTCCAGGGAGCCTGGTACCAGTCGAGAAGGGCGGCGAACTCCTGGCCGTCGCGCAGCGACTCCGGGAGGTAGCTCATGGCCTCGTCGGTGGTGTAGACGAGGATGGGCTGCAGGTCGTGCACGAGCATCGAGAGGATCTGCGCCCAGACGGTGAGGGCGCTTCGGCGCTCGAAGCCGTTCTTCTCGCCGCAGTAGACGCGGTCCTTGGTGGCGTTGAGGTAGCCGTTGGAGAGCTCCGTGATCACGTAGTCGTAGAGCATGCGGTAGACCACGTTGAAGCGATAGGACTCGTAGGCGGCGCTCACCTGGTCGTGGACCTGGCAGAGGCGCGCGAGCGTGAGCTTGTCGTACGGGAGGAGCTCGTCAAAAGCCACGGCGTCGGTCGCCGGGTCGAACTGGCCCTCGATCTCGCCGAGCAGGAAGCGCAGCGTGTTGCGGAAGCGGCGGTAGGCCTCGCCCACGTGGTCGAGGATCGTGCCGTCGCAGGGGATGTCGTTGGAGGTGTCGACGGAGGTGACCCACAGGCGCAGGATGTCGGCGCCGCGGGTGTCGCACTCGGCGTTGGGGTCGATGACGTTGCCGAGCGACTTGGACATCTTGCGGCCCTGGCCGTCGAGCGTGAAGCCCTGGGAGACCACGGACTTGTACGGCGCCACGCCGTAGGCGCCCACGGAGGTCATGAGCGAGCTCATGAACCAGCCGCGGTGCTGGTCGGAGCCCTCGAGGTACATGTCGGCCGGGAACGTGAGGTTGTCGCGGTGGCGGCAGACGGCGGTGTGGGAGACGCCGGAGTCCCACCACACGTCGAGGATGTCCTTGTTGGCCTTGAGGTGGTGCCCGCCGCACTTGGGGCAGACGCACGACTGCCCAAGGTAGCTCGCGGGGTCGTCGGTGAACCAGGCGTCGGAGCCCTTCTCGCGGAAGAGCTCGATCACGGCGTCGAGCGTGTCGTCGTTCATGACGGTCTCGCCGCAGTCCTGGCAGGTGAAGGCCGGGATGGGCACGCCCCAGTTGCGTTGGCGGCTGATGCACCAGTCCGGGCGGCCCTCAACCATCGAGCCGATGCGCTTGATGGCGTGACCGGGGTAGAACTTCACCTTGGAGAGTTCCTCGAGCGCCTGCTCGCGGAGGCTCTTGCCGCCGCGCAGGGGCTTGTCCATCGAGACGAACCACTGGCTCGTGGCGCGGAAGATGACGGGCTCCTTGCAGCGCCAGCAGTGCGGGTAGCTGTGGTTGATGTCCTCGTGCAGGATCAGCGTGCCGCGCTCGCGCAGCCACTCGATGATCTTGGGGTTGGCCTCGTTGACCTCCATGCCGGACCACGGGCCGCCGGTGCCCATGCCGTCGCCCACGAAGAAGCGGCCGTCGTCGTCGACCGGCATGACCGTGGGGATGCCGAACTTCTGGCCGGCGAGGTAGTCGTCCACGCCGTGGCCGGGCGCGCAGTGGACGATGCCCGTACCGTCATCCAGAGTGACGTAGTCGGCGTAGATGAACTCGCCCGTCTCGCCCTGGTCGCCAAAGATCGGCTGCTTGTAGCGGTTGTGCGCGAGCTGCTCGCCCGTGGCGCGCCAGGGCTCGCCGTCCTCGCCGCGCACGAGTGCAACCTCGCCGTAGCCAAACTTGGCGGCGCAGCGCTCGGCGAGCGCCTCGGCCACGATCTCCGCGCGGCCGTCGTGGACGAGCGCCACGTAGGTGGCCTCGGGGTGGCAGATGACGGCGTCGTCGGCGGGGAGGGTCCACGGCGTGGTGGTCCAGATGTCAACGAAGAGCCTGCCGGCCCAGGCCTCCAGGCCCTCCGGCACCGTGGTCATCTCAAAGCGCACGAAGATGGCGGGGCTGACCTCGTCGCCGTACTCGATCTCCGCCTCGGCGAGGGCCGTGTGGCAGTGCGAGCACCAGTGCACGGGCTTGGAGCCCTGCGTGATGGCGCCGGCGTCGAAGATGGCCTTGAAGATCTCGACGTCGGTGGCGTCGTAGTCGTTCACGTAGGTGAGGTAGGGGTTGTCCCACTCGCCGAGGACGCCCAGGCGCTTGAAGCCCTGGCGCTGGGTGTCCACCTGCTCGACGGCCATCTTGCGGCAGAGCTCGCGAATCTTCTCGGTGGGAAGCTGGTTGAACTTCTCCGTGCCGAGCATGGTCTCGACCTTGTGCTCGATGGGCTGGCCGTGGCAGTCCCAGCCGGGGACGTACGGCGTCTGGTAGCCGCGCATGGACCAGTAGCGGTTGATGATGTCCTTGGAGATCTTGTTCTGCGCGTGGCCGAGGTGGATGGGGCCGTTGGCGTACGGGGGGCCGTCGTGCAGGACGAACTTCTCGTGCCCCTCGTTCTTGGCGATCATCTGCTCGTAGACGTGGTTCTCCTCCCACATCGCCAGGCGCTTGGGCTCGTTCTGGGCCAGGCCGGCGCGCATGGGAAAGCCCGTGCTCGGCAGGTTGGTGGTCTTCTTGTACTCGTTCTTCGCCACGCTCTCCTCCTTCTGTGTGCAAAAGTGACAGGCACTTTTGCACGCTCTACCCGGACACGAAAAAACGCGCCCGCCCCTCCTGCTGGGACGAAGCGCGCACGCGACTTCGCTTGTGAACCACCCAGCGAGCGGATATCCGCCGTACTCGGCTGGCCTGTGTCGGCGGCCACTCCGGCGACGCCTACTCGCGCGGCGAGAAGAACGCCCTTCCCGCCAGGCTTTGGGGCCGCGGCTCGGGGGTGATCTTCGCCGGGACGCGACCGCGGGCTCCCACCGTCCCCGCTCTCTCTTGGCCGCGCGACCCCGGGTACTCTCCCCGTCATCGCCTGTTGCAGCATGGTAGCACGTTTGGCGCGCACGCGTTACAAGCTTGTTCTACTCGCCGAATTGTGGGGTGCGGAATCGATACCGACGGCACACCATGGAACGGATACGCGACGAGAAGGGACCCCGCATGCCAGACCGCAAGTACCTCGAGCTGCTCTCCGAGAAGTTCCCCACCGCGCAGTCGGCCTACACGGAGATCATCAACCTCGAGGCCATCCTCAACCTGCCCAAGGGCACCGAGCACTTCGTGTCCGACGTCCACGGCGAGTACGACGCCTTCAAGCACATCCTCAACAACTGCTCGGGCGTCATCCGCGAGCGCGTGCAGGCCACGTTCCGCTTCGAGCTCACCCACGACGAGCAGGCGGACCTCTGCACGCTCATCTACTACCCGCACCGGAAGCTCCGCCGCCTCAAGGCCTCGGGCGTCGTGAGCGCGGAGTGGTACGCCATCACGCTCATGCGGCTCGTGCGCCTGGCGCGCTACCTCTCCGACTCCTACACGCGCTCGAAGGTCCGAAAGGCCATGCCGGTGGAGTACGCCTACATCATCGACGAGCTCCTCCACGCCGCCCCCGGCGAGGGCGAGCAGCGCCAGCGCTACCACCAGCGCATCATCGACACGATCGTGGACACGGGCTCGGCGGACGACTTCATCGTGAGCCTCGCCTCGCTCATCAAGCGGCTCGCCGTGGACCACCTCCACCTCGTGGGCGACGTCTTCGACCGCGGCGCGCACGCCGACAAGATCCTCGACCGCCTGATGGAGTACCACTCCGTCGACCTGCAGTGGGGCAACCACGACATCGTGTGGATGGGCGCCGCGGCGGGCTCGGCCACGTGCCTCGCGGCGGTAATCCGCAACAACATCCGCTACGACTCGCTCAAGATCCTCGAGAGCGCCTACGGCGTCTCGCTGCGCGAGCTCGCCCTGTTCGCCGAGGCCACCTACGCGGCCGACGACGCCATGACGCCGCTCGAGAAGGCCATCTCGGTCATTCTCTTCAAGCTCGAGGGGCAGACCATCGCGCGCCACCCCAACTGGCACATGGAGGACCGCCTGCTGCTGGGCCACGTGGACCCCGCGCGCGGCGTGTGCGCGGTGGGCGGCCGCGAGTACGAGCTCGTCTCGAGCGACTTCCCCACCCTCGACCCGAGCGACCCCTACGCGCTCTCCGAGGACGAGATCCGCGTCATGGACAACCTCCTCGAGGCCGTGCGCACCTCGTACAAGCTGCAGGCGCACGTGAACTTCCTCTACGAGCGCGGCAGCGCCTACCTCGTCCACAACGACGACGTGCTCTTCCACGCGTGCGTCCCCATGAACGAGGACGGGACCTTCCACCCCGTGAACCACCAGGGGCAGCTCCTCGCCGGCAAGGCCTACTACGACTACGCCGACCGCCTCGCCCGGCGCGCCTGGCACGAGCACGACGAGATATCGCTCGACTGGATGTGGTACCTGTGGTGCGGGCGCTACTCGCCGCTGTCGGGCCGCGTGGTCAAGACCTTCGAGCGGACCTACTTCAAGGACCGCTCCACCTGGGCCGAGCCGCGCGACCCCTACTACGCCCTCACGGACAACCCCGAGGTCTGCCGGCGCATCCTCGAGGAGTTCGGCGTCAACCCCGACCGCGGCCACATCATCAACGGCCACACGCCGGTCCACGCCTCGGAGGGCGAGAAGGCCGTGCGGGCCGGCGGCCACCTCATCGTCATCGACGGCGGCTTCTGCCAGGCCTACCACAAGACGACGGGCATCGCGGGCTACACGCTCATCTCCGACCCGCACGGCATGCGCATCAAGGCGCACCGCCCCTTCGGCTCGATCGCCGACGTCCTCGACCTCAACACGGACATCATGAGCGACGACGATCGCTTCGAGGTGAACCCGCGCCCGCTCACGATCAACGACACCGACACGGGCGCCGACATCCGCGAGCAGATCTCCGACCTGCGCGCCCTGCTCGACGGGTACCGCACGGGAGAGCTGCCCGAGCACGCCGGCGCGCGGGCCTGAGCACGCCGTCGATGGGTGACGCCGCTGGCGCGGCATGACGCAAACCGGGAGATTGTCTGTTCCGAAACTAAGGGCTGATAATCTGGGTATCAAAGAACCCAGGTATGGACACGCACGAAGGGTAACCGCAACTCATGGACATGAACGAGAACAAGCGTCGGCGCTCGATGCTGCTCTACATCCTGATCGCGCTCATCGCGTACCTCGCGATCAGCCAGACGCTCGGGACCAACCTCACCGCGCGCCAGGTGCAGGACGTGAGCTACACCGAGTTCCTCACGATGGTCGACCAGGACCAGGTCAAGAAGGTCGACCTCAACACCGGCGACAACACCCTCACCTTCACGACCGGCGAGGGCGAGAGCGAGAAGATCTACGAGACCACGATGTGGCCGGGCGACAGCACGCTCATCGAGCGGCTCGACGAGCACAACGTCGACGCCGACGCCAACATCCCGGACACCTCCGGGGACATGTGGCTCATGCTGCTCATCTCCTACGGCCTGCCGATCCTCATCTTCCTCGGCATCGGCTGGTGGCTCAACCGCCGCATGAAGAAGGCCATGGGCGACGACGGCCCCTCGATGAACTTCGGCGGGGGCGGCTTCGGCATGGGCGGCGGCCTCGGCAAGTCCAACGCCAAGGAGATCAAGGGCGAGGAGACCGGGGTCACGTTCAAGGACGTGGCAGGCCAGGACGAGGCCAAGGAGTCCCTCCAGGAGATCGTGAGCTTCCTCAAGAACCCCGAGAAGTACAACGAGATCGGCGCGCGCTGCCCCCGCGGCGCGCTGCTCGTGGGCCCTCCGGGCACGGGCAAGACGCTCCTGGCCAAGGCCGTCGCCGGCGAGGCCGGCGTCACGTTCTTCCAGATCGCGGGCTCGGCCTTCGTCGAGATGTTCGTCGGCCGCGGCGCCGCCAAGGTGCGCGACCTCTTCAAGCAGGCGAGCGAGAAGGCGCCCTGCATCGTCTTCATCGACGAGATCGACGCCGTGGGCAAGCGGCGCGACTCCTCCCTCAGCTCCAACGACGAGCGCGAGCAGACCCTGAACCAGCTCCTCTCCGAGATGGACGGCTTCGACAACCACAAGGGCATCGTCGTCTTGGCCGCCACCAACCGACCGGAGACGCTCGACCAGGCGCTGCTGCGCCCGGGCCGCTTCGACCGCCGCATCCCGGTGGAGCTGCCCGACCTCGCCGGCCGCGAGGCGATCCTCAAGATCCACGCCGACGACGTGAAGATGGAGCGCGGGATCGACCTCGGCGTCGTCGCCCGCTCCACGCCCGGCGCGTCTGGCGCCGACCTCGCCAACATCATCAACGAGGCCGCGCTGCGCGCCGTGCGCTTCGGCCGGAACCGCGTCACGCAGGAGGACCTGCTCGAGTCCGTCGACGTGGTCATCGCCGGCGAGAAGAAGAAGTCCACGGTGCTCTCTCAGCACGAGAAGGAGGTCGTCTCCTACCACGAGACCGGACACGCCATCGTGGCGGCGATGCAGAAGGGCTCGGCGCCCGTCTCCAAGATCACGATCGTGCCGCGCACCTCGGGCGCGCTCGGCTTCACCATGCAGGTCGAGGAGGACGAGCACTTCCTCACCACGCGCCAGGAGGCCAAGGACAAGATCGCCGTGCTCTGCGGCGGGCGCGCCGCCGAGGAGCTCATCTTCAACGAGATGACCACCGGCGCCTCCAACGACATCGAGAAGGCCACGCAGCTCGCGCGCGCCATGGTCACGCAGTACGGCATGTCCGAGAAGTTCGGCATGGTGCAGCTCGGCCAGCCCGCGAGCCGCTACCTCGGCGGGGGCTCTCAGCTCACCTGCTCCGAGGGCACCGCGCAGGAGATCGACGCCGAGGTGCAGCGCCTCGTCGAGGAGGGGCACCAGACCGCGCTGCGCACGCTGCGCGAGAACCGCTTCAAGCTCCACGAGATCGCCCACTACCTCCAGAAGAAGGAGACCATCACGGGCGAGGAGTTCATGAACATCCTCACCCGCGACGACGGCTTCGCCCCCAAGATGCCGAAGCCGCCCGCCGAGTAGCGGCCGCTGTCCGCGAGCCCCAAGCACGAGGTGCCTCCCTCACCGCTCACTGCTTAGCAGAAGCCGCGTGAGGGAGGCGCCTCTTCATGGGACGGCACGCGGATCCGGGGCCGCGTGCGGCGGGGCGCGCGGATTCGGAGCTGCTCATGGCGCGGCACTCACTTCCGCATCTGCGTGCCGTGCCGTACTCATTTTCGCAACTGCGCACGGAACGGCACTCATTTCCGGAACTGAGTGCGCCGCAGCACGGCACTCACGCCCGCAACCGCATTCAATGCAGCACGCACATCCGCAACTGCACGCAGCGTGGTACTCATATCCAGAATTGCGCATACCTCGGTACTCATTTCCGGAGCTGTGTACGACGCAGCACGCACTTTCGGAAATGAGTGCCGCATCGGGCCGGCATCGGCGCCGGGCAAACCAAAACCCGAGGTTCTTCTCGCCCGACCCGACCGGCTGCGCGCTGAGGAGGTACTCACTTCCGAATGTGCGCACCGCGCCGCACGCAAATCCGAAAGTGAGCACCGCTTCGTACTCATTTCTGCAACTGAGCACCCGAGCGTGTTTCGTGGCGCACGGGCGGTGGACGGTCGGACTGTGACCGGGCGCGGTCGGCCGCGGCACGCCTTCTTCGAGTACCTCGTCTTATGTCAAGTTGTATGACCTGCGCGAACGGATGGTCTGGTCAGCGTCGCGCACGCTTCGCGGCAGCAAGCTGGCGAGCTTTCGCACAATCCCCAGCCGAGACGACCCGCAGCGCGCTACGCTCGACGCATGATGACCATCTGCCTTTCACATACCACTGCACTCGAGGTTCTCCGCTGCTGGAACGCACCACGACTCCTAGAGCGAGGCCGGCAAGAAGGGTCTGCTCGACCGCCAGAGCGCATGCCCGAACTGCGAAGATGCGATGAGGCCCTGGGGCGCGTCGAGGCGCTCTCGGCGCTCCGGCCGCCCTATCACGTCATCGTCTCCGGAACGACGGCGCGACATCGCTCCGAGCTGCTCGTCGCGCACCAGACGCAGGCGCTCCAACCGCCCGGCTCGTTCTTCTCGCTCTCCCCCGAGGTGCACTGCGCGTCGCCGGAGCTCGTCCTGCTCCAGATGGCGGAGTATGCCACTGACCTCGAGCTCCTTCTCCTCGTGGACGAGCTCTGCGGGCACTACGGGATTCAGCCGCGCGCAAGCAAGGGACTCGTCAAGCGATCGGACCCGCTCACGAACACGAGGCGAATCCTGGACTACCTCGACCGCGCGAGCACGCCCCGCGGGGCATCGAAGCTTCGGCGCGCCGTCGGACGCGCGCGGGAGCGCTCCGGGTCGCTGCGCGAGAGCAAGACGGTCCACCGCCTCGAGTTCTCCCCGCGCCTCGGCGGGTACGGCCTCGAGGTCGTGGCGCTCAACGACCCGGTCCTCGTCGAGCGCGCCGATGCGACGCTCGCCGCGTCGCGCGAGCGCATCAGAAAGCCCGACATCATGCTGCTCGCTCCAGCGGACGCGCCGGAGGGCTCCATCCCGTTTCGCGGCTGCGCCCTAGACTACCAGGGAGGCTATCATCGCGACGAGATTCAGGCCGGGCGCGACACCAATCGTCGCAACGAGCTGCTCGCCTGCGGCGTCAAGCCGTACGAGATCGAGAAGGAGCACTACGACGACCCCGACTACCTCGACTGGCTCGTCTCGCACATCCGCCGCGACCTCGGGCTCGAGGAGCTGCGGCTCAGGCCGGGGGCGCTGGAGGCGAGGCGGGCGCGGCGCGAGCGCCTCTGGCATGACCTCGAGCGAATCGACGGCCTCACCTGGACCGGGCGGTCCGACCACCTCCTCATGGAGGGGTCGCGCGAGCTCCCGCGCGAAGCGGCGACGTAGTCACGGCTCTTGGGTCACGGTACGCAAATCCAGAATTGAGCATGAAATGATACGCAGTTCCGGAGATGCGTATCACGCCGTACACAGATGCGGAACTGAGTGCCGACTCTCGACGTCGATGAGACGCAATTCCAGGTTTGGAGGCCATGGGGGCTTCGGGTGGTACGCAAATGCGGAAATGAGTACCACGACGTACGCAGTTCCGGAAGTGAGCACCATCCAGTACTCAGATGCGGAGCTGAGTGCCCATGACTTAAGGCAGAGCGAAGAGGCAGCGGAACGAGGGCGCCAGCGCGCCAGAAAGGACGGCGCGCCGCAAGGGACAACGCAGCGGCGAGACGCGCGGCGTGCGGCAGAGCGCCGCGACCGAGAAGAACGTCGCGCTAGCGAGAAAAACGCCCCTCGATCGCGGCCCTACCTGAAGAGCTGCCAGAAGGCGACGGCCGAGCTCGCGGCCACGTTCAGTGAGTCGACGCCGTGCGACATGGGGATGATGACCGATCGGTCGCAGGCGGCAAGCGCCCGGCGTGAGAGCCCGTAGCCCTCGCTGCCGAAGAGCAGGGCGCGCCGGTCGCCCGCGAGAAGCGCCGGGTCGTCGAGGGGCAGCGCGCCCTCCTCCAGCGCGAGCGCCAGAACCGAGAAGCCCCGCCCGCGCAGCCCCTCGAGCGTGGCCTCGGGCCAGGAGGCCTCGTCGGCGCGCGCCCACGGAAGCTTGAAGACGCACCCCATCGAGACGCGGACGGCCCGGCGCACGTAGGGGTCGGCGCAGCGCGGCGAGAGGATCGCGGCGTCCGCCCCGAGCGCGGCGGCGGAGCGGAAGAGCGCTCCCACGTTGGTCACGTCCACGAGGTCCTCGAGCACGACGACCCTGCGGGCCCCCTCGAGGGCGGCCTCAACCGAAAGTGGGCGCGGGCGGCGCATCGCGCAGAGGAAGCCGCGCGTCACGCGGTACCCGCAGAGCCGCTCCATCTGCTCGCCGGGCAGCACGAAGGCCGGCACGTCCCCCGCGCGCTCGAGCAGTGCCGAGCAGGTCGAGAGATGCCGCTCGTCGACGAGGAACGAGACCGGCTCCACCCCCTCTTCCAGCGCCACCTCGACGACGAGCGGCGACTCTGCGACGAGGAGCCCGCGCCCCGCCTCGACCCCCGCGCGGAGCTGATGGTCGGTGAGCCGGGCGAAGACGTCGAGCCTCGGGTCCTCGAGCCCCTCGAGCCGAACGGTGTGTGCCATTCCTCCCCCTTTTGATGACGGGACGCGATCTGAGCGGAATCTGTCGCGCCTGTAGGGTACGATAGCCGAGACGGCCGCCGGCCGCCAGGAACCGCACACGAGCTACCTAGGGTGGATCATCGCATGCCTAGCCATATGAAGAAGCAGACCGACTCGCGCCCTGCCGAGGGGGCCGCCCCCGGCGCGAGCTTTATCCCCGGCCCCGAGAGCGCCTTCGTTAGCCCCGTCTCCGACGGCCCGACGCCCCAGCGCCCGCGCCGCCGGCTCCTGTGGGCCATACCCGCCGTCATCGTCGTCCTTCTCGCCGGCGCCTACGTGGCGGGGGGCGTCTACTTTCAGTCGAACTTCATGCCGGGAACCACGCTCGACGGGGCCGACGTCTCCCTGCGCTCCGTCGAGGAGGTCGCGGCCGAGAAGACCGCGTCGCTCGACGGATATGCCCTCCACATCACGGGGCAGGGGCTCGACCTCACCGTCTCCGCCCCCGAGATCGGCCTCTCCTACGACGGGACCGCGTACGCGCAGGCCGCGCTCGAGCAGGTGAACCCCTGGGCCTGGCCCCTCGAGGTCGCCGGCACGCGCGACCTCACGCTCGAGGCCGACCCCGTCTTCGATGCCGACAAGCTCGCGCAGATCGTGACGCCTGCCGTCGAGGAGCGGGTCCGCGCCGCCGAGGAGACCACCGGGCTTGGGGTCTCCTACAGCGCCGAGGCGGGCGCCTACGTCGTCGACGAGCACGCCGCAGCGAGCCTGCTCGACGCGACGGCCGTGTGCGAGCGCGTGAAGCAGGCCGTCTCCGAGCTCTCCCCCACCGTCGAGATCGGCGACGAGTGCCTCTCCGACGCGAGCGCGCTCCAGGCCGCCGCGGACGCCGCGAACACCTACCTCGCCTCCGCGGGAACGACCCTGCTCATCAGCGGCCAGCTCGTGCTCGACGTGAGCCCCGACCTCGTCTCCAGCTGGGTGGCGATCGGCGAGGACCTCTCGGTCTCGCTCAACGAGGAGGCCATCGGCGAGTGGGTGCACGAGAACGTCGGCGCGCTCGACACCGTGGGCAAGACCCGCACCTACACCCGCCCCGACGGCAAGCAGGTGAGCGTCTCCGGCGGGTCGTGGGGCATCGTCACCAACGAGGCGGAGACCACGACGGCCCTCATCTCCGCGATCAAGGGCGGCTCGCCCCAGGCCATCGAGATTCCCCTCAAGCAGAGCACGGGCTTCGCCCCCGACCAGGGAGGGCGCGACTGGGGCAACCGCTACATCGACATCGACATCTCCGAGCAGTACGTGCGCATGTACGGCGATGACGGCTCGCTCATCTTTGAGTCCGCCTGCGTCACGGGCGACCCCACCCAGGGCTACGACACGCCCACGGGCGTCAACCCCATCAACTCCTACAAGGCGCTCGACCAGACGCTCAAGGGGCTTGACTACGACGAGGACGGCGAGCCCGACTACGAGAGCCACGTCAACTACTGGATCCCCTTCGTGGGCAACCTCGTGGCGCTCCACGACGCCGACTGGCGCAGCAACTTCGGCGGGACCATCTACCAGGGCAACGGCAGCCACGGCTGCGTGAACCTGCCCCTCGGCAAGGCGGCCGAGCTCTACGACCTCACCAAAGTCGGCGACGTCGTGGTGGTCCACTACTGATCACCGGGGGCCCTGGCCGGAGCCCCTCCGGGCGGCAGGGCCGTCAGCCGAGAAGAACCGTCGCGTGCGCCCCGCAGATGCTTTCTGCGGGGCGCACGCGTCATTCTGAGGCCGAAAAATGTCGCCGGGCTCCCGCCGTCCCGGACCTGACAAAGGTGACAGGGTCAACTGTCATGAAAATCATGACAGTTGACCCTGTCACCTTTGTCAGGTCCGGAATGCGCCCTAGAACGGAAGCCCGTTGCCGCCGCCCATGTTGCGCATCATCTGCTGCATGGCGCGACGCCCCTTCTTGGCGCCCTTGCGACCGCCGCCCTGCTGCATCATGCCCTTCATGCGGCCGACCATCTTGTTCATCTCGTCCCACTGCTTGATGAGCTGGTTGACCTCCTGCACGGTGCGGCCCGAGCCGGTGGCGATGCGGCGGCGGCGCTGGCCGTTGATGATCTTGGGGCGCAGGCGCTCCTCGCGGGTCATCGAGCGGATGATGGCCTCGATGCGCGTCATCTGGGAGTCGTCCACGGCCTGGGGGGCCTGGGCGAGGGCCCGCTCCATGCCCGGGATCATGCCCATGATCTTCTGGAGGCCGCCCATCTTGCGGATCTGCTGCATCTGCGCGAGGAGGTCGTCCATCGTGAAGCCCTCGCGGAGCATGCGCTCGGCGTCCTCGATCTGCTGCTCGTCAGCGACCTTCTGGGCCTGCTCGATGATGCCGACCACGTCGCCCATGCCGAGGATTCGCTTTGCCATGCGGTCGGGATGGAAGACCTCGAGCGAGTCGGGCTTCTCCCCCATGGAGACGAACTTGATCGGCTTTCCGGTGACCTCGCGCACGGAGAGTGCGCCGCCGCCGCGGGCGTCGCCGTCGAGCTTGGACATGATGACGCCGTCGAAGTCCACGCGGTTGGCGAACTCGGTGACCACGTTCACGATGTCCTGGCCCGTCATGGCGTCCACGACCATGAGGATTTGGTCGGGGCGCACGGCCTGCTTGATGGCCACGGCCTCCTGCATCATCTCCTCGTCGATCTGGAGGCGGCCGGCCGTGTCCACGATCACGATGTCGTTCAGGTGGTCGACGGCCTCGCGGATGGCGCCCTCGGCCACGGCCACGGCGTCCCTGCCGTCGCCGCGGAAGACCGAGACGCCGATCTCGCCGCCGAGGGTGGCGAGCTGGTCGGCGGCGGCCGGTCGGTGCGTGTCGCACGCGGCGAGAAGCGGGCTGTGGCCCTGGGACTTGAGCAGGTAGGCGAGCTTTGCCGCGGCGGTGGTCTTGCCCGAGCCCTGCAGGCCCACGAGCATGATCACGTTGGGCGTGCGGTTCTGGGCCAGCGTGAGCTTGGAGTCCGTTGAGCCGAGAAGGACGGTGAGCTCGTCGAGGACGATGCGCACGACGTTCTGCGCGGGCGAGAGCGAGTCGAGGACGTCCGCGCCGAGGCACTTCTCCTTGCAGCGCCCGACGAAGCCCTTGACCACGCGGTAGTTGACGTCGGCCTCGAGCAGCGCCATGCGGATCTCGCGCATGGCGACGTTGATGTCGTCCTCCGTGAGGCGGCCCTTGCCGCGCAGGGAGTCGAAGGTGTCCTGGAGACGGTCCGAGAGAGAGCTGAACACTGCCATGGCTTACATCCCTTCACCCACGAGCGCGCGGCAGAAGTCGAGCGCGTCAAAGGACTGGAGGTCGTCGATGGACTCGCCCACGCCGATCCGGTAGATAGGCAGGCCGAGCTGGCTGGAGATGGCGAGCGCGATGCCGCCCTTGGCGGTCCCGTCGAGCTTGGTGACGATGAGGCCGTCGAGCTCGAGGGCGTCGTTGAACTCGCGCGCCTGGTTGAGGCCGTTCTGGCCCGTCGTGGCGTCGATGACGAGCACCACCGTCACGGGGGCGGCGGAGCGCTTCCTGGTGACGTTCACGACCTTCGCGAGCTCGCGCATGAGGTCGGCCGAGGTGTGGAGGCGCCCGGCGGTGTCGATGAGCGTGAGCTGCGCCCCGCGGCGCTCGGCCTCGTCCACCACGTCGTAGCAGACGCTCGCGGGGTCCGCCCCGCGCTCGCGGGTGATGACGTCGACGCCCGCGCGCTGGCCCCAGACCTCGAGCTGCTCGATCGCGGCGGCGCGGAACGTGTCCGCCCCGCCGATCAGGCAGGGGACGCCCGCCTCGCGGGCGCGCCCGGCGAGCTTGCCCACCGTGGTCGTCTTGCCGGCGCCGTTGATGCCCACGAAGAGCACCGTGCTCGGGAGGTCGGAGAACGGGTCGCGCCCGGCCTCGGGGAACTCGGCCGCCAGGCGGCGCGCGAGGGCGTCGCGCAGCTGCTCGGCGCGGGAGAGGTTCTCGCGGGCCGCCTGCTCGCGCAGGTCGTCGGTCACGCGCATGGCCACCTCGGCGCCCATGTCGCCCATGACGAGCGTGTCCTCGAGCTCCTCCCAGAAGTCCTCGTCGACCTCGCCGCCCATGTAGAAGATCTCGTTGATGGCCTCGCGCGAGCGCTGGAGGCCCTTCTTCAGGCTGTCGAGAAAGCCCATCTATGCATCTACCACCTTTCCTGTCGCGCGGTCGAGCCGCTGCGAGACCACGCGGCTCACGCCGTCGGCCTGCATCGACACGCCGTAGAGGACGTCCGCCTGCTCCATCGTGCGCCGCTGGTGGGAGATCACGATGAGCTGCGTGCTCTCCTTGAGCCGCTCGATGGCGCCGAGCAGCTTGGAGAGGTTGGAGTCGTCGAGCGCCGCCTCGACCTCGTCGAAGACGTAGAACGGGACCGTGCGGACCTTGTAGACCGCGAAGAGCAGCGCGAGCGCCGTGAGCGACTTCTCGCCGCCGCTCATGAGCATCATCTTGGAGAGGCGCTTGCCGCGGGGCTGCGCCACGATCTCGATGCCCGTCTCGGAGGGGTTCTCGGGGTCGGTCATCTCGATGTGCGCCTGCCCGCCCGGAAAGAGCAGCGAGAAGATCTCGGAGAAGTTCTCGTTGACCTTGTCGAAGACCACGAGGAAGCGGTTGCGCATCTTGCGCTCGATCGCGGCCGTGATCTTCTTGAGCGACGCGCGGGCGCTCTCGAGGTCCTCCACCTGTTCGGAGATGTAGTCATGGCGCTGCTTGAGCCGCAGGTACTCGTCCATGGCGACCTCGTTCACGGGACCGATGGACTCGAGCTGGCGGCCGATCTCGGCGACGCGGCGCTCCGCGGCGTCGCGGTCCTCCGGCGCGGGGATGGCGAGCGCGTCGTCGAGGACGGCGCCCGTCGCCGTGATGGCGTTGATGGCGGTCTCCACCTGGACCTCGAGCCTGCCGAGGTCGACCTTGACCTCGTTCGCCGCCGAGCGGGCGCGCTCGAGCTCCTCCGAGGCGGCGCTCACGGCGGCCTTGGCGTCGCCGATCGTGCGCTTGAGGGAGTCGGAGTCGGCCTCGGCGAGCGACGCGCGGTCCCTGAGCCGCGCGGCCCACTCGAGGGCCCGCGAGCGGATGGCGTCGTAGCGGTCGTGGAGCGGGTCCACGCGCAGGCGGACCACCTCGAGCGAGCGCGACCCGCGCTCGGTCGCCTCGATCCGCTCGTCGAGCTCCGCGACGCGCTTCGAGAGCTCGCGCTCGCGCGTGGCGAGGTTGCCCCGGCGCTCGGACGCCATGGCGAGCTCCAGGCGCGCGTCGGAGAGCTCGCGGCTCGCCCTGCCCTGCTCGCGGATGGCCTCCTCGTGCGCGTCGGAGCGCTCCGAGAGCTCGGCGGCCAGCTCGTCCGCGCGCTCGCGGGCCTCGCGCGCCGCGGCACGATGCCCGTCGATCTTCCCGCGCGCCTCGCGGGCGCGCTCGCGCGACGCCGCGCGGCGCTTCTCCACCTGGGCGAGCTCGGAGCGGGCGCTCGCGAGCTGGGCCTCCAGGCGGCCGCGCTCGGAGGTGGCCGAGGAGAGCTCGGCGGAGAGCCGGGCGACCTCGCCCTTCGCGGACGCGGACGCCTCGCGCGCCGCGGCGAGCTCGCGCTCGGCGCGCTCGACCGCGCCGCCGGCGGCGTCGAGCGCCTCGCGCAGCGCGGCCATGCCCTCGTCGAGCTCGCGGATGCGCCGCTTGCGCTCGAGCGCGCCCGCCTCGCTCGAGGGGGCGTCGCCCACGTGGACGCGCCCGTCGGGCAGGACGGTCACGCCGTCGGCGGTGACGTAGGTGCGGGAGGGGTCCTTCGCGTGGGCGGATACCGCCTCGGCCGCGTCGCTGACGATGCGGACGTCGCCGAGAAGGGCCTCGAGCAGCTGGCGCGCGCCGTCGGGCACGCGCAGGCGCGCGATGAGGGACTCCCCCGCCGCCCCGGCGTCGCCCTGCGGCGGGCGGGCGGCGGCGCGGGCGAGGATGGTCGCGCGGCCGCCGGCGTCCGCGAGGCCGAGGGCGGACTCGGCGAGGGCCGCGGCGTCCGCCCCCTCGGGGACCACGAGGGCCGCGAGGTCGTCGCCGAGCAGCCGCTCGACGAGCTCCTCCACGGACGGCTCGGCGTCGATGAGGTCGGCGAGGCGGCACTCCACGCGCTCCCCGGCGCGTTCGGCGAGGGCGGCCACGAGCGGGCTCGCGGACTCCACGTCCGCGTCGACGGCACGCAGCGCGTCGAGCGTGGCCTCGGCCGAGGAGAGCTCGGCGCGGGCGGCCGACTCCTCGCGGCGCGCGGAGGAAAGCGCGGCGTCGTGCGCCGCGATCTCGCGCGCGAGCGCGTCGGCCCGGTCGCGGGCGGCAGTGAGCTCCCCCTCGAGGCGCTCCGCCGCCGAAACGCGCTCCTCGAGCGCCTCCTCGGCGGTCCGGGCGGTCTCGTCGAGCTGGTCGATGCGCGAGACGAACATCTGATCCTCGACCTCGGCGCTCGAGATCTGCTCCTCGAGCTTCGCATAGGCGAGCGTCTCGCGGTCGGCCTCGGAGCGGGCCGCGCGCTCGGCGGCGGTGATGCGGCCGATCTCCGCGTCGAGCGCGCGACGGCGCTCCACGGCCCCGTGCGAGGCCGAGGCGAGCTCGGCGGCGCGCCGCTTGAGGTCCTCCTCGCGAACCGCGGTGTCGGACAGCTCCGCCGCGAGGCGCTCGTGCTCGGAGGCGGCGTCGGCGCGCTGCTTCTCCATCGCGGAGAGCTGCATCCGCATGTCGGAGAGGCGCGAGACCATGTTCTTGCCCTTCTCCTCGAGCAGCCGCATGTCGGAGTCCATGCGGCCGAGGAGGTCCTGCATGCGCCGGCGCTGCTCGCCGAGGTCCCCCACGAAGAGGCCCTTCTGCTCGAGCAGCGACTGGAGCTTCTCGAGCTCCGCGCTCTTCTCGTCGAAGCGGTACTGGGCGAGCTCGATGGCCGCGTCGGCCTCGCGCCCGCGAGCGGAGAGCCGGTTGTAGCCCTCCTGGAGCGTGCGCAGGTCGTCGACCGCCAGCTGCACCCTGAGCCCCTTGAGCTCGTCCTCGAGGTCGTGCGCCCGCTTCGCCTTGTCGACCTGGCGCTCGAGGGGCTTGAGCTGGCGGGATATCTCGCGCGAGAGGAGCTTGGCGCGCGAGAGGTTCTCGTCCATCGAGGCGAGCTTGCGGAGGCTCCGCTCCTTGCGGCGGCGGTGCTTGGAGATGTCGGCCGCCTCCTCGATGAGGGCGCGGCGCTCCTCGGGGCGGCTCGAGAGGATGGAGTCGAGCTTGCCCTGGGAGATGATCGAGTGGGTGTCCTTGCCGAGGCCCGAGTCGTGCAGGATGTCCTGGACGTCCATGAGGCGCGAGGGGGCGCCGTTGATGAGGTACTCGGACTCGCCGGAGCGGTACATCCGTCGCGTGATGCCCACCTCGGAGAAGTCGATCGGCAGCGTGTGGTCGGAGTTGTCCAGCACGAGCGTCACCTCGGCCACGCCCACGGCGCCGCGCGCCGAGGAGCCGGAGAAGATGACGTCCTCCATGGCCTGGCCGCGCAGCTGCTTGGCGCTCTGCTCGCCGAGGACCCAGAGGATCGAGTCGGAGACGTTGGACTTGCCCGAGCCGTTGGGGCCCACGACCACGGTGAGGCCGGGGTCGAAGACCATCTGCGTCTTGTCCGCGAAGGACTTGAAACCCTTGAGCGTGAGCGACTTGAGGTACACGGGGCCTGCCTTCGTGCTAGTTGGTGATGCCGGCGCCCTCGAAGTCGTCCTGCTCGGCATAGCCGAGCCGGACGAGGGCGTCGATCGCGGCGGCGCTCTCCGAGGACTTCTTGGAGGGCCCGGACCCGCGCCCGATCCTCCTGCCCCCCACCATGGCCACGGAGGTGAACGTGGGGTCGTGCGCGGGGCCGTCCTCGGAGACGAGCTTGTACTCGGGCCCGCAGTGCATGTCGCGCTGCGCGACCTCCTGCAGGCGCGACTTGGGGCTGATGGGCTTTTTGGCGAGCGCGGGGGACACCTCGGGCCCGAGCGTCCGCATGACGAACTCGTGCGTGGTCCCGTAGCCGGCGTCCAGGTAGAGCGCGCCGACGATGGCCTCGTAGACGTTCTCGAGGGCGGAGTGCATGCCGCGGGCGCCGGTGCCCCTCTCGGACTCCCCCATGAGGATGAGCGGGGCCACGCCGATCTTCTCGGCTACGCTCGAGAGCATCCTGCCCGAGACGAGGCTGATCTTGGCCTGCGTGAGCTCGCCCTCGTCCATGTCCGGGAAGCGGCCGTAGAGGTCCGTGGCGACGATGGCCCCCAGGACGGAGTCCCCGAGGAACTCGAGGCGCTCGTAGGACGCCGCGTGCGACTTGCCCTCGGCGGCCGACGGGTGCGTGAGCGCGGCCACGATGAGGTCCTGGTTCTCGAAGTGGTGGCCGCAGACCTCCTCGGCCGCGACCACCCGCTGGTGCATCTTCAATGAACGGGCCCCCTACTTGGCGGCCTCGATGGCGGCGACGACCTGGCCGACCGTCACGATGCTGCCGACGGCGTCGTCCTGGAACGTCATGCCGAACTCGTCCTCGAGCGCGGTCACGAGCTCGAGCAGGTCGAACGAGTCGGCGCCGAGCTCCTTGAGGTTGGTGTCCTCGGTGAGCTGCACGCCCTCGCCGAGCTGCAGCGTGTCGTCGACGACCTCGATGACCTTTGCGAGCGTGGCCTCATGATCCATGGTGTCTCCTTCCGAAGGGGTATCCCCCGTGATTCTACCCGTCCCGGGCGCGTCGGCGCGCCCCGGCCCTAGCCCGCGATCTCGCAGGCGGCGGCGATCTTGTCGGTGAGCCCGGCGCGCACGGCCGCGGCCGCGGCGAGCGTGCCCTGGCAGACGGCGCGGGCGCTCGTGGCGCCGTGGCCCTTCACCACCGGGGCGCGCAGCCCCAGCAGGATGGCGCCGCCGTACTCGTCGCCGGACATCTCGGCGGCGAGCGACTTGAGCGACTTGGCGAGAAGCGCCATTCCGATCTTGTTGCCGAGCGACTCGCCCATCGCCGCCTTCAGGCGCTTGATGACGAACTTGCCCGTGCCCTCGATGGACTTGAGGGCCACGTTGCCGGTGAAGCCGTCCGCCACGATGACGTCGAAGGTCCCGGCGAGCAGGTCGGTGCCCTCGGCGTTGCCCGCGAAGCCGCAGTCTCCGGCCTCGAGCGCGGCGTGGTACGCGAGCGCCATCTCGGAGCCCTTGGTGTCCTCGGAGCCGTTGCAGAGCAGGCCCACGCGCGGCTCGTCGACCCCGATGATCGCGCGGCTGTAGGCGCGCCCCATGTGGGCGAACTGCACGAGCACGTCGGGCTTCACGTCCGCGTTGGCGCCCATGTCGAGAAACACGGTCGCCTTGCCCGAGACGCCCGGGAACGGCAGCGAGAGCGCGGGGCGCTTGATGCCCTTGATGCGGCCCACGCCGAAGGTCGCGGCCGTGAGCACGGCGCCGGTGGAGCCGGCCGAGAAGAGGCCGTCGGCCTCGCCCGCGCGCACCGCGGCGGCGGCGCGCACGATGCTCGCGTCCTTCTTCACGCGCACGGCGTTGGCGGGATGCTCGGACATGGCGATGACCTCGGTGGTGACGAGCGCGCGGGCGCGGCTGTGCGAGGCCGCGAAGGGCTCCACGACGTCGGCCGCCCCGGCGACGAGCACCTCGAGCTCGGGGTCCGCGGCGAGCGCGGCCTCGACGCCCTCGAGAAGGACGGGCGGCTCCTTGTCCGCCCCCATGACGTCGACGCAGATGGTGGTCATGCTTCCTCCTTAGTGGGGCGGTCGCGCCCCGTCACATACCCCTTCATTATGCCGCAAGTAGCAGGCGCGCGTTCTTCTCGCCACGCGGGCGGCACGTCCTTCTCGCCCTTCGCCGAGCATGCCCCCTCGCACGGAATCGCCGAGCATGCCCCGGCGCACGGAATGAGCCGATTCGGGGACACAAACCGTGCACGGGGGCATGCTCGCCGGAAGCGTGCGCCGAGGCATGCTCAGGGCAGCAACGGCCCGTCCCCCGTGAGGCCCCGGGACCCGCCGAGCATGCCCTGGTGCACGGACCTGGCCCCGAACCGGTCGTTTCCGTGCTCCGGGGCATGCTCGGCGAAGGGCGGGGCGCACGGCGAAACTTGCCTAAAAGGGGCCTGTCCCCATTTAGGCAACGAAAAGGGGCCGTCCCCGAGCGGGACGGCCCCGAAGGCTCCGATGAGTCGGCCTGGCGTGCCTACTCGGTGACGATGACCTCGCGGTCCTTGTAGTGACCGCAGTTGGGGCACACGTGGTGCGGGAGCTTGGGGGCGCCGCACTGGGGGCACACGGAACGGGCCGAGGCCTCGAGCTTGCTGTTGGCCGAACGACGGGTGTGGGTGGCGCCGCGGCCCTTCTTTTGCTTGGGTACTGCCATGTCAGACTCTCCTGTTCACAAACCTCTGCCCCTCCGCACGCACGGAGATGGCGTGTCGCCAGTCATGCGAAGAGACACTATAGCACGACTGGGCGAGACAAAGAACACCTCATCAGCAATTCTTCACTCCGCGTCGGGCGCGGCCGCGTCCGAGGGGCCCTCCCCGCCGAGGTCGAGGCCGGCGAGCGCCGCGAAGGGCGACGACGCGATCCGGTCCGCCTCGCGCCGGGCCTCGAGCTGCGCGGCGTGGCCGCAGTCCTCCTCGTTGAGGTTGGCGCCGCACACGGGGCAGAGCCCGGCGCAGTCCTCGCGGCAGAGCACCACGAAGGGCGTCTCCATCACGAGCGCGGAGACGAGCGCGCCCGAGAGGTCGATCGTGCGGTCGGCCGAGACGAGCTCGAAGTCGGCCTCGTCCTCGTCATCGGAGAGCTGCTCGGGCTCCTCGAAGAGGTAGTAGCCGTCCACCTCGGCGTCGACGTCGAACTCGGCGTCCTCGAGGCAGCGGTCGCAGGTGCCCACAACGTGGGCGCGCAGGATGCCCGTGGCGAGGATGCCCTCGCCGGAGTTGGTGAGCACGACGTCGTAGTCGATGCCGGAGGGAAGCGAGAACTCGTGGTCGCCGACGACGTAGCCGGGCTCGTCGAGGTGCCCCGCGAGCGACCAGGTGTCGCCCGCGGCCGCGAGGCGCTCGTCGATGGGCAGGATGATGGGGTCCATGGCTACCAGGGGACGTTGTTGGTGGTGTTGCGCGGGCCGGAGTTCTCGTCGAGCGTCTGGCGCACGCGCGTGACCGAGCTCGTGAGGCTCTTGAGGTTCTCCTCGAGGTGGGCGAGCACCGTGTCGGCGTACTCCTCGGCGTTGTAGCGGGTGTCGCGCTCGTACTGCGCGGCCTGGTCGCGGATGCCGTCGGCCTGCTGCTGGGCGAGGCGGACGATCTCCTGGTCGCCCGCGAGGATCATCGCCTGCTGCTGGGCGTCGGCGATGATGGAGCTCGCCTGCTGCTGGGCGCGGTCGATGGTCTCCTGCTCCTCCTTGAGGATGCGGCGCGCGTCGGCGAACTCCTGCGGGAAGACGCGGCGAATCTCGTCCAGGATCTCGTAGATGTCCTGGGCGTCGACGATCTTCTTCTGCCCGTTGTCCATGATCGGGGACTTAGCCTCGGTCACGATCTGCTCGAGCTCGTCGACCAAGCTCTCGATCTCCTCACCTGGCTGCATCTATGGTTCCTTTCGCGTGATTCGTCGGGCGCCAAGCCCGATGGTCGAGCCCTATCTCTCAGCATGGTAGCAGATTCGCGACGGGCAAAGGCAGCAGACGCCCTGCTCAACGAGAACGTCAGGGATGTGGGGCAGCTTCGTCAGGCGTAGTGGGCGCGCAGGCGCGCGTCCACGTTGGCGGGAACGAGGCTGCTCACGTCCGACCCCATCGACGCGATCTCGCGCACGATGGAGGACGAGACGTAGCCGTACTCGGGGCTCGACATGACGAAGACCGACTCGATGTCGGGCGAGAGGTGGAAGTTGAGGTCCGCCTGCTGCAGCTCGTACTCGAAGTCGGTCATGGCGCGCAGGCCCTTCACGACGCCGCCCGCGCCGAGCTCCTTGCAGAAGTCGACGAGAAGCCCGGTGAAGGGCATGACCTCGATGTCGGCGGGCATGCCCTCGAGCGCGATGGCCTCGCGGATCATGTCGGCGCGCTCCTCGAGGGTGAAGGCGGTGCCCCGCCCGTTCTTGTTGACGGACGCCGCCACGGCCACCGTCACCCGGGGGAAGAGCCTCCGGGCGCGGCGGATGACGTCGACGTGTCCGAGCGTCACCGGGTCGAAGGTGCCCGGGACGACGACGTGGGTGATGGTCTCAGAGCTCATGCTCACTCCCCTTCCGGTCCCGCGGCGGGGGCGTGCGCGCCCTCGGCCGGGGTGTCATAGGTCAGCAGGTCCACCGTCGAGACGCCGTGCGTCTTCGAGCGGACGAGGTCGAGGCCCGCGCACGAGAGGCCGGGCGTGCGCGCCGCGTGCTCGTACACCACCACGGCGCCCGGGGCGAGCTGCCCCGTCCCGGCGAGCCCGGAGACGAGCCCGCTCACGGCGTCGGCCCCCATGGCGTAGGGCGGGTCGAGGAAGACGACGTCGAAGGGCGCCCCCGGGAGCCCCCGGCCCGCGAGCGCGCAGACGTCGCCCGCGAGCGAGAAGAACTCGCCGGGGCGCGCCCCGAGCGAGGCCGCGGTGCGGCGGACGAGCGCCACGGCCCTGCGGTCGCGGTCCACGAAGGTCGCCCGCGCGGCGCCGCGCGAGAGCAGCTCGAACCCCATGGCGCCCGACCCCGCGAACGCGTCGAGCACCGAGCGGCCCGAGAGGTCGAGCCCCATGGCCGAAAGGACCATCGACGCCACGCGCTCGCGCGTGCGGTCCGTCGTCGGCCGCGTGACGTCGCGCCCCCTGGGCGCCTCGATGGCGCGACCGCGCCACTTTCCCCCAACGATCCTCATGCTCGGTCAAGCTCCTCGAAGTAGGCGCCGAAGCGGTCGCGCACCTCGAGCGCCATCGCCCGGTGGGCGGGCGCGCGCAGGCGCGGGTCGTCGTCCGCGATGGCCCGGGCGTCGGCGTGCGCGGCCTCCACGAGGTCGCGGTCCGCCTCGAGGTCGGAGATCCTGAGCGTCACGCCGCCGTGCTGGCGATAGCCGAGCACCTCCCCCTCGTGCCGCAGGCGCAGGTCGAGCTCCGCCAGCTCGAAGCCGTCCGACGTCCGCTCGAGCGCGGAGAGGCGCCGCCTCGCGGTGGAGCCGCGCTTCGCGGCGCTCGAGAGGAAGACGGTGCCCGCGACGTCGCCGCGGCCCACGCGACCGCGCAGCTGATGCAGGGTCGCGAGGCCGAAGCGGTCGGCGTCGAGCACCACCATGACGGTGGCGTTGGGGACGTCCACGCCCACCTCGACGACCGTCGTGGAGACGAGCACCTGCGTCTCCCCGGAGCGGAAGCGCTCCATCGCGCGGTCCTTCTCGCCCGCCGCCATGCGGCCCGTGAGGAGGTCGCACGAGAGCTCCGGCAGGATGTGCGAGCGCAGGTCGGCGAGGGTGGAGGTGGCCGAGCGCAGGCGCGGCGCGGCCGAGGTGAGGCCCTCCGGCACGTCGTCGAGCTCGGCGCCGTCGTCCGCGTCGTCGACGAGCGGGCAGATCACGTAGGCCTGGTGCCCCGCCGCTGCGGCCTCGCGTATGGCCCCCCAGGCGAGGTCGAGGCTGTCGGGCGTCACGAGCCGGGTCTCGACGCCGGCGCCGGGGCGCGGGCGGCGCCGGATCTCCGAGAGCTCCACGTCCCCGTAGAACGAGAGCGCGAGCGTGCGTGGGATGGGCGTGGCCGTCATGGCGAGCAGGTCCGCGCCCGCCCCCTTGCGCCGGAGCGCCGCGCGCTGGTCCACGCCGAAGCGGTGCTGCTCGTCGATCACCGCGAGCGAGAGCGCGGCGAACTCGACGCCCTCGGAGAGGAGCGCCGTCGTCCCGAAGAGCACCGTGAGCTCCCCGCGGGCCGCGGCCATCTCGGCGATGGCGCGCTCGTCGGCCGGCGTGGAGCCGGTCACGAGGGCCCAGCTCACGCGCGCCTCGTCGAGGACGGGGCCGAGCTTCTCGGCGTACTGCCGGGCGAGGACGGAGGTGGGCGCCATGACGGCCGCCTGCGTCCCGGTGTCCGCGACGGCGGCGAGCGCCACGGCGGCGACGGCGGTCTTGCCGGTGCCGACGTCGCCCAGGAGCAGGCGGTTCATCACGCGCGGGGCGGCCATGTCGGCCAGGACCCGGTCGGCGGCGGCGCGCTGCTCGTCGGTGAGCGAGAAGGGCAGCGCGGCGAGAAGCGCGTCCATGTGCGGGCCGGACGTCACGTGCGAGACCGGCTCCACGCCGGCGAGCTCCACGCTCTGGCGGCAGAGCAGCGCGAGCTGCAGGCAGAGGAGCTCGTCGTAGGCGAGGCGGCGCCGGGCGCGCCCCGCCGCGGCGACCGACGTGGGGAAGTGCACCTCGCGAAGCGCGCGGGCGAGCGTCATGAGCCCGCGCCGGGCGACGAGGCCCGCCGGGAGCCAGTCGCAGACGTCGCCCACGTCCGCGAGGGCCGCGGCCACGATGCGGCGCATCCACGAGGCGGTGACGCCCTCCCCCACCGGGTGGACCGGCAGCACGCGGGCGTAGCCGCCCGCCCCGGCGGCGGGGCCCAGGACCTCGTGGAACGGGGCCTTCATGCGCTTGAAGCCGTAGGAGAACTCCACCTTGCCGGAGAGGGCCACGCGGTCGCCGACGCGCACCTGCTCGGCGATCCAGGGCTGGCGGAAGAAGGTGGCCACGAGCACGCCCGTCTCGTCCATCACCGAGAGCTCGACGATCTGCATGCGGGGGCGCGGCCGCTTGAGCTCCACGCGGTCGACCGTCGCCACGATCGTGGCGTCCGTCCCCACGTCCGCGCGGGCGATCTTGGTCACGCGCGTGAAGTCGAGGTAGCGGTGCGGCACGTGCAGCATGAGCTCGCGCACGCGCGCGAGCCCCAGGCGGCGCAGCGCCTCCTCGCGCGCGCCCGAGACGTAGCGCAGGCGCGACACAGAGTCAGAGAGGGCGCAGGTTCTCTGCACCCTCTCCGCAGCTGCCGGTATGGACGGTCGCGCCGCCAAGGGACCTACTCTATGGAGAAGATCACCGGGTAGAGGGGCTGCTCGCCGCGGTGCGGGTCGACCTCGAGGTCGGGCTGGGCCTCCTCGATGGCGGCGACGAGCGCCTCGAAGGCCTCGTCGTCCATGTCCTGGCCGGCGAGGATGGTGAGCGAGTCGCCCTCCTCCTCGTCCTGCATCTTGGCGATGAGGTCGAGCGTGACCTGCTCCACGGAGGAGCCCACCACGTCGATGGAGTCGTCCTGGATGCCCATGACGTCGCCCGCGTGGATGGGGCTGCCGTCGGCGGCCTGCGAGTCGCGCACGGCGGTGGTGACCTCGCCGCCGCGGACGTCGGCGATGGCCTCGGTCATGGCCTCGACGTTGTCCTCGAGCGTGCCCTCCGGGTCCACGACGAACATCGCGGAGAAGCCCTGGAGCACGGTCTTGGTGGGGACCACGGCCACCTTCGAGCCCTCGCAGGCCGAGGCCGCGGCCTCGGCGGCCATGCGGATGTTGCCGTTGCCCGGCAGGACGATCACGTTCTCCGCGTTGACCTCCTCGATGGCGGTGAGGATGTCGGCCGTCGACGGGTTCATCGTCTGGCCGCCGGAGACCACCACGTCGACGCCGAGGGAGCGCAGGATCTCCTCCTCGCCCGAGCCGGCGGCCACGGCTACGAAGCCGAGGGCCTTGCGCGGCCCGTCCTTCTCGGCCTCGCCGGCCTGGTCGGCGGCGATCTTGGCGGTGCGGTCGTGGGACTCCATGTCCATGTTGTGAATGAAGACCTCGTAGACCTGTCCGAACTGGAGCATGTACTCGAGCACGCGGTTGGGCTCGTTGGAGTGCACGTGCACCTTGAAGTCGGGGTAGGCGCCCACGATGAGCTCGCAGTCGCCGAGCGTGGCGAGGTAGGCCAGAGACGCGTCGACGTCGAAGTCCTTCTCGGCCTTGAAGAGGAACTCGTTGCAGTAGCGGAACTCCGAGCCCTCCCAGTCGTCGTTGAGCTCGATCTGCACCTTGGCGGAGACGTCGGCCTTGGCGTCGACGGTGGTCTTGAAGTCGGTGAGCTCGCCGGCCTTGCCGGTGGCGGCGTTCACGAAGGCCTCGAGGAACGTGGCGAAGCCGAAGGCGCCCGAGTCCACGACGCCGTTCTCCTTGAGGACGGGCAGGAGCTCGGGCGTGCGGGCCACGGACTCGTAGGCCTCGACGACGAGGGCGTCGAGCATCTCGTGGCAGGTAAGGTCGCGGCGCTTCTCGAGCTGGTCGGCCTTGGCCGAGACGTCGCGCAGGACCGTGAGGATGGTGCCCTCGACCGGCTTGCGGACGGCCTTGAAGGCCACCTTCACGCCGCGCCGCCAGGCGTGCGCGATGTCGCCGGGCGTGGGGTGGTCCTGGTTCTTCGCGTCGCAGAGGCCCTCGGCGATGCCGCGCAGGATCTGGCTCGTGATGACGCCCGAGTTGCCGCGCGCGCCCATGAGCGAGCCGTGGGTGATCGCCTTGGCGATGTCGTCGATCGTGGCGCTCGCGGGGAGGGCCTCGACCTCCTTGACCACGGTGTTGAGCGTGAGGGACATGTTCGTGCCGGTGTCGCCGTCAGGGACCGGGAACACGTTGAGCTTGTTGATCTCCTCCGCACGGTCGGCCACGACCTTCGCGGCGACGGGGAAGCAGGTGCGGATGACGGTCGAAATCATCTTGGGGTACCTCGGTTCTTCTCGACGGGGGCGCCTAGCGCGCGTTGCGCAGTCCCACGATGTGCACCTTCACGTCAACGTTCTCGAGCTCGGCGATCTGCTTGAGCAGGAACTTGACCGAGCTCGTGAGGTTGCCCACGACGGAGGACATGTTGACGCCCTGCTCCACGATCACGTGGAGGTCCACGGCGACGCGGCCGCCCGCGGAGGCGACGTCGATGCCCTTCCTCAGGCGGAAGGACGGCAGCAGGCGGGCGACGCCGGCCTGCTCGTCAATCTCGGCCATGCCGACGACGCCGTAGCACTCGAGCGCGGCGTAGCCGGCGAGGTCGGCAATGCAGTCGTTTGACACCCTCAGCGTTCCCGGAACGACACCAGACATGCGGTCTCCTCTCGCTGGCAGGAAGTGCTCCTTATCGGAATCCATCTGATTATAGCGCGGGCGAGAAGAACGCGGCGGCGGGGCGGCGGGCGCCGACCGGAATCCGTCGCCTCGCCCCCGCGCGGCGGGCGTGCGGGGGTCTGGCGACGGTTTCCCCTCCGAGGGTGTCGCGGGACCCCCGCGCGGCGGGCGTGCGGGGCCGAGGCGACGTTTTTCTCCGCGGAAATGTCGCCTCGCCCCCGCGGGGCGGCCGTGCGGGGGTCTGGCGACGCATCGTTCCGTGCGGTCAACGAGCTCCGAGCTACAGCCGGCGGAGCTCCTCGACGAGGGCCGTCTTGCCGTCCGTCCGCTCGTCGCGCATCTTGATGACGCGCGCCGGCACGCCGGCAACGACGGCGCCGGCGGGGACGTCCTCCACGCAGACGGCGCCCGCCGCCACGACGGCGCCCGCGCCCACGCGCACGCCCTCGAGGACCACCGCGTTGGCGCCGATCATGACGCCGTCCTCAACGACGACGGGCGTGGCGCTCGCGGGCTCCACGACTCCGGCGAGCACGGTGCCGGCGCCCACGTGGCAGTTTCGGCCCACGATGGCGCGGCCACCGAGCACGGCACCCATGTCGATCATGGTGCCCTCGCCGACGACGGCGCCGATGTTGATGACGGCGCCCATCATGATGACGGCGTTGTCGCCGATCTCCACGCGGTCGCGGATGATGGCGCCCGGCTCGATGCGCGCGTTCACGCCCTTGAGGTCGAGGAGCGGCACCGCGGAGTTGCGCCGGTCCGCCTCCACGTCCGCGTACTCGACGGCGTCCGCGTTGGCGAGAAGGACGGGCTCGAGGTCGGCCCACTCGCCGAAGACGACGCGGCCCTCGGGCCCGCCGTAGACGTGGGCGTCGCCCCAGTCCAGGCGCGCCCCGCCCTTCTCGCGCACGTACAGCTTGACGGGCGTCTTCTTAGGCGCCGTCGCGATGAAGTCGATGATCTCCTGAGCGTCCATGTGTTCCCCTCCCCGGCGGCCCCCGCCGCGTCTCGTCCTGTCTCCTCCATGGTAGCCGCCCCGGCGCCTGACCGGGGCGTGCCTCGGTCGGGCGCTCAGCTCCGGAACTGAGCACGGGTCGGCACGCAAATCCGGAACTGAGCGGCGCCTCGCGGCCACTTGCCCCGCGGCTCGCGCGGCTCCGACGTTCCCACAGGTGCCGGCACGTCGATGACCGACGCGCCGCCTAGCCCAGCCCGGCTCGGCGCTCACTTCCGGATTTGAGTGCGGGCCGGCACTCATTTCCGGAACTGAGCACGGGTCGGCACGCAAATCCGGAACTGAGCGGCGCGACGGGCCCTGCCCGCCGGCGCCCGGGACGTCCGCCCCCGGCCGGCCACGTTCGCGCAGGTCGAGGTCGCGCGCCGCCCGCGATGCCCCGCGGCCCGGCGCTCAAATCCAGAACTGAGTGCGGGCCGTTGCTCAGATCAGGAACTGAGTGCGGGCCGTCGCTCAAATCCGGAACTGAGCGCCGGCCTGGGCTCCCCGGCCACGTCACATCGCGTATTGCGCGTCCGTTCCGAGCCAGAAGACGACTCAAATCCGGATTTGAGTCGAGGCCCGTCACTCAGTTCCGGAACTGCGCACGGCCCCGTACGCAGATGCGGAACTGAGTGCCGCCGCCGCAGGATCGGCGGCGACGCCCCGACGGCCGCGCCGTCCTTCTCGCCATGGGGCGAGAAGGACGTGCGTCAGCCAAACATCAGCTCGTCGAAGTCGTAGAACCCCGCGGGCCGCTCGAGCAGGCGCGCCGCGGCGGCGACGGCGCCGGTGACGAAGATCTGCCGGCTCGTGGCGCGGTGCGTGAGGCAGACCTCCTCGTCGGTGCCGAAGAAGTGCACCTCGTGCGTGCCGGCGACGGTGCCGCCGCGGATGGCGTGCATGCCGATCTCGCCGGGGACGCGCGCGCCCACCTGGCCGGTTCGCCCGTTCACCACGCGGCGCTCCCCCTCTGGGTCGATGGCCGCGAGCAGCGCCTTTGCGGTGCCGGAGGGCGCGTCCACCTTCTGGTTGTGGTGCGTCTCCACGATCTCCACGTCCCAGCCCGCGAGCGTGCGGGCCACCATCGCCGTGGCACGGCGCAGGGCCGCGACGCCGAGGGAGTAGTTGGACGCCCAGATCACGCGGTTCGTCTCGCCGAGCGCGCGGAGCTCGCCGAGCTGCTCCTCCGAGAGGCCCGTGGTGCCGGAGACCACCGCCGCGCCCGTGCGGCGCGCGTACGCCAGCGCGTGCGGCAGCGATGCGGGCGCGGAGAAGTCCACGGCAACGTCCGCCGCCGGCGCGGCCCCGTCAAGCTCGTCGATGTTGTCCACGTCGTAGGAGCCGAGAAGCTCGAAGCCGCGGGCGAGAAGCTCCTCGCACACGAGGCGGCCCATGCGGCCGTTTCCGCCGATGACGATCGCGCTAGCCAAGGAGACCGACCCCCCTCATCGCGGCGACGAGGCGCTCGCGGCCGGCGTCGGAAATCGTCCAGAGCGGCTGGCGGTAGTGCTCGCCGATCATGCCCATCTCGGCCAGGGCGCACTTGACCGGGATTGGGTTGACCTCGCAGAAGAGGGCGTGGATGAGCTCGAGGTTCTCGAGCTGCGTGCGACGCGCGGACTCGACGTCGCCGGCGAGGAAGTCCGCGCACATCTGGTGCACCGTGGCGGGCGCGACGTCGGCCCACACGGAGATGACGCCCTTTGCGCCGAGGCTCATGAGCGGCACCACGATGTCGTCGTTGCCGGAGAACATGCGGAAGTCGTCGGAGAGGTACTGGGCGGCCATGGTCGCGTAGCCGATGGAGCCCGAGGCCTCCTTGATGCCCCACGCGTTGGGGTGCTGCGCCAGGCGGGCGAGGTTCTTCTCGCTGATGGAGCAGCCGGTGCGGCCGGGGATGTTGTAGAGGATGCACGGCACGTCCACCTTGTCGAGGACGGCGGTGAAGTGGCGGTAGATGCCCTCCTCGTTGGACTTGTTGTAGTACGGCGTGATGAGGAGCAGCCCGTCCACGCCGATCCTGACGAGGCCGGCGGCCTTGCGCTCGGACTCGAAGGTCGCGTTGGAGCCCGCGCCGCCGATCACGGGGATGCGACCGCCAACGCGCTCCACCACGCAGCGCGCGACCTCGAGGTCCTCCTCGTCGGTCATCGTGGAGGACTCGCCGGTGGTGCCGAGCACGAGAATGCCGTCCGTGCCGTTTGCCAGGTGGAAGTCCACGAGGCGCTCGAGCGCGGGGTAGTCGACGGAGCCGTCCTCGGCGAACGGCGTCACCAGCGCGACGATCGATCCAGTCAGGTTGGTCATGTCCATGGTGGTACCTCTCTCTCGTGTCGTGTGCGGAGGGCGTGCGATCGTGCAAAGGGGACAGTCACTTTTGCACGGTGTTCGCGTGCAAAAGTGACTGTCCCCTTTGCACGGCCCCGTTGCACGCCAGCGTGGCGAAGTAGTCGGAGGGCTTCTCGGCGCGGCGGATGAGCTCGGTGGAGCCATCCTCGCGCAGCAGAACCTCCGCGGACCGAAGCCGGCCGTTGTAGTTGTAGCCCATCGAGTAGCCATGGGCCCCGGTGTCGTGAATGACGAGCAGGTCGCCGCGCTCGACCTCGGGGAGCTCCCGGTCCACGGCGAACTTGTCGTTGTTCTCGCAGAGGCTGCCCGTGACGTCGTAGGTGCGCGTGGCCGGCCACGCGCACTTGTCCGGGCCGCCCGCCTGCCCCATCACGGTGATGTGGTGGTAGGCGCCGTACATGGCGGGACGGATGAGGTCCACGGCGCTCGCGTCCACGCCGAGGTAGTCCTTGTAGATGTTCTTCTCGTGGATGGCGCGCGTGACCAGGCAGCCGTACGGCCCCATCATGAAGCGGCCCATCTCGGCGAAGATGGCCACGTCGCCCATGCCGGCGGGCACGAGGACCTCCTCGAAGGCGCGCCGCACGCCCTCGCCGATGGCGCGGATGTCGCAGGGCTCCTCCTCAGGCCGGTACGGGATCCCCACGCCGCCGGAGAGGTTGACAAACCCGACGTGCGCGCCGGTCTCATCGCGCAGGCGGACCGCCAGCCCAAAGAGGATGCGCGCGAGCGCGGGATAGTAGTCGTTGCCGTGCGTGTTGCTGGCGAGAAACGCGTGCAGCCCCAGCGTGGTGCAGCCGCGCTCGACGAGCATGCGGTACGCCTCGAAGAGCTGCTCCTCGGTCATGCCGTACTTGGAGTCGCCCGGGTTGTCCATGATGCCGTTGGCCAGGCGGAAGAGTCCGCCGGGGTTGAAGCGGCAGCTCGCGACCGGGCCAACGGGCCCCGCCTCCTCCTCGAAGAACGGGATGTGCGAGATGTCGTCGAAGTTCACGATGGCGCCGAGCTCGCGCGCGAGGCGGAAGTCCTCGGCCGGCGTGTCGTTGGACGAGAACATAATCTTCTCGCCCGGCACGCCGAGCGCCCGCGCGATGAGGAGCTCCGTGTAGCTGGAGCAGTCGCAGCCGCAGCCGTACTCCAGCAAGATCTTGATGAGCGCGGGGTTGGGGTTGGCCTTGACGGCGAAGTACTCCCTGAAGCCCGGGTTCCACGAGAAGGCGTCGAGCACCGCCTCCGCGTTGCGGCGGATGCCGGCCTCGTCGTACAGGTGGAAGGGGGTGGGGTACCGCTCGGCGATGTCGACGAGCTGGTCGGTGGTCACAAAAGGCTGCTTCACGCACGTCATGCAAGCTCCCTTGATAGCGCTCCTGCAGGTTTCATGCAGACAGTCCTGCGGGTCTTTCCCGCAGGCCCACCCCGCGCCCGCGCCCGGGCGCCGAGTTCGGCGGGCTCGCCTCCCCGCGGGGTCGTGACGCCTGCCGGCTGCCCCGCGGATCTTCTCGCCCGCGCCTCTATCGAGTGAGGTCACTCTAGCACGAGCCCGCCCGGGCGCGCCCGGAAATGTGCGGCTGATATACTCTCGTAACGATTGGAGGACCCATGCCTGACGAGAAGAACCCGGAGCTCGCCGCCCTCACGCGCTGGCGGCGCGACCTGCACCGCATTCCCGAGCTCGACTTCGAGCTGCCCGAGACCACGGCCTACGTGCGCGGCGTGCTCGACGGTCTCTCCTGCGAGGTGTGGGAGCCGTGCGCGGGCGCGCTCTGCGCGTACTTCGACCTCGGCCGGCCCGAGACGGTGGCCCTGCGCGCGGACATGGACGCCCTGCCCGTGGCGGAGGCGACGGGCGCCCCGTACGCGAGCGAGCGTCCCGGGCGCATGCACGCCTGCGGGCACGACGGCCACATGGCGATGGCGCTCGGCGCCGCGACGTGGGTCGACCGCGTGATGGCCGGCCGCGAGTCGGGGACGCGCGCCGAGGACCTGCCGAGGAACGTGCTCCTCGTGTTCCAGCCCGCCGAGGAGACCACGGGCGGCGCGCGGGTCGTCTGCGAGAGCGGCGTCTTCGGGCGCGTGGGCGCCACGCGGATCTTCGGCTTCCACCTCTGGCCCGACCTGCCCGCGGGGGCGCTCGCCTCCCGGCCGGGGCCGCTCCTCGCGCGCTCGAGCGAGACCACGGTGAGCTTCCACGGGCGCTCGAGCCACATCGCCCGCTGGCAGGAGGGCGCGGACGCGCTGGCAGCGGCGGCGCGCTTCGTGCCGTCGGCCGAGGCCATGTGCGGGCGGCTCTCGCGCGAGAAGGGCGAGCCGTGCCTGCTGCGCTTCGGCCGGCTCGAGGCCGGGACGGTGAGAAACGCGATCGCCGGCGAGGCGCGGGCCGAGGGGAGCCTGCGCGTGTTCTCGGACGAGATGTTCGACCGGGCGCGGGGGGCGCTGCGCACGCTCGCCGAGGGGGCGGCCAGGACCGAGGGCTGCACGGTCGACGTGACGTTCTCCGAGGGCTACCCGCCCGTGGACAACGACGCCGAGCTCTTCTCGCTGGTTGAGCGCGCGCTGCCGGAGATGGGGCGCGTCGAGGAGCCGCTGCTCATAGCCGAGGACTTCGCGTTCTACCAGCGGTGCCTGCCCGGCGCATTCCTTCTGCTGGGCACGGGGACGGGGATCGCGCTCCACGCCGACCGGTTCGACTTCGACGAGCGGGTGCTGCTCGCGGGGGTGGAGACGTACCGGAGGCTGCTGCGGATGGCGTAGCGCGGGCGGCGGCGGACGCCGGCGTCGGCGGGCCCGCTGCGGAAAGCGGGGTTACGGCAGCGGCGCGGACGGGCGCGTTGCGCGGATGGGGCCTGTGGCAGAAACGGCGCTGCCACAGGCCCCCTTTTCGCAACGGCGTCGAGAAGAGCCGCAGATGGCGAGAAGTGCGGGCTGCCACGACCCCCACCCGCGCAACGCCCGCTCGCCCGGGACTGCCACGAGCCCGGATCCCGCAACGGGGCCGCGGCCGCCGCGAGCCCCCTCCCGCGGACGCGAAAAGGGAGGCCGCCGAGGCGACCTCCCCTTGCGATGCTCGATGTGGCAGCGAACTAGCTGCGGGCGATCTTGCCGGACTTGAGGCAACGAGAGCAGACGTTGGCCTTGCGACGGTGGCCGTCCACGACGACGGTGACGCGCTGGATGTTCGGCTTGAACGTGCGGTTCACCACACGGTGGGAGTGGCTGATGGAATGACCGGCAACGGCGTGCTTGCCGCAGAACTCACAGACCTTGGACATGCTCGTACCTCCTCGGGGGCGCGGCGCTCTCTCGCGCCCGCATCTTTCATAGCCGTACGAATATAGCACATGCGGTGGCGGCTGCAACAAGAAACCCCAACTTATTGTGGCTTTTTTGTTGCGCCCAGCAGGAACGCCGCCACGGCGCCCGCGCGACAGACGACCTCGGCCTCCGGGCTAGAGACCACGTTGGAGATCCCGAGGTCGTCGAGGAGGCCCATCGGCCTGTCCTCGAGCTCCCAGCGCATGCCGCGCTCGTCGATGCGCGTCCCCGGCGCCACGGCGACGGCGGAGAAGGTGCGCCCCACGGCGTCCGGGCCGAGCCGCCACGCGCGCTCGCCCTTCTCGGAGACGATGCGCATCTCGTATCCGTCCTCGACGATGCGCGCGGACGCCGCGCCGGAGCCGGCGAGCTGGCCCACCACCGCGAGCGCATGGTCCGGGCGGCCGCCCGACGCGCAGGTGACGGTGAGGGCGAGCGGTGCCTCGCGACGGGACGCCTCGTGCCGCGCGCAGTCGATCGCGAGGGCGAGGTCGGTCGCGTACTTCTCTGAGGGAAACGTCACGCGCGTGCGGGCTGCGGAGGCGGCCCAGGCCGCCGCGGCGGCGCTCGCGGAGTCTCCGTCCCCGCAGAGGACGTCGGGCACGACGCCCGCCGCGCGGCAGACGTCCGCGCCGCCGTCCGCGCAGACGACGTAGTCGGCGCCCTCGGCGAGCAGGGAGACGAGGCCGGGCGCGCTCGGCTCCGGGGAGCCTGCGACCACGAGCGCGCGGAGCGGCTCCCCCGCGGCCCTGGCGGGCCGCTCGTAGTCGCGCAGGAGGGCGAGCGAGAGCTCGGCGTAGCCGTGGACGAAGACGTCGCACCACGGTCGGACGTCCTCCTCGCGCCGGCCGTCGTGGTCGTTCATGAGGCCGACGACGGGAAAGCCCGCGCGCCGGGCGGTCCGCACCCCGAAGGGGGCGTCCTCGAAGACCCAGGTGGACGAGCGCGGCGTGCCCAGGCGCCGCGCCGCCTCGAGGTAGACGTCGGGGAACTCCTTGTCGCGCCCGCCCACGTCCTCCGTGCTCACCACGTCGACGAAGTAGCCGGCGAGGTCGTTGGCCGCGAGCGCGCAGCGCAGCTCCCGGACCGGGGTCGAGGAGGCGAGTATCATCGGCACCCCCGCCGCGGCGAGCTCTTCGAGGAACTCCCGGGCGCCCGGCATGAGCGGGACCTCGTGCTCGTAGGCGTCGCGCACGTGGGCGCACATGTCCTCGTAGACCTCGTCGACCGAGGACCCCGCGCCGTACTCGTCGTGCAGCAGGGCGCAGCCGTCGCGCAGCGAGATGGACTCCACGCGCTCCATGGGCACGCCCTCGACGCCATAGCGCTCGCAGAGCCACGCGAACGCGTGAGACCACATGCCCATCGAGTCGACGAGCGTCCCGTCGCAGTCAAAGATCGCGCCCGTAATCTCCATTGCTCCCCCATTGCCTCCCGTTGGGTCACCAAGCGCACATGATAGCAGCTGGGCGTGCCGTGGCCGCCCTCGGCCGAGGGACAGGTCCTGCAATCAGGCGGATAGTGCGAAGAAATCCGCCCCCTCCCTGCAATCGGGCGGATAGTGGGAAGC